>CAJTPZ010000004.1 GCA_910578395.1 uncultured Muribaculaceae bacterium | reverse complement strand
ACTGAGCTACTTCCGCATAATTCCGGATTCAGCGGGGATTGGAACTCTCATAGTTGAGAAAACCCCTACAAGGGGTTTTAAGTCTGGACCCCGCTTTGGATCCGTTGATGTGTGGGCGAAGATGGATTCGAACCACCGAAGGTATAAACCAGCAGATTTACAGTCTGCCCCATTTGGCCACTCTGGTATTCGCCCTTGGAGTGTAATAGAATTTTTGGTCTACTCACTCAGTGAGCCTCTTGTCGGATTCGAACCAACGACCCCGAGATTACAAATCACGTGCTCTGGCCAACTGAGCTAAAGAGGCGTCTTAAATGATCTCTTAATGACCTCGGGCGTGGTTGATCGCCCGTGAAATCGCTTGCAAAGATATAGCCTTTTTTTGTTCTGCCAAAAAAAAACGGACTTTTTTTTGCGAGTTTGGCCATTTTTGTCGTGTTGTGTGTTTTTTTCACTATGTTTGCATAGGGTTGAGGGGGTCTTGAGGATATAAGGAGGGGATATTTATAATATTGATCATGAGAGTCGTGTTTTATGGAAAATAGCGTTGCGGAGCGTCTTGGAGCGCTCAGAGAGGTGATGACAAGGTGTGGAGTAGGGGCTGCCGTGATACCGCAGAGTGATCCTCACCAGAGTGAATATCTTTCGTCTCACTGGCAGTCGCGCCGGTATCTTTCGGGTTTCACGGGATCGGCAGGCACGTTGGTTGTTACATTGTCGGAGGCTTTGTTGTGGACCGATTCCCGATATTTCATACAGGCGTCAGTCCAGCTTGCCGGCAGTGGTATCAAGCTTATGAAGGATGGCCTGGCGGGTACGCCTTCGATCAATGCATGGCTTGCGGCTAATATGGTGCGTGGCGGCAAGGTGGGCGTCAACGGGTGGTTTATCTCGGCGGATGCAGCCCGTGGCATGGAAAATGCTCTTCAGCAATATGACCTCTCGTTGGATTTTGCGTTTGATCCGGTTGACGAGCTCTGGCCTGACCGTCCCGCACTTCCAAAAGGGAAGGCTTTTGTGCATGAACTTAAGTATGCCGGCGAGAGTGCCGGTGAAAAGCTCGGCCGCATAAGGGAGGTGCTTGCTGAAAGGCAGGTCAAGTCGGTGTTTATCTCGGCACTCGATGAGATTGCATGGTGTCTTAATGTGCGTGCGCGAGATGTGAAGTGCAATCCTGTTGCCACCGGTTTTCTTTATGTGGGGGTGTCGGACTGTGTGCTTTTCATGGATCCCGATAAGCTGACGGATGAGGTTTCGGAGCATCTTGGCATGGCTGGAGTGAGGACACGGTCATATGACAGTGTGCTTGATTTTCTCGAAGGACTCGATATGGATGAGCGTGTGCTTATAGACCCAAGCCGGACGGCTGCGGTTGTGGAGCATGTGCTGGGTGGTCGTGCTGTTGATGGTGAAAGCCCTGTGGCCATGATGAAGTCGCGGAAGAATGACGTGCAGATAGAGGGATTCCGCCGTGCGATGGTGCGCGACGGTGTCGCGCTTATAGAGGCATTTGCAGAGATTGACTATCTTATGTCGGAGGGCAAGGTGGTAACGGAGCTTGATGTCGCCGCGATATTGAGAGAAAAGCGTAGTGCTCAGGATTTATTTTTTGACGAGAGCTTCGATACAATTGCCGGGCATGGACCGAATGGAGCTATCGTGCATTATTCGGCGACTGAAGAGAGTAATGCCGAGCTTAAGCGAGGCAATCTTCTTCTGGTGGACAGCGGAGCACAATATCTTGACGGTACGACAGATATAACGCGCACTGTGTCGCTCGGTGATCCTACTCCTTTGCAAAAAAGAGATTTCACACTTGTGCTGAAGGGAACCATAGCGCTTGACATGGCGGTGTTTCCGGCAGGCACCCGTGGCGTTCAGCTTGATGTGCTTGCCCACCAATATGTGTGGCGCGGGCAGAATAACTATCTTCATGGCACAGGACATGGTGTAGGTCATTTTCTGAATGTGCATGAGGGCCCGCAGACAATAAGGAACAATAACAACATGACTCCTATAGCGGAGGGTATGGTTACAAGTGACGAGCCCGGACTGTACCGCGAGGGTGTGCATGGTGTGAGATGTGAGAATCTCATACTGACAGTGAAGGCTGCTCCTGTGGCTCATGGCGACGGAACCCAGTTTCTGAAGTTTGAGACGTTAACGCTGTTTCCGTTTGACACTTCGCTGATCGATATGGATTTGTTTACCGCGGAGGAGCGTGCGTGGTTAAACGGGTATCATGAACGTGTGCGGTCATCGCTTATGCCGTATCTTAAAGACGACAGGTCGCGGGAGTGGCTGGAGAAGGCTACAGTGCAGATCTGACTCTGAGGTGCAACAGTCAAGATGTGGAAGTGGTCATTTAACACAATATATAATATAAAACAGAATTTATTTTGCCTGAAAAAAGATATGGCTCTGATAATACCTTTGCGCGGAATAGCGCCTAAAATAGGCAAGGATTGTTTCCTTGCGGAAAATGCTACTGTAGTCGGTGATGTCGTGATAGGCGACGGATGTTCGATATGGTTCAATACTGTGCTTCGGGGGGATGTGAATTCCATAAGAATAGGTGACCGGGTGAACATACAGGATGGGTCGGTATTGCACACGCTTTATCAGAAATCGACTATCGAGATCGGCAACGATGTGTCGGTAGGGCACAATGTGACACTCCATGGGTGTAAGATCCATGATCTCGCTCTGATAGGAATGGGTGCGGTTGTGATGGATGATGTGGAAGTGGGCGAGGGTGCACTTGTGGCTGCCGGTTCGGTGGTGCTTTCCCGCACAAAAATCGGTGCTCATGAACTATGGGGCGGTTCTCCCGCCAAGTTCATAAAGATGGTAGAGCCTGAAAAGGCAAAGGAAATGAACCAGAAGATTGCAAGAAATTATCTGATGTACTCACAATGGTACAGTGAGTCGCAGGAAAACGCAAAACCAGCAGGAGAGGCATGACACCGTCGGCACCAGGACTGTACAAGCCGAGCCGGCGTCGTCGGGATAACCGCAGGGGTCTGCCCCGTGTGGCGGCAGTGATTGTGAATCTGTTTTGGGCGTATGTGGCTTATACATTGTGCCGCGCTCTGTTTATCGCCGTTAATCCAGCCACGTTGTCAGGCGGTTTTGCGTGGGATGACATTTTTCGTGTTTTTAGAGCCGGACTTGTATTTGATTCTTCCGCGATCTTCTATCTGAACGCTCCGTATCTTCTGCTTGTGCTGCTGCCATTTCATGTGAAGGACCGCAGTGTGTTGATTCAGAGGATAGAGAAGTGGCTCTATATGATTCCTAATTCATTGGCGATTGTTCTGAATATCGGGGATGCCGCAGCTTATGTTTACCGCGGGGGCAGGACGAGCGCCATGGTGTTCAGTGAGTTTGCCAATGAAAGCAACGTGGCGGGAGTGGTTCTGTCAGAAATGTTGTCGAAATGGTGGCTTGTACTGACGGCAGTGGCAATGATCGCCGGACTTGCGGCGGTATACCGCCGAGCGCGGCCGCTTAGTCAGCATACCGCACTCGGATGGTACTATGTAAGCGGGATACTGTCGATTACAGTGTGCGCGGGTGTTACGGTCCTTGCGATGCGTGGCGGTGGTGTGACAAGCGGATCGCGTCCGATTTCAGTGAATGACGCGTCGCGTTACGCCAAATCTCCAACCGAGACATCTGTGGTGCTCAATACTCCATTTACGGTTATACGTACTATCGGCAACACACCGCCTGAGGTGCCACATTATTTCGACAAAGAAGAACTTGATGCGATTTACTCGCCGGAGCATTATCCGGCAGATTCGCTTGAGCGCAAAACTCCGAATATAGTGGTGATCCTGCTTGAGAGTTTTTCTGCAGAATATGTGGGAGCGCTGAACCGACATCTTGACGGTGGGAATTATGCAGGATATACGCCGTTTCTGGATTCGCTGATAGAACGCGGCACCACGTGGTCTGAATCATTCAGCAATGCTGTGACATCTATAGATGCGATGCCGGCGGTGCTTGCGTCGATACCGAGGGTGGGCAGACCATTCATACTCACGCCTTATTCGCTGAATCATCTTACAAGTCTGCCAAACGAGTTAAAGAATCATGGTGACTATGCCACAGCATTCTTTCATGGAGGAACCAACGGGTCGATGGGCTTTGACTCATTTGCCCAGAGCGTAGGTTTTGATTCGTATTATGGCAGAAGTGAGTATGAGTCGGACAGCAGAACCGGCGGCAATGCTGATTTTGACGGCATCTGGGGTATCTGGGACGAAGAGTTCATGCAATATTTTGCAATGAAACTCGGAGAAATGAAACAGCCGTTTATGGCGACATTATTCACTTTGTCGTCTCATCATCCGTTCAATGTGCCGGAGCGATACAAAGACCGTTGGCCGGATGATGCGGAGGTGCCGATGTATAAGTGCGTATCATATACCGATAATGCTCTGAAAGAGTTTTTTGAGAAGGCGAAGAGTGCTCCATGGTATGATAATACGGTGTTTGTTCTGACGGCTGACCATGGATTCCCGATGGTGAAGCATGATTATTACAAGACTCCTATTGGCACTCGCTACAGAATTCCGATCATATTTTATGATCCGTCGGGAAATGTGTTTAAGCCGGGACATCACGAGGGCTATGCCCAGCAGATCGATATAATGCCGACGGTTCTGTCAGCCATAGGATATAATAAGCCGTTTGTGGCATTCGGACAGAATCTGCTTGCAACGAGCGGGGAGGACACATGGGCTTTTAACAGGGAAGGAGATATCACGCAATTTGTGCAGGATTGCTATATAATCGAATGGTCGGATGATGAGATCGTAGGAGTTTTTGATCTGAATAAGGATTCTCTGATGCGTGAGAATATCGCGGACGGTTTTATTGACCGGAAGGGTATGGAGAAACGTGTGAAAGCCATAACCCAGTCGTTTCTTGAGCGAATGGATGCCGACTCGGTGAGGATGTAGGTAATATCAGAGTTGTCCGGTGGCGTGGAAGTAGCGGCTTGCGGTGAGAATGGCTGCGGCAAGTTCGACGCGCGGATTCCTGAAACGGCTGACCCAATCATGTGCGTTGGCGATGATCGCGTCGGCTTTTGATGGATTTTTGTCAAGCCATTGCATTTTTTCAAGAGCGTCGGAGTAATCAGGCTTTACTTCGAGATAGTGGTAGTCGGGTTTCAGACGTCCTTCCATGAACCATATCTCAAATTCGGGGCGCGGCATCAGGGCTATTGAATTGCTCGACATCACCCATTTGAGGTTTGTGGCTACATCGTTTCCCTCAATACATGCTATGTAGCGGAATCCGAGTTGCTGTTGCCTTGTCATGGGTTGAACCGTCCATTCGGGCCTTCCATCGAAATTGCCGGTAATGCCGAGATCGAAATGTGGATTTCCATGCCATTTATCAAGCATGTCAGCGCGTTTCTTGTTGGCCCAAAGATTTCGCATGACACATGCGGATTTTTTCTCGATCCAAGGTGTGGTGTCATCAACCCACTGAAAGTGGCGGTGTGTGTTGAGTGGAACTATAACAGAGTTGTTATTGCCGGGACATATAGGTCTGCTTTTTACAAACGTTGGTATATCGGGGATCTCAGTGATGTCACCGAATATATAATTTACCCATAGATCGCGCGGAAAGTAGGCGAGAGTGTTGAACAGGTCCAGAATATAGTTGCTGTGGCGTGGTCCTTTGGCGAAGAATGGGAATGTGAGGTCTGATAATTGTAGAGTGCCTCGCTCTGAGTCGCGATAAAAGGTGAATGACTGTCTGTGTGCTACGGGATTTAGCGGACAACAGTATTTAGCCCTGTCTTTAGCCCAGGTCAGCTCTTCGGCAGATAATGTATTGAAAATGTCATGAGGGTCACGCGCACCGAGGATGCGAGTTGAAAAGTAGTTGTAAAAACGGTCGGCAAAGTATCTCAGTTTCATTTTTTGCGTTCGGGGATAGTGCCGTTTCTATAGGCGTGCAGAAGAGCTTTCAGCTCGTTGATCTGGTTGGCAAGCACACGTCCTTTGTCGGTGTCACGTACTCTGATTCGTTTGGCGGAAGACTCGACAATTACGGTTGTTCCGGCAATGTCGGATCCTGTGCGGATTACCTCGTCGACCGATGAGAATGGCTCGTGCTGAACGAGCACAAACCCTGTGCTGTGATATACGAGAGTGTATCCGGCTGTGCCTGTTTTATTATGATAGGCTTCAGCGAAACCTCCATCAATGACCATGAGCCTTCCGTCGGCACGTATTGGCGACTCGCCTTTTACGGCTTTTACTGGAACATGGCCGTTTATGATGTGCCGGTGCTTTCCTGAAACGGAAAATTCGTCGAGTATCATCTCGCATATATCGACACGGTCACGCAGAGTATAGTAAGCTCCTTTTTCTTCGATATGAGTTGATTTGTCATCAATAAAATAGCGCTCGAATGTTGTCATTCGGCTTTTATCGAATAGCGGCGAATCGGGACCGCACCATAGATACCAGTAGTAGTCCTTCGCATATTGCCTTGTCTCGGCTGGCGCGTCGTCGTTGTAGGCCGCACGCAACAGATGGCTTATGCGGTCGTATAGCTTTCGTCCGGAGTAATGTCCATCCAAGACGAAGACGTTTTTGAACGATCCGTCGTGGTTGATCGGCATCGAAGCGTGGAAGAGAAGGTTTGAGTTGCACACATTGTAAAGGTTGCCGTTGGATAGCAGTACTTTCATGTGCCGGCGCAGTTTGTCGCTCACGCGAAAAGAGTGATGCAGTTTCTCGACAAGTGATTTCTCTTCTGAAGTGAGTCTATAGGGATCCTGCGGGTCGATTGTGGGAAAGTTCGTGTCGTTGAGACAGAACGTATTGTTTTCTTCGGGAAGAAAGATCTGCTGACGATCGGCTGAGATGTGGTGCAGTAGCTTCCGGTTTTCCATGTTCCACTCGGGGTGATTTGAAATGAGGTTACCTTCAAGTTTGAACTGGATTACGGCGATGGCTTTGTGCATGAGAGCTATAAGCTGACACGTCTTTTGGTCGATGCGTGATTCTGGTCCGGTGATTGGAAGGAATTGTGTGGCCGGGTCATCGGCATAGGTCTCCATTGCGAATGTCGCAAGCGGTAGCAGACTGATTCCGTAGCCGTCGTCGAGAGTTGTCAGGTTGGCATAGCGCAATGACAGGCGCAGCACATTGGCGATGCATGCGTCGTTTCCGGCCGCTGCGCCCATCCAAAGGGCGTCGTGGTTACCCCATTGTATGTCAAACCTCGAGTAGGAGCATAGATCGTCGAGAATCAGGTGTGCTCCCGGGCCGCGGTCGAATATATCGCCGAGTATGTGCAGCTGGTCTATAGAAAGGCGTTGTATGAGCCTGCACATTTCGACAATGAATGCGTCGGCCTGTCCGGTTGAAATGATTGTTTCGATGATGCGCGAGAAGTAGGCCTGCTTGTCTTCGTCGGAAGGTGATTCATGCAACAGTTCCTCTATTATATAGGCAAACTCTGGCGGCAGTGCTTTGCGGACTTTTGAGCGGGTGTACTTTGACGAGACCGACTGGCAGACTGAAATCAGCCGGTGGAGAGTGATATTGTAGAAGTCGGAAAGATCAGGCTCCTCTATGCGTATGAGCTCGAGCTTTTTTTCGGGATAGTAGATAAGGGAGCATAGCTGTCTTATGTCGGATTCACGCATCGAGTTACCGAATAGGTCGGTTACTTTTCTCTTTATGTTTCCGGATGCGTTGCGTAGAATATGATTGAATGCTGCGTGCTCACCATGGAGGTCGGCGACGAAGTGTTCCGTGCCTTTGGGTAGATTGAGTATCGCTTCCAGATTGATTATTTCGGTACTCGCGGCACTTACTGTTCCAAAGGTCTGGCTAAGCAGTTCGAGCAGACGCAGGTCTCTTTCGTCGTTGAAGTTCTTTATAGGTGTATGTTCCATGGTATATGTTGCAATTTCTCAAATGACGGCTTCGACTTCCTTGAACATGTAGCCTATGGTATTGTCGTCGTGCAGTCGAAGTATTATCTGTCCGTTTGACATTACTTTATCTATTTTGGCGGAGAATATCTCTCCGGAGGCTGTGTCGCGCCAGTTGTAGAATCCGTCGGCACGCCATAGCCAGCTGTGGTACATGCTTTCAAAGTCGGTCAGCGATGTGCCTGATGCAATGATGGGAGCAAGACTGTCGACAAAAGCGGTCACGGATCTCGAGATGCGTGGCATGAGTGTATCGAGATCGAGATCGGATCCTATAATGTTTCTGACGGATATAGGGTTTGGGATCGAGTCGGAGAATGTCTGCTGATTTATGTTGATTCCGATACCGGCTATTGTCTGTAATATCTGTCCGGACATGCCCAGTGAATTTTCGATGAGTATGCCGGCTATTTTGCGGTCGCCGAAGTATATGTCGTTAGGCCATTTGATTTTTACCGTGTCTTTGTGGCTGTCACCTATTATACCGGCCAGAAATGAGGCGGTGGCTATCGCAATTGCTTCGGAAACGAGAAAATGATGTTTTGGCAGTAGTCCACCGGGACGCAACAGTATGGAAAATGTGAGATTTTTGCCAGGTTCGGCTTCCCATGAGTTTCCTCTCTGTCCGCGTCCGGCTGTCTGCGCGATGGCACGGACGGTTGACCCGGAAGGCAGAAAGCGTCCGGATTCAATGATGCGTTTCATCTCGGTGTTGGTCGAGTCGCATTGCTGCAGGGTCAGTTCCATCGGGTCTGTGATGTCAGATAGGGTTGACAATGCGTATCTCCCTTGATGAGTCGGGGAGGACTTTGATGAAAATATCAGTTGTTGCAACAGGAAGCAGCGGGTCGATTATATCTGGCCATTCTATGAGGCACAGTGCTCCGGAGTCGAAATAATCCTCAACTCCGATCTCGACAGCCTGATCGATCGACTGCAGACGGTATAGGTCGAAGTGATAGATTAGTTCGGCAGTGGCGTCGGAACGATACTCGTTGACGATTGAGAATGACGGCGAAGAGATTTCATCGGCAGCAACTCCAAGAGCTTTTGCGAGCGCGCTGATTATGGTGGTCTTTCCGGCGCCCATTTCGCCATGGAATGCTATTACCGAACAACCGTCGGCAGCTTCAAGGATTAGGTCGGCGGCCTGGTCGATCGCTGACTGAGAGTCAGCTGAGATTTTGAATGTAGTTTCTTTCATTTTGGAACAAGTGTGACGAGCGGTAGGATCATTTCCTGCATGGATATGCCTCCGTGCTGGTAGGTGCCGGCATACATTCCGGCGTATCGGTTAAAATCGTTAGGGTATAGGAGGAAGTCGCGTCGGCCGGCAATGACGCATGATGACGATATGCCGGCCGGAATTCGGAATTGGTGCGGTCGTTGCATCTCGAACGTCTGTTTGGGAGGAAATGAGATGTTCCGTCCTATTTTATAACGCATGGCAGATGTTGAATCGCGTCCTGCGGATATGCGCACCGGATTTGTGACTTTGATTGAGCCGTGGTCGGTGGTTACAACAATGGGGCGTCGCGCATCGGCTATATTTTCTATTAGTTTTCGCAGCGGGCTGTGACTCAGCCAGGAGAGGAATATCGACCTGAACGCTGCATCGTCGGGTGCGATCTCACGGAGGATGGGATTGTCGGTTACCGAGTGAGAAAGCATGTCGGTAAAGTTGACGATGATTACAGTAAGGTCGTCGGTCGAGGCGGCAGTCTCTCTGAAAGAGCGAGACAGCAGGCGTATCGATGCGGTGTCGGTGGTGTGGATATAGGAAATGGTGCGGTCTTTCAGTTGCCGTCTGTCAGCCCAGTCGCGCAGCATAGTCTCTTCCGCGAGGTTTTTTCCGGAACTTGATTTCTCATTGACCCAAAGTTCGGGGAATCTTGACGCAATATCAAGCGGCATCAGTCCGGAGAGGATGGCGTTGCGGCAATATTGGGTCGAGGAGGGAAGTATGGCGGTGTAGAGTGTTTCGTCGGAGATGTTGAATCGGGAAGTAAATATCGACTTGGCTATGATCCATTGGCTGAGCGTGAGATTGTCGAGCAACAGGAATACCGGACGTTTTTCCTGCCGGATGAGTGGAAGTACCGTTCTGTCAAGAACGTCGGGGCTCATGATCGGGTTGTCGCCGTATTCGCGTGCTGATATCCAATGTCCGTAATTGTGTCTGACAAACCGGAAGAACGCGTTGTTTGCGCGGTCGATGATAGAGTTGAAGATTGTGGCGGTGTCGGATTGCGTGGAGTCGAGACTTACACTGCTTTCGGCAAGTATACGGTAGATTTTCTGCCAATCTTCAATAGAGTCTGCCTTGTCGATGGATCCGTTGAGACTGAGGTAGTGCTCACGGCTGCGACGTGAATCGGTTTCGGTGATGAGTCTGTCGCTGTGGAGCACCTTCTTTATTGACAGAAGTATCTGGCTTGGATTTACCGGTTTTATCAGATAGTCGGCTATGCGGTTTCCTACGGCTATGTCCATGATCTGTTCGTCGTCGCTTTTGGTTATGAGCGCTATCGGAGTGTTCGGTGTCAAAGCCTTGATTTTATCGAGGGTGTCAAGTCCTGAAAGTCCGGGCATGTTTTCGTCGAGGAAAACCAGATCGAAACGAGGAGAGCCGGCGGTTATCGCTGTAATCGCATCGTTTCCTGACCGAACAGGTGTGACCCTGTATCCTTTAGCTGACAGGAAAAGGATATGAGGCCTCAGCAGGTCTATCTCATCGTCGGCCCAAAGGATTTCGGCGAGTGGTTGTGTGGTGTCGATGCGATCATAGCTCATACACAACAAAAATAATGGTATTTTTTAAATAAAAAAAGGATGAAAGTTGGCGGGTTTAAAGAAAATAAGATTAACTTTGCGTTGGATGAATAACCTTGTCCTTACGACAAGTTTCTCTGTGGCTTAGTCACAGGGGAGTTATTTGTCGGTGAACGGCCTGGACATTGGACGCCGATGTCGGTAGCCGCATGGTAAAAAAGAAAAGTAACAACCAATATCAACAAATCTTTCTAATAAAACGGAAATGAGCAAGATTGACTTAACTCAGTATGGTATCACCGGCACCACTGAGATTATCTACAACCCCTCTTACGAGGAGCTTTTTAAAGAAGAGACCCTTCCCACTCTTGAGGGTTTTGAAAAAGGAGTAGTGACAGAACTGGGCGCTGTGAACGTGATGACCGGTATCTACACCGGCCGCTCGCCCAAGGACAAGTTCATCGTGCTCGACGAGAACTCGAAGGACAACGTGTGGTGGACTTCGGAGGAATATAAGAATGACAACAAGCCTGTTACCGAGAAGACCTGGGCTGCTGTTAAGGAAATCGCAGTGAAGGAGCTCTCTAACAAGAAGCTTTATGTTGTGGATCGTTTCTGCGGTGCCAACAAGGACACCCGCATGGCAGTGCGCTTCATCGTGGAGGTTGCATGGCAGGCTCACTTCGTGACAAATATGTTTATCGCTCCCACCGAGGAGGAACTCAAGGACTTCACTCCTGACTTTGTTGTGTACAACGCATCGAAGGCCAAGGTAGAGAACTACAAGGAGCTTGGTCTTAACTCGGAGACTGCCGTTGTGTTCAATACAACTTCGCGCGAGCAGGTCATCATCAACACATGGTATGGCGGTGAGATGAAGAAGGGTATGTTCTCTATGATGAACTACTATCTCCCCCAGCAGGGAATCGCTTCAATGCACTGCTCGGCCAACACTGACAAGAACGGTGAGAACACCGCAATCTTCTTTGGTCTTTCAGGTACCGGCAAAACCACTCTCTCGACCGACCCGAAGCGTCTGCTTATAGGTGATGACGAGCATGGCTGGGACGACAACGGCGTCTTCAACTTCGAGGGTGGCTGTTATGCAAAGGTTATCAATCTCGACAAGGAGAGCGAGCCCGATATTTACAACGCTATCCGTCGTGATGCGCTTCTCGAGAATGTCACAGTTGACAATGACGGCAAGATCGATTTCGCTGACAAGAGTGTGACCGAGAACACCCGTGTATCGTACCCGATCAACCACATCGATAATATCGTTAAGCCTATTTCGGCCGGTCCCGCAGCAAAGAACGTGATCTTCCTTTCGGCTGACGCATTCGGTGTGCTTCCTCCCGTTTCGATTCTGACTCCCGAGCAGACCAAGTACTACTTCCTGTCGGGCTTTACTGCCAAACTCGCAGGCACAGAGCGTGGTATCACAGAGCCGACTCCGACTTTCTCGGCTTGCTTCGGTCAGGCATTCCTTGAGCTTCACCCGACAAAATATGCCGAGGAACTCGTGAAGAAGATGGAAAAGAGCGGTGCAAAGGCTTACCTCGTGAACACAGGCTGGAACGGCACCGGCAAGCGTATCTCGATCCGCGACACTCGCGGTATCATCGACGCTATCCTCGACGGCGCTATCCTGAATGCTCCCACCAAGAAGCTCCCGATCTTCGACTTCGAGATCCCGACCGAGCTTCCCGGTGTTGATCCCAAGATCCTTGATCCGCGTGACACCTACGCTAACGTAGAGGAGTGGAACACCAAGGCGGAGGATCTCGCTTCACGCTTCATCAAGAACTTCAAGAAGTATGAGACCAACGAGGCCGGCAAGGCTCTCGTAGCTGCCGGTCCTCAGCTCGACAAGTAAGTTCAGGCATCAACTTAATAATAGCGCGCTTCCGGATACACCGGGGTGCGCTTTTTTGTATGCGTACGCGCGCTTGCGATTGTGGCAATTGTGAAAAAGGTGTATATTTGTAGCTTGAAATAAATCTTATCGGCAAGAAAGGCTTACAATTATAATTATGCAGGTTGATACAAAGTATATTTTCGTAACAGGCGGCGTTGTGTCGTCGCTTGGAAAAGGTATCATCTCTTCGTCGATTGCCAATCTGCTTAAAGCACGCGGTTATCGTTTGACAATCCAGAAGTTTGATCCATATATAAACATTGATCCCGGTACTCTTAATCCATATGAGCATGGTGAATGTTATGTGACAGACGACGGGCATGAGGCAGATCTGGATCTCGGTCATTATGAACGCTTCACCGATATCCACACGTCGCGAGCCAATAATGTAACCACAGGCAGAATCTATCAGAGTGTGATAAATAAGGAACGTCGTGGTGACTATCTTGGCAAGACGGTGCAGATTATCCCTCATATAACCGATGAGATCAAACGCAATGTAAAGCTCCTTGGCAACACTGGAAAATATGATTTTGTGATCACCGAAATCGGTGGAACAGTGGGCGATATAGAGTCGCTTCCTTTCATTGAAAGTGTGAGGCAGTTGAAATGGGAGCTTGGCGACAGCTGTGTGTGCGTTCATTTGACTTATGTGCCTTTTATAAAGGCCGCACAGGAGCTTAAAACCAAGCCGACCCAACATTCGGTGAAGCAGCTTCAGGAGGTGGGTATACAGCCTGATATACTTGTGTTGCGAACGGAACGGGAGATTCCTGCCGAAATGCGGCGTAAGATCGCCCTTTTCTGTAATGTGCAACCCGAGGCTGTGATCCAGTGTGTTGACGCTCCGTCGATCTACGAGGTCCCCATGATGATGCATGAGCAGCATATCGATGATCTTGTTCTAAGAAAAGCAGGTGTGGTGGCTGCAGGTGAGCCTGATATGGGGCCATGGAAGAATTTTCTAAGACGTATGCAGGATGCAACGGGCAAGGTGACTATAGGCCTTGTCGGGAAGTATGTAGAGCTTCAGGATGCTTATAAGTCGATAGATGAGGCACTGTTTCAGGCTGCGACTTACAATGGCGTGAAGCTTGACCTGAGAATGATACACAGCGAAAAGGTCAACGGCGGAAATGTCGATGAACTTTTGGGGGAGATGGACGGTGTGATCGTGGCTCCAGGCTTCGGGCAGCGAGGTATAGAGGGGAAGTTTGTCGCTTTGAAGTGGTGTCGTGAACATGATGTGCCGACTTTCGGTATATGCCTCGGTATGCAGTGCATGGTTATAGAGTTTGCCCGTAATGTACTGGGGTTGTCAGAGGCGAACAGCACGGAGATGAATCCAACTGCGCCCTACAATGTGATCGACTTGATGGAAGAGCAGAAGAGTATATCAAATCTTGGCGGCACAATGCGTCTTGGCGCATATGAATGCAGGCTTAAGGAGGGCTCGCGTGCATCGAAAGCCTATGGCAAGACAGAGGTTAGCGAACGTCACCGTCATAGATTTGAGTTCAATAACAATTATCGTGAGCAGTTTGAGAATGCCGGCATGTGTTGCGTTGGAGAGAATCCTGACACGCATCTGGTAGAAGTTGTGGAATTGCCTGAAAAAAGATGGTACATAGGGACACAATATCACCCGGAATACAGTTCCACGGTGTTGAATCCCAATCCAATATTTGTCGACTTTGTGTCGGCGGCTATCGCTTACGGGGCGGAGAAGGGTAAAAAGAATATTTAAAGTAAGAATTTTTCCGGAGAAGGAGAAACAGAAAACAGAATGGATAAGAATACGCTGACGGGGCTCCTGCTGATGGGAGCTGTTGTTCTGGGATTTACATGGCTTAACCGTCCCGGCGAGGAAGAGCTCGCCGCACGTGCGGCCGAGCAGTCACAAGCCGAGCTGGCGGCTCAGTCTGAATCGGAAAATGCTTCCGGAATGCCTGGGGAAAGTGGCCCGGCTCTTGACGAAGGCATGGTGGCTCCCGGAGAGACTGTTTCGAAGGTTGTGCTTGCAAATGATCTTTTGCGTCTTGAGATTTCCGAGCGCGGCGGCATGATCACATCTGCCCGTCTGAATGACTATAATAGCTTTGCCAAGGGAGATACTGACACTTCTCGTGTAGAACTGATAAGGGAGGCTGATTCTCGCTATGGTTTTACATTTACAACCGCTTCACGACGTTTTGACACGTCAAACTATCGCTTTACTCCTACAGAGGTAAACGACAGTGTTGTGGTAATGACCATGGATTTTGCGAAAGCATGCAATCCAAAGGCGTTTGCCGCTGTCGATACCGCCGGTCAGGGCAATGATATCGCGTCTGCCGCCAAGCCGGCCACACTTTCTTTGCGTTATACGCTACGTCCGGGATCTTATGTTGTGGGTGTCGAGGTGCTTCAGGAAGGTATGAGCGAGTATGTGCCTGCGTCGCTTGCTACGGCTCAGTTTGACTGGGCATATAAGATGGCACGCAACGAGACCGGACGTGTCTTTGAGGAACGCAACAGCTCTTTGGCTTATAAATTCCTGGGAGATTCTCCCGATGAGCTTTCCTCGGTTAAGGATGATTCGGAAAACTTGCATCAGCGCGTCAAGTGGATAGGTTTTAAAAATCAATTCTTCTCGACGGTCATGATTCCGCGCACCGCATTCAGCAGTGCCGATGTCGAATCTAAGTTCTTAAAGGATAGCGAGGATTATGTCAAGGATATGAATATGTCGGCGACTATAGACTATTCATCTGTTCAGGCAGTGCCTTTCGCCATGGATGTCTATCTCGGCCCCAACCTCTATCCGTTGCTTTCGTCACTTGACAATGAGATCAACACACAGGAGGATCTCGACCTGACTTCGCTTATACCTCTCGGATGGCCTATAATACGTTGGATCAATACTCTGATCATTATACCGGTATTTACATGGCTCGGATCAGTTATAAGCAATTATGGCCTGATCATATTGATACTGACGGTGTTTATCAAAGTCATACTGTTCCCGTTCACTTACAAAAGCCTTGTGTCGCAGGCCAAGATGAGAGTGCTTGCTCCTGAAATCAAAGAGATAAACGACAAGTATCCCGGTCAGGAGAATGCGATGAAGCGCAGCCAGAAAACTATGGAACTTTACAGTAAGGCAGGTGCGAGTCCGATGTCGGGGTGTGTGCCGATGTTGCTTCAGATGCCTATACTTGTGGCTATGTTCTGGTTTTTCCCGTCGTGCATCGAGCTTCGCGGCCAGAGCTTTCTTTGGGCCCATAATCTCGCCGCGCCCGATATTGTGTTTACTCTGCCGTTCTCGATTCCGTTCTATGGGAAGAATGTAAGTCTGTTCTGTCTGCTCATGACTGCCGTGAACGTGGTGTATACACGACTGAACATGCAGAGCCAGGCGAGCACATCGAGTATGCCCGGCATGAAGGCTATGATGTATATGATGCCGCTTATGTTCCTTTTCTTCTTCAATGACTATGCGGCAGGCCTAAGCTATTACTATCTTCTTTCGCTGCTTATTACAATTGTCATGACTTATATGTTCCGTTGGATGACCGATGAGGACAAGATGCGTCAGAAGATGCGCGATCATGCAGCCAAACCACGAAAGAAATCCAAGTGGATGGCTCGCCTGGAGGAGGCCCAGCGCCAACAGCAGGCCGCATTGCGTGACCAGCAGAAAAAAGGCGGCCGCCGCTGATGCCGACAATGTGGGGTCAAAGAGTGTTGTAAAACAGTTTTCCGTGACGGAATAGTTTGCTACATTTGTAAGTAAAGAAAAACTACAGAAGAAAGATGCGAGTAAAGATACACCATGAAGGTACAGAAATACTGATTGCCGGAGCGCTTGTCCTGGCGGCATTGAATGTGCCTTTATGGCTATGGCTTGGCGATGATCTGATGATAGTCCCGATTGTTGTGACAGCCGTGTCGATTGTCTTTTATCTGCTCGTGGTGAATTTTTTTAGGTCACCGCGACGAAAGTTTCAGGGTAACCCTGAAAATGCCGTGGTGGCGAGTGCCGACGGAAAAGTCGTAGCTCTCGAGAAAGTCTATGAACCGGAAGTGCTGAAGTGCGAGGCTATCCAGCTATCGGTGTTTATGAGTCCGACCAATGTCCATGCCAACTGGTTTCCGGTAAACGGAAAGGTGACATATACAGCTCATCATACTGGACGGTTTCAGGCTGCGTGGTTACCGAAATCGAGCAGTGAGAACGAGAGAAGCACTGTTGTGATAGAGACTCCGTCGGGGCAGCGCGTGATGATGCGTCAGGTAGCGGGAGCGATGGCACGCCGAATAGTGACTTATGCCCAACCCGGAACCGATGCCAACATTGAGGATCATATGGGGTTCATAAAGTTTGGCTCGAGGGTTGATCTTTATCTGCCTATAGGGACGGAGATTTTTGTCAAGCTTGATGACCGCACTACCGGAGGTATTTCACTGGTAGGACGCCTGTGTCCGGAACTTGATCCGCAACTTAAAAAGCAATGAGCGGAGACAGAGGAAATAAGGCAGGCCGTATGGTGGCGTGGATGCCTAACGGTGTGACAAGCCTGAGCCTTGTATGCGGCTTTGTCGCAATAGTGTTGTCGGGAGACCTGATGTCACCAGGAGCGTTCGGACTGTCACGTCTTGAGTTATGCTGGATTCTTATTGGCTCGGCAGCTGTTTTTGATTTTCTCGATGGGTTGACAGCGAGGTTGCTTCACGCGACATCGGCGATAGGCAAGGAACTTGACTCGCTGTGTGATCTTGTTAGTTTCGGTGTTGCGCCTGCGGTGATGCTTTATCATGTTATAAGGGCTTTTCGTCCGGAATGGGGTGAGTGGACCGCATGGATGTCGGTTATGATTGCTGTATGTGGTGCGCTTCGGTTGGCCAAGTTCAACGTCGATACGCGGCAGACTTCATCCTTTATAGGTTTGCCGATTCCGGCCAATGCTATTTTCTGGATAGGCTATATGGCATTTCTGGCAAGTAGTGATTTAGCGGGAGAACTGTTATCTGTCGCTGTCATTGCCGTTGTCTCGCTTCTTATGGTTTCGGAACTTCCGATGTTCTCGTTCAAGATAAAGGGTGGCTTTAAGATGGATATGCCAAATATCAGCCGTATCGCCTTAATCATTTCGGCCATACTTCTTGTTATATTTTGGGGAGTGGAAGGTTTTATGTGGACTATTGCGGTCTACGTGTCGCTGAGCATTATCAATGTGCTGTGTCGGGCATCGGCAGACACGGCGAAAAAATGATGCATAGGCTGGCTTCTGGTTTGTAGCCTGGGCGGCAACCGGTCAGGTGAATGTTTGTAAAACAAGAAAGATATCAAAACGTGTCATTTTTTTTATTAGTATTATTGATATTTCTGGCATATATTCTTTGGCCTGTGGTCAAGGGAATGATTTATGTGCGCAAAGTGCAGCGCAATGTCAGAGACGCATTTGAACAAGCTGCCCGGGGTAACGGGCCGGCCTCCAATACCGCTGGATCACCACGCCGAAAGAAGAAAATCGACAAGGACGTAGGTGAATATGTGGAATTTGAAGATATCACAACTGCATCGTCGAGTTACAGTGAAACTGTAGAAGGACCGGACGGTAGCCGTAGGGTAGCTGAATCGGAATCGCAGGTCGTTGATGCGGAGTGGGAAGAGATACCTCCGAAAAGATAATTGACGATGGATACCGCAGGGCTGTATACTTTTCTGAGAGAATTATCGGTCAACAATGACAGGGTCTGGTTTACGGCCAATAAAGACCGGTGGGAATCACTGCGCAAGGGGTGGATGGATGATGTTGATCTATTGCTTGCGAGAATGAGCGAATGGGATCCTTCGCTTCGCCATCTGTCGGCCAAGGACTGTGTGTTCAGGATATACCGTGATGTGAGGTTCAGCGCCAACAAGTCGCCATACAAAACGTGGGTTTGTGCCGGAATCAATGTTCATGGCCGTAGCTCGCACGAGGGCGGATATTATATACAGGCCGGTCCCGACACCGGAGAAAGTTATGTTTTCTCAGGTCTTTTCGGAGGAGTCTGGGACCCTGACAGTGCTATGCTGAGAAAACTTCGCAAGGCGATTGTTGACAATATAGAGGAGTTTCGCGGTATAATTGATGCCGAAGAGTTTAACCGTGTTTTCCCCGGCTGGGTAGGTGAGAGTCTCAAGACTGTACCAAAAGGTTGGCCGAAGGATCATCCTGACGCCGATCTGCTGCGTCTGAAAGAATATGGCCGAGCGTGTAGATGCGATGAGGCGTTTTTCACAGGTGATTGGACGGCAGAGGCTTCACGCAGGCTCAAGCTGCTGAAACCTCTTGTAGATTTTCTTAATTACAGCATAGAGGAGTGAATGGACTGTGTCGCCGCAGGTGAACTGAACAGGTAAAATGAAAAACTATGGAGCGTATAAAAGTAAAGATAATCAATAAATCGCATCACAGTATGCCGGAGTATGCAACGCCGGAATCAGCCGGAATGGATGTGCGTGCTTTTCTGAAAGAACCGGTTGTGCTCAAGCCGCTGGAAAGGGCTCTGATACCTACAGGTCTTTATCTTCAGCTCCCTGCCGGTCATGAATGTCAGATACGTCCCCGCAGCGGACTTGCACTGAAACATGGCATCACACTGGTGAATACTCCGGGAACGGTTGATGCAGACTATCGGGGAGAGATAGGGGTGATTCTTATAAATCTATCGAATGAGGCTTTTACTGTGAATGACGGAGAGCGCATCTGCCAGATGGTAATCACCAACTACACTCATGTTGAATGGGAAGCGGTAGAGCGTCTTGACGAAACCGAGCGTGGTGACGGCGGATTCGGTCACACAGGGGTAAACTAACTAACCGGATAAAACGGGCTGAAAGATATGCGTCGATTTATATTTACGATAATTGCGATAGCCGTTGTGCTTGCGGTTTTTGCGGAAACAGCCGGCAGAAGTGAACGTGACCGCCGTGCGGAGGAATTGTCGCGCAAGGCTGACTATGCTTATCTTGAGGCCCGGTCGAAGATAGCCGATGACAATTATGCATCGGCTTATGACCTGCTCGGCTATGCCTATAACCTTGATTCGACACAGAGCGCGCTGAACAGTGACTATGGTTTTTATACCATACTCGCAAACACTATGAGCCGGGAGGGTGATTCGGCGACAGTGGAGAGGGGTTACCGCCTGATGCTTGATGCAAATGAAAGTGATCCAGAGGACTATTATTCGAGTGTTTTTTTCGCCAATCTGAGCGAAAGACTTAATCATGGCGATATCGCACTTAAGGTGTGGGAGCGTCTCGATTCTCTTTACCCGAAAAAGCCGGATGCAGGTTTCAGGCTTGCAAACGCCTTGTGCGCCACCGGTGACACCGCCAATATACTTCGCGCGATCGGGATTTTTGATCAGCTTGAGCGTGTGCACGGAACAGAAGTGGGTATTGTATCGCAGAAAATGAATGCCTATATATCTATCGGCGACACATCGTCGACTCTTGCCGCTCTCGACACTTTGCTGCAGGTGCATCCGCGAGGAGTGAACGAAGCTCTTTTCGCAGGGGATGTGATGATGGCTCTTAAGCGTGATGATGATGCGGTGAAATATTATAACCGTGCGCTTGAGATCGATTCTGTGAACGGCATGGCATATTTCAAGCTCGCACAGTATTATCAGATTCATGGAGATTCGGCCCGTTATGACAAGGAGGTTTTTAATGCTCTGAGTCAGCCGGATCTTGATCTGAATGAAAAGGTTGAACTTATGCGTGGCTATGTTAAGGATCTATACAGTGACAGCCTGCAGCACGGACGCATAGAAAATCTTTTCGGAGTGCTGACTGATCTTCATCCGCTCGAACCTCAGATAAGAGATTTATTTTCGTCGTATCTGGCAGTCACGGGAGACTATAAACGTGCGGCCGAACAGACGGAGATTCTTGTAGATCTTGACCCTGCGACAGTGGAGAACTGGAACCGCCTTGTGACGATATACCTCAGTGACAACGATGCCTCTAAAGCCGCCGGGGCAGGTGAGCGCGGACTTAAATATCACGGCGGAAATGCCACTCTTGCTTTTTTGACGGGGTCGGCCGACATTATGGCCGGTAATGCGGATAGTGCGATAGCGAGATTGCGCGAGGCAATAAGAATGACCGATAAAAACGACCGGGAAATGCTGTCGCAGATGCAGTGCTCGCTTGGTGACGCGTTCTACAGGAACAATGAGGCCGACAGTGCGTTTCGCTACTACGATATGGCTCTGGAAACAGACGGCAGCAATCTGCTTGCGATGAACAACTGCGCGTATTATCTTGCCTGTGAGAACCGGGATCTTGACCGTGCGGAGCAGTTGAGCTACTGGACGGTGAGGGAAGAGCCTGAAAATTCCACGTCACTCGACACCTATGCCTGGGTGATGTTCAAGCAAAAGAAGTTTGAGACGGCAAAAGAATATATCGACAGGGCTCTGGAATATGATACGGAGCCGAGCGCTGAACTATATGAACATGCAGGTGATATTTATTTCATGAATCTCGACCCCGACAGAGCTCTTGAGTTCTGGAAAGAGGCTCTGAAGCTGGATCCTGAGAATGAACTTCTGAAAAGGAAGATTGAACAAAAGACCTATCTGCAGAAGTGAAGGGTAGAGGATTGATATGGGGCGTGGCAGTGTTGGTCCTGGTTCTGGCTGTGGCCGGATGCCGGACAACAAAACCGTCGATTACAGGAAAGGAGTATTCCAGCGACTGGCATAATGTGGTATTGCCGATGAAGGTTGTGATTCAGGGAAATGCCGGAATCACTGCTTCGGGCCGCATGACTATGGTGAGGGACGAGTCGGTCTATGGGTCGGTGAGAATGCTCGGTATGGAGTTGTTCTCTGTGTTTGCCGCCGGTGATTCGATCTGGGCATACGACAAGATGTCGGGTACTCTTCTGAGCGAGCGGCTTGGAAATGATCCGACGACGGGAAGGCGTCTCGATATAGGGCGTCTGCAGGATCTGTTGCTGGGAGTGAATGGCGTTCCTTCGGAATTTGCGGTAGATGCGTGGAAGTTCAGGATCGTTTTTGAGGCTGCCGATACGTTATCGACACCCTACGGTCTGATGAGAGTCGGATGGAACGCCGATGTGGAGGGGGCGGATATGGAAGAGGAAGTGCGCTGGAATTTTGAGGAGGCCAGATGGAACAGTGAAAAGGTGGGAACGTGGAAATATCCCAGATCTCCCAAAAGAATTATAAGCGGAAGCGGTGAGTTGCTGAAATGGCTTGGGTTGAATGAATGATGGCTCGTAGGATTGTATTTCTTGTAATGGTTTGTGTGGCGTTTCTTGTCAGCGGTCAGTCGAAAGTCAGCAAGGCCGCGGTGGAGCGTCAGCGTCGTGAGGCGGCAAGCGCTCTCAAACAATCGTCGGCACGTCTTGAAAGCAACCGTAAGGCGACAGCCCAGCGTCTGTCGCAGCTGGCTTCTCTTGCCGCAGAGATCGAGGAACTTGACCGAGAGATCACTCTTACTGAAAAAGAGATCCAGAAGATGGATACGGCCATCTCATGTGTTGAGGACACGATAGTGCAGCTTGATGCGAAGGTGGCCGACATGAGTGCCAAATATGCCAAAGCATTGCGCGTGACTCGCCGTAGCCGTGGCGGCATGTCGGAGCTTGAATTTATTTTTGCGTCGGAAGAGTTCGGGCAGATGTGGCGCCGATACCGCAACATGCGTCAGTTTTCGAAATGGCGTGCCAACAGAGCAGATGAGATAGGCAAGGCCAAGGCAGTGCTCGAACAGCGTAAGAGTGAGCTCAACAGGATGAAGACCTTGCGAGTAGCACGTGCTAATGCGCTTGAAATCGACAGGGCAAAGCTCAAAGAGAAGCACCGTGACAATGATCAGCTTCTGGTGCAGCTAAGGAAAGAACAACGCCAGATCAAAAGTATCATTTCGGAAAAGCAAAGAGAGATAGACAATCTTAATCGCCAGCTTGAAAAAATTATTGCCGAGGAGCTTGCAAAAGCTGAAGCCGAAGCTGCAAGAAAAAAGAAGCAGGAAAAGCAGAAAAGCAAGGATACTGCTGCTGAAGGAAAAGAGGAAAAGGATGAGGCTGTGGCAGACGCTGACAACAAGAAGACCGGAGATGAGCGCGTGGATGTTGTGACGGTAGTTAAAAGTGATGCCAAGGGGGAAGCTACCACTTCCCGTAGCTCAGCGCAATTGTCGTCGGGATTCAAGTCGAGCCGCGGTAAATTGCCTTGGCCTGTCGACGGAAAACGTCGTGTAGTCAGGAAGTTCGGTCGTCATAAACATCCTTCTCTTCCGATGGTTGTGACCGATAACCCCGGTATCGACATAGGTATCACTTCGGGTCGCTGGGCTACGGCAGTCTATGAGGGGGTGGTGTCGGCCGTTTTCCGTCAGCCTGGCTACAACAACATTGTGATGGTGCGTCACGGAGATTATATAACGGTTTATGCCAATCTGGAATCCATATCAGTCGGCAAGGGGACACGCGTTGGAGCCGGACAACCGATCGGAGTTGTGGCATTTGACGAGGATAATGATGGAATGAGGGTTCTGCATTTCGAGATACGCCGAGAGAAGGAGAAAGAGAATCCGGAAGTGTGGCTGAAATAATCGGATTCATATAAGATTGTTAACATTTGTTTAGTTACAGGAGTCGGAATACGGCTCGTTGATGTGGTAGTTTTGCCAATGAACAAGGCAAGACTACCATTGTTTGTTTATAGTCATAAGTGAAATATATTTATCTGATACTATGGAATACACACAGGAGAGAGACAGAGATTTCATGAATGCCTACAGGCGGGAGATGCGCCTGGCGTGGGCGGGTGAAGGGCCAGTAGAGTCGCGTGAAGTGATGCGTCGGGCAATCGAGGGTGGAGCGCCGGGGTTTTACATCGGGTTTGAATATGCCCGGCGTGGAGTGTCGGCCAGGTTGCGCCGCCGGTTGCGTCGGCGTCATCGCGAATGGATGCCGGCCAAGCGTAGGATATGGGAGGATCTTGCCGATCGTGTAGAGTCGGAAATGGCCGGGGCACGCGGAATGTTGAGTCTGTCGGAAGCGCTTGCGCGTGTGCTTGCCGAAGGCAACGCTCCATGTTTCTATATCGGACCGCGCACGGCACGAAGAATTGTCGCCAAGTTGAGAAATGTTGAATCGGGAAAATGAAAATCGGGATGAGAGACTTGAAAAATGATGTGATGTTTCAACTGTCGGTGGCTTCGGTGCTTGACAGAATTTATGCGACATCGGCAATAACACATCTTGTAGGTGGTGTGGCAGGGGAGAACAGTGAGAAGTGCGGGCTGGTCACACGCGACCATGAACGTTTGCTTCTGACGTTTGTCGGCGATGCCTGCTCGGGCCTTGCGGCAGATCTTATGCCATATATGGCGGAATGCCGTCTTGACGATGCCGGAAAACATGACGGACTGGTTGATTTTGTTATCAGGTTGCCATCGGGGATTGTCGATGGTGTGGCTATGTCGCTGCGGCGCCGTATGGAGAGTGCAGTCGCATTTAATGTGCTTGAGTCTGTCTGGCTTGGCCGTGACGTGGAAATGACTGAATATTACCGCGCACGCGCCGTGACAGCAGTGGAAGAGGTGAAATCCTGTATAAAAAGGATTCCGGTAGGTCCTCTGCGTCTTGTGGCCCATTGGTAGCATGTGGAGTATGATAGGAGTGCAGGGTATTGTGTGACGTGCGGAATTATTGTAGCTTTGGGTATATGTATCAGCGATTGGAATGTGTGGCGTTGCGTACGATCAGGCATAGCGACCGCAGTTCGATACTGGTGGCTTACAGTCGCCAGCTCGGACGGGTGGGACTGTTGATCGCCGCGGGCAAAGGGGCATCAGCCTCGCGAGTGAGGGCGCTTACGATGCCGATGTCGTCGTTTGAGTGTGTGGCGTCGGTGACCGGCGGCAGGGATCTTTATCATATCAAGGATGTAAGACGCGACGACGGGGCTGTTGACGGCGGGGCTGTATGTGATCCGGTCAGGAGTGCCATCTGTTTTTTTATGGCGGACTTCCTCGGTGCAGTATTGCGTGAGCCTATGGCCGACGAACCGTTGTTTTATGGGGTCAGAGAGGTCGCAAGGTGTCTGGCCGGACGCGATAGCCGTGGTATGGCCAATCTGCATATAGCCGCACTGTCGACTCTTACGGTGGCATTCGGTATCGAGCCTGATGTGTCGACGTGGCGTAACGGGCGTTTTCTCGACATGCGTGAGGGGCGTTTCATGGTGTCTCCTCCGGTCGGACATTCCGATTATCTTGACCAGCGCAAATCTCGTGCTGCCTATGCTCTGTCGAGAATGACATTTGACAACCGTCGGTTCTTTCGTTTTTCACGTGATGAACGCAACGAGATACTTGCGGAATTGCTGAGGTATTATTCTCTTCACGGCTACAAGGTGGGTAATCTTGTGTCGGTCGATGTTTTGAGGGATTTGTTCTGAATCCGTATCTTTGCAGTAAATTAGGTTTATAGGCCGATCTTATGTGGAAGGTGTGGCATGGATGACAGTATCCGATGCCTGAACCTGGCCAAGGAAGTGCTTGAGAAAAACAGATATGAGCGATAAATTTAAATATGCCGATGAGAAAGACCGCAGTTACGGTCTGACCGGAATGGCTGTGACAATGGCTGTCTGGAGCGACAATGACAATATACTTGAAATTGATCTGGATCGTGCTGATGAGCCGGTATCCTTTACTCCGGATTTTTATTTTTCGGGTAATCCGAGCTGTTCGGCAAAGGATGTATGGAGCATGATGGCCAAGCATTTTCAGCTTGCTATGGGTATGGCTATGGGCAATCTGCTTTGCCGTCGTCTTGTGGCTCAGAACATGATGCCCGATGATGATGAGGCTGATGCTTTGCGCATAGCGGCCGAACAGGAGGGTATGGATGTCTGCGGCCTTGAGAAAGATGAGGTCGACGCGCTCTGGAGCAAGAGCTACCGGACTCTTGTGAGGGTTTTCGGTCATGACGGAGTGGGAATTATCGCCGACCGTTTTGCTACGGAACTTCAGTCGCGGCGTCGTCTATGCCGTGAGGATATCTCCGATCTGCTCGTTGAGCTTGGGAGGCTTTAGCCATAGGATTATCATGTGGAGACGTCTGTGCGGTTTGGCGTGTGTGCTGCCATTGTGGGGATGGACGGTGGTTACCACAGTTCTGGTCCTGTGGCTAACACTGTCGCCGGATCCTTTACCCGACAATGAAATCACGTGGTGGGAGCATACCGACAAGATCGTGCATGTCCTGATGTTTTTGGGCGTTTATCTTTCTGGTTGTTTTGACCTGAGCCGTCGATCTTCGGCGCGTAAGCCAGGTAGGACCGCCGGTGTGGTGTCACGTGTGAATCTTGCCGGATGGGTTATGCTTCTCGGCGCGGTTATCGAGCTTATTCAGCCATTGAGTAACCGTACATGTGATTTATCGGACTTTCTTGCCGATGCGTCGGGTGTGTTTTTGGGATTTGCAATTTCGGGGTGGCTTATGAAACGGCTGTTTTCCGGTAAGGAATAGGCTCATGTAATCGCGATGCCTATAAAATTCTGGTTTTTGTGATCATATTATAAAAAACGAAAGAGCGCTGCTTCACAGCAACGCACCTCCCTCATAACCAAAATTCAAGTTTATATGCTTTCTATGTCTAACAAAATCTTTCCGCAAATAACATCCGCGGTTTAAAAAGATGTGGATTAGTCTTTACCGCAAAGATATAGTAAAAATTATCGTTATGAAACAAAACTTACGAAATGTAAGTATAATATTTGTTAAAGGAGGTGTAGTTTCGCTTTTTTATTTCGATCGAAATATGTGATGGTGTAGTCTTGTGTAGCTCTATTGGTAGGTTTGACAGTTTTCAACAAAAAAATCAAAGAAAAATAATAAAAAAGCGAATAAATATTTGCAGGTAATAAAAACAGGTTGTATATTTGCAGTCGCTTTAGAGGGGTAACCGCTCAGAAAGTCGGCCCATTCGTCTATCGGTTAGGACGCAAGATTTTCATTCTTGAAAGAGGAGTTCGATTCTCCTATGGGCTACAGAAACAAAAGGATTTAAAATAAGAAGTATTATCCATAGTAATGGCAAATCATAAGTCATCGCTGAAAAGAATTCGTCAGACGGAAACACGTCGTCTGCGTAATCGCTATTATGCCAAGACAGCGCGTAATGCTGTCCGCAACTTACGCAATATTACCGATAAGGCAGAGGCAGAAACAGAGTATAAGCGCGTAAGCTCAATGCTTGATCGCATCGCCGGTAAGCATGTAATTTCAAAGAATAAGGCTTCTAATCTCAAGAGCAAGCTTGCCCGCATGATCAATAAGCTCGGCGCTTGAGAATAGTCTCAAAGAAAGAATAGAAAATGTGTTGCATATCATGCAGCACATTTTTTTATTGTGAAATAGAGACGATCGGCTCAGTTTATATGTTTGAAGAACATTTTTAATGTACTCGGCGTTTAGATGTCGTATGCGATCTATGTCGCTGTAATAAAAGTATTTAAATGTGAAAAACATGAAAAAGATCTTTACCTTGATTATGGCTGCCGCACTTGTGTCGGGAGTTGCATCGGCTCGTGACAAGATTACGACCGACGTTAATGAGCTGCCTGAGAGTGCACGTACTCTTCTTAGTCAGTATTACCATGATGCCGGAGTAAGCCGTATTAAAATCGATTCCAAGATTTCCGGTCAATCCGACTATGAGGTTATTCTTGATGACGGAACAGAAATAGAATTTGCCCACGATGGTTCTCTGAAGGAAATTGAGAGCGGACGTGACGGCGTAGTACCTGAAAATCTCATATTGAAGTCCATCCGTGACTATGTGTCGACGAATTATGTTGGGCGGAAAATAGTGAGTATGGATGTTGAGAGAAATGGCTATGATATAGAGCTTAGTGACGGTGTTGAGTTAAAGTTCAACAAATCAGGAAAGGTCCTGAGTGTAGAGGACTGAATGGCCGGCACGTATCAGAACAATAAAAATGCTGTAGAATTTTCTACAGCATTTTTTGTGGGATCACTATATAGCGGTTCAGGGACAGTTGTTGGTCTTGAATCCTAAGAAGCGTAGCGTTTCAATTACATCGCGTCGTCGGTCGCCCTGAATAAGTATCTCGTCGTCGCGGAATGATCCGCCTGTAGCGAGTTTCTTTTTCAGATCGGCTGCGAGCTGTTGTGCTTTTCCAGGATCTATCTGCGATAGTCCGGATATGATGGTGGCGGCTTTACCGTTGCGTCCTTTGGTTTCGAGTCTTACGATAAGCCGGGGCATTTTTTCTGTTGGCCCGGAAGTTTCAGTCGGTTCTTCTCCTTGCGGAAGGTCGGGGTTGTTTTGCAGAAATGCCTGAAGGGCGCTTTGAAGATCGTTAGTTTTCATGACCGTGGTTGTGGCTTGAATCCGGAATGCTGTCGGGTTCTTCAAACTGCTGGATTATGTTGCGTGCTTCGGCGGCTTCCGACAGATGCAACAGCAACTCGGCGTGTCCGATATTTTCGGGTGCAAGTCCGTTGAGAAATTTCTGTACAGAATCGGGAGATATTCTCAGGGCGTTTATGAACATGGCGGATGCTGCCGCGATATTGTCTTCGGCTGTGGCAGTTGCTGCTGACTGATGTTCGGCCAGCGTCATATATATAAATGCAAGTCTGCAATACTGCGATGGCTGAAGGGAAAGTGTGTCGGTACGTACTATATCGGAGAGATTGTCGCACAGATTCTGGGCCGACCGATAGTCGGATATGCCGATCGCATCATCGGCCGATGCGAGTAATGCATCGGGATTCTGTCGACCGCATGCGGCCATAGCGACAGCAAGAACGGACAGGAGTATTACACGACAAAACGTTTTTTTCATATATAACAAATATAGTCAACTCGGGTGATATATTGTGCCGGAGAGTGCCAAAAAAACATGCAGCAAAAAAATATTGTAAAAAAGTTTGCAGATTTAAAAATTACCCGTATCTTTGCATCGCAAAACCCCAATAGAGGGGGCGCTTGAAAGATAGGCGTTGCATAAATGCTTCAGTAGCTCAGTTGGTTAGAGCACCTGACTGTTAATCAGGGGGTCGTTGGTTCAAGCCCATCCTGAAGCGCAAAAGAGATCGCATCCGAAATGATGCGGTCTCTTTTCGTTTTCAGGGTATGCTGTTTTTGCAGCTGTATCAGGGAATTAAAATGCCTGATATGGTTTTCTATGAATTGCGGCAAGGCTCAGCCGGCATCATGGGAGCCGTGGCGGTAGCGCATTGGGGAGAGGCCTACACGCCGTGTGAACATACGTGTGAAGTGGTTGGGGTAGGTGAAGCCGAGTTCTTCGGCTATTTCATTTACAGAAAGCGTTGTTGTTTTGAGTAACCGGCAGGCTGCCGTAATGATTTTCTGGTGTATGTATTCCTGAGCGGTTATGTGCAGTTCGCGTTTCACGAGGTCGCCGAAATAGTTTGGTGACAGGTTGAATTCTGCGGCGCACCATGCTACGGTCGGTTGTCCTTTTTGCGCCGGAAGTCCGCTTGAAAGATAATTGTCTACAATATGGGCGAGGCGGTCGACAACCGATGAGGACGATCTGGCTATATCGGAGAACTGCCGTTCGTAGAAGCGTTTTACATAACTTAGAAGCTGTCCGATGCCAAGTCGCAGGAGCTGGTCGGACATGTAGTCGCGAGGTGTGTTGAGTTCGGCTATGAGGTTGCTAAAACAGTTCATTACTATGTTGCGTTCGATTCGTGTTAGCTCGATGGCCTCGAGTACGTCGTAGAAGAAGAAACGGAACATGTAGAAGTCGCGTCCGAGTCCGGTTTTCTGCAATAGCTCGGGTCGGAATGCGAGTATCATGCCTCGTGGTTCGACGCCATGGTCACGCGTGAGTGCGACTTCCTGTCCGGGTCGTAGTGAAAAAAGTGTTCCAGGCTGATATGTGATTTCGTTGCCGTCTTTTGTAAGCTGCCCGAAGTTTACATCCATCAGAACCACGCAGTACATGCCGAAGTCGGTAGGGGTGAATATGGAAGCGTCGGCCCTGGCGAGGTCGCCTACGCCTATAAGCGGGTGTGGGCTTGACTGTCCGAAGTAGGAATTGAAAAGATCAATATGCATAGTGATGTGACGGTTTATGTTATAAAGATAGATGTAAAAAGTAATATTGGTCGGTAAATATGGTATAAATTACTTGAATATGTAATAATGGTATTTTTTAAAGTAATAATGTTCATATCTAATCGGGGTCAAGCCGATACATTTGGGTAGTAAATAAATCAATCATAAAGAAACTGAGATGCCAGTAAAATTTTATAAGTCGGAAAATCAGGTGCCTCTTGAGATGCACAAGGTGCGTGTAGTGCAGAAACTGAAGCTTCTTCCTGTAGAGGAGCGTCTGCGTGCGATCCAGGATGCAGGCAACAATACATTTTTGCTTCAGAACAAGGATGTCTATCTCGACATGCTTACCGATTCGGGTGTCAACGGTATGTCGGATCTGCAGACTGCGGCTATGTTTCAGGCGGACGACTCATATGCGGGCAGCGAGACGTTCAATCGTGTGAAGGCGGCTGTTAAGGCTGTGTTTGGCTGTGATAATGTGCTCCCGGCCCACCAGGGACGCGCCTGTGAGAATATTCTTGCGGAGGCTTATGTGAAGCCGGGTATGGTCGCTATCATGAACTATCATTTTACCACGACCAAGGCCCATATCACGCGTCTGGGCGGCGAGGTGATCGAGGTGGTGAACCGCAAGGGGCTTGAGCCTAAGAGCGATGACATGTTCAAGGGTGATTTTGATCTTGAGGAACTGAAGGCTACGATTGAAAAGTATGGTCCCGAAAAGGTGGCTTTTGTGCGTATCGAGGCTGGCACAAATTTGATCGGCGGACAGCCTGTGTCTCTTGAAAATATGCTTGCGGTGGCTGATATATGCCATAAGTACAAGGTGAAGTCGGTGCTTGACGCTTCGTTGCTGCAAGACAACGTTTATTTCATGAAAACACGTGAGGCGCAGTGCAAGTACATGACTACCCGCGAAATATATCATCTGCTTGCTTCTAAATGTGACATCATATATTTTTCGGCCCGTAAGCTCGGTTTCTCTCGTGGCGGTATAATCTGTAGCGTCGATCCGAAGTATACGGCCGAGATGATGGAATATATACCTCTTTATGAGGGATTTCTCACTTATGGCGGTATGGAGGTGCGTTCTATGGAAGCTCTTGCGCAGGGACTCTATGAGTCGCTTGACATGGAATATATAAACCAGGGACCGGAGTTTATTTCCTATCTTGTGAAAGAGCTTGATGATTACGGTGTGCCGGTGATAACTCCGGCCGGCGGTCTGGGCGCCCACCTCAACTGCTCGGAGTTTGTGCCTGAGATGCCTCACGGACAGTATCCGGCAGCGGCAGTCGCAGCGGCGATATATATTGCCAGCGGTGTGCGTGGCATGGAGCGAGGTACAGTATCGGAGCAGCGTGAGCCGGACGGAACTGAGCGATATGCCGAGCTTGAGCTACTGCGTCTTGCTGTGCCGCGTCGTGTCTATACGCTGTCGCAGATAAAATATGTGGCAGACCGCGTGAAGTGGGTGTGGGACAATCGTCATATCATAGGAGGCCTTCAATGGACGATGGAGCCGAATGTTCTGCGTTTCTTCTTTGGACGGATGAAGGAGATCGGTCACTGGCAGGAAGATCTGGTGACACAGTTCAAGGCCGATTTCGGCGATAGCCTCTGAGAAAGGCGCAATTACAATAAAATACAGGAAGCAGCGGCGTATTTTTTAGTTACGCCGCTGCTTGTTTTTTACAGGTCAATGGTGGTGTTTGTGCTTTTTATGCTTCTTGTGTTTGGGCGGCTTGTGATGGTGATCATGACCATCGCACCATTCATATTCGTTTTCCACACCCCAGTAGCTTCTTATTGTACCGCAACCGGAGAGTGTGGTGCCGCACACTGTTGCCGCAAGAGCGATCAGCAGCCACGTAATTCTGCTTTTATAGTTGAAGCGTCTCATGATCATTTAACAAAAGTCGTGTGATCATGGTTCATGCCAGACGCACGAGAGTGTGATAACGATAGGTGACTCCGGAGCGCGGATCGGTTTCGGGATCGGTGACAACCACAGTGCGCCATTGTTCTGGATCGATTACAGGAAAAAAAGTGTCGGCATCGGGTCGTTCGGCCATTATTTCGGTAAGTTCGAGCCGGTCAGCCACATTAATGGCAGCGTCATATATCTGTGCTCCGCCGATAATATATATATGGTCGTTTCCTGCCAGATCGATTGCCTCGTCAAGCGATGCGGCGACTTCGGCTCCCTGTATTTCAAGGTTATTGCGGCGGCTCACGATTATGTTGCGCCGGTTGGGCAGCGGCCCTGACGGCAGTGACTCGAAGGTCTTGCGCCCCATTATGACTGTATGGCCGGTTGTGAGCTGACGGAAACGACGCATGTCGGCCGGAATGTGGTAAAGGAGGTCGCCGTCTTTGCCTATGGCGAGATCTGATGTCAGTGCGACTATTATTGTTGTCATGGTGTGAGTGCCGGTATGGCAGCGAGTGTGCCGTAGATAATGAGGATAATGCCTACTGGTATGTAGCTGAGCCGATAACGCCTTGTGGCGAAGAAGTGTCCTGTCTGGTAGGCGGCTATGGTGTTGAGCAGAGGTATGTAGAGCAGATAATTGGTGTGGTCGGCGATGATGAGTATTATCGTGGTGAGAAAGAGCAACGTCAGGAACCCGTTGAAGGCCCTTCGTGCCGAGTTGTAGCTCATCACTTTCATTAGGTTGGCGCATGTGAATATCAGTCCCAGGCCACCTGTGAATGCAGTCGTGGCAAGACTTGTGACACGTGCAGTGGTATCGGTGTCGGGAAGCGCTGGCTCAAATACCGGCATGTGGAGCATGTCGACGGTTAGAAGCCCGAAGCCAAGCAGTATCCACAAAGGAGTGACTATGCCCATTATGGAGGCAAGCAGCGTGCGCATACCAAATGTCTTCATCTGCATCGTGCCGAGAATGAATACAGGAAGAAAGAAAATGATGTTGTAGCGGAAGAGCGCTGCAAGTGTCAGGAGAAAAAACAGCAGATAGGTCGATCGGGTGAGAGCGGGATCGGCATAGGTAGAAAAGAGCAGGGCGGTGAGTGCAAGCATGACAAGAGCCATGAATGAGCCTCCGTAGAAGTAGCCGAGCACTCCCGGTTGTGCGAGCTGCATGAAGAAGAATAAGCCCACGAATATCCATGTGATCGAACGCATCAGGCGGTATGTGCGGTTTATCATGAGCAGCATGAAAGCTATAGCGACGTTGGCGGCTATGTTTGCGGCAAATGAATACCACCCCTGAGGGAGCCAGCTGTAAGGCGAGGTGTAGGCTACTGTAGACGTGTGGTCGGGCATGAAGTCGCCTGTGTGCTGCAGGTTGAGCGCAGCAGCACATACGGCGACAATCATGAGCATGATTGCCGCCGCACGTGAGTGAATGTATCTGGTAGGTGTTGTCTTCACTTTTCAGAGGTGACATCGCGGCCGATATCGCGGCGGAATGCCATGCCGTCGAAACTTATACGGGAGAGGGATCTGTAGCTCTTTTCAAGAGCCTCGGTAAGAGTAGCCGCAAGCGAAGTGACGGCCAGGACACGTCCGCCTGAAGTGACAACCGAGTTGCCGTCGGTTTTTGTGCCGGCGTGGAATATGACCGACTCGTCGACCGCGTCTATTCCGGTGATGGTTTTGCCTTTTTCGTAGGCTTCCGGATATCCGGCTGAAACGGCTATCACGGTGGCAGCCGCCAGAGGTGAGTGTTCAAGCGGCAGATTGCCGAGGTCGCCTTTGGCGGTGGCCTCAAGCAGGGGCACTATGTCGGAGGATATGCGTGGCATCACGGCTTCGGTCTCCGGGTCTCCCATACGCACATTGTACTCGATCACCATTGGCTCGCCGTCAACATTGATGAGACCAAGGAAAATGAAGCCGCGGTAGATGCGTTTTTCCTCAATGAGCCCTCTGATAGTAGGGAGGATGATGCGTTCCTCTACTTTTTTCATGAAAGTCTCGTCGGCAAAAGGTACCGGACTTACCGCGCCCATGCCGCCTGTGTTGAGGCCTGTATCGCCTTCGCCCACGCGCTTGTAGTCTTTTGCCACGGGAAGAATACGGTAGTTGCCATTGCCGTCGGTAAGCACGAACACCGAGCACTCTATGCCGCTGAGAAACTCCTCGATCACGACTGTTGCCGATGAGGCGCCAAACATGCCGCCGAGCATTTCGGCAAGTGCTTCTTTGGCTTTGTCGAGCGAGTCGATGATAAGCACGCCTTTTCCTGCTGCCAGGCCGTCGGCTTTGAGTACGTAGGGGGCTTTGAGTGTCTCAAGAAACTTCATACCCTCGTCGAGCGTATCGGCAGTGAAACTGCGGTAGCGTGCTGTGGGTATTTCATGACGGGTCATGAATGCTTTTGCCACGTCCTTGCTGCCTTCGAGCTCGGCGCCTGCTTTTGTCGGACCTACGACGAGCACATCTTTGCCCTCGAAGTAGTCGGTGATGCCTGCTACAAGCGGATCTTCGTTACCCACCACGATCATGTCGATGCCAAGGTCGGCCACTGTCTTCTCGATTGCGGGAAAATCGAGGGGACTGAGTGCGATGTTTTCGCCATAGGCTCCTGTGCCACCGTTGCCGGGTGCGATGTATAGTTTTTCAACTTTGGGGCTCTGTGAAATTTTCCATGCGAGAGCCGATTCGCGGCCGCCGCTGCCGAGCAGAAGTATGCGCATAGTGGAGGTATATTATTTCTTAATCCTTGTTATCGGTATCGTTTTCTTGTTTTGCCGTGAAGTCCGGACGGGTTTTCCATCCTGCGCGACGCTCTCTCATGATCGGGCCGTCGGATGGGGGCAGTGATGGAGTCTTGCCTTCGATCTGGAGACCTGTCTTCTCTTTTTTCTGGAAAGGATACGGACTGTCGGCAAAGCGGCGCCCTCTTGTGTTGCGTTGTCGGTCTTCGCGTCCGCGTGTGTTGAATGGACTTCCGTTCTCGTTGTCGCGCCGCGGGCGTCGTTCGGGACGGTTGTCTTTGTCGGCTGACCGGCGTGATGGTCTATCAGAAGCTTTGTCGAATGCTTTTCTGAATCTGTCGCCCGGAGTCTGCCGTCCGTCGCGTCCGCCGAATCCTTTTTTTGCTGCTCCGGCTTTCCATTCGTCATCTGACAGACGGCGTCGTGCAGGCTTGCGGTCGGTGTCGCGGTGTTCGAAACGGTCACGATGCTTGAACTCTCCGCCGGCCTTGCGGAACTCGCTGCGTTTTCCTTCAAATATCACATACTCCATGAGAGTGCACTGCAATGCGCCATTGAGCAGGGGGATTTTTTCAGAAGGGGCGAGACCTATCTTTGCAAAATACTCGTCACGGTAGCCTATTACCCATGCGTGATAGCCCTGGAAAACGTGCTTGAGCTTGCTTCCGAGCAAAGCATAGAGTCCTTCCATGTCGGCTACATTGATGCGTTCGCCATAAGGGGGATTGGTGATGATCATTCCGCCTTCGGGTGCATCGTCCCACTGTGCGAGGCTTTTTGCCTGTATGTTGATGTATTTCTGTACGCCTGCGCTGCGTATGTTGCGTTGGGCGATCGCGATGGCTGCGGGTGATATATCGGCGCCTATGATGCGGCATGTAACTTCGCGTTCCTGTGAGTCGTCGTTATAAATGCTGTCGAACAGATCGGCGTCAAAATCTTTCCAGCTCTCGAATGCAAACTTTGAGCGGAATACCCCCGGATTTATATTGGCGGCGATTAAGGCAGCCTCGATCAGGAAAGTGCCCGAACCGCACATCGGGTCGATAAGGGGGCATTCGCCTCTCCAGCCCGAACGGAGGATGATGCCGGCCGCAAGCACCTCGTTGATGGGGGCTTCGGTCTGCGCCGCGCGGTAGCCGCGCTTGTGGAGCGATTCGCCCGAACTGTCGAGCGACAGGGTTACGCGGTCACCGTCGATGTGGAGATTGATGAGTATGTCGGCGTCCTGTGTCGAAACACGCGGGCGTTTGTCGCCGTAGTGGTCGCGGAACCAGTCGACGATCGCGTCCTTGACACGGTAAGTGGCGTAGCGCGAGTGGGTGAATTCCTCACTGTAGGCTACGGTGTCGACTGCAAATGTTTTGTCTGGTCCAAAGAGCGATGCCCAGTCAAATTCTTTTGCCATCTCATACAGTTCGTCGGTCGACGATGCGAAGAATTTGTAGAAAGGCCTTAGAATCCTCAGGGCTGTGCGGCAGCACATGTTGGCGCGATAAAGCGTCTCAAGGGTTCCGTCAAATGACACCATGCGGCAACCGGGCTGCACGTTTTCTGCGCCTAATGCGCGTAGTTCTTCTGCCAAAATTTCTTCAAGTCCCTGGAAGGTTTTGGCCACCATTTCAAATCGCTCCATTGTCTTTTTGTCCTCCTGTGGTGGGTTGGGATATTCTGTCTGCAAAGTTAGTCAGTTTCTTCGGTTGGTGAAATCAAAAAATCGCCGCTTTTCGTCGTCGGTGAGTGATGAGAAGCCCGAATGTTTGATTTTGTCAAGCACATCGTCGACATTACGTTGTGGCTGTGATGCTGTATTGCGGTTCTCCTTCGGTCTTTGCCATGGGTCTGGCTGCTTTCTGCGCAACAGGTTGGCCAATGAGTCGAGCAGGCGGTTGAGCGGGGCTGTTATGTCGTGACCGCGTCGCATCTGCATGCCGAAAGCCACTCCTACAGCTATGCCGCCGAGATGGGTCAGTGCCGATATGGCGTTGAGTCCGCTTCCGGCCAGAAACACTATTGCGAGGATAAGCGCTATCCACTTTATGCGCACCATTCCGAATAGAAACACTCTTACCTGAAAGTCGGGTATGACTATTGCTGTGCCGGTGATGACTGCGAGTACCGCGGCCGATGATCCCATGAGTCCGCTTCCTGCAGCCCAGGGATCGGTATAGGCTACCAGTGCATAGAGGACGGCTCCCCCGAGTCCGCCGAGCAGATACAGCCCGAGCAGTTGCCGCGATGTGCACGCCATGCGGAAAATGCCGGCGAATCCATAGAGCCACAGCATATTGAGCGCGGTATGCCACACATCTTCCTGAGTGAACATATAGGTGATGGTGGTCCATGGTCTCGCAAGCCATTGTCCAATTACCGGAGGCATGGCCAGCCAGTCAAACACGATCGTGGCATCACCCCCCGAGGCAGCCGAGATGATCACTCCCGCTATGCGTCCGATAAATAGGGTGGCTACATTGATTATGATGATGCGTATGGCCAGTGAGCGTGTCAGCCACCAGGCTTTGAACCTGAAAAGATAGTTTGCCATTGAGTGCGGAGCTTACCAGCGGTTGGAGAAGAATCCGTGGCGTTTCCAGTATAGAATCATGATAAGGCCTATGAGCATGCCGCCCAGATGGGCAAAATGGGCGACGTTGTCTCCCATGCTGTTTTTGAGACCGAGCAGCAGTTCGATTCCGGCATATCCGGCAACCATCCATTTGGCTTTGACCGGCACGGGAATAAACATGAGGTAGAGAGGCATGTTTGGCCAGATCATTCCGAATGCGAGCAATATTCCGTAGATAGCGCCTGAGGCTCCAACAGTGGCGTTGTGCATCAGTATGTTGAAGTTGCCGAGCGAGGGATCGATGTAGTTCATGCCCTGAGCGATGGTGGCAGCGCCGTTTTTCATCACTTCATCTATCATTGCCGGTGTGAGGTGCGATGTGGCATTGTTGATCATTATCGCATATACGCCTTCCTGTATAAGAGCCGCTCCAACGCCGCACGAAACGTAATAGAACAGAAATCTCGCCGAGCCGAGGGTGCGTTCAAGCAGGCCACCGAACATGAAGAGTGCAAACATGTTCATGAACAGATGCATGAATGAAGCATGAATGAACATGTAGGTAAATAGCTGTGCCGGATTGAATAGAGGCGACGAGAAATAATGAAGCCCGCCGAAATCGGCTATGTCGAGACCTACTTTGCGTCCGAGAAGCCATGTGGCGACCCAGATGAGCAGGTTGACGATAAGGAGATTTTTTGTGACCGGGGGAAGATTGGAAAAAATCGACTGACGGTACATTGTGTATGGTTTTCGGAGTTTATGTTGTTGTGGTTTTGTTTGCAAAGAAGCGGTCGACGATAAGCGACAGAGCTCCGTCGCCTGTGACGTTGCAAGCTGTGCCGAAGCTGTCCATGGCGATGTAGAGCGCTATCATCAGGGCGTTGTCGGCCTCGGAGAATCCAAGTATGGAGCTGAGCAGTCCCAGTGAGGCCATCACGGCACCGCCCGGTACGCCCGGAGCCGCTATTATTGTTATCGCAAGCATGGCTATGAAGTAGGCGAATGTGCCGGTATCGTAGGCTATGCCGTTGATCATCATCAGAGCCAGCGAGCATGCCACAAGCTTTAGCACACTGCCCGACATGTGGATTGTGGCACAGAGCGGTACGGTGAATCCGGCTACAGGCTCGCTCACACCCATTTTGATTGTCTGTTTCAGAGTGACGGGAATGGTCGCTGCCGACGATTGTGTGCCCAGTGCGGTGAAATATGCGGGCATCATTGTCCATAACAGTTTCAATGGGTTTTTGCCATGGCGTGAGAACAGAGCCGTGACAGAGTATTGAAACACCAGCAGGAATAAATGCAGGGCAAAGATGACGGCGATGATCCTGATGAAAGTCGAAAGTATCATGCCTACACAACCGCTGACAGTCATCGACAGGAATATGCCGAATATGTATAGCGGAAGCAACGGGATGATTACGCCGCTTATCACCTTTACCATGACATCGCGGAATCCGCGCAGCACTTCATGAAGCGCATTGTCCTTGGCTGTGAGTTTGGCCACACCGAGTCCAAGCACAAAGGCTATGACCAGGGCAGATGTGACTGCCATGAGCGGAGGCATCTCTATATTGAAAAATGGCGCGGGAGCTGCGTCGGCGCCGCTTTCGACACCTGCGATGTATTCGGTAGGCTGTATCATAGAGGGAAAGAACGTCACGCCGGTAAAGTAGCTGAGAAAACCGGCAAACATTGTTGCCACATAGGCGAGTGCCGCGGTGAATAGTAGCATTTTTCCCGCACGTCCTCCTATATCGGCTATGGCCGGTGCGACAAATCCGAGGATAATCAACGGTATGCAGAATCCGAGAAACTGGCTGAATATGGCGTTGAAAGTCGCGAAACATCGTGAGAGCCACATTGGAAAAAACATACCGCAGCCGATGCCGCAGCCTATGGCGATGAAGATACAGAGCAGCAGACTCGGACGCCATCTTTTTTTGTTGGAGGAATGTGTCATGGCAGGATCGTGCGTGACGAGGTGAATGTACAAAGATAATGAATTCACGCATCTTTTGGTTATTCCTGTGAGATATTCCTGATGGTATGAGTCAGAGATCAGTTCAGTGTGGTAAGTGCCACAGCGGCTACGCTTACCTTTACATCCGGTATGCCTTGGTGAAGGTGGTGTGCGCAGGCAAGCATTGTGGCGCCGGTGGTGATTACGTCGTCGACGAGTAGAATGTGACGTACGCCCTTCCAGTCGGCGGTATGTGTCATAAAATAGGCATGTCGGGTGTTTTCGAGACGGCCGGCGGAATTTTTGTGTGTCTGGGTGGAGTGACGGCGTGACCGCAGACAGTCATCCGCCACAGGTATATGGCTGATATCTGATATGCCGTGTGCGATTTCCGCGCTTTGATTGTAGCCGCGGCGCAGTTTTTTGAACATCGGCATTGGCACAGGAACAATCAGATCGATACTATCAAAAAAACCGGATGTAATAAGCGAGTTGGCAAGCATGTTGCCGAGCCGTCGGCAGAGTGCCGGGCGGCCGGAGTATTTTGCGGTGTGTATGAGGCGGGCATAGGTACTTTCCCGATTGTAGAGCATCAGTGCGCCGGCGTGTTCGATTTCGGTATCCTTGGTCATGAGACGGCGGTGGATTTCATTTTCGGTGATCGATCGCAGTGTCACGCGTGGAAATGCAGCCATGCAGTGCAGGCATATATCCTGTTCTCCATTGGCAAGATCCCGGCCACACACCACACACTGTGCCGGCAGGATTATATCGAGCAGTATCTCACGTATGTTTCTCAGCGACATTGCATCATTTCGTCCATTAGACCGCGGTCGCGCAGTATTCCGGCTATCATTTCGGGTTCAAAGCCGCGCGAAGCCGCGTGGCGGAATATTTTTGTGCGTCCTTCGTAGGTCGCGGAAACTTCTGGTCCGAGTGAGATTATTTTGGAGCGGATGGTCTGCAGCAGTCCCTGACGGTAATCTTCAGGATCGATCTCTGCGAGTGCCGCGGTGATATCGTCGGCGGCTATGTGTTTTTGTAGCAGTCCGAGTCTGATTTTCCGGCTGCCCCATGCATTGAATCGGGCTTTGTCGTGTGCATAGGCGACCGCAAAGCGTCGGTCATCTATGAATTTGGACTTTTTCAGAGTGGCTATGATGCGCGATGCGTTGTCGGGCGCTATACCCCAGGACGATAGTTTCGCCATCATTTCATGTCGACAATGTTCGGCCCCGACACAGAGCGCCATAAGGCGTTCGAGCGCCACGTCGGGAGAAATAGGTTTTCGGTTGTGTGGTTTCATCGTCGCGAGAATGAAAAGCGCAGACGTCCGCAGAAATCACGTTGGGTCTGAACATCGCTGAATCCGGTCTGTCGCAACATCTTTTCAAGTCCGGCAGCATAGTCAGGATTGATTTCAAAAGCGAGAATACCGCCGGCCTGTAAAGTCGAATGGGCATAAGCCGCAACTGCCCGGTAAAAACATAGCGGATCTCCTTCGGGCGCAAACAGAGCCAAGCCAGGTTCATAGTCGAGCACACGGCGTTCCATGGTCTTGGCTTCGTCAGGGGCGATGTAAGGCGGGTTGCTTACTACAATGTGCCAAGGCCCGTTGGGAAGTGACGAGGTGTCGAGCATGTCGCCCTTCACAATGTCTATTTCAGTGCCGAGATCCGAAGCGTTTTTACGTGCGGTTTCAATTGCCGTTTCGCTTATATCGACAGCTGTGATGTGGGGAAAACGCAGTGATCGGGCGAGAGCTACGGCTATCGCGCCTGAGCCTGTTCCAAGATCTATGATGTCGAGATCAGCCTGACCGTCGGTCATGTCGGTGATCAGATCGACAAGCTGTGAGGTCTCGGGACGGGGAATAAGCACACCGGGACTCACATGCAGTTTTAGTCCGTGAAACCATGCCTCGCCAAGAATGTATTGCACAGGTTCTCCATGACTGAGCCGTATGGCTATTTCTCTAAGGCGTGAAAGTGTGGCGTTTGGTACTTCCTCGGCCGATCGCGTGACAAGTGCTACAGGATCCAGCCCCATGACCGATTCCATGACATATCGCGCTATAGAGACCGCCTCACGCTCTCCGCTGTCGGACAGTGTGGCGTCGCGCAAAAAGCGATACATCTCACCTACAGTCATAGTGAAGTATTATTCGGTACTTGCTGATTGTGTCGGGTTCCGCGGGTTTATTAAGAATTTGCCTGTGCCGGCAAAACTGGGATGGCATCTATTTTCACTTTATTCTGACAGACGCACTACGCGTATGCCTTGAATAGAGCGGTCACGGCGCAGACGCTCGATCAGCGGCTCTTTGTCTATGACGACTTTTCCTTGTGCCGAAGAGGCATGAAGCAGGTAAGGTATCCCTTTGTCATCTTTTACGATAAAACCGAGATGAGTCACATCAAGTCCTTGTGTTTTGGTTGCCAGGGCAACGATATCGCCATCTTTAAGTGCGTTGCGGGTATCGCGGGAGTTAAGATGCCGTGCTTCCACAACCGGATATCTGTGATTACGGTAACCGATTTCAAATGATTTTACACGCTCATAGGTTACAGAGTCGGCAAGAGCTGGATACTTGTCGCGGTTGCGGGTAATGAAATTCAGTGATTTCACTACATCCTTGTAGACAGGAAAACGGTTTGTCACTTCCTTGATGTTGCCTCGGGCGGTGTTGTCGACTACCCAGTCGCTGAAGTAATGGAGCCGGGATGGATAGCCGTCCATTTCTCCGCTTCGGTAACGCAGACATTCAAGGTTGGAAGTGAAGTCACGCCATGAGGAGCGGTGTTGTCCGGCAGTGTAGGCCAGAGAGAGTACCACATCGACAAACGTGGTGCAGTCGAGTTCGTCGAGATTGACTGTCAGCTGTTCCTCGCCGTCGGCGTTTTCAAGTGTCGAAGCCACATACGGCACTCCGTCGAATTTTTTGGCCAGAGTGATTATGCGCTCGTTTGGATCGCTTATATTCTCTGCCTCGATCAGCATTTCGGTTATACGGGTAGTGTCGGTCGTCTCGTTGTGGAATTTGATGAGTCCGACAGGCACGATGCCACGCATCGCCGGCTGAAAGAGGCATAGGATTGCCAAAAGTGTGATGAGCCGCATGGCGGGGAGGTTTTAGGATATCCGTTTATTTTCCTGAAAGAGCATCGATAGAAGCCTGCAGGGATGCTATCTTGGCCTGAGCGTCGGCTTGTTTGCGCCGTTCGGCGTCGACGACTGCCTGAGGAGCTTTGGCAGTGAAGCGTTCGTTGGAAAGTTTTTTCTCGACCGATGCGAGGAATCCCTGCTGATATTCAAGCTCTTTTCGCAGCTTTGCAAGCTCGGCTTCGGAGTCGACGGCGTCCGACAGAGGCACATTGAACTCAGTCGTGCCGATGATAAACGATGCGGCTGCTGCATCCTTGACTGCGTTGAATGTCACACCCGAAAGGTTGGCGAGCTTTTCTACCACACTACGCATGGGCAGAGCGCATTCGCCGTCGTCAACAACTGAAAGTGCAAGGGGTTCGCGCGGAGAAAGGTTTTTGGAGGCACGCACACCACGCACTGCGGTGATGATTTCCTTTGCACGCTCCATCGACTGCAGCAGCGGGTCGCTGTCGGTAGAGCATGAGCGCGGCATCTCGGCATACATGATCGACTCTCCGTCACGGCGGTCGGCCAGGTGCTGCCATAGTTCTTCTGTTATAAACGGCATGAACGGGTGCAAGAGCCTTAGCAGGCTGTCGAAGAATCCCATTGTGGCGTTCATTGTCTCGCGGTCGATCGGCTCGCCATAGGCCGGCTTCACCATCTCGAGATACCATGACGAGAACTCGTCCCAGAAAAGACGATAGACTGCCATGAGAGCTTCCGACAGACGGAACTTGGAGAACAGGTCCTCTATTTCTGCTACTGTGGCGTCAAGACGGGCTTTGAACCAACCGATGGCCTGACGTGATTCTTCGGGCTGTGTGATCGAGTCGGAAATAGTCCAGCCCTGAAGCAGTCTAAATGCGTTCCAGATCTTATTGCAGAAATTACGGCCGTTTTCGCAGAGTTTCTCGTCAAACATTATGTCGTTTCCTGCGGGGGCGGCCATGAGCATACCCATGCGCACGCCGTCGGCACCGAACTGTGCTATCAGTTCGAGAGGATCGGGGGAGTTACCGAGCATTTTCGACATCTTACGACCGATCTTGTCGCGAACGATGCCGGTGAAGTAAACATTGTCGAAAGGACGTTCTCCTACATACTCATAACCGGCCATGATCATGCGGGCCACCCAGAAGAAAATGATGTCGGGTCCTGTAACGAGCGTAGCCGTAGGATAGTAGTATTTTATCTCCTCGTTACCGGGATTGTTGATGCCGTCGAAGAGTGTGATAGGCCAGAGCCACGAGCTGAACCATGTGTCGAGTGCGCCTTCATCCTGGTGCAGATCCTCCGCTTTGAGGTCAGGGTTGCCTGATGCGGCGCGGGCTTTTTCGAGAGCCTGTTCGACATTCTCGGCCACAACGAATGTCTGAGCCTCCAGTTCGCCATAGAAATAAGCCGGGATGCGGTGTCCCCACCAGAGTTGGCGGCTGATGCACCAGTCCTGTATGTTTTCAAGCCACAGGCGGTAAGTGGTCTTGTATTTTTCTGGCACGAAGCGGATTATGTCGTCCATTACCGGGCCGAGCGATATTTCGGCAAAGTGCTTCATTTTGATGAACCACTGCAGCGACAGGCGTGGCTCGATAGGCACTTTGGTGCGCTCCGAGAGACCGATGTTGTTTACATAGTCCTCTACCTTTTCCATTAGTCCGGCAGCTTCGAGATCCTTGGCTATCTGCTCGCGCACTGCAAAGCGGTCCATGCCCACATACAGAGGCGATTCCTCGCTCACAGTGCCGTCCTCGTTGAATATGTCTATCGTGTCGAGGTTGTGGGTCTTGCCCAGCATGTAGTCGTTTTTGTCGTGTGCCGGAGTTACCTTGAGACAGCCTGTGCCGAAATCGATCTCGACATAACGGTCTTCGATCACAGGTATCACGCGTCCTACCAACGGCACTATCACCTTTTTGCCTTTGAGCCATGTGTTTTTCGGGTCTTTGGGGTTGATGCACATGGCTGTGTCGCCCATTATCGTCTCCGGACGCGTGGTGGCCACCACTGCATAGCGCCGTCCGGCGCTGTCGGTATGAACCACACTCTCATCGGTCACTTCGCCGCTCATGTCATCGTCGGCAATATAGTATCGCAGATAGTAGAGCTTGGCTTTCTCCTCGACGTAGAACACCTCATCGTCCGATATGGCCGTGCGGTTCTCCGGGTCCCAGTTTACCATGCGTAGTCCGCGGTATATAAGACCTTTGTCATAGAGATCGCAGAATACCTTTATCACTGAGCTTGACCTCTTTTCGTCCATGGTGAAAGCCGTGCGTTCCCAGTCGCACGATGCGCCGAGTTTGCGTAGCTGCTGAAGGATTATGCCGCCGTACTTGTCGGTCCATTCCCATGCGTGGCGCAAAAATTCCTCTCGGGTGATGTCGGTTTTCTTTATCCCCATCTCTTTGAGCTTGCCGATCACTTTGGTTTCAGTCGAGATCGAGGCATGGTCGGTTCCGGGTACCCACAGTGCGTTTTTACCTTCCATCCGGGCGCGGCGCACCAGAATATCCTGGATTGTATTGTTGAGCATGTGACCCATGTGAAGCACGCCCGTCACATTTGGCGGGGGGATCACTACAGTGTAAGGCTCACGTGCATCGGGTGTCGAATGAAACAAGTTGTGATTCAGCCAATAGGCATACCATTTGTCCTCAACTTCCCCGGGGACATATTTAGTGGCTAATTCGCTCATTTGAGATTTTGATTTTGACATGCCGGGCTTATCTGCCCGAAGATGAGTGCAAAGATAATAAGATTTACTAAATTTGTGTGTCATAGCGTGGCCTAATCACCGCGCTTTCGGCACTTAGATCTTATTCAGAAATGGAAGATAATAAATCATTAAAGAAGAAACCCGTGGTAGTTCTCGGCATAGAGTCCTCATGCGATGACACATCGGCTGCGGTTGTAGTCGACGGGCTTCTACGTTCCAATATCATTGCCTCGCAGAAGGTGCATGAGGAGTATGGCGGCGTTGTGCCGGAGCTTGCCTCACGCGCCCATCAGCAGAATATTGTTCCGGTGGTTGATGCGGCTCTGCGCCATGCGGGAGTCGGGGTTTCCGATCTTTCGGTTATAGCGTTCACACGTGGCCCCGGATTGCTGGGGTCGTTGCTTGTGGGCACATCATTTGCCAAAGGGCTCTCGCTTGCGTTGAGGGTTCCGGTGGTCGATGTCAATCACCTGCATGGCCATGTGCTCGCCCATTTCATACGTAAAGAGACCTCCGATGTAGTGCCTGAGTTTCCTTTTCTATGTCTGCTGGTTTCGGGAGGCAACTCACAGATTATACTTGTGCGCGACTACTTCGATATGGAGGTCATCGGGCGTACCATCGACGATGCAGCTGGCGAGGCTTTTGACAAATGTGCGAAAGTAATGGGGCTTCCTTATCCCGGCGGACCGCATATCGACCGGCTTGCCGCCGAAGGAGATCCTGACCGTTTCAACTTTGCAAAACCGCGCATTCCCGGTCTTGACTACAGTTTCAGCGGCCTGAAAACATCGTTTCTTTACACCTTGCGCGACGAGACAAAACTCAATCCGCGATTTGTCGAAGAGAACATGCCTGACCTCGCGGCGAGTCTGCAGCGCACGATTATCGAAATCCTCATGGGCAAGCTCTCGCGTGCAGTGAAAGAAACCGGTGTGAAAACTGTCGTTATCGGTGGTGGTGTATCGGCCAATTCCGGTGTCCGGCAGGCTGTAGCCGACTACTGTGCCGCTAAAGGTATTACGGCGTTTATTCCGCCTCGTGAGTTCACCACCGACAATGCTGCAATGGTTGCCACCGCGGGCTATTTCAAATACCTCAAAGGCGAGTTCTGCCCTTACAGTGCGACTCCCTACGCCCGTGTCACAATATGAATGTTTCGATTATTGTCATTGGTGACGAGCTGCTGATCGGACAGGTCACCGATACCAATTCCGGTTTTCTGGCCCGGACTATGCGTCCTGCCGGGTGGACCGTTGTCGATGTCGACGTTGTGCCCGACGACAACTCCCGCATACGCAATGCCGTACTTGAAGCTCTTGACCGTGCTGAAGTTGTGCTCACCACCGGAGGTCTCGGGCCGACAAAAGATGATATTACCAAGCAGGCGCTGATGGATGTGTTTGGGGGTGAACTGTACCGTGATGCCGAGGTGGAGGCCAATGTGCGCGAGGTAGTGGGAAAAAGGGGCATACGTCTCAACACGCTTACCGCCGACCAGGCTCTTGTGCCAACGTCGTGCAGTGTTATACAGAACAGGCTCGGCACAGCCCCGATAATGGTTTTCAGTAAAGGGACCAAAACTCTTGTGGCGATGCCGGGTGTGCCTTTCGAGACCCGCGGCATGTTCACGGCCGAAGTTTTCCCCATGCTTTTGCGGCGTTATGCTCCCGATGTGGCTCTTCGCAGCGATGTGATCCAGGCCATAGATATCACCGAGAGCGATCTTGCTATCAGACTTTCATCATGGGAAGAGAGTCTGCCGTCATACATGCATCTTGCCTATCTTCCTCAACCGGGACTAATACGCCTGCGGCTCGACGGATCACACGCCGACCGTGCCGCTCTCGATGCCATGATGGACAGGTGCCGGGAGGAGCTGATCACGCTTGTCGGCGACAATCTTTTTGCCGATAAGGATATGACGCCGGCGGCTTGTCTTATAGAGCTGCTTGCCGCGCGCGGTCTCAAGGTCGCAACAGCCGAGAGTTGCACCGGTGGATCGGTTTCTGCTGCAATCACTTCGGTGCCCGGGGCAAGTGCCGTAATGCAGGGGGCGGTGGTCTCCTACAGCAACGACGTCAAGACCGGTGTGCTTGGGGTCGATCCCCTGATAATTGAAACCGAAGGTGCTGTCAGCGCTCCGGTCGTTGAGCAGATGGCTGCCGGAGTGGCAAGGCTGTGCGGGGCTGACTGTGCTATAGCCACTTCCGGTGTTGCCGGTCCTGGCGGAGGCACGCCGGACAAGCCTGTAGGCACGGTGTGGATGTGTGTTCTCACTCCTGCCGGATCACACTCATGGTGTTGCCGTTTTCCTGGCGACCGCGCCCGCATTGTCGACCGTACAGTCATGACAACGCTTATAAGGCTTTGTATGGCAGTAAAGAAGCTGTGATTGGGATATGCCGATATATCGATCGGTACCGCACGCCTTAATAATTGTCGTTTATTTCTGTGTCACTCAACATACTCCTTTGATTACTATCTACAAGGCATCAGCCGGGTCGGGTAAGACTTTCACACTTGCGCTGCGCTACATCTCGCTCCTTATCGGGTGGCGCGACAGTGTCACGGGGACATGGCGGCTTAACAACCCATCGGCACCGCCTCCGGCACGTCATAGGGCGATACTTGCCGTAACTTTTACAAACAAGGCCACTGCCGAGATGAAGACCCGTATTGTCGAGACTTTGTCGGCTCTGTCGGCCGGTGACTGCGGCACCGGTAATCCATACATGTCGAAGTTGCTGGAGATTTTTGCTCCGGCTTCGAGTGCCGATATATCCGGTGCTGCACGACGCGCACTCATGCAGCTGCTTTTCGATTTCGGATCGTTCAATGTATCCACTATCGACTCTTTTTTTCAGACTGTGCTTCGCACTTTTGCCCGCGAGCTAAATCTTCCTGACAATTATCGCATTCAGCTCAATCAGCGCGAGGCGATCGATAGTGCGGTTCACGACATGCTTGACGTAATCAACAGTAACTCGCCCTATTTCCCCGACTCTCGCGATGCGGCCAGCATAGGGCGCAAGGCCCGGCTTCGGGAGTGGATTCTTGCTTACATGGAGTCGATGATGACCGATGGAAAAGCTTTTAATCTTTTCAACCGTGCTACATCGACATTTGCCGGCCTCGCTGAGCGGCTGTCGCTGTTGTTCAATGAGACCTATAAGCTGCATGCCGATGAGATCGACGGTTGGTTTGACGCCGATTCAGGAACAAGAGTCATAAGACTGCGTGAGGCTCTCGGAAAACGTCTCGCGCTGCTGCGGAAAGATCTTGTGCAACGCACCGGAGCGCTCCTTTCTGAAGTTGCCATGCTTGGCGACAAGGTAATAAGCCGCAATCTCATGACTGCGATGACTTCATGGAGCATGGGGAAACTTTCTACTGGAAAAACACCGGAGTCGGCAGCTATTGGAGAACCTAAGGCGTGTGTCTATAAACCATATTACGGCAACACGGCGCTTATAGACCGCATTGCGGGAGTATGCCGTGCAAATCTCGACGACCAGCGGCAGATCGCATGTGTCGATTTTCTGCTTCATAATCTGTTTCCGCTCGGACTTTTCGGAGAGATGCGCCGTCATCTCGAAAAATTCTGTCGCGATGAGAACATGGTGCTGCAGAGCAATACCAATGACTTCCTGTCGCGCATCATCGCTAGCGAGGAAGAGGCCCCCTTTATCTATGAGAGACTCGGTCTGAGGCTCCGGCACTTCCTTCTCGATGAGTTTCAGGATACGTCGATGATGCAGTGGAACATTCTGCGTCCGCTCATACTCGAAAGTCTCAGCCACGATAAAGACAATCTTATCATCGGCGATGGCAAACAGAGTATTTACGGATTCCGTAACACCGATTTCCGTCTGCTAAATCACATTGTTGCCGACGAAATTCAAAAACGCGGATATACGGTAGATCTCCGAGGCTCAGGAAAGGGTGAGAATGTGAACTATCGTTCGGCCCACTGTATTGTGAAATTCAACAATGCGCTTTTCGATGCCTTGCCTTCGGTGTACAATCTTAGGCCGTCCGACACTTCCGTTTCCGTCTATGCCGACACGGTGCAGGAACTGGCCGGACGCACCGACGGGGTGCCGGGCTATGTCGACATAGCTTTTCACAATAAAGAGAGTGATTCCGCTGATATGCCTGATTTTGTCGAAGTCGCTATGTCACGTATGCTCGACGGTGTGATCAGGCAATTGCGTGCCGGTTATAGGCCACGTGATATAGCCATACTGGTCAGAAAGCGGCGCGAAGGGGAAATGGCCGTAAAATACCTGCTCAATGCTATGGATACTCCGGTATGGGAGGGGTTGCCGCGTGTGCAGGTCATGTCGTCCGACGCACTTCTTGTCGGAGAGTCGCCTCTCGTGAAGATGCTTGTGGCGCGGCTCAGAATGCTTATGACTCCATCGGTAGGCTCGCCGGATGCTGCTGATTCGCAGTCGCGATGGCCGTCGGTTGGTCAGCGTGACCTCACGCACCTTGCCAATCGTTTCCACATGCATTTGTTTGCTTCTGGAGCCGGCCCTGCCGGGGCTCTCTCTCTGGCTGTGGAGGAATGCTCGCCACGCATGAGGTCTCGACAGGCCGACGACGATGCCGATACACGTCTTCTTACTTCACCCGCTTCCGGCCTTATCACTATGGCTGAGCGCATTGTCAGGGAGGCTATGGAGGAGATGAAAGGCAAAGGTATTCCGGTGTCCGATACAGAGGTGCACAACATCTACCTTACAGGGTTTATGGATCTTGTCAACGAATATGTGTCGCACTATGGCAATGATCTGCGTGGATTTCTCGAGTGGTGGGATATGAAGCGGCTCACTCAGAGCCTCACTATTCCGGGTGATGTCGATGCTATAAATGTGCTCACTATCCACAAGGCGAAAGGCCTGGAGTTTCCATGTGTCCATGTTCCGTTTCTCGACTTTCGCATGACTGAGACATCTACGCCTTTCAAGCGTAGTTATAGCTGGTATAAGACCGACTCTATTCCGGGTATAGATCCTGATCTTGTGCCTCCTTATATCCCTCTTGAAAATTCCCCGGCGCTTGCTGGATTTCCCGGCGCGTTCGCCCAGGGCTTCAGTGATTTCGTAAACAGTCAGTATCTCGACAATATAAACCTGCTTTATGTGGCGCTCACGCGTCCGACACGTGAACTTGTCGTTACTGCTCTTGTAGGTGGAAGGGATGAGACTGTTGGCGACGCTTTGCTTAAAGGTGCTGGAGCCGCGACAGAAGAGACTCCGCTGAAATTCAATCTTGCCGGAATGCTCGACTCCTCTGGCACGCTCACAATCGGAGAGCCTACGGTCCCTTTGTGTGACACCGGAGAGCCGCAGTCGTCATTCATGCCTCCATATATCACACGCGACAACGACAATATTCTTGAAATAACAGGAATAGATGACCGCTATATACGTGATTTCAGCGATCCTGCTCAGCGGCTTATATTTCTTAAACGTGTGCTTGGCTCTGTACGCCGCGTATGTGATATTTCGGTAGTCGTCAGGCGTATGGCTCATAAGGCAAGGCTCGATAAAGCATATTCCACTCAGGCATTCAATACAATAAGCAACGCCATTGCCTCGACCCCCGAAGCTTCGGGTTGGTTCGACAGCAACGGACGCATTATGCTTTGTCCTGAATTGTTTGCCGGAAATGTCTCGATTATCAGGCGTTGGCGCCCTGATCGCATAGTATGGCGCCCCGATGGGTATATCGATGTTGTGGAGTATTGTACTGCCGATACAACTGAAGCGCACCTTGCTGTTCTTCGTGGCAAAGTGCGCTCATGTATGCGTCAGCTTGCAGCCATGGGGCATAACGGTATACGTGGGTTCATCTGGGATCTCGATGCTTCTGTCGTCCATAGGCTGTCGGTCATGGCTTCGCAATAGTCGTCCTGTTGTCGTTGCGGTTAAAAATTACGGCGAGTGCTACGTCGTATGACGCCAATGAAAGCACCGCTGTCAGCAGGCATCCCGATCCCCATGTAGCTATGTCGTTGACAGGTATGGTAGCTTGCCAGCCCGACAGATTTATATCTCCCAAAAATCTGAACCATGCCGATATATAGGGGAATGCCAGAGAAAATCCTGTTCCGGCGATGAAGCCGACCGCACATGCGATCAGCATGGCTGCTTTGTTGCGTCGTATCGCGGTATTTGTTCTCTCTTTTATGAATTCGACTGAGCGCAGATTCTGTTCGAGTCTCGACATGAATATCACATCTGGCGACAGATGTGGATCGTAATCCGAGAAAATCTGTTTTAATTTATCATCTTCCATAGCATTCTTCCTGTAGTAATTTCTTTAGATGGAGCCGGCCGCGCGACAAATGCTGTTTTATAGCGTCGGATGTGGAATCTATTATTTTTGCGATTTCTTTTATGTCATATCCATGCATATAAAACAGCAGGATCGAGGTACGCTCTTTTACCGACAGCATGTCCAGTGCTTTGTACAGTTCCTGATATCTGAATGCCGAGTCTGAGGTATCTTTGCTCTCGATATTGGCTGCATCTTCGAGAAATGTTGTTGCGTGCGATACTCTGCGGCTGCTTATAAATGTGTTATAGGCGATTCTGTAGATCCATGACATGAATTTGTTATCGTCCGTAAGATTGTCGCAGCTTAGATAAGCTTTTACAAAAGAATCCTGCGCTATATCGTCGGCCATTGTCGAGTCGCCGCAGCAGAGGGCTGTCAGAAACCGGCGTACCTGCTTCTGACAACTCTCTACGTTTCTGACGAACTCGTTTCTGTTCATTCGTTCTCTTCGGTTTCGGCTGTCGTATTACGTGTCACGAAATACACGATAAGATATGCGATGCCGACGGCAAAACTTAAGGCTGCCAAGATATAAGAAATAAACTGCATGTCCTCACGTGCTGCAGAACACATTAAGGCTATTATAGAGAATGCTACGCCTAAAATCGTAAACATGCAACCTCTCAAAAGCCGTCTGTTCAATAGTTCTTTGGCAGAGATTTGCTGCTTGCCTAATGCTTCGGCCAGTTTTTCGGCATCGATGTTTGCGTTGTTCTCAATTGCCTTGATCAGAACATCTGCACGTTTGTTGTCATTGTTTGTTTTTGCCTTGAACACGATCCACACGATCATAATCGGAAGCACGACGCACACACCTATCGGTATAAGCAGTCCGAAATCGAAACTATCCATTGTTGATTAAAATTTGAGTTATACTTTTTTGAAGACTATCTCCGGGACATCTCATATACATGACGTATCTCGGTGTTCAAAGGTGACATCTGCAGCACGAAAATAATCCGAAATCGTATATGGAGTAGAATTTTTTGAGATTGAATCATTCAGAGCATAATCCGGAGTCTTTTGTCGCGTTTTCTCAGAAACGACAGAAACGTGTCCATAAGATCCCTGATTGCAATTGTAGCGTTTTCGACCTGCGCGGCATATCGTTCTGCTCCGGCGCCGCCTCCGGGATCACGTCCCATAAGCACATCGCCCACTCCCGATACATCGTGAAAAAGCTGCATCTCCAGCCGTAGAAGGTCTTTGGCGCCTATGTCGCCGACCGACGGGTTCAGTTGTCTCGGAGACTCGTCGCCCGGACGGAATTTATAGGGTATGATACCGTCGGTAGCGCTCCAGGCTTTGGCTACATGCTTCAGTTCCATTCCTTCGGCAAGGCAATCAACCGGAAACAGCAATGCTCCTTTGGCAGAACTTGCCATCATACGGTCTATCAGATTCACAAGGCGGTTCACATATTTCTGTTGATCGATCACATCTTCCACCAGAGAGTGCACTTCGCCGTCGACAAGCGGATAAAGTTTCACTGCAAACGGGTTGCAGCAGCCTCTTCCGAGTACCAGTTCGCGTAGTAGTGTGCCGTCTCCGAGAAACCATGCGCCACACCACCGTCGTTCGGTCACGATGCGGGTTTTTACTTCCGGTATTCCTTTCGGTTTCCGGCGGGCGTTCTCTATGTCGATATTGTTCTGTTCATCAGCCGGCAGTTCCCTGTAAGTCCCGTCAGCTTTGTCGTGACTGCGTAGTATGCGTACTGGCTTGTATTCCCAAACCTCGATCACTCTCACTTTCCCTGCATCGTTTGAATAATGGAAATCCGGCTCATAATATACTTCTCCTCTGCTTAGACCGGCGCTTTCGCTTGCCATTCCCTCCAGCTTTTCCGCGATTTCGGTAGCGCGTCGGTTGCTTCTGTCGCAGAATTCCATTACTGTTTCTTCGGGAGTAAGGTCGTGCAACATGCCTGCAAGTCTTATGTCCCGTCCTCGCGGATCACGTGGTATCGACAGGAAAAAATGTGATAGGCTCACATTATTTACAATTGTTTTTTCGTCACTCCATCCAGGCAGATGCCCTATACGCTGTACTGCCGCTCCTGAGATAAGGAACTCCTCAAGCAGGCGGCTGTCAAGTTCGTCGAGTTCATTGTCGATATGCAGTCTGGCCAGATGACGGTCTGCCTTTATTGCCTCTTCCGATGTCTGTCTATAGACTCTGAAACGTCCCACGACGCATTTCACAAGTTGGCGTATCATGTTGTTGGTAAGGGGTGGCCGACCGTCTCGTGACAGTACTTCCCGTTCGGTGGTCACTTTTCCGGTATCGGGATCTCTGACAGGATCATCCCATTGGCGGCCATAGGTGAAACGCTTGTAGCGTTCTCGGCGTGCTCTTAGTTCTGCACATGCCGTCCATGCTTCAAGCGCCTTGTCCATCATTGTCTTCATAATAATAGGTTTAGCTGTATTTATTCATTGTCGCCAAAAGTGCGCTGTCCATTGTAAAAGTTTCGCCGTCTCCATCGGTGATAGCACGTAGACTTTCAACAGCCTCTCCTTCCGGAAAACATCTCATATGCAGTGGTGAATAGACGATCGCCACCGGCGATTCTGCTCCGGCCTGGGTGTATTCCCATTTCTGTAGGTGGGCCTCTTGGCTGTCGGGAGTCACTAAGCGTCCTTCTCGTTTCCAGCCGCTAAGTTTCACACTGATTATACGGCGGCATCCTGACGATGCCGGAAGTTCAATATCTGTTCCGCCGCCTGAAGCGGTTTTGGCAGTGCATCGTGTCCATAATTCCCTCTGCTCAAACATTTCAGCCGGAGCATTGGCTGTCATTTCTGTCCACCAGTCCATGAGTCCTGCATTATCCCAGGCTTCACTGTCTATGCCATCCAGTTCGACAGTAAGGTCACCCCTCATTGGTTCAAGCCCATGGCGCAGTCGCCACTGCGCCATGAGTTGGTCTTTCGTATAGGTTGTCAGCATGGCATGTCACGCTTTTTTGATGACTCTCATGTGTGCCGAGGGATAGCGGAGAACAAGGCAGCTTGCTTCGGTGATTACGACAGCATCGGTATTTCGTTGGCCGCTGTTGCGCAGATTAAGCCGTTCGGTGCTGAACGGTATATGCGAGTATTTTGTGATGTATTCCGGATCGATTACAAGACCGTCGGCCCCATGTCCGCACTGGTCGAACACTTCACTCATCACTACATAGAGCGTTCCGAATTTGGTGCGTATTTCGGTGAAGTCGAGACCCCAGCGGGTCACATTGTTCTGCCCGACTACCACATGCTGGTGCTCCATCGAGTTGAGTGCAGCTATCAGTTCACTGCCGCCTACGAGAATTTTCTTGGAAGAGCCGCCGCAGCCGGTGAATGCTTCCCGTGTGATTTCAACCAGAGTTTCATTGTCCATTGTTGTATAGCTTGACTCCTTGCCCGCCTGATTCCAGATACCGCCGGTCAGCATCACCTCTTCCTGTTTGTAAGGATCGGTCAGGCGCATGCGGCTGCCGAAAAGAAAACTCTTTTCCATGCCCAGACGCATATCCACTATTGCCGATTCCTCTTGATCGCTCATGGTCCATCCCACTTCTTTGTCAGAGAGTTTCATCAGTGCGCTGTGCTCTATTTGAGCCTTGAATATCTGGCATAGATTGTATTCTTTTGTAGGTATCGCCTCATATTGAGCCGTTTGTACGTCCAGTTCCGCTGCTGCTCGACCCATTCTCACCATCTCGGTTCCGGCTGCAAGCGATGGCACGGCGGCCGCGCCTCCCATGTAGTTGTTTACCGACATGACCGAGATATTTGCCGAGTCTCTTCCTGCTACATAGAGCACCAGACTCCCGCAAGCCTTTCCGTTGGCATCCTGTGCGGTAACCGAAGGCACAAGCACAGTATCGGAGATAGAGAAACGTGCAGGATTCTCCATTTTTACGGTCACTACACCCGTGTCGGCCTCCGATGCTGCTGCCACCTTGTCGGTCATCGGTTTGTTGTCTACCGAGTAGTAGTCGGCTTTCATGCTGCCGATAACCCGGCATCCGCCCCATCTTGAGATCTGGTCGACAGGAGTAGCCATGGGGCGTATTTTCACTACACGTCGGTCGACTGCCGATTTCAGTAACTCGGACGATGCCTCACGGCTGTTGGCCACTGTCAGCGGAGCGCCGTCGACACCTGAGCCTCCGGCCATTCCGGCAAGCACAACAGCCATGGTTGTGCCTGTGCCGCCGTCATCACCGCCAAGAAGGAAATAGGTGGCGGTGGCTGCAAGTCCGGCTACTGTGATCGGGCCGTTGTGTTTTCGCATCGCATCGATCATTTTTACTGCCACTAACTTGAGCACATTGAGCACGGTCTTGATGATTTTCTTGAAAGTCATAGTATTTAAGTTATTAAGGATTGGTTTTTTGTTGTATGGGCGCATGGTTTGTGCGCCTGATTGGTATTTGGCTTTAGTCCCACACGCTTCTGCGCATCTGCCGCAGTATCATTACGGGATCCTCTTCGTCCTGTATCTCCGGCATTCTTGCCGCTTCATGATCCGGGCGCTCCATAAGCACATCCACCGCCTCGTTTCGGCCACGCAGATAGCCTCGTTCCTCTGCCTCGTTTACGAGGCGTTTCATCTCTTCATGTGTAAGAATCGGCTCTGGTTCTTCGGTTGTTGTCTCTGTCGGTTCTGTCGTCAGAGTCTCATCTTGTTCCTTTGTGCTGGTTGCTTCATCTGCTGCTTTGGATGGCTCTTCGGTAGGTGTTTTTTTGTTTTCCATAGTTTGTAATAAAAAAAGTAAGTTTGCAACGATCGTTTACGCTGCAAACTTACTTCCTTCACCGCCTCCACGGTGTGTTAAATGGCCATTCCTCCCGGGTTGTTATTTTTCCGATGTGGGGAATGATGAAATTCTGAGTCTTGCGGCTCCCATTGGCACAAGGGTTATATCGTCGATCTCCTCGGCACGTTTAGCATCTTCTCTGGGCAGTACACCGGTCAGTCCGGTTTCATCGATAGTCCAGTTAGGTATGAGGCGGCCGGTAGCTGTCACTTCAAGAGGCACTCCCTGCAGAGAGAATGGCTGGTTGTCTTCCGGCCATGGAAGACGGCTCACTTTGAAATCGCCAAACGGGTCGCTTTCAGGAATGATCAGAGAATAGTTCCATGGTGAGTCGGCATAGATCTCGTATGTAGGCCACTTTTCCGGATCGGCGCCTTCCTGCCACCGTGAGTCGCCGATGGCCATTTCTGCGGAGTTCACTTTTTCATAGCGTTCGTCTATGCGGAGCGAGAGTGTAAGAGGACCATAGTTGACCGATGCACTGTTCCGGTTGGTAGGCCAGCGGCGCAGACTCAGTTCCATCGGGAAGACAAGCTCCACAGTGTCGCCGTCTTTCCATTCGCCTTTAAGACGTAGATAAGTGCCCGCTTCCGGAGTGCCTGCGTTTTTGCCGTTTACCATAGCTTTTGCGTCGTGTGTCCACGACGGTATGCGGAAATAGATTGGGAATTCAGCCTTTTCAGGTGCTGTGATCACAAAGCGCAGTGTGTCGCTGAATGGATAGCGTGTATCTTCTGTGATTGTCACTTTTTTGCCGTCGGCCACAGTTATTGTCGCCTGATTAGGAGCGTATACCGTATATGCCACGCCGTTGTCGTTGGTTGTGAAGGCAAGCGATTGTGTGAACGACGGCCATCCGAGACCATGGTTGTGCTGGCAGCAGCGTGAGCTAAACGGGTTCATGTTAAGAAACGGACCACGGTTGTCAATGCCCGGATGGTGGTTCTTGGAGTCGCTCACAGTGTGGTTGGGTGATGTGATATAGCGCAGGGCCTTAAGGTCGGGCATCATCGCGGCTGGGAAAGAATTGAAAGCGATGTCCTCCATGTTCTCAGCCCAGAGTGGATCGGCGGTGATACCGAGCATCACGCCGTCCGACAGTATTTGTTCGGCAAAACCGCAGGTCTCGGTGCCTTGCCGCGGATCGATATATCCGATTCGGGCGTTTTCGTCTGCTCCGAACATTCCTCCGGGCACCTGGCCGTAGGTGCGGCGTATAAGGTCATGCACGTTGTAGGATGCGGAAAGCATGGTGGAATCACCGGTGATCATATACAGTTCGGCAGGTTCGCGGAAATATTGCGCGATGTTCACATTGTGCCAGTTGGGAAGAGCGGCCGGATTGGTGCAGTCGGCATTGTTCCGGTGGATTTTCTCGATGAGAGGAAGCACTGATGCGTCGCCTGTTTTGCCATAATACCATATCACGCTCCACATGTTGTCGCCGCCGCGGCAGTTCTCCCAGTAATCTTTCAGGAAATTTTCATCGGGCTGTGCCATCTCCCATTCAAAATAGCGGCGCATGAAAGGAAGGACACGCTCGTCCGATGTGAACTCATAGTAGTTTTGAAGAGTCCAGAGCATCACCATCTGGGCCCACACCTCCGGTTTGCCATTGCGCAGGTTCAAGGGACCGAAATATCCGTCCTCCTTCTGTGAGTTGAGCACAGCCTCTATCCAGAATTGGGTTTCTTTAAGCATATCCTTGTCCTCAAGCAGATAAGCCAGATGACTGTAGCCGCGTAGCCAGTACGGTACTTCTTCCCAGCCGCGGTCACCCCCTTCGACAAGCCACGCGTTATTGTTGCGGTCAAGCCATGCGCTTATTTCGCCAAGATGACCGTTCAGTCCGTCACGTTGCAGCTCAAGTTGTTTCAGTAGCCATCCTTCTGGCTTGATTGAGCCGGCAGGCAATTTCATCAAAGCGAGCGGGCGCATTGATGCCGTGTCGCTCAATGCAGGCATAAACGGACGCTCTACTGTTTTCGACTCGATGCCGGCGTTGCCGCCGCATGAGGTTGCAAGCAGCAGAATTCCGCAGGCAGCCGATGACAAGATGTGTTTCATGGTTGAAAATGTGTATGTGATGGGTCTATAGTTTCTTATTTTTTAGAAATTCACTTGTAGTATTAGCCGCTGGTAAAAACTTAAATTGTCCTTGGCAGCGTGAAAATCAAGTGAGGCTTCCAGTTTTACATGGTTACTTTTGATAAGTGCGTAACCGATGTCGGTGCGGCTGTACCATGGAGATGCGTAAAAAGGTTCTCCTTGGTCGAGAATCGCGCCGTAACGGTTGTAGTATGGAAACAGCCGTCCTCCGGTATATATTTCCTCTCTCACGCTCAGTCGTTTCCAGCCGAGGTATCCTTCGATCCATGCGCCCGCGCGGCTTACCCATTTGTGGTTAAGGCCGCGGTCGCGTGTCATTGATCCGAGCACGCCGGCTTTCAGGGTAAGTGTGTCGGCCCATGCCGCTTTAGATGTGAAATCTACACCGATATATGGATTGGCGATGAAATTGTCTACGACTCGCTCTTCGTCCGGAGAGTTTTTGCGCCGGGCCAGGTGGTTCATCATAGCGGTGCCGCCGGCAACAAGCACACTCTCTTCGCCTTTACGCCATTCGCCGTCGACAATTATGTTGAAAGCCTCGCGCTGTCTCTCGGTCTGCATCCCGCGCCAGTCTACGACACCTTCCATAAATCCGTGACTGCCGCGTAGCACTATGCCTGCGCCCCTTATGTTGCGCTGTACATAATATGTCGAGTCGTTCCAGATATAATCCGGTAAACGACGCGCAAGTTGATCGCGTCCGAACATTCCCAGCCATCCTTCCACTCCACCATGCCGGTAGCGGTAGTATAGGGTAGGGGATATCTTGTGCCCGTCCCACTCGCAACCGATAGGTTGAGTCCACACAACGCCTCCGGCCACAGTGTGGCGTCCGTTATCGATACTCAGCCCGATTTCAGGGGCAAGCTGGGTCATGAAAAAAGTCTGCGCTTCGTTGTAGACGGCATCTCCCTCACGGTTGTCGAATATGGTTTTGAAATCCACACTCCACACCGGACAAGGCTTTTGTGCCATGACCGTCAATGCGGCCATGGCACAAAATAAAGTTATGGACAGTATTCGTCTCATTCTGCATTGGCCGGTCCGTAACCGAGACGGCTGACTGCTGTGTGTATGCGGCTAAGAGTTTCCTCTTTGCCAAGAAGAGCCGTGATGTTAAACATGTGGGGGCCTTTGCATTCTCCCACAACGGCGAGTCTAAACGCGTTCATCACATTACCCAGATGGTATCCTTTCTCTTCAATCCAGCCGAGCACCCGCGGTTCGATTTCATCAGATGTGAAATCGTCAAACTCATCAAGCACGTCGGTAAGTTCCTTCATGATGCCGCCCATTCCTTCGGTCCAGCGTTTTTTTACCGATTTTGCATCGTAGCAGTCGGGTGCGCAGAAGAAGAACTTGGCATTGTCCCAAAGCTCGCCTATGAAGTTTACACGACCCTTGACCATGCCTGTGGCTTTAGCTATATAGTCGGGGGTGAAGTTTGTTGTGTCGACACCTTCTTGGGCAAGCACAGGCATGAACAGCTGAGCAAGCTCTTCATCTGACTTCTCTTGAATGTATGTATGGTTGAACCATTTGCCTTTTTCAAAAGCAAATTTGGCACCGGCGCGTGAACAGTGGTCAAAAGAAAATTTCTTTATCAGCTCATCCATCGACATGATTTCAGTGTCATCGCCGGGATTCCATCCGAGCAGAGCGAGGAAATTGACTACGGCATCGGGCAGGTAGCCTTTCTCACGGTATCCGCTCGAAATTTCACCGCTCTTAGGGTCGTGCCACTCAAGTGGGAACACCGGGAAGCCGAGACGGTCTCCGTCGCGCTTTGACAGCTTTCCTTTGCCGTCAGGCTTAAGCAGCAGCGGAAGATGCACGAATCTGGGCATTGTATCGGTCCAGCCGAATGCCTCGTAGAGAAGTACATGTAGTGGCGCCGAAGGAAGCCACTCTTCACCTCTGATCACGTGGCTGACTTCCATCAGGTGGTCGTCCACTATATTGGCAAGATGATAGGTAGGCAGATCGTCGGCGCTCTTGTAGAGGACTTTGTCGTCCAGGATATCGCTCTTTATGGTAACCTCGCCACGCAGCATGTCGTCGACTACCACGGCACGTCCCGGCTCGATCTTGAATCTGACTACATATTTTGTCCCGTCGGCAATCAGTTTGTCTACTTCCTCTTTATCCATCGACAGTGAGTTGCGCATGTTCATGCGCGTCGAAGCGTCATATTGGAAATTGGGAGTCGACTGACGGGCGGCATCAAGTTCCTCCGGCGTGTCAAACGCGATGTAGGCTTTGCCGCTGTCGAGAAGCTGCTGCACATGTTTCCGGTATATGTCGCGACGTTCGCTTTGGCGGTAAGGACCGTAGGATCCCCCCTCTTTTACGCCCTCGTCGATACCGATGCCGAGCCATGCGAGCGATTCATTGATATATTCTTCAGCGCCTGGTACAAATCTCTGCGAGTCTGTGTCCTCGATGCGAAGTATCATTTCTCCGCCATGCTGGCGTGCGAAGAGATAATTATAGAGTGCCGTGCGGGCTCCGCCTATATGCAGGGGACCGGTCGGCGACGGTGCGAATCTTACTCTTACTTTCCTTTCCATTAGTTCAAAAAACAGCTACGGACAATTCAATGTTTCATTTGTTGCAAAAGTAACTAATTTCCATAATTAACCCAACTTTCCTATCTTTGCACGGTGTACTCCTCTCATTCTCTCTCGTGTCACAGAAACTATGAAACTTTTGATCGCCTATATCAGGGATTCGCTTTCGCTCTTTCCTTCATTCATCAAAGAGTTGCTTCAGGTTGTCATTGCTCCGCGACAGGGATGGCATGACACGGAGAAAGCCGCTCTGCCGGTGCGCTTGCTTCTTCTTCAGGGCTACATACCGTTTATCTCCATTGTGTCGTTATCGGCATTCCTCCCGTTGATCTATCGTTCTTCGGCAACACCGTCGGCATGTCTGCTCGAGGCCATAAGTGTGTTTATCAGGTATTTTATAGGCTATTTCGCAGCTTCGTTTTTTCTTGGATTCACCTTGAGGCGTCTTCATGCAGACGATGAGACTCTTTCTGTGGAAAAAACCGACAGGCTTGTGCTCTACACTCTGGCCTCACTTGCCTTGATATCCCTTGTAAGTAATCTTTGTCCGGTAGAGCTTGCTCTGCTGCAGATGCTTCCTCTCTATGTCGTTTACATTATATGGGAAGCTTCATGGCACATGCTGGTTCCGGCTGACAGGCGGTTGCAGTTTCTTGGGGTAAGTGTCATTTCTTGTGTGACTCCTCTTTTTCTCGTTCACCTCTTTTTCGCCTTGCTTAATCAATGAAAATTGCAAAAGATATAAACATCAAAAACCGTCGTGCCACATTCGACTATGCCATATCCGATACATATACCGCAGGCATAGTCCTCACCGGTACGGAGATAAAATCCATACGTCTCGGTAAGGCTTCGCTGGCCGATACATTCTGTTATGTGTTCAACCATGAGGTGTGGGTGAAAAACATGTACATAGCCCCATACTTCTACGGAACTTACAACAACCATTCCGATCGCCGGGAACGCAAGCTGCTTTTGTCGCGTAAAGAGATCCGCGATATAGAGAAACTGGCGTCCACTCCGGGATATACGATCGTGCCGTTACGCCTGTTCATATCTCAGAAAGGGTATGCAAAAATGGTTATAGGTGTAGGACGTGGCAAGAAGGAGTATGACAAACGTCAGTCTATAAAAGAGCGCGACGACCGTCGTGACATGGCACGGGCTTTCAGGCGGTGATCACTTAAACTATATGTTCTTGCCGGGTGTTTTCAGTTATATTGATTCAACTGTAAAATGTAAAACATTATGTCCGGCAAACGAAATAAAAAAACTCAGACATGGCTGGTGATTGGCGCATGTATACTCATTGCATTGCTTCTTGTTTGGCTTACAATGGCTGATCTTTGGGGTGATACTGACGTTGCCGCCTGTATCCCTTCCATCCCGTCTTTCTGAACTGACACAGTAACAGCTTCCGTCGGAGGTGTATATTGGCATCAGGCTTTATGTTTGCGCGATGCGCGGCATGGAGCCTGATGTAATTTATACATATTTCAATCTTTTTGTTGGAGATAACATAAGCCCTGTGTAACTTTACACCTGAGATTACGGCCGGAAGATCCGGCGGCGGAATCAATCTGGATTTTTACAGTTGGCAATGGTTTTTTCAGACCTTTTTTTTCTGTTTGTATTCCTTCCGGTGCTCATTGTATGCTATCGCATTGCGGCGGCATTTGATCGCATGGCTTCAGAGCCTGGTGAGCCGGGGAAACTCATTTGGCGCAATGCGGTTCTCATAATTTTCTCCTTGATATTCTATGCATGGGGAGAACCGGTCTATGTATTCCTCATGATCGGTTGCGTTGTGATGAACTATTTTTTTGGGCTGTGGGTCGATTGTTGCCGGCGCAGGTTTTTCAGGCGTTTGGCCTTGACAGTCGGAATTTTGCTGAATATATCCACTCTCGGATTATTCAAATATGCAGGTTTTGTGTGTGGCGAGCTTGCCCGTTTCGGCATAGATTTGCCTGATCCGAAAATTTCGTTGCCTATTGGTATAAGTTTCTATATATTTCAGTCAATAAGTTATCTTGTCGATGTATATAGGCTTCACGCGGCGGTTCAGCGGCGGTTCAGCGGCCTGTTGCTCTATATATCAATGTTCCCACAGCTTGTTGCGGGGCCAATAGTGCGGTATTCATCCGTCGCTCGTGAAATCTATAACCGTCATGTTTCGTCGCGGGACATTGCCGACGGTGTGTTTCGGTTTCTTATCGGGCTTGGAAAAAAAGTTATCATTGCCAATCAGATGTCGGAGATTGCCGATAATTTTCTAACCGACAATCTTGAATCTTTATCCACACTTGGCGCATGGGTCGGCTTGCTTGCATTCACTTTGCAGATATATTTCGATTTTTCAGGTTACTCCGATATGGCAATAGGCATGGGGCGTTGTATGGGATTCCATTTTCCGGAAAACTTCGATCATCCCTACACCTGCCGGTCTATAACCGATTTCTGGCGCAGATGGCACATGTCACTTGGAACTTTTTTCCGAGACTACGTCTATATTCCACTTGGAGGCAACAGGTCGCATCAGGTGTTGAACATAATAGCGGTCTGGGCTCTCACAGGACTCTGGCACGGAGCGAGCTGGAACTTTGTATTATGGGGAATGTTTTTCGGGATAATACTTATTGTCGAAAAAGCCATAATGCGTTACACCGGATATCAGCCCGGACATATAATCGCCATGTTGCTCGTGATTGTCGGATGGGGTATTTTTTATTATGATGACCTTGGCGACATGGGACGGTTCTTTCGTGCTTTCTTTGGTTATAATGCAGACTTTTATGATTTTGCTGCTGAAAGTGCTTTGTTTGATAAATTCTGGCTTTGGCTGCTTGCCATTGTGCTCTGTATGCCTGTCAGACGTTGGATATCATCGGCCCATATAAGATTATGGGGCGGAAACCCCTCTCATGCCGGTGTGGTTACAGTCGAGACAATATGCCGCATCGTTCTTGCAACTCTGATTCTCTTCACAAGTATATGCCTTCTTGTAGGCGCTACAAATAATGCATTCCTCTATACCCGTTTCTAAGATAATATCTGCCATCGTTTTGATGCTTATCCCGTTCTGTGTGTATGCGCAGGACGATGAGTCATCTGATACACTCTCCCTCACATTTGACCGTCTTTTCGAGGAAATGACCGGACAGGAGTCTGATATCGGCTTCGATAGCGATGCTTATGTCTACGTGAACAGTCAGACGCCTGATGCGCCTTTCCGTAGGGCTCGCCGCGGTATTCTTGTGGTAGGAGACCGGGACACAGTCAGGGCAATGGAGCCGTTCTCTGGGCCGGAGGCCAATCTTGTTCGTTATGCATCTACGGTAAATGCCTATAGCCGGGCGCTTGGCGACAGTGTCACGGTTTATTGTATGCCTATCCCTACACAGGTCGCATTTTATTGCCCGGAGGAAGCCGAGGAGCATACACAGAATCAGTATATGGCGATAAGGCGCATTTTTAGGGAACTTGATACGCAGGTGGTCCCCGTTGACATTTTCCCTGTTTTGGGGGAACATGCCAATGAACCGATCTATCTTCGCACTGACCATCATTGGGCTCCGCTTGGAGCCTATTATGCAGCCCGGGAGTTCGCTTTTTCGGCAATGGTTCCTTTTCGAGAGCTTGATCGGTTTGACTCTCATGAAATTCCCGGTTTTGTAGGCACGATGTACGGATTTTCCTCTGACCGTAGGTTGAAAAAAGCACCCGAGACTTTTGTATATTACACACCGCGCGACACGCCTGTGGAGACTTATTATGTCAATTATCGCCTTGACAGATCGCGCAAGAGGATCATATCGGTTGGCGATGAGATTTCCGGTGATTTCTTCATATATGCCAAAGGGGTGGCTACCTATTGCACTTTCATGGGGGGTGACAACAAGCTTACCCGCATCGAGACAAAGACCGATAACGGTCGTCGGCTTGCGATACTCAAGGACAGCTATGGCAATGCATTGCCTCCTTATCTGTTCAATTCCTTTGAACAGATACATGTCATTGATTGCCGTTATTTTCCGTTGAATATTGTCGATTATTTGCATGAAAACGGCATTACCGATGTGCTGTTTGCCAATAATATGACTCATGCTACAATGATGCATACATGCGATACTTATGATTCCTATCTCATTCAGTAAATCCACAAAACAGTGCACAATAGAATATTCATATTCATAATCGGTGCGATCTTCGCAACTCTCGCTATTGTCTTTTCTTTTTTTCCGAGACCTACATTCTCAGAGCTTGAGCGACGCGATTTGCGCAGGTTCCCCGATTTCTCTATGACAGCTCTTTCCGATGGATCATTCATGGAAGCAGTGTCGTCATGGTTTAGCGACAGCGAGCCGTTTCGTGACAGGTTTATGACGGCAAGTATGCAGGTCAAGCACATGCTTTCATATCATCCGGGCGGTGAAGAGGATGCCGTGACATTTCATGGCAGTGTAGTCGCGTCGGATGATGAGGATTTTGCTGATGAAGATCCTGAGGAGATCGATGTGCCTGTAATACCTGAACCCACGCAAATAGTGGATGACAGTAGTTTATCTCCTGTCGGTGATGTTTCCGGTGAGCATGTTTCAGGGGCTGTGGTTGAATCATCATCGTCTCAACAGGCTTATGTGCCGACAGTCGAAGAGAATGCAAAGCTTGGAAACTCCGGTATTATCATAGTCGGATCTGGAGAGAACGTGCGTGCGCTTATGGCATTTGGCGGATCAGCAAAAAGTGGGCTTAGATATGCTTCGGCTGTCAATCTCTACAAAGAAACTCTGGGACCTGATGTCAATGTCTACAGCATGGTTGTGCCGCTTGCCACGGAATACTACTGCCCTGAAAAAGCCCGCAAGACCACACGTCCGATCTTTCCGGTAATCAAAGCGATCAACGACTCGTTGCGCGGAGTGGTACCTGTCGATGCCTACGGCGCTTTGGCCGCTCATGTCGATGAACCCATCTTTCTTCGCACCGATCACCATTGGGCTCCGCTTGGTGCTTATTATGCCGCTCAGGACTTTGCAAAAAAAGCAGGAGTACCTTTCATGCCGATTGAATCATATAAGGCTGATACTGTGCATCGTTTTGTCGGTACAATGTATGGATATTCAAAAGATATATCTGTAAAGAAAGCGCCTGAGGATTTTGTGTACTATCGTCCGTTGGGAGTTGACTATCAGACTACCTATGTAGTCTTTAATCTTGATGAGAATTTCCACATTGTTTCTGAGACGAAGCCGTTTAAAAGTTCTTATTTTAAGAAATTCAACGACGGAGCTTCGGGAGCCTACTGTACATTTATGGGTGGTGACCAATGTCTTGTGAAGGTTGAGACATCAACTAAAAACGGACGTCGCCTTGTAATTCTTAAAGATAGTTACGGAAACGCAGTGCCTTCATTTCTATTCGGATCATTTGAGGAAGTCCACATCATAGATTTCCGTTATTTCACGCGCAATATCGTCGATTATATACATGAAAATGCTGTTACCGACGTGCTTTTCGTACATAACATATTCAATGTCTGTGGTTCTGCCGCATCATCGGCTTATCGCAGGTTTCTGCGTCAGAAGTCGGCTGCAACCTCCAGAACAGGTGTGACTGTTAAGCCGGAGCCGTTATCGGTTAAGAATGATACCGTCCAGGCTCCGGTTCCTGAAATACCCGTCGATACGTTGGCGGTAAAGCCTGTTGCTGTCGATTCTTTACCGCCGCTCCCTGCCGACACCATACCGTCTGATTCGGTACAGGACATAGTGAATTTGCATGAAAACCAGGAATAACCAGAAACAAACAGATTTAATATCACTGAAATGAAAAAGACCTTAATCGGATTGCTCATGCTGATAGGAGCTGTATCGGCTTCCGCTCAGAAAAATCCCGCTGATCTCAGGTTTAATGCCGACGGGAATTTCAAGATCGTGCAGTTTACCGATGTCCATTACCGTTATGGCTGGGAAGCATCCAAAACCGCGATAGAGAATATAACTACTGTGATCGAAACAGAGAAGCCCGATCTTGTTGTGTTTACAGGTGATGTAATCTGTGATAAACCAGCCCGTGAAGGACTTGACGCCGTACTATCAACAGTCGACCGTCTCGGTGTGCCTTTTGTGTTGACGCAAGGAAACCACGATGATGAGCAGGATATCTCTCACGAGGAAATATACAAGTATATTCAGAAATATAAGAACAATATACCCACATCGTCAGGTGATGCGGTTCTTGAGGTCAGTGACGGCATAAAGACTGCCGCGGCTTTGTATGTGTTTGATTCCAACGCCTATGCACAGATAGCTGGTATCGGCACTTATGGGTGGATCACACTCGAACAGATCAATGCCTACGCAGCCGAGAGCCGCCGGCTCACCGAAGCCAACGGCGGCACACCGCTTCCTGCTCTTGCATTCTTCCACATCCCCCTGCCTGAGTATAAGGAAGCTTCAATGACCGACGGGGCTCATCTCATCGGCACCCGCCGCGAGAAAGTGTGCTCTCCGGTTCTCAACAGCGGACTTTTCACCGCAATGCGTACAGCCGGAGACGTTATGGGTGTATTTGTCGGCCATGACCACAACAACGACTATTCGGTCTACTGGCATGGCATACTTCTCAGCTACGGCCGCTATTCGGGCGGAAATACTATCTACAACAATCTCCGTGCCGGAGCCCGCGTTATCGTCATGCACAAAGGTGAGCGAACGTTCGATACATGGCTGCGTCTGCGCGACGGAAGCGTCATCGACAGGACCGTCTACCCCGCCTCCTACATCAACGACGATTGGAAAGACCGTAAAGCCCCCATCTGATCAGGCCTCGCATCATACACACTCCCCGCATCGGGGCTGCTTTTGCAGCCCCGATGCGGGGAGTTGTCTACTGATAATTTCTACTTCAGCAGCGATTCCAGATACTCTTCCGTCGGCTCTATGACATTGACCTTTTCACCTTTTTCCGTGTATTCCTTGATAAAGGAATTCATTTCTTCTAAGTTATCGATCATAGATTTAAACAACTCCTCTGAAATATTTATCTCAGCACCGTTTTTCAGAGAGCAGGAATATAATCCGTCAATTACAGAGACATGTTTCTGAAAGCGGTACACTGCAGCCATCATTTTGGCATGATCTTCTTCTGTTACATTTTCTGCGCGTGACGAAGTTGGATTAATTGTAGCGTATTCAATCGCTTTGTAATCTACATCGATAAAATCGTTGCTTTCAACATACGTCCTGATCAATTCCCCGGAAGGTTGTGCGGGTATGGTGTTTTCGTCGACAACGGGAGTCGGAGTCTTCTCATTGCTTACGCATGCAGCTATGAATGGCAGTGCAAGAATCACTAATAACTTTAAGGTTTTCATAACGAATCATTTTAACTGTTAATTACCGGTATGCATGCCCTACAATCTGTGAGAGGGTAGTCGAGCAACTAATAAAGACATGCCATTGAATAGTGGTGGTCATGCCAGAAAAATTATAAAATGTTTTTGAGGAGGTTAAGGCTTTGGCAGGAATTGTGTAGTATTCTGACTCACTGCCAGAGGTAAGAATGACAAAGGCATATTGCTTGCCAATATTTTCAAGGTAAACATTCACAGAAGTTCTTGCAAAAAATGTCCAATCTTTGACTGAGTCTGGCAGATTTATGAGAAAGCATATGGAGTTTCCCGGGGTATAAGCATAGGCAATTCGGCCATCAAGCCTGATACTATAATTGCTGTGATGAAAGAAATAAATCTGTAATGCTTCACTGTTTTAAATTTTAAGTTTTTGTAAATAAAGAAAATAATTCTTAAAATTCCAAACAGATTAGCGGATAAATTGCATGAAATTTGTGGAATTTCCAGAAATTTATGACATAATTCGTATATGGGCGCTGTCGTAGGGGCTTAATGCTGACGTAGACAGCAAACCGGCTGTCATGTAAGCGTTTGAAAAACCGGTAGAGAATGCAACGTACGCACCGTACTGCACTACTTTCGGAGTGAATATTGCATATGAGGAAGTTGCAGCCGCGGTGAAACATGCGTAGCACCGTGCGAACGAAGAGAGGGCTGTTTAGGGTCCCCCTCTGTGCAAGTTCGTTATTTAACTTTGGCAGCCTTTGTAGTCACGAGTATTACGCCGATTGCGCCTTGTACACCATAGAGTGACGCATCTTTTACTACTTCCACATGGTCAACATCGTGGATGCCTGATCAATAAACCAACTCGATATTGTCAATCCAGAGTGTCTGGCCGGGCGTGCCCACATAAGCGGTGCCGCATGCGGCTGAGGCCATGATAAGAATGTGGGTCGGAGGGGCGTCTGGCGAATCCCACCCGATTTCATGTACCGGCACCATCTTTCCCTTGCTGTTTTGGGCGTAATAGCTTTTGTCCTCAGGTATAAGGCCCATCCACGGGCGATAGTCGGCGTGTTTGGTTATATCGCCGTATTTTACATCAAGAGTGTGTCCTTCAATCCAGCCGTGTGTGCTTTGGTGAAAACGCTCGCGACCGGTGCCGACACGTTTGGCATATATCTTTCCGTCCTCTTCCCAGCGGCGCTGGAGTATGATGAAGACTTCCGAGCTATCACGGCCTGCGATCTCTTTCTTTTTGCTGAATCCTGTGCAGATGATGCGGTGGTCGATATTCGGAATATAGACTTTGTAGTCAAATTTCATAGATTTCGGACGTCCTGTAAATGGCACGCCCATCTCCATTTTGCTGTAGGGGTCCGATGTGGATTTAACCGGTTCAAGCATCTTTCCGAGAAACATTGAGCCTCCCACAAGCACCTCGATATTTACCAGATGCAGAGCCTGGATGGAGTCAAGTTTGGTCGTGAGTTTAACGCAGCGTCCTGAACCATGTTTGTCGGGATAGACTGCTACACTGCCTTTGTTTACACCCATGACTCGGGCATATACATTGGAGGTGGCCCATGGCGAGCTTGTCGGAATGTAGGCTTTTGCGCCTTTTATTGTATCGTTGGGGCCTATTTCATATAAAATCTTTGTCTTGCCGCCGATGATACCTGACTCAGGTATCTCACGCACTATCCATTGGTCAAAGTTGCTGTATTTCAGTTGTTGTGCATTTGAAATATATGGCACAATAAGAGAAATAAAAAATATTATTTTATTAGATATTTTCATAAATTGGATTTATGTTTAAGCTTAAAAACCGATTGTATCAGGGGTAAGATCCGAAATTGCCGGAGCTGTTATGTCGCATAATGGAGCTACGCTCTCTATCGTGTTGGTTGTTGTGAGGCCTACTACAAGTGCTCCTGATCTACGCCCCGCTTCCAACCCTTGCAAAGAGTCCTCAAAGACCACACATAGTTCTGGTGCTATACCCAGACGATCAGCCGCCAACAGATATCCCTGAGGGTCGGGCTTCGACCGCTGCACGTCATCGGCGATTACGACTGTCTCCATTTCTGACGCAAAATCCGGATGCTGTTTTGCGAGAGATGCCATTTTTCTTTTGTCGCTTGAAGTGACAATCGCACATTTCACGCCGCGTCGGCGCAGTTCTTTAAGAAACTCTTTCACGCCTGGAAAAAGGTGAAATTCCATGTTGTCTTCAAAGTCGTGAAGCTTACTCTCGATTTCCTTCCTCGTCTCTGGTTCTGCAAAATGGGTTGAGAGTATATCGGTAAGTGTGGTTCCTTTTATATCATTGGCGAATGTTGCCTTTTTCCCGTAATTCTTTCCTATTTCCCCCCAGAATTCGGTGTACGTCCCCTCTGTGTCGACAAGGACGCCATCAAGATCAAAAAGGGCTGCTTTAAACTTATTCATCATACTGAAATTTTCTGCAAATCTAATGCTTTTTTGTAGTTTTTAACAGTGCGGATGTTCCTGTTAGTTGGTCAAAGGTGCCTAATTTGTATATATTTGCAGAACAAGTAATCAATTCATTCGTTCATAACCTCCCTTGCAATGCTGAAAAAGTTGAGAGTCATACTTGCGATAATATTTATCGTTGGTATCACGGCTCTGTTTGTCGATTTTACAGGATCGGCGATTGGCCCGGCCGCCTGGATGGTGAAGGCTCAGTTTTGGCCTTCACTATTGAGTTTTAATATTATATCGCTATTACTTCTTGTAATTCTCACGTTTGTTGCGGGGCGTGTCTATTGTTCGGTAATATGTCCGTTGGGAGTGATGCAGGATGTTTTTAACCGGCTTGGATCGCTTCGTGTGAAGAAAGCTGCGCGCAGATTCCGTTTCAAGTTTGTCAAAGAAAATAAAGTTGTGCGCTGGTCGGTGTTCGCCATGTTTGCAATAGGAATGATTGCAGGTTCTTTCTGGGCCGGAGCGCGTATCTGGATGGCATTGGTCGAGCCTTACACGATGTATGGCCGTATTGCTGCCGATATTGTCAAACCGGTCTATGAGGCAGGGAACAATCTTCTTGCCGATATTGCCGAAAGTCAGGACAGCACCGTCTTCTGGCATGTAAGCAGTGTTGTAGGGGGCGACACTGTGATGTGGATAGCTATAATTTCGCTTCTTGTTGTCGGCGTGACTGCTTTTTTGGCCGGCCGCACATGGTGTAACACAATTTGTCCGGTAGGCACACTTCTTGGGGTTATATCACGATTTTCGGTATTCGCACCAAGGATTAATAAAAGTTTGTGCAACGGTTGTCGCAAATGTGAGCGCAACTGTAAGGCGAAGTGCATAGACTCTTCCGGTCACATAATAGATTATTCCCGTTGTGTAGCATGTATGAACTGTTTGGAATCATGTTCCAATAGAGCTATAACTTTCAGCATTCGTAGCAAAAAGCCTGCAGCTGTCGTTTCTGTGGCTGAAAAGGAATGTGATTCTTCCCGGCGAGGATTTATGACCGGTATTGCTGCCATTGCCTCCGCTTCTGTGGCAAAAGCGGCCGATGCCCTTGTTGATTCCATTAAGCCCCGCGACGAGAAAACTACTGACGGCGGTTTTGCTCCTATAACGCCCAAACATAACCCTGCTCCAGAGATTCCTATGGTTCCGCCGGGGGCGATCAGTTGGAAAAATTTTAGTACACATTGTACGGCTTGCCAGCTTTGTGTCTCAGTATGTCCCAATGAAGTTTTGAAACCTTCGATGTCGCTTGATACTTTCATGATGCCTATGATGGGGTATGATCTCGGCTATTGCCGTCCCGAATGTGTGCGGTGTTCTGAGGTTTGTCCGGCTGGTGCTATACGTCCTGTCACAGTAGCGGAAAAATCCGATATATCGGTTGGAACAGCCCGTGTACATGTCCGCCATTGTCTGGCAGCTCAGGGAGAGGCGGCATGTGGAGTCTGTGCGCGTCATTGTCCGTCCAATGCGATATCCATGATGCCGGTTGATCCGGATGACAAGAGCGAGAACCCTCGCCGTCGTCCTGTGGTTGATGAAAGCCGTTGTCTTGGCTGTGGAGCATGTGAGAACCTATGTCCCGTTTCACCTGTGAGCGCGATCCGTGTCAACGGACGTGATGCACACACAACAATTGGATGATACAATTATGAGCAACAATAACTCAAAATATAAATACGACCCCCGACGCCGCACAATTCTCAAAGGTCTCGCCGTCGGAGGCGCCGCTACATTGGCGGGTGGAGTAAGTGCTGTCATTACCTCTTGTTCCGCAAAAAAAGAGCCGGAAAGCAGTGCGGCTGCTGTAGGTGGAGGTGAGATGACCTATCGTGTCAACCCGTCGACGGGTGACCGGGTTTCCATACTGGGATATGGGTGTATGCGTTGGCCGTCACTTCCTGACTCCGACGGTGTCCTTGATCAGGAGACGGTGAACGGGCTTGTCGATTATGCTCTTGCTCATGGTGTCAACTACTTTGACACGTCACCCGCCTATTGCCGCGGACAAAGCGAGCAAGTCACAGGAAATGCTCTTGCAAGGCATCCGCGCGACAGCTATTTCATAGCCACGAAACTTTCTAATTTCGCACCTCAGACATGGCCGCGGGAGAAATCTATCGAGATGTATAATAATTCTCTGAAGTATCTCCAGACCGACTATATCGATTATATGCTTCTTCATGCTATCGGCAACGGAGGTATGGATAACTTTAACAAACGATATATGGACAACGGCATTCTCGATTTCCTGATCGGGGAGAGAGAAGCTGGACGTATACGTAATCTCGGTTTTTCCTATCATGGTGATATCGAGGTGTTTGATACCATGCTCAAATGGCATGATGAAGGTCGTGTACGTTGGGATTTCGTGCAGATTCAGATGAATTATGTCGACTGGCTTCATGCTAAAGAAATAAATGCGCTTAACACTAACGGCGAGTATCTGTATACAGAGCTTGAGAAGCGTGGTATTCCAGCTGTGATTATGGAGCCGCTTCTCGGAGGCAGGCTCTCGTCCATGCCTGAAAACCTTACATCGGTCATGAAGGCGGCCCGCCCCGACGATAGCATTGCATCATGGGCATTCAGGTATGCCGGCACCCCCAAGGGCATACTCACAGTGCTTTCAGGAATGACTTATATGAACCATCTGCGGGAGAATGTGGCGACCTATTCACCTCTTGTGCCTATAAGCGAGACGGAAGACGCCATGCTTCAGAAAGTTGCGACAATGATGCTGTCATATCCGCTCGTGCAGTGCAACGATTGTAAATACTGCATGCCATGTCCCCATGGACTTGATATACCAGGTATACTGTTGCATTACAACAAGATGGTGAATCAAGGCGATATTGTAACGTCAAAAAACGATCCCAATTATGCCCGTGCCCGGAGGGAGTTTCTTGTCGGGATGGATCGTAAGGTGCCGAAACTTCGTCAGGCAGCACGGTGTACTGACTGTAAAGAGTGTAACAAGCATTGTCCGCAGCAGATCAACATTCCGGCCGAACTGATGCGCATTGATGCCTGTGCCGAGGCATTGCGCCGTGGCGAGGTGTCATTGTGATAGAAGAAGTATAAGTCATGCGGTTTGAAGATCTTGACTTCAGCGACGAGGTGCTTGATGCTCTCGATGCGATGAATTTTGGAGAATGCACGCCTGTGCAGGAAAAAGCGATACCGGAAATTCTCGACGGCAATGATCTAATTGCCGTCGCTCAGACCGGAACAGGAAAAACAGCAGCATTTCTCCTCCCTGTCATACAGCGGATGCAGGATGACGGCATTGCCGGAACTCCTGGTGTGAAATGTCTTGTACTGACTCCTACCCGCGAGCTGGCGATGCAGATCGATCATCAGCTTGAAGGATTTTCCTATTTCTTGAATGTAAGTAATATTGCGATATATGGCAGCACTGACGGACCGGCTTATGCGAGGCAGCAGCGGGGATTGAAAGAGGGGGCTGACATAGTGGTCGCTACTCCCGGTCGACTTATGGCTCACATAAATATGGGCTATGTCGACTTCTCGAAGCTCGGTTATTTTATCCTTGATGAGGCTGACCGTATGCTCGACATGGGGTTCTACGATGACATCATGCACATTGCCGGCCGATTGCCGGCCGATCGGCAGACGCTGCTTTTTTCTGCTACAATGCCTGACCGGATTGTTAAATTATCCGGTTCGATATTGCGTGATCCGGTACAGGTGAAGATCGCAGTGTCGCGTCCGGCTGAAAAAATAGATCAGCGGGCAATATTCTGTGGCGTCGGAGAGAAGCCTGCCATTCTCGAAAGTCTGCTTAAAGAAGAAGGCGGACGAAAACGTGTGATAGTGTTTGTCGGCTCAAAACTTGGCGTTAAAGATCTGCGCAAGATGTTGGGTAAGGCTGGAATAAGCGTCGCTGAAATGCACAGCGATCTCGAACAGAGCAAGCGTGAAGAGACGATAAGGCAATTTAAAGCTGGCCATGTCGATGTGCTTGTCGCTACCGATATTATGGCGCGAGGCATAGACATTGATGACATTACGATGGTGGTGAACTACGATGTGCCGCCAGAACCAGAGGATTATGTGCATCGTATCGGACGCACGGCACGAGCCGGCGAAGCTGGCATTGCTGTTACTTTTGTCAGTGGTCGCGACCGTTCGCGTTTTGCCCGCATTGAGAAGTTTCTCGGCAAGCGCGTCACTCGTGTCGGCGATGAGGGCAAAGGCAGTGATGCGGTTGTAGCTGATGGAAAAAAAGTTTGCAAGAACAACGGTTCTCGTCGTAGGATGTCTTCCGGTGATACATTGGCGTCTCAGGGAGTGCCTGGGATTTCTTCGCAGGCTGAATTTGAAAATGGATCGGTACAGACAGAATCCGGCGGTCAGGTGAAAAAGAAGCGTCGTCCTTATTGGAAGCGCCGCCGAAAGAATCAGGTATCGGATACGGACACGTCCGGTTAAAGTACACCGGAGTTTGTCGCTATAAAACAAAAAACACAGGCCGCAAAACTGCGGCCTGTGTTTTTGTTATTCTTGACTGCTTTTACTTCACGATGTTATAGCGGCCGTTGAGGCCCTCGACGACTTCCTTGGTGATATCAAGAGCGGGGTTGAAATAAACACCTGCGGCCTTGAAAAGAATAGCGTCATAGTGGTGTGAGCTGTTATAATCCTTTATGAAGCTCTGTATCGAATCATTGAGCTGCTGGTTCTGTACCAGAAGATCCTGTTCGGCTTTGCGCTGACGTGCGGCAAGCGCGTTTTGGGCATCAGCCTGCATTTTGTTGAGTTTCTGGACGTCGGCGTTGTAGCTCTGCTCGCTCAGATAAACATTCTTACGCATGTTGTCCTCGATGCTTTGGCCGAATTTCTGAATTTTATTTGCTTCAGTGCGCTGTGCCTGTTCGAGTTCGCTATATGTGCGTATTGTGAATTCCTGGACATCCTTGGCAAGATGGTAGTACTCCATGATGGTGTCGAGGTCGATGTAGCGTATGTTGGTAGAGGAGGCAAAAGACTCTCCTGATTCAACAGTCGATGTCGGGGTAGTCTCAGGTGCAGTCGTTGTCTTTGCGTTGTCGGAGCAGGATGCAACTGCGCAAAGCATGATAATACCTGCTGCTCCGAGTGCTGTTTTCTTCATGTATATGTTTAGAGATTGAATTTATTATTCTGATTTCGTTTTTGGGCGTGCTGCATGTCTGTGATGCGACGGAAACCGACCTCCTTTCACCAGAAATACCTTTATGCCGAGCAATACAATGGCAAGAAAGATTAAAACTATTGTGAAAAGCAGGGTTATCATGGCAGTGCGCCTTTTTGCGTTGCAAATATAAGAAAGATTACATATAATTTTTGCAGTGATGCCTTTTTATTTTGTAACTTAGTGTGCGAGAACGGAGTTGTTTTAACTTAAAATAACACTGCTCAAATAAAATTAACCGGAAACATAGAAATTAACTAAACCATATCCCGCCATGGAAGTAAAAGACCTTCAGCCACAGGCAGTCTTCAAGATTTTTGATGAGATCACGAAGGTGCCGCGTCCTTCAAAGAAAGAGGAGAAAATCCGTCAGTATCTCGTTGATTTTGCTAAGGCGCACAATCTTGATTACAAGGTAGATGCTATTGGCAATGTAGTCATCTCAAAGCCTGCGGTTCCGGGACATGAGAATGCTCCTGTGGTGATCATGCAGGGTCACATGGACATGGTGTGTGAGAGCAATGACAAGAGCTTTGACTTTGAAAACACCCCGATAAAGACAATTATAGACGGTGAGTGGGTTAAAGCTGACGGAACGACACTCGGTGCTGACAACGGCATAGGTGTGGCGGCTTCACTGGCGGCTCTTATAGATCCCGATCTTGTTCATGGTCCTCTTGAGGTTCTGGTGACTGTTGACGAAGAAACAGGTATGACAGGAGCTTTCAACCTCGACAAGAATATGATTACCGGCAAAATCCTGCTTAATCTCGACTCGGAGGATGACGCGGAGATTTTTGTAGGTTGTGCCGGAGGTATCGACACCGTGTGCACATTCCACTATAACCGTTCGGTAGCGCCTGCCGACTATCATTATTTCAAGGTGGAAGTTTCGGGTGGCCTTGGCGGACACTCGGGTGGTGACATTCATCTTGGTCATGCCAACGCCAATAAGGTGCTTGCACGCTTCTTATGGAATCTTGGAAAGACACATGAGATTGCGCTTGCCGAAATTGACGGAGGCAATCTCCGCAACGCCATACCGCGTGCCGCTCATGCTGTTATCGGTGTGCACACATCGCACAAGGAGGATGTGCGCATAGCGTTCAATCACTATGTCGCCGATATCGAAAATGAGTATAAAGGACTTGAGACAACTCTCAAGCTTGATCTTGTTTCGGTGGATGCCCCTGAGTTCTGTGTCGATTCCACTACATCGGCCAATATAATCAGCGCGATATATTCAGCTCCTCATGGAGTAGTGTCGATGAGCCGCGATCTGGAAGGCCTTGTCGAGACTTCTACCAACCTTGCGTCTGTTAAGATGCGTCCCGACAATAAGATTGTTGTGACTACATCGCAGCGTAGTTCGGTGGAGTCGCGCAAATATGATATCGCGAATCAGGTTGAGGCTCTCTTTAAGCTGGCTGGCGCAACAGTTGAGCATGGAGAAGGTTATCCTGGTTGGCAGCCCAATCTTAAGTCGCCTATCATGAAGATTACATCCGATGCTTATGAGGAATTGTTCGGCATCAAGCCCGCTATCAAGGCTATTCATGCCGGACTTGAGTGTGGATTGTTCAAGAGTGTCATGCCGGAGCTTGACATGGTGTCTTTCGGTCCGACACTGCGTGGAGTCCACTCGCCGAGCGAGCGTATGCACATTCCTGCAGTGGGCCGCTTCTGGCAGCATTTGCGCCGGGTGCTTGAGAAAGTTGCCAATGAGACTAAATAAACTTCAGTTCAATAAATCAGTTTTAGGCATATATTATCCAATGTTCAGAAATCGCATTACCCTGCCGGCGGTTGCAATAGCAACTCTTCTTGCCGCAACAGGATGCAGCAAAAAACTGGGACAGTTTAGTGCTGACTATTTTTCGGTAAACCCAAATCCTCTTGAGCTTGTGGGCCAGAAGGTACCTGGAACTGTCACAGCCAACATTCCTGCGAAGTTCTTTGTCAAGAATGCTCAGGTGACCGTAACACCTTATCTTGTCTACAACGGGGAGGAGTCATCATCGCAGCCCTATTCGTTCCAGGGTGAAAAGGTGCGTGGCAACAGTCCGGTTATTTATTACGACCGTGGCGGTACTGTGACCATCCCTGTCAATTTCGCGTGGAAGCCGGCTATGGCTCAGAGCGAACTTGAGCTTGCGTTCACTGTAAATCAGGGATCGAAACAGTATGTGCTTCCGAGGGTGAAAGTTGCAAAGGGAGTTGTTGCTACAGCGGCATTTGCTTCTGCCGAGGACGCTACAGCTGCGCTTGCTCCTGATAAGTTTCAGCGCATAATCAAAGAAAAATATGCCGCCGATATCAAATTCCTTGTAAATCAGGCCAACATCCGCAATACTGAGCTTAGCAAGGGTGATATCAAGCGTCTGCACGAGAATATCGCCAACGCTAATGCTGCCGCAAATCAGGAGATCGAAGAGATTAATATCTCTTCTTACGCTTCACCTGAGGGTGGTATTGACATCAATACCCGTCTTGCACAGAACCGAGAAAAAAACACTTCGGCTTATCTTAACAAAGAGCTGAAAAAAAATAATATCTCTTTCGGCGAACTTACCGCACAGTTCACTCCAGAGGACTGGGAGGGTTTCCAGAAGCTTGTTTCTGCAAGCAACATTCAGGACAAAGAGCTTATTCTCAGTGTGCTCTCGATGTACAAGGATCCTGAACAGCGTGAGCGTGAGATACGTAATCTTTCGTCGGTATTCGACAAACTCGCCGAGGATATTCTTCCGCAGCTCCGCTATTCACGCATTACAGCTACTATCAACACTATAGGCAAAAGCGATGAGGAGATCCAGCAGGTATTCGCTACCAATCCCCGTTCGCTCACTATCGACGAACTTCTCTATTGCGCGACACTTACCGACGACAACGCTCAGAAGATCAAAATTTACACTGAGGCTGCGGCTATTTATCCCGATGACTATCGTGCTGTCAATGACCTCGGCATGACTCAGTGGAATGCAGGTGACTATAAGGCTGCGAAAATATCGTTCGCAAAGGCTGCACGCGTCAATCCGTCGGCTCCCGAGCCTCAGATGAACCTTGGTCTTGTTTCGCTTGCCGAGGGCGACTATCCTGCCGCTACACAGAAGTTTGGTGCCGCTGCCGGTGTCAGTGAGCTTGGAGAGGCGATGGGTACGGCTTATCTTCTTCAGGGCGATAATGCTGCCGCTGTTCGCTCGTTTGGCAATACCAAGAGCAACAATGCCGCTCTTGCCCAGATCCTCACTAAGGATTATGCCAAAGCGAAATCGACTCTTGGTGGTATTCTTGCACCTGATGCTACTACTTACTATCTCGCTGCAGTGCTTGGCGCACGTACCAAGAATGACGCGATGGTACAAAGCAATCTCCGTCAGGCAGTGAAACTTGATCCCACACTCAAAGCTACTGCTTCCAAGGATCTCGAATTTGCCAATTACAACCTTTCGTCGATTATCTGACTATAGGATATTGTCATAAAATTCAGCGCCGCAACCAATAGCAGTTGCGGCGCTGTTTTTTGTAGCATATTTACCCTGCCGTGGTCAGCGGGCAGAGAATCTTCCGCCTGTTATTTCTTCAAGGGTGAGATCTTTAAAGACTATTGAGTAATCTTTTCCGTAGGTCGATTCTTCAAAGAGAAAAGCTATGTGTCCGTCGGAGGTCTGTGCCATTGTGGAGTAGGCTGAGGGCTTTGTTGTTATCTTTAATGTCTGGGATTGAATTTCGCCCCAGTTCTGTGCCATGGCTTTGGCATCGGCGTAATCTGAGTGGCATAGAAGCGGTTTCCATTTTATGCCTACATTTTCACGCTTGTTAGAGAGTGTAATGGATTGTAACGCTATCCACGCATCAGTGTTACCTGGATCGTGATTGTCAATCACAGGAAGGATGAGTATTTCTCCGTTGCATGGATTGGGGTTTATGCCTCCGAAGTCACACATGACCGGTAGGCCGATCCATTCACCTTCGGCTTTTGCTGCGTTGGAGTATCGGAATATATTGAAACGTCTGCCGTAACTGTTGCTTGAGCGGGCGCTCAGAAGCACTGATCCGTCAGGTAGTTCTTCGACCTTTGGTTCATCACCGCCTATCGCTACAGGAGGAATATCGGTACGGCCAAGAACATGCCATTTTTCACCGAAATCATCGGAATATAGCACCCAGTTGGCAATGTATGTGCCTATGCTGTCGGTGTCGGATTCATGGGCTATGTGTCGTCCGGATAATGCGGCATATATCCTGTAGGTTCCTTCGGTTTTGACATGGCGGGACTGCATGATGCGTCCGGAGCCAAAAAACAAGGCGTCGACGCATCCGCCTGGCGCTTTCAGAGAGTCGCCGCATCTGCCGTCGAAAAGTCCGTAGATTTCCGAGGTGATTGTGTCTCGGCCGGTCCATGTCCTTCCGCCATCATTGCTGCGCCATCGGGCTATCTGATTGGGATTGTTGCGGTGTGCCCTGAAGAAGGGTGTACGTCCGCACACGGCAAGAAGTATTACCCTTTCCGAATCTCTGTCTGCGGCTATGGCTGCATCACCGTAACCACAGTCGGGGTGAAGCATGGAACTCTCGGTTGTGCCTTTTCCTGTCCCTTGGCTTACGGGCATGCCACTGATATCGGTAAGTGGAGCCGGCTGGCTCCATGTTTTGCCTCCGTCGGCCGATATGGACTGGTGCAGGTCTATGCGTCCGTAGCCGATGTCGGAGCCGCAATGTCTGTAGTCGGCTATTGCAAGCAGTCTTCCGTCGTTGAGCGTTGCTATGGCAGGAATACGGTAAACGACACTGTCGGCTCCGTTTCCTGTATAGCGGAATACTACATTGTATTTTTGTGCATATAGACTGCCTGCTGCAATAAGCATCATGACAAGGCAAAGATGTATTGATTTTCTCATTGCTTCCGTTGTGATATAAAAAACCGGGGATGTGTCGGATATAATTTGGCACATCCCCGGCGATATTGTCGTTGGTGGTATTTTACTTCATCTTCTCGACATAGTCGCGGAGCGGCTGGTTGTCGGGGTCTACTTCAAGGAAGAGATTTAGATACTGTTTGGCGGTTTCTTTATCGCCTTCAGCCAGATAATAGTTTGCTATGAGGTTGTAGGCACGCACATAGTCGTTCTTATGGCTCGTTTTGTTTGCTTCACGGTCCTTGTCGAGGATAGCGAGAGCTGCAAGGAATGCATCGACTACCTCCTGGCTCATTGCCTGATTGTTGCGGTTGTAGAGAGTGATAGCCTTCTGGTTGGCGACAGTGAAGTTGTCGGGTACTGCTTTGAGTACCTCGTCGAGGTATAAGAGTGCCTTGTCGGCAAGCTGCACTTTGGCGATTGAGTCGGATGCCATTGCCGCTGCGTTGCTGTATCGGCGGCCGAGAGTGAACTTGTCGTTGGTCGTGGGCTCGATCATGCCGAGATATTTCTCGAATGTCTCAGCCGATTTGTCGTACATCTTGGCAGACGCATAAGCCTCTGAGAGTGACTTTACGTTGTCAGCTTTGTCGGGGTGCATGTCCACAGCCTTCTTGTAGTTGTCGAGTGCTGCGATAGTGTCGCCTGTGTGGAAAAGCACGTCGCCGTATGTGGTGTAGTCGGTTGCGGTGAACTCTTTTGCATTGGAGTTGGAGAAGAATGTCTGAGCGGCGGTGGCGGCATCTGCCCAGTTCTCAAGAGCGGCCTTGTTAAGGAATGCCATTCTTTCCATGTAGTGGTTGCCTGGATCCTTGGAAAGGATTTCGTTGGCAAGTTTCAGCGAAGGCTCATACTCTTTTGCGAAGTACATAAGTCCCACATAGCGCTGTTCGTCTTTCTGGAAGTGGTTGGGGTTCTGTATGTATTTGCCATACTCGCGTGCTGCGAGGGTGAGCTGGTTGTTGTCGTAGTATTTCTCGGCGAGTTCGCGCTGTGCAAGTGCGGAGTTTGGATTCTTCTGTACAAGCTCCTGAAGGCGCTGGATTGCAAACTGAGGATTGACTGAGAAGTAAACCTGTGCGTACTTTACGTATGCTTCAGGAAATTGGTTCTGGGTATCATAGTTCCACGCCATCTCATAGTAGCCTACTGCATCGCCGATGCTGTTGGGCGCGAGCATGTCACCTTCGAGAATGTAGATTGCCGCACAAGTCTTGTCTGCCTTTTTCGCATCGGTTATTGCTTTGTCGAGCTCTTTTTTGTAGGCGACAGGATCAGCGTCATAATATGCGCGGGCGATGTCGGTGAGCAGTACGGCATTTTTCTTTCCGAAATTACGGGCTTGTTTGAATTGTTCCTGTGCGCCTTTGGCATCACCGCTTTTGAGTAAGAGAGAGCCAAGACCAACATAGTTGAAGGGGTTTTCTGCATTGGCTGAGATACCTTTCTCGAAATACGATTTGGCAGCGGCGTTGTCTCCTTGTGAGAGTGCGATCATGCCAAGGTAGTAGTTCGCTTCTGCCTTGTCGGTTGATGCATCGTTTATAGTGCGGTCGAGGATGATTTTTGCATCATCGACTTTGTCGGCTCGGTAGTATTCTACGCCGTCTTTGTAGCCTTGCTGAGCGGCAACACTCAGCGTTCCTGCAGCGAGCAGGCTCAGGAGCAGCTTAAATTTCATCTGGATGACTGAAGTTAGTTATTTTTCTGTTATTATTGAATTTCTGTTTTTCTTGTCGGTATAGTGGCCTATAGAAGCTGTACCTTGCGTGGGTGTACCTGCGAAGGCAGTATGCCTGTCAGGAGAATCAGCTTCTGGCCTTGCACACCTGTTACAAACGAATAGAAACCATGAGCAGGAGTGCCAGGCACGCTGGTGGTGACCATGTAGATGGCGCGGAGCAACGGATATTTGCCCTCATAGATATATTGCTGGTAAGGCTTCCAGTACATGGGAGTGCCCGGTTGCTGTACTTTAAGCACTTTTATATCAGGTTTGAAGTCGAGAACTGTAGTGTCTGACCGCTCCGATGCTTTTGCAAGTTCTTCGATTGATGAAGCCGGTTTTCCGTCAAGATCAGCCGACAGCCAGCTTACTCCAAGAACTCCTATCGCGTTTTTCTTTTTTTTCACAGCCTCATATACAGCTTCATTTGATCCCTGTGCATAGACGTTGGATCCAAAAGCCACGCCATTCATCAGCGAGTCTCGCATGAAACTTACCGTACTTGAGCTTTCGTCGTCAAATACTACATCTATTGATCCAAGGTCCTTCATTCCGGGGCCCATCTGATCCCACGTCTGTAGTTTGCCGGTGAGGATGTCGTTTAGGTCCTTGAGATCGATGCGGTCGATCGGATTGTCGTTGTTGACGACAAGGGCGATAGCGTCGATTGCTATGATACGCTCGTAGACCGTTTTCTTCTTTGACTTGAGGTATTTCTTTTCTGCCTCGTTGAGCGGGCGTGTGGTGACGGCTGAATTTACTTTCTGCTCAAGAAGCGAATCGATACACGATTTCTCATCAAGATAATATGGGAGGACATCGGCATGGGGATAGATGTATTCAAATACTTCTATCTCCTGTTGCATGATGTTCTCAAAAGTGACATCGCAGGCAAGTTTGGTGATGCCGTTTGTCGCTGATCCGGCCTGAGGCGTTTTACTGTATTTGGTGCATCCTGCGGCAGCCACAACGAGGATTGCCATCCCCAGTGCGGTAAGAGACTTAAAGGCGGTTGTTAGCTTCATTTCTTGAAAAACTGATATCGGCTGTGGCTGTTGTGAGGTCAGAGACTTGAGTCGATTCCGGCAAATTGTCGGTAGGCCCGCCAGATACCGTATAGGATTAGAAGCACACCGCCGGTCCAGCGTAGCCATTCCCAACTGCCGCTTTCCCAGTCAAAGAAATTGACCAAAAGCAGTATTCCCATTCCTACATAAATGATAATCATGAAGATGCCAAATATCAGTCGGGCGGTCTTCGGAGTGTTGTTAGTTGCCATAGTTGAATAATTTGGTATCTAATTAACGTTTATGCGGGAGGCGTTGTTCAGCGACTCTTCTCACAGAGACCATGCGGTAAAATTAATAATAAAATACATAGTATCAAAATTTAATTGATTAGGTGCTGTGTGATGCTGACTCATTGATTTTCCGCCTGTCAGGACTGCTTAGACGATTGTTTTTCCGAACGGCGCCAGCGACAGTGCGGCAAGCTTGAAATGCTGCCGGCCGAATGGTATGCCAATAATCGTTATGCACAGTATGAGCCCGAATGCAAGGTGAGTCAGACAGATTGCAAGACCGCCTGCAAAAATCCATATTACATTCATGATCAATGACAGGCATCCGCTTGAGTTGCCGTTGTCTGTGACACTGTGTCCGAATGGCCATAGTGCCAGCATGCCGAGCTTAAGAGTCTGGATTCCGAATGGTATACCGATGATTGTTATAATCAGGACAAGGCTTGAAATGAAGTATTCGATGGCAGTCAGGATACCGCCGAGAAGAAGCCACAGGATGTTACCTAAGATTTTCATGAGTTTTTGAGTTTTATATTTTGTTCAAAAATAATCAGAATATTCGACGAAAAGAATAGCGATTGTCATGCGAAGCATGGTGCGCGGAGGCAAAGACGATTCTTTGAGTCAAATATAGTCTTTTTTTGCCATTGCACTGCAAAAAGGTCATGCAAGTTCCGATTACAGGATAACGGCGCTATGTCGTCGGGCGATCAACCTCTTACGATAATGTCGGCACGGAAAGCACGCGGGCTTTTACCGGCCACCCGCTTGAAAAGTCGCGTAAAATGCTGTGGATATTGAAATCCCAGATCATAGGCGATTTCACTTATGTCGGCATCGGTCGCGACAAGACGCCGTTTGGCTTCTGCGATAAGAAACAACGTGATCAGATCCTGCGGAGTATTTCCTGTCTCCTTTTTTACAAGATCGCTGAAATAACCTGGCGACAGATTGGCTTTTCCAGCAAAGTAAGTCACACGCGGAACTTCCTCTACGACACTGCCATGCGAATACAGACGCTTCAGCTCAGCCTCAAATGCCGTAACAACCGATGAGTTCACTTTGTGACGTGTGATAAACTGACGGTCATAGAATCTATTTAGATATTCAAGCAGGAGCTGAATGTTGGCTGAAAGCAGATCGGCAGAATGTGTGTCAACAGGATGTTCGACTTCACGGTTTATTTTGTCAAGACACTCCAGAAATATATCCCTCTCCGACTCCGACAGGTGCAAAGCCTCTTTTTGCGAATAATCGAAGTAGCCGTACCGATTTATTTTATCAGCCAAAGGAGTGCCACAGATCAGGTCGGGATGAAACATCAGACCTACCACATCGGGAGCCATGGTCTCGCCGCTACTCTCAACATCGATCACTTGCCCGGGAGCAAAACTCACAACCGTACCTTCTTGGTAATCATAATACTCTCTTCCATACTGCAACCGACAGCTGGCATTGTTTTTCAGAAAGACAGCATAAACGCCATAATTAAGCCTTATATTTTCGAAACGTCTGGTAGCTTTTTTCAAATCAATGACCGTGACAAGCGGATGCGATGTTTTCATGCCATACAGTTTGTTGTATGCATCGACGGAATCAAGATTCACTGTTTCTTTTTCTTTTGCCATAATGACAAATTTAAATCATATTTTGCTATGGTTTATAATCATAAGCAAATATGGTAGGCAAATCCTCAATAACGGTAAAATATAACCATGCTCCACAGCATAATTTTGCAACATGAGAAAGATTCTTACAGCTGCGATTATAGCAGCGGCTACAACCACAACCACAGCAAATACACCGATCATGAACAACCGCAACACCGACACATCGCTGGCTCCCATAGAACAACTCCAGCTTACACAGGAGTGGGACAAGGTGTTCCCTAAAAGTGACAAAATCAACCATCGCAAAGTAACGTTTGTCAACCGCTACGGCATAACGCTGGCCGCCGATATGTACATCCCCAAGGAATACACAGGCAAATTGCCGGCAATAGCGATAAGCGGACCATTCGGAGCCGTCAAAGAACAATGCTCAGGACTCTATGCGCAGCAACTTGCCGAGCGAGGATTTATCACTATCGCATTTGATCCGTCGTTTACCGGAGAGAGCGGGGGTATGCCCCGACGCGTCGCGTCCCCCGATATCAACACCGAGGACTTCTCTGCCGCAGTGGATTTTCTCTCGATCCAGATCGAGGTCGCCCCGAACTGTATAGGCATACTCGGAATATGCGGATGGGGTGGCCTTGCTATAAATGCCGCAGCCAACGATCCCCGCATCAAAGCCACTGTGGCATCTACGATGTACGACATGAGCGAAAACATATCAAACGGATACTTCAACACCGACAACAACGCCGATTACCGTTACACTATGTTAAAAGCCATGTCGGTGCAACGCACCGACGACTATCGCAATGGCAAATATAAACGTGGAGGCGGAGTGGCAGATCCACTTCCCGACAATGCTCCTGAATTTGTAAAAAGGTATTACGACTACTATAAAACTTCTCGCGGTTATCACGTTCGTTCGGGCAATTCCAACGACGGGTGGAACTCGACAATGGCACTGCCATTTATCAATTTCCCTCTGCTGAACCGAGCCGATGAGATACGCAACGCTGTAATGGTAATGCATGGAGAGAAAGCACATTCACTTTACATGGGAAAAGATGCATTCATGAAACTTCGTGGTGACAACAAAGAACTTCTCATAGTGCCGGATTCCGATCATACCGACCTTTACGACAACACGGACAAAATCCCTTTTGACCGGATTGCGGTGTTTTTCAACAATCACATGCCTCGATAAGCAGCAGACCCGCCTAAATACAAGTGACCGGTGTGAAGCAATATCACACCGGCCACTGTTGTTCTATGGATCTGAATGCTTACTTCACGAATTTGGCTTTCTTCAGATATTCCGCACTTTTGCGTGCCGCCTCAAAAACCTCATCGGAAATCTGCTCCGAAGTGTATTTGCTTCCATCGGCGTTTTTCTTTTCTCTCAAAGCTTCTGGAGTTTCGATCTCAACGACATAATCGCTCATTCCATTTTTATAGAACTGTTTGAAAATGCCCTCGAAATCAATCGCACCGCTATCTCCGATCACAAAATCGTCCTTTATGTGCAGGATCTTTATGCGCTCCGGATATTTCTTCAGATATTCGATCGGCGACTTCTCTCCTTTTGTACACCAATAAACATCAAGTTCAAAACATACATATTCCGGATTTGTGTGTTCTACCAGATATTCCCACATCACGTCATCGCTGTCATTCAGCTTTTTGTACTCATTAGCGTGATTATGGTAACCCAACTGAAGGCCATACTCAGAAGCAATTTTGCCTACCCGGTTCAGATAATCGCACATGCGCTGGACATCAGCGACTGTGTAATCGACTTTATAGCTCGGAATAACAAAATACTTGCCGCCACAAGCCTTTTGAATTTCAAACAGCTTGCGCCAGCGGTTCATTACATCTTCCTCATTTCCGGGCTCTTCCTGTATGCTCGAATGTGTAGAGACTATTTCTGCTCCCGATTTATTGCACAAAGCCTTGAACTCATCGGCCGGCATACCGAACACTTTTGGGTCACCGCCCCACTGCACAAGTTCAAACACATTGTACCCCATGCCGGTAAGTCTTTCAACCGATTTCTGAGGATCTTTTCTCATAGCGTCCATTACGGAGTAAAGCTGAATGCCCACTTTCTTGTCCTTGCCAAATCCAGCAACCGGATTAGCCATAAAAGCTACAGCCGCAATGATTACCGCCAGAAGTCTAAACGTAATAATTTTTCTCATGATTGGTTTATTTTAGATTAATATCGGCTTGGATATATAATAAACAGGCCATTAATGCATGTCCGGAATATGATGTAGCGACTTTGTGATTTCAACAATTTGCAGCACTATGCCTACAACAGGTTCTTATCTGCAAATATAACATTTTATCTGATAGACCGAGAAATATCAGCAACTTTTTTCCGACATCAACCAGAATCCGCCGAAAATATTTAATCAACTCAGTCAATTCACATTTTATTCATCCGTCCGACTTTCAGTTCTTTTCATGTGTCAAATGTTTGTGCAATGGTAATATCCTGCTCAAAAGCTATTTATGGAATAAAATATGTTTAAAAACCCACCTAAAGGAGCAAAATTTACAGAACATAAATCACAAAAGCAGAATCGTATTAATTTTTGCAAACAATCTTTTTCACGGTTAAAATATTGTTAATTCGGTTACCAATGATTGGGATTTTTCATACACACCTATTACATTTGCGCCGCAAATTCAAAAAACAGTTAATTGTTATTAAATTCAATGTAATATGATTAAACAAAGTATTTTGTGTTTAGCAGCCACATTGTCATTGGCAGCATGTACCAACACCGATATAATTGATGAAAATATTGAATCAGGTGCTGTTATTGGGTTCAATACAAATGTTTCCCGTGCTCTGACAAATGACTCATTCAACAAATTTATGGTGTATGGAGGATACACTCCAAAAGATGTCAGCGGATATCACACCGTATTCAGTGGTGTACCGGTATCCAAGGAAGCCGATGCCACTTGGACTTATGAAGGATCATCCAAGTATTGGGTAAAGGACGCCACATATAAATTCTATGGTTATAGCTGTGAGAATCAACCGTTGACAAAAGGTACACCTGAATTTGCCACATCGGGCGCCGAAGCCGGAACTTTCAAGATCACCGACTTTGTATGCAACAATGAGCATCAGCATGATCTGATCTATGCAGAGTCAGGATCCATTACCGCCAAAGAAACAGGCAACTCGACTGTTTCTTTCAGCTTCAAACACCTGCTTTCAAGGGTAAAAGCCAAATTCAAGAGTGGATTTGATCCTGATTTCACTATTGAAATTTCAAATGTAGAGCTCCATAATGTATATGATAAGGCTGACTTCTCTTCACAGACAAACGCCTGGAGCAACCAGTCACGCACTATAGAATACAATGCCGGCGAAAACAAATGGACCATGGTGCCAATGACTATAGAAGGAACCGATAATACAATCCAGGCCGGGAAAGAAGCCGAAGGCGGCTCTGATGCCGTAGCAGCAAAAGAGCTGAATACACAGAGCTGCTTTGTTCTTCCGGTAGCATATAGCTCAAACAATGTCACATTGAGCTTTGATATCAAAGTTCTGCAAGGCACTGAAGTGATAAAGAGCGATAACATAAAGGGCAACCTTAAGCCGGTATGGGGCATCGGAACATCCTATACTTATAACATTACTGTGAACGGCAGCGCAGCCGGAGTAGAAAAAATCGAATTCACAGTTGATGCGACCAACGGTATTCAGGACTGGACGGAGTCTCCCGACACAGATTTTAACGTAGGTGGTTGATAACAGTTCCAGTTTGCGATAAATCCCTTTCCATTTGTCGGAACGGGTAAAAAAAAGAGCTTGGTATGATAAATTACCAAGCTCTTTTTTTCCGTCCGGCCATTACAGCTATCCTTTCATACAACCTGGCCACCCACAGGGATATCGATTTCCTCCTGATTATCCCAATCATCTATATCTACATCAAAACCGGAATCGCTTGAGCTTTCGTCATCCTCAATACGCAGACCCGACACATGCAACACTCCTCCACGAGGTTGATCGGCAAGCTGATCACTGACGTCAAACACAAACTCCTTTATCTTTCCATTGGACAACTTTACCTCCAGCTGCAACGTATTGCGTCGAGCCTCGCGGGCAACTGTACCGCCAAAGGGATACCCCGGCACTCCAAATGACAGGACCGTCGCACGTACATCTTCTTCTGTCAGATCACAGTCATATAATAACGTGGCACCTCCTCGCGGAGTAGCGCCGTTATGCAGTAGCACCGTCTCTGCCATACCGGCCAACGCACCACGAGCCAATGTGACACGATTTCGACCATACTCGAATTCATAAAACACTTCATAGGTGCATACCAACTGCTTGATATCAATAGGCAATTCAAGTTTTTCATGCTTCCCGACATCAGGAATAGCCTCGATATAGGCGGCATAAAGCATGTCGGGCGGGCTTAGTGCCGGTTCATCGGGATGCAGTTTCCTCAAGCTCTCAGATACCTGACGGTCGGCCGCGACAGATGTCGCATATGCAGAGGTTGGTGATGAGAGATCAAAAAATCGTATGCACTCCGTATCGTTGTTGTATATCAGTATGGAACTTGCGCTGCCACTGCCGAAATTCACATTGCCACCTGTGGGTTTAAGGAAATTTTCGGTATACTGACCTGAATCGTCGTCATAAACCATCATGGTAACCCCTTCAGGAAATTCAGGTTGTGAAGATGGCGTTTCAGGCCATTGAAAACTGACATCCGCCTCACCGAAGTGATTGTAACAAAGATCCTCGCGACACGACTCTAACACAAAAAGCAGAATCACTAATGAAACTGACTCTAAAAACCGCATACAGGCCGTCATGCACATTGAGTAAACACATGTCATACCCTATCTCCTTTCTCCTCTCCACGGTTAGCTTTATGCCCCAGCAACCACACTATCGCCAGTTTCAGTTTAAGTGGTCCAAAAAAAATCATATTTTGAGTACGCACATACAAGTGATGGCCTTCATAGGGAATATACTCTTTATAGCGTGTCATCATCCATCCACCTCCTGCTTCAGCCTCTATAGCGAAATGCCTGCCCAAAGGCCAAAGATAGCCGATGCTCAGCCCGGCCATGATACCTTCGCCAAGATAGCCTTTCTTACCATTTTCAAAATCATACAATCCGGCTCCTGCAAAAGCTCCGATGTAGAATCCTTTTCGCAGACTTCCGCCACGCATCCATCGTCGCACCATGGTATTTGCTATCACCAGTTGATAGCATTTGTGATCTGTACGCTTTTTCCACCATGCCATATTTCCCTCTACTCCCATCGTCCAATAATCACTCAGACGCCACTCCAGTTCAATTGACGGTAACAACACAGCTGCATAAAGCAGGTTGGTTTTCAGAGCCAACCTGCCGGCAGACTGTCTGCCGGACTCCGAAGCAGAAGGACATATGCTTTTAATGACCGAAAGACATGGCAGCTGTAATTTATTGACAATAACAGAATCTGCTATAAATGCAGGAGTTTTTACCTTATTATTTTGAATAACCCTGGCGAGTGGAGCATGGGGTACCACTTCTGCCTGCTTCACATAAAGCACCACCGTCGCATAATGCAGCCTGTCAAAGAAATGCTGTCTCAGCCACAGATAGGTCTGGCCTTCCTTTAAGTCCATAAGACCTTTCTTACGGCCTCCGGTAATATCACCATGCACATCCCGAACCCATATCGGAGTGTGGTCAATTATATCAAGCGCTTTCAGACGGCCTGGCACACAACTGTCGGCGGCAATCATATCACGGAGCTTATCCCATGCGATACCACCTGGATGCATATCGATCAGAGCTGGATCAACTCCGGTTTGCGATATGATATAGTCGGCAACCGACCGGCAACGGTTGGCACTTAATTGAATATTGTCTGTACTTACCCCATCAGGAGAAGTATATGCCCGTACAACCAAACGTTCAACGTTTCCTCCAGCAGCATTTCGGTGTACTCTTTCCAAAAAATCACACAAGAAGCTGTTATCATAGTCCGGTTTGATCCGGCCGCTTCTTGGCTGGAAGTGGATTCGCACTGAATCAGCTACCGTCTGAGACATTACCCAAATTACAGTACAAATATTCAACAGTAGAAATATGATCAACCTTTTCATCCCTCTAAGAATATCACTGCAAATTTACGGATTTTACTGCAAGGAGCCACCAAAGCTTAGTATTCAAACATGCACTGGGGCCACAATAAGCGACAATAAAAAGTGTGTATATGCAAAAAGATTGCGTCATAACTATGACACAATCTTTTTTAATTAACAGATTTATAATCTGTCCTACTTGCCTTTGAGAGCGTGCTTGAAATCATTTAGCTGCCCGAGGAACTCAGCAAACAGCTTGTTGTCAGGATACTTCTTCAGCGCATGATGCATCAGACGAAGTCCTACCATCAGCTCCTTAGCGTGTTTGTCACTCAGGTTTTCTTTCTCGGCGGCAAGTTTTGCTAACGCGGCAAGATCATGATGGCCACCGAAATTGAAGCTCATCACATCCTGAATCTTACCATCAACCACTTCTGAAATATGGAAATGATAAGAACGTTTTTCTTTGTTGCATTTGCAATCCATAGTATTAAATTTTATGTTTATTTGCCATTTTCGGCATGTATGATTAAAACAGGGATATCCCGCAAAGAGTTCCCAAGGTCACATTTTTTATGCAATAATCAGACTATTGTTAATATTCGTCATTATCTCGGTCATGTAAGCAGTGTTGTCGCAAAAACGATTTTACATTACAAATCGTTAGAAGTTAATAGACAGTACAACAAGTAACCATTTTACATTCCAAACATGAGACTTAACGGACGTCGTCAAAGCAACAATGTCGTCGACAAAAGACGCATATCTGGCAAAAACATAGGAATCGGCGGAGGCATCATAGGTGTTATCATTGCAGCTGTGATCACACTTATGTCGGGAGGAGGAATCGGCGATGTGATGCAGTCATCACTAAACCAGCTGTCGCAGAACGGCAGAGAATCAGACTATGTCCCCAACGCCGAAGATGAGCGTCTGGCCACATTGGCATCACAGGTGCTTGCAGGAACCGAAGATGTATGGACCAGAGAATTTGAACGACAAGGCTGGGGAACCTATACTCCGCCAAAAATGGTGTTGTATCACCAGTCAATACAGACCGGATGCGGTCAGGGATCAGCCCAAATGGGGCCATTTTACTGTTCGGCTGACCAGACGGTGTATATCGACCTGGATTTTTTCAAAAACATGGAACAAACCATAGGTGCGTCGGGAGATTTCACCTATGCCTATGTGATCGCACACGAAGTCGGACACCACGTGCAATATCTCCTCGGAACACTTGACAGGGCCCACAACAGAATGTCGGAGCTAAATGAGACGGATGCCAACAAAATAAGCGTAAGACTTGAGCTTCAGGCCGATTTCTATGCCGGCGTATGGGCTCACAATGACAACGAGATGTTCGGATCAATCGAAGAGGGAGACATAGAACGGGCTGTCAATGCGGCGTCCAAAATAGGCGACGACTATCTGCAGCGCAAAGCCACCGGAAGCGAGATGCCTGACAGCTTTAACCACGGTCGTTCGCAATGGCGCGTAAACTGGCTCAGCAAAGGCCTGCAGACCGGAGACCCAAGACAGGGCGACACCTTTTCAATATCCTACGGGCAATTCTGACTATTAATGACATCTCAAACTATTTACAATATCAACTTGTTAAAATTAAAGCATATACCACCAACAATAATCTTAAACCGGGAAATTATGTCGTACAGCATCAAAGAAATAGAGGGTATTGACAAAGCATATGCTGTCAAGCTCAATGAAATGGAGATCGTCACCACCGACGATCTGCTCAACCATGCCGCTACAAAAAAAGAACGTGAGGCGCTCGCAAAAAAATCAGGCATTTCGGAAAAGCTTATACTAAAATGGGCCAACCATGCCGACCTGTTCCGCATCAAGGGCATAGCCGGACAGTTTGCCGAGCTACTTGAAGCGTCAGGAGTAGATACTGTAAAAGAACTACGTCATCGGGTGGCCGCCAACTTACATGCTAAACTTGTTGAAGTGAACAACGCAAAAAATCTCACTAAACGTATTCCTTCCGAAAGTGAGATACAACGCATGATCGACCAGGCCAAAGAGCTCGATCCGGTAATGACCTATTGACCGGCAGGCTACACTAATTAAACAATAGCAGGGCAAGCTTTTATTTGTCCTGCTATTGTTTTATGCACCTCTCGGTATTATCACTTTGCACTGAAATTTTTATTTTGATGATGGTATTTTTAACTTACACACATACACCGATGCTCCCGCTTGATGGATTTTATGTAACTTAGCGCCAGATTTCAAATATATAAAAGAAATAAACCATGCACAGCAATATCAAACCGATAGGTGTATATGATTACGATCTGGATCTTTTTGAAAGCCAGTATATCGTGCCGGAGGGCATCTCTTACAACTCATATATAATAGAAGACCGTAAAATCGCTCTGATCGACACTGTCGACAACCGAAAAGCCGAAGAGTGGCGTAAAAATCTCTCCGAAGCCTTGCCGAAAGAAAAAGAGCCGGATTATCTAATCGTACAGCACCTCGAACCGGACCATTCTTCGCAGATCGCATGGGTTATGGAACGTTATCCACGTTGCCAGCTTGTATGCACGGCTGTAGCCCACAGGATGTTGCCTCTTATCACCGGGGCAGCTGTGGATTTTGATGACCGTATCATTGTAGTCAACGACGGAGATACACTTTCGCTCGGATCTCATGAGCTTCTTTTCATCACAGCGCCGATGGTGCATTGGCCGGAAGTGATGATGATATACGATGCACATGCCCGCACATTATTCTCGGCCGATGGTTTCGGTCGCTTCGGAAATCCTGATCCATCATTGTCATGGGCATGTGAGGCGCGTAGATATTACTTCAATATCGTCGGTAAGTATGGCCGGTCAGTCCAGACCGTAATGAAAAAACTCGACGGGAAAAAGATAGACACAATCGCGCCTCTCCACGGCCCTGTGCTTGAAGGTGATATCTCTGAATATATGTCACTTTACCGCACATGGGCAGCCTATGAAGTAGAAACGCCCGGTGTACTGGTGGCATACGCCTCCATACACGGTTTTACCGCACAGGCGGCTCACCGTCTTGCCGACATATTGCGCGGTCAGGGCGCCCCCAAGGTATCGGTAACCGATCTGAGCCGCGACGACATGGCAGAAGCTGTCGAAGACGCTTTCCGCATGAGTCATCTTGTCGTGCTATCACCCACCTACGATGCCGACATATTCCCTCCGATGCATGATTTTATCCACCACCTCTCACTTAAGGGATTCTGCAACCGTAGAGTGGCCATAGTCGAGAATGGGCTTTGGGCTCCGGCTGCCGGAAAAAAAATGCGCCATATGTTTGAGAACATGAAAGAGCTGACCATCGTCGAGCCAATCGTGACCCTGCGCGGCCGCCTTACAGAAAATGCCGAAAAAGAACTTGAAGCACTCGCATCAAATCTACTTTCGGAATAATCAGGCCGATCAAAAAACAACAATCATATCATAGTTTCCTATACAAATCGAGGGCGCTCCAACAGGGCGCCCTCGACACATCTAAACGATTGCTCTTGCAGTTATTTGATTACTTCAGGAGTAAAGCGAAGAGTATAGGATAGTGTTTCCGCCCCCTGATAGTTTCCCGGATAAGGTGTCTCATACTTGGGGAGACAGCAGTCGGCGCCGCAACTGTTGTTGCCAATGCCTCGCTGCCAGTAGTCGAAGTGCGCGAAAAGCTGCGGATGCTTTTTAAGATCGGTCCAGTGAAGTTTTGTGAACTGTGTTTCGTGATTCCACTCAAGTTCGTCGTAATTGGAAAGACTGAATGCAACCGGTCCCTGAGTCTCGATGTTAAGATTGACACCATTCTGCTTGTTGACAAGCGTCAGGTCACGGAGATCCTGATGGTCTCCATAGGTTTGCGGATGTGTATTTTCGTCAACCATGTCGCGGATAGAAGTGGTGTACCGTCCGAGATAGGATCCGGTCTGACGGTCTTTATAGTTTGACCATGGACCCTTGGCGTAATAAGTCACCTCATCGAATCCGGGTGCAAACTCCATGCCCATGCCGAGACGACGCAAACCGCGACGGTTGGGAGTGAATGTAACCTTCATGTCCATGACCCCATTGGGATAAACTGTATAAGTCACATCGTAGTCAGCCTTTGAACCTGTGGCTGCCATAGTAATGGCAGCGGTGTTTTTCTGCTTACGCAGAGGCGAAACGACCTTGTAAGATTCAATACCGGTAGCGGCATAGTCATACCCTCCGTTCCAATCGTTTGGAGATTCAAGAGCCTGTTTACCCTCGGTATCATTGTCAATACGGCGGAAGTCACTGTACTCAGGAGCAGCGTTGATGAGTTCGTGTCCTTTGTAAACATAGCTGGCAACTGCACCGTTTTCATTGAAAGTTATAGAGAAATCCTTGCCGCTCACTGTATTGCCTTTGACTTTAAGAGAGCCCTTGGCAGCAACAGTAGGCAGATTCTCTACGCGAGGCTGTATGACAAACTGTTCGTCGGCAAGACGATAGCCTTTGTTTGCCCAGACTTTGTCATCTTTCAACACAAGACCAACTGTAACAGTGTACTCCGCGTCGTCGGAAGGAACTGTTGTCATAGGCAGTGTGACTTTGCCAGTCTGGAGCGCTGGTATATCTACTGTTGTCTTTCCTGACTCAACTTTCACTCCATCGCGGGCTACCGAATATGTAAGTTCGAACATATCGGCAAGATTGTTGAATGGATATTTGTTTTTTATCGTCAGCACATTTCCGTCAAGAGACTCGAAATCGGCATTCTGATAGACTTTCTTTACTTCAGTAAGTTTTGCGGTCCACTTGCGATCGGGCGTGATGACTCCATTGTTAAGGAAGTTGCCCTGGAAAGCCTTGTCATTGTTGTGGTGTGTCTTAAACCAGGGATCATAGTCACAGCCGCCTGTCCAGCCGCTATAGCCATCCGGCGACATGGTAGTGCCATTCTTGATATCGATCGGATCAAACACCGACTGGTCAACCCAATCCCAGATACAGCCGCCCACGATACCCGTGCTCGACTCTATAATGTCCCAATAGTCGACGAGGTTGCCGATTGCCTGACCCATCGCATGGGCATACTCACACATGATGAACGGCCGTTCGCCGCGCCCCTTGGTAAGTTTCTTAACACCTTCGATGCTCGAATACATCTCTGAATACATGTCGGATGCCTTGTCGCCGTGACAGTGGATAAAACGTGGATCAAGAGCCCGGACTGCATTATAGCAGTGGGTCATGTTGATACCCGAGCCATTTTCGTTGCCGAGTGACCAGAATATGATAGACGGATGGTTGCGGTCGCGCAGCACCATGCGGTTATTACGGTCTACAAACGCTTCGGTCCATGTTGTGTCGCGAGTCAGTCCATTGTTGCCATGGCACTCAAGATCGGCCTCGTCTATACAGTAAAGTCCGTAGGCATCCATCATGGCATACATCTTTGGCTGCCGCGGATAGTGACTGGTGCGCACTGTGTTGACATTGGCCTGTTTCATCAGCTCAAGATCACGCAGCATAGTCTCTACGTCGACATAACGGCCATAGACAGGGTGTGAGTCATGGATATTGACACCTTTCACAAACAATCTCTTGCCATTGACAGTGAAATAGTGGTCGTCGCCGGAGTTGACAAGACCAATATTGCGGAAACCATATTTGGTAGCAAACACCATTTCCTCTTTACCCTTGTCGTCAAGCTGTGATATGATCACATCGTAGAGTACTGGATTTTCGGTATCCCAGGGAGTAAGTCCCGAAAGCATACCGGTCGACAGAGTAATTTCTGTTTCCGGTTCATTAACTTTGACTGTCTTTGTATCGGATGCAATCTCCTTGCCGTCTTTGTCGAGCAATGACAGGCGCATAGTTTTTGTCGAAGACGCATTCTCACGATTTGATATGCTTAGATCGACATTAAGGTTACCAGAAGTTGCATCTGCGCTCTGATTATCGACAGTTATATAGTGGTCACGTACAAATGTGCGGGGCTTTGCCACAAGATACACATCGCGATGAATGCCGCTCATGCGCCACATGTCTTGACCCTCGATATATGAGCCGTCGCACCAGCGATAGACACGCACCGACAGCTGGTTCTCGCCGGGATGCACAAAATCGGTGATATCAAACTCGGCATCGTTATTGGCGCCCTGGGAATAACCTGCAAATTTTCCATTGACCCAAACGACACAACAGCTGTACACTCCGTCGAAATGGATAAAAACTTCCTTGTCTTTCCAACCTTGCGGCAGATCGAATGTGCGTCGATAGAAACCGGTAGCATTATGATCGATAATGCCATGTTCTTCGTAGCCACGCATAGCAACCGGAGGCTCGTTGACAAAAGGATATCCTGTATTGTTGTAGGTAGGAAGATTATAGCCGGGCTGCATTTCCCAACTCATGGGAACGCGTATGTTGTCCCAGGCACTGTCATCGAGGTCAGCGGCCTGAAACTCGCTTTCACCGGGGCCTTCTGGTGTTCCGGGTACCCACTTGAATTTCCATGTGCCGTTCAGATCGATTGTCATAGCCTTTTCCGGCATGAGCCACGCCGTCTTAAAGCGCGGATCTGCTTTAAGATCAGCAGTTGACGCATAAGGTATATAGGTGGCATGTCCTGGCTCTTTGTTGACTCCAAGCACATGCTGGTCGGCAATCCACTTCCGGTCAAACTCAGTGACACGGTCAGCGGCTGCCGCTCCCATCGAAAACGCGACGAGAGAAACGGTTGCTAATTTTAATAATCTCATAAAAATGATTGGTTATGTTTCTATTGCAAAAATAATAGAATATGGATGCCTATCTGTACGACTTTACGACAAAATAGTACTAATCGACCTAAAAACGTATTTATTCTTATCAGAATGTGACTGCAAGAGTTATCGACGCGCCTCTGCTGTTTACCGAAGGTACAACCATTGACTCTATGTATTTGTCCTTTTTTTCAAGATTTCTCGTTTCACTGCCCCTGAACAGATCTATTACCTCATTTATCGGATCTATAAGAAAAACAACAATGTTCCCCAATACTTTAGATCCGCCAAGAGTATAACCGTCATCAACTATGCCGCGCTTTATACGATAAAAACACTCACCTATCGCACTACCCACAAGAGGAGTTATGATAAGATCCTGATAGGACGGGCGCTCCATGAATGCTTCTATGCCAAATTCCCAGCCGACAGTGGATACGCACGTACAATAAAGTAGCGACTGCCATGCATTGAATCCACAGCTGCGGGCTCCCATGAAATAAACCGCTCCGGCATAAGGATGCAGTATATAATTAAAATAGAATTTGTCATGATCCCACTCGGGACCTTTCTTTATTACATGATTTTTCCATCGCGTGAATAAAGGCACATCGCGCAATTCGGCACGGTTCCATGATGTAGCATCCTCCGGCAGACACTCGAGCACAAGAAGTGTTCCCACATAAGCACCACCCAAAACAGCGGTATTCTGCCATAAACGCTTCCAATCGGGGGTACATTGCTGTTTTGAAAAAGAATATGGCAATGCATAGGTGTTGGCGCTCACCACATTGACATCCATACTTTTGCCTGCAACTACTGAATCGGTCTCAATCCGGGCTGAATCACAATACACCGTCTGTCCTGAAGCCATAAGACATACCGACATCAGAAAACCCAGAACGGTCTTTATACGCTTATATACAAAAGTAACTATTCCCATATCCGGTTTTTTAAACCAATTTAGTTTAAAACCGGCATTTGGTATCAGTCAAAAAATCCAATTAACTGGTCGTTTGCAGAACTGGCTTCCCATAGTTCCACAAAATTAGAAGTTTATGCCAAAGGCATATCTATTTAATTTCGTTCAGAACATACCTGAACATCGGTGCCATATTGCCTGTCGACAATAACAACAAGAATCGGACGCATAGTGTAACTCACTTTTTCCCCTTTTATAACCTTGTAGGTAAATATAATATTGTCGGCACACCCTTGTTTCAGGCTCACAGGCTCCAATCTGGTAACGGTATCAGTCTGAGGCAAAACGACTGTAATGACATAATTTTGGCTAAAGTCAATCGGAGTGGGAATCCCACCCATTACCGTCGCCATTCCAAAATATTCATTGAATTCAGCCGCGTCAGTTATAACTGACGGCATCTCATTCCCAACATCATTCTTGAGAAAATAACGGTCGGCAATTTCATAAGGAATACCATCTCCGGCCGACCGATCAGCCATAGTATATGCGCTAAGCTGCACAAGAATAAAGAGCAACGCAGCAATTTTTATAATAAGTTTTCCCGGTTCCATATTCAATTCATTATTTGTTTCCTAATTTCAATCGCAATCCTAAATTAAGATTGAAATTAAACGGTTTGTCCTTATAAATAGTTCTAACAGATGAGCCATTGTCGAAATAACAACTGACCCCCGGCTCGGCATAAATGCCAAACAATTTCGAGATATTGAACTGGACGCCGGCAGAAACATTCAGCGACCATTGAAGCGGCTTGACCGACAAATCGGCTTTTTCAGTTTCTCTTTTCTGGCCGTCGATGATATAATCTTTGTTTATTTTGCCTGACACACATTTTTCTCCAAGAATTCCCCCCGAAGCATAAACGTCAAGCTTTTTCCATGAGTATGCACGATATTTTACATTAACCGGAACACCTACATAATGAAGAGTCTGCTTTCCTGACAGATAATGGGTATCCCCTCCAAATCGGATATCAGATGTCAGATTGGTGTAGACAAATCCCGTTTCAAGCGAGACACGGTCGGAGACATAATAATCGACAGTCATGCCTGTCCTGACCGGCAAACGATGTTTAAATTCGGTCTGTAACTCCTTTCCTTTATTGAACAGCAATATTCCGAGCATAGGCTTATCCTCCCAAAGAGCGCCGTCCGATCCTACTGCATCAGAAGCCGACATAATCGAACTTTTATTATCGGCTGTAACTCCGGCTCCACCTGAAGTGAACGCACCAACCGAAAATCTGCTTTTTTCTCCCGACCAATCTCTGGCAGAAGCATGATAATACTCCTGTCGTTTGTTGTTTCTGTTTCGCTCCTTAACGTCCGGAACCATGTAATACGGATTTATGGAATCAGACAACACATCAAGACTATCATTTCCGTTTTTGGTCATATACTGAAATGCCATATCATTTTTGCCGCCAGAAGCCGTCTCTTCTTTAACATTCTCAGGATGCCAGGCTGAAACTCCGCCTGTAGCCATCGCCACATCATACACCGTCTCGCCAACACTTTCGTTAAAAACAGGTATTTCATGCAACAGACCGGTATTTCCTTTAGTCAAGGCATTGTCGGTTGATTCCATCCGGGCAAAATCGGGTGCGATTTCACTCGAACCATTGATAAGAATCCCGACCGTAAGCACGACTGCAATCATAGCCGCTACCCCGGCTAAACGTTTTGACCACTGTATCACAACACGTCTGCGACCGCTCCGTTGCCCAACCGTTGGAGTTACTGTCAAGCCGCTTTCAATATCATCCCAAAGACCAGCCGGCTCTTCGGTCTCAAAGTCAGCCATGCGGTCACGGATATCTTTTAGCCACTGGTCTTTCATATCGATAATATTTCAGATGTTGACTGATAGTGTCGGATTTTTGCAGCGAGCATCGCTTTCGCCCTATGCAATTGAGATGCTGAAGTATTCACCTTTATATCAAGCATTGCAGCAATTTCCTTATGGCTTTTCCCCTCTATGACATAAAGATTGAATATTGTACGGTAACCGTCGGGTAACTTTCTGATAAGGTCGTAAATCACATCGGTCGGTATGCTTTCCATTTCAGGCTCGGAAATCGCAACTGATTCATCGGCTTCGGAAATATCGGCAAATTTAATACGGCCATTGAGTTGCATGAACCTCATTGTCTGATTCAATACGATACGATACATCCAGCCTTTAAGAGATCCGTCTCCGCGGTACTCAAAAAAAGAGAGAGAAGAGAAAATTTTAATAAATGCATCCTGCATAATATCCTTGACATCTTCCTGATTGACCACATAGCGCGAGCACACAGCCGTGAGATAACGGATGTGAAGCCTGTAAATGGCTTTCTGCGCATCGGTATCACCCCTTTGCGCACTCTCCACCAACAGTTTCTCATTATATGCCATGTCGGACACTATAGACTATCCCAATCAAGTTTGATAAACGGAGAAGCGGATCCCTGGTTTTAAAGGGATCCGCTGTCTCACGCCCCCAAAATCAGATGTATTCAGACATAAATTATTACAGAATACAGCATTATTATTCAATCATGTGTGTACATAGTGTACTGTCAAGCACTCCTTGTTTGTCAGTCTTCAGCGGGCGCATTTCCAGTTCAAGTTCGGTCGACTTCTCCCCGGAGAACGATCTCCAGCGCAATTTCACTTTTACCTTGTCATTGAACCCGGGAAGTTCATTGAGGTTGAACGCTATCAGAGCGTCGCCCATTTCGCCATAAATATCGCCCATAGCATTGTGTCGCAACTCGAATTCAAATGGATCGTCGGGATTTACTCCAGTCACAAGATTCATGAGATGGGGCTGTCCGCTCCTGCTCCAGCGGGTGCGCAGACGCAAAGTGATATATCCGTCTTCTGCAACTGTAACCCAGTCGGCAACAATTTCAACAGGATCATTGCCATAGGCGGCATCATTGTCATCGGTAGAGGCAACAGGAAGCTTGGTGCGTATGCTGTCAATCCAGTTCACTGTAACGTCGCGCATATCAACTCCATAACCAACTGTGCCGGTCTCAGTATAATTTACTAGTGCACGAACTTCCTTGTCCTTAAAAGGCGATGTCTTGTAATTGTTAGGTACAAGCACTGTATTATTATCAAGATTCATTACAAAAGAACCATCGTCGTTCGGGCAAACCGTAACTATAGCCGTCGGACGAAGCTTCGCCATGTCATCATCATCGTCCAGACATGACTGGAACAATGTGGATGACCCCAACAACCCTAATGCGACCAAAATAAATCTGAATTTTCTCATAATGTGATTTTTTAATGTTTCTATACAAAGAAATCAGGCCAGACCCCAAATCTTGCATGATACATTATTATTTTATTCAAAATTATTTAAAATTATTCTGCAAGGAGCATATTTTCTTAATATTATAATCTGTGACTTTTGCTTTTTTTGACTCAAAGAATTGGCTTCGCTACCGCGCACCATGCTTCGCATGACGATCGCTGTTCTTTTCATCGAATATTCTACGTATATTTGTGAATATAAGGATTCACAAGACCGTCATTTGCCATGAAACGTCACATTTTAGCTTTTGCCGCAGTGTTGTGCTGCGTGAGTGTTTTTGCCCGCACTAAAAAGGCTGTATATATTATAGTAGACGGGGTACCGGCAGACCAGATCGAGCGTCTGCACACGCCCGCTATTTTTGATATAGCCTCGAGGGGCGCCTACGGGCGAGCCTATACCGGAGGAGAAATAGGCGCATACTCGCAGACACCGACAATTTCGGCGATAGGCTATACCAACCTGTTGACGGCTACATGGTATAACAAGCATAATGTCGGCGGTAACGACAATCTTGATCCAAACTATAATTATTGGACAATATTCCGTATCGCAAAGGAGCAGTCGCGAGATGTGAAAACCGGGTTATATTCAAGCTGGACCGATAACCGCACTGTACTTATAGGAGAGGGAAAAGATGAGACTGGCAATCTTAAAATAGATTACGTATACGACGGTTATGATCACGATAAGGCCAATTTTCCTGACAGGGAAAAGGATCTTCATGTGTTCGATTATGACGAGCAGACCTCTAAGGATGCTGCTGAAAGCATACGCAAGGATGCGCCTGATCTGAGCTGGGTATATCTTTGGTATACCGATGATGCCGGCCATATCGATGGAAACGGCAAATATTTTGACGAATATGTGCGTAAGGCCGATGCGCAGGTCGCACGGGTATGGGACGCTGTGAAATACCGTGAGGCAAATTTCGATGAAGACTGGATGGTTGTTGTGACTACCGATCATGGACGTGGTGAGAACGGCCATGGACATGGCGGACAGTCGGAACGTGAGCGTACGACCTGGATTTCCACTAATGTTCCTGTCAACAGTCATTTTACCGATGGTACTTTGGCTATCACCGATATCGCTCCTTCAATCAGCCGTTATCTCGGATTCGAGATACCCCGTGATATTCTTTGGGAGCAGGATGGTATGTCGTTTGTAGGGGAGGCTGATATCTGTGATCTGAAAACGGTGCCTTATGATGATACGGTTGAGCTTAAGTGGCGTATACTCGACAGCACTGCTTCTGTGACTGTCTATGCGGCGGCAACCAATGATTTCAGGAACGGGGGACGTGATGAGTATATAAGGCTTGCCGGCCTTCCTGCCGGAACATCCTCTTATGTTGTCGATCTCAAGGACCTGCCTGATTCGGGGTTTTACAAATTTGTGATTGCCTCACCCGGCAATCATCTTAATCGTTGGTTTAGGAAGTAAACAGGCATGAGGCTGATTTACAGTGCGCCGCAATAAAATTATTCCGAATGGGATACATCATCATCTGCATGTGAGGAAAGCATGAACACCCATGTCACTATGCAGAATGGTGCGGTGAGCGCAGGTATGCCTGCAGGAAGCAGCATTACATTCATAGCGCCCTGAAGGATTACAGTGGATACTATTGCTATGAGAGTAATTATTGTATTGTGAACTCCTGGCCGGCTGAATGTGCATCCTAAGGCGATAGCTGTCAGAACCGGACTGAATCCGTAAAGTCCGTTGGCGATCGCATCATAGGATGCGCCCAAAAGTATGGATGTCGTCAATGCGGTGCCTGATCCGATAATGGCCCAGATAGCGGCGCGGCGACTACATATGGCCAACGCAATGATAAAAATTATTCCGGTGATCCATGAATTTATAAGAAATACTTGTGATATTCCTTTAAGACAATAAATGGCAATGTCTTGCAAAGTGTAGTTCAAAGAATCATTTATTGAAGTACTGTCGGATATAGTGGCAATTAACTTTAGGTTGCCGAATGATTGGGCGGCTAAAATTGCGATCCAGGTCAGAAGGACGAAAGGAATTGTGAGTGAATTGATGTTACATGCCGACATCGCGCTGTTTAATCCTTTCTGTAATACTGGCGATAAAATTGAAAAGAATATCAATGCGCCCCACATAAACCCGTTGGCTGCGAAAAACGTCGGGAACGCGCACCCTATAAGTGTGCCGTTGAATCCCCATATCCCTGCCTTGTGTTGAATTAAGTCGGGTGAGATCAGTGTGCCGGCAAGGGTCGCTGAGACAGCTCCGGTAAGAGCTCCTGCGCCAATCTGCGGCATCCCGCATTCAATACTTCCAATAAAAATGCCGACGAGAAAAAGCAGACCGGTCAAAATACAGGGCTGAAACATGACTTGTCCGATTCCATTTGCGACAGCTGCCGGCATGAACCTGCGAGATTTTGCCTTTGCGAAATTTTTAAGCATGACTAAATTCTATGTCAGTGTATTTTATGACAAAAATATCAAAAATCACATAACATTCAATTACTGTATGATTCGGTGTGTGATTATCTTTTGCCGTGGGTATTGGTTATGTATTCTTTGAATATTCTCCGTATATTTGCAGCCGTTTTTATGACTCGTATTCTTAACCAAACAGCAAGTATGAATTTTTATCACAATACTATCTTGGAGACTTTATTTGGAACTGTTCTGCTTATATTATGTTCGTGCAGTGGGTCTTCCGATGATATTAAAGTCAATGATCCTGTCAGATATTCGGTTATAATGAAAGGTATGTCATTTTCCGATTCATCATCGGCCGATGAGGAAGTAAGAGAAGTGACCGCTTTTCAGTTCAGCGACGGGTTGCTTTACCGTGAGCAGATTCTCAATCCCGATCAGAATGGGCGTGCCGAGATTCCCATTCTGGCAGACACCCGTATGTATTTTATCGCGAACGCTTCTCTTGACGCTCAGGAAAAAGTTACCGAGGAGGTGGACTTCTCAAAATCGGTAATCGAAAGTATGCTCGGAGAAAATTCCGCTCCATGTTTTTTGTCGGCTGTAGAAGAGTTGAAAGCCGCAGACGAAACCGGCAATCGGGAAACAACGGTAGCCATGAAGCATGGTGTGGCAAGAATAGACCTTAACATAACATCTGACGACAAGATACTTATCAATGAAATTACAATAGACGATGCGCCTGCTGCTACCTATGCCTTTGTCGAGAAAAGCAAGGTGTCGGACAATACAGTCAGTTATAAGAAACAATATTCTCCGGCATTTAACGGAAAAGATATAGCCGCGTTCTACATCTTTGAAAGCACGCGGCCTGTCACTGCCACATTACGGGGCACCTACAATGATATACCGGTGCGTATCAATATTGAGATTCCTGTTGTGGATCGAAATAAAGTTTATGAGCTTGAGGTTGTCAATATAGGTGCAAAGCTCGAGGGTATATTTGAGATCAAGGACTGGGAAGACGGCGAGACGGTAACAGGCAAGCCTGATACCGACCGTTGTATATCGATAAGCAGCGAATACTCGGTGTTGCCCGAAGGAGTGTCGGTCGACTATGACAACAATGTGGTGAATGTTCCGGCTTCGGGTGTCGAAGGGTTAAGGCTTGCATTTGCCGCTGATACCCGCATTGACATAGCTCGCGTAGACGGTCTTTCGGCCGGAGTGGTCGTGGGAGATATGACGGTTGAGGAAAATTCCCAAAACATAGTTTCGATGTTTGATGTGTCAGTACCTGGACAGACCAACGGCCGACTGGGATATTCTGTATTTGTGCATCTGAAAAATGCGTTGCTTTCCGACAGCTATGATTTTGTCGAGATCAAGGTTGCACCCAGTGACCATCAGATCGAGACTGTAGAGATCGGAGGCTGTGTGTGGATGGCGTTCAATGCAAGTTCTTCCGATCTTGATGACCAGATCTATACTCTCGATGGCCTGTCGGTCGAGGAGATGTATAAATACAATTGGATAAATACAGTCGGCGGCCTATTCCAGTTCGGACGTAAATACAAATATATTCCATGGATGGGGTATGGCAAGCCAAACAATCTTGGTGATCAGGCTCAGGATATACCCTGGCAGTCGGCGAGTCACATGCCGTGTCCTGAAGGATATCGTCTGCCTACGCGTGAAGAGCTTGAGTCATTGCTTCCCAAAGGTCAGACTGTGCCCGGCTCTTATAAAGCCGGAAACGGAGAGCGCATTGTAGCTACGCTTCATACTGCCGAGGGGGTGCTTGTAACACCTACAGGAGTGACCGGCACTCAGAGATATGTGAAATTTACATCGGAGGATACAGGGCGTTTCCTTATAATACCTCTTGCCGGAGGCAAGGGAGACAAAAGCACCAGCAATAATCCGGGCTTTGGCAGGCGCATAGTGCTCTGGACCAACAGCAATTCCGGTTGTCCGGGCGGATATGCACTGGCTTATTGGCTGAAGTTTGAGAATGAGGAATCGACAACCATAACCGAGGAAAGACTCCAGATGGAAGCTTTTGCTTCGGTGAGATGTGTAAAAGTTCAGTAACGGCCTTGTCGAGATATTATAATGAAACTGAGTGGTAGGATTTTGGCAATGCTCCTGTCGGTGGTTTTTCTGGCGGGATGTTCATCGGCATTTGATCAGGATATAGCTGATGCGGGTTCGTCACAGGTCACGTTTTTTATTGAGACGGAGAAATTACCGCATGTAAATGTCAATTCACGTGGTGAGGATGGTGCCGCGTTGCGGTTGTCGCAGCTCCGGTATGCTATAGCCGACAGCGAGGGCAGGATACTGAATCCTCATTACCAGAAGCTTGAGCCTGATTTCTCAAAACTGACAATTGAAGGGCTCAGATATGGAGACTATACAGTTGTGTTTCTTGCTGTAGCGGATACCGGATGCGCTGATGCAGAAATCACCGATCTTTCGGTATTGCAGGATGTATGGCTTGAAAACAGTGATACGGAGTCGCCTGTTGATGGGATATATTACTACAAGAAAGTAGAGTTCAGCATAGGCAAGGATCAGGCTCCGATATCGCAGCAGATCGTTCTTGAACTTTGTGTCGGACGTGTTGATATTGATCTGAATGTGTCGTCGGAATATATGTGGCGCTTCATAAAGGAAGTGAAAGTCACATTTGACGATGATGCCGGTGTGCCGGTCGGGCTTACTGCCTACGGACAATATGTTGGAGAGGGGAGTGTGCGGTCCTATGATATCACTGGAGGTTACTCGTTCTGTTCATTTCCGTCTGATGTCCCTCTGTCGGGAATAGTCGAGATTAAATCGGAAATGAGCAATGGAGAGGAGTTTTCTTACCACTATCGTTTTGAGGGCTGTAATATAGAGGCCGGCAGAATATCGCATATAGCTATAGACTATCGTCATCCTGAGAGCAGCGACGGACTGCTTTATGTGCGGGAGAAGGATATGAGCAGGTTTGATACCGACACAATGTTTCTTGCCGATGAGCCTCAGGCGGTGTTCTACGATGCAAATCGTCGTTCGTTTCATGTCGATGCACCTTTGCAGGTTTCAATCACCGACAACCATAAACTGGGGGTTAAATTTTTTGCGCCGGTGACAATACGTGATGTAAGAGTCAAGTGCCGTTTCAGTAAAATCAGTCATGAGTTTTTTGAGCTTGCCCGTTTCGATGCCATATATCCGTTTATGGAAGCGTCCTTTCCGCTTCCTGTGGTAGAGCGCGACGCGACATTCACGACCGAGAGCGGGCGTAAGATAAATATCCCCGCTCAGACTGAGCTGACCGCCGATGATGTGACCCTCATTATTGAGTGTGAGGATCCGTTCATGAAAAAAATCGAGGAGATCGACAGTCATTGGTATATTCGCTTTTCCGCTTATGGAGCCGACAGCGGACATGCCTATTGGCGTCACATGACTCCATTGCTTTGTCGTCATGGCGTGGCTCTGGCGCTCAACATGGCGTATATGTTCTCATCAAGTGAGTTCAGTACCGAGCTGGATAAATATGACGGAATTTTGTTTGACAACGGTAAAAATCCTATTGATCTCGATGCTTTGCGCATCAGAATCAGGAATCATGGAGGTCTGATGCTTGGCCGCGTAGTGGGCGTTGGAGGACTTGGAGGCGGAAGCACATACGGACTCGCCGACTATTGTTATACCGGCGTATATTTCGATGCTACGGCGCCAGGCAGCAATCCGCATAACTATCCCCGTCAGGCTATGTTTCATGAGTACGGTCACTGCCTGGGATACAATCACTCGAGCAATATGACCTATGGCGACAGATGGACTGTGCTATGTGCCACAGTATTTGTCAATATGGGACAGTCGGGTAAACTTCCGGTCAACTCAAAAGATGAGGTCGGAACTCTCCCGATGTAATTCGGAAAGGAGACAGCCAAGCTGTCTCTTTTATGTTTTCAATATGAAAGGGCAGACGCTTAATGCTGTTGTAGAGGACTCGGCCAAGTATGTGTCTTTGCCAAGTGCGTCGTTTTTGAGCGGTAAGGAAATTTTATAGGCATTGATAGTGTGAGCGACAGGTGCGGTCGTCATTTTTTTCATGGTCAGACTGGATTGGGATTGTTTCTGGTTTTGAATCGTCCTATATAGGTTGCTGTCGGTTTTATGGTGTTTTTGACTTTGTTATCGCTATGTCTGTTTTATTCATAGCTTTGAAATAAGTTCGGAGCCGGTCAAGACTTCCATTTTGGAGAAGGCAAACAGCTTATTCCCGAGGTCTTTTAGTGAGTGTCCGATATGATAGACTTCCTCGTCGATTATCAGAAAGCGGTCGTGAGCCTTGTTGTAATAGTGTAAGGTCACACCCGGATATTGGGCATTGTGCTGCTCGACATCCTGACGAAGCAGACGTGAAATTTTACCGAAATATCCACGGTTACACCGGGATTCCGTTTTGAGAGTTGCACCAGCACAGAATCGTTAACATAGCTGTCGATAACAACTATCCGTTTTTTAGTCTTTCTGATTAGTTTGGCAACGAAGGCATAAGCATCAAAAATCTGACCGTTGAAGAAGATACCTTCCTTAGGAGGTAACGAGGTTCTGACAAAGAAATCGACATCCCGACGAATAGCCGCTATTTTCCCGTCCTGTTCCAGAAGCCGTCTATCCAGTCTGTCGCTCATTTCAATCAATCTTTGGTTAACCGAATATTCCCGAAGTAGATAATCTTTCAATACCTTATTGGCCCACTGGCGGAACTGGGTGCCTCTTAATGACTTGACTCTATAACCTACAGATATGATGACATCAAGATTATAGTATTTAGTTCGATATCTTTTGCCGTTAGAAGCAGTTGCCAAGTATTCCTTGACAACTGTATTAGCATCCAATTCACCTTCTTTGAAAATATTATTAGTATGAAGGCTTATATTTTGTTTCGTAGTCTGGAATAATTCCACCATCTGAGCCTGCGTAAGCCATACAGTATCATCTTCAACTTGAACATCAAGTTTTAGGGTTTCGTCGGGTTGGTATATTATTATCTTGTTTTCTTGCGTAGATTTCATACGTAAGGTTATAAAACATTTATGATAATTCTTACAGCAAAATATCTTCCATAGCTAATTTCCGCACTTTTATACAAACAAATTTTATCGTAAGAGTCGATAAAATGCCTTCTTTAGGTATAAAAATACCAGCCATACAAACAAATTCTAATTGTTTATATGGCTGGTAATTATGTGATATATAAGACTTAATATTCGTCTTCGTTGAAGAATAGTTTTGTGCTGTATTACAGGTGTTTAACTATTATTTTACGACTTAAATACAAACATATTTAGCGCGAAATGTCAATAATATGAACTGACAAAAATGTATATCTGGCAACTATAAGGTTTATCCCAATCATCGGTATGCTTCTCTAATTTGTATACCAACGTATAACCCTGAATTTTATCGCCAAATTCTTTCATTCTTTTACCTCGTGTTTCCTCCTGATAATAGGGACTCACACATACCATTATGTTGTTATGTGATTTATCCTCATTTAACAAGGATAGGACGCTATCGCCATCAAAATCATCCAGGTCGATTACATTTGAAAAGATATGTATAACTGTTGAAGATTTTGGATTGATATCGTCATTATTTAACTGGTTGTCCTTCTTGCAGACGACCGATATTTTTGACTCACAGAAAAAAGCATTTACATATTTGACGTAACGTTGTAAATTCTGCCTCGATGGTTCAATAAGGATAAAATCTTTGATATAGTCATTGTCAATATACCTTGAAGCCATATAATCTGAAAGAACCATTTCGGCAATACCTTGACCGCATCCATAATCAACTACAGTGATGCCATCTTCGTGCCAAACTTTAGATGGGATTTTTTCATAAGCATGAAGCAATTTGGCCTGATGAATCTCACCATACTTGGCGATGTAAGCGTTAAGTTGACGAGCATTGGTGAGATGAGCCGCTCCATGCTCCAAATCGTCAATAAGGTTCTGCTGCTCTGTTTTTGAAAGCGGGGCAAACCAATCCTTTGCTTTGTGCAATACGCTGACAAAGGTTTGTGATGATTTTCGTATGTTGGGTGTGTAATTCATGAATTATATTATTGAGTCAGTATGCGGATTAGCGATAGCTCTCTTATAATTTTCAAATGCCGAGGCAGAAGACGTGTTGGCATAGCAGTAGAGACAACCGTGCGGGCAGGTGTTGTAAGCGCCGATGTCTTTTGAGAGAATGCAGCCGCACGCCTTACGTTGGCCACTGTCGGTCTGTGTGTTATAAAGGAAATTTTGCAGAACGGCATCATCGGGAGCAAGCCGACTGATCAGTTCCGGGTCGATGCAGCGATTGTACTCTATTTCATATTCCGAAAGATCAATCGCTTCGGCGCACGTCGCCAGCCTGAAATTCCAGTTATCACGGTTCAACATCGATAGGCGCAATGCAAATTCGCGCATAGACTCTTCATCCCATTCACGATAATTGATGCCGCTAAGCCTAAGATTGCGCGACACTTTTTTATACGACTCAATGTCGGCGAAACTGAAAACGAGTTTTTCCGTACGACCTACCAAGGCATCGGCGATGCGTGCAATCTTTTGAAGTAAAGTATTTATGTTTAGTCTGTCTGTAAGAATAAGCGGGTCAAAACGCCATACTACTGCTCCAATGCCGAGAGCATCAGCGAGTCGACGGAAGGTATCAATCCGTTGTGTTAAAGTGGGAACATTTGGTTCAAGTCCTTCGGACTCGTAATCATTAAGAGTATATTGTATATAGCACCCGATTCCTCGCTCTTTAAGCCGGGACAGATGAGATAACAGAGGCGCAGGATTCTTTGACCAGAAAACGGTGAAGCGAGTATTGCCGAATGACACATAGCTATCTTGTCTCGAGAAAGGATTCCGCCACCTGACATAGCCCATATCAAGCCTATGGAAAAACCAGTCGGCATAAAACGCCGGGATGTCGGTAGCCCTGCTTGCCGAGATTATCAGAGGAGACTGTGCCATGACTTCTGTTCCGTTGTCATTGCGTATAGATATGGTCAGATGTTTCGTCATGATGGAATTATTGATACGCAAAAATACGATTCAACCTGTGCAAAAATACAGCACATCAAAGTTGATAAATGTCAAACAGATGATATTCGTCTTCTATTATAAAAAGTAATGTTGCTGACTAATTATATACAAACAAAAGCTCCAAAATCCCCCGATTACACAAATAAATTCGGCTATTTTAGACTATAAAACACCAGCCATACAAACAAATCCTAATTGTTTATATGGCTGGTAATTATGTGATTTATGGGACTTAATACTCGTCTTCGTTGAAGAGGAAGTCGTCTTTTGAGGGGTAGTCGGGCCAGATGTCTTCGATCGATTCGTAGGACTCTCCTTCGTCTTCGATTTCCTGAAGGTTCTCGATCACTTCCATTGGGGCTCCGCTGCGCATTGCATAATCAATAAGCTCTTCACGGGTTGCGGGCCAGGGTGCGTCCTCGAGTTTCGAGGCAAGTTCAAGTGTCCAGTACATGTTAGGATATATTTTAGTTTGTTTATTTACTTTCTTTTTGCCAGAATATTTCCGCTGAGTTTGACGAAATGTTGAGATACCGTGACAGTATGAACAGATAATCGCTCAGGCGGTTGACAAATCGGAGTGTGTCGGGGTCGACCCACGAAGTCTCCGCGAGTTCCACTATGCGTCGTTCGGCGCGACGGCACACTGATCTGGCCACGTTGGCATAAGCTGCCGAGGTGCAGCCTCCAGGCAACACAAACCGGGTAAGGGGCGGCAGAGACTCGTCCATCCTGTCGATTTCATGCTCGAGACGCGAGACGGTGTCATGTCCGAATCCTGGAGCCTGTGTCATTTCGTCGCCGGGATTGGTGGCGAGATATGATCCGAGGTTGAACAGCTTGTTTTGAATCCACTGTAGTTCTGTGCGGATGTCTTGGGTTATGTCGGACATGGATGCGACTACGCCGATACATGAATTCAGTTCGTCCACGGTGCCGTATGTGTCGACCCGTAACGATGATTTTTTGACGCGCTCTCCGCCGACAAGTCCGGTTGTGCCGAGGTCGCCGGTGCGGGTATATACGATACTTTTTTTCATTTTTATTGAGCGCTATTGATAATTGGAGCGCAAAAATATAACAAATAGATTGTCAAACAAAAATATTATGATTATAAAAACATTCTAAAAAAAATAATCGGCACAACGTCATGTATTTTTTAATATAGATACACTTTTTTTTGGAAATTAAACATTTTTCCAGTTATTTTGCATAACGTTATCGTTAGAGAGCTGAGTATTCTCTTTCTCATTCCTTGATATTTAGTTAATAAAGGTTAATGGGGGGGGGGGTAAACATCCCCTCTTCCGATCGGAATAAATACCGGAAAAACCAATTATTAACTTAAATATCATTTAATGAAAACAATCTTGCAAGTTTCTGTGGGGCGGCTACGTGTTCCAGGAAGGTGTCTGATTTTTCTGACTTGCCTGTTAATTGCAATGCTTTGCCCGGCATATGTGGCGGCATCGATAAAAATTTCAGGTACGGTGACCGATACGGATAATGAGCCGCTTGTGGGCGCTACAATTATCGAAGTCGGTACCGGAAACGGTTGTATGACCGATATTGACGGTAACTTCTTTATTGAAGTCGCCAATAAAAATTCAACGCTCAAGGTTTCGTATGTAGGCTTCAAGGAGCAGGAGGTAAAGGTGGGTAACCACTCGATTCTGCGTATTGTCATGGATGCCGATGTAAAAGAGCTTGAGGAAGCGGTGGTAGTAGGTTTCGGCACACAGCGCCGTGCTTCGGTTGTGGGTTCTATCACCACTATCGAGCCTCAGAAACTTCAGGTTAACGCTACCCGTTCGATGACAGGCAATCTTGCCGGACAGCTTGCAGGCGTCATCGCCTATCGTCCGAGCGGTGAGCCGGGCTATGACTCCTCCAACTTCTGGATCCGAGGCATATCGTCATTTGCCGGAGGCACCTCTCCGCTTGTACTTATCGATGGTGTCGAGCGCAGTCTCGATGATATCGACCCGGCGGAAATCGAGTCGTTCTCGTTGCTGAAGGACGCATCGGCATCGGCTATGTATGGTGTGCGTGGCGCCAATGGTGTCATTCTCGTGAACACCAAGCGCGGTAAGATCGGAGCGCCAACAGTGACATTCCGTGTGGAGCAGTCTTTCCGTAAGCCGACGAAACTTCCTGAATTTGTAGGTGCGGCTGAGCACATGACACTTATCAACGATCTTGCAGGCCGCGAGATTTTCCCGCAGCAGCGCATCGACCGCACTATCTCCGGTTATGATCCCGACCTTTATCCTGATGTTGACTGGGTAGATGCCATCACCAAGGACGTATCGGAAAACACGCGCGCCAATCTCGGTATTTCGGGTGGTTCCGACTTCCTCCGTTACGCTCTTACCGCCTCATTCTTCCGTGAGTCGGGCAATATGAACCGCGACAATAACCTCCCTTACGACACTTCAACAGGTCTTCAGAAGTATAATGTGCGTGCCAATGTCGACATGGACCTTACCAAGACGACTCTGGTGCGTTTCAATGTGGGCGGCTACATGCAGTCGCTGCGCAAGAATGCATCTTCGACCACCGACGTGTTCAACTATGCTTTTGAGACTGTGCCTTTCGTGCATCCCGCCATCTATTCCGACGGACGCATTCCACGTGACTCTGGCCGCTTGAACCCGTGGGCTTTGCTTACTCAGACCGGCTACACAAAACGCACCACATCGCAGATACAGGCGCTTGTGAGCGTCGACCAGGATCTGAAGATGCTTCTCGAAGGCCTGAAGGTGCGTGCGTTGTTCTCGTTTGACGTTTACAACAACAAGATCCATTATGCCGACCGTGAGCCGGTGTATTACGGTATCGCTTCCGGTCGCGATCTCGAAGGAAACCTGATTCACACAGAGCCTAACAATACTAACGGATCGGAGTTCCTGAATCACCACAACGGCACTGATTATGGTAATGCCCGCACTTATCTTGAAGCTGCGGTAAGCTACAACCGTCTTTTCAACGATCTGCACCGTGTCGACGCTATGTTCCTGTTCAACCGCGACAGCTATGACGACGGAGGCATCCAGCCATACCGTCATCAGGGTATCGCCGGTCGTGCGTCATACACCTATGACTCCAGATATGTAGCTGAGTTTAATTTCGGTTACAACGGATCGGAGAACTTCGCTCCGGGCAAGCGCTACGGCTTCTTCCCCTCTATGGCTCTCGGATGGATTCTTTCCAATGAGAGATTTATGTCGGATTTCTCGCAGAATCTTGATAAACTTAAACTGCGTGCTTCGGTAGGTCAGGTTGGTAATGACAATCTCGGCAACAACAGCCGCCGTTTCGCCTACATCACGACCATCAATCAGGGTGTTTCGGGCTATCGGTTCGGTCCAACCAACGGTTTCTTCCGTGGTGACGGCATACGCGAGGGTGACGTAGGTGTCTCCAACCTCACATGGGAAACTGTGACCAAGTACAACCTCGGCCTGGAAATAGGTCTGTGGAGCGCTCTCGATCTTCAGGTCGATGTGTTTAAGGAGGACCGCAAAAACATCTTCATGCAGCGCCGTATCATCCCCACCCAGATTGGTTTCGCCACCACGCCGTGGGCCAACTTCGGCAAGGTGCAGAACAAGGGTGTCGAGGTTGAGCTGAACTATCATCAGGGATTTGGCGAGGACTGGACTGTTGGTCTCCGCGGAACATTCACCTATGCCAAGAACAAGGTGCTTGAATATGATGATCCCGAGTCGATAAAGGGAACCTACCGTTCACTTACCGGACAGTCGATCAATACTCTCTATGGATATTGGGCCGATGGTCTTTACACCGCAGCCGACTTCGACGAGAGCGGCAAGCTTCTTCCCGGACTTCCTGTCTCGGAACTCAGTGCCGACGTACGCCCCGGTGATATCAAATATAGGGATATGAATGGTGACGGTGTTATCAACTCACGTGACCAGGGTTATATCGGCGGCGTAACTACTCCGCGAATCCTCTATGGTTTTGGCGGTAACCTCCGCTTCAAGAATGTTGATTTCAACTTCTTCTTCCAGGGAACAGGCGATTCACACCGCATGATCTCTGTAGGCAGCAACATTATTCCCGGTGCCGGTATGGGTACGATGTACAACATCTTCTCCAACTACACTGATGCATGGGACGATGAGAAGCAGTCGCAGGATGTGTTCTGGCCTCGTCTTACTTATGGCAAAAACACCCAGAATCAGGTGAGCTCCACATGGTGGAAAAAGGATATAAGCTTCCTCCGCCTCAAGACTGTCGAACTCGGCTACACTCTTCCGAAGAGCTTTACACGTAAGTATGGTTCGTCCAATACCCGCATATACATCAGCGGCAACGACCTCTTCTATTTCTCGAAGTTCAAACTCTGGGATCCGGAGCTCGACACCGGCACAGGTCTCAAATATCCGGCAATGCGTTCGGTGATGTTTGGTCTCGACTTTAAGTTCTAATGCAATAACAAAACAATCTGATAAATAGATGAAAAAATTATTTATATGCCTGATCGCTCTTGTGGGTCTCTGTTCATGTGAGAGTTATCTCGACAAAGAGGAAGATACCGAGCTGACCATTGATCAGGTTTTCGACAATAGGATACTTACCGAGCGCTGGCTTGGCGGAGTCTATTCCTGTATTCCCGATCCATATTGGGGATGGGTGAATACCGAAGGCTGGGATGTGCTTGCCGATGACCTTTATGCCTCGGAGCGCTGGCAGCAGTGGGGATGGAACACAATACCCTGGCTGCGTGGCAATGTGAACACTTCGACCGGATGGGGAGGCGACCACTGGGCCAAGATGCCGAAATGTATACGCCAGGCTCTTATTTTCAATCAGAGAGCCCATGCGATACCTGAAGAGGGCCTGTCGTCAGATGAAGTGGCTCTCATGAAGCTTGAGTGCCGTTTCCTTATGGCCTATGCCTACTGGCAGATGCTCAACTCCTATGGACCGATACCTTTCAAGCCCGGATATCTTGCTCCATCGGAGGCAAGTGCCGCCGAGCTTATGTTTGGTCCCACTCCTTACGATGAGATTGTCGACTGGATTGACAATGAGCTTAAAGAACTTTCACAGTTGCTGCCGGCTTCCTATAGTGAGATAAACAAGTATGGACGCGCTACATCGATCATGTGTCTGGCAGTGCGCGCACGTATGCTTCTCTATGCCGCAAGTCCTCTTACCAATGGTAACCCTGACTATGCCGATTTCCGTGACCGCGAGGGCAACAATCTTTTCAGCACATCCTACGACGCCTCGAAATGGACTCGTGCCGCCGAGGCCTGCCGCGAGCTTATAGAAGCCGCCCATGCCAATGGTCACAAACTTTATATCGAGTACAATGAGGATGGATCGATTGACCCTTTCAGCTCTTATCAGAACCTGTTTCTGCCGCTTAATGCAAATGACTGTCCTGAGATCCTTTTCGCACGTCCCGATTCCAACTATGGCGAGTATCAGTCACATTCATTCACCAAGGGTGACGGCGGCAATGGTGGTCTCGGTGTTTACCAGGAGTTTGTGGATGCGTTCTTTATGGAGAACGGTCTGCCTATCGATGATCCCAACTCGGGTTATGTAGAGGAAGGGTTCTCTACAGAGGATGAGGTGAGATACACTGCGTGGAAAGGCCGCAAACAGGTCGACAAGCAGAACATGATCATCAACGAGGCCGGTACCTACAACATGTACACTCATCGTGAGCCGCGTTTCTATGTTTCGGTCAACTACCAGAACGCCTATCTCTATTGCAAGAAACGTAATTTCGACATGATGTATCTTCACAAGGATAACATCGGTACTCACGATGCTCCGCAGACAGGTTATCTGCTCCGTAAACGCGTTCATCCCGACTTTGAGAAAAATGTGGCAGAAAACCAGTATCGTCCCGGTATCGTCTATCGTCTCGGTGAGGCATATCTGAACTATGCCGAGGCTCTCAACGAGGCAGGCGGTGACCGCAGCCAGATGCTTTTCTATCTCAATGAGATCAGAAAGCGTGCAGGATTGCGCACATACACATCGGGCGCTACCGACAATGAGAATATCCATGTAAATGTCAACGACCAGGATGAAATGCGCAAACTCATCTGGGCCGAGCGTCGTATCGAGCTTGGCTGCGAGGGATTGCGTTATCATGACATCCGTCGTTGGAAAAAAGGCGAGGAGTGGCTCAACGGATCGTTCACCGGTATGAATTTCTACGGTGACACGCCCGAGACATTCTTCCAGCGCACCGAGGTTATCCCGCGTGTATACCGCAAGTCGCTCTATTGGCTCCCTATCTATCAGGACGAGATCGACAAGAACCCCAATCTTGTGCAGGCTCCTTACTGGGACGGTGCCGACCAGTGATTTCTCATAGAAACTAACCCAATTGATTGAAAAGTCATGATAAAATCATATAAATACCTGCTTGCACTACTGCTTCCGGCATTAGCGTCGTGTGAATCGGATGACGTTCAATATATTATTGAAAACCCCGAGGATCAGATGCTTATAAGTGTCTCGGCCGAAGAGGTGGAGCTTGATGCAAACAATCCTGACGGTGAGGCGCTCACCTTCACATGGAATGCACCTTCAGACCGCGGAGAAGGATCAGTGGTCAAGTCGTATTTCCGCATGGATGTCGCCGACAATAATTTCGAGACTTCTACCGACCTTATTGCAATCGCAGACGACCAGACGTCCATATCGTTCACAAATGACGAACTTAACGACTACCTGCTCGGCTGGGGCGTAAGTCCTGAGACAACAGTGAAAATTGAGGCAGAGATTGTGGCCACGGTTGAAAATCCGGAATTGTATCAGAAGCCGGAACTGTCAAAGGTGACTTTCTTGATGAAAGGATTTCATGCTGTTTCGCGTCCTTTGTGGATTGTGAACTCGGCAATGGGAACCGGCGCTTCCGACGCTATGAACGAGCTTGTGCTTGGAAAGCAGTATTCCTGGTATGGAAAGTTTGACACCGGTACAGGTGTGAAATTTGTGTATAACAAGACAACACAGCTGCCTTCGCTCAACAAAGGCGAAGATGACAATACCATTGTCCGCCGCACTGAAGCCGATGAGCCCGATGACTTGCTGGCGGCTCCCGGCACAGGTTATTATCTGGTGACTGTCTCTACAAAAGAGATGACCTGTAAGTGGGAGAAAGTTCCGGCAGAATATGAAAATGTGTGGATGGTAGGCAACGCAGTTCCTTGCGGATGGGATATCAACAATCCCGTGGAGATGGAGCGTGATGCTGAAAACCCGGAAATATTCTTCTGGGAAGGCCACCTGAGTGTGGGAGAGATGAAGCTTCCTCTTGCTACCGGAAACTGGGGCTGCGATACACTCATGCCTGTTGCCAACGGTACTGACTGGGATGGCGATGACAGCGTGCAGATGGTCCCCGGCGGTAATCCCGACAACAAATGGAATATAACCCGTGAGGGTGAATATCGAGTCGAGTTGAATACATATCTGATGAAGATTAAGTTTATTCCGCTTGATTGAAGTATGTATAGGTGCAATTGCAGCTGTTAGATGCAATTGGTTATGATTGGCCCGGCCGATTCTCCGAGATGGGGAGTCGGCCGGATTCAATTTGTGGTATATATGGCTGTAAAAACTTCCTTTGCCAAAAAAACTTTATAACTTTGGGGTTATGGAAGATGCAAAAGCGATTGGTCTGAAAAGGTCAGACTTTGAAATAATGGCTCCCGCCGGTAGCCGCGAGTCTCTCCATGCCGCTATCGCGGCTGGGGCCGACTCTGTGTACTTCGGTGTCGAAGGGCTTAATATGCGCTCACGGTCGAGTGCCAATTTCAATCTCTCGGATCTGAGAGAGATTGCCGCGCTGTGCAATGAGCATGGTGTAAAGTCTTATCTCACTCTCAACACTGTAGTGTTTGACTCAGATCTCGATGCAGTGGCCGCTACGCTGGACGCAGTTGCCGAGAGTGGTGTGTCGGCTGTCATAGCAGCCGATCCGGCTGTGATAGCTATGGCGCGCGAGCGAGGAGTTGAGGTGCACATATCCACCCAGTGCAATGTCACCAACATCATGGCGGTTAAGCATTATGCCAGGTGGGCCGATGTTATGGTGCTGGCGCGTGAGCTTGACATGGACAAGGTGCAGGCCATACATGAGGCTATAGTACGTGACGATGTGCGTGGTCCCGGAGGTGAGCCGGTCAAGATAGAGATGTTCTGTCATGGAGCGCTTTGCCTGGCTATGTCGGGAAAATGCTATCTGAGTATGCATCTGATGAACTCCAGCGCCAACCGTGGCGCATGCACCCAGATATGCCGTCGGGGCTACACAGTTACCGATAAGGAGACAGGCGACAGCCTTGATGTGGAAAACCAGTATATAATGTCGCCCAAGGATCTGTGCACGATAGGTTTTCTCGACCGCATGATCGATGCCGGCGTAAGGGTGTTTAAGATAGAGGGACGTGCTCGTGGACCTGAGTATGTGGCTACGGCCGTGGCATGTTACCGCGAGGCGCTTGACTCGGTGCTCAACGGAACTTTTGGCCAAGAGAAAGTGGACCGGTGGAAAGGACGTCTTGAAAAAATATTCAACCGTGGATTCTGGGACGGCTACTATCTTGGCCGTCGTATGGGCGAATGGTCGGGCAAATATGGATCGTCGGCCACGCGTGTCAAGAAATATTGTGCAAAGGCGGTGCGCTATTATCCGCGTCTTGGAGTTGGTGAGTTCCTGATGGAAAGTGGCGCTCTCAAGCCGGGCGATGAGGTGGTTGTGACCGGCCCGACGACAGGTGCGCTGATATTTAAAGTGGAAGAGTTACGTCTCGACCGTGATCCGGAGCCTGAGGTAGTGAAAGGACAACTGTTTTCGCTTCCTGTACCGGAGCGCGTGCGTCCAGGTGATCGGTTATATCTGTGGGCACCTACAGATCAGATTCATAAATGAAGAAACTGTTTAAGATATTATTGCTTGTAGCCGCTGTCGGTGTGGGTATATGCCTTGTAGGAGCTTCATTTGGCGGTAAGGTTGATCCGCGTGTATGGTCATGGCCCGGAGTGCTGACTCTGACGCTTACCTTCTGGGGGGTGGCTCTTGCTGTCATAACGCTTCTTGCCGCCGTCACGCGCTCATGGAGCACGCTTGTCGTATGTGTTTTGGCATGGGTGTGCAGTTATTCCGGAGTCAAGGCGGTTTCGCCGTTCAACGCACAACTTGATGCATCGGCTGACGCAGATATATTTTCATTACTGACCTATAACGTCTATAGTCTCAGAGTCTATGACGACGAGACTGTAGAGGGATATAATCCTACTGTCGCTGCGATTCTTGCATCCGGCGCGTCGGTTGCGGCATTGCAGGAGTGCCCGTCGCTTGACAAGGCTATTCCATCGCTCGGATATGTTGACGCGCAAGTCGATTCGTTAAAGGCGGTTTATCCCTACCGCCGTTTCAATAGCGACGGTATGGCAATTTTGAGCCGTTATCCTGTTTCGCCTATAAAAATCAAGGAAAAGCCGACCGGAACCGCGCAGTTTGCAGGATGGAAGATCAATGTCGATGGCGATCAGGTCGATGTCTATTCGGTACATCTGCAATCGTTTGGTTTTGACAGCAATGACAAACAGGTATATCGTCAGCTGACCGACGGAGATCTGAAACACAATATGTCGGAAGTGCGTCATGAGCTTCTTCCGAAAGTGACTCATGCCATGCGATGTCATGCCGACGAGGGAGAGATGATCCAGCGTATCATTTCGGCCGATACATGCCGTCGGGTTATTCTGTGTGGAGATTTCAATGATGTTCCAGGCAGTTATGTCGTGAATCAGCTCCAGAAACAGTGTTCTCTCAAGGGTGCCTGGGCTCAGGGAGGGTTCGGCCCTACTTGGACTTACCGGTCCAACCGGTTTTATTTTCATATAGACCAGATACTCTATCGTGGCATGGACCGACCGCTGTGGACACGCCGTTTACGCACCGGAGGTTCCGACCATTTTCCGCTTCAGACAGCTTTTCAATTATAATTTTACAGATACGATGAGAGGATTACAGAAAGTATTGATTATTCTTGCTATTGTTATCGGTTCTGCCGCAGGAGCGCGAGCCGATGAACTGTCGGTAAAGACCAATGTGCTTTACGATGCAACTCTCTCGGTGAGTCTCGGAGCGGAGATGCAGGTCGCTCCCAAGTGGTCGGTCGAGCTCACCGGAAGCTATAATGGCTGGGATGTCGGTGGCAACAAGTGGCGTCATTGGATTTTGCAGCCTGAAGGACGTTATTGGCTTAAAGGAGATATGACCGGGCATTTCTTTGCTGCGAATTTCCTTTTTGGTCAGGCCAATGTAGGATGTTTTTCTTTTGACCTGTTGGGCGAGGAACTTCAGAATTCCCGTTTTCAGGGATGGGTTACAGGTGCCGGTGCCGGTTATGGCTATGCCTGGAGACTGAGCGACCGTTGGAAACTCGAACTTGAGCTGACTGTGGGAGTCGTTCATTTCAAGGGCGACCGCTACAGCGCTTATTCAGGCTACAAGGTGCAGCGTGACAAAACTTTCACTACGGTAGCTCCGACCAAGGCGGCTGTCACATTCTCTTATGTGTTCTGATTGCATTGTCATCAATGATATAAAAACAGAAGCAGGAGGCGTGAGCCTCCTGCTTCGTTCTATTCAGTGTCGTCTTTGAAGTTTACTTCTTGAAATAGCGGGCATAGAGACCTGCGAAGCCGCGTCCGTGGCGAGCTTCGTCTTTTGCCATTTCATGTACGGTATCATGGATGGCATCATGACCGATCTCTTTGGCTCGTTTTGCGATGCGCATCTTGTCGGCGTTTGCTCCGGCTTCTGCGGCCATGCGCTTCTCAAGGTTGGTCTTTGTGTCCCAAACCACGTCGCCGAGAAGTTCGGCAAACTTGGCGGCATGTTCAGCCTCTTCCCATGCATAGCGCTTGAATGCCTCTGCGATTTCCGGGTAACCCTCGCGGTCAGCCTGACGCGACATGGCGAGGTACATGCCTACTTCGCCGCATTCGCCATTGAAATGGGCGTTGAGGTCCTTGATCATCTCTTCGTCGCAACCCTTGGCTACACCGATCTCGTGCTCAGTCACAAACTGGAGTTCGGCTTCTTCGTCCATGAGTTTGAATTTTGATGCGGGAGCGCCGCATATAGGGCATTTTTCGGGAGCTGCGTCACCTTCATGAACGTAGCCACACACCATGCAGATAAATTTCTTGTGCATATTCTGTAAGGATTTAGGATTTGTAATTTTGTGTTATTTGTATCTCAAAGATAATTGAGATTTTCTTATAAATGAATCAATCGCAAAATATTAATTTTTTTTCACTTCGATCTGTCGATAAGAGAGTGACGCACAGCCTGTGCTTTCTCTTCGCCACTGTCATAGTCGCGGTTGAGCTGGTTAGGCATCAGGAAAAGCCTGAACACAACAAAAAGAACCGCTACTTTTATTATTATCAGCCATAGCAACTTGCGGGCAAGGCGGGAATTGCCGAATCCGTAGCGGTATATGTCGATGAGGCGGCCTGGTGCCGACAGAAAAGCCATTTTGCGTGAACGCGGTTGCATCTTTATTTAAACAATATGGGTGCTAAAATTGTTCGGATGTAAATATAATTATCATTAGCCGATTTTCATCCTGCTATTTGTATCTTTGTGAAAATATGATACCCGATACGCTTTATATTGATCCGCGCAGACGTTTTGCCATAGGATATTTTTCAGAATATCCCATAGATATGAGCCTATCGGTCGATACCTCGGACTGGAAGGGCATAGAGGGGGTCCCCATACTCAGGTCTGTTTTCACACTTGATGATCTCCAGGAAAAGATTGCCATACTTGACGAGGATCTTGATGATGTGGCTGTGGAGCGTCTTAAATTTTTTATGGCGCGGTTGCTCCGGGCGGGAATGCGCATTGAGCGGCACGATTTTCGTTTTGTCAGCCGCGATCGGGTGCCGCAGTGGCGCGATGATGCCGAGTGCGGACGTCTGCATTTCACATATCTGTTGAAAAATGAAGGAGCTGTTGTCGACAGTGAGGTTCCTACATTATGGTATTATGATCAGCTTTATGCCTGCTCGATTGATCCGCGCATGAAATTTGAGGGCAATGGGGCTCCTGTGATCAGTAGTGCCTCGATGATGTTGAAGCTTGCGACTCCTGTCGGTAAGATCTATCCTTATTTCCGGGAGGATTCACCTGATGATGCGGGCATGATATTCACCCACACCACATTCCGTCGTACAAAGCACAGGCCTACCGTGCGCCTGTCGGGGCTGGCACATGTCAATGGGTTCACAGTATATCCTCCGGTATTTGACTCGATAGAACACGCGCGGTGGGGAAACGGACATTTTGTCGCATTTCTCAATGGTTCGTCGGGCATTGTAACTCCTACAGGAGGATTCTCCGATATTTTTCTCAGACATCTTCCTCCTATGCCTGTTGTCGACATGGAAAAGTATGTTCGGGATCTTGACGGGTGGATTTCTTCGCGCGAGATGAAAGTGTATTATCGTGATACCGACAAGGCTGTTCCTTCCGATGCCGACGGGCTGTTGCTGTATCAGCCTGGGGCATTCGTGCGTGCCGGTTTTTTTGTCGATGCCACAGCTTCGCTCGGTTGTCCGATATCGGGAGTGCGCACACGCTTCATGATTTTCTCCAACCGTGGGGTAAAACTGCATGATGTGCCAGGGATTGCCGACCAGAATCCGTCGCTTCTCATCTGGGATCTTACAATATTTGACTACAATGCCATATTCTATGTTGTCGATGAGTTTTTCTACAAGGGGGTAAGACTTATTGTGCTGTTGCATGTGCCGGCGTCATTGCCCGGAGTTTCGCACGATAACATGACTCGGAATGAACTTGAAAGACTTGACCGCAATCATGAAAATATATGGCCTGATGGCAGCCGGGCACAACGGGCCGGGCAACTGTCGGTCGCTGCGCGTGAGGCATTCAAGGAGGCGGTGGACGGAGGAGAGCAAAAACCTTTGTCAATGAATGCCGAATGGCGGGCGCGTACCAACGAGCTGGTCGGTATTGTCGGAGACAGGCTTGTGACTCTAAAGCCTTTTCATGAGACACGCAGCGAGACAGTCGAGATTGTGCGCGACATACTTGATGCTGAGGGCGGACTGGATGATATAGTGCCTGAATTTGGCCTGATGTCGCGGCCTTCGCCTCTTTATCGCGGCGTCGACGGGCAATGAGTGCACGCAGGAGAATACTGATTGTTGTGGCATCCCTTACCGGAGGAGGCGCTGAGCGGGTGGCTGTAACATGGGCCGACAGCTTGTCTCTATTGGGACATGACGTGGCTGTGCTGACTGATACCTGTTGCCCGATAACATTCAGGCCTTCTGCGTCGGTAAAGGTATTTCCGCTTGACTTTCCCGACAGGACACCGCGAAAAGGAGTGCGATGCCTGCTGAAAGCATTGAGATCGAGAGTTCATGTATTCAGGCGGCTGTCTCGGCTGATGCGCACAGAGAGACCTGATGTGGTAATAGATATAGGTCATTTTTACAGTGCGGAGGTCCTTGCCGCTTCACGTCTGCATGGTGTGAAAGCTTTGCAGACTGACCATAATGCCTGTACCCGTCCGGAGGGGCTGTCGTTTCATACATGTATGCGTAAATTCGTGTTTGCGCGATTCTATGATGCCATAACTGTGCTAACGGAGGTGGACAGGCAGGAGATGGTGAGACGAGGTGTTCGTAAAGCCGAGGTGCTTCACAATCCGTTGTCGCTTGTCCCGTGCGCCTTTTCAGGCCTACGCTCGAAAACTGTGCTTGCTGTGGGCCGGCTTGATGCATGGTATGTCAAGGGATTTGACGTTTTGCTCTCAGCCTGGAGATATGTCTCATGTTTGCATTCTGACTGGCGGCTACGCATTATCGGAAACGGATCGGCCGAATCATTGAGTCTCCTTCAGGAAATGTGCCGGGAAAGTTTGAATACTGTTGATTTTGTACCGTTTACGGCTGATATTGATATAGAATACAGACGTGCTGAAATTTTTGTTCTGTCGTCGCGGTGCGAGGGGTGGGGACTTGTGGCTACAGAGGCCATGTCGCAGGGTTGTGCTGCTGTTGTTTGTGATTATGACGGCCGACAGGCTGAATATGCCCGTGATGGGGTAAATTCTTTGATTTGTCCTACGGATGATGCGGCAGCACTTGCACAACGGATTGACCGGCTGATAAATGATGAGTGTCTGCGTAAACGGCTTGGTGGCAATGCCACGCGATCGTTTGACCGGTTAGCGCCTGATGTTGTGGGCCGCAGGCTTGAGAAAATCATCTGTCGCCTGTGTTCCGACTGAGCGGCGCATAGCCACTGAGAAATGGATTGCCAGCTTGGCCGTGAACTGCTGATATGTATAAAAGTAAAATGTAATTACAATTCAGCCAATAGTTTGTCGTTAAGGATGGAATCGTAGATTTCTGCAGTTGAGTCTGCAATGTGTTCCCAGTCGTATCGTGACAGATCGTAGTGTATTTTCTGTGGTCCGGGCGTGTTGAAAAAAGATTTCAGTTTTAAAGCGAGTTCATCAATATTGCCGGTCTGGAAAAACACATTGTCAGGCAATTCAGGCAGATGGTTGGCCGGTATGTCCGAAACGATCATCGGCAGTGAGTGGCTCATCGCCTCAAGCAATACTATGGGGAGCCCTTCATGGGTTGACGGGAGCAGAAACAGCGAGGCTCCGGCCATTAGTCTGTCCATTTGTATGCCGGAGATTTTACCGGGCATTGTCACATCGGCAGCCGCTCCTCGGAGAAACAGATTCCGTGAATAATCTGTCGGCGTATCGGCATCTCCGGCAATAATCAATTCGATGCCTCTTTTTTGGATTCCGGAACGAAGATAAGCTTCGATGAGGATATGAAACCCTTTTTCCTTGACAAAGCGTCCTGCGGCAAATATATATGGATTGCCCGTTTTTTGAGTTTTGACATGCGTAGAAGGACGAAGAATCCCGTTTGGAAGGAAATGTATGTCGGCACGTCGGCATTGTCTTCTGGAGAGCGTATCTGCGATATATGGCGATACGGCTATAATGTGTGAGGCGTATCTCAATGCCATGTATTCGCCGGCTCGAAGCATCAGTCGGGCGAATTTCCCCCATTTTTCTCTTTCGTAGTCGAATCCGTGATGGGTTACAATCACTTTTAGTCCGAGCAAACGGGCAAGCGGGACGGCAAGAGCCGGACCGATCGCATGGATGTGTACTGCAACGGCATTGTCGAGCCTTGCGGCAAGGACGCATAGCAAGGTGTGAGATATCGCCTCAAAGCCGGGGTGTCTTACGGTTTTAAAGACTTTAAGAGCGACGCCATGATAGCTTTTGCCGTTGTAATTCATGTATGGTTTGCGGCATCCGACAGTTATACTGTATCCCCGTGAAACGAGCCGAGGCAGCAGGTTTGAGCAGTGTGTCTCCACGCCTCCCATTATTCCGGGGATTCCTCTTGTGCCTGTTACCCAGATTTTCATGAAGCGAAGGTGCCAGTGTGTGATTCTGTCTCTTTTCCGCCGAGGAGTGTGATTGCCAGTGCTAATGCGACCCAAATCGATGCCGGAAAAATAAATCCTATGAATCCGCCGAGCCCGGTGACACTCACGCCTGTAATCGCAGCAAGATATAAACGCGACATGCGGTAGTGGCGTACGATGAGGTATAGGCTGATGAAAAAAGAAGTCTGTACAAGTAATCCTATCACACCGATCTGAAGTATTGTCTGTAACTGGGTTATCTCAACTACTGTGGGCATTTCAAGAGTGTTGTCGGCCGATCGGTCGTGATAGTATTCGTTCTCATAAAGAAGATTGGTGTTGATTGCCGATTGTGAAGGATGTAGAAAACCGAATCCTGAGAGTACGCGTCCTTGCTCTATGAGCATAAGAAATTTGGGAATAGCCTGTGCCATTCGTCCTGATCCGAATTCCGCGACTTCCACCAGGTCGTTGCGGTCGATTGCTTTTCTTACGTCGACAAACTGGTCGACGGTTGATGCGACACGTAAAAACGATCCTGTGGCAGAGTCGATATAATAGATTGCGACGAGCGACAGGACTCCGGGAATAATGTATCGCCGCAGCCTTACACGCGGGGCGATTCCGATAAGGTAGACTATAATCACCCCCGCAAGGAATGTCATTGTACGGCATGCTATTGCGCCGAGAAGTATAATGATCCACCATTTGGCCTGAAGTCTATAGCGTGTCGCTATAACCCATGCGCCGATGATCCATATAAAGAGCCCGGCCGGCCATTTGCGAGGAAAATAGGTTGTGAACGGTGCCCAGTAGAGATCGTTCCACATAGAGTTGTGGGGAGTTCCGCCGGCGGTTGGAGTGCATGGCACAAGCACATCTCCGCATAGGATAAAACCGTCGATGAAATAAAATATCGACATGGCAAGCGAGTAAAGCACTATGTAGTGAAAAAGCCGCTTTATGTCGAAGCGTCGGCACCGAAACAACAGTAGCGGAATCGTGAATGCGGCAATGAGAAAATAATACCGCATAAGGCGTATCTGCACAGTCATAGGTTCGTCGCTTGTCATGGCCAGCAACAATACTGCGATGATAAAAATTCCTGTGGCCAACAGCAGGCGGGTAACATCTCGGGAGAATCGGAAAGCCGCCGCAGCCAATACTCCGCCTATAAGCATGATATCGCACCACTTGAATGGGAACGCTGCCTCGGTGTACATGCCTGAGACGGTGGCAAGAATAAATAGCTGTACGGTAAATTCCTCACGACATCGGAAAAACCGGTCGGCAAGAATGAAAAAAGCGATCGGATATCCCGGTAAAAACTTTAGCCCTATCATTGCCAGTGATATGAGCCATGCAATACTCCACCCCCATTGCGTGGATGTCGATTGAAATTCTATTCGGGATGCTGGAGACATTTTATTCTGAGGTCTCTTTGGTCGCCGAAATGACCGAGGAGAAATACCACTTTAATGGCATAATCAGCAGGCCTGTAACAAATGCCGCCATGAGCACGACCGCCGGAGAGTTTTCGGTGTCGAGTGTAAGCAGGTAGGGTTCATCGATAATTTCACCGCGTCCCATTGTATTCACCATATTAAGGCTTGTTTCCTCACGTTGTTCCATCAGAAAAATCATTAGTTGCTCCTGTACTGTCTGGCGGCGCATGATGTCACGGAATATGCGTTCCTGCGAAGGAACGGCATCGAGGCGAGCCTGTGAAGAGCGGTTTTTTACAGACAACTTTTCGACGGCGATACGGGCGTTCTCTACAGACCGCTCCACTGATTTTTTTACAGCATCGCGCATTCCGTCTATCTGGCGGTTGAGACGCTCGAGAGCAGGGTTGCCCTTCAGTGCGCTTTTTTCAAGATTCATGCGCTGAAGTATGAGTTCATTGTAAGAGGCGATTGCTTTTGCGTCATTGTCGCCCAGGCCAAGCACGGGAATGAAGTTGTAGGAGTTGGCTGGGTCATCTATAAATTCCTTTGTCAGACTGAGTACCTGAGCGTTGGTTTCGGCTTTGAGCAGCTCCTGGTCGAGGGTTGTCCGTTCGCCAAGCATGTATTCCGCTTCCGCTTTAAGGTCGGAGAGACGGTTTTTCTGTTTAAAAGCCTCGATACCATGTTCGCTTTCTGAAAGTTCGTCGGTGAGGCGTGCCAGACGGTCGTCGATAAACGAGAGGGTCTGCATGTCACGTGCACGTTTTGTTTCAATCCCGCGACGGTTGTATTCGTCGATGAGTGCCTGCAGGACATCGGTCGCGAGCTGCCGGTTGTCGCATTCATATGACAGCGACACAACATCGGCGAGTTTACTCGGGATATCGATCTGTAATTTTTTTGAAAGCTCCTCGGCAGCACGTGAGTAACCGGTTGTGCGTATTGTCATTTTCAGCGGCTTGCCAGTGGTCATGTGTTCTGTCGGGATAATGACAAATTTTCCGTAGGAAGTCTCAATAGACAATGGCAGTTGGCCGTCGGCACTGCCTATGGTGGAAAAGTTGCGTCGGACTTTGACCGACGCTCTTCCATCAGAGGCTACTTTCAATTTGAATATGAGCGCCGAACGAAGTGTGTCGGGTATCGAGGGGGCGCATTCGAGTATGACAGGAGATTCAGGGTAGGACGATACCCGCGACAGAATATTCTCTTTTACAATATAGGATGTGTTTATGCCAAGTTGCTTCACGGCTCCCGATACGGTGGTGTGGCTCGCGATCATCGAGAGTTCGTCGTGAACTGATCCGGACCCGCCAAGCATGTTGCCGAGAGAGAACTGGCGGACGAGGCTCATTGCAGTACTGCCGGCTGTCATGTCGTTGGCTATCATCACTGATGCATTGGCAGTGTATACCGGTCGTCGCAGTGCGATATAAGCGCCTGCCATGATTAATGCAGATGCGACGGCGATAAGTATTTTCCTGTAGTTGTGCCGGCATTTGCCTATTATTTGCCGCAGCTCTTTTCGGAAGCTTATGTCGTGTCGGGTGTCTTGCATGGCCTGTAAGTTGGAAATGTGATGCTCTTATTTGGCGACTAATGCGATAGTGAGTGATGCCAGAACCGATGACGCCGATACGATGGTTGATATTACCGACAGTTTATAGGAGTTGTCTTGATTATAGCGTGCGTTGGCTTTTCTTATGTTGTTTGGCTCAACGACTATCACATCGTTTTGTTTGAGGTAGAAGAATGGCGATGACAGAAGTTCCGCATCATTCAGGTTGAGGTGGTGGTAGCGGTTCTTGCCATCTTCCTGGCGTATTAGCAGGACAGTGGATCTGTCGCCGTAGGGTGTTAGATCTCCTGCTGCGGCAAGTGCCTCGAGTATGGAAAAGCGTTCTTTTTCAACTTTGACGCTTTGCGGTTTGTTGACTTCGCCAAGAACATGCACATTGAAATTGAGCAGTTCGACTCTTACATAAGGGTCGGTGATTTTTTCCGATACACGTGAGGTGATCTCGGCAGCGAGTTCTCCGGTTGTAAGTCCTGCCGCATGAATGACTCCTATGACCGGCATCTGTATATAGCCTTTGCTGTCGACAATGTAGGATGGCTGTGCTATTGCAGTGTTATAAGTGTTGGTCGCCCTTGCCTGCGGATTGAAAAGCGGTACATTGTAAGGTGCCGAGGCTTCCGGTACTTCCGAATTTACCGTTATGAGAAGCGCATCGTCAGGAGCGACGCGCAGTTGCGGTATATCTACCGTAACCTCTCCGTCCGGGTTGTTTTTAAGATCCTCGAAGTAGGTGAGAGACGACTTGTTCGAGGAACACCCCGATATTATACAGATGATTACTGCACCGACTGCAACAAGTATATTGGTTTTCACGGCGGAGGCGAATTATAGCATTGGGAAATGATTGGTTCTGATCGACTTTAAAATCATAGGGACGCACCTATGGGCGTCCCTATGATAATTAAGATCTGTCGGGAACTGCGTCAGGCGTTGCGCCCGTGGCAGTTCTTGAATTTTTTACCTGATCCGCAGGGACATGGATCGTTGCGTCCGATGCGCGGACCTGCTTTGGCCGGCATGACTTTCTGTGGACCTCCCTGTTGGGCACTCGCGGCGGCACGCTGTTCGGTCTCGCCTGGAAGAGCCTCTTTGCTTGCCCGGTAGCCGGAGTAGTCGCGTGGCATTTCCGGAGCCGCCTCTTTTACTTCTACCTCTTTTTTGGGTGCGGGGGTCTGGCCGGCATTGTCATCGGCCGAAGGCTGTTGTGCCGGAGCCGGCTGGCGCAGGAATACCTGTCCGCGCATCAGTGCCGACATTGCTTTGTCGTTGAGACGGCTCAACATAGCCTCAAAGAGGTGGAATGACTCGACTTTGTAGATCACAAGAGGGTCTTTCTGCTCGTATGAGGCATTCTGTACCGACTGGCGCAGCTGGTCGAGCTCGCGCAGATGCTCTTTCCAAAGTTCGTCGATTGTGACGAGCATTATCGCTTTGTGCCATTCCTTTACGATAGACCTGCACTCGGTGTTATAGGCTTCGAGTATTTCAACAGGAAGCTGGAAAAGGCGTTTCCCGTCGGTGAGCGGAACTATGATTTTGCCTTTGTGGCCGCGGTTCTCAACCCATTCGCGTACGACTGGAAGAGTGACGTCTATTATGCGCTGGCTTTTGCGTTCGAGTGCTTCGTTGGCTGCACGGTGCATGCGGTCAATAGCCTCCTCGCGGTTGAGTGATCCGATTTCATCTATGCTGAAAGGAATTTCGGTAGTGAGCACGCGCAGAGTTTCCGAAGCCAGAGTCTCATAGCTCTCGGCATTGAGGCCATAGGTGTCGACAAGATTCTCTACGATATCATAGAGCATATTGGCGATGTCGATGCCGATTCGCTCGCCTACGAGTGCATGGTGGCGGCGGTTGTAGATGTATGTGCGCTGCTTGTTCATCACGTCATCGTACTCAAGCAGGCGCTTACGTATGCCGAAGTTGTTTTCTTCTACACGTTTCTGGGCATTTTCGATAGCACGTGTCACCATTTTGCTCTCGATCATCTCTCCTTCTTTGAGGCCAAGAGTATCAAGCATTTTCATCACGCGGTCGGTGGCGAAAAGTCGCATGAGCTGGTCTTCAAACGAAACGTAGAATACCGACGAGCCCGGATCGCCCTGACGCCCTGAACGTCCGCGCAGCTGACGGTCGACGCGACGCGACTCATGGCGTTCAGTGCCTATGATGGCAAGACCGCCTGCCGCTTTCACTTCGTCGGAGAGTTTGATGTCGGTACCACGTCCGGCCATGTTGGTGGCTATGGTGACAGTGCCTGTGCGTCCGGCCTGTGCCACAACCTCAGCCTCTTTCTGGTGGAGTTTGGCGTTTAGTACCTGGCATGGTATCTTACGCATGTCGAGCATGCGTTTAAGAAGTTCGGATATTTCCACCGAAGTAGTGCCGACAAGCACGGGACGACCCTGTTTGCGCAGGCTCTCGATCTCGTCGATTACGGCAGCATACTTCTCTTTTTTGGTCTTGTAGACGCGGTCGTTCATGTCGATGCGTGCGACCGGACGGTTGGTCGGTATCGTCACCACATCGAGCTTGTATATGTCCCACAGCTCACCTGCCTCAGTTTCGGCCGTACCGGTCATGCCGGCGAGCTTATGATACATGCGGAAATAGTTTTGAAGGGTGATTGTCGCGAACGTCTGTGTGGCAGCCTCGACTTTCACGCCCTCTTTGGCTTCGATGGCTTGATGCAGACCGTCGGAGTAGCGGCGCCCTTCCATGATACGTCCGGTCTGCTCGTCAACGATCTTGATCTTGTTGTCGTCGATCACATATTCCACGTCTTTCTCAAAAAGTGTGTAGGCCTTGAGAAGCTGGGTGACGGTGTGTACGCGCTCGGCCTTCACTGCATAGTCCTGCATTGCCTGGTCCTTGCGTTCTTGACGTTCGGTCGGGTCCTCAACCGACTCAAGTGCCGAAAGTTCGGCTGCGATGTCTGGAAGAACGAAGAAATTGGGATCGGCGGTTTTCCCGGTGAGTTCGTCAATGCCTTTGTCGGTGAGCTCTACGCTGCGGTTTTTCTCGTCGATGACGAAGTAAAGCGGATCAGTCACCTTTGGCATCTCGCGCTGATTGTCCTGGAGATAGTAGGCTTCGGTCTGGAGCATGATATTTTTCATGCCTTCCTGACTGAGGAATTTTATCAGCGCACCATTCTTAGGCAATCCCTTGAATGCGCGGAAGAGCAGTAGGGCGCCTTCTTTGCGCTCGTCTTTGTCTTCCGATGCAAGTTTTGTCTTTGCGTCAGCAAGAATCTGAGTGACAAGACGGCGCTGAGCCTGCACCACTTTCTCGACATTGGAGCGGTACTCGTTGAAAAGCTGGTCATCACCTTTTGGCACGGGGCCGGAAATGATGAGCGGGGTTCGGGCGTCGTCGATAAGCACCGAGTCAACCTCATCGACTATGGCGTAATAATGTTTGCGCTGTACCATGTCGGACGGAGCCATTGCCATGTTGTCACGCAGATAGTCGAAACCGAATTCATTGTTGGTACCGAAGGTAATGTCGCATTCGTAAGCGCGGCGACGGGCTTCGGTGTTGGGCTCATGCTTGTCGATGCAGTCGACCGTAGAGCCGTGGAACATATAGAGGGGGCCCATCCACTCTGAGTCGCGCTTTGACAGGTAATCGTTGACGGTCACCACATGCACGCCGCGTTTTGAAAGCGAACGCAGGAATACCGGAAGGGTAGCTACGAGAGTCTTGCCTTCACCGGTGGCCATCTCGGCGATTTTGCCTTGATGAAGTACAATGCCGCCGATAAGCTGTACGTCGTAGTGGATCATGTCCCACTTTATCTCATTTCCGCCGGCGATCCACTGGTTTTTCCAGATAGCTTTGTCGCCTTCGATTGAGACGAAGTCGCGTCCTTCGCCGGCAAGCTGGCGGTCGAGATCAGTTGCGGTGACTTCTACGGTTGGTGATGCGGCGAAACGAGAGGCTGTCTCACGTATTACGGCGAACACTACGGGGAGGTGCTCGTTGAGTTTGTTTTCAAGAGTGTCGAGAATATTTTTCTCGTGGTGGTCGATCTGGTCCCAGAGAGGCTGACGCTCGTCGAACGGCAGAGTCTCCACTTTTATCTTTAGCTCGTCGATCGCGCTCTGGTCATCGGCTGTGGCGGCAGCTATATCGGCTCTCACTTCATTTATGCGTGATCGCAGACCGTCGGCATCAAGGTGTTTCAGTCCGGGGCCGATATTTTTTATTTTTTCAACGATCGGTTGTATTTCTTTCAGGTCGCGTTGCGACTTATTTCCAAATATTTTGTTGAGAAATGATGTCAGTGACATTTGTAATGGTTGTAGTTGATATGCACTAATTCTGAATTAAAAGATAGCTGATAATCGCATTTGGGCGGAAATCAGAGCCTGAGCGGGGCAAGCGATGCTCCGCTTGGGGCGCGTATGCGCATCAGTCCTGTGACGGTGGGTGCCAGAATGCGTGCATCGACCGGAGTTGTGATTTTCTGAGGTGTGATCCCCGGTGCCATTATAAATGCCGGAGATGTCGACGATGCCATGCGCTCTACAAGAGGAACGGGCGTAGAGGCGATATCGCCATCAATTATCTGCCATCCGGGTGCTACTGTAACGAGTACATCGCCAGATGAATCGAGGCGTGTGTTCCGGCATACTGCTTCTGAATTGTCGTGTATGTCGCGCGAAGTTACTTCATCGATTGTGTAAGCATAGGCCACACCGCTCATCCGTCGTAAGAAAGCTGCGGTTTCCTTTCTCACAACAACCGGGTCGACCTCAAGGTTTGCTACGAGTGTCGGATTTATATAAAAATATCCGTTATGGTATCCGGTTATCCACTCTCCGTTTCCGAATTTCTGGATGAGGTATAGATTGAGTAGCGATATCGCGCGTTTTACATGAAACTCGCCTCCGGGCAGATTCCATTTGTCATCGTCGCGGCGAGTGCGTGGAGTGGGTGGGGTGCCTGCTACAAAAAGCAATGTGCGATCCATGCCTGGGCCATTCTTGTCAATGGCTTTTATCAGCCTGGCAATGTCGCGGTCGAGACGCAGGTATCCGTCCATTGTCTCAAGCTTGTAGTCGTTGTCGCGGCCGTAGGGGTATGGACGCACGGTGTAGGCCAGCGAAAGCATGTCGGGTGCTTCGTGAGTGCCGGGCTCGAGAGTGCGTAGATACTCAATCGCAAGATCGGTTACGACCTGATTGACCACAGGGGCCGACTTGAACATGCGGTAGCGCTCGGTTTCTCCTCGTCCGAAGCGTATGCTGAACGGGTAGGCGCGTCGGAATGAAGGTATGTCGGGATAATCGTTTACAGATATCGACGGACTCCATCCGAGTGTGTCGAGTACGGTGGCTACCGAATGCGTGCGGTTATAGTTCTGTATGAGTGGAGAACTGTCGGGATAGGCTTTTGAAGTCACCCATTTGCCGTCGGTGTCGCTGATCCAATGGGCGGAACTGGCGGAATGTCCGGCACCTGCTATGGCAAGTGCCGCGTCTGGGGCAATGGAGTGAACCTCACACATGCCTCCGCCGTCGATGCGCAACTCATCGGCAATAGTCGTGGATATGATTCTTGCCGGAGAGTAGTTGGCCGGTATATCGTCTGTCGGATCGGAGAGAAAGCTGCTGAAGCTGCGTCGATTGTCCTTGTCGTAGAAAGTGCCTGCAGCTATTCCGTTGACTGTAGGAGCTGCTCCGGTGTGTATGATTGTGGCGGCAGCGGCTCCGTCTAATGGAGTGCCGAAATCAAGGTCGGTGATTGTTACGGCATTGTTTAGAAGACAATTTAGGCCGTCGGGCCCGAATTTGTCACGCAGAAGCTCAAGATAGTCGGCCGACAGTCCCTCGACAGTCACTCCTACGACAAGAACCGGCCGTGACGCAGGTGTTTCGGCTTTTAGACCGGAATAGGTCATGGCCATTACAAATGCTGTTGCAAGTGTTCTGGCGAATGTTGTCTTATTTATAGTAGGATAGTTGCTTAATGCCATTTCGCTGAGCGGATGTAGACGACGGCTCTTAGCGCATCGGCTGCAAGTAGAGGTATAAACGCAAAATTAATAGCCTGTGCGCCGCAGATGACGGCGACGCACAATGCCGCTATAGCTGCAAAGTTAATAATTTGATATAATATAACAGCTTTACGGTATTTTTTTATCCAAATAAGTGTGCCTCCTATGAAGCATAGAGGATTAAGCCAAAGATAAAGCCAGTTTGGAGAAGTGGCGTAGTGAACTGAAACAAATATGAGGAAAGTGAGCAATAGTCCTGCGAGGCCGGCTATGTTGAAGTAGATTGTGTCGAACCATCGTGAGATGGAGTGCCTGTGCAGATCTATAATTGAAATTATAATGGTTATCAGGCAGAAAAACGAACATACTGCTATAGGCGTAAACGGCCATGGTGTGGGAGTATCGGGGCCGCCTCCAAGATCAGGGAGCAATTCGAAGCGGGGAGATGAAAGGCTTATGTAAGCTTCCGGATTCTCAGGATCGGGCCGCATGGCACCATCGACCATCAGGGCAAGTGATACTGGCGCAAAGAGGTGTTCTCGCGATGTCAGAGTGTTGTCTATATATGGTCCGAGGGCAAGGTCGATGCCGAACTGATACCATGGATAATTGCGGTGGAAAGCGGTCATGTCGCCGCGAAAGGTTGTGCCCGCTTTGTCGCCGAGAGCAGTGGTGTCGGCAAATTGCAAAGGGTGTCCGATTGCTTTTTCAAGATAATCGACCGGGCGTGTCGCACAGTTGTCGAGCACGTAGTTGTAGCGATAGACCGGTGAGCCGATCCGCATTGTGCTGTCGATGAGCCAGACAAGCTTTTCGCGCTCAGCCGGTGTAAGGTTGAGCGGTGTCTGATCGACGCGTCGGCCTTCGCTGGAATATTGATTCAGGAAATGGACGGTAGGTGTCGCACCCATGCGGTAATCGGTCTCGCCTTTTACAAACCGGTAAAGGAAATTAGGGGAGTTGAAATCAAATAGTCCCCAGTTTACGGTAAGGTCTTTGCCATCTGAAAAAATGAAGCGTAGGGCTGTATGTCCTTCCAGCTCATAGACCTCATCGCCGGGGTGGCATGTGAGTAGTGCCACGCTCTCGACTTCAGGTCGGGTGGTGTCCGCACTTTTTGCCGTACAGGTCAAAAATAAGATGACGCAGAGTGCGATTAATATTCGTTTCATTGTGCGAATTTACAGTAATATTTGTAATTTTGCCTTCAGTCAGCATCAATATTATGACTCGACCGATATCTGGTATCAAAACCGTTCCCCGTTATAGGCTGGGAGTCGCCCTCAGTGGGGGCGGCGCCCGTGGTTTCGCACACGGAGGGGTTCTGAAAGCGATGCAGGAGTGCGGTTGCAGGCCTGAGATTTATGCCGGAGTCAGTGCCGGTGCGGTGGCGGCTGTCCTTTTGGCTGCCGGAGTTGAAGCTGATGATATTCATAAGCGTTTTGCGAATTGCAAATTTTCGTCGATGACGTCTCTTGCCATACGCGACGGCGGAGGTGGCCTGTTCAGTCTCGCTCCCTTTCGCAAATTTGTATCGAAGTGTGTGGCTCCCTATAAAAGACTTGAGGATCTTCCGGTGCCTGTAAAGATCGGTGTGACCGATATTGTTTCGGGGCAGGCTGTATGTATCGATCATGGAGAGATCGGTGCGGCAGTCGAGGCTTCATGCAGTATTCCGGTGCTTTTCCGCCCGATAATTATCGATGGGAAATACTATGTAGATGGCGGAGTGTCGCGCAATCTACCCGCCTGGCTGCTGCGAGACTGCTGTGAAGAGGTTATCGGGGTGAATGTGAGTCCATGTATAGGGGCTGAGGACGATTTCCGCCCGGCACTTGTAGAGGTGGCCATGAGAAGCTATCATCTGCTTGTCAAGTCCAATACGCGCCTCGATGAGCCTCTCTGCGACAAAGTGGTGACCGTGTCGATGCTTGCCCGGCACAAGGCGTTTGATCTATCTAATATTCACGGTGTTTATCTTAGCGGATACTCGGCAGGGCGAAGTGCTTTTGCCGCAGAGCGTAAGAAGATGAATGCCATGCAGACTGCTGTAAAATACACCGCCAAGTGAAAATGACAGAAAAACCTATAATATACCAGTTGTTGCCAAGGCTTTTCGCCAACTACAACTCGCGGTGTGTGCCTGACGGAACAATAGATCAGAATGGCGCAGGCAAGATGAATGGAATTACATCGGGCGTGCTTGGCTGTATAAATGATCTCGGAGTGACGCATGTGTGGTATACAGGAGTGATCGAGCATGCCCATGATGTGGACTATACTGCTTATGGCATAGAGCGTGACAATCCACATGTAGTGAAGGGACGTGCCGGAAGCCCTTATGCCATTTCCGACTATTACGATATAGACCCTGACATAGCCGAGGATGTTGCGCGGCGTATGGAAGAGTTTGAGGCTCTTGTAAGGCGGACCCATGACGCCGGCATGAAAGTCATAATTGATTTTGTGCCGAATCACGTGGCACGACGCTATCACAGCGATGCCAAACCGGCGGGGATCGAGGATTTCGGTTCTTCTGATTATCCGGGTATGTTTTTTTCTCCGGGAAATGATTTTTATTATCTGCCAAGGCAGAAATTCGCGCCGTCATTTTCGTTGGGAGAGGGAGAGGAGGCCTATGTGGAGTTTCCGGCAAAGGCGTCAGGTAACGATTGTTTCACGGCTTTCCCGTCGCGCAATGACTGGTATGAGACAGTGAAGCTCAATTACGGAGTCGACTATGGCGACGGATCGCGGCATTTTTCCCCGATCCCGCAGGTGTGGCTCAAAATGCTTCATATTCTTCGCTATTGGGCATCCAAAGGTGTCGACGGTTTCAGATGCGACATGGCATTTATGGTTCCTGTCGAGTTCTGGGAATGGGCGATACCCGCTGTAAAGGAACGCTATCCTGATATAATCTTCATAGCCGAAATATATGATGTGAATCTCTACCGCGAGTTCATAGACCGTGCCGGATTTGATTATCTCTATGATAAGGTGAATCTATATGATACATTGCGTGCGATAGAGTGCTGCAATGTGTCGGCCGCACAGCTCACATCGTGTTGGCAGCGAGTCGACGGGCTGGGATCAAAGCTACTCAATTTTCTTGAGAACCACGATGAACAGCGTTTCGCTTCGGAGCAATATGCCGGCGATGCGATGCGTGTGATCCCGTCGTTGATTGTGTCGGCCATGCTAAGCACGGGACCGATGATGATTTATGCAGGTCAGGAGCTTGGAGAGAAAGGGGCCGATGCCGAAGGGTTCAGCGGTCGTGACGGCCGTACGACAATATTTGATTTCTGGAGCATACCGACTTTGCGCCGATGGCTTGACGAGGGACGTTGTTCTCTGGATAAGCTTGAGCCATGGGAGCGAGCGCTCCGTTCGTTATATGGCCGCGTACTCACTTTGTGCAACAGCGAGAAGGCATTGCGGGAGGGTGGTTTCTTCGATCTGATGTATGTAAACTATCAGAATCCTACTCTCGATCCACACCGTCAGTACACGTTTATGCGCGCCGCCGACGGCGAGGCGTTGCTTGTGGCCGTAAATTTCGCCGGCCATGACTGTGATTTGCAGATCAACATACCACGTCATGCATTTGAGGTGCTTGGTCTGCAAGAAGGAGAGGCTGACGCTCAGGAACTGCTATCGGGAAAAGATCCGGAGCGTCGTAATCTCGACAGTTCGACCCCGTTTGCCACGCATGTGTCAGCGCATGGGGCTGTGGTGTGGAAATTCACCGCGCCAAAGCCGGCAGACAACAAGACTGAAACAAAGGCTCCTTGCCGGACAAGGAAAAAGAAATACAGCAAACAGACAAAAACCAATTAAACAAAATATCACATGTCGCCACTACCTCCTTTGAAAGTGTTTTCGGGCACACGCTCCCACTACCTCGCAGAGGAAATCTGTAAAGACCTCGGCGTAGAGCTGGGTAAAATGAATATCCAGCATTTTGCCGACGGCGAATTTGAAGTCTCGTTTGAGGAATCGATCCGTGGATGCGAGGTGTACCTCGTGCAGTCTACTTTCCCCAATAGCGACAATCTCATGGAACTTCTGCTTATGATTGATGCGGCCAAGCGTGCCTCGGCCCGCTCGGTCATCGCTGTGGTTCCTTATTTCGGATGGGCCCGTCAGGACCGTAAGGACAAGCCTCGTGTGTCGATCGCCGCAAAGCTTGTGGCCGACATGCTCAGCGCTGCCGGTGTAGACCGTGTGATCACGATGGATCTTCATGCCGATCAGATACAGGGCTTTTTTGATATTCCGGTCGACCATCTTTATGCTTCGTCGGTGTTCATACCCTATATCCAGTCGCTGGGTCTTGAGGATATGGTGATCGCCACACCCGACGTGGGTGGTGCGAAGCGTGCAAACAACTACGCCAAGTATCTGAACCTGCCACTTGTGCTCTGTCACAAACAGCGTGCCAAGGCCAATGTCGTGGCTACTATGACTGTGATCGGCGATGTCAAGGATAAAAATGTGATCCTTGTAGACGATATGGCTGACACTGCCGGAACTATCACCAAGGCAGCCGACCTGATGATGAGTCATGGTGCCAAGACGGTGCGTGCGCTTTGCTCTCATGCTATCATGAGTGATCCTGCGACCGAACGTGTAACCAACAGTTCGCTTTGTGAGATGATCTTCACCAACAGCATACCTTATAGCAAGCATTGTCCTAAGGTGACTATTCTCTCTGTGGCGCGTCTTTTTGCTGACACGATACGCCGTGTCCATGAAAACGAGTCGATCTCGTCACAGTATCTTATAAAATAAATGAAGATAGAATCACATGCCGCTCGATTGGGTGAGTTTATAGTCTCGAGAGGGATGAGGTCGACTCCCGAGCGGTATGTGGTGCTTGATGCTATAGAGAAGTGTCCGGGCCTTTTTACAGTGGATATGATCCATGCTGAAACCCGGAGTATCTCTCCATCAACGATTATCTCCCGCGGGACAGTGGTCAATACAGTGAGACTGCTTGTGGAGGCCGGCATTGTCGCTCCGGCGGGAAGTCGGGACCGTCATCGAGTCTATGCGCTTGCAACCGCAGGATCCGATCGTCGCAATGCCGGATTTCAGGTGAAGATCTACATGGAATGCACGTCGTGCGGCCGTGTTAAGCCTTCGACCGACAGAGCGGTAATAGCACCGCTTCTTGCCAAAAGATACAAAAGTTTTCATCCGACATCATGCTCGGTGAATATTTATGGACTCTGCATGACATGCAGACGCAAATTGGAAACTAAACTCCAGACATCTAAAAAGAAATGATGAAAATCGACATTCTGCTCGGCTTGCAATGGGGAGACGAGGGTAAAGGAAAAGTAGTGGATGTGCTTACGCCCCGCTATGATGCCGTTGCCCGTTTTCAGGGTGGCCCCAACGCAGGACACACACTTGAGTTCGACGGAAAAAAGTACGTGCTGCGGTCTATACCTTCCGGTGTGTTCCAGCATGGACAGATCAATATAATAGGCAATGGAGTTGTGCTCGATCCTGTGCTTTTCAGAAACGAGGCCGAGGAGCTTGCCAAGAGCGGAACCGATCTGCGCAAAGTGCTGCGCCTGTCGCGTAAGGCTCACCTTATTATGCCGACTCACCGCCTGCTTGATGCGGCTAATGAAAATGCCAAGGGAAAGAGCAAAATCGGTACGACGGGAAAAGGCATAGGTCCTACATATACCGACAAAACGAGCCGTAACGGATTGCGTCTGGGTGATACTCTTGAGAATTTCGAAGAGAAGTATGCCGCCGCACGTGACCGTCATCTCGCCCAGCTGCAATCCATGGGCTGGGATACGTCGTCGCTTCCCGCTCTTGAGCAGGAATGGCTTGATGCCGTGAAATATCTTCAGACGTATGAAATTGTCGACAGTGAGTTTCTTGTCAACGATCTTATCCAGTCGGGGAAGAAAGTCTTGTGCGAGGGAGCTCAGGGCACAATGCTCGATGTGGATTTCGGCAGCTATCCGTTTGTGACTTCTTCCAATACCATTGCCGCAGGTGCCTGCACCGGTCTTGGCGTGGCTCCCAATAAGATAGGTGATGTCTATGGTATATTCAAGGCATATTGCACCAGGGTCGGAGCCGGTCCGTTTCCTACCGAACTTTTTGATGAGACAGGTCAGCGGATGCGTGACATAGGCCATGAGTATGGAGCGGTTACAGGCCGTGAGCGCCGTTGCGGATGGATAGACCTTGTGGCTTTGCGTTATGCCGTTATGATAAACGGTGTCACAAAACTCATAATGATGAAGAGCGATGTTCTCGACGGATTTGATGAAATAAAGGCCTGTACTGAATATGAGATCGACGGTAAGGTTACCGATCGCTTCCCATACAGTATTGACGATCCGGAGAGGGTCAAACCTGTATATACTACTCTTCCCGGCTGGAAGACTGATCTCACTAAGGCGACCTGCCTGTCGGATCTTCCTAAGACGTTTATGGATTATGTAGCTTTTATCGAGAAACAGCTCGGCGTGCCTGTAGTAATCGTATCTGTAGGCCCTGACCGTTGTCAGACGATTGAGCTGGCATAAACAGAACGGGTACGCACATCAAGTGCGTACCCGCGCTGCCAAGACAGATGTCAATGTGGCTTTATCGGGGCATGTAGCCTTGAATGCGTCGGCGACCAGCGCTACCAATACCTTAAAATCATAAAACATATTTTCTTTTCAAAATAACTTCACCATGGCTAAAGTAAAACCCTTCAAAGGTGTACGCCCTCCCAAGGGGATGGTGACAGAGGTGGCATCGCGCCCCTATGACGTGCTGAACTCGGAAGAAGCCCGTAAAGAGGCCGAAGGAAATCCCAAGTCGCTGTACCATATCATCAAGCCGGAGATTGATTTCGAGCCGGGTACTGATGAACATGATCCTAAAGTCTATGTGAAGGCTGCTCAGAACTTTCAGGCTTTTCAGGACAACGGGTGGCTGGTGCAGGATGATAAGGAACATTACTACATCTATGCCCAGACAATGGAAGGCCGCACACAATATGGTATCGTCATAGCAGCAAATGTGGCCGACTACATGGAGGAGCGCATAAAGAAGCATGAGCTTACACGCCGTGACAAGGAGGAGGACCGCATGAAGCATGTGCGTGTCAATGATGCTAATATCGAGCCTGTGTTTTTTGCGTTTCCCGACAATGAGGAACTGCAGCGGGTAATCGATAAGGTGACGGCATCGGAGCCTGAATATGATTTTGTTGCACCCGACGGTTTCGGTCATCATTTCTGGGTGATCGACGATTGTGAACTTATATCTGTTGTCACCCGTGAGTTTGAGAAAATGCCGGCGCTCTATATCGCCGACGGCCATCACCGCACGGCTGCAGCCGCGTTGGTCGGTCATGAGAAGGCAATGAACAACTCCGCCCATTGTGGCGACGAGGAGTATAATTATTTTCTTGCAGTGGCATTCCCGGCCTCACACCTTAAAATCATCGACTATAATCGTGTTGTGCGTGATCTTAATGGCTTGTCTTCTGAGGATTTTCTGCAACGTCTCAGTGATAATTTTGATGTTGAGGAGATGGGAACGGAAGAGTACCGGCCCAATGCGTTGCACAACTTTTCGCTGTATCTCGGCGGCATATGGTACTCGCTCACAGCCAAGTCCGGCACCTATGACGACAAGGATCCTATCGGGGTGCTTGACGTGACAGTGTCGAGTGACCTTATATTGCGCGACATACTGGGTATAACCGATTTGCGAAGTGACAAGCGCATTGATTTTGTAGGTGGCATAAGAGGGCTTGGCGAGCTTAAACGTCGGGTAGACAGTGGGGAAATGACTGTTGCGCTTGCCCTTTATCCCGTAACGATGGACCAACTGATGACAATTGCCGACACAGGTAATATCATGCCGCCTAAAACAACCTGGTTTGAACCGAAGCTACGATCAGGCCTTGTAATACATAAGTTATCCTGAAGAAGCCTCACAACTGAAAAAGAATTGTTGATATAATCGGGCGGCAAAGGTATTCGGTATATCCGTTGTACTTTTGCCGTCAGTGTTTGTTAATCTGAAAATTATAAAGCGACAACTATGATAGTAAATACCGCACAGTTCATTACTTCAAGCCCCGATTTAAAAAAATGTCCTGAGGGGACCGACCGTCATGAATATGCCTTTATAGGAAGAAGCAATGTCGGCAAGTCTTCGCTTATCAATATGCTCACCGGACGCAAGGATCTTGCAAAAACGTCATCAAAGCCCGGCAAGACAGCGCAGATAAATTATTTTCTTGTCAATGACAACTGGTATCTGGTTGATCTTCCCGGTTATGGTTATGCTGAGCGCAGTAAAAATGACCGAGTGGCTTTTGAAAAGATGATAAGGGGATATATACTCGGTCGGGAGCAGATGACCAACCTGTTTCTGCTTATCGACGGCCGTCACAAGCCGCAGAAAAATGACCTGGAGTTCATGCAATGGCTCGGAGAGAATGGGGTGCCGTTCAGTATCGTTTTTACTAAACTTGATAAACTTTCGTCGCTTGCTGCAAAAAAAACTGTGGAGGTATACCTTGATGCATTGCGTGAGCAATGGGAGGAACTGCCTCCGGTTTTCCGTACATCGAGTGTAGACGGACGTGGAAAATCGGAAATTCTGGATTACATTGAGGAAATGAATATGCTTCCTTTAGGGAAGGATGATATTGAGGGTTGAATACGTTGCATAAAGAAAAAAAGCAGGGGCAATATTGCTCCTGCTTTTTAGATGTTTTTTTGTTTCTGTTGTGTCCGTTCGGGCTTATGCCTCGGCGGTTGTCACAAAAGGAACGATGTTGATGAACTTGCGTCCGTTCTTGCCCGTTGTGAACGAAACTGTACCGTCGATAAGAGCATAGAGAGTGTGGTCCTTGCCCATGCCCATGTTGCGACCGGGATGGTGTGCGGTGCCACGCTGACGCTTGATGATGTTGCCGGCCTTTACAACCTGACCGCCAAACTTCTTGATGCCGAGTCGTTTGCTTTCTGACTCGCGGCCGTTCTTTGAACTGCCGACGCCTTTTTTGTGTGCCATTTCGTTTTGATGGGGTTAAGCGGTAACGATGTCTTTGATTGTGATCTTTGTGAAATACTGGCGGTGACCGTTTTTACGGCGATAGCCTTTGCGACGCTTCTTCTTGAAGACGATAACTTTGTCGCCTTTTACAAGGGGCTCAGCCACTTCACATACAACTTTTGCACCTGCAACGGTGGGAGCGCCTACGGTGACTGCTCCGTCGTTGTCGATAAGCAGCACGCGGTCAAATTCAACTGCGTCGCCCTGCTTGCTTTCCTCGCCCAGATAGTGGACATAGAGGAAACGTCCGGCCTCAGCCTTGAACTGTTGGCCCTGGATTTCTACGATAACGTACATTGGTGAAATAAAACCTTTTAAGGTAAGCCCGACCGAGGCGAGTCTGACGATAATATGCCCATTGGTATGGGGCAGTCAAGACTTCTTTCCATGCCTGGAGCGGAAAATCGGTGCAAAATTACTGAAACAGTGTCAATAAACCAAATTTATTTGCATTTTGAATATGAAAAATAAAATCAAAGATCTTTTGGTGAATGGTGATTAACGAAATCCAATGTCGAGATATGATGTAATTTTAAATACTGAGAATAAAACAGTGGCGCACTTTAGCACGCCACTGTAAAATTGATATTTCACCAGTAATTGTGGTAGGAGTGTTTTTTGCTGTAACCTGCCGGATCAGGAAAAGTAGGGCAATTTGTGTGGGTTGCGGTACTCATACCAGTAGAGACGATGGTTTTCAGCCTCTTTGTCACCGTTAAAGCTGAGTGTGGCTGGATCCCAGTGAACTGGGCGTCCGAGCTCGCGTGCTATGTTCTGCAGGCAACAGAGGGTGTTGGTGCTGCAACCGACTTCAACAGGCGCGATCGGGTTCTGACGTGAACGCACGCAGTCGATGAAGTTCTGCATATGGGGCGAACTTATTTCGTATTCTCCTTTGCCGACTTTCTTTTCTTCTTTGGGCAAAAGCGCCGGATCGGAGCATTCGATGTATCCGCGTGCGACTTTGAGCCATCCTTTGTCGCCTATGAATTTGATGCCCTGCGCGCCGGGATTGTCTTCGCGGTAGGGCTGCTCGGTCATGACAATGCCGTTGGCATATTTCATTGTCGCGTATTCAGTGCCGTTATAGCCTTTGGGGATAAACTCTACCGGTCCTGACCCGTCCATGCCGATGGCGGCCTGGGCTATGTCAAACATGTGTGCTCCCCAGTCGGCGGTGTAGCCGTTTCCGGTTTCCTGATACCAGCGCCATGCGCCCCAGAGTTTTTCGTTTTGTTCGGGCTGGAGCGAAACCGGTGGGCAAAGATCAGGGTGATAATGGATCTTGGGGTCGTTGAGCGGTCCCATCCACTGGTTGAAATTGAGGTTGCCCGGAACCGGCATTTCGGGCAGGTCGAGTGGTTTTGGAGGATCACCGACACGTGCATAGATTCTGTCAATGTGGCCTATCTTGCCTGACCGCACGAGTGCGATTGCATCCTGAAATTCCTTGCTTGAGCGTTGTTGACTGCCGATCTGGAATACGCGGTTGTTGTCGCGAACCGCACGTTGCACTGCCAGTCCTTCGGTAATGGTGTAGGCAAGCGGTTTCTGGCAGTAAACGTCCTTGCCGGTCTGGCAGGCATGAATAGCAACAAGCGCATGCCAGTGATCGGGAGTGGCGATTTCGATTACGTCGATGTCCTTGCGGTCGAGCATGTCCTCGTAGAACTCATACATGTCGCATCGAGGGGCAACTTCTTGTGATTTCTGCCAAGCTTCAACACGACGGCGGAAACGCTCGCGTTTTATAGAGTCGACGTCACAACATGCTGCAACTTGAACTCCGGGGCATGATGCGAAACTCTGGAAATCGGACAGCCCCTGCTGGCCGAGACCGACAAAACCTAAGACTACACGGTCGCTCGGCGCTATGCGCACGCCATTGACAATCCAGCTCGGCAAAATTGTCAGACTTGCCAGGCCAAGAGCCGACAGTTTGATAAATTCCCGACGTGAGATCTCTTTTTTGCTATTCTCTTTCATCGATTGATTGGGTTTATTGAAACATAATGACGACATACTTAATCTTTAAGTATATACTTTATGAACCAAATGTATTAATAATTAATCGAAATACAAACTATTTAATAATTAAATGCAACAAAAGTTAAAGATAATTCGGTTATGTGTCATCTGGCGAACCGAGCTACACCGGTATATGTTTTATTTCAGTCGGTTGCTCTCTAATCTTGAGAGACTGTAATACAAAGAAATTTTTTCTTAAATTGTTTAATTACGATTTAAGGATTAAATTTGCAGCCGGAGTTGTGAAAAGCCGCGTGCTGTCTTGCAAATCTCATTTTCAATAAGTGAAAATCATATATCTACGAAGATAATAAAATGAACGTTAGCTACGAGAAAAATCCCGATGGACTGACCGCCAAAATCACCGTGGCAGTCGAGGAAAATGACTATGCCGCCAAGGTGAAGGCCGAGCTTAAAAAAATCGGTGCCACCCAGACCATTCCGGGCTTCCGCAAGGGCCACGTAAGTGTGGAGCACCTGACTCGCCGCTTTGGTAAAGAGGTAAAAAGCGAGGTGATCAACCGCGTTGTTATCGAAGCGGTCGACAAGTATATCAGAGAGAATAATATAGTATACATAGCTGAGCCTCTTCCCGCTTCGGAGCCTCAGACAATCACAATGGAGCAGAAGGATTATACTTTTGCTTTTGAGCTTGCTCTTCCTGCCGAGATCGATGTCAAACTCGACAAGGAGGTGAAACTGCCTTTCTATACTGTGAAAGTTACTGACGAGATGATCGAGGAGCAGGACAAGGCTCTGCGTGAGCGTTTCGGTTCGCAGGAGCCCGGTGAAGAGGCCGACGAGAAGGCTCTGGTCAAGGGAACTATCATGGAGCTCAATGAGGACGGTTCGGTGAAAGAAAGTGCCGATGCTATCCAGGTTATTGACGGAATTGTCGCTCCAATGTTCTTCAAGGATAAAGCTCAGGCCGAGAAGTTCCTCCACTGCAAGGTAGGCGACAAGGTTGTATTCAATCCTTGGGCTACATGCGAGGGCAACGCTACCGAGATGTCATCGATGCTCCACATTGACGATAAGGAAGTTGCCGCCAATGTCAAGTCGGATTTCCAGCTTACAGTGTCGGAGATCATAATCATCAAGCCGGCTGAGCTTGGCGAAGAGTTCTATAAGAACGCTTTTGGCCCTCAGGCAGCAATCGAGAACGAAGAGCAGTACCGTCAGAATGTCGCTCAGATGATCGCCGCTCAGTTTGCTCCGACAAGCCAGGAAGTGTTCCAGCTGTCGGCCCGCAAATATCTTATCGACACATATTCCGATGGTGTGAAGGTTCCTGAAGATTTCCTGAAGCGCTATCTGCTTCTTGAAAATCCTGGCCTTACAGCCGAGAAGCTCGAAGAGGATTTTGAAAAGGCAGTTGTGCCTGATGTGAAGTGGCAGCTTATCCGTGACGAGGTGGGCCGCAAACTCGATGTGAAGGTTACCGAGGAGAATGTGATGGAAATCGCTGTAGCCGCAGCGCGTCGTCAGTTTGCACAGTATGGTCTCAATAATCTTCCGGAAGAGAGCTACGTGGAGTACGGCAAGAAACTTCTTGCAGACAAGAAGACCCGTCAGAATCTTGCAAATACTGCCGCAACAGTCAAATTCTTCGATTCGATCCGCGATGCCGTGAGCGTCGAGGCCAAGGAAGTTACTGTGGACGAACTGCGCAGTGTGATCGAAGAGCTTACAAAAAATGACTCAGTAGCCGAGTAATCGGCTTGAAATTATAGAACCACAGAGGGGCGGGGTGGCAGAGAAAGCCCCGCCCCTCTTGTTTTTCAAGTATTTTATACTCTGATATATGTCGTCTCAAAATCGTAAAAAAGGCAATCTGTCGCTGCTCGTTGAGAAGTGGCGTATGAGAGTGTGCGGTTGGATGCATTATGTATCAGACGGTATATGGGAGCAGCCTGACGACCGTTGGCATGTGAGGTTTCTGAAAGTTGTGAATCTGTCGGTGAGGAGTTTTACCGACAGAGATCTGCAGAGTCAGGCCGCATCGCTAACCTATTCCACTTTGCTGGCTACTGTTCCGGTGCTTGCAATGTTGTTTGCTATCGCGCGAGGATTCGGATTTCAGAATCTTTTGCGGTCACAGCTGTTTAACTCCTTGCCGGCGCAGAAAGAGGTTCTTGAAAACGCGTTTACTTTTGTCGAGTCTTATCTGAATCAGGCATCGGAGGGTATTTTTGTAGGAGTGGGTCTTATCGCGATGCTCTACACCCTTATTTCTCTGATCTCAAATGTCGAATCGACATTCAATCTTATATGGGGGGTGAAGCAAGGGAGGTCGATATGGCGTAAGATTACCGATTATACGGCTATATTCTTGATATTGCCTATATTGATGATATGCGCCAGTGGTATCAATGTGTTTATGTCGACGGCGCTACAGGAAGCGTTGCCTTTCGAGTGGCTCACGCCTATGGTGTCGTGGCTTCTCGATGTGGCGGCAATGATGCTTACATGGTTTTTCTTTGTAGGTGCCTATCTTCTGATACCAAATACATCAGTACCGTTTAAAAACGCGTTTTTAGCGGGTACTCTGACGGGTGTTGGATTTACTGTACTTCAATGGCTGTTTGTGTCAGGCGCCGTTTATGTGAGTCGCTATAACGCTATATATGGCAGTTTCGCTTTTCTGCCATTGCTTTTGGTGTGGATGCAGCTTGTGTGGGTTATTGTGCTTGCCGGAGCTGTGGTGTGCTATTCGACCCAGAGTATCGGACGTTTCCGGTTTCTCGGCCAGGTCAATAAAATTTCAACGGATTATCGTCTGACGGTGCTTCTTGCGGTGCTGTCGACTATTGTAAAGCGTTTTGACAGTGGGTTGCCTCCGATCGATGCATTGGAGATATCACGTAGCCGTGGTATTCCGCTTTCGCTTGCAGATGCTTCAGTGAATCGCCTTGTGGAACTTCGTCTTGTCGACAGGGTTGTCGTAAACGAGCGGAAAGACCTCTACGGGTATAATCCGTCGATGCCGACTTCCGATATAACAGTCGGGGTTGTGATACGCCGGTCTCTGGAGTCGGGCCAGAGTGATTTTATCCCCGGTTTTGCCCAGCTTTATCCGAGGGTTGTTTCTTCGGTGCGGAAACTTGAAAGCGCGACGCTGGATATTGCCGACACAATTTACCTGCGGGATATTGTGCCGGATGAAAAATAAAACTCCTAAACAACAATATATTTCAATTATGAAAAAAGCTATCGCAACAACGGCTGCTCCGGGTGCTATCGGCCCCTACAGCCAGGCAATCGACACCGGAACATTTGTGTATGTATCCGGCCAGATCCCTGTGAATCCCGCTACAGGTGAGATTCCCGAAGGTATCACCGCTCAGACCGCTCAGTCTATCGCCAACTTCAAGGCTATTCTTGCCGAGGCAGGCCTTAGCATTGATAATGTGGTGAAAACTACTGTATTTCTTGCTGATATGGGTGATTTCGCAGCAATGAATGCTGTTTATGCTGAGAATTTCACCGAGCCGTATCCGGCACGTTCGGCAGTAGCTGTCAAGGAGCTTCCGAAGCAGGTGCTTGTAGAGATCGAGGTTATCGCTCTCCGCTGAAATCTGTAGAGTAAATAAAAAGGAGGATGCCATTAATGGCATCCTCCTTTTTATGCTTTTAAGCCAGTTGGTTCAGGCCAGAAGCGCCTGATTGATATCGGCGATTATATCTTCTACATTTTCGATGCCGACCGAGAGACGGATGAGGTCCGGACGAACTCCGGCTTCAATCAGTTGTTCGTCGGAAAGCTGACGGTGCGTGTGGCTTGCCGGATGCAGTACGCATGTGCGAGCGTCGGCCACATGTGTCACAATCGCGATGAGTTTAAGATGATCCATGAAGCGTATAGCTACATCGCGTCCACCTTTGAGTCCGAATGATATGACGCCGCATGACCCATGTGGCATATATTTTTGGGCAAGTGCATGGTATTTGTTGCCTGTAAGTCCGCAGTAATTTACCCATGCGACCTTATCGTTGGCCTGGAGATGCTCTGCAACGGTCTGGGCATTGCTGCAATGGCGCGGCATGCGTAGGTGGAGTGTCTCAAGACCGAGATTGAGCAGAAATGCGTTTTGAGGGGACTGTATGCTTCCGAGATCGCGCATGAGTTGTGCGGTGGCTTTGGTGATGTAGGCCATTTTGCCGAACGCTTTTGTGTAGGTGAGCCCATGGTATGATTCATCGGGTGTGCAGAGCCCCGGGAACTTCTCGGCGTTTGCCTCCCAGTCAAAGTTTCCGCTGTCGACAATTACACCGCCGACTGCTGTCGCGTGGCCGTCCATGTATTTGGTAGTGGAATGTACAACTATATCGGCTCCCCATTCAAATGGGCGGCAATTGATCGGAGTAGGGAATGTGTTGTCGACGATCAACGGTACGCCATGAGCGTGGGCCACGCGTGCGAATTTTTCTATATCGAGTACCTCAAGGCTCGGATTGGATATGGTCTCGCCGAACATCGCCTTTGTGTTTGGGCGGAATGCCGCGGACAGTTCCTCCTCGGAGGCATCGGGGCTTATGAATGTGACGTCGATGCCAAATTTCTTCATTGTTACGCCGAACAGGTTGAATGTGCCGCCGTAGATTGCCGATGAGCATACAAAGTGGTCTCCGGCCTCACAGATGTTGAATATGGCATAGAAGTTTGCTGCCTGTCCGCTTGAAGTGAGCATGGCGCCTATGCCGCCCTCGAGAGCTGCGATTTTTGCAGCGACCGCATCGTTGGTGGGGTTTTGCAGGCGGGTGTAGAAGTATCCGCTTTCTTCAAGGTCAAAGAGCTTTGCCATGCTCTCGCTGGAGTCATACTTGAATGTTGTGCTCTGATATATCGGCAATACTCTGGGTTCGCCGTTTTTTGGTGTCCAGCCACCTTGCACACAAAGCGTTTCCGGACTGAATCTGTTATCCATTTTTGCAGCAGTTAAAAATAGAATTATTGGTTAATCAATAACAAAATTACAAAAAAAAATGCAATATATTTCTTTATAATACAGACATCTATATTTGATTTTAATTATAATGTATGGATTTTGTCGTTTTCTAATGATAGTTATTATCTTTGTAAAAGGGCATTGCCATAGAATCAATATCATGAAAAAGAAAGTTTTTTTTGCCGTAGACCTCGGTGCTACGAGCGGCCGTACAATTGCAGCATCGCTTGAGGACGGAAAGCTTGTGCTTAATGAAATATCGAGGTTCCCCAATCATATCATAGAGCTTCAGGGACATGCTTACTGGGATCTGCCTGCGCTTTACATGGAAATTATCGCAGGACTTCGTGATGCAGGGCTGAAAGGGTATGAAATCACTTCGATCGGTATAGATACATGGGGCGTGGATGTGGCTTTTTTCGGTAGTGACGGAGGGTTGCTCCGTAACCCTTACTGTTACCGTGACACACATACAGCCGATGCTCCAGAGCAGTTTTTCAGCCGTTTTGATTCCTCTAAGGTCTATGAAATTACCGGAATACAGGTAATGAATTTCAATACCCTGTTTCAGTTGGATACATTACGGCGAAACAATTGTCCGGCGCTTGAGGCGGCCGGGAAAATATTGTTTATCCCTGACGCATTGTCATACATGCTTACAGGTAAGGCCGTGACTGAGCGGACAATCGCTTCCACTTCGCAGATGGCAGATGCGCGTAGTGGTGAGTTTGATGCCGGTATTCTGGATGCGATCGGTGTTGACGGCAGCCTTTTTTCTCCTATGGTGGATCCCGGCTATTGCATAGGAATGCTCAGTCCGGAAGTCAGGCGGCTTACCGGTCTCGGTGCGATTCCGGTTATAGCTGTTGCCGGGCACGATACGGCATCGGCGGTGGCCGCGGTGCCTGCTGCAGATGCCGATTTCGCATATTTGAGTTCCGGGACGTGGAGTCTGATGGGAATCGAGGCAGATGCGCCGATCATATCCGACAAGAGCCGAGAACTGAATTTTACCAATGAAGGGGGAGTAGACCGAACAGTCAGGTTTCTGAAAAATATATGCGGTATGTGGTTGCTCGAGTGCTGCCGTCGTGAGTGGAGTGCCGCCGGAATCGATACTTCATATGTTGATCTTTGCGTGCAGGCGGAGAAAGCCGAACGTTTCCGCTCGCTTGTCAATCCCGATAATCCGCGGTTTGCAAATCCTGAATCAATGCTTGCGGAAATAGCGGACTATTGTCGGGAAACAGGTCAGCCGGTGCCTGAGACACAGGGAGAATACACACTTTGCATCTTGGAGAGTCTTGCATTGCGTTACAGGCAGGTCATGTCGAATCTGCGAGATCTCGCGCCACATGAAATCAAATGTCTGCATATAATAGGCGGCGGATCACGTAATAGCCTTCTCAACCAGATGACTGCCGATGCCATAGGTATGCCTGTTGTAGCCGGACCGTCGGAGGCTACTGCTATCGGTAATGCATTGATACAGGCTCGTGCGGCGGGAGTTGTAGGATCCCTTCAGGAAATGCGCCATATAGTGTCGGAGTCGACCGATACATTGCGTTTTGAGCCGTCGCCCGGTAATGAATGGGACGAGGCATACATGAGATACAATAACCTTCAATAAACTGTCATGGAAAATATAGAAAAAGCTTATGAACTTGCGCGTGAGCGTTATGCATCGATCGGAGTCGACACTGAGAAGGCGCTCGCCAAACTTGCCGACATACATATATCGCTTCACTGCTGGCAGGCCGATGATGTCGCCGGCTTTGAGTCGGATGGAGATCTCACGGGAGGTATACAGGCAACCGGAAATTATCCCGGCAAGGCACGCAATATCGATGAACTGCGTGCCGACATATTGAAGTCTCTGTCGCTGATTCCAGGCAGCCACAGACTGAACCTTCATGAGATATATGGAGATTTCAAAGGGAAGAAAGTAGATCGCGACGAGGTTGATTTCAGCTATTTTGAATCATGGGTTGACTGGGCGCTTGCCAATGGTCTGAAACTCGATTTCAATTCTACGTCGTTTTCTCATCCCAAGTCGGGAGATCTCACGCTTGCCAGTCCAGATCCGGAGATACGTGCTTTCTGGATTGAACACACACGTCGTTGCCGTGCTATCGCCGACGAGATAGGCCGCCGGCAAGGGAGTCCCTGCGTTATGAACCTGTGGATTCACGATGGTTCCAAGGATATCACTGTCAACAGGATGCTTTATCGTTCCCTTCTCAAGGATTCGCTTGACAAGATTTTCGACAAGACATACGACCACATGCTCGACAGCCTTGAGTCGAAGGTATTTGGTATCGGGCTTGAAAGCTATACGGTCGGCTCAAATGATTTTTATACAGCATATTGTACTGAGCACCAGAAACTCATTACGCTTGATACCGGTCATTTCCATCCGACCGAAAGTATAGCCGACAAGGTGAGTTCGATGCTGTTGTTTGTGCCGGCGCTGATGCTTCATGTGAGTCGTCCGGTGCGTTGGGATTCCGACCATGTGACGATCATCAATGATGAGACACTTGATCTGGCAAAGGAAATAGTGCGTTGCGACGCGCTCGACCGGGTGAATATCGGTCTGGATTATTTCGACGGCTCGATCAACCGCATAGGGGCTTATGTGATAGGCACACGCTCTACCCAGAAGTGTCTGCTTCAGGCGTTGCTTGAACCGATTGAAACGCTCCGCTCCTATGAGGCTTGTGGAAAGGGGTTTGAACGTCTGGCGTTGCTTGAGGAAGCAAAGTCAATGCCGTGGGGCGCAGTGTGGAATGAGTTCTGCCGTCGCAGCGGAGTGGCTGTAGGTGAAAGTTATATAGCGGAGATCGACGCCTACGAGAAAGAGGTGTTGTCAAAACGTAAATAAAAATAATTTTAAATCATGAGTTCAGTACTCGACGGCCGTCCGGAACTGGAGGCTGAAGTGAATGCAGTGGCCGAAGCCGCCGGATATCTGTGGCAGAAGGGATGGGCCGAGCGTAACGGAGGTAATATAACAGTCAATATAACCGATAACGTCGATGATGCCATGCGGGCGTTGCCGGCTATCACTGATGCGATTCCCATCGGCGTAACTCTTCCCCATCTTAAAGGCTGCTGGTTTTATTGCAAAGGTACTAACCGCCGTATGCGTGATCTTGCACGCAAGCCTATGGACAACGGCTCGATCATACGTATTACGCCGGATTGTGCTCATTATGAGATTGTGGCTGATAAAGTTGTGCTTCCGACTTCGGAACTGCCTTCGCATCTGTCGGTCCACAACTATCTTATAAGCAAGGGGTGCTCTTATAAAGCCTCGCTTCATACTCATCCGATCGAGCTTGTGGCGATGAGTCATAATCCTGAGTTTCTTGAGAAAGATGTGCTCACCCGTCTGCTCTGGAGCATGATACCTGAGACCAAGGCATTCTGCCCACGAGGTTTGGGAATCGTTCCCTACATGCTGCCCGGCTCCAATGAACTGGCCCAGGCCACGATCGATGCGCTTGCCGATGACTACGATGTGGTGATGTGGGAAAAGCATGGTGTGTTTGCAGTAGCACCGGATGTTATGGAGGCGTTTGACATGATAGACACTCTCACAAAAAGCGCCATGATTTATCGTGACGCCTGTTCTATGGGATTTATTCCCGACGGCATGAGCACGGAACAGATGCAGGAGATCTCAAGGGTATTCGGTCTGCCGAAATAACGGTCACACAGTCACGGCATTTTTGTTAAACCCAAAGAATTGCAGCCGTTTTGGAATTTTCAACTAAAGAGATTATCTTTGTGCGGTAAAAGCCCGGCGCAGGCATTGTCTGGGTCGGGTCGCACCAACGCAAAAAGGTAAACCAACGACACATAACTCATAGCATGTCAAAGAAAGACCAAACAGAGCAGCAGGGGGCAAACGCGATCGACGAGATCAATGACCAGCTCACCGGTATCAGCCGGAAAGTACAGGAAAACCAGCGCATCATCTACATATCGACCGGCATAGTGGCATTTATTGTCATTTGTGTGCTTGTCTACATCTACGCTTTCCGTAATCCCGGTATCGAGCGTGGCAACAACGAGATAGGCCTGGCAGACCTCCAGCTTTTCCAGGGCAATGACTCGATCGCTCTGACGCAATATGAGTCTATCGCCAACGAGCATGGCTATAGCGCCGGCAACCGCGCCGCTCTTCAGGCTGCGATACTTCTCTTTGAGAAAGGTGAATATCAGCAGGCGCTTGACTATCTTAGCAAATATTCGGCCGATGAAGCATTTATCGGAGCTGCGGCGTATTCGCTCGAGGGAGACTGTTATGTCAATCTCGATCAGCTCGACAATGCGGTAAAGTCTTTCAACAAGGCTATCGCCCAGAGCAACGATAATCCTTCCTACACTCCGTTCTTTATGCTCAAGCTTGCCCGTGTCTACAACGCGCAGCAGAAATACGGAGATGAGCTTAAGGTATACGAGAAAATCGAAAAGGAGTATCCCGCTTACGGCAACATGTACGGCGTCGACATAAGGAAATATCTGGAGCGTGCCCGTCTGCAGGCTGCCCAGTGACGCGCCGACATAAACAGGAAACTGCTTCAGGGTCGCGAAGGGCACTGTCTTCCAATGCCTTTCCCGACCTTGTGCTTTAGATATAAATCTCTTCTCCACTCCATTCACTTCACTACGCGATGAAATCTATCCTTCTCACACTTGCGGCACTGCTCGCCGCACCAATATCGGCATTGGCTTGTACAAGCCTTATCGCTGCTAAGGGCGCAACCAAAGACGGCAGCGTTCTCATTACGTATTCGGCCGACAGCCATAGTCTGTATGGCGAGCTGTATCATCAGCCGGGAGGAAAACATGCGCCCGGCACTATGCGTAAGGTAGTGGAGTGGGATACGGGAAAGTATCTTGGTGAAATTCCGGAGGCACCAGTCACCTATACGACGCTCGGCAACATGAACGAGCACGGACTTGCAATCGCCGAGAGCACATGGGGCGGTCACAGCGAACTTGTAGACACAACCGGACTTATCGACTACGGGTCATTGATTTATATCACTCTGCAGCGTGCACGCACAGCCCGGGAGGCAATCAAGGTAATGACTGATCTTGTGAAGGATTACGGGTATTATAGTTCCGGAGAGTCTTTTTCTATAGCCGATGGAAATGAAGCCTGGATAATGGAACTTATAGGAAAGGGTGGCAAGGAGAAAGGTGCTGTATGGGTGGCACGCCGCATCCCCGACGGATATATCTCGGGACATGCAAATCATCCCCGTATCCATCAGTTTCCGCTAAATGACCCTGAAACGCTTTATAGCCCCGATGTGATTTCGTTTGCACGCAAGATGGGTTATTTTGACGGTGACGACAAGGACTTCAGTTTCTCGCTCGCTTATTCCGACACAGACTTCGGCGCTCTTCGCGGTTGTGACGCACGTGTATGGTCGTTTTTCAACAGTCACGCGCAGGGCATGGACAAATATCTTGACTGGATCGATAATGCGGCCGGTCCTGTGATGCCGCTCTGGGTCAAGCCCGACGAGCCTTTGACGGCCGACGATATGAAATGGGCGATGCGTGACCATTTTGAAGGTACACCATACGATATGACTCAGGATGTAGGTGCGGGTCCTTATGCAGTGCCTTACCGCTGGCGTCCGATGACGTTCAAGGTTGACGGTCAGGAGTACACACATGAGCGTGCTATTGCCACCCAGCAGACCGGCTTCACGTTTGTAGCCCGGTTGCGTTCCGATTTACCAGATGCCGCTAAGGGGCTTCTGTGGTTTGGTACAGATGATGCCAACACAGCTGTTTATATACCGATCTATTGCAGTGTGACAAAAGTGCCGCATGAACTTGCCGTTGGCAACGGAGACATGAATAATATTTCCTGGGATGCCAATTTCTGGGTGAATAATTATGTCGCCAATCAGGCATATAACCGTTATTGCCAGATGATCCCCGATATACGTCGCGTGCAGTCGGAGCTTGAACAGGGCGCGTTGGCGGCAACCGAGGCTTTTGAGGCTAAGGTTGCGGATCTCACCGCAGCACAGGCTTCTGCAGCCGCACAGGAGATAGCCGACAAATGGGCCGCTAAAGCTACGTCGGATTATAAGGCGTTGGGTGACTTCCTTCTGGTAAAGTTTATGGACGGCAATATCAAGCGTCAGGATGCCGACGGGTCTTTTTCAAGAAACCCCTACGGACTGCCGGCCTCGCCGCAATATGGAGGTTACAATGATCCGCGCTATTTCCGTGCTATCGTCGACGAGACAGGTGACCGCCTGAAAGTGCGCGACGTGAAACCTCAGGGAAAGTAAATTCAATAAACGAAACACAGGCAACAGCAATGTCGAGAAACGTCGAAGAACTTAGCGATATCACTCTGCTTGGCGCATCAGTAAATGAATATCCTGCCGATTATTGCCCGGATATACTTCAGACATTTGTCAACAAGCATCCTGGCAAGGAATATGTGGTAAGTTTCAACTGCCCGGAATTCACATCGCTTTGCCCGATCACCGGTCAGCCGGATTTTGCACGCATAGTAATCAGCTATATGCCACGTCAGCGCATGGTGGAGAGCAAGAGCCTGAAACTCTATCTTTTCAGCTTCCGCAACCATGGCGATTTTCATGAGGACTGCATCAATGTCATTGCCGACGACCTTTTCAGGCTCATGGATCCGTTGTATCTGGAGGTGACAGGATTCTTCACGCCGCGCGGAGGCATCGCCATATATCCGTTTGCCAACCGCTCCGATGCCGATCATGAGGATCTTGCCCGTCGTCGCCGTCAGGAGATGCTTTCGATGGCATTGTCAGTATCAAAGCCGTTCAATTGATAGATTAAGATGAAAACAGCACTCATGGTTCTTTCCGGAGGCATGGACTCAGTGACCATGCTGCACGAGTATGCCGACACGATCGCTCTCGCTGTGAATTTTCATTACGGCTCAAACCACAACGATCGAGAAGCTGCCTGTGCCCGCTATCATTGTAAAGAACTCGGCATCGAGCTTATCGAGATCGATCTCGCTTTCATGGGACAGTATTTCCATAGCTCGCTTCTTGATGGAGCCGAGGCGATTCCCGACGGTCATTATGCCGACGAGAATATGCGTTCGACGGTCGTGCCTTTCCGCAACGGCATAATGCTGTCGGTCGCTGCCGGTCTTGCCGAGACTCACGGGCTTACCGAGGTGCTTATCGCAAATCATTCAGGCGACCACTCGATATATCCCGACTGCCGTCCGGAGTTTATCGACGCCATGACCGAGGCTGTACGTGCAGGCACTTATGAGGATGTCAAGATCCTGGCGCCATACACATTCTTTGACAAGGCCGAGATCGTGCGTCATGGAGCGCGGCTTGGACTTGACTACTCCATGACTTACAGCTGTTACAAGGGCGGTGAGATCCATTGCGGCACATGCGGCACGTGTGTCGAGCGCCGTGAGGCAATGGCGCAGGCGGGAGTGGCCGACACTACCCCGTATCTCAGCGATTCCAATCAGTAGAAGAAAGAGATTTATTCAACAATATATATCCAAGCCTTTCTCTCCCAAACAATCACCCCTACACCCACGATGGAAAAAGAAGTGAAAAAACAAGAGATGCAGCGGGCAGCCGACAATATGCGAGTCCTTATCGCTGCTATGGTCGAACGCGCCAAATCGGGACACCCCGGAGGCTCAATGGGCGGTGCTGATTTTGCCAATGTTCTCTATTCCAGTTATCTGGTATATGATCCCGAGGATCCTACCTGGATCGCACGCGACCGCTTTTTCCTTGATCCGGGCCACATGTCGCCCATGCTTTACAGTGTGCTGGCGCTTTCCGGAAAATATACGCTCGACGAGCTGAAGGACTTTCGCCAGTGGGGCAGCCATACTCCCGGCCATCCTGAACTCAATCCGTTGCGCGGAGTGGAGAATTCGTCGGGTCCTCTCGGTCAGGGCCATGTAATGGCTGTGGGTGCCGCAATAGGTGAGCGGTTCATTGCGCAGCGTTTCGGCGAGGAATGGGCGCACAAGACTTATGCATTCATATCGGACGGAGGCATCCAGGAGGAGATCTCGCAGGGTGCCGGCCGTATTGCCGGAACACTTGGCCTGAACAATCTCATCATGTTTTATGATGCCAACGATGTGCAGCTCTCGACACGTGTCGAGGAGGTGACCTCGGAGGATACGGCTGCAAAATACCGTGCATGGAACTGGCATGTGATTGAGATTGACGGCAATGATCCTGTACAGATCGCGCGTGCGATAGAAGAGGCGTGCGCTCAGAAAGAAAAGCCTACTCTCATTATCGGGCATACAGTCATGGCCAAGGGTGTAGTTAAGCCCGACGGATCGAGTCTGGAGGGTGCGGTATCGACTCACGGACAGCCTCTGAGCGCTGCCGGTGCCGATGTGGCTGCTACAATAGCCGGTCTTGGCGGTAATCCTGACGATCCGTTTGAGATCTGGGATGATGTCGCTGCAATATATGAGCGCCGTCGCCTGGAACTCATGGAAATCGTGGCAGAGCGCAAGGCCGCCCAGATGCGCTGGGCTGAAGCCAACCCTGCCGATGCCGAGCTGCTGCAAAACTATATTGAGGGCAAGATGCCTGAGATCAACTGGGATGCGATCGAGTACAAGGCCGGTCTTGCCAGCCGTAATGCATCGTCGATAGTGCTCGGTGTGCTTGCCGAGAAGCTCGGCAACATGATCGTGTCAAGCGCCGACCTTGCCAATTCCGACAAGACTGATGGCTTCCTCAAGAAAACCCACGCTATCGCTGCGGGTGATTTCAGCGGCCGCTTCCTGCAGGCCGGTGTCGCTGAGCTTACCATGGCGTCGATTATCAACGGCATAGTGCTTCATGGCGGTCTTATCGGTGCGTGCGGCACATTCTTTGTATTCTCCGACTACATCAAGCCGGCGTTGCGCATGTCGGCACTGATGGAGCTACCTGTGAAATATGTTTTCTCACACGACGCTTTCCGTGTTGGCGAGGACGGACCTACCCACGAGCCTATCGAGCATGAGGCACAGGTGCGTCTGATGGAGCAGATGGATAACCTTTCGGGTAAACAGAGTATTCTTGTTGTGCGTCCGGCTGACTCGGCGGAGACTGTTGTGGCGTGGAAGATGGCGATGGAAAACACGACCTCGCCCACTGTGCTGATTTTCTCGCGTCAGAATCTCGAAGATCTGCCAGCACAGAGCGGCAACCGAGCCGAAGAGGCAAAGGGTGCAGAGCGTGGAGGATATGTAGTGTATGAGAATCCTGCGGCTACTGTGACGCTTGTGGGTAACGGCAGCGAGGTGGCCAATCTGATCCATGCGGCAGTTGAGCTTGAGAAAGAGGGTATAAACGCTCGCGTGGTTTCAGTGCCTTCGGTGGGGCTGTTCATGCGTCAGGATGAGCAGTACCGTCACACGGTCATTCCACGCGGCAGCGAGGTGTTTGGTCTCACAGCCGGTCTTCCCACTACACTTTTCCCTCTGATGAAGAATGCTTCGCGCTGGGATGTCAAAGGGCTTGAGCGTTTCGGAGCCTCAGCTCCCTATAAGGTGCTTGAAGAGAAGTTCGGCTTCACGCTGCCTCATGTGATCGAGGCCGTGCGTGCATTCGCCACTGATAAATAATGTCAGGGCGTGCTGTGTCGCATGCCCCTACACAAATAAGCAGTTATCGCAAACAGAAAAGACAACAGAGAGGCTATGCTCGATGAACTTGTCATTTTCGACAAGTTCACCGATCTGGCCGAGGCGTATATCATAAAGGGGATGCTTGAGACCAACGGCATCCCCTGTGTGATTGAAGGGGGTGTGCTTTCAAGCGTTTATCCTACAAGTCTTGAATTCTCAATGGTGAAACTGCTGGTGCGCCGACGCGATCTAATAATGGCGCAAAGCCTTGCCGGCACTTTGGAATCATGAAGACTTCTGTTTTTATACCTGCCCGTTTCGCTTCGACCCGTTTTCCTGGCAAACTTCTCGAACCGCTTGGCGACACATGTGTGCTCGGTCAGACGGTGAGGCGCGCTATTGAGGCTGTGGGTACCGGCCGGGTTGTTGTCGCCGCCGATGATCCGAGGCTTGCCGAAGCCGCTTCAGCGGAGGGGGTGCATGTGGTCATGACTGATCCGTCGATTCCTTCGGGAACGGAGCGTTGCCTGTCGGCTCTTATGCTGATGCCCGAAAGAGTCCGCCCGGATGCGATAGTCAACCTGCAAGCCGATAATCCACTTATATCTCCGTTGCTTATAAGAGATATGGCCGACGGGATTACAGAAGATGACGAGATACTTACCGCGGCTTTCCGTTTTGATCCTTCTGCCGGTTTCGAGGCTCTTTTTGATCCGGGGGAGGTGAAAGTCGTCATATCGGGTTCGCGGCACGCTCTTTATTTCAGCCGCAGTATCATTCCTTATGTGCGTGACGTGGAATGGCGTGAATGGACCGCTTCCGCACGGTTTCATATCCATTGCGGTATTTATGCATATACGTCGGCTATGCTCCATCGTATTTGCAATCTGCCGGTATCGCCACTTGAAGCCGCCGAACGTCTCGAGCAGCTGCGTTGGCTCGACAACGATATCGCGATACGGGTAATCTCCGCATCAGGAGCGACAGTCGGAATCGATGTGCCGGCTGATCTTGAACGCGCCAGATGCTTGCTTGCCTCCATGCAGCCATGAGAGTCTTTCCTGTCATTCTTGTCGCCGAGGGGGATTTTCTTACCCATGAGATGCAGCATAATGCCGTCGGCAGGCTTTTTGCATCGCACTTCGGTCATCCGGTAGATATTGTCCATACCGATTCCGGTGCGCCGTATATTCCGGAATTCGACGGGTTTATATCTGTCAGTCATTGCGCTACAGCTGTGGCGGTGGCTATATCCGACCGTCCGGTAGGAATTGATGTGGAATCTCCGAGATATCATAAAATGCGCCGTGTGGCCAATAAATTTATTTCATTGTCGGAGTCATTGGTCACAGATATTGACAGCCCTACGGCTCTTGCAGCCACCTGGTGCGCTAAGGAGGCGATATATAAATTACATGGAGGAAAGCTGTTCAGGACACATGTTGAAATACCTTTTCCGTTATTTAAACATATTTTAACCATAAAACATGCTATAAAATATACTCTCGCAATAGCCGAAATTAAGGATTTCTAAGTTGTAAATTGTTGAATTTTAGATAGTTGATGGGGGGGGGTGAAAATATATGTTGTTAAACATATAATCTTGCTGTTAAAAACAGTGAAAAGCTGTTGCCAAATAGAAAACTAAAGATGTATTTTTGCACAGTTACAAGGGCAGACGCCCTTTTGTGTGCCAATCGACATAACCAATTATAGTAAATAATAAAAGCGGCTCTTTCAGGGCTATTTAATCGAAAATACATTCATTTAATACATAACCAATCATTCATCTTATGAAGTTACTAACTCAAAGGATCCCGCAAGTGACCCGCCTGATGTGCATTGCAATTGCATTCTGGGTGGCAGCGGGCTTCACGGCTTTTGCTGATGTGAAGGGTACCATCCTCGATAAGGAAGGTGAGCCCGTCGTTGGTGCTACTGTGCTCGTGAAAGGGACACAGAAGGGTACCGCAGCAGATCTGGACGGCAACTTTACGCTGACCGGTGTAGACGCCAATGCTACCATTCTGGTTTCGGCAGTCGGCTACACTCCTCAGGAGATTGCCCTCAAAGGTCGCACAAACATTACAGTCACTCTGGTTGAGGACAGCAAGGTTCTCGATGACGTTGTAGTCATCGGTTACGGCTCGCTCCAGAAAAAGCAGGTGACCTCTTCGATCACCTCGATCAAGGGCGATGATCTTCTCGCAGGTGTCGGCGGTTCGACTATCGCTACCGCTCTTCAGGGTAAGATCGCAGGTCTTTCGATCGACGGCAATAACTCTCCTAACGCCGGCAACAGCTTCCAGCTCCGCGGCGTAGGTTCGGTCAACGCAGGTCAGAGCCCTCTTATCGTTATCGACGGTGTTCCCGGCGGTGACATGCGTGCTATCGCACAGGAGGATATCGAGAGCATCGACGTTCTGAAGGACGCATCGGCAGGTGCGATTTACGGTACACGTGCAGCATCGGGTGTGATCCTCATCACCACCAAGAAGGCCAAGGCCGGCAATGTGCGTGTTACTTACACAGGCGAGTTCTCGACTGAGTTCCTTCGTGACAAACCCAACATCATGAATGCCGAAGAGTATGGCGTCGCTCTCTCTTCAGGTGGTACTGACTGGGGTTACGACACAGACTGGTATGACGCAGTGACCAATAACCATCCTTTCCAGCAGCAGCACATGATCACTCTTCAGGGTGGTACAGACAATCTCGCTGTTTACTCTTCTTTGATGTATAAGGATGCAGAAGGTATCGTGATCGGTGATAACCGTAAAGACTACTCAGGTCGTATCAACGCTACCTACAAGCTTTTCGACGGCCGCGTAGAACTTGGCGTTCGTCTTACCGCACGTGAGGCTGACCGCGACAAGCGTGGTGGTGCCGGAACAGTGGGTTGGGCAATGCGCATGAACCCGAGTATTCCTCTCATGAGCACTTCTGATCCCAGCAAGTGGAACGTTTCGGAGGATGGTGCTTCTGCCGCAGGCGGTACTCCCGTTTCCAACATCATGTATTCTTACAACAACGGTAAGGACCAGTGGCTTCTCGGTACAGCTACCATCAAGGCCCGCATTATCGACGGCCTTAATTTCCATGGATCGGCCAACGTAGACCGCCGTCAGTATCAGGGCGTCTACTATGAGGACTTCCAGCATATCAACTCTATCAAGAATAACCGTCAGGGTTATGCTTCGCATGAGTTCAACAAAACCAACAACGTCAGCTATGACGCTTATCTGAGCTACCTCAAGGAGTTCGGCGAGAATAAGGAACATCGTCTCGACGCTACAGCAGGTTGGTCTTTCTGGGAACACAACCAGGAACAGTTCAGCGCAAACAACGCTGACTTCTCGGTGAACGGTATCGGTCCGTGGAACCTCGGCGAGGGTACATTCCTTAAGGACGGTAACGCAGGCATGGGTTCGAGTAAGAGTGTGCGTGAGCGCCTCCTCTCATATTTCGCCCGTGTGAACTACAGCTATGATGACAAGTACATGGCCAGCCTTTCGGTTCGCCGCGAGGGTTCGTCGAAGTTCGGTAGCAATCACCGTTGGGGTACATTCTGGGCCGCATCAGGCGGTTGGCGCATCAGCCGTGAGGAATTCATGGAAAATACCCGTGACTGGCTGAGCGATCTCAAGCTCCGCGTCGCTTACGGTGTGACCGGTAACAACGACTTCGGCACAGGTATGACCGTATCGCGTCTGACCAACGACGCCGGCGGATGGCTCAACGAGGCAGCCGGCAAGTGGCTTCCTTCTTATGGTCCCGCCAACAACGCCAACCCCGATCTCCAGTGGGAGAAAAAGAAAGAGTTTAACGTAGGTCTCGACTTCTCGCTTTTCAACGACCGTGTATGGGGTAAGTTTGACTGGTATACCCGTGACATCGATCACCTCCTCTTTGAGGTGGACGCTCCTCAGCCTCCTTACGTGAGCAACACAATCTGGCGTAACGTAGGTGCCATGCAGAACCGTGGCTGGGAAATCGAACTCGGCGGTAACGCTATCCAGACAAAAGACTTCACCTGGACTCCGACTATCAACATCTCGCACAACTCAGGCAAGATCAAGAAGCTCGGTATGGAAGGCCAGTATATCGAGAAGATGGGCTTCCCCAATCCCGGTACTCCCGGTAACGCAGTGCGCCTCGCCAGCGGCTCGCCTCTCGGCAAATTCTTCGTCTTCCGCTATGCAGGTGTCGACGAGAACGGCAAGATCCAGATCTACAACAAGGACAACGAGGTGGTTCTCGCAGAGGGCAGCAACCTCAACTCCAGCAACAAGACATGGGTCGGCAACGCGTTCCCCGCAGTCATCGCAACCTGGAACAACACTATCCGCTACAAGGACTTTGACTTCGGTCTGCAGCTCCGTGGCTGGTTTGACTTCGACGTAATGTCGCAGCCCAGCATGTACATGGGTCTCAGCATGGGCGGCGGAGGCAACAACCTCATCAAGGATCTCTATGAGCAGAACTCACACATCAAGGGTGATAAGGTTCTTTGCGACTACTTCATCTCTGACGCTACTTTCGTGAAGATCGACGCTATCTCGTTCGGTTATACTCTGAATACTTCGAAGTGGACCAACTATATGCAGAAAGCTCGCCTTTACCTCACACTCCGTGACGTGGCACGCTTCACCAAGTACAAAGGTGTGAACCCCGAGGTTAACATCAACGGTCTTGAGCCGGGCTTTGAGACACTCGGCGGATCAAGCCTCTATCCTCAGACTATCCGCGCTACATTCGGCGTACAGCTGACTTTCTAAACATAGTACACAAGCTTTGTAACAAAGACAGATATGAAAATCAAAAATATATTGGTGTCGGCTACTATGATTGGTGCGCTTGCGTCCTGTAACCTGGACGAAGTGTACTACTCACAGACCACACCTGACAACTTCATTGAGAATGAAGTTACCATCAACCAGCTCCTCACCCGCCCTATGAACCACTGGGCGTATGTGGTCAACGAGTATATGGTTGAGGTGAACGAGGAGTCGGCCGACTGTTTCGTATGGCCGGCACGCTCAACCGGTGACGGCCATGACGGCCAGAACCGTCCTAACATGCGTAACCACACCATGACCGAGACCGACAACTGGGCTGACACCGGTTGGAAAGAGGTTCTGCAGGGTGTAGCACGATGCATGGATGTGATCGAGAAGCTCGAAAATGTAGACTATGCGGCACTGAATATCGATCCTGCAAAGAAGGACGCACACATTGGTCAGATGAAGGCTTTTATGGGCTTCTTCTACATGGTGGGTCTCGACTGGTACGGTGGTCTCCCCATCTATGAGTCGACCAGTGAGCCTATGAAAGGACGTTCGACTGCCAAGCAGACGTTCGACTATACCGAGCAGCTTCTGAAAGACGCTATTGCAGGTCTTCCGGCCCGCGAGTCGTTGAATGAGGAAGTCAATGGTTTCATGAAGAAAGGTGCTGCCGCCATGATTCTCGCCCGCCTGTATTTCAATGCAGAGAGCTATATCGGTGTGCAGATGTTTGACGAGTGTCAGAAACTCTGTGAGGACATCATCTCAGGTGTCTACGGCCCTTATGAGCTGGAGATGAACTGGAAAGATCTCTTCGGTTTCAACAACCACTATTGCCCGGAGATTCTGTGGGGTACTCCCGCTGATTGGAACTACCGTAAGAATGATTGGTATCACCTTCACGACGGCATGTTCCCTTACAAGATCTACAAGTATTTCGGTATAAGCTATCCAGGTTTCAATACATGGTGTCATAACGGCGAGTCTCTGACTCCGTCGCGCGACCCCGAGTACAACAAGTATATCGACACCAAGCCTGAGATAAAGCTCGGCTCACCTTACGAGAAGTTTGACGACGGTGACCAGCGTAAAAAACTCTACCGCTATCTCGGCAACGGCGACTATGAGGGAATGTTCCTCATCGGCAAGCTGCAGGATCCGGAATTCCCGGAGCGTGCTACCGACTATGAGCGTTCATACGGTCCTTACGCACCCGGTGACAAGGATGAGAATATCGTAGTTATCTATGACAAGATGGCTCCCTGGGCTTTCCTTAAGGAGAATCTTACCAAGGAACAGATCCAAGAATATGACAGACGCGGTATCAAGATGTACGATACAAAAGCAGAGATGCCTTCTACTTTCACCAACTGTGCTGACGAGGGTGACGGCGTGCGTCTGATGAAGCGTCCTATTCCTGATGACCGTGATCCCCAACTCCAGGGTACTCCTTGTTCGCCCAACGTTCGTCTGACCGAGGTTTACTACACTCTCGCAGAGTGCAAGCTCCGCAAGGGCGACAAGCAGGGTGCAGCCGACCTGATCAACGCAGTGCGCAAGCGCTACTTCGACGGTGGTGCGGATCCGAATCCTGTTACCGCAAGCAACCTCGATAAGTACCGTATGCTTGACGAGTGGCTGATCGAGTTCCTCGGCGAAGGCCGTCGCCGCACCGATCTTATCCGTTGGGGTGCTTTCCACACTGAGAAATGGTGGGATCATGAGCCGACCAACAACAAGAATGTTTGCCGTATGCCTCTCGGTGACTCTGTGATGGGTTCAAACCATCTGCTCAAGCAGAACCCCGGTTACGGTGGCAACGAGCTCAGCCCTGAAGAAGTCTGATCATATAAGTTGATATTGAAAAAGCGCAGTCTTTAGACTGCGCTTTTTTGTTGCTGGATGCAGCCTGTGAAACAGGCGTACGATGTGCGTAGCACCTGGTGAGCGGAAGCGAACCGGGTGGTGAGAGTGTGTGTATATTTGTGTCGCAGCTCTGCTGCTCTGGTCTTGAAATGCATTCATTCACACGGTTCGCGATGCTCACCGTGTGCTGATCGCGTGTGCCGCCTGTTCCACAGGCTTAGATTTCTACCTGCACTGTGTACGTGTGGGAGTATGTCTGTTTCGCAGGCAGATGATGTGTGGTTGTTGTGGGTTGTAGCCTGTGAAACAGGTGTACGATGTGCGTAGCACCTGGTGAGCGGAAGCGAACCGGGTGGTGAGAGTGTGTGTATATTTGTGTCGCAGCGCTGCTGCTCTGGTCTTGAAATGCATTCATTCACACGGTTCGCGATGCTCACCGTGTGCTGATCGCGTGTGTCGCCTGTTCCACAGGCTTAGATTTCGACCTGTTGTTCGTCGGGTGCTGATCACGTGTGCCGCCTGTTTCACAGGCTTAGATTTCGACCTGCACTGTGTACGTGTGGGAGTATGTCTGTTTCGCAGGCTGATGATGTGTGGTTGTTGTTGGATGTAGCCTGTGAAACAGGCGTACGATGTGCGTAGCACCTGGTGAGCGGAAGCGAACCGGGTGGTGAGAGTGTGTATATTTTTGGAGCTGCGGTGCAGTGACACAACTAAATTATAAATGGGTCGCAGCTCTGCTGCTCTGGTCTTGAGATGCGTTCATTCACATGGTTCGCGATGCTCACCGTGTGCTGATCGCGTGTGCCGCCTGTTTCACAGGCTTAGATTTTTCACTATTGTTCGTCGTGTGCTGATCGCATGTGCCGCCTGTTCCACAGGCTTAGATTTCTCACTGTTGTTCGTCGGGTGCTGGTCGCGTGTGCCGCCTGTTCCACAGGCTTAGATTTTTCACTGTTGTTCGTCGGGAGCTGATCTCGTGTGTCGCTTGTTTCACAGGCTTAGATTTTTCACCGTTGTTGATCGCGTGTTGTCTGTTTCATAGGTTGAGATTCCGAAATGTACGTGAGGTTGTGTGTTTGCAGCGTAATGGCGCTGCCGCGTGTTTACGGGAGGATGCAAAACGCCCCTGCATCGTTGGGATGCGGGGGCGTGATATTATGTACTTGCGACGATTGGGCTCAGACTTTCAGGAAGATTTTTTTGCGGTATAGGAAGTATAGGAAAAGCCAGCAGACGGCGATATAGGCGAGGTACTGGGCGAAAGATTGCATGGATTCGGGAAGCAGGCTGATTGTTCCTCCAAATACTTTATCGGCAGTGAATGAGAAACTGATGAATTTCTGTGCCAGATATATGGTGATTGAGTTCAGTCCGATTATCTTAAAGAAGAATGTCCATTTCTTCCAGCCAAGCACATCAATGATGTAGTAGAAGAGAGCGAACATAAGAACTGAATAGGATCCTACTACGCATACAAAGGAACTTGTCCAAAGTTTTTTATTGATGGGAAATACCTGTGCCCACAGCAGGCCGACGATCAGTAGCGCTATGCCTGCTGCGACGAGCCACAGGACTTTGCGGGTATCGGTCATGCCGGAGTTGCTGTTTTTGACGAACTGTCCGGTGAACATACCAAGCATGGCAGTGACGATAGCGGGAATGGTCGACAGCAGTCCTTCGGGATCGAAGATGTTGTTCTGGTGGAGATAACCGGGAAGAAGGATACGGTCGATATAGCCGACCCAGTTGCCTTCGAGCGAGAGTGGGCCTTCGGTCGCGCCGGGAACCGGAACATACATTACAAACAGCCAGTATCCGATAAGAATAGCGGCGGCTATGGCGGCACGTACACGGGTGCTGAATGTGACAAACAGCAGGGCCGCAAACATCCAGCCGAGGCCTATGCGGGCAAGGACACTGGCAAAACGGAAGTTGGAGAAGTCGAAGTTAAGCAGTCCGTTGTAGAGGATGCCGAGAAAAACGAGTATTAATCCGCGTGTGATTATTTTGCGGAATATGTCGCGGCGGCTTTTGCCTTGCGAGCGCTGTTTGTCGAGAGAAAAGGGGAATGAGATGCCTGCGATGAATAGAAACAGCGGGAAGATGGTGTCGTGGTGAGCGAGTCCGTTCCATGAAACGTGTTCCATCTGTCCGGCAAGAATTTCGGTGAATGAACATGGAATCCATAACGCAAGTGAGGCAAGTAGTCCGGAACCACCCATGATGAAGAACATGTCGAAGCCTCGGAGCGCGTCAAGCGACAGCAGACGACGGGATTGTTTCTGTTTTTCCATTGTCGGTAATGATTTTAGACGGATGTGATGCATATATTATTTAGGGCATGCATCCGCACGCCCTAAATGTTGTTTTCAGAATAGATAGGTGACGCCGACGAGGCCTGTGAGTCCGTGGCATGGTATGCCTGGACCGATGGCTTCGCTCCAGCTATGGTTGAGCAGATTGTTTCCTTTGGCAAACACCGACAGCTGTGGGGTGAAGCGATAGTCGGCACCTACAGAGAGGTCGGCGGCAGAACCGAGAGGCACGTAACCTGATAAAGCTCCGGGATAGTAGCGCCTTTTTAGCCTGGCATCACCTGATATATTGATCGAAAGGGCGGAGATCGGACGTACGGTAATTTGTCCGGCCAGCTGTAGTGATGCGCGGTCGCGCCACATGTAGTAGCCTTTGTCGTAGTCGTGGGGTGCAAGGGTGACTTTTCCCTCGACACCTACAATGTCGCGCCAGTCATAGCGCAGGTCGGCACCTATGCGCCATCCTTTCATATCAATGGCATGAAGAGTGCCGGTGCCTCCGCCGGGCATCATCCAGTCGTTGGCGACTGAGTAGCCGCCGCGCACTTTTAGCTGTGCCCCGCGCCAAGGGCCTACGATGAAGCCTGCTTCGGCATCGACAGCAATCTGTGAGAACGCAAAACTCAGCGATGGATTTACGTATCGCAGATCACCGTATATGTCGGAAATCGAGTTGGTGACCTGGCCTCCTGTGGCTGTGGCAAACAGCCGGAAGTAGCGCGATGTGGCTCCTACGGCCTCGATTTTAGGAGCAATATGGAATGTGCCGCCTCCGGAGTTGAAGGAGAAGTCGACACGGGCACCAATATTGAACTGGTAATTGCTGCCGCCGAATCTCATGCCGGGTGTGAGCGAGACGAGGCCTGACACTCTGCCGTTCTGTGCAAAGTAATTGCCGTCGGAATATACCGCACGCATAGAGCTGTTGCGGTGGAGGATGGTTGCTGCGTAATCGAATGAAAGGGCTGATGTGCCAGTCTTGACACTGAACGGCACCGACATGCCGCCGTCGATAGTCACGGTCTGTTCGCCAGCAGGTTTTATGCCTGAAGCATTTTTCCACATATCCCACACTTTCTGCATCTTGAAGATATTGCCGTGGAGCGCTACATTATAGTCGACACTGCCTCCACGCGATATCCATCGTGCATCAAGTTTTCCGCCGAGCACGCCTTGCGATACGTCGGCTCCTTCAAAGGGATTGTTGAACCAGTCTCCACCGATGGTAAGTGCCATGTCAAGTGATGAAATGTCGGAGAACCGATGCAGATATGACGCTCCAAGAGCGATGCCGCTGTCGTTGAATTTTGGACGTAGGGATTTGTCGATGTCGGAGTCGGGGTTGCGCCAGCTGCTTCCGCTGAAATGTGTCCAGATGTTGAGGCGGTCAGTGGTATTGTCGAGCGCACGGTATCCGGCAGAAAGTGTCGCGTTGTATGCCGGAAAATAGCCTGCTTCGATGTATCCGCGCCAGTCGGATATGCTTACGGCTTTGCCGACAGCGGACGGTGCAAGCCATGAGGCGTATGGTGCGAGGCGTGCCGAAATGCCGGTGTAGCTGAACTGCAGCTCGGCATTGGCCGGTTTCACTTCGAGCACGTCGGGAAGTACAGGCAGACGGGATGCGGCCCGTTCCTGCGGCACCACGTCTTTGTTTATGGTGATTTCTTTGCTCAGACCCTGAGCGGCTGCCGGTGTGATTCCCGCAACTGCTGCCGTTATGCCGGCAGTTATGTATTTAAAATATATATTCATTATTTCAGGCGTGAAGAGATCATGTCGACTATGTCGGGCTCGTCGCCGGGATAATTTGCTTTGAGAGTGCGGAGATATTCGTCAGCTTCAAAGTCGTTGCCTTCGGCCCGGTTTATGTCGCTCAGGAGGATAAAGCCTCGTGCCAGCCAATAGGCATGGGGCGGGTTGGCTTCTATGAGCTTTTCGACGGTGGCACGTGCACCTGCGATATCTCCGCGGTCCATGCGAGACTGGGCGAGCAGGTAGGCACTCTTGGCGCCATAAAGCTCGGAAGGAGTAGCGGCCAGTTCGGCCCAATCGGCCTCGGCTGCCTCTGTCATGTCAAGAGCTGCTTCAGCTGCCGCACGTCCGTCGATCACGGCGGCGCGTTCGGCACCGGCGAGTGTCGATGACTCAAGAAGCCGCGAAGCTGCGGTGAGTGCGACATCCCATCGCTCAAGCGCTATCGATGTGTCGAGTACGCCGCGGCGGGCGGCATTGAGATGCGCCGGTGTGGACGCCTTCTGCTCAAGCGCTACATAAGCTTCCCATGACTCTTCAAGTAGGCCGGCTTTGCGTCGAGCTTGGGCCATGTCGAGAAGAGCCGGTTCGATATGAGTTCCGTCGGGCCATTGCTGGAGGTATTTTTCCATCAGAGATATATCGCCGGCGGCCATTTTTGCCGCTGCGGCATCATAGGCCATCTGTTCAAGTTCGCTCTGATCGACAGTCGGTGCAGATGGAACAGTGGCCATGAAATCGAGGTAGGCACGGGTGTCGCCTGTGTCGCTGTAGAGACGTTTCAGGTCGTCGGATGCCATGCGTGCTTCCTCGCTTGATGGAAAACGAGTAATGACATTGCGGTAGGTTTCCATTGCCTTTGCCTTGTTTCCGGCATCGGCGGCTGTAATTGCAAGCAGAAGCATACCCTGACGCCCCTGTGCAGTGGATGAATACTGAGAGGCAAGTCGCTCGTAGGTTGCTTCGGCATCGTCTTTGCGTCCAAGTTCGCCATAGGCATCGGCAAGCTCAAGAAGAGCCGACGGGGCAAGACCTGAATTTGGAAATTCCGAGAGCATACGGTTGAGTCCGTCGACACGCCCCTTGTGGTCGCGCAACGCACCGCGCACGATAGCCATCTGGAAAAGAGGATAGTCGCCGTTAGCAGGAGAAAGAGTATAAGCTTCTTCGTATTTTGCCGCGGCTTTTGCAAATTGCGACTGGTAGTAGTTGCAATCGCCCACACGGGTGAGTGCATCGGCTTTCATTGCAACCGATGATCCTCCCGGATTGCGCAGGAAGCGTTCGAAATCGGTTATGGCGTCGGCATAGCGCTTCTGGGCAAAACGCACGTAGGCGAGATCGTAGAGCGCAACGGGACGGTTGGCGGCATCGGCCGGTGCAGAGGAAAGGTAATCAAGGAATCCGCGTGCCGCTGCGTCGTAATCGGCAAGGCGGAACCGGCATTCGGCGGTCCAAAGCCTGCACTCGACTGGAATCTGACGGTCAGAGGTGCGTATTTCAGATGCGTTTGTGAAATATCGTAATGCCGTATCAACATCGTCGGCGGCAAGGCTGCGGCATCCGAGAGTGTAGAGTATCTGCTGTTTGGCGCGCAGTATTTCAGGAGATGGATCGGAGATGCGATTTACTCCGGCGAGCGCTCGCTCATAGTTGTTGTCGGTCATGTAGGCCATTACGAGATAGGCCTGCACTTCAGGCGCATAGGCAGAATTGGGATATTCGGACAGGAACTGTTCAAGAGCCTCGACTGATGAACCGAACGGGCCGGCATCGGTTTTCATGGCTGTGACCGCATAGTTGTAGGCCGCTGACTCGCAGATTTCAGCATCGAAGTTCATGGATGCGGCACGGCGCAGGGCAAGCATCGCGGCACGGTAGTTGCCGGTCTGTACATAGCTTTGGCCGAGATAGAGAAGCGCGCTTTGACCGGTTGCGTCGTCGAGTTTCGATACGCCCTGAAGTTGCTCTATGGCTTTTTCGTATTGCCCTTGGCGATAAGCGGCTACGCCAAGTATATAGGTGGATTGCGGCTCTACGGTGATCCCTGTTTTTGCTGCCGCCTCGACGTAGCGGGTAGTGTAGTTTACAGCGGCCTCGTCATTGGACAGATTGAATGCCGACTGGCCGGCTATCCGACATGCCTCGGCTGTTTTTTCAAGAGATGTTTCCGGAAGAGCGACAAAAGAGGTTGCGGCAGAGAATGCCTCACTCCAGTTGCCCTGCATGAAGCGCACAAATGCGAGTGTGTATAGTGCCTGTGGATAGGCCTCCGAGCTCCGGGCTACGGATGATAGTGTTTTTGCCGCCTCATTGTAATCGCCTTTTTCGTAATATATATATCCTTTATAGTAGAGGGCGTTGTCAATGAGTGACAGATCGGTTACCGACTGTAACAGAGGCAATGCCTCGTCGTAGCAGTTAGCTCCGACCAGAGCGCCGGCCTTGTAAAGGCTTAGCTTCTGTGCGGTCACGGCATCCCATTGCTTTGGGTCGAGCTGATCATAGAGATCTACGGCCTGTCGGCTGTCGCCTTTGTCGAAAAGCAGACCCGCAAGTAGCATACGTGCCCTGTCGACGTCGGCTGATGCAGGATAATCGGATATGAAACGACGTAACATGGCTTCGGCGCGTTGATCGCCAAGATGTGCCGCCGCGCGGCAAGCCAGCCATAGGGCAGGGGCGTCGAAGTCGGGACAAGCCGTTGACGAAGCCAGTTGAAGCTGGTCGGCTACTCCCTGCCAGTTTTCATCGGCAGCCATTGCTTTCGCTCTTTCTAACGCACCGGCGGGAAGAGTGGAAGTTGTCTGCGCAAATGCAACGACACACGATAGCGCCATGGTCGCCGCTGAAAAAAATCTTTTAATAGTTCCCATACCGCAAAGTTAGTGATTTTCATGTCACACTATGCGGTTTCTTTCAACAAATTTTAAATGAGTCCTGTGATGTCATTTCTGTGCGTAATAGTGTATTACGTCGGATTTTACATTGACATCGAATATTGCGGCCTTCCGGAGTATGGCCTTTGCGAGCTGAGGTTTCAGTTCTTCAGGACAATAACGGAAGTAGGCTTCGGCCGCACGTACATGTGCGGCATCAGGCATAGGATATTCACGTCGCTGCGGCAGGCCGAATGCGTTGTCGGGCAGATTGTTTCTCACTTTTGAGCTAATGGAGTCTTTCATGATGTTACAAAAATAGAGGTTTATCTTTTCTCTTGTAACATATTAATCTGTGTAAATGTGCTTTGGTAAGTTATAAAAGTAGCGGAATTAATAAATTATGAATAAAAGTAAGTTTGGTTAGAACTTTTCTTGGCTGTAGCATGTTTGTAATATTGAATATGAGAAATACATAGTCTGATACTATGAAAAACACATATTATGAAAAACACACACAAAGGGTTGTCGTGTAAGAACGACCCCTTCGCTATAGAAAAAAGATGTGATATTGAAGATATATGAATATTTGTTTAGGTGAAAGAGGGTTGCGCCGTGAGGTGTGACTCTCTTTTTTTGTAGGATTATCGTTTGTCGTCGACGCCTACCGGTAGTAGTATGATAAAACGGGTGCCTCCGGTGTAGGATGTGTCGAGGAATATCTCTCCGTCAAGATGCTCCACAATCATGCGTGCCACGCATAATCCCAGTCCATTTCCCGGAACCGCTTTGTTGAGTTTTACAAATTTGCCGAATATGGCTTCGGCCTGAGACGGAGGTATGCCGATGCCTGTATCTGAAACGGCGATAGTAAGTCTGCCAAAATTCTCGCTGAGCGATACTTCAATTGTGATATCGCCTCCGTCGAGGTTGTTTGTGAATTTTTCGGCATTGGAAAGCAGTTGATTCAGTACCTGACGCAGATGTACGGAATCCGACAGGATCGTATAATCTTCGGGAATTTCTGTTTTAAAGTGAAGTCGAATGTTTCCGTATCCGTTGTCGAGGCTTTGTGCTTCAAACATTGCAATGCTGTCGCGCACAATAGCATTGGGGCAAACTTCAGAGAGGCTGATGTCGCACAACTGCATTTCGAGTTCGGCGATGTCGGTTATGTCGTCAACCAATGCCAGAAGCAGGTTGCTGTTGGCTCTTACAATGCCTGAGTATTTTTTGCGTAGTTCGGGCGGAAGGTAGGTGTCGGTGTCGGAAAGGAGCTGTGTGAAACCTACAATGGCATTGAGTGGATTGCGCATGTTTCGTCCTGCAGTCTGTATGTAGGCGGTTGCCCTTGCTCTTTCTGCCATTTCGATTGCGAGCCGAGATTCTTCGGCTCTGTTCTCGGCTTCTTCTATGCGTAGCCTGAATTTCTGTGATATATGTCGGTGCTGCATGAATGCGGCCACGCATCCGATGGCAAAAAGCACGGTGAGAATCACAAAAAGGATAAACCAGAAGGAGCTTTCGGAGGTGTCAGTCGGGGTGTCCAATGCCTGTCGGTAGCCATAGCGTGCGGCGTGTGTGAGGACCTGTCTGTCGAGGATCGACAGCTGTTCAAGGATTATCTCGCGTCGCAGAGAATCGACTGCAAGCCGAGATTTCCGGGTTGCGTCGAGGGCCTTGTCGTATTCTCCGAAATATTCGTAGACTTTTGCAACTGCGTCATGACGGTCGGCCGGATTATTGATTCTGGTCGCATAGTGCAGCGCAATGCGCATGTCTCCGTCGGCTTTGGCTTTATCGGTAAGAAAAAGGTAGATTGTGGACGAATCCGACACAATGTCGTGGTTGTGTATGCGGTCAAAAGCGTGTTTGTAGGCCCGGTTGAATTCTTCGATGTTTCCTCGTTCAAACAGAATGCGTGACCGCATGATCAATGCAATCGATTGTATGCGCTGTGTGCGGGCATTTTTGAGCGCTATGTCGCAATATACGGCGGCACTGTCGAGTTTCCCTTGATTCAGGTATAGATCGCTTAGTCTTACAGCAAGTCCTGACTCGTCCTGATCGGTTACGTTTTTTCGTAAATAACCCAGTGCTTCTTTATACTGCCTGATGGCCAGGTCTCTGTCGTTTAGCGCTACATAAAGATGGCCGAGTGACTGAATTGCCGCACATCGGCCATAGGGCAGAGTGTCATTGTCGAATGCCTGGTGCCAGATATTGTTGACGCTTTTGATTGCTTCGTTGTAGGAATGGCGCCGGAGATGATAGATTATGCGTGATGTCTCGGCGAAATATGAGTATTGCAGGTTTCCTGTCGCGCGGGCCGTCTGGTTGAGGCGTTCCACGTATATCAGCAGGCTGTCGAGGTTGTCGCGGCTGCTGTAGTGACGCAGTGGAACCGTGAGTGCCAGGCACATTGACTTTCCGTCGGACATGTCAACTGCCTTGCGGTACATTGAATCGGCGGCTTCGAGTCCTTCTACATGGTTTGCATTGTCAGAGGCATAAGAAAAAATCCTATATAGATCATCTTTGATTCCATAGGCGTTGTTCTGGGCGATAAGAGTCGTGCCTCCGGCAAGTGTCAGAAGTAAGAAACTTATAATGCGCAGCAGGCAGTTGCTCATAATCGGTTGTGGGAATGCGCTGTCTTGTGATGAATGATTATCTTTTGGCTTAAAATTACACTCCAAGCTATCGTTTTCCAACTTTGTAATTAAAAAATCATTAAAATGAAACATCCGGTGTGATATTCAGGATTTATTTGCAAACGTAAACAACTATATCGAAGATATGATACTGTGAATTAGCGATATGGTAGGGTGTTGATAATTCATGTTCTATTTTTTGAAATTTAAATTTGTAAATAGTCGGAATTGGTAATAACTTTACGCCTGTTAAATATAATAAAATAAGAAGAAATCTTCGCATGTCTTCAGATCACAATAATCTGCCATATCATATTCCGGCACTGCTTTCCCAGACAATGCAGGCTCTCGATATACAGCCCGACGGGATATATGTCGATGTTACATTTGGCGGTGGTGGTCATTCACGTGCGATAGTTGAGAGGCTTGGCCCTGAAGGACATCTCTATAGTTTCGATCAGGACCGTGATGCAGTGGTCCGGGCATTTTCCGATGAACGTTTTACAATAATTCACGGGAATTTCAGGTTTCTGTCGAATTTTCTCAGATTCTATGATGTGAAAGGCCGAATCGATGGTCTGCTTGCCGACCTTGGTGTTTCTTTTCATCATTTCGATGATCCGGAACGAGGTTTTTCATTCAGAGCCGACGGCCCGCTTGATATGCGCATGAACCGGACGGCCCAACTGACGGCTGCCGATTTACTTAATGGGGCTTCGGAGGATAAGCTGTCGGCAGTGCTTCGCGATTACGGAGAACTTAAGCAGGCGCGTCGTATGGCGCGTGCGATTGTTGCCGCACGCAGTTCAAGACGGTTGGAGACGACATCGCATCTGCTTGAAGCCGTTGCACCATATATCGATCCACGTCAGGAAAAAAAAGAGCTCGCAATGGTGTTCCAGGCTTTGCGTATAGAGGTGAACGGTGAGCTTGACGCTCTGAACTCGTTGCTTGTGCAGAGCCTTGAATCGCTTAAACCTGGCGGACGTCTCGCTATTATCACATATCATTCACTTGAAGACCGCCTTGTCAAGAATTTTATGAAGACGGGTTCTTTTTCGGGTGAACGCCAGACAGATTTCTACGGACGTGATCTCTCTCCTATGAAGCTGTTGACAACCAAACCGATTGTGCCTGATGCGGAAGAGACTGCTCTTAATCCGCGATCGAGAAGCGCGAAATTACGTGTTGCCGTAAAACTCAACGATCAGACCGATGGCTAAGAAAAAAGTTGCTGCAAAAAAGCGGGACAATGTTTTCTCCAAGGTGGTGCAGGGAAGGTGGATCTCGACCAATTTCTTTGCCCGCAATGCCATAACGCTTATCGCAGCCTTGTTCTTCATGATGGTTTACATTTCCAATAAATATGAGTGCCAGACGAAAATGGAAACCATACAGCGCCTCGAACATCAACTCGAAATAGTGAAAACGGAGAGTGTGAGAGAGCGTAGCCGATATATGAGCCGTACGCGAGAGTCGGCCATGAATGCGATGATTGATACACTTCGTCTGGGACTCGAAGTTCAGGAGCGCCCTCCGTTTTCAATAAAATACTCTCATTAACACTCTGACAACACTCTATCAAAACTCTCTCTTCGGTCTTTCTCCAACAAGTATTCTGTCATGAATAAAAACAGCCGTCGCGACATACTTTTCCGTTATCTACTTATTTCGGCCGGTATCATTTTGTTTGCAGTGGCGATCGGTCTTCAGCTTTTTTCCACCACGGTCGTACATGCCGAACAGTGGAACATGAAAGCCGACAGTGTGCTCTCGCGTGTGGAAGTTGTGCTGCCAAGGCGTGGTGACATTCTGGCTGCCGACGGATCGGTGCTTGCAACCAACCTGCGTTATTACACGGTGCGCATGGATTACCGTTGCGAAAAATTTATGGAGGAGGAGTTCAACAACTCAATAGACGCTTTGTCGGACAGCATGGCCAGATATTTTCCTGCCAAGAAAGCACGTGAATGGAAAGCTTACCTGACAGAGCCGATGAATCTTCCAAAAGAGAAGCGGCCGAGAGCAAAGAAAATAGTTCCGAATATCAGTTATTCGGAATATGAGCGTTTACGTTCTTTTCCGTTCTTTTCTATAAAGAATCCCAACCGCAACGGTCTGACTGTGGAACAGCGCATGAAGCGTTCCACTCCTTACGGCGATATGGCCCGACGCAGCATAGGAGGTGTGGGAGAACAGCCCAACCGTGAGATCAGGGGTATATCGGGTCTGGAAATGGCTCTTGACTCTTTTCTTTTCGGACATCCCGGTCAGGCTAAGAAGATCCCTCTGACCCATCATATAGTGAACTGGACAGATGTCGCTCCGATTGATGGATATAGCATAAAGACGACTATCGATATAAAGCTTCAGGATATTGTAGAGAATGAGCTTAACACTGTTCTGGAGACAGTCGACGCTGAATGGGGAGTGGCTGTGCTGATGGAGGTGGCTACAGGTGATATAAAAGCGATATCCAATCTGGAGAAATCAAAGACATCGGGCCAATATATAGAGGGAATGAACCGTGCGGTTCTCGGGTTCGAGCCGGGTTCTGTCGTAAAACCTATCTCTATGCTTCTGGCTCTTGAGGATGGCCTGGTTAGCAATATAAACCAGACGATCACCATAGGCAACTCTTACGCTTATGCCGGAGGCCGTGCCATTACCGACTCACATTACAATTCATCGCTTACAGTAAAGGGAGTTATAGAGGAGTCATCGAATATCGGTATGACACGCATCATCACCAATTCGGCCGGTCCATATCATAATGATCCGTCTCAGTTTCACAAGCGTCTGGCCGAAATAGGCTTTCTTGAACCTATGAACACTGGAATAGCCGGAGAACGTGTGCCGAATGTGCCTGCCACCAAGTCACGTATATCGCTTTCGCGCATGTGCTACGGATATGCTACCGAAATACCTCCGCTCTATACACTTTCGATATATAATGCAATTGCCAACGGCGGCCGTTATGTGCGTCCGCGTCTGGTTAAAGAACTTATCGGAGCCGATTTTGACTCGGTGCTTCCGGTCACTTATATACGAGACCGCATCTGCTCGGAGAAAAACGCCGAGAAGTTGCGCGAGATGCTCAAGGCGGTTGTATGGGGCGACCGTGGCACGGCACGTGCTTGGGTAAGAGATGAGAATGTGGCTATAGCGGGAAAGACAGGTACCTGCTACATGATTGAGAACGGCCGCTATAACACCAGCAGGAAGCGCCTTGCTTTCTGTGGCTTTTTTCCGGCTGATGACCCACTGTATTCCTGTATAGTTCTTACTTGTAACCCTAAACAGCAATGGACGGGTGCAGCAAGCACAAGCGGGCAGGTTATGAAGAATATCGCAAAAAAAATGTATAGCCGTGGCATGCTCGGCAATTCGTCGGACTATAGAGAAATCTCGGAAGAAGGTACGCATCCGGTATTCTACGCATCAACGAAGGGCAACGCCCACTCATTGATAAAACGCTCTCTCGATATTGTCGAGGCCAAGGAAATAGCTTCCAATGTCACAGCCAATCCCAAAGAAGGGCGTGTGCCGTCGGTGGTCGGGCTCGGCCTGCGCGAGGCAGTGGTGAAAATAGAGGAGGCCGGCTACAATGTCTCTTTTACAGGCAACGGATATGTGCGCAGCCAGTCTCCCGGAGCCGGACTCGCATTGAAAGAGGGGGAGCATGTGCGGCTTTCGCTTACTGAATTTTAAAACTATCTAACGACAATACTCCATGTCAGCATCAGTAACGTTTGAATCTCTTTTGTCGGCAATCAAGCCCGTTGAAACGGTCGGGCGGATTCCTTCAGGTATTATGAAAGGCCAACTCCGTCAGGATTCACGCCAGGCGGAAGCATCCGATATTTTTGTGGCAGTGCGCGGCGTCAATGCCGACGGACACAAATTCATACACACACTAAACGGGCTTGGAGTAGCGGCAGTGGTATGTGAGGAGATCCCCGCGGCAGAGTCGAGGGATGCTGACGTATGTTATATACAGGTAGATGACAGTGCGGAGGCTTTGGGGCTGCTTGCATCGAGATACTATGGAGATCCATCGCATAAGCTTCAGCTTGTAGGTGTCACCGGCACGAATGGAAAGACCACTACAGCGACTCTTATTTATGAGATGGCGCGTCTTGAGGGCTGTCGGGCCGGTTTGCTGTCGACTGTCGCCAATTATATCGAAGGCGAGATGATCCCTGCGACCCATACCACTCCTGATCCGCTTGAACTAAACAGGTTACTCGCGCGGATGGTCGAGGCCGGTTGCTCTGTCGCCGCAATGGAAGTGAGTTCACATGCCGCTCATCAGAAGCGCATAGCCGGACTCAGATTTGCCGGTGCGGTTTACACAAATCTTACACGTGATCATCTTGATTATCATGGCACGTTTGAGGCTTATCGCGATGCAAAGAAGTCATTTTTCGATAGTCTGCCGGCTACAGCTTTTGCCCTGACAAATATCGATGACCGCAACGGTATGATCATGCTTCAGAACACTGGTGCGCGACGCTATACTTATTCGCTCAGGAGCATGGCCGATTTTACCGGTCAGATTGTCGAGCAGGATCTTCACGGCACATTGCTGAAACTCAACGGCCATGAGGTGCATACCCGTTTCACGGGACGATATAATGCATGTAATCTTACGGCTGTTTATGGAGCCTGCATACTCATGGGAATGGATCCTGATACGACTTTGCTCAATATGAGCCGTCTTGTCCCGGTCGCAGGTCGTTTTCAGACGTTCCGTTCTCCCGATGGGGTCACTGCGGTTGTCGATTACGCTCATACTCCCGATGCAGTGGTCAATATTGTTTCAGCAGTCAGGGAGGTTGTAGGCAATGATCACCGTATCATCACGGTTGTAGGAGCCGGCGGTAACCGAGACAAGGGCAAGCGTCCTATCATGGCGAATGAAGCTGCCCGTCTCAGCGATCAGGTTGTGCTCACGTCAGATAATCCACGTTTTGAGGAGCCTGAACAGATTATCCGTGATATGGAGGCGGGGCTTACGGCAGAGGATGCAAAGCGCGTACTGTCGATTACCGACCGCCGTCAGGCAATACGTACGGCTGTTAGGCTTGCCGCTCCAGGCGATGTTGTCATCATTGCAGGCAAGGGGCATGAAGACTATCAGGAGATCAAGGGAATAAAGCACCACTTCGATGACCGGGAAGAGGTTGAAGCTGCATTGGGAATCTAAAGAAAAAGATCATACATAGAACATGTTATATTGGCTTTTTGAGTTGCTTCGTGAGTTTGATGCACCTGGTTCCGGGTTGCTCGACTACCTGTCGGTGCGTGCTGTCGGTGCTTTTGTGCTTGCGTTGCTGATTGCAATAGTTTTTGGCCGTCGTATAATCGATAAACTTCAGTTGATGCAGGTTGGAGAGATTATACGTGATTTAGGTCTCGAAGGGCAGATGAAGAAGACCGGTACACCAACAATGGGCGGTATCATCATAATAATTTCTACGGTGGTACCTTGTCTGCTTGTGGGTAATCTCTCCAATATCTATATGATCCTGATGCTTGTCTCGACCGTATGGCTCGGGTCGCTCGGATTTCTGGATGATTACCTTAAGATACACGCCCATAATAAGGACGGTCTTAACGGAAAGTTCAAGATCATAGGTCAGGTCGGCTTGGGGCTTATTGTCGGTCTTACGATGTTTTTCAGTCCGGCGATCACCATCAGCGAGGGTGCTACGGTGCAGTCTTTCGGCTCAAACGGCAATCCTGTCACAGAGATATCCTATAATGGAAATGATCATCAGGTAAAGACACCTGCCACTACCATCCCGTTTGTGAAAAACAACAATTTCAATTATAAGTGGTTGACTCAGTGGATGGGGCATGGCGCACATATAGCCGGATGGGTTGTGTTTATACTTGTTGTCATATTCTTGGTGACAGCAACTTCCAATGGTGCTAACCTTACAGACGGCCTTGACGGTCTCACTACAGGATGCTCGGCTATCATAGGAACGGCGTTGCTTGCCATGGCTTATCTGGGCGGCAATGTCATTTATTCGACCTATCTGAATATAATGTATATACCGGCGAGTGGGGAGCTCACGGTCTACATGGCGGCATTTATCGGGGCGCTTATAGGATTTTTATGGTATAATGCGTATCCGGCTCAGGTGTTTATGGGTGATACGGGTTCGCTTACTCTCGGAGGCATCATAGCCGTGTTTGCCGTGCTTATACATAAAGAGTTGCTTTTACCGATACTCTGTGCAATATTCTATATAGAAGATCTGTCGGTGATGTTGCAGGTCGGCTGGTTCAAGTGGACAAAACGCCGCAATGGAACCGGACAGCGCATTTTCAAGATGACTCCTCTTCATCACCACTTCCAAAAAGCTGGCGGAACAGTAGAGGCTATTATACAAAAGCCTTTTGCCGCAGTGCCTGAATCGAGGATCGTGATACGGTTCTGGATCATCTGCATTCTGCTTGCGGCAGCTACATTCGTAACTCTAAAAATAAGATAACCGAGATGTCGACAATTGATAATTCAGCTAAGAGAAAGCGTCTTGTAGTGCTTGGCGGAGGCGAAAGCGGTGTTGGAGCCGCCATACTTGCCAAGGACAAGGGAATGGATGTGTTTCTGAGCGACAGTGGTAAAATCACGTCGTATTATCGCCAGATGCTTGTCGACGAGAATATTCCTTTTGAGGAACAACAGCATACGATGGAGCTTATCATCAATGCCGACGAAGTTGTGAAAAGCCCCGGCATACCACCGACTGCACCTGTTGTGCGCGAAGTGATATCTCGCCGTATACCGGTTATTTCGGAAATTGAATTCGCCGGACGTTATACTGACTCCAAGATGGTTTGTATAACAGGTTCCAACGGAAAGACAACCACGACGCTTCTTACTTATCACATTTTCAAAAAGGCCGGGATAGATGTCGGTCTTGCCGGCAATGTGGGAAAGAGTCTTGCTCTGCAGGTGTCGCGTGATCCTCATGATGTATATGTGATCGAACTGAGTTCTTTTCAGCTTGAAAACATGTATGACTTCAAGGCCAATGTGGCAGTAATGATGAATATTACTCCTGATCATCTTGACCGCTATGATTACCGTATGCAGAATTATGTGAATGCAAAATTCCGCATCCTCAACAATATGACCGACTGCGATTCTTTTGTGTTCTGGAAGGATGATCCCATCATAGCTGACCAGCTCAGGCATCTTGACACTCAGGCCCGTCTTGTGCCGTTTGCCGAGCATCGGGAGTCGCCTTACACTGCAGCATGGGTAGAGGAAGAGGATGAGACGGTTATTTTCGCTCCAAAGGCAAATGACAGCAGTCTGCGCATGCCACGTGCTGATCTTGCGCTTCATGGGCTTCATAATCTCTATAACTCAATGGCGGCAGCACTTTCGGCATCGATACTCGATGTGAAAAAGGATGCAATACGCGAGGCTCTCGCCGACTTCGAGGGTGTGGAACACCGCCTGGAATATAGCGGCACTGTAGATGGAGTGCGTTATATCAATGACTCAAAAGCTACTAATGTCAATTCTTGCTGGTATGCCCTCGAGAGTATGCCTTCGGGGAAAAAAAGTGTGGTGCTTATTCTCGGCGGTAAAGACAAAGGCAACGATTACAGCGAGATAATGCCGCTTGTAGAGGCGAAAGTGAAGGCTATTGTGGCTATGGGTCTGAACAATGAAAAGATTACAGATTTCTTCGGAGACAAGGTTCCGGTTGTGGATACACATTCTCTTGCCGAAGCCATAGATGCCTGTCGCGAAGTTTCCGTTTCAGGCGACACAGTACTGCTTTCTCCCTGTTGCGCAAGTTTTGACTTGTTTAAGAGCTATGAGGACAGAGGCGAACAGTTCAAACAGGTTGTCAAAGGATTAAAAAAATCAGATACAAAATAAATTCTCTCCACTGATGCAGGATCCGTTTACTTTCACTCCTCCTCATCCGATAGATGAGCCTAAAAACGAGGAAGCCAAGACTCCGCCGAAAGCAGAGCCTATGCCCGGACAGCAGGACAAGTATTTCTGGGCTATCTATCTGATGCTTGTCGTGATATCGATTATCGAGCTTTACAGCGCATCGTCGCGCGAGGTTGTGGCCGGTAATGTCTATCTTCCGATCATACGTCACGCTGTGATGCTCGGAGCCGGATTTGTCGTGATCTTCATTCTCTCTCGTATTCCTTATCAGAAGTTCATCAAATTTATTCCGATATTTGTAGTAGGAAGTATCGTGATGATGATCTATGTGCTTGTGGCAGGGGATATCATCAACGGGGCCAGGCGCAGTTTCTCGTTTTTCGGTTTTGCCCTGCAGCCCTCGGAGTTTCTGAAACTTTCGGCTGTGTTGCTTATCGCACTTGTGATGTCGCGTACACAACTGAGCAAAAATGAAGAAACCAAGACCCGAGGAGTGAAGATCGTGGCGATCATGGTGCTTATAATGGGTGGGCTTCTGTTTACCCAGGGTCTTACCAACACGATTCTGCTCATGGCGATCAGTTTCTCAATGATGATAATCGGAGGTATCCAGATGAAGAAGCTTGCATCAGTCCTGCTGGTGTACGTGCTTGTGGCTGGTGCCGCACATCAGCTGAAAGAACTGAACGCCGATCTGCGTGCCGGCCGTCAGACAACATGGGTCGAGCGCATGAAACGCTATTCCGATAAATCGGTTCCAAAATATGAGCAGAAGATCGATGCCAACAACCGTCAGGAGATGTATGCCTATATGGCGCAGGCAAATGGCGGTATATTCGGTGTTATGCCGGGCAACTCTCGTGAGACATCGAGACTGCCGCTCGCATTTTCAGACTATATATATTCTATAGTGGTCGAGGACCTCGGCCTGATCGGAGGTCTTGTATTGCTTGGAATATATCTTTCGCTGCTTGCCCATGCAGGGCATGTGGCGTCGCAGTGTTCGAGGGCTTTGCCGGCAATGCTTGTGATAGGCTGTGCGCTTATGATTACGTTTCAGGCATTTTTCCACATGGCTATCGTCACCGGTGTGTTTCCTGTTTCGGGACAGCCACTTCCACTTATTTCGAAGGGAGGATCGTCAATACTGATCACATCGATTGCCTTTGGCATAATGCTTAGTGTGAGCCGGTTTGCCGTAAAAAGCGACAAGCGGCAGGAAATCAAGGATGAAATTAACTCGCTTCCGGAGGAGATGCGAGCAGAAAATGCTACTCGTCTATGAAATACATGATAAGTGGCGGAGGTACAGGCGGACATATTTTCCCTGCAATTGCCATCGCCGATGCAATAAGCCGAAAAGATGCTGAGGCTGAATTTCTTTTTGTAGGTGCGGAGGGACGCATGGAGATGGAGCGTGTCCCTGCGGCCGGCTATGATATTGTAGGATTGCCGGTAGCTGGTTTTTCACGCACCAACATGCTTGCCAATTTAGGTGTTGCTGTAAAACTTGTCAGAAGCATGTTTAAGGCCCGTAACATTGTCGGGAGTTTCCGTCCCGATATCGCGATCGGTGTAGGTGGTTATGCGTCCGGCCCGGTTCTGAAGGAGGCGCAGCGGCGCGGAATACCTACTCTTATTCAGGAACAGAACTCCTATGCAGGTGTGACAAACAAACTGCTTTCCAAAAAGGCTGAATGCATCTGTGTGGCTTATGATGGTATGGAAAGATTCTTTCCTGTCGATAAAATCAAGATTACAGGCAATCCGTTACGCAAGAAGGTGGTTGACGGAGCGAAGTCTGTTTCACGTGAAGAAGCGAAAAGAAAACTTGGTTTCAGTCCCGACCGAAGTCTGGTGGTAATCACAGGAGGAAGCCTCGGTGCCCGAACCCTCAACCGCAGTATTGCCTGTGACCTGAAAAAAATTACGGATGCCGGAATAAATGTGCTGTGGCAGACCGGACGTCTTTATGCAGGAGAATATACCCCGATGGCTTTATGCTATGGGCCGGATACGGTGCAGATCGTTCCGTTTCTCGATCACATGGATCTTGTTTATGCGGCAGCTGATCTTATCGTAGCGCGTGCCGGTGCAAGTACGATATCGGAAATCCAGGCTACAGGAGCTGCTTCACTACTGGTGCCGTCGCCTAATGTGGCTGAAGACCATCAGACTCACAATGCCATGGCTCTCGCATCGCGCGGAGCTGCTGCAATGGAGCCTGACGCGACACTCGAAGGGCGTCTGGGAGATCTTATTACGGACCTTGCAGGATCGGTTGGGAAACTTGAGGAAATGGGTTTGCAGGCCTCCAGGATGGGGATAGCGGACTCGGATGACCGTATTGCCGCTCTTGCCATTGAGCTTGCACGCAAGAGTAAAAAATAAAACCGCAGAACCATACAATGAAACAGAAAGCATATTTTGTAGGAGCCGGAGGTATCGGCATGGCTGCTCTTGAAAGATATTGTCTTTCAAAAGGGATGGAAGTCGGCGGTTATGACCGGACACCGACTGAGCTTACTGATCATCTGATTGCCGAAGGCGCTGACATTGCATTCGATGATTCGGCAGAGGCTATTCCTGAACGTTTTCGTGATCCGTCAGATACTCTGGTGGTTTATACTCCGGCGGTTCCTGACAGTCATGCCGGTCTGCAATGGTTCAGGAAAAACGGATTTGAAGTGGTGAAGCGTTCACGTCTGCTTGGTGACATCACACGCACAAGCCGTGGTATATGTTTTGCAGGAACCCACGGCAAAACTACGACATCTTCAATGGCCGCTTATATTCTTCACTCTACTCCGGGTGTGGGATGCAATGCTTTTCTTGGGGGGGTGCTGCGCAATTATGACAGCAACTTTCTTCTTTCGGCCACTTCGCCATGGACGGTTATAGAAGCCGATGAGTTTGACCGTTCGTTTCATACTCTGTCGCCGTGGATAGCTGTTGTCACAGCGACTGATCCCGACCATCTCGACATTTACGGTACCGAAGAGGCTTATCTTGAAAGTTTTGCTCACTTCACATCACTTATACGTCCTGGCGGATTTCTTGTGATGCATACCGGGCTTAAGATGGCTCCGCGTGTTGCCGACGGTGTCACCGTCTATACATACGGTACTGACGAAAACGCACAGTTCCGAGCAGTGAATATCCGGCATGACTATGGCAAGGTAATCTTCGATATATGTTTTCCAGACGGTTCGGTTATCCGTGATTTCGCTCCCGGAGTGCCGGTTGAGGTGAATATCGATAACACGGTGGCGGCAGTCGCTGCCTGCTGGCTTACCGGAGAGATGGACGCTGATATCGCACGTGGAGCAATGGCTTCTTACATGGGGCCTAAACGACGTTTTGAACTTAGATGGGAGGAAAACATACCTGGCGGACGTGTGATCGTGGACGACTACGCTCATCATCCTGAGGAACTACGAGCATCTATCTTGTCGATGCGCAAGTTATATCCGGGCCGAAAACTCTCGGTGGCTTTTCAGCCTCATCTTTATTCACGCACCCGCGATTTCGCTCCCCAGTTTGCCGAAGCTCTCTCTCTTGCCGATGAAGTTGTGATGATCTCGCTTTATCCGGCCCGTGAGGAACCTATACCCGGTATTTCGTCGAAAACTATTCTTGATCTGATTTCAGGCCCTGAAAAGTTGCTCATTGACAAAGAAGATTTCGCAAAAACAATAAAAAAACGTAATTTTGAAATCCTGTTGACCGCCGGAGCCGGGGATCTGCCGGATTATATCCCGGCACTCATAAAAGAACTTTAACCATTGTAAAAATCTACTATCGGATTTTGACTCGTAAAGCTATCATACGTTGTGCATTATCGGTTGTCCTGACGGCCTATCTGATATTCGCTCTGGGCATGTCGCATGACATGGCCGCGCTGGATCGTGTCACCGGAGTGGAGATCAATGTGCTCGATACGGGAAGTCATCATGGCAAAAATTTTGTGACAGTAGATGGCATAAGTTCGGAAATCGGTGATCTGCCAACTGATACGACGCTTCTTTCGAAGGTTGACATACGCGGGATCGAGCGTCGGCTTGATGAAGTCGTCAATATAGAAACTGCACAGGTAACACGTTCTCAGACAGGGCGTATTCATATCGATGTAATGCCGATGATACCGGTGGCCCGCGTGTTTTCGTCGGATGGAACTTCGTATTATATTAACCGCGCCGGTAAACGTCTTACGGCAGATGCGCGTTATCATGTAGATGTGCCGGTCGTCACCGGTGATATTGACCGAAACGGGAAGATCGCAACAGTGGATCTTCTGCCGCTCATGCATTATGTTGCTTCCGACTCTCTGCTGAACAGTCTCACCACGTCGCTCAAGGTTACATCGGCCGGTGATGTCATTCTCATTCCTGCAATACGCGGGCATGTGGTGAATCTCGGTGATCCGCGAGACAATAACACCAGCGATAAATTTGCCCGTCTGCTTACCATGTACCGCAAGGTGCTTCCGGTGAAAGGATGGCTTTATTACGATACGATTTCGGTGAAGTACTCCGGACAGGTTGTGGCTACCAGAGCCAAGAAGCGAGACATGCCGCAGATAGCTGCCAAAGAGTTGATCGATCCGGAAGAAGAAACACTCGACAATATGCTTACCACAGCAGCCGGCTCAGCAGACAATACACCGGCCGTTGTCAAGAAAAAGCAATGAACAGTCACTCTACGTTGCAACGAGAATTACACACTACCCCAATATAACCCACCACAATCCTGCATGCCTCTACATATTGTAGCATTTGAGATAGGAAGTTCCCATATCAGAGGTGCCGTCGGCATCGTCGAAGAATCGGGGAACATCAATATAGTGGCCGTCGAGGAAGCACCGCTCGTCGGATGTGTCCGCTACGGATGTGTGCTCAATGTCGAGGAAACGGGCAACCGTATCCTTGAAATGAAGCGCAAACTTGAAAATCACGCCACGGTCTCACCTCTCAAAATCGCCGGAGCATTTGTTTCGCTTGGCGGCCGCTCGCTCTCTTCTTATCCGGTAGAGACAAGCCGTGTGCTGGGTGAAGAGACTGAAATCACACGGGAAATAGTCAAAAGTCTCATGGAGCAAGCCAAGGCATGCGGTATCACAGAAAAAGAGATACTGTCAGTGGCGCCTGGCGCGTTTTGTGTCGACGGGCGGTGGCAGCGTAATCCGGTGGGAATGTTCGGCACAGAGCTAAAAGGACGTTTCTCTCTTGTGGTTGCCAACAAGGACTCCAAGAAAAATATCAAAAGGGCTTTTGACCGTGCCGGGCTGAAGATCATGGGTAATGTGGTGCGCCCTCTCGCTCAGGCCGATACAGTTCTCACTACCGATGAGCGCTCGCTCGGATGTGTTCTTGTCGATTTTGGCGCCGAGACAACTACAGTGTCCATATACAAGGACCGCTCTCTTCGCTATCTGGTCACAATACCGATTGGCGGCCGTGCTATAACAAGGGACCTTGCAACGGCTCTAAGCCTTACAGAAGACCGTGCGGAGGAGATCAAACTTTTCCAGGGAACTGCATTTGCAGGGGAGTCCGACAATCAGGCACCGCGCAGCCTCGACGGACTTGATACGACAACAATCAACAATTATGTACAGGCCCGGGCCAGTGAGATAGTGGCCAATGTAATCCAGCAGTTCAACTACGCCCGCATACGCCCGGAGGATCTTCCGGCAGGCTTTATAATAACAGGCGGCACCTCGATGCTGCGCGGTATAAAGGAACTTTTACACCGCGACAGCGGAATGAAGGTGCGTGATGCAGCTCCTGCCGGTCTTGTGCGGTTCAGTGATCCTTCGATCTTTGCCGGACAGATGGTTGATGTTATTTCGGTTATTACCACTGCCCAGCGTATGGGTAATTCGGCAGAATGCCTTACTGACAATAAGCCACAACTACAGCCACTGTCTCAGCCCGGATATTACCAGCAAGGCGGGATGCAGCAGCCGGCATCGCAGCCCTATCGTCAGGATGCGGAGCAGATACAACCGCAATCACAGACCACGCAATCACAACCGCAACATACGCAACAGAGTGCTTATCGCAGGCCGGATCCACGTGCCAATATGCGTGATGAGGCTGATCAGGTGAGGGTGCCAAGCTGGAATCAGTTTAACCGTGCCGAGACAGATGATCCTGATGAAGATGAATCTTACGAGGAGTCATACGATGACCGCAGATCTCGTCGAGGTAATAAGAAGCCAAATTTCCTGACATCGCTTAAAGATAAACTCGTCAACATAATCTCGGAAAGCGAGGATGACGACGAACAGGAAAACTGATTTCCGGTATCCGCACGTTACACGATCATATAATCCTATCCCTCAATCTATCCCACTTTCTCCTACCTACAATGACTATAGAAGAACTCGAGCAGGAACATAACTTTTCAGATCCGGCCGAAAGACCGGCTGAAAAAATCATCATAAAAGTGATCGGTGTAGGCGGCGGCGGATGTAATGCTGTCTCCCACATGTACAAGAAGGGAATAGCACATGTGAGCTATGCGCTTGCAAATACCGACCGTCAGCAGCTCAATCAGTCGCCTGTGCCGACCCGCCTGCTTCTCGGTCCTCAGACGACCAAAGGCATGGGCGCAGGCAATGTTCCTAATGTAGCGCGTGATGCCGCAGAGGAAAGTGTCGCTGAGATCAACAAACTTTTTGATGATGACACTCGAATGGTGTTCATCACTGCCGGTATGGGAGGGGGCACTGGTACCGGAGCATCTCCGGTAGTGGCGCGTGTAGCCCGAGAGCGCGGACTCCTGACTATAGGCATCATCACAATACCATTCCTTTTCGAGGGGGAGACAAAGATCCTGAAGGCTCTGAAAGGTGCCGACGAGATCGGAAAATATGTCGACGCACTTCTGATAATACATAACGAGATTCTGGCTGAAGAATATGGAGATCTTGATCTCCTGAATGCTTTTGCCAAAGCTGACGACACGCTTACGAATGCAGCCAGTTCGATAGCGGAGCTTATTACTTCGGATGGTTACATGAATCTTGACTTCAATGACGTGTCGACTACTCTTAGCAACGGAGGTGCCGCTATAATTTCCACCGGTTATGCCGAAGGGGAGGGACGCGTGCGTGCGGCTATACAGGACGCTCTTCACTCTCCGCTGCTGCGTGATCGCGATGTATATACTTCAAAGCGCATACTTTTCAATCTCTACTATAATCCCAAGTCCGAGAATCCGGTGAAGATGAGCGAAATCAACGATTTCAAGGCTTTCACCAAGGAAATACGTGGCCTCGACGTCATCTATGGCGTGTCGTTTGACGAAAGTCTGGGTGAAAAGGTAAAGGTCTCGATCCTGGCGGCCGGATTTCGTTCCAAGCTCGTCAAAGAGGGAGAATATGCACCGGAGAGTATTCAGAATCTCGAGGTCGGTGGTCCTGCCAATGATGAAGAAAACAATAAGTACGGATTGTCGGATGATGATATACGGCGTCTGAGCGACGCTTACGGCTCTACCAAAATAGCGGAACTGCGTCAGCACCGTGATGCACAGAATTTTGTGATACTCACCCCTGAACAAATGGATGACGACATGGTGCTGGAACTTCTGGAGAATACACCGGCATTTAATCGCGACCAGATCCATGCCGAGGCGATACGTAAGGGAAAACCGACCTATGATCCTGACGCGGATAGCGGTTTTGTATCTTACGCTCCGGCGGCATCGACACGTGCTTCTCAGAAAAATGCCCCAAAGGTGGTTTCTGACGATCAGGATGATTTCGGTACGATCATAAGCTTCGGTTAATAAAATCAGTTGTGTGTCAAAGAAAGGTAAATGCTTATTTAGCTGAAACCTTTGTGACATACTAATGGTTATAAAGTCAATACGATTCACAATATATGAACAGCATTAAACTCGAAAACAAGAATCTTGCCGGGGTAGTCACTCCTGAGCAGATCAGCGCCTATGACAAGGTTGCAACAGATGCTATCTATCAGATTGAAAACGCAACAGGCGAAGGCTCGGATTTCCTTGGATGGGCACATTTGCCTTCCTCGATCACCGATGCAGAAATCGAAGACATCAACAACACCGCAAAAAATCTTTCCGACAATTGCGATGTAGTTGTGGCTGTGGGTATCGGAGGCAGTTTCCTCGGTGCAAAAGCTGTGAATGAAGCTCTTTCAGATGCTTTTGCCACATCTCACAAGGTTGTGTTTGCCGGTCAAAATATCGGCGAGGACTATCTGAGTCAGCTTCTCAACTTCCTGAAGGATAAAACTTACGGTATCATAGTGATTTCCAAAAGCGGCACGACTACAGAGCCGGCTATCGCTTTCCGTCTTTTCCGTGAGAATCTTGAGAAAAAGCTCGGCAAAGCAGAAGCTTCCAAGCGTATCGTAGCTGTCACCGACGCATCGAAAGGCGCATTGCGAAAAATGGCAGATACAGAAGGCTGGAAGACTTACATCATTCCGGATAATGTAGGCGGACGTTTTTCGGTGCTTACACCTGTAGGACTTCTTCCGATCGCTGTTGCCGGTTTCGATATCAAGGCTCTTGTCGAGGGTGCCCGCGCAATGGAGATGACTACGATGAAGCCGGGTGCCGACAATATCGCGCAGACTTATGCCATGACCCGCAATGCTCTCTACAATGCCGGAAAGAAGATCGAGATCCTTGTGAACTATAATCCCCGACTCCATTATTTTGCCGAATGGTGGAAGCAGCTTTACGGAGAGAGCGAGGGTAAGGACGGCAAAGGTATTTTCCCGACTGCTGTAGATTTTTCAACAGATCTTCACTCTATGGGTCAGTGGATTCAGGAGGGGGAGCGTACAATCTTCGAGACTGTGCTTTCAGTAGAATGCTCTGACAACACGGTGGTAATCCCAAGTGACAAAGATAATCTTGACGGTCTCAACTATATCGCCGGCAAGAGAGTTGATGAAGTGAACAAAATGGCAGAGCTTGGTACACGTATAGCGCATGTCGACGGAGGTGTACCTAACATCCGTATCACGATTCCTTCGATTAACGAAAAGCACCTTGGCGAGCTGATCTATTTCTTTGAACGTGCATGTGGTATCAGTGGGTATATTCTCTGTATCAATCCATTCAATCAGCCTGGAGTGGAGGCTTATAAGCGCAATATGTTCGCTCTCCTGGAGAAGCCGGGTTATGAGCAGCAGACAGCCGAGATAAAAAAGCGTATCTGATAAATACAGAATAAGATAAAATCCGTGGATTTCTGAAGTTTTATTCAGTATCCACGGATTTTTGTTTTTTTTGACGTAGGGTTTACCTTACAAGTATGCGGACTGCGGGTTCTGCGCTGCGTGTCACGATGTAGATGCCGGGAGAAAGTTCAGGAGTAGAGCCGGTGCCGTTGTAAACAGTGACTCCTGCAGCCGACACAACCCGGAATGGCGTTGTCCCTTCAATGCTTATACAGCGGCCATTCACAGATATTCCGGATGCATCGACATCGGCGGTGATATCTCCGATAGATGATACAGTCGGATCCAGATTCATGAATGAAGCTCCATCGAGTTTTTCGACTCGTCGTGTTATGTAGTTTTTTATAAATGTGATTTCATTCTCATAGGAGCCCGGTGTGCGCGGATTCTCATGCACTAAAGTGTTTAGTATAGGCCATCGGGCGAAATTAAGTTGAGCTGACGGTCCGATTGTCTCTGCCATGCGGTCAACAAACCCGTTTAGTGACTCGGCTGTGATCTTTCCTCCGTTGCGCAATCTCGACCACATCTGGCTAAGATCTTTTCTTGTCTGGCGGTCATCAACAAGAATCCGCTTGGCCAGATTGGGCATTGTTCCGGCAGCCAGAATATTTCCCTGATATAGAAATGTGTTCATGTTGTTGATCGAGTAGACGCGTTTGTCGTTGTCGAATGCCAGGTCAAAATCCCACACGGGGCCTGTGTATAACAGAGGATCAAGACGCTGTTTGTATATGTAGGTACTCCAATAGATGTCGGGATTTCCGGCCAGTTCATTTACAATGAAGTGTTGCAGGAATGACTCTATGTCGAATACCGAGCGGTATCCAGATACGGGACTTGTGAATGATGTGCTGTAGATGCGTTTCTCGAAGTCGTTGAAGTAACTGGAAATATACCGGTATTGCAGATAGATGCCCATGTCGGGTGAATGGATGGTGACAGGAATACCTTTATTGCTTGTGAACCATTCGAGTTGAGCGCCAGATGCATAGGAGTCTATTTCCATGAGATATCCGCCGGTGAGTGGATCGCCTGTTGTTTCGAGGGCATTCATTTCCGTGATATCCACACGTCCGGGGCGTATGTCGATTTTGTCGCAAAGCTGGTAACATCCTTTGAACTCTCCATTGAGAAACACGTCGACAGGTTTACAGAATGGAACATAGGCCATGCCGACTCTCCGAGCAATTTCAAAGGCAATAATGTTTCTCATCAGTGATTTATCACCATAATTGTTGACCAGTGACCATTTTCTCCCTTCGGCGGGAGAATCAAGTACTGTTGTTTTTTTGTCAAATTTTATACGCCATGGTTTTTTGGGGAACCCCCGGCTTGCATTGCCTCGCTCTCTGACGGTCATTGTCTTGTCGGTATCGATCCTGTTGTTGTCGATAATAACTACGCTTCCGGCTATTTCGGTCTCTTTATCGAAAGGCTCTCTGGAATCAAGTGTGTTTATACATACAGTCGGTAACTTTGTTGGTTGCCATAGAAACGAGTCATCGCCAACGCCGGCATGGCCATGGAACTCAAGGTCGGCAATGTTGCAGCGGCAATCGGATGGGCCGACATAGCGGACGTAGCGGAACCCGCGAGTGCATTTAACGTCGGCGTAGTCCATCACACCGATAGTGCCTGACTCGGTAATGAGGTATATAGGAATCGCATCGGTAAAATCGGCTTTGTTTGCACCTTGGAAGACACCCAGCCTGACGCGTGCCGGTCCGACGCTGTGATTACGAGGTTTCCATCCGACTTTTGTAATTACATAGGGTTGTCCGAGATCAAGTCCTACCCATCCGTAGGATCTCTCTTCAGATGCAAAATATGTATTTGGATTGTTGTCAAACGCTCTTGACTGACCTCCGCTCACCACTGCGTTCAGATCATAATCCCATGCTGGTGATCCTATGGCACGGCCTGAAAGTTTCTGATCGGCATAGGCAGTGAAAGATATCATCAGGATTGTGAAAAAGAAGGATATTGACCTCATTGATGTGATGTTTTGATTGTCGGATGTCATTTGGAAACAGCACCCCAAAAGTCAAAAATAAAACTTTTGGGGTGCTTGTCAATGATGATGTAGAGGATTGGTAATGGAATTTGCAGAGCTTTCTTATTTTGAGCCTTTCAGGGTTACGATAATCACACCATTGGCTCCGCGTGTGCCATATCCCGCACCGTCCTTGATTACTTCAACTTTCTCGACTTCCATTACAGTAAGTGAGGGTGGTGTTGTGGACTGGGAACCATCGACAATCCACAGTGGAGGAGTGTTGGCATTGAACGAAGCGCTGCCACGTATGGAGACAGATCCGTCAGGCAGGACAAGCAGTCCGGGAATTTTGCCACGCATTGCCATGATGAGATCCGACTCGCCGGTTGCGGCAAGTTCTTCGCCCGTCACACCGCTGCGCGGTCCGAGATACTCTCTTTTTTTTACATAACCGATGCCTGCACTAACCAGCTCCTGATCTTCGATACCTTTTGCAGTTATCTCACCTACTGATATGCGCATACCTTTGCTGCCGTTTACCGGTACGGCGTAGACTTTTTTCTTTACTATCACATGGATTGTGTCGGTCGGTTTTACGTCTGTCAGACCGAATTTACCATGTTTGTCGGATTTAGCATATTGTTTGGGGTTGTGCACGTATATTTTGGCTCCCTTTACAGGTTTTCCGTCAAGGTCAAGCAGAAGGCCGTTGAATGGCTCTGATGCCCATACGGCACCCACTGATGCCAACGCCAACATAATTGAGGTTAATATTTTTCTCATGTATGAAACGATTTTATTAGCAAATTGTATACTACGCAAAGATAATCTTTTACATGGGATGTCAAATATGTTATAGAACATTATAGTTGAAAATAGCTCATGGGTCATTTTTTGTTAGTAATTTTGTCGAAAATAAATATAGGTCTGATGAGTGAAACCAACAGTGGAGTGCGTCCAGACGTGCTCAATTACGATGACATAAAAAGGCTTGTTCCTAAACTTGATGGTCATGAGAAACTTGTGAATTTTTTTCTTAGATTCCTCAGTATCGACAAGGTAAACGATATTCATCGTAGATTCTGTGACACTCCGGGGCCGGAGTTTGCAAAACGTCTACTTCTGGACGGGTTCAAAATCAAGTTGCGTATTGATAATGAGGAGCAGCTCGATAATTTGCCTCAAGGAGCATTTATTACCGTTAGCAATCATCCGCTTGGTGCTCTCGATGGTATCGCGCTTATTTATCTTATCTCGTCGCGACGCCCGGAATACAAGGTTATGGTGAACATGATTCTGAATCAGATCACAGCCATGCGTCCTAATTTTATTGCAGTCGACGCTCTTGCCAGTGATGATCCATACAAGCGTCAGGTTTCGATAAATGGTATCCGTCAGGCGCTCCGCCAACTTAAAGACGGGGAACCGGTCGGTTTCTTTCCGGCAGGAGCTATAAGCAAGACCGACTGTCACGGTAAACTTCATGACCGTCCCTGGCAACCGTCCATTCTGTCGATCATAAAGAAGGCCAAAGTGCCTGTTGTGCCGATATATTTTCACAACCGTAATTCATGGTGGTTTGATTTTCTCGGACATGCGTGCTGGCAGGCCCGTTCGCTCCGTCTGCCGGCAGAGGTTTTCCGTATGACCGGTAAAGAGATGCATATTTCGGTCGGTGATGTCATAAGTGTCGAAGATCAGCTTGCCCATGGAACGACGCCAGAAGAGTTGGGTAAGTATCTGCGCAATGAGACTTATAAACTTCGTGATATAAAGTGATCTGCAAAATGAATGCATGGTATACGATCCTGCTGCTTGTCGTGTCAAATATATTCATGACATTTGCATGGTACGGTCATCTGAAACTCCAGCAGCTAAAACTTATAACTACCAATACCCCGCTTATAGTGGTCATACTCATCTCATGGGGTATAGCTTTTGCCGAGTACAGCTGCCAAGTGCCGGCTAACCGTATGGGCTATCAAGGTAACGGCGGTGCGTTTATATTGATGCAATTAAAGGTAATACAGGAAGTTATCACGCTTTTGATATTCACGATCTTTTCTGTTGTCTTTTTTCGCGGAGAGCAATTGCACTGGAATCATTTTGTGGCATTCGGCTGCCTGATAGCAGCTGTTTATTTTGTCTTTCTGAAGTGATAAAGTATTTGTGTGTAGAATGTTATGTGGTCATAGATAAAAAATGACAAAAATTCGATAAAAGATATGAGCGATTATAAAAATAAATTGTAAATTTGCAGTCGCAATCACCCATGGAAAGATGCCGGAGTGGTCGATCGGGGCGGTCTCGAAAACCGTTGTGCCTTTGCGGGCACCCAGGGTTCGAATCCCTGTCTTTCCGCATATAGGAGGCTGTAAGTTATAGACTTACGGCCTTTTGTCATAATATAGGCAGTATAAAATAGTTTATGCAGAAATTTACCAAAATCATAGCTACTGTTTCCGACAAACGCTGCGAGATAGATTTTATAAAATCTCTTTCGAATGCAGGTGTCAATGTCGTGAGAATGAACTCGGCGCATCTAAGTTACGAGGGGTTCAAAAAGATTGTTCATAATACCCGTATGGCTAACCCCTCCTTGGCGATCATGATGGACACCAAGGGGCCTGAAATACGTACGACATCTACTGTCGACGGTGAAGCACTGGAGATCAAGACCGGAGATGTTGTTAAGGTGAGCGGAAATCCCGACGGGATCACGTCGCAGTCGGAGATTTTCCTGAGCTACCGGGATATTGCCAAGGTGCTCAAGAAAGGCGACTGCATACTTATTGATGACGGGGAGCTGGAATTTGAGATAATTGAAGCTGATGGTGTGAATATTCTGGCGCGTGCAGCCAACGATGGAATGCTGGGAGCCCGCAAGAGTGTGAATCTTCCAGGCGTGACAGTGGATCTGTCGGCCGTTACAGAGCGTGACAGGATAAATATCGGTTATGGTGTGGAGCTTGGCGTTGATTTTATTGCACATTCATTTGTCAGATCGGCGGCTGATGTCATGGAAGTCCAGGGAATACTTGATTCTCTCGGTTCTGATGCCAAGATTATCTCTAAGATTGAAAATCAGGAAGGTATAGATAATATCGATGAGATACTTGAAGTCTCTTACGGTATAATGGTTGCCCGTGGCGATCTTGGCATAGAGGTTTCTGCCGAGCGTCTGCCGGGTATCCAGTCAATGCTTATACACAAGTGTATCACTGCCCATAAACCTGTTATTGTGGCTACGCAGATGCTTCACACTATGATTGATCATCTGCGTCCTACCCGTGCAGAGATTTCGGATGTCGCCAATGCTGTTTATCAGAGAGTTGACGCTATGATGTTGTCGGGTGAAACTGCTTATGGCAAGTATCCGCTCGAGGCAGTGGGAATTATGACGAGTGTTGCCAAAGAGGTGGAAAAGGGGTTGAAGCACAAGATGGATGTTCCACCTTTGCTGGATGCTGATATTACTTCATTTCTTGCCCATGAAGCTGTCATGTCGGAAAACAAGGTGGGTACAAAGGCGATATTCACTGATGCCTACAGAGGAGTTTCGGCCCGCTTTATCGCATCTTTCCGTGGGAGTATACCTACGTTTGCCATTTGTCATAATACCAGTGTGCAGAGATGGCTTGCACTAAGCTATGGCGTTGCTGCATATCTGGATTCGAGAACCGATGATTTTGTACCCGGACATTCTATTGAGGCGGTAAGGCAGATTGTAGAAGATGACCATGTGGCTTATACCGACCGTATTGCTTACCTTACGGGTACACGTAAAGGGGCATGCGCGCTTGAGATTCTGACTCCTGCTGAAATTCTTGAAGCTCCAGTACCTGATGTCAAAGCCTGATATTATGTAAACAATGCATATGTTTCTACCGTTAGTTCGGGCCACATTGCAGGTGTCCGGATAGCGGTGAGATTGGTGTCATAAATAAGACGAAGCCTGGGGAATTCCAGGCTTCGTCTTATTTATGTGTTGCAGGATCGGTTATTTCGCTTCGGATTTCAGCCAGCGGTCAAGCCAGCGGAAGAATACGCGCTGCCACATTACGGAGTTCTGTGGTTTTAGGATCCAGTGATTTTCGTCGGGAAAAATGAGCATTTCGGCAGGAATGCCACGCAGACGTGCCGCATTGAATGCCATCTCGCCTTGTGACGAAAGGATGCGGTAATCGTATTCTCCGTGTGTGATGAGAATCGGAGCTGTCCACTTGTCGACAAAGCGATGTGGCGATGTGGCAAATGTGCGTTGTGCTGTCGCATTATCTTTTGCCCAGAACGGGCCGCCAAGATCCCAGTTGGCAAAGAAGAGTTCTTCGGTCTCAAGGTATTGTGCCTCGAGGTTGAAAATACCGGCATGGGCGATAAGGCAGGCAAAGCGGTTGTCGTGATGTCCGGCAAGCCAGTATACGGAAAATCCACCATAGGAGGCGCCAACGGCACCGATGTGGTCGCCATCAATATATGATTCTTTCTTCATGTCGTCGACTGCGCTGAGGTAGTCACGCATGTTCTGACCGCCGTAGTCGCCTGATATCTGTGCGTTCCATTCGGTGCCGAATCCTGGAAGGCCGCGACGGTTGGGCGCAATTACGATATAGCCTTGCGAGGCCATGAGCGAGAGATTCCAGCGGTTGCTCCAGAACTGGCTTACAGCGGACTGTGGACCTCCCTGGCAGTAGAGGATTGCGGGATATTTCTTTGCAGGATCAAAATTTGGAGGATATACCACCCAGGTTGTCATGAGTTTGCCGTCGGTAGTCGGTATCATGCGCTTCTCTACAGTCGGCATGTCGACCTGGTTCAGCACGTCGGCGTTGATCTCGGTCAAGCGGGTCGATGTACCGTCGGGAGCGATACGGTATAGGTCGTTGGGCGCTATCATCGAGTGTGCCAGCGAGAGGACAGAGCCGTCAGTCAGCGGTACAATGCTTTCGTAGTCGCATAGACCTTCAGCTACAGTTGTCACAAGCTTTGTGTCAAGCGTGATGTTGAATATCGGCTTTACACCTCCTTTATAGGCAAGGAAGTAGATTGACTTGCTGTCGGGTGCCCAGCGAATATCGTCGACAGTATAATCCCAGTCAGCTGTTAGGTCTGTTTTCTGGCCGGTGGCAGTGTCGAGGATGAAGATGCGGTTCTTGTCGCTTTCATATCCGTCGTGCTCCATGCTCAGCCATGCAAGTTTTGTACCGTCGGGAGAATATACAGGATTGGTATCGTATCCTTTGTTGTCTTCAGTTAGGCACTTTGTGGATTTCGACTCAATATCGAAATGGTATAGATTGGTATTTGTAGAAAGTGCGTAATCCTGTCCTTTCAGCTTCTTTGATACGTAGATTATGCCTTTTGAATCGGGGGTCCAGGTTATGCTTTCTATTCCTCCGAATGGTTTTACCGGAGCTTCAAATGGCTCATCGGCCATGATGTCGGAGGCTTCGGAGCAAGTGCCTTTTTCAAGGTCGATGTCGGCGATGAAGGGATGGGGGATTTCGGTTACCCATTCGTCCCAATGCTTGTACATCAGGTCGTCGATGATGCGTCCGGATGCTTTTGGAAGGTCGGGGTAGACGTCCTGTGCAGTACGGGCGTATTTAACCGGAGAGATCATGACAATGCGCTTCTGGTCGGGTGAGATGCGGAATCCATCGACTCCAGCCTCAATGTCGGTAATCTGCTTTCTTGAGCTGCCGTCAGCGTTCATGACCCAGACCTGTCCTTTTCCGGTCTCTGCCGATAGAAATGCGATGCGTTTGCCGCCATCGATCCACACGGCATTGCTCTCGCTTTTAGGTGTGGATGTTATGCGTGTGGCTTCGCCGCCTGTCGTCGGGATTGTGTAGAGACAAGCGTTGGATCTATTCTGTTCAACACTTTCATAGGCGAGGCTGTATAGGAGGGTCTGTCCATCGGGCGAGAGCGTGGGAGAGCTCAGTTTTCCAAGAGACTCAAGCGCTTCGATGGTGAATACGCGAGATGTCGCCTTAAAGTCAGGTTTATCGATCATCGGAGCATCGGCATTGTCTCCGGTGTCGGAGCTGTTGCCTCCGCATGCTACTGCAAAAGGCAGGATCGCAGCCGTCATAATGATATGGCTATATTTCATTGTTCGGTCAAGTTTTTTATGCAATCAGTTAAGACCATATTTGCGCAGTACGGCACCAACCTGCGGCTCATGTCCACGGAAGCGTACATAGAGGGTCATGGGGTCTTCGCTGCCTCCGGGTTCGAGCACATTCCGACGGAATGATGCAGCAGTCTCGGGATCAAAGATACCTTTTTCCTTGAAGAGTTCGTAGCCGTCGCAATCGAGCACTTCCGCCCACATGTAGGTGTAGTAGCCTGATGCATATCCGTCGCTGCCGAATATGTGTTTGAAGTAGGGTGAACGGTAGCGGTAGGTGAGTTCGGAGGGGAGGTTGAGACGTTTGCCTACTTCTTTCTCAAAGGCTTCTATATCGATGGTCTCTCCTTCGGAGGGGTTTACGTGGCCGTAGGCAAGGTCGAGAAGTGCTGCTCCCACACGCTCTGCCATATCGAAGCCTGCGCGGTGTGCCGAAGCTGCCTCCATTTTGCTTACGATGCTGTCAGGGATTACTTCACCGGTCTGGTAATGATGCGCATATAGGGGAAGGAACTCGCGCTCGAATGCCCAGTGCTCATGTATCTGAGACGGAAGTTCCACAAAGTCGCGGTCAACAGATGTGCCACTCTGTCCTTTGTAACGAGCGTTTGTCAGCATACCGTGAAGGCCGTGTCCAAACTCGTGGAACATGGTCTGCACTTCCTCAAGAGTGAGAAGTGACGGCTGGTCGGCAGTGGGTTTGGAGAAGTTGCCGACATTGTAGACAATGGGCCGTATGGAATTGCCGTTTTCATCGGTATAGGACAGTGCGAAGTTGGACATCCATGCGCCCTGGCGCTTTGAAGCGCGTGTGAAGTAGTCGGTGAAAAAGACGGCAATGTGAGATCCGTCGGCGTCACGCAGATCGTAGACTTTAACGTCGGGATGGTATTTTGGAGCGTCGGGAAGCTCTGTCGCAGTCACGCCGTATAGCTTATTGGCAAGCAGGAAAATACCGTTGCGTACGGAATCAACATGGAAATAGGGGCGTGTGGCATCTTCCGAGAAAGCATATTTGTCCTGACGGACTTTCTCGGCGTAGTAGTAATAATCCCATGGCTCGATCTTGAAGTTTCCTCCGTCGCGGTCTACAATAGCCTGCATTTCTGCAACTTCTTCGCTGACTCTCTTAATGGCCGGAGTCCAAAGCTGCATAAGCAGATTTTCGGCAGCTTCGGGTGTCTTCGCCATAACGTTGTCGGTCATATAGGCTGCATAGTCGGGAAATCCGAGGAGTTTTGCTTTCTGTGAGCGAGCTTTCAGAATTTCGTTTATGACAGGCCGGTTGTCGGTGTTGCCGGATGAAGCCTGTGTTGTGTAGCCTTTGTACATCTGCTCGCGAAGCTCGCGGTCATCGGCATATTGAAGCAGAGGGAGACGGCTGGGTGCGTGCAGTGTGAATACCCATTTGCCTTCGCCGTATCCGCGATCGGCTGCCTCTTCAGCTGCTACCGCGATGCTTGAAGCGGGGAGTCCGGAAAGGCGTGCCTTGTCGTCGACAACAATTTCAAAAGCGTTGTTGGCGGTAAGGAGGTTCTTGTTGAAAGTATTGTAGAGGTCGGTAAGGCGCAGGTTTATATCCTTGAGTTTCTGTTTGTCAGCTTCGTTGAGAAGCGCTCCGTTACGGGCAAATGTGCGGTACAGGTCTATGACCATTCGTTTTTCGGGGATTCCGAGCTGAATGGTGCTGTCGTTTATCTGGTCATAGATGTTTTTTACACGGCTGAACAGAGCGTCATTCATGTAAATCGCATCGGAGTGAGCCGACAGCATGGGATATATCTTATCGGCAAGCTCCATCATCTCCGGAGTGTTGTCGGCCTCGTCGATAGCGCTGAATATAAGAGATGTGCGGGTGAGAAGGTCGCTTGAATTGTCGAGAGCAAGCACTGTGTTCTCAAAAGTGGGAGCCTCGGGGTTGTTTACTATCGCGTCGATTGCTTCGAGCTGCCGGGATATGCCAAGCTCGACGGCCGGAATGTAGTCGTCGTAGGTTATCTGCTCGAAAGGAGGTATTTCATATTGTGTGCCGAATGATTCGGCTACAAGGGGATTCTGACGGTTGGAATGACTGCAAGAGGCCATTGCCAGAGACGCTGCTGCGGTAAGTGTCAAAACGTAGCGCATTGGATGGATGATTGGAATATATTTCGGTAAGAATAAATGTGTCAATGTACTGGAATTTTCTCCACACGTCTGATGTGGCGACCTCCTTCAAAGTCGGTTGACATGAATGCATCGACTATTTTCAGGGCGTCGACCGAATCGATGAAACGTGCGGGAAGCACGAGTACATTCGCGTCATTGTGCTGACGGGCAAGTGCTGCCAACTCTTCTTTCCAGCATATTGCGGCACGTATGCCCTGATGCTTGTTGAGTGTCATGGCAATGCCGTTTCCGCTTCCGCACAGAGCAATAGCGCGTCGGTGTGTGCCGTTTTCAACAGCTTCGGCGCAAGGATGGGCGAAGTCAGGGTAGTCGCATGATTCGGTTGAACACGTGCCGTAGTCGTGACATTTTATGCCTTTTGCTTCCAGATAGCCTTCAATGATTTTTTTCATCTCATATCCGGCATGGTCGCTGCAAAGTCCGATTATTTCCATAGCGGTATAAAGTTTTATCAGTTTTGTATTTGTGTTTCAGATTGAGTCTCTATTCCGGTGCCGTTAGGAGGAATCTGCGGCAAGACGGGTTCTGTGCCGGGGAGATGTCTGTCGTGTTTCTTTTTCCGTCCTGAAAGATCGAGTGTGTAGGTGACAGAGAATGCTCCGCTTATAGGACTTTTGCGTGTGCCGTATCCCGGAATGTACCACGGTTTTCCATAAGGGGTCTTGCTTTCATGAAGTATTGAATGATAGCTGAACGACCATCCGAGATATATAGGCCCGCTGATGCGTACGCGCAGATTAAACAGTATCGCAAAGTACCCGACGGTGACGTTTTGTGACGGTATCTGCAGAATGTCGCTTTCCTGCCAGTAGGGTGAATTGGTATCTGTGCCGTTTACTGAAAAAGAGAACGGTGAGAAGCCATACCGTAGGCCGGCCATCGCCATGTAGTCGGGTGATGAATTGTACAGGAAGTTATAGTTTATGCCTATTCGGAAATAGGGTGCCAACGGTGAACGGTAGTGATAGTTGTTGCCATCAGGGGTGTTGTCGGCTTTTCCAAATCCAATATCCAATACCGGAATATAGCGATTGTGCATGTTGAACTCTCCGCTAAATTCGACAAGACCGTATTTCTGTCCGAAAACACGCATGATCGGATCCCACAGGTTGACGCTGACAGAAGCGGAATTGACAAGAGGATAGATCATTGGCGGAATGGTGGGTATTTTAGTAGAGTCGACGACTTCTTTTCCAGTTACAGTGTCGATGAGAATTATGTTGCCTTTAGAGTCGGTTTTCTCTACAATGTTTGTGCGGTCGAGAGTGTCGGCTTTGGCTTTATTGCTTATGTGCTGTGTGCGTGTTGCCGGATTCTCGATAGGGTTTATGCGCCTCCGCTGTGCCGAAGCCGGAATTATAAACAATATAGCGGCGACAACGGCTATTATGTACTTTGTGGTTCGGCTCATTGCTGTGGTGTATCGTTGTCGTCGTTTTCGGTTGTGCGGAAGAATATTTTTATGCGCTCCATGTCGAAATTATTGACGAGGGAGTCGGTGATTGCTATTGAGTCTATGAGGTGCCTGGTATAGTCAATTGAGTTTATGCGGTAGATGAACATGGCGCCACAGTCGGCCGACGCGAAGTAGGGTTGTGTCGTGTAACTGAACGTGACAGTGTCGATAAATTGTGGGTAGTCGAGCGCTTTTCTGACGTATTTTATAAAAAATGAGGTAGATGGTTTCTGTGATCTGAACGGAAGGTAGAGCGAGGATGTGACCGATGGTGTATCGACAAGCAGGGAATCGTCAGGTGCTCCTATGCCTCCGATAAGGAGGGAATCTACCGATATCGTTTTGTCGGCCGATGAAGAAGATGAGTAAAATCCTGCAAGTGGTATTGAACTGCGCAGATCGGTGCATCCGATATCGTTGCAAGACTGAACCATAACTGTGGTGGCGGAAATGAACGCGACAATGATGGCCGGAAGCAAGCGGAGTCGGCCGTAGCTTACAGGTTTCATTTTTTGTCGAGTAGAGCAGCTTCAGGGGTTATTTCGTCGGAAATCTCGTAATGGTTTCGTCCGGGTGCGTTGCGCACTATGAGTTCACCGATGAACCCGGTGAGGAACAATTGTGTGCCAAGTATCATCAGAACCAGAGAGATATAGAAATAGGGCGAGTCGGTTACCAGAATGTAGTGCAGCCCATGTGACATGTTGTAGAGTTTGGTTGCGCCTACAATTACAATCGCGATGAATCCAAGCATGAACATCAGTGATCCGAGTAGCCCGAAAAAGTGCATAGGCTTTACGCCGAATTTATTGGTGAACCAAAGTGTGGCGAGATCGAGATATCCATTGACAAACCGGTCGAGTCCAAATTTTGTTTTTCCGTACTTGCGTGCGCGATGCATCACGACTTTCTCGCCTATATGGTTGAATCCGGCGTTTTTTGCAAGATAAGGAATGTATCGGTGCATGTCGCCGTAGACTTCGATATGTCTGACTACTTCGCGCCTATATGCTTTCAGGCCACAGTTGAAGTCGTGCAGGTTTTTAATCCCGCTTACTTTACGAGCGGTGGCGTTGAAGAGTTTTGTCGGTATGGTTTTTGAAAGGGGATCGTAGCGTTTTTTCTTCCATCCGGAAACAAGGTCATAGCCATCCTGCGTGATCATGCGGTACAGTTCGGGTATCTCGTCGGGGCTGTCCTGCAGGTCGGCATCCATTGTGATGACAACCTTCCCGCGTACAAGGCTGAATCCTGTGTTCAGAGCCGGCGACTTTCCATAGTTGCGTCTGAAGCATATACCGCCTACTTCGGGGTTTTCTTCGCGAAGCTGCCTGATTACTTGCCAGGAACTGTCGGTAGACCCGTCGTTTACAAAGATAATTTCGTAGGTGTAACCGTTCTGCTCCATGACACGTTTTATCCATGCATGAAGTTCGGGTAGTGATTCCTCTTCGTTGTAAAGCGGAATGACTACAGATATATCCGGGCAATTTGTATCGGTTGCCATTGTACTGGTGGGTTCTAAATTGAGATTACAGCCGCTCATCGCTTTCAGGCTTTATTCTTACACGCCGAGCGCGCACAATGAGAGCCGCGAGCATACTGAGAATAGATCCGGAGAATACACCAAGCCATATCGACTCAATGGCGACATCTATTTCCGATGGATAGATGTTTTCGTCGATCATGGTGTGTAATATTTTGGAAACTTCCTGAGTCTGTGGTGTCTGCGGCATTGAGTCATAAAAATCAGCCATCCGGCATACCATGTCGTGCATGAATGACGGATCGCCCCATCGCATATAGGCATACATGAAAATGGCCAAAATAAGTGTGCCGCAGAAAAATGTGACTATGCCTTGCATCCAAAGCGACGAGAATAGAGTGAGCCCGTTATCGCGGACAAATGACCTTCGCAAGAGCATGTAGGTCAATAAAGGCACGCCGGCCAGCATAAGTATGGGGGCGATGTTGGCTGCCAAAGGATAACGGAAAGAGAGACTCCCCGTAAAAAACACTGCGACAAGCAAAAGCCCCATGAATAATCCGTCGTCGGCACCTCGGCGAAATGGGCTTTTGGATTTTATTGAATCAGAGATATCAGTCGGCATTGCGGGAATTTTTATGTGCAAAGATTTGCAATTGACAAAGATAAGCACAAAAAACGGGTTGGCGGTCACCAATCGTGTCAAAAATACATGAAACGGAGTAATTTGGTGAAATCAGAGATAGAAGTTACGGTGTATAGAAAAGTAGAGAGCGCATCTGCGCTCTCTACTTAGCGGAAGATATTGTTCTGTCGTGTTATCGCCAGGATGCTGGTTTTGGTGACATCGAGAATCGGAGCTCGCCTCCGGATATGATTTCTTCGTGGGTTATGAAGTTTCGATCTATCGGAAGCCCGTTGAGAGTGACACTTTCGACATATTTGTTTTCATCGGAGATGTTTTCGGCAATTACGGTGAACTTATTGCCTGAAGGGGTGTCGATTGTGATGCGTGGCATCTGTGGGGCGCCGATTATGTAGTTGCCGCTTACGGGATCGACGGGATAAAATCCCATTGCCGAGAAGATGTACCATGCTGACATCTGCCCGCAATCGTCGTTTCCGCAAAGTCCTTCGGGATAGGGGTGATACTGTGTGTCGAATATACGGCGGATAAGTTCTTGGGTTCGCTCGGGATATCCGGCGAGAGTGTAGAGATAGGCGACATGGTGTGAAGGTTCATTGCCGTGGGCATACTGGCCAATCAGACCTGTTACGTCGCTCGCGTCAGTCACGAGTTCTATGGTGAACAGAGAATCGAGCTGTTGGGCGAATGTCTCTCTGTCGGGGAATAGGCTTATAAGTCCGGGTATGTCGTGCTGTACATGCCAGGTGTATTGCCATGCGTTTCCTTCGGTGTAGTCTCCTCCGACAGATTCGGCATGTCCGATGGCCGACGGATTGAACGGAGCTTTCCATGAACCGTCGCTCAGGCGCGGCCGCATGAACAGGGTTGTTGTGTCAAAAAGGTTTTTGTAGTAATCGGCGCGTGCGGCAAACATTTCGGCATCGTCGGTTTTACCGAGCCGACGCGCCATGTCGGCGGCAGCATAATCGTCGTAGGTTGTCTCCAGTGTGGATGAAACACTTTCTGCCTTTATGAGATCGCTCGGAAAGTATCCGTATTTCAGGTATATATCCCATGGTGATTTTGGTCCGTGCGGGATTGTCTGTGTGCGTCGCACGGCATCGTAAGCTCTCTCGGCATCGAAGCCTTTGAATCCTTTGCGATAGGCTTCGGCTATGACTGAAACTCCGTGATTGCCTACCATGCAGTTTGCGTCACGACCCCAGAGTGCCCAAAGGGGGATGTGGCCCTGAACCTCGCTTTGCTCGATAAGGGAGTTGACGAACGGATCGACAAGTTCGGGGTTGAGTATGGTGTAGAGAGGATGCGCGGCACGATAGGTGTCCCACAGTGAGAAAGTGGAATAGAAGTCGTTGCCGGAAGTCTTTACAACCGAGTCGGCCGCGTTGCGGTATAGACCGTCGACATCGCTGATGCGGTTTGGTTGCACATAAGCGTGATATAGTGATGTATAGAGATTTTGCTTCTGTTCGTCGGAGCCTTCCATGTCTACGCGTCCGAGCAGGTCACGCCACTCGTCGTGGGCTTCTTTGACAATGGTGTCGAAGTTCCATCCGGGCAGCTCGGTGTTTATGTTTTTCAACGCTCCATCGACTGAAACAGTGGATAGCGCTATTTTCATGAGTAGCTGGCCGCCTTTTTCAATGTCGAAACCTGCTATGATGCGTTGTCCCTTCTCGCCTTCGGCCATCGGAAGGCTGTCGACAGTCTCAGCCGGATGATTGAACTGTATGGCAAACCAATATGGCTGCTTCACCCACACGCTGTTGAGCACATGGCCGGTCAGCGTGGAATCGTTGATCCAATCGGTTTCACACTCAATAACCTGGCGGTGATACTGTGCTTCATTCCAAACGGGGCCGTGCTGAAGGTCGATGAGCACAGCGGCATTGTCGGGATTGTCGAAAGTATAGCGGTGGAAGGCGACGCGCGGTGTAGCCGTGAGTTCGGCCCGCACACCGGGATCGGAGAGTGTCACGGCGTAATAACCCGGTGTCGCTGTCTCGCTCTCTTTGCTGAATAGGCTGCGATAGGCATCCCATTCTCTTATGCGTTCTCCGGTCAGCGGCATTACGAGAATGTCGCCAAGGTCCATGCACCCTGTGCCGCTTAGGTGTGTCTGAGTGAAGCCCCATATTATGGAATCTCCGTTGACATATTCCGAGCAGTAGCGCCATCCTACGGCTCCGGTGACAGGACTTGGCTGAACCATGCCGAACGGACGTGTGGCACCCGGATATGTGTGACCATTGTCGGCTGCGCCAATGAAAGTGTTTACGTAGACGGTAGGGTCGTCGATGTCAGGCGACACCTGTTGCGAACATGCACCTGCCAGCGCAATGGAAACGATGCTGAAGCAGAGTGAAGGAATGAATTTCATGATTGGAAAAATGATGCTTTTTTCTTGAATCGGTCGGAGTACAAAAGTACGTCATTTCGCTGAAATTCAAAAAGAATAGAAAAGATTTAAGGACTTTTCAAGTGAATGTGGCGGTAAATGGCCAATTTGAACACAATGAATCGATAAAAAACAGTATTTTTGTTTTTATGAAACAGGTAGACCGCACAATAGCTCCAGAGGTGACCGAGTATGGTCATCTGGAATTTCCTCGCCCGACAGAAACAACGGTATGTGGCTGTGGAGGAGGTGAAGTGAGGATCATGTCGCTGAACCGTTGTCCGGAGCCTGTGAGCCGAGTGACAGTCGTGTGGCCCACCGGTCTGATGGACTGTGACCGTCTGCCGATCGCTTCAATTGCTCCGGCCGCTTTGCGTGAAGGCACGTCGCTACGCAGTGCATCGGAGATCTCTTCGGCACTGGAGAGCAACGGGGCGTGGCTTGCCGCGGAGACTGTACAGGAATATACATTGCTGCATCTGTATGCGCTTAACCGCCGGTTGCGTCCAGTGCTTGACGTGCTTCATGAGATTATCGCCGATCCGGTGTTTCCAACCGATAGGATTGACGCGCTGAGGCTACGTCATGCCGAGGCTGCCAGACAGAATCAATGTAAGGTGGCATTTGTGGCAGACCGGGAGCTGCGTCCGCTCATGACCGGAAAGAATCACCGTCGGTCCCGTGTGTCGACCCCTGAAGAAATACTTTCAACCGGTTCCGATGACGTGCGTTGTTATTGGGAAATGTTGAAAAAGGACTGTGTGCCAACTGTGTGGATTGCGGGAAATGTCACTGATGATGTGATGAACAGTGTCTCGGAGTTTGCCTCAGGTCTTGCCGCGGCAGAGACAGGGAAAAATAATATTACGGTAAAAACAGAATATTCGGCGGAAGAAAAGTCGTGTATTGTCACTGGTATCGAGGATGCCAGGCAGGCGGCTGTGGCGATGGGAATGACGGTGCCGGATGTGTCGCACCGTGACCATATACTGCTGCGTATGGCAGTAAGCGCTCTTGGCGGATATTTCGGGAGCCGTCTTAATGCCAATATAAGGGAAGACAAGGGGCTTACTTATGGTATAGGCGCCAGCGTGAGGATGTCGCCTCAGGGTGCCTATCTGTTTATTCAGGCGCAGGCTGACGAATCTTATATCGATCAGGTAATCGAGGAGACGGCAAATGAAATGCGAGGTCTTTGGAAGAACCGGATGAATGACCATGAGTTGCTCGCAGTGAGACGCAACCAGCAGATGCGTCTGGCCGGAATGCTTGACTCTCCGTTTGCCACTCTGGATTATTGTCTTGCAATGCAACAGACAGGCGCGGGAATCGATTTTTTTGACCGGACGCAGGACGCTTTGGATTTTAGTGCGAACGATATAGCCCGAGTGGCGGAACTTTATCTCAATCCCGACAAACTGTCGGTTTCAATAGCCAGAAAATTATGAATGACTCATTGCACAGTGAAAAGCCAATTGCCGGTGGACATGACGACCGAAAATGGACGGTATTGTCGAGCAAATATCTGTGGAAACGTCCGTGGCTTACCGTAAGACAGGAGCATGTAAGGCTTGCCAATGGTCTTGAAGCTCCGGAATTCTACATACTTGAGTATCCTGACTGGGTTAATGTGATCGCAATTACCAAAGAGGGGGAAATGGTAATGATACGGCAATACAGGCATGGTGTCGACCGTTGTGATTATGAGCTTTGCGCCGGTGTCATAGAGCCTGACGAGGATCCTGAATCCGCGGCACGCCGCGAGCTTCTTGAGGAGACCGGATTCGGTGGCGGCGAATGGACTAAGATCGCCAGACTCGCGCCGAATCCTTCGACTCAGACCAATTGGTCGCACTCTTTTCTTGCTCTGGGGGTTGAACGTCTTGACAATCAGCATCTGGATGGCGCCGAGGATATATCGGTGCATCTTATGAAGCGTGAAGATGTACTTGAATTGCTCCGCAGCGGAGAGATTATACAGGCACTTATGGCGGCGCCTTTGTGGAAGTATTTTGCAACTACGGGTATGTTATGAGTCTGATAAAAGAAAAGGATGACCGCATCGCTATTGTCGGGTATACCCGTGATCTTGTCCGGGCTATGCGCGAGGTGGCGGTAGCTGGAGATTTCGGACGTCTCCGCCGTCATGTCGAGGCTGCCATGTCGGGCGGCTGGCTCGATCGCGACAGCCACGGGATGCATCCGGTAGTGCGTGGGCTGGATACCGCGGTCACACTCTGCCGCAGTGTCGCACCTGACCGCAACATGGTTGTCGCGACTATGCTGAGCCGTGTTGTCGGGCCAGAGATATCGGTAGAGAATATACGTGAGGAATGGGGAAATGATATAGCGGAACTTGTGGAGGGACTGACGCGTGTGTCGTCGCTTTATGGAAAGGGTAACATCGTGTTTACCGAGAATTTCCGCAATCTGTTGCTGACTTTTGCACGCGATTTGCGTGTGATCATGATAATGATTGTCGACCGACTGGCTTTGATGACGACAATCAATCATCATCCCGACGAGGATTTTGTAAAAGGGGTGGCCAGAGAATCGGCTCTTCTTTATGCTCCTCTGGCTCATCGTCTTGGTCTTTACGGTATCAAGTCGAAACTTGAGGACATGGCGTTGAAATACACTTTGCGTGATACCTACACGATGATTGCCCGCAAACTCAACGCTACAAAAGTCGCCCGAGATGCCTATATCGCTGATTTTATCGCGCCAGTGAAGCAGCGTCTTGAAAAGGAGGGACTGAAATTCGACATAAAGGGCAGGACCAAGAGTATCGCTTCGATCTACAATAAGATCAAGAAGCAGGGAACAGATATTGACCGGATATATGATCTTTTTGCCATACGCATAATCATCGACACACCCGCCGAGCGTGAGAAGACGGACTGCTGGACTGCCTATTCGATAGTCACAGACATGTATCAGCCCAATCCGTCGAGGATGAAGGACTGGATAAGTGTTCCGAAAAGTAACGGTTATGAGTCGCTGCATATCACCGTAATGGGCTCAGGTGGCCGCTGGGTCGAAGTTCAGATACGTACCCGCCGCATGGATCTGGTGGCAGAGCGCGGTCTTGCCGCCCACTGGAAATACAAGGGGCTTAAGGCCGAGAACAATCTCGACGCATGGATGAACAACGTGCGTGACATACTGGAGGCAGCGCGCAGCGGGGAACAGTCGGACCTGATGCGAGAGTTGCGTATGGATGTCTATGACAACGAGGTTTTTGTGTTCACCCCCAAGGGGGATCTTTACAGGCTGCCCCTCGGTGCATCGCTGCTTGATTTCGCTTTTGCCATACACTCGCGTCTGGGCTGTATATGTACCGGTGGGAAGGTAAACGGCAAGAATGAGAAGCTGAGTTACCGATTGCGTAGCGGCGACACTGTAGAGGTGATGACCTCGCCACAGCAGACTCCGAAACAGGACTGGCTGTCGATTGTCGTGACTTCCAAAGCCCGCAACAAGATACGTCAGACACTGAACGAACGTGCGGGCAGAGATGTGGAACTCGGCAAGGAATTGCTGTCGCGCCGCTTCAAAAACCGTAAGATCGATGTGGAAGAGGCAGTTCTGATGAAGGTGATAAAGAAACTTGGATTCAAGACTGTCACTGAATTTTACAGTGAGATACAGAGCAACCATCTCGATCCGTCGACTGTGATAGAGCGTTATCTGGAGCTGTCGGCGCCTCAGGAAGCCGCCGAGAAGATTTCTGCCGGAGAATTCATGCTTCAGAATCAGGAGGCCGATCCGGAACAGAGCACCGGTAATGATGTGCTCGTGATCGGTGATAATGTGCGTGGTATAAGTTACCGACTGTCGAAGTGCTGCAATCCTATCTATGGCGACGAGGTGTTCGGTTTTGTGGCAAGCGACGGAGCCGTGAAGATCCACAGAGGGGATTGCCCCAACGCGATGCATCTGCGCCAGCGTTATCCCTACAGAGTTATCGCCGTGAAGTGGTCAGGCAAGCTTGGATCGTTGCTCGGTGTGTCGTTGCGTATTGTCGGACGTGATGACATAGGTATAGTGACTAATATCACCTCTATCATCAACAAGGAGAAAAATGTGGCATTGCGCAGCATGGCCATTGACTCACATGACGGAATATTTCAGGGGCAGCTTACAGTGGGAGTGCCCGATAGCGTGACGCTGCAGTCGCTTATAAAGAAAATAAAAACAGTAAAAGGAATAAAGGATGTTGAAAGAAGTTAGTAGGGTTGTGCTGCCCGGTCTGACACTGACGGCAATGCTGTTTGTGACAGGCTGCGGGCCATCGGCGGAGGAGAAGTCTGCCAGAAATCTATATGAGCAGGCCGAGGCTCACATGAAGTCGCGGTCGTACCAGACGGCACTCGCATTGCTTGACTCAATAGAACATAACTACAAGACACAGACGGATGTCCGCCGTGATGCGATGCATTTGCGTCCGGCTATAATAGAGGAGGTCACTCTTCTTGAGATCTCGACCAATGACTCATTGCAGGCTGAGATGAAGAAAGCTCATGATGAGGTGCTTCCGCTGATGAAGAAGATTTCATCGGAGCAGCTTGTCGAGCCGTATTGGATAGCCGCGGATGGAAACAATGACAAATTTATGAACACAACCGGTGTACAGGCCAGAGTGAGTGCCGACGGCGAGTTCTATATGATTTCGGAGGTGATAGGGGCAGGGAACCTGCATCACAGTTCGATCACATTGAAAACTCCTTCAGGCGAGTCGGTCAGCAGTGGAGAGGTTCCATACGACGGAGAGTTGAATTACCGTCTGTCGGGGTCGGAGACTGTGACATACGATGCGGCGCGCTGCGACTCTATAGGAATGTTTGCGGCGCGTAATCATTCGACTCCCATGACTCTTGTCTTTAACGGAGAGAACGGCAAGAGCAAGAGTGTTAACCTGACAGCAAGGCAGGTAGGAGGTATTGCTGCCGCCTATCGTATGGGACATGCTCTGACTCAGGGTCACCGTCTGGCACTTCAGCGTGCAATGCTTGAGAAGCGTCTTGCGATTGCCAGAGACCAGAAGGCAAGGACATTCAGAGAAGAATAGACCAATAGTCCTGTCACACTATGACCAGTAGTGATGGCATTTTAAAACAATAAAGGCCCGTTTTTACGGGCCTTTATTGTTTCGGAAGGGAGAGTGGTCATTTGGTTTTTGCACGCATTGAATCCCATATTAGGTAGATTATAAGCATGGCGTATACGCCTATGCCAAGAGTCTGCAATGTGGAATTGTCCATGCCGTTGTCGTAAGTGTAGCCGAAGAAGCGCGTAAGCGCTGCAAATACTCCGAAGAGCGCACCTCCGGCAATAAGACCTGATGCTATGAGTGTGCCCCGGTCGCGGCGTGCGTTGTTGACAGCCTTGTCTTTTGAGCGGGTGGAAACACCCCAGGCTACTATGCCTCCGATCAGCAGCGGTGTGTTGAGATGCAGAGGAATGAACATGCCAAGGCAGAAGGCAAGGGCGGGCACTCCGAGCCAGTTGAGAATAAGAGCAAGCACGATGCCGGTGAGATATAGTGTCCAGGGAGTCTCACCGCCCATCATAAGGGGCTCGATGACGTTGGCCATGGCGTTGGCCTGAGGGGCAACGAGGGCATCTGGACCGGAGAATCCATAGACGTCGTTGAGAACAAGAATTACTCCTCCTACTGTCGCCGCCGATACAAGTGTTCCGAGGAATTTCCAGCTTTCCTGTTTGCGAGGTGTGGCACCGAGCCAATAACCTATCTTCAGATCGGTCACAAATCCTCCGGCCATTGACAGTGCCGTGCAGACAACGCCGCCGATTACCATTGACGCAACTATGCCTGTTGTTCCGTTCAGGCCGATCATTACGAATATCGCGGAGGCGATAATAAGCGTCATGAGCGTCATGCCTGATACCGGATTGTTGCCGACTATTGCAATGGCATTTGCAGCAACTGTCGTGAATAGAAAAGCGATAACCGTGACTACTATCCATGCTACAGCCGCCTGCCAGAATGTCGATATTACACCTGCCCAGAAGAAGATGAATACCGCGATGAGTGCTATTCCGAGACAGAATGTTACTGTTTTCATGGATAGATCAGTCTGCCAGCGGACGGTTGCTTTCCCGTTGTTCTTATCACCTTTGAATTCTCTTCCGGCGAGTCCTACAGCCTGTCGTATGATAGGCCATGATTTTATGATGCCAATGACTCCAGCCATCGCAATACCGCCGATACCGATCATGCGGGCATAGCCGGAGAAAATATCCTGAGGCTCCATAGCTGCTATTTCGGCAGATCCATAGGTGCCCATTAGTGGTATGATCACCCACCAGACGAAAAATGATCCGGCACAGATGATGAACGAGTAGCGGGCACCGATTATGTAGCCGAGTCCAAGCAGAGCCGCGCTTGTGTTGACCGACAATATGAGTCGTGTTTTTTCAGCAATGGCTTCACCCCAGGAAGTGAGCTGGGTGTTGAGTGTGCCGGCCCAGAATCCGAAAGTTTCGAGAACATAGTCGTAAATGCCTCCGATGAGCGACGCGATAACGAGTGTATTTGCCTGAGTATTGCCTGATGCGCTTTGTCCGCTTGCAAGAACCTGTGTTGTCGCTGTGGCTTCGGGGAACGGATATTTGCCATGCATATCCTTTACGAAGTATTTGCGGAAAGGTATGAAGAAGAGTATTCCTAAAATTCCGCCAAGCAATGATGCCAGGAATATCTGGAAAAAGCTCACGGTTATTTCGGGATATTTGGCCTGCAGGATGTAGAGTGCCGGCAGAGTGAAGATCGTGCCAGCCACTATTACGCCCGAACATGCGCCGATGGATTGTATGATGACGTTCTGTCCAAGCGGGTTCTTGATCTTGAGTGCTCCGCTGACACCGACAGCGATTATGGCGATGGGAATGGCGGCTTCAAATACCTGACCGACTTTCAAGCCGAGGTAGGCGGCTGCGGCGCTGAATATGACTGCAAGGATTATGCCGAGAGTGACGGAATAAGCCGTTACCTCACGATACTGCCGTGCCGGATGCATAAGAGGTCTGTAGTTTTCGTCGGCTCCCAGCTCGCGGAATGCGTTTTCGGGTAGCTCGACCGGATCTGGGTCGTTGAAGTTTCCGCCAATTGGCTGACCGGGAGTTACGGCCTCATCAAAGCCTGTGTGGTCTTGATTGGTTCTGTCCATAGGAGTATTGATAATGTGATTTATTGCAGGTGCAGTCCGCGCAGAAAATCGGCAGTCGGCATGGCACGTTTGCCTTCGGGCTTGAGCATCAGGATTTCAATTGCGGATGAATCGGCGCATCCGATTATGAGCCGGCTGTCGGTGACACTGATTTCTCCTGTTGAAAGGTGTTTGCCGGATGCCGGTTTTGCTTTAAGCACTTTCAGTTCGACAGGCGAGCAAAGTCCCGGAAATGTAATGCGTGTCCATGCGGCAGGATATGGAGCAAGACCGCGTATGTGGTTGTGGATGTCGGCAGCATTACGGTTCCAGTCGATCCTGCATGTATCGCGGAAAATTTTTGGAGCAGGGGTGGGTTCTTCTCCGGAAGTCAGCAATTGTTCCTGAGATATTGTGTGCAGTGTGCCGTCAACGATACTTTGCAGGGTCTCAAGAGTGAGGTCGGCACCGAGATGCATCAGACGGTCGTGGACGGATCCGGCATTTTCATCAGGATCTATTTCGATGCTTCGCTGTGCGATTATGTCGCCTGTGTCGATTTCGTGCTTTAGGAAGAATGTCGTTACACCGGTGGTTTTATCGCCGTTCATCACTGCGTGATTTATGGGTGCGGCTCCGCGATAGCGCGGCAACAGTGATGCATGGAGGTTGAATGTGCCAAGCTCAGGCATACGCCATACGACTTCGGGAAGCATACGGAATGCGATCACAACAAAGAGGTTGGCATTTAGAGACTGCAGTTCGCCGATAAATTCCGGATCTTTGAGACTTACAGGCTGAAGCACTTTTATGTCGTGAGCGACGGCCCACTGTTTTACCGGAGACTGTAGCAGCCTGTGTCCGCGTCCGGCAGGTTTGTCGGGCATTGTCACAACGGCTGCAATGTCGTAGCCAGCCGAATGTATGCGGTCGAGGCTTTCGACTGCAAACTCGGGCGTTCCGAGAAAAACTATGCGAAGTTTCTTGTTCATTAACGGTCTTTGATGTGGATGATTGTCAGGCCGTCGCGTAACGGCAATATAAGTTTTTCAACTCTGTTGTCGGCGGATACCATATCGTTGAATCTGGCGATTGCAGTTGCCTGCCGGTTGTGGCGCGAATCACTTAGTCCGGTGCTGATTTCGAGCACTTTTCCGTCCCATAGGGTGTTGTCGGCGAGAATCCATCCGCCGGGATTCATGAGAGGCAGCAGCATTGTGTAGTAGTCTGGGTAAAGACGTTTGTCGGCATCAATGAATGCCATGTCGAAGCGTCCGTCGCGTCGGGCAAGCTGCGGGACTATTTCCATCGCGTCGGCTATGTGGAGCCTTATCCTGTCGGAAAACGGAGCATTGGAGAGATGATTTTCGAGAAACGGCTGTAGCTCGTCGAATATCTCAACGGTGTCGAGTGTGGCACCTTCGGGCAGCCCCTCGGCAATGCACAGTGCCGAATATCCGGCAAATGTGCCAAGCTCGATTGCGCGTTTAGGCGCAATCATTTCTGTAAGCATTTTCAACAGCCGTCCCTGCAGATGTCCTGACAGCATACGCGGATATAGAAGCTGCAGGTTTGCATCGCGGTACAGGCGTTTCAGGTGGTCAGGCTCGGGATCGGTGTGACCGAGCAGATATTCTTCAAGATCCATTGCTCAGAGTATTGGAGACAGTAGCCTGACAACCGACTGTATGGCGCGGTTGCCTAAAGGTCTGCGACGCCATTCGGAAGCCACAAGGCGTGTAGCGGAGCTGCATGCGTTGCGGAATTCATCGGTTATCCTTGCATTGAATTCCTGTGAATATACCATGATGTTTGCTTCAAAATTGTGTTCGAAGCTTCGGAAGTCGAAATTGGTAGACCCGACCGAGGTCATGTCGTAGTCGATGATCAGGGCCTTTGAATGCAGCATTCCGCCTTCATAAAGATATACTTTCATGCCTGCGCTGAGACATTGTGAAATGTAGCTGAACGAGGCATGGCGCATTACAACGGAATCAGGGTTGCGTGGAATCAGGATGCGGACATCGACTCTGGCGAGTGCAGCCGTCTGTAAGGCACGCAGCAGAGAGTCGTCGGGCAGGAAGTAGGGGGTCATTATGTATACCCTACGTCTGGCATTGGCTATGGCCCGTTGGAAAACCATTGCTATGTTCGGCCACTTTCCGGTTGGCCCTGAGGATATGAGTTGCATTCCCATGGGTTTTTCCGGTTGAGGGTGATCCTGTGGCATGGGATCGTTTACAAGCGGCTGTCCCATGAATGTCCAGTCTACAGCGAAACAGTATTGCAGTGCTCTAACGGCAGGCCCCTGGATGCGCACGTGAAGATCCCTCCATGTCTCTGCCAGATAGCGGTCGGCGATGTTCATTCCGCCGATATAGGCTGCTCGTCCGTCGATGACGGCAATTTTGCGGTGGTTGCGCCAATTGATGTGTGTGGCGAATATAGGGAATACAACGCGGAAAAACGGATGAATGTCAACACCGGCCTGCCTGAGTTCTTTCCAGAATTTGCGGCCGGCCGAGAAACTGCCGACATGGTCGTAGATCACACGTACTCTCACTCCGCGCCGTGCCGCCTGGATCAGGGCGCTCTGAAAGCGGCGTCCGATGTTGTCATCATCAATGATGTAGTACTCGATGTTGATGTAGTCACGCGCGTTGTCAATATCGGCGATGAGAGCGTCCATTTTCTCACGTGCGTCGGTGAACACCGAAGCGGAGTTCCCTTCGTGGTATACCGCGCCAGCCAATGAGTGGGCGAGCTTGACGAGCTGCACAGACTGAGGTGAAAGCCTAAGCCGACGCAGGTCGGCCGGACGCCGCGATGAAGCTTCTGTGCGTCGGAGTTTGCGTAGGTTACGTCTGGAAATAAGGTGCTTGCGCTGGATGTTTCGTCCGAAGAATATATAGAGTACAAGTCCTACACCGGGTACTACCAGAAGCACTGTCATCCAAGCCAGGGATTTTACAGGATTGCGATTTTCTGACAGTATGACGATAATGACAGTCAATATCGACAATGCGTAGACTGTCATGAGCGTGTAGTATAGCCACGGTGATAGCAGATACTCTTGAAAAGCTGTCATGCTTTCTCTTCGTCGTTAAGCAGTATTCGGGTCAGATGTTTTATTCCTTCGGAGGCACCTGCGCGTATCACATTGACCCATTCGGGAACGGAGACGGGGTTGGGATCTATATAGTAAACCTCGGTAGCGGGACGAACGTAGCCGAGTAGCCCTGCTGCGGGATAGACGCTCAGAGAAGTGCCTATGACAACAAAGATGTCGGCCTGTCTGACCAGATCACATGCCGGTCCGATATTCGGCACCGCTTCCTGAAAGAATACGATGTGTGGCCGCACATGATGGCCTTCGATTGTGGTGTCGACAGAGGTGTCGAGAGCGTCGGGCGACAGGCTGTAGATCTTTGTCTCGTCGTCGAGTGCCCGCACTTTCATCAGCTCTCCATGGAGATGGAGAACATTTGTTGATCCGGCACGCTCGTGCAGGTCATCGACGTTTTGAGTGATTATGTTGACAGTGAAATGCTTTTCAAGTTCAACAAGGCCAATATGCCCGTCGTTGGGGTGTGCCAGCACAAGCTGACTGCGTCTCTCGTTGTAAAAGCGGTGAATCAGCGCAGGATCTCTGCGGAAGCCGTCGGCGCTTGCAACCTGCATTACCGGGTATTGCTCCCACAGACCTCCTGCGTCGCGGAAAGTGGAGATGCCACTTTCCGCACTCATGCCCGCGCCGGTTGAGATAACAAGTCGCTTCATGGCTATTTCTTGTTTCCGGCGGCACGAAGCACCGGATTTGTCGACGGGTCGTTATACATTTTCATCTGTCGATAGACTTTCATGTATTTGCGTCCGACAGCGATGTCGGCAAGGAGTGTGTCGATCGCCGAAGTAAGGTCCTCACGCTGTTGCAACAGTATGTCGAGTCTGCTACGGCATTTTTCACGATGAGCTTCGTCGGCATCCTGACGGCTGACTTCCTCTGTCATGTGCCATATCTTGAGTGCGAGGATAGAGAGCCTGTCAAGCGCCCAAGCCGGGCTTTCGGTGTTGATGGTCGCATCGGGCGACACTTTCACGGCTGCATATTTGTTGCGAAAATAGGTGTCGAGTTCCTCCACCATATCAGTGCGGTCCTGGTTTGACCGGTCTATGCGTCTTTTGAGGGCAAGAGCGTCGACAGGATCGATTGCCGGATCTCGTATGATGTCTTCGAGGTGCCACTGCACGGCGTCGATCCAGTTTTTATGGTAGAGGACGGCCTCTACGGTTCCGTCATCAAAGGGTGTAGGGCGAGCTGCATCGACGTGGTCGGAAACATGGTAGTCGCGTGTCGCGCGGTCAAATATCTCGTTACATTTTTTTGCGAATGTCATGGCTGGTGTGCTTTATGGTTAATTTCAAGTGTAATATCGCAGTCTATTGAGATCTGTTCTTTAAGTGCCTGTGGAGATGAGAATTTGCGCTCGTCGCGCACACGTTTCAGAAACCGCAGGGTGAGCGGCATACCGTAGATGTCGTGGTTGAGCCCGATGATATGGGCTTCGATTGACCGGCTGCGGTTGTCGTTGAATGTGGGACAGTCGCCTATGTTTACCACTGCCGGGAGGATATCGCCATTGTGCGATGGCATGATCGCCTGACATGCGTAGACTCCTTTAAGAGGAATAAGCTTGTCTGGACTATCGGTGGCGATGTTGGCAGTAGGAAATCCTATGGTTCTTCCCAGAGCTTTGCCGTGAATGACGGTTCCCGACAATGTAAACGGACGTCCAAGCATTCTTGCAGCTTCTTCAACGTTGCCATGGGCTCCTATGAGTGTTCTTATTGATGACGAGCTTATTATGGTTTTGTGGTGGCCTGGCTCAAAGCATGTGGCACGGAGCATCTCGATGTCTTCATCGGCGGCTATGCGCACATAATCGTCGAAACCGAGGGTCATGTCGTTGCCGAATTTGTTGTTGAAGCCTGTCATGAAAGCCCGGACTCCGTAGCTGTCGCGCAACATGCGCAAGAAATCTCTGGCGGAAAGCCGCATGAGCCGACTATCGAAGTCGAGCAGCAGGCATTCGCTGATTCCTGTGGTTTCGAGCAGCCGGAGCCGCTCGGATGTGGTTGTGACAGTGGGAAGTGTCTGCCGAGAGGGGGCTATGACTCTGAGCGGATGATGTGAAAAGGTTACTGCCATGGGCGTTAAACCCCGATCCATTCCTGCATTGACAAGTGAGCGCAAAATGTGGCGATGTCCGAGGTGGACTCCGTCGAACATGCCTACTGTGGCTATTCGGCCTTTGAGGGCGCCTATCGTGTCGGCTGCTATGTAACCTGGCAGTATGTCCATTTATGGCAGGAGGTCGATAATGTTTTTACCTGGAGCGACATGCATGGTCTTGAATCCGAGCTTCGCTGCTGCGTCGGTGTTGGCAACCGAGTCATCGAAGAATAGTGTTTCCTCCGGATCGATGCCAAGATGGTCTATGGCATACCGAAATATCGCCTGGTCGGGCTTGACGCACCGAGCTTTGAAGGATGCTACCTCACCGTCGAAATAATAGTCGCGGCAGTGCCCGTCGGCTTCAAAGAATCGTTTTATGCCTTGCTCCCACATGATGGGATTGGTGTTGGAGAGAATATAGACTTTGAAGTCTTTATGTAGCTCTTCGAGCATACGCAGCCTTTCTACCGGAATTCCTATAAGAAATTTTCCAAGAGCATTGTCGATCTGCTCGTCGGTGACGTGGCCGGGTATGTGCTGGCGTATCTCGTCGCGGAACTGCGCGGCGGATATGGATCCGTTCTCAAGCTGCAGGAATGGCCCTTTCTGTATATAGTCGCCGAGGAATTCGCCGGCATTTTTCATGCCGAGTTCCATCAGGGCCGCCACGCAGTTTTCACGCTTTATGTCGATGATGACACCTCCGAGATCAAAGAGCAGATTTTTTATTTTCTTTTCCATACTATACAAATTTATGAAAACCCGTTAAAAAAAGAAAATCCCCCGCAAAACTTTTGGAAAAGCAACGCGGGGGAAGTTTCAGTGCCATTTGATTTTTTAAGGGGTGATGATGCCTACGGCGCGGACGGTAGTGACAGGGTTCATCGGATCGTTGGCAATAATGTTTATGCGGGCATTGAGCATGTCGGCAGGTATCTGTGACGGGTCGACCGAGACGGTGATTGTGGCCGATTTTCCTTTTTTTACTTTTGTAGCCGATGTTTTGATGCTTATGCCGGGATCGGCGGTGTATACTCTGCGTAAAAGGAGTTGGTCTTTGCCGCGGTTTGTGATGGTGAATGTCCTTGTGACGGTGCCTGTTGATCGACTTATTTTGTCGAAGTCGAGAGTCGGGTCGGAAACGGCTATTTCGGGTGCATTCAGTCTTTGACCGCCCGTCAGCTTCGAGAAGTCTTCTTTGACCATGACCATAACTGGAACCGGGATGCGGTCGTAGCCTGATCCCGGATTAAGCATGATGCTGTCGGTGAGAAGTCCGAGCATGGGGGCTTTGTCGGCAGCCATTGTGAAGGTGAATGCAAGGTTTTCTCCCGGATAGACTGTGTCGCGTGCCGCAGTCAGTGTGATGTAGGAAGGCAGGTCTTCCCAACGTGGCACGAGCGGTTGCTGGGCGGTGTTGTAGACGTCAAGGAAGAATGTCTTGCCATGTCCGGTGTAGACCTCGCCAAACGCAATGGCGGAGTTGCGTAGACGGAAAGGTCCGGCCTCGGCGGGAAATCGTTGTCCGATTGTCGCCGGGGTGCCTATGACGCTGCCCATCACGGTGAGGGTGTAGCGCGAGGGCTCGGTGTTGAGGTCGACATAGATTTTTTTGTCGAATCGTCCGGGGCGTCCTGTCGGGTTATAGCTTACTTCGACTGTGCCTGTGTCGCCGGGGGCTATCGGAGCTTTGCTGTAGTCAGGGGTTGTGCAGCCGCATGTGGCTCTTGCCGACCTGATAATGACCGGACTGTCTCCTTTATTGACAAATTGGAACTTGCATGTAGCTTTGCCGTCGTTTTCGGAGAAGGCGCCAAAGTTATGGGTCGTCCTGATCCATTCGGCTGCAGGTTGTGCGGCGGCTGCAACAGGAAACAGAAGCGAGAGCAGGATTGTATGAAGTCTCATGCCGTTTTATCGTGGTATTACGACGCCTGAAATTTTCAGACGGGATTTTGCGCCTTTTGATGAGTTGGATTTGACGGTTATGTTTTTGTCGAACTCTCCGGGGCGTCCGGCAGGATTATAAGTGACGCTTACTACGGCTGTGTCGCCAGGGTGTAGTGGCTGTCTTGGGAATGTTGGCTTTGTGCATCCGCATGATGTTGTAGCTGACAGTATCACAAGAGGTGCGTCGCCTGTGTTGGTGAACCGAAAATCATGGGAAACAGATCCGTCGGCTTCTTTAATGTTGCCGAAGTCGTGGTTGCTCTCAATGAATTTTATTATAGGTCCGGCACAAAAAGCTGTCGGCGCCGACAATAATAATGCGGCAACAATGGCGGTGATGTATTTCATTGTAATTTCAGATATTGGTCTGGTCTTTTTTTCCGGCAAGCATTCCGCATGCAGCCATGATGTCTTCTCCCCGGGAGGCGCGTATGGTGGCGGTTATGCCGAGATCGTTGAGGCGGTCGCGGAATGCTTCCATAGTCGACTGTGAACATGGCGTCAGGTCACTGTCGGGGATTGCATGGAAGCGGATAAGGTTGACGCGTACACCTTCGATGGGTTTAAGGATACGGGCGAGTGCCGAGGCATGCAGGCGGTCGTCGTTTATGCCTTTCCACATTATATACTCTACCGATAGGCGCCTCTGGTGAGCGAAGTCGTAGCTTTTGAGAAACTTGATTACGCTTAGCAGCGGGTAGGCTTTTTCGACAGGCATGAGTGAAAACCGCTCGGAGCTGTAGGGAGAGTGAACGGAAATGGCAATGTGCACTTTGGTTTCGTCGATCAGTCGGCGCAGTCCGTCGAGTTTACCTATTGACGAGACGGTGATCCGTTTCGGGCTCCAGGCGAGTCCCCATGGGGCTGTGAGTATTTCTATTGCCTGCAGGACTGCATCGATGTTGTCCATTGGCTCGCCCATGCCCATGAAGACGATGTTGGTTAGATCGGCAGTCTCCGGAATCGAAAGTACCTGATTGATGATTGCCGTGGCTGTCAGGTTTCCATGGTACCCTTGTCGGCCTGTCATGCAGAAACTGCAGTTCATCCGGCATCCGGCCTGTGACGACACGCATAGGGTGGCTCGGTCTCGATCGGGTATCATGACGGCTTCCACTGCATGTCCTCCGGCTCCGTGAAACAGGTATTTGCATGTGCCGTCGGATGAGACAAATCTCGCAAGCGGCATCTGGCGGCCTACAATATATTTTTCGTTTAGTCTGCGTCGCGTTTCTTTGCTCAGATTGGTCATCGAGTCGATGTCGGTGACTTGCTTTTTGTAGAGCCAGTCGGCGATCTGTGCAGCCGCAAACCGTGGCAGGCCTTCGTTGGCGACAAGATCACGGAGCATGTCTAAGGTCAGGCCGAGCAGCGGAGTGCGCTGCCCGGCCGACTTTGATTCTGTTGTTTCGTCGAGGACTTTATGGGTCACTTTTCAGATGTTTTCTTTTCGAGCTGCCTTTCTGCTGCTTCGAGGGCAAGGTCGTAGGCTTCCTCGAAGGTGTCGGCAGTTTTGGTTGTCACTGTCTCGCCATGGTGAGGTACTGAGATTTTCACTACGGCCTCTTTGTTCATGGCTGTCGCAGCTTTTACAAGGGTGAGATTGACATCAAAGTAGGAGATTGACGGATAGCGCCGTGCGAGACGGTCTGCTTTTTTCTGAACGAATGCCGACAGCTTCTCTGAGATGTCGAAATGAATAGCGTTGATCCTAACTTCCATAGTCGTGTGGATTAAAATGTGTGACGTAATATATGAAAAAGAGTCGGATCTGACACAATTTTGTGTCGTAAAATTATCGTTTTTTTTCGTCTTCAGGGTCGGCGGGAGTCTTTCCTGCAGCCCTTGGGTGTGCTTTCATGTAGGTGTCGCGCAGTTCACGAAATGATGTATGGGTGTAGATCTGCGTGGTTGCCAGAGAAGTATGCCCAAGGATTTTCTGTACGGCAGTGAGGTCGGCTCCGTTGTCGACCATGTGTGTGGCGAAAGTGTGTCGGAGCACGTGCGGACTTTTTTTTGTTGAACTGACCCCAGTCTGTTCCATCGCTGAGCGTACAATGCGATATATTATGTTTCGCGTAAGAGGTGATCCGTCGGGTCTGAGAAACAGGTTAGGGTCTTTTGTCGGCAGTGATGCCCTGATTTTACGATAATTTTCAATCTGCTCTTTCAAGGATTCTCCAAAAGGGATTATCCTTTCCTTATTACGTTTTCCAAGAACTTTTAGTTCACCTTTGAAAGTGTCGGTCGCGGCATCGGTGAGTCCTACGAGTTCTGATACACGCATTCCGGTCTGATAAAGCAGTGTAATTATCAGCCGGTTTCTTACAACGATGTATTCTGAACCGCTGTCGGGAGTGTATTCTTCGGTTAGGCGTGTGACTTCGTTTTGCCTGACGAAGGCCGGAAGGGGTTTGTCGAGCTTGGCAAGCTGCAGTTCTGCCGCCGGATTTGATCGGGCGTTGTGCCTTCTTGCAAGGTATCGGTAGAAACTGCGCAGTGCCTGAGATTTTAATCTCAGAGTACGTGGAGACGCACCGCCAGAGGCAAGTGACGATATCCAAAGTCTCAGATCGGATACAGTGATATCAGTTGGGTCGAAGTTTTCCGGATTGCCGCCAGACGCAAATTCCGCCCAATCCTTTATGGCCTTTTCATAACACAAAACGGTGGAAGCTGAAAGATTCAGTTCACACCGTATGTAGGTCAGATAAGCGTCGATAATCATCGTGATCGCTTGGCAATAAGTGAAGACCGAGGCCTATTTCGTAGGTATCAACCTCGTCAAGAAGGAGGTGCTTTATTCCTCTACGCTGCGGAGCTTCTGCACGTAGACTGCCTTCATCATTTTCTTACGGTTGGTGACTGAAGGCTTCTGGAATGCCTGGCGGCTACGGAGTTCCTTGACAATACCGGTTTTTTCAAACTTACGCTTGAATTTTTTGAGCGCTCTTTCGATGTTCTCGCCTTCTTTAACTTGAACGATAATCATTACTACGGGTTAGGTATTTATGTTTTCTTTTAATTGTTTTGCAACTAAGATAAGCATGCGTGCATCACACTGTACTGTTTTTGCGCTGCAAAATTAACTATACTTTTTTATTGAGCAAAAAAATCTTAGGGGAATAGAATAAAAAAATGAATGAAAAAGTTGAGAGTTGAGAAAAATGTTTTATCTTTGCGGTCGAAAAGAGAGGCCCGGATGGCGGAATCGGTAGACGCGTTGGTCTCAAACACCAATGGGGTAAACTCCCGTGCCGGTTCGAGACCGGCTCCGGGTACCAGTTATTTAAACCTCTTCTTTCGGATCAATAGAATAAATCTGTAGCCGGTTTAGAATCGGAAACAGACATGTCGGCGGGGTGTAGCACAGTTGGCAGCGCGCCACGTTCGGGACGTGGAGGTCGGAAGTTCGAGTCTTCTCACCCCGACATAAAAATCAGAACAAAGCCCGAGGAGAAATATTTTCCCCTCGGGTTTTTGTATTTGGCAACGGGCGTATTTTATAAAACGGAGGACCTCATTGTCTCCGGCAGAATAACGGCAGATAACATCATAAAAACATAGAATAAGTATGAAATCGCTGATCTTAACGGTTGTATGTGTGATCGCACTTGTATCGTGCAAGGGAATATCGCATACGGAGACTGCTGTCGTGGATTCGGTTGACTCTACCGGCATTGTAATCAATAATATAATGGGGCGCAGATCGGTTCGTGCCTATAAGGACCAGCCTGTAGAGCGGGAGAAACTGCTTCAGGTGGCTGAGTGCGGGATCAATGCTCCGAGCGCATTAAACAAGCAACCGTGGCAGCTTCGTATAGTCGATGATCCGGAGTTTATATCGGGTGTTACAAAAGTTTATGCGGAAGTCAATCCTAAGGCAGTAGAGGAGCCTGGTTTCAAAAACGCATTCAGAAACGCTCCTGCCTTTATAGCGGTGCTTAGTCCGGCAGATGGCAGCGGGTCGTTTGACTGTGGTCTGCTGACTGAGAATATGTTGTTGTCGGCTCGTGCGCTTGGTCTTGGCACTTGTGTGCTTGGCAGTACTGCACGTTTTCTTAGTTCGGATCCCGGAGTGCGAGATTATTTTGAAAAACTTGATATTCCCGACGGATATCAGCTACAGGTCGTCGTGGCTATCGGATATCCTGATGAATCGCCGGCAGCAAAGCCCCGTCGGACTGATGTAGTACGTTTTGTAGAGTAATGGTCAATTTCGCATCGCGGCTGATAGAAATTTACTAACTTTGCAGTCTTGAAAAATCAATCAAAATATATAATAATGAAAGCATTTGTATTTCCCGGACAGGGCGCTCAGTTCGTAGGAATGGGTAAGGACCTCTACGATAATAATGACGAGGCCCGTGCAATGTTTGAAAAAGCCAATGAGATTCTTGGTTTCCGCATCACGGATCTGATGTTTGCAGGTACAGATGAGGATCTTCGTCAGACAAAGGTTACTCAACCGGCTATATTCCTTCATTCTGTGATACTTGCCAAATCGCTTGGCGAAGAATTCAAACCTGACATGGCAGCAGGTCATTCGCTCGGAGAATTTTCGGCGCTCGTTGCGGCCGGAGCAATGGCATTTGAGGATGGTCTGCGTCTGGTAGCAGCCCGTGCAATGGCGATGCAGAAAGCCTGTGAGCAGAATCCATCGACTATGGCTGCTGTGCTTGCACTTCCAGATGAGAAGGTAGAGGAAATCTGTGCGGAAATACCCGGAGTTGTGGTATGTGCTAACTACAATTGTCCCGGTCAGATTGTTATATCTGGAGAGGTGCCTGCGATCGATGCCGCATGTGAGAAACTTCTTGCTGCGGGTGCAAAGCGCGCATTGAAGCTCAAGGTTGGCGGCGGTTTCCATTCTCCCTGTATGGAACCGGCACGTGCCGAACTGGCAGATGCTATCGCCGCAACGGAGATCTCGTCACCGATCTGTCCGGTATATCAGAATGTGGACGCTCTTCCTCATACGGATCCCGCGGAAATCAAGGCTAACCTTATCGCGCAGCTGACCGCTCCGGTGCGTTGGACACAGTCGGTCAAGAATATGATTGCCGATGGAGCGACTGAATTTGTGGAACTCGGCCCGGGCAAAGTGCTTCAGGGGCTGGTTTCGAAAATCGACCGTTCGGTGGCCGTTTCGGGGCATCAGTGACTGAAAGTATATCCAAGGCGGAATCTGTGATTTTGCCGGACGGTAAACACTCTTGATAATTTTTGATGTTTAAGAAGTTCATTATAGATCGTATATGCCTGCCGGCAGTGGCTTCGGCCATTGCCAGCGGGTTTTTCTTTTTGTCCTGTTCTAAAAATAACGAAGAGGAACCACGGACAACTGTGGCAGACCGGGCAGTAGTCGTTTACATGATAGCTTCCAATTCACTTGGCTCTTACAACTATGACAACGACGATATTCAGGAAATGCTTTCAGCGGCAAAATCAGGCGGGCTACGCAACGGCCGTCTTCTGATCTATCATCAGAACTATAAAGGGCTTCCGGTGCTTAAGGAGGTCACTTCAACGGGTCTGGACACACTTATAAAATATGACAACTCGGAGTCGTCGCTTTCGATTGCGAGAATGAGGAGTGTGATTTCAGATGTAGAGGCATCTGTACCAGCCAAAGAATACGGAATTGTCCTGTGGAGCCACGGTAACGGATGGCTTCGTGCCGGAAAAGGGCATACGGGCGAGACTCCTATAGGCCGTGCTTTCGGCCAGGAAAGTGGAATAGACAAAACTACCCGTTACATGGATGTGGAGTCGCTTGCCAAGGCGCTGACCGGCAAAGATCTTGCATTTGCTTATTTTGATTGTTGCTATATGGGTGGCATCGAGGTAATGTATGACATGCGAGAGGCTGTGCCGAGGATGGTTGCGAGTGTCGCCGAGCTTCCAGCGTCGGGTATGCCGTATAACCGTACACTTCCTTATATCATGGCTCCGGACAGGGCTGATCTCGAAGGGGCGGCAAAAACGACTTTTGAATATTATAATGCCATGAAAGGCGAGAGCCGTACGTGTACGATGTCGGTATATGACATGACAAAAGCCGAGGAATTATCGGAAGCTCTTAAAAATCTTTATTCATGGCATCCAAAAACTCCTGACGGATTCACTCCACAACGTTTTATGACCGAAAATACATGTTATCATTATGACCTGAAGCACTATGTGGAAAACATGTATCTTCCCGGAGAAACGGATCAAGTGAAAATTCAGGCTTTTGAAGATTCGAAACAGGCTGTGTCTGACGCAATCCAGAAGGTTGTAACATATAATAATGCAACCCCTTATCTCTGGAATGTGCTTCCTGTGAAATACCATTGCGGAATATCGACCCAGTTTCTGACTACGGCAAGCATGGCAGACCGCCAGAACTATAAGGAAACTTCATGGTGGCAGGATGTCGCTTATCGTCTCTTTGAATAACACACATATATATTAATCTAATACACAAATGCTATGTTTAACCTAAAAGCTGCGACAACAGCGGAAGCCGCTGACTCTATCAAGACCGCGGGCGGTGTCATAAAAGATGATCTGGCAAAATTTACTCCGGATACTATAGGAGATTTCGTCGACAGGATCGCATCGGGCACGGTGCAGTTAATCATAAATGTCGCTATCGCTCTTGCTGTTTTTTATGCCGGACGTTTTATCATAAGAAAAATACATGCGATTGTGGCAGGAATACTGCTACGCCGCAAGGTGGAAGCGTCGCTGACGACATTTGTGCTTTCGCTGATAAGGATAGTCCTGTATTTTCTGCTGATTGTGACAGTGATCGGTATTCTCGGTCTTGAGACGAGCTCGTTTATCGCGTTGTTTGCATCGGCCGGCGTGGCAATAGGCATGGCTTTGAGCGGTACATTGCAGAATTTTGCCGGGGGAGTGCTTATACTGCTTCTTAAGCCATATAGGATAGGCGACTATATCGAAGCGCAGGGATATGCCGGTACGGTAAAGGAAATACAGATATTCTCGACTCTCATCACAACAGCCGACAACAAAGTGATAATAATCCCCAATGGTCCGCTGTCAACGTCGTCAATCAACAACTGGAGCCGCCAGAGCTACAGGCGTGTCAGCTGGGACGTGGGTATCTCTTATGGAAATAATGTCGATGATGCCCGCAGGGCTATTCTTGCAATGTTTGAATCGGATGACCGCATTGTGAAGGGTATGATTGAAGACCATGGGATCTTGAATATATCCAAGGAGTTGCCGGGTGTGCTTAAAGAAAAAGTCAAGGATCACCTGGTGAAAACAGATGGAGCTCCCGCTGTGCTTGTGTCGTCGCTTGGCGACTCGTCGGTGGTGCTGTCGGTAAGAGCCTGGACTCTTACGGGAAATTACTGGTCGGTGTATTTTGATTACAATGAGCGGTTCTATAAAGAACTGCCGACGGCCGGAATCTCATTTCCATTCCCACAGATGGATGTGCATATCAGCAAGTGAATCAGTCGGTCAGATGACCGACTTTTTTTTTGTTGTGCGGTTGTGTAGCGCTATTGCTGCAAAAGTAAAGAGTCCGAGAACAATGAGGAGCAGAGTCTGCATACCGAGAACGAGGTTGGCAAATGCCGTAGCATTGAGCCGGAATGTTTCGGCTGCGGTCGCTGTCATTGCTGCGGGAGCGTAGACAGTGAGTGCGAATATGACGGCTATCTGCCATGGGCCTATACCTCCGTTGGAAGGGATGCCCATTGCAATAGATGAGAGGCAAAAGCATACAAGGACTGCGACTATGCCGTGGTTCTGAATTATATCAGTGGTAAACGGGAATGCGTAGAATGCGACATAGAGCTGGAAGAAGTAGCATCCCCACAACGCAAGTGTAAGCAGAAGCCATCGCATGCGCCCGTTCATTCGGCCTATTACAGCAAAACCTTGCCATAGTTCCTGAAGGGCCCGGCGTATTTTTAAAACTATCGAGTTTGTTGTACGCATCGCCAGAAACCACCATAGCGATATTGCAATGGCTATTACGATCGCCCATATCCAAGGTGATGCCACAATGTCGAGTATGCCCTGATAGACTTCGGGGTATCGTGTAAGGAATGCGATCAAGGCAGGTGCAGCAGCCAAGAATGTGATAAGCGACAGGGTGAGTACTGTCACTGTGTCGGCAAGTCTGTCGGCGACCATCGAGCCAAACACGGTTGTGAACGGAGCTTTCTGCCGTGTGGCAATGTATCCGGTGCGCCATATCTCGCCGAGTCTTGGAAAGACGAGGTTGACGGCGTAGGTGCCGAAAATGCTCAGAATGATCCAGAATAAGGGTGGATAGATCCGGAGTGCATTGAGTTGTATTTTCCATCTCATGGCTCTAACCACATGTGACAGTATCGAAACCAGAAGTGCGAGGCCGATCCACCAGAAGTTGCAGTCGCGGCGTATGACGCCTATCATAGTATTGAAATCAACGCCGGTGAAGAGTACATAGCAAAGCCCGACGGTTATTGCCGCCGGGATTACTATTTTCATGATTCTGACAATAGCATGGCTACGCCGGCCGTTGTCTGTTCGGTCTGTCATCTGGATATTTTTTTGCCTTTTGCTGCCGGTCTATTTCCTGCCTTTTTCAGGACAAATGCCGATCGGGCAGGTATGTAAAGCTTGAGCCACTCTTTTCCGGCCGGAGCATATAGTGGATCTCGGAGTGTGAAGTGGGAAACGGATTCATCAATGTTGTCGAATCCTCCGAACCTATGGTTGTCTGTGGATAGGATAACCTTGTATTCTCCTCCAGGAGCAAGGATGCCGTAGTCGGAGAATGATTTGTAGGGGCTGAAGTTGAAGACAAACACGAGGTCTCCGCGCTTGAATGCGAGGATCTGGTCGTCGTCTTTCTCCCATAGTTTCTCGATTGGAAGCGACTGGAAGTTGTGAGTTCCGGATACAAGCCGGATCATCTCGTTGTCCCAGTCATTGAGGTATTGATACTGTAGATCGTTGCGGTCGACAAGGCTCCACTGGCGTCGTGCATATTTGTGACTCCAGCCGTTCCCTTCGCGAGGGAAGTCGATCCACTCGGGATGTCCGAATTCATTACCCATGAAGTTCAGGTAGCCTCCGTTGATTGTGGCAAGTGTGACAAGGCGTATCATCTTGTGCAATGCGATTCCGCGTGCAACAGTCATGTCGCAGTCGCCTTTGGTCATGTGCCAGTACATCGCGGAGTCGATTAGGCGGAATATTACGGTCTTGTCACCTACAAGAGCCTGGTCGTGGCTTTCGACGTAGGAGATTGTTTTCTCGTCGGACCGGCGGTTGGTGAGTTCCCAGAATATGGATGTGGGATGCCAGTCCTCGTCTTTTTTCTCTTTAAGGGTTTTTATCCAATAGTCGGGTATCCCCATTGCCATGCGGTAGTCGAATCCGATGCCGCCATCGGCTACCGGTACTGCAAGCCCGGGCATTCCGCTCATTTCCTCTGCAATTGTGATCGCGTGTGGATTTATGGCGTGTATGAGTTTATTAGCGAGTGTAAGATAGGTGATCGCGTTGGTATCCTGCGCTCCGTTGTAGTAGTCGCCATAGGAGCCGAATGCCTGTCCGAGTCCATGGTTGTAATATAGCATCGAGGTTACCCCGTCGAATCGGAAGCCGTCGAATCTGAATTCCTCCAGCCAGTATTTGCAGTTTGAAAGGAGAAAATGCAGTACCTCATTTTTTCCATAATCGAAACATAGAGAGTCCCATGCCGGATGCTCGCGACGGCTGTCGCCATAGAAATACAGGTCGGATGATCCGTCGAGTTTTCCAAGTCCCTCTACTTCGTTTTTTACGGCATGGGAGTGGACTATGTCCATGATTACTGCTATGCCGAGCTGATGCGCCCTGTCGATGAGGCTGCGAAGCTCGTCGGCTGTGCCGAATCGTGAAGATGGCGCGAAGAAACTCGAAACATGATATCCGAATGAACCGTAGTAGGGGTGTTCCTGAATCGCCATTATCTGTATGGCATTGTAGCCGTCGGCCGCAATGCGAGGAAGAATCAGGTCGCGGAATTCCGTATACGACCCAATGCTCTCGCTTTCCTGTGCCATGCCTATGTGACACTCGTAGATAAGCAACGGACGTGTGTCAGGAACGAAATCTTCGACTTTCCAGTCATAGGCGATAGTGTCGTCGACAACTTCGGCTGAGAATATTTTTGTTACTGGATCCTGGACCACACGGGTGGCGTAGGCCGGTATGCGTTCGCCCGATCCATGGTTCCACCGGACGAGCATTTTGTATTTTTGTCCCGGACGGACTGCCTGTGGCGGCATGTTTATTTCCCAAACACCGTTGTCAAGACGTGAAAGGGCATACATGTCGGATTCTCTCCAGTCGGAGAAGTCGCCTATGAGATGCAGAGATGTAGCATTAGGGGCCCATTCGCGAAAAATCCACCGTCCGGTGTGCGTGTCGTGGTGAAGTCCGAAGTATTTGTGCGCATTAGCAAATCCTGAGAGGGATCTTACACCTTTTCTTGGCTTCCCGTTTAGGAGGTCGATCTCTTTGTCGACAGCATCCTGATGTCTTCCCTGGATCGCATCGGAATACGGTTGCAGCCAAGGGTCGTTTTTGATCAGGGCAAGCTGTTTTATTTGAGGCCGTCGGGTGGCTTTTTCTGTTTTCATGGGTTTAGGATTTAGTATTGTTTTCCTCTACGGTTGCGAGTGGGTTCCATCCCTGTGCTTTAAGCTGTATTTCGCTTCCATCACGGGTGATCATCGCGCATCCGAGGTCGGGGCGTGTTATATGCCCGATCACGGAAATGCCGGGAACTTTGGTAATGCGTTCGTGGTCGTGTAGAGGGACGGTGAATAGTAACTCGTAGTCTTCACCGCCGTTAAGGGCCGCTGTTACGAGGTTCATGCCAAGCTCTTCGGCCATGAGGGCTGTCTGGTAGTCGATGGGAATACGATCCTCGTAGATGCGACAGCCGGTACCGGATGCTTTGCAGATGTGCATAAGCTCAGATGACAGGCCGTCGGAAATATCCATCATGGCGGTTGGCTTTATTCCTGCTTTACGGAGTTCGCGAATTATGTCCCGACGAGCTTCGGGTTTGAGCTGTCGTTCGACAAGATATTCTTTTCCAGCGAAGTCCGGCTGGAAATCTTTTTGTCCGGCCGACGCAACTTTCTCGCGTTCGAGCAACTGCAGACCCATGTAGGCTGCACCGAGATCTCCGCTGACGCAGATGAGGTCGGTGTCATGTGCACCTGAGCGGTATACAATACTGTCGGGATCGGCATCGCCGATTGCTGTTACGCTGATGACAAGCCCCTGTCGGGATGAGGTTGTGTCACCGCCTACGATGTCGACACCGTAGATGCTGCAGGCGAGTTTTATTCCTTCGTAAAGCTGCTCGATGTGTTCGACGGCAAACCGCCGTGAAATGCCGAGTGAAACAGTGATCTGCCGGGGTGTTCCGTTCATGGCGTAGATGTCGCTGAGATTTACTGCAACGGCTTTATAGCCGAGGTGTTTCAGCGGCACATAGGTTAGATCGAAATGCACACCTTCGAGTAGAAGGTCGGTAGATATGAGTATGTCGGTGTCGCGATAGCGCATTACAGCGCAATCGTCGCCTATACCGGTGAGTGTTGACTGGTTGGCATGTGAAGCCGGAATATCAGCCGTGAGACGGTCGATAAGTCCGAATTCGCCAAGGGAGCTTATTTCTGTCAGCCTTGGATTTTCCATAGATGCAGGGATGGTTAAGTGTTGGTAGGATCTGGTGCCGGCTATAGCCAGATATCAGCTGACCGCAACCAGAGCTTTTATGAGTTGCATCATGCGTGGCTGTGCGCCCTGTGCCGCAATCTGCACTTCTTCGTGGGTGGGAACTTCGGTGATGTCTTTGCCTCCGAGATCGGTTATGACAGAAACACCGAAGACCTCCATGCCTGCGTGGTTTGCAACAATAACTTCCGGAACAGTCGACATGCCGACTGCATCGCCGCCGATTATGCGGAAAAATTCATATTCCGCAGGAGTCTCGAATGTCGGTCCCGGAGTTCCTACATAGACTCCGCTCAAGAGTCTGAAGCTGTTGGCTGCCGCATATTCGAATGCCGCTTTGCACAGTCTGTGGCTATAGGCTTGTGTCATAGCCGGAAAGCGTGGGCCGAGCTCGTTGTAGTTGCGGCCTCTTAGCGGGTTCTCGGGGAATAGGTTTATATGGTCGGTTATAACCATTATGTCGCCTACCCGGAACTCTTTGTTCATACCGCCGGCAGCATTGCTTACAAAGAGCCTCTTTATGCCGAGTGCTTTGAAAACACGTACAGGAAATGTGACCTGTTTCATGTCGTAGCCTTCGTAGTAGTGGAAGCGTCCCTGCATTGCAAGGACCGGAGTGTCGCCGAGGCGTCCGAAAATCAGATTTCCGCTATGGCCTTCTACGGTTGAGACTGGAAAGTTCGGAATTTCGGTATAGGGTATATACTTTTTATCGTCGATATGGTCGACTAAAGCACCAAGTCCGGTGCCGAGTATGATTGCAGTTTCCGGCATCTGGCAGGATACGCGAGAGCGGATGAAGTCGGCTGTCTGGTTAATTTTTTCTATCATAATTTTATGATGGCCAGGAATAGGTTAGACAATATTAAGATAAACGCGTATCGAGATATTCAGGTTGTCTATTGGGACAACTGGCGGGCGAGATTGGCTCTTGCTATGAGTTTCTCGAGATCGGCGCTGAATGATTGTGATCTGCCTTCATCCATTTTTACCCGTATGGGAATGTAGAATGTGACAGACTTTAATTCGGGCGGATAGTAGGGGTTGTTGGCAAGCCTGACGGCGTCTTTTTCAGTTGTCACAATAATCTTTCTGCCTGATCCCGGTAATTGCTGATACAGTGAACTTATTGTCTCGAGATCGCGCCGCTGGAAGTTATGATGGTCGGGAAATGATTTGAGTTTTACTTTTGCCTTGCTGCGACGCAACCATTTGGCGAAAGGCCGTGGATGGGCGATGCCGGCAATTGCAAGAATCGAGTCGTTTTCATTGAGCCATGATATGCGTGGCATTTCGGAAAGATCGATGTCGTCGGAAAACACCGGAGTCAGTTCGCCGTAGACATAAGATGAAAAATAGAGTTTCTGATATGCAATAAGGTCGAGCTTTTCTTTGAACAGACGGTACTCGAGCGGGCGTATGTCGGGCGGACATTTTGTGACTACTACCATGTCGGCGCGGTATATGGACGACATCGGCTCGCGCAAGCGACCCAGCGGAAGCAGTCGGTCATAGAATACCGGACGGTTGAATTCGGTCAGTACGATTGAGACGGTCGGTTTGACGTAGCGGTGCTGGAATGCATCATCGAGGACTATAAGGTTTATCTTGGGATTCAGTGACAGCAGTTTCTGAATGCCTTTGGTGCGACTCTCGCATACTGCAACGGGAACTTTTCCGTCGAATTTATGGTAGATCTGGTATGGCTCGTCGCCAATATCGAACGGAGATGACCGCCGAGATGCCAGTACAAATCCGGAAGTGCCTCGTTTGTATCCTCGTGAAATTACAGCTACGTTATATTTATGGCGCATAAGCCCGACTACAAACTCGGTGTGCGGAGTTTTTCCGGTGCCGCCGATTGCAATGTTGCCGACAACGATTATCGGCACATCGAAAGTCTGCTGTTTCAACATGCCCCATTTGAACAACTGGTTGCGCGTAGCAGTGACAGCTCCGAAGATCCAGGAGATCGGCCGGAGCGCCAGATTTGCCACGAGCGGATTTGTCGGCATAGGGGATGTGCTGTTTACTGAATGTCGAGTTGCGGGGCGATAGCCTGCACTCCACGCAACGATGATATGCGGTTTATTTCGGTGTATATGCCGAAGGCTTCTTCTCCTATGACATGGCGTCGGACTGATGTCTCAAGATCGCGTGATGCCGAAATAAGGATACTCCAGATATTTGGTTTTGAGTCGGGGTATTCCACTACTTTGTAGGAGTCGAGTCCGGCTTCTTCGGCGATGGCCGATATTGCCTCGTCGAGTGTGCCGAGTTCATCTACAAGGCCGATGCCGAGAGCAGTGGTTCCGTCCCATACGCGCCCTTCGGCAATGGCTTTTATGGAATCGACATTCATGTCGCGTCCTTCGGCGCAACGATTGACGAATGTCTCGTAACCACGGTTGACCATGTTTTGCATTGAGGCGAGCTCAAATGAAGTTAGTGGCTTTGTGAGATTGGGGAATGATCCTGATTTATTTGTCGAGACGGTGCTTTGTGTTATACCAAGTTTATCGGTCAGTAGTCCGTGGAAGTTAGGTATAAGGCCGAATATGCCGATTGAGCCTGTTAGTGTGACAGGCGAGGCGTAGATGCGATCGGCGCCGCATGAAATGTAGTAGCCTCCCGATGCGGCATAATCACCCATTGAAACATAGAGCAGTTTGCCTGCGGCTTTGAATTGCTCGAGGGCTTCCCATATCTGCTCTGATGCGAAAGCTGATCCGCCCGGAGAGTTTACACGCAATACCATGCCGGCTATGTCGTCATTCTCGGCGAGCTTGAGGATCTGCGGCACAAGATTGTCGGATGTGATGCCGTTTTTGCCGGATTCGGAGATCTCTCCTTCTGCATATAGGACTGCTATCTCATTGCCGTGTTTTGACAGACCGTGTATCGGAGATGTGGTGTCGTAGCTGTCGATCGGGATTAACGGCAGGTCTTTGCCTTGGGGGATTCCGATGCGGTCGCGGATCATGTCTTCTGCCTGATGACGATATAGCAGCGAATCCACTATGTTGCGCTCAACAAGTGATTCAGGAGCCTGAGTGATGAGCATACTGTCGGCCCAGGCATTGACATCGGATACCGTGACACCGCGATTGGCGGCTATCTGATTTGAGACTTTGCTCCATGTGGAGTTGAGCAGTGCTTCCATCTGAAGCCGGTTGGCATCGGATATCTCTGTGAGTATGTAAGGCTCTACAGCGCTTTTGAATGTGCCGACCTTCACTACCTGGATCTCTACGCCGATCTTGTCGAGCAGTCCCTTGTAGAATGTTATGTCAGACGACAGGCCGTGTATGTCGACCATGCCCTCGGGATTCAGGTAGAATCCTGTAGCCCCGGATGCGACAAGATAGGATGACTGTGATATGTTGTCGCCATAGGCTATGACCCATTTCCCGGATTCTTTTTTGAAATCATCAATCGCACATGCAAGGGTGTAGACGGATGCAAGACCACCGGAAAGCGGACCGGCATCAATAAAAATACCGCTGATTCTACCGTCGAAAGCGGCTCTCTTGATGGCGTTGAGTGTGGGCTGAAGCAGTGTAGTTTCTTCTTCGATACCATAGATGACTGACTGCATGTCAGGGTTGGACTTGCGGTCGGTCAAAGTTGTCGCGAGATCGATATAAAGTACACTATTGTGGCTTACACCCACAGTCTCTTTTTCGACATTGCCTATGGATACCATCGCTCCTAAAAACAGGAGGCCCAATATGACAAAAACAGGGATGGATACCCATATCGCGGCAAGAGCGCCAAGCATTGAAGTGAAAAAGCGTTTCATCATAGCGAATGAACCGGTATTTTTGATATTCTAAAGAGTAGAGTCCACAAATATAGTTTAAAATGAGAAAATGACAGTGGCGGAGGTGTATAAATTGTGGCATAAAGACAGCGTGTTGTGTTAAATTTGCTGAAATGTAATCTGTGGGAGTGTATTAGTAATATGGTCTAAATGTTGAATTTGAATACATGGTTTAAAAAAGGGCATCGCATGACAATCGCTATTCTTTTCGTCGAATATTCTTCTTATATTTGACTCAAAGAATTGGCTTCGCCACCGCGCACCATGCTTCTCATGGCAATCGCTATTCTTTTCGTCGAATATTCTATGTATATTTGCAAAAACTGAATAATGGGCAGACTGCTTGCAATAGACTATGGGCGCAGACGCTGTGGAATCGCAGCGACAGATGTGTCGCGTATAGTTGCTACAGGAATCGGTACAATCGCGACGTCCGGACTGACGGAATTCCTACGTGGCTATTTTGCCAAAGAGACCGTGGATCTGGTTGTGGTGGGAGAGCCTCGGGACATGCATGGCGATCATTCGGATTCAATGCGCTATATCACTCCGGCAGTGGCGCGTCTGCGTAAGGAATTTCCGGAAATGAAATTTGTCTATTTTGACGAGCGTTTTACCTCGACTCTCGCTCACCGGGCTATGATTGACGGCGGAATGAGAAAATCACGACGGCAGGTGAAGGGAGAAGCCGATGTGATGGCTGCAACTATCATTTTGAATGATTTTCTTGAAAGTCAGGCATATCGCATGACGTTAAATTAAAGAACATGAAGTTACCAATATATCTATACGGGCATCCTGTGCTCAGAAAGGAGTGCGAGGAGGTTGAAGAGAATTATCCCGGACTCAAGGATCTTGTGGCCGATATGTATGAAACCATGGCTGCATCGGAAGGCGTTGGGCTTGCCGCACCGCAAATCGGCCGCAACATAAGGCTTGTAGTGATTGACGCCGATGTTCTTGGGGAGGATTTTCCCGAATGCGCCGGGCGAAGGCTGACTCTTATAAATCCTGAAATAGAGATTCTGGAGGGAAACAGTATCAATCGCAGCGAAGGGTGTCTCAGCGTGCCGGGACTGTCGGAAAATGTGTCGCGTGTGGAGCATATAAGGCTCAACTGGCTTGACGAAGATTTTGTGGAACATGAGGAGGAGATGAGTGGATTTCTTTCGCGCATAGTGCAGCATGAACTGGATCATCTCGACGGTCATCTTTATATAGATCATATTTCTCCGATAAGGAAACAGCTGATACGTACGAAACTCAGAAATATAGCTGATGGAAAAACACGTTGCGGCTATCCGACGAAATGTGCACCCAAGAAATAATGTTTTTGTTAACAAGAAATTATGGCAGACGATAAAAAGATAATTTTTTCAATGGTGGGGGTCAGCAAGGTGTATCCTCCGCAGAAACAGGTGCTGAAGAATATCTATCTGTCGTTTTTTTACGGCGCGAAGATAGGTATAATCGGTCTGAATGGTTCCGGTAAATCATCGTTGCTGAAAATTATAGCCGGTATTGACAAGAGCTATCAGGGAGAAGTTGTGTTTTCTCCGGGATATTCGGTCGGATATCTTGAACAGGAACCTCAGCTTGACCCGGAAAAGACTGTTGTCGAGGTTGTGCGGGAGGGTGTTCAACCGATCATGGATATGCTCAAGGAGTTTGATGAGGTTAATGCTGCGTTCGGTGACCCCGATGTGCTTGAGGATCCTGACAAGATGGATGCCTTGATAGCCCGTCAGGCTGAGCTTCAGGACAAGCTGGATGCCGCCGATGCGTGGAATATTGACAGCAAACTGGAAAGGGCCATGGACGCTCTACAGTGCCCGCCAGACGATCAGCCGATATCGACACTCTCAGGAGGCGAGCGCCGTCGTGTGGCTTTGTGCCGTCTTTTGCTTCAACAGCCGGATGTGCTTCTTCTCGACGAGCCTACCAACCATCTTGACGCCGAGAGCATCGACTGGCTGGAGCAGCATCTGCAGCAGTATCCCGGTACTGTTATCGCTATAACCCATGACCGATATTTCCTTGATCATGTGGCCGGCTGGATTCTTGAACTTGACCGTGGCGAGGGCATACCCTGGAAGGGCAACTACTCGTCGTGGCTCGACCAGAAGACGAAGCGTATGGCACAGGAGGAGAAACAGGCCTCGAAGCGCAGGAAGACTCTCGAACGTGAGCTTGAATGGGTGCGTATGGCTCCCAAAGCCCGTCAGGCAAAGGGTAAGGCTCGTCTCAACAGTTATGACCGTCTGCTCAATGAGGATCAGAAACAGCGCGAAGAGCGTCTTGAGATTTTTATACCGAACGGACCTCGTCTTGGTAACAAAGTAATTGAGGGTCATGGTCTTGCCAAGGCTTACGGAAAGAAACAGCTTTTCAAGAATCTTGATTTTACACTGCCACCTGCCGGTATTGTGGGGGTTATCGGTCCGAACGGAGCCGGCAAGACTACATTGTTCAGGCTCATTATGGGTCAGGAGACCCCTGATGCAGGAACTTTTGATGTGGGAGAAACCGTGAAGGTGGCCTATGTGGACCAGCGTCACCATGATCTGCTTCCGGAAAAAAGTGTCTATGAGGTTATCTCGCAGGGTGTCGAGTCGTTCAGAATGGGAGGGCGTGACGTGAATGCCCGCGCTTATCTGTCGAAGTTCAATTTCACGGGTGCTGACCAGGAGAAGAAGATAGGAGTGCTTTCGGGCGGAGAACGTAATCGCCTGCATCTCGCGATGGCTCTTAAAGAGGAGGGTAATGTGATTCTGCTTGACGAGCCTACTAATGATATAGATGTGAACACACTCCGTGCTCTTGAAGAGGGTCTTGATGATTTTGCCGGATGTGCGGTTGTTGTGAGCCATGACCGATGGTTCCTTGACAGAATCTGTACACACATTCTCTCTTTTGAGGGAGACGGCGAAGTAGTGTTCTATCAGGGCAGCTACTCTGATTATGAGGAGTGGAAGAAGGCACGTAACGGAGGCAAGGAGCTTCCACGCCGACGCTACCGTAAACTGATGGAGTAAAATCGTGATTATGAATGTATACTGATGATAATGGGGCGCGCTTTTTGTGCGCCCCTGTCTTAAAATTATGAATATGATACGATGTATGCCGTATACGGGAAAGTCGCTGATGTTTTTTGTGGCGTTTATGATATGCGTTGTGCCGTATATGTCGGGCCAGAATCCGGGTGTGAAAACACTTGAAGAGCGGGCGTCGCAGTTTTATGACCGGTGTGAATGGATGAGTTCGCGTGGTGCATACACGACTCTCGCCAGAGAGCATGGGAGTGTGTCGCAGTATTGGGTGCGCAGCGTGTTTTCGCTGCTGATGGAGGGGGATGAGCCGGCAGCCAGAGAAGAGACTATGTCGGGCATAGACCACCATGTGCCTATAGACACGATATTCAAAGGGGTGTTTGAAGAGACAATATCGCATGGACAGAGCAATATGTACGAGCGTTATCTGACAGGACTCAAAAAGTCGGATCCGTGGCTGGGACGTGTCGTGGACCGCTGTCTTCTGAAATACTATCTTTTCAGGGCTGATGCCGAGAAGATAATTGACACCGCACAATCCCTTCTTGAGGCAACTCCCGAAAATATGCTTTTTCTACCGGCGCTTGCCTACGGGCAGCTTCTGTCGGGCGACATGCAAGGCATGGCCGCTACAAATAAGAAAATACTTGATCTTGACTCGAGCAATGTCGACGCGCTGTTGTATCTGGCGAATTATTACTATGGAGAATGGAAGGACGGAGATGAAAATAATAAGGCTCCGGCTCTGGAATATGTGACAAGAGCGGAGCGTATATGCAAGACACCGCAGATTGAGCGTATGCTTGCCGAACTGAAACGGTAGGAGGGATCAGATTGTAAGTGAAATTGTGAAGCCTGATGAAATTCCGCTTACAGGGGACGATTTCATCATTGGAATGAATGTCATGGATATCCCGGAATCTTTGACGAGTCCGCGCCTGCCGGCCGATCCGTGGGCACGGTTTCCGCGGATGTAACCTAAACATTCGTTGAGAGGATCGCATATAAAAGCGACAATATATCCAAGCGGCTTTGATCCCCACAGGCGGTAGTCGTGGTCAACAATGTGGCGTTTTATGATGTAGAATGTCTCTCCGATAATCAGTCCGCCCAAAGGTGTGATTATGAGGTCCTGTGTGGAAGGTATCTCGTTGAAGGCCTCAATTCCATATTCCCAGAATACAGTCGAGATGAAGGCGCAATAGGCCAATGACTGCCAGACATTGCATCCTTGGCTACGGGCTGACATATAGTAGGCGGCGCCTGCGTAAGGATGCAGTATTTCATTGAATATGGCTTTGTCTTTGTCCCAGGTAGGCCCGGAGCGGATGTTATTCCACCAGCGAGTGAAAGGGTTGGTGTGTGCGATCTCGGATTTGTTCCATGCAGTGGCATCTTCCGGCATAATCTGTAAAATTCCGAGCATGGTAGCTCCGGCGCCAAATAATATACCTGTGTTTGCAAGCAGGCGGCCTTTGTTTATCGCGCTTCGGTTCCATGAGTAAGGCAGATCGTAAATGCACGGTGTGAATTTGCGCGGTTTTATCGAAGTGGGTTCTATAGATAGGTTTTCAACAGCTATATGGTCGGGCTGAACATCTATGAGAACCGGCTCCGGTTTGACCGGGGCGGTGTCGTCAGTGACGATACAGCAAGTAAAAGAGAGTAAAGTAATGTCATGGGTGATGAATCTTTTTGTGTGTGTTCACAAAAAGAACAACTGTCTTAACCCAAGGGTTGAGGAGCCGATGAATTTCAGGCTGCCTCATGATGAAAAACAGAGATGGGTTATTCCTATATGGCTTTGGATATAACGCCGTTGCGCATTGTGAGCTTATGTGAATCAAGCAGATCGCGCAGTATAGAGACAGCTTCGCTGTGCCTGGACGGAGGAAGCTGGTCAAGAATATATTGTAATGTGTGTCCGGCGCCTGATGTGAGATAGTCTATTGTAGAGGAAACAGAAATTGCGTCATAATGTGGTTTGCTGCCCGGATTTTGCCGGCATACATCACATCGGCCACATTTCGGCGAATTTTTTTCTCCAAAATATTCAAGTATTGTAGTCGAACGGCATTGTGAGTTATCCCAGACAAACCGTTTCATGGCTTCGATGCGCTCGCTCATACGCTGTTTACGGATCTCATATACGCTGCGTGGTATCGGGATGCGTGAAGCATCTTCACGTGCAGTTGTCCAGATTAGCCAAGGTGTTGACCTGCGAGGTATGAAGGATATTATCCGGGCTGACGAGAGACGGATCAATGCTTCGTAGACTGACTGCGGCGTGAGGTCGAGGCAGTGGGCGATGTGCTCTTCGTTGACAGGGGTGTAGTCGGCGAATATTCCCGTATAGTTTCTTAGGACAGCGTTTAGAACTCTCTCGGTCTCATGGTCGAGTGAGGCTGAATAAATGCCTGCTTTGTCGACAAGCATGAAAATTTGGGCAGAGGATCTGCGGTCTTCGTTGAATTCAATGAGTCCGGCCTGTGTGAGGATGTCGAGTGCGTTTCGGGCAGGGACCGGCGGAAGAGAGAATTTTTTGCAAAAGATATTGAAATTGAAGTCGTAGAGGCGATTCCATCCGTCGCCGACCGCAACGTTGAGGAATACTCCTGCAAGGTTATAGACGCGACGAATGAAATCTTTGTCGGGAAATGACTCGGACAGTCGTCTGGATAGTGTGGCTTTGTCAGACGGTCCAACCAGTGTCACAGCATAGGATGACAGTCCGTCGCGTCCGGCACGTCCGGCTTCCTGATAATATTCCTCAAGAGATGATGGAAGATCGTAATGTATAACAGCCCGGACATCGGGTTTGTCGATGCCCATGCCAAATGCATTGGTCGCAACTATGACCCGAATATCTCCTTGTTTCCAAAGGTTTTGCCGCTCGTTTTTCTCTTCTGCCGATAAGCCGGCATGGTAGAATGAAGCGGAAATGTCTTCATCAGCCAGCGTTCGGGCTATCTCGACAGCCCGCCGGCGTGATCTGACATAGACAATTGCCGTTCCGCCCACTCCTTTCAATATACGAAATAGCTGAGAGTCTTTGTCGTCGGTATGACGGACAATGTAAGACAGGTTGTCGCGGTCGAAGCTTCGGGCAAATGTATGGTTCCCTCTCAGTCGCAGTGAGGATCGTATGTCATCGACGACCCGCGGCGTGGCTGATGCCGTGAGAGCAAGTACCGGCAAGTGGGGGAAGATTTCGCGCAGACGTGCTATGCGCAGATAGGATGGCCGGAAGTCGTAGCCCCACTGGGATATGCAGTGGGCCTCGTCGACAACAATCAATGAAAGCTGGATTTGCCTAAGGATCTCAATGAAATTGTCATCGGCCAGTTTCTCAGGCGAAAGATAGAGTAGTTTTGCTTTTCCGATTCGGCACCTGTCGATGGCGAGGTTGCGTTCGTGCAGAGAGAGGCCGGAGTGTATGCACGCGGCTGTGATGTTGTGAAGGCGCAGATTGTCGACCTGATCCTTCATTAGAGAGATGAGCGGGGTTACAACAATTGTTAGTCCGGGAAGTATAAGAGCCGGGACCTGGAATGTAATGCTTTTGCCTCCGCCTGTTGGAAGAAGTCCGATAGTGTCGTTCCCGGATAGCACAGAGGCTACGATCTCTTCCTGCATAGGCCGGAAGGAGTCGTAGCCCCAATGTCGTTTAAGAACTTCGGCAGGAGTCATTGCGATGGCCGCAGATCTTTTATGAGAAGCTGAAACGCTCCCGGCAGAGCTGACCTGTGTTTGTTCTGATCGATCGTGTATACAATGTCGAACGGCCTGCCTGATTTTACGATATCGATTTTGTCGGCAAGGTTGAATGCTATGGCATCCATGACTTTGCCAGAGGTGTCGTCGACAAGTTCAAGTTTGAGGTGCTCGGAATTGTGACCGACAATGCGGCTTGTGCCGAAGTCGGAAACATTGCGTGAAAGAAAAACAGGTTTGGGATTTCCCGGGCCGAGCGGTTCAAAGCGACGCAGAAGAGATGTGAACTGCTGGGTTATGTCGGCAAATTCAAGAACGGCATCGACCGACAGGGTGGGCTTAAGCTGTTCAGGAGTGATGTTTTCGGCGACGTATCGCTCGAACCTGCTTGTGAACTCAGGAATGTTCTCTTCTTTAAGAGACAAGCCTACGGCGTAGGTGTGACCACCGAAGTTTTCAAGAAGATCACGAGAGTTTTCAACCGCACTATACACGTCGAATCCTTGAACCGAGCGTGAAGAACCGGTCGCGAGTCCGTCGTGAAGAGTGAGAACCACAACCGGCTTGTAGTAAAGTTCGGTTAACCTTGAGGCTACAATGCCGACAATGCCTTTGTGCCAGTCGGTGTTGTAGATTACCATCGATTTCCGATCGGCGAGTCTGGCAGAGTGTCTGTCGATTATTGCGTTGGCTTCTTCGGTGATGCGTCGGTCGAGCTCTTTGCGGTCGCGGTTGTACTGGTCTATCGCTTTTGCCCTCAACATGGCTTCTCCGAAGTCGCGCGATACAAGGAGATCAACTGCTTCGATGCCACGTTGCATCCGTCCGGATGCGTTTATGCGTGGTCCTATCTTGAAAATGACGTCGCTGATTGTGATTTCACGTGATGAGGGCATCTGCGCCATTCGCATTATGGCCCTTAATCCAGTGTTGGGGTTTGTGTTGAGTCTCCGCAGGCCGTGGAATGTCATTATGCGGTTTTCGTCGACAACAGGCACAATGTCGGCAGCTATCGACACGGCTACAAGATCAAGCATTCCCTCGAGGTCGCGTTCGTCTATGCCGTTGCTTCGTGAGAATGCCTGCATGAATTTGAATCCGACTCCACACCCGGAGAGATGTGTGCATGGATATGTGTTTCCTTCCAGTTTCGGATTCAGTATCGCGGCTGCATCCGGCAACTCGGAATCGGAGACGTGGTGATCACAGATTATGAAGTCGATGCCGAGAGACTTGGCATAGGCGACTTCCCCGATAGCTTTGATGCCGCAGTCGAGAATAATGACCAGTCCAACATTCATTTCCTTGAATTCATCGATGGCTCTGTGGGTTATGCCGTAGCCATGATCTTCGCGGGTGGGTATGCTGTAGTCGATGTTGGAGTAAAATCCACGGAGGTATTTGTAGACGAGCGCGACAGCTGTCGTTCCGTCGACGTCGTAGTCTCCGTAGATCATGATTTTTTCTTTTTTCCCCATGGCATGATTCAGCCTTGCAACAGCTTTATCCATGCCAGGCATTAGAAACGGATCATGTAAATCGGCAAGTGACGGCCTGAAGAATTTGTCGGCTTCTTCATCCGTTGTGATGCCTCTCTGGGTCAGAAGCTGCGCAATTACAGGCGCTTCAGGCCATTTTTGAGCCAAATTAAGCCGGTCTTGCCGGTCGATGGAGCCAAGGGGAGTAAAGTTCCATTCGTTATCAATCATTTATGTTCTTTTTTTATTTTCGAGCAGGAGTCCGGCTATTTTATACGTGAAGTTAAGCCGGATGGCTACAGTAGGGAGAAAGTCGTCGGTATCACGCCTATAGAAGAGAGAAAATGGCGAACGACGTTGCGCTTATAGATATAAAAATCGGATTGCGCAATACTACGGGTAGCAATACAAAGTTAAGAACAGAAGAGAATATATCCGGCCATTTAACCTAAATTAACGGCATACGCAATAGTATCTTTGTGTGTGACAGCGAGCCGGCGATATGGCTATTATATTCAGAATGGCAGAAGCTAACAATGGAGTAAATCAGAGAATAATCAGCGTATTATGACAATTTTGCCAATCGGTCGCCCGGATGAGACGGGTGAGGATGCGAGAACATGGCAGATGCCGGAAGGAATGGAAACGGAGCGAGGATTCCAACGTATGCGTCCTCCCTCGCTTTTGAGTCGTGCGACAAGAGAGCCGCCGCTATCAACAATGTTAACGATTGTGGCATCGGGGAGCCCATCGATGATCACGTCGCCAAGATAATCGGGACGTACAGGATTGGGATAAATTGAAATATCAGACAGGTTGTCAGTCCCCGGGCGTATGTCGGATCTATATTCCAATAGTCCATGGCTGGTGCCGAAAAAAACAGTGCCGTCAGGGTTGCAGGCTACAGCACGAACTTCGTCGGACGGCAGCGGTGAGTTGGATGACGTGAAGTTGAGCAGGATCCGTGATCCGTTGGGACTGACAAGAAAGGCACCAGAGGCTTCTGTGGCAATCCATTTGTTACCGGCCGGATCTGACGCGATACCATATATTTTCTCCGTGGCAAGAAGATAATCGGCTAAAAGGGTGTTGTCGTTTCGGGATACTTTGGGACGCATTACATGTATCGCGCCGTTGTCGGTTTCCCATGGGCGTGGAGCAACCAATATTCCGGCGTCAGTGCCTATCCATAAAGAGCCATCGGAGCGGTCTTCCAGTAGGGAGCAGACACGTCCGACCTGAATTTCAGAAGCATCGTTTGTGGTAAACGATTGTGCCCAGTGGCCGCTGTCGTCGTCAAGTGATGTTGTTCCGGCTGTGTCGTAGATGTAGATGTCGGCAGATCCCATCGAGTAGATATAGCGGCCGTCGTGCGATACAATAGCTGTGCAGTCGCGGCCTGAGGATACTCCTGCGGTAAAACCGACCGGTGTCCAATCGTTTCGGGAAACGGAGGCGATGCGGTCCCGGGCTTCGGGATGGAGGAAAAAGATCATGGGGCTGCCGGCAGGTGCCTCGGAATAGGCCCAGAGACCTCCTCGCGGGTCGAAAGCAAGATCCATGACCCTTACTCCCCAATTGTCAAGAAAACAGGTGTTGTCGAGGTAAAAGTGATTTATCTCATCGCTTTTTTCCATTGCATACATGCCTTCAAGAAGAGACCCGATGTAGTGCAATTCCGGATCGTCGGGATCTTCGCGGACAAATGTCAGGTCAAGTAGATCACCTTGCGGATTGGGTTGCTTTTCAAAAAAACTTGAAAGGCCAGATGGTGTGAGATCCCGGAATTTTCCGTCGGGCATGAGCCGGCAAAGCCGAGAGAGGTTTCCTGTAGTACGGTTTATGTGGACATTCGAATTGCCGCGATTGCCAATATAGAGGGAGCCCGAGGGACTTAGGCGAAGCATGTTGACATCGCTGACACTCATTTCGGATGGACGAATCCTGTCGACAACCAGCGAGGGTGGCGATGTGGTGAAGTCGTAGCAGACAATACCGTCGGATTTTCCGATCCAGACACCGGACAGCCCGCTGACGGCAGAGACGCAGAGCGGGTGTGCGGAGGGTATTGTGGCTGTATTTCTGACAATGCCGCCGGCATCATAGCATTGCAGTTGTGACGAAGTGAGAAATGCAACTTCTTCAGATGGAAGCGGAGTAGCGCCGATCACTCCGGATGAGGACATAACAGTGACTTTTGCGGATAGGGACGCGGTGTCGATATTGCAAACAGCCGGAAGTGACTTGTCGCCAGAGCTCACAGTGAGGAAAAGGTTTTTGCCGGATGAGATGAGATCCAGTATCGGAGGAGTGGATATTTTTTGCCAGCTTTCGGGACGGGACGCTGGGTTGCCGTGACGCAGGATATAGAGGTTTTCCTGCATGACAATGACAGGAGTGTCGCCAATGAGCGCGATATCGGAAACCGGATGACCGAAGCGTACATAGTCGCTTACTTCTCCACGATGTAGATCGTAGATTAAAATGCCAAAGCCTGTAGCTACATATATCGCCGACATGTCGGGAAGAAACGCGATACTGTTTATTGTCCGAGGCGTCAGACGGGAGGCTTTTATGTCGGGAAGGTTAAGTATAGATGCATTGTCGCGGATAATGTCGATGTTTCCGCTTGAATATGCTACGGCAACGGCGTCGGTGTTCGGATGGGCGTGTATGCTTGAGACTGCCACGTCGTTAAGATAATCGATCGGAGAGAAGGTAATAGTCTCTCTGTGTGTTTTATCGTAGGCATACAGCGCTCCGAGAGATGAAAAATAGACACGTCCGGCAGTTTCGGCAATATTGTCGACACCGCCGAACGGCAGATGATAAATCCAATTGTCCGCCCTGGCGCAGATTACCGAAAGAATGATTATAAAAGCGGAAATGAGTCGCAAGAGAGGGAAGAGTGACAACCGGATATGAGGCTCTTTTAAGAGCTCTGGTGAAGAATTGGCAGATATTTAGGATGCGGCAAGGAGCGCACTGGGATGTATCAGTTTTTGTCCTTGGGGGCGAGTATGGCTCTATAGGCGGCCGGATCGGCGAGAATTTCGAGTGCTTTCGCTATCTCTTTGTCGTTGCGCAGGCTCTGCTGAATGACTCCTTCGTCGAAATAGTATCGCTGCATTATCTCGTTGGCTATATAGCGTGAGATTTCTTCGCGGTGTATGTCGAGATCGTGGTTAAGATTGTGTTTGAGCTGAGAACGAAGTGTCGCGATTGTTTCCTTGACTTCATCGGTGTTGTATCCTTCGGTTTCGGCAGCTTTCTCGAGTTCGTCGATTATCATCTCACAAACGCGGTCGTAATGGAATTTGTCGGGGTCTATGAATGATTTGAAATCTTCATAAATACTATCGGTGACAGTCCACTCGGATGCCGGAAGGGTTGTCGGATTCTTTGCCCTGTAGGATGTGGCGAAGTTGAAATCCCATCCGTCGGTCACCACGTTGTAGACAAGCCGGGACAGCTTCGGCTGCTCTATCGTTATGTCGGGAGTTATACCACCTCCATCACGGACTTCACGTCCTGCGGCGGTGTGGAATACATTTGTGAGAGAGTCGGGGGTGCGGCTTACAGTGCCGTCGGGATTTCGGTGGGAGTAGTCGACAGCCTGCACACAACGGCCGCTCGGTGTGTAGTAGCGCGCGATTGTGACTTTCAGAAGTCCGTTGTAGGGTAGCGGACGAGATGACTGTACGAGTCCCTTTCCAAATGATCTGTCGCCGATAACGACAGCACGGTCGAGATCCTGAAGCGCACCGGTGAGAATCTCGGAAGATGATGCGGTGGCTCCGTCGGTTAGAAGAACAAGCGGTATTTCTGTGTCGATAGGGCGTCCGGTGGTCTTGTAAGTGCGTTCGTTGACGAGACCACGACCGCGTGTCCTGACTACTTCGGTGCCTTTGGGGAGGAAAAATCCGGCAATCTCCACAGCGCCCTCGAGTATTCCTCCTCCATTGCCTCTCAGATCAAGTATGAGTGATGTGGCACCCTGTTTTTTGAGATCGTTTATGGCATCGCGCACACCATCGGCGCTTTTTTCGTTGAATGTCTCAAGGTTTATGTAGCCGGTGTTGCTGCCGGGGAGCATGTCGAAAAACGGCACCGGATTAATGTCTATTTTCTCACGGATTATGTCGAAAGAAAGAATCGAGTCGCTGACATAGGGTCGTTTGACAGTGACACGTACAGGTGTTCCCGGCTGCCCTTTCAGGCGATTGCTTATTTTTTCAGATGCCCAGGATGATACTGTGTCGTTGTCAATTGCAATGAATATATCGCCGGGAAGCAGTCCGGCTCTGGCTGCAGGACTGTTTTTGCGAGGCTGGGATATCATAGTGGGGTATAATGTCCCGTCGGCCTTTTTGCGTTGCTGGATGTAACTGCCGATACCTCCATACTCGCCGGTGCTTATGGTGGTAAAGTCGTCCTGATCGTCCTCCGGATAGTACTCGGTGTATGGGTCTATGTCGCCCAGCATTGCGTAAATTGCGGTATTTATCGATTTTGTCGCGTCGATCGAGTCGACATAGGCGGTCTGCAATGCCTTGTAGAGGGCATTGAAAATGTCGAGATTCCGTGCGACCTCGTTTTTGGGACTACGTGTAGCCGCAGAAGCAGATAAGGCAACTATAACCGCTGCTATTAATGAATATACTTTTCGCACTTGGGGATAATCTTTTTGATGTTTTGATTCAAGACAAAGTTAGTCAAAAGAACGTTATCTATATAACACGCATGATGGGTAGTTTTCTTAAAATTTCCGTAATTTTGGAATAATCTCCTTATTTCCTTAGAATAAGGGATTTGGGTAGATAACTCGATTTTGAGGTAACGAT
>CAJTPZ010000003.1:20011-256702 GCA_910578395.1 uncultured Muribaculaceae bacterium | reverse complement strand
CGGGGGGATTCTTGTTTTATAAAGTCATGCCATGCCAAGCCAATCCAAGCCATGCCGGGGACGGTTTAATTCTTGTATTATTTGCTTGTACTGTATCCATATTATTCTTTTCTTATATTTATTCAGGTTATGTTATGAACATATAATTATTGGCAATGCTTGCAGATGCATGTGGATTATTGATTAAATTTGTTGTATGAAACCTTTGGTGAAATTTTTGTCGCTTATTTTTTCATTAGGCTTTGGATCGTTTGGGGTTCATGCACAGGATTACAGAGCCTATGGTTTTCTTGGCATACCATCATCTGCAAGAATATATGGACTTGGAGGTATGAATATTTCCACAGTTGAAGACAATCTTAATGTGACTGACCAAAATCCGGCTCTTCTTGGACCGGAGATGGGGGGATGGCTTGACTTGAATTACATGCGTTATATAGGAGACAGCAATTTTGCCGGCGTAAGCTTTGGCAGGGCTGCTGGAGATCATGGTGCCTGGAAAGCCGGTATACAATATTTCGGATACGGATCGATCGAAGAGACTTTACCCGATGGATCGGTTGTGGGATCCTTTTCTCCTATCGACATGTCACTGAGTGGCAGCTATGCCCATGATTTGTCATCGCGGTGGCGTTTGGGTGCGACTGTTAAAATGCTGTATAGCAGTTATGATTCTTACACAGCATGGGCTGTAGGCGTGGATCTGGGTATCAATTATTACGATCCTGACCGTGATTTGTCATTTTCGGTTGTAGGGGCTAATCTTGGAGGACAATTAAAGCGCTTTAACAATACAGCGGAGGGTATGCCCGTAGATTTGAGGATAGGCATGACACGTGGTATATCCAATCTGCCTATGCGATGGTCGGTTACTGGTTACAATCTTACACGTTGGCGCAATGGCAATGGTGGCTTTATGAAACATGTGGTTGTCGGTCTTGATTTTACCCCGTCCGATAAGTTCTATATAAGTGTTGGCTACAACTATAAGATGCGTAGTGACATGAAAGGACATAAACGGTCGATTTTGTCAGGCTTTTCATCCGGAGCAGGATTAAGCACATCGCGGTTTAATGTGGGTGTGGCACTTGCACAACCTCATACAGGTGCGACCACACTAATGGTGAATCTTGGACTGAAACTGGTCGATATTACCAGATAAAACAAATGGATAAAAAACAAATGGCAAGTAAGATAACTGTAGCAATAGATGGATATTCGTCGACAGGTAAAAGTACAATGGCAAAGTGGCTGGCTGCTGAAGTAGGTTACCGATATATTGACTCTGGTGCCATGTATAGAGCAGTCACGTTATATGCCATGCGAAATAGGTTGATAGACAACAATAGGAATGTCGATCAAGTAAGGCTTACCGAAGCATTGACGTCTATACGTATAGATTTTTGTCGCGACGGTAATAAACAGAAGACGCTTCTTAACGGAGAGAACGTTGAGAATGAGATTCGTATGATGGATGTGTCATCCAATGTGTCGGTTATAGCAGCGATTCCGGAAGTGCGTCATCGTCTGGTCGCGCTTCAGCGAGAGCTCGGTAAGGATGGTGGAATAGTAATGGATGGGCGTGATATAGGTACGACTGTTTTTCCTGACGCTCAGCTTAAGGTGTTTGTTACATCGTCGGCGGAGGTAAGGGCAGAACGAAGATATAAGGAACTTCTGGAAAAGGGTGAAAAAGTGGCCTATGAAGATGTGTTGGCAAATGTGGTCGAGCGCGATCATATTGACGAGACACGAGATGAGAGTCCATTGCGTAAGGCTGATGATGCATTGCTGATTGATAATTCTCACTTGAGCCGAGAGGAGCAGAACCAGTGGTTGCTTGACAGGTTTAACGAACAATGCTGATCCAGGACAGAACTCTTTGTTCAATACGTATAAAATCAAATAAGGAGAAATGCCTAAACATTTCTCCTTATTTTTTATGCAATAAATGTTTTAAATTGTATTGACCTTTTGGCTTACAGCTGCGTCAATCGAGCATACAGTGGCAAGGTTTACAATATCGCGTACCGGAGAGTCAACTTTTATGAAGTGAATTGGTTTGTTCAGGCCAACCTGAATAGGACCAATGGCTTCTCCGACTCCCATTTCCAACATCATTTTGAATGCTGTGCTTGCCGCGCTGAGATTTGGGAATACAAGTGTATTAACATCTTTGCCGGCAATTTTTGAGAAAGGGAACATTTTGTCACGGTGTGCGGTGTTGAGTGCATAGTCGATTTGCATTTCACCGTCGATGTCTACCTCAGGGTAGAGCTTGTGCATTTTCTCAACAACGTTGTGGACTTTGCGGCTTTCAGGTTCAGGGCTTGATCCGAAATCACTATAAGAAATCATTGCGACCACAGGATCTACAGCAAAATAACCGGCACCATATCGGGCCAGACGTGCCACATCGAAAAGGGTGTCCTCGTCGGTTGTGCGGTTTACGCCTGTATCAGCAAGGAAATATGTGCCACGTTTTGTAGTCACAATATGCATGTCTATGAAATGGTCGTAGTCGGGACGGATTCCAATAGTCTCTTTTGCAATTTCCTGAGCAACCGGACTTGCCGAATATGTACCGGCAATCATTGCGTCGGCCTCTCCACATTCAACCATCATCATGCCAAAATAATTTCGGTCGAACATCTTTTCGAGAGCTTCGGGTAGCGTAGCTCCATTCCGGCGATGTTTTGTCGCAAGTCTTGTGGCGAATTTTTCGCGACGTTCCGCTTCGTTGTCGTGACGTGGGTTTATGATGGTGATGCCGTCGAGTTCCAGTCCGAGACGCTTTGCCCGTTTCTCAATCATTTCATCGTTACCAAGAAGTATCGGGTAGCATATCCCTTCCTGTAGGGCATCAACAGCGGCACGAAGCATGTTGTCAGTATTGCCTTCACTGAAAATCACGCGTTTGGGCTGACGTTTGGCAGTGTCAACCATGCTGCGGATTAGTTTCTTGTCGGCATTCATCAAGCGTTCGAGCTCGTGCTTATAAGCTTCCATGTCGTCGATAGGGCGGGTTGCAACGCCACTTTCGGCGGCTCCGCGGGCTACAGCTGGAGCCACTTCAAGCAGCAGACGTGGATCCATAGGCTTCGGAAGTATATATTCTTTGCCAAACTGGAGGTGTGACATGCCATAGGCCGCATTTACAACGGGTGGCACAGGCAGTTTGGCAAGGTTGGCGATAGCTTTCACTGCCGCCAGTTTCATCTCTTCGTTTATGGCTGTGGCACCGCAGTCAAGTGCTCCTCGGAATATATAGGGAAATCCGAGCACATTGTTGATCTGATTTGGGTAGTCACTACGTCCTGTTGCAAAAATCAAATCTTCGCGCGAAGCCATTGCTTTTTCATATTCGATCTCAGGATCGGGATTGGCAAGAGCAAAGACAATCGGACGTGGTGCCATGGATTTCAGCATCTTTTCGGTCACTACGTCCTTGACTGACAAACCGAGGAATACATCGGCGTCTACCATTGCTTCGGATAGAGTAGAGATGTTGCGATCAGTGGCAAACTGACGTTTTTGAGAATTAAGATCGGTGCGTGATGAGGAAATTACTCCCCGGCTGTCACACATCACCACATTCTCAGGCTTTACTCCAAGAGCGATATAAAGCTTTGTACAACTTACAGCCGCAGCTCCGGCTCCGTTTACAACGAGTTTTACTTCATCAATCTTTTTGTTCTGTATCTCAAGAGCGTTCAGCAGTCCTGCACCGGAAATGATTGCAGTACCATGCTGATCGTCATGCATAACCGGAATCTTAAGCTCCTCCTTTAGAGTCTGCTCGATTTTGAAGCACTCGGGAGCCTTGATATCCTCAAGGTTTATTCCTCCGAAGGTAGGAGCCAGAGATTTGACAATAGCAATAAATTTGTCGGGATCTTTTTCGTCGATCTCTATGTCGAAACAGTCGAGGCCCGCATATATTTTAAACAGCAGAGCCTTGCCCTCCATCACGGGCTTTCCAGCCTCAGCACCTATGTCACCAAGACCAAGCACGGCGGTGCAATTTGAAATCACAGCCACCAGATTGCCTTTGTTGGTGTACTTATACACATCCTCGGGGTGTGCCTCGATCTCTTTGCACGGATAGGCTACACCTGGAGAGTAGGCTAAAGCAAGGTCGTGCTGTGTCGAGTGGGGTTTGGTCGGGATGACTTCTGTCTTTCCCGGCCGCGGATAGCGGTGATAGTCCAGCGCCATTTCGCTTGTAATTTTTGCCATTGTAAAGTATGTGTAGATGATACTGTGGTTATGGCAATAAGGACGCGCTTCCGCACGCCCTATTGCATGAGATTAAAACATCAATTTATTTAGGGCCAAATTACTTAGCCTCATTTTCAGGCGCAATAAGTTTATAGCCTTTACCGTGTATATTGATTATTTCGATCGAAGGATCTTCTTTCAGATGCTTGCGCAATTTTGTGATATACACGTCCATTGAGCGGGCGTTGAAGTAATTGTCGTCGATCCAGATTGTCTTGAGGGCAAAATTTCGCTCGAGTATTTCGTTGACATGATTGCAGAGCAGGCTCAACAGTTCAGATTCCTTGGTTGTGAGTTTTGTCACTTTGTCGTTGATCATCAGCTGCTGCTTTTGAGTGTCAAAAGTAAACTTGCCGATCTTGTACATTGTGATCTCGCGACCCTTTTTGCCCTTTACACGGCGTAGAATAGCCTCAATACGGAATACAAGCTCCTCCATTGAGAAAGGTTTGGTGATATAGTCATCGGCACCGATTTTGAAGCCCTCAAGTATATCTTCCTTCAGTTGCTTTGCTGTTAGGAATATGATAGGAACTTCAGAGTTTACTGTGCGAATATCTTGTGCTACAGAGAATCCGTCTTTTTTAGGCATCATCACATCGAGCACGCAAATATCATATTTTCCCTTCAGGAATGCCTTGTAACCGCTTTCGCCATCGGCATAGAGGTCGGCATTAAAGCCCTTGGCCTGAAGATACTCTCTGAGAAGCATTCCCAGATTCTCATCGTCTTCGCAAAGAAGAATGCGCATACGGTCGTCCATCATTCAGTTTTTTATTTAGTTAATGGTAATGTTATTATAAATTTTGTTCCTTGGTCGGGATCGCTCTCGACCTTTATTGTGCCACCCATGATCGTCACCATCTTCTGCACGTAGGCCAGTCCGAGTCCGAAGCCTTTTACATCGTGGCGGTTTCCGGTAGAGACACGATAGAATTTGTCAAATATTTTTTTGAGATCTTCTTTTCTGATGCCTATTCCGTTGTCACTTACAGTCACCTGCAACCGTTCGTTTGGAAGATTCTCGGTGCTTACTGTCAGGTGCAGTGGCACATCTTCACGGCGATATTTCACAGCATTGTCGAGCAGATTGAATATCACATTTGTGAAATGCATCTCGTCGACACTTATTATTGCATTTGTCGCATCCAGTTCTGTGGTGATCTGGCCTCCATATCTTTCAACTTTCAGCTTGAAAGTATTGGTGATGCTGTTGATTGCAGAATTGGCATCGACTTCCTGAATCCTGAATGTCGCTTTCGAACGGTCGAACATCGACATCTGCAATACCTTTTCTACCTGAAAACGCAGCCGTTTGGTCTCATCGTTTATCACGCTGGAAATGTGTTGCATCATTGTCGGCGACTTTCTAACACTGTCATCCTTAAGCATCTGGGCTGCAAGAGAGATCGATGAAATCGGAGTCTTGAACTCATGCGTCATATTGTTGATGAAGTCATTTTTCATCTCTGTCAGCCTTTTCTGACGGAATGCCAGAATTATCACAAACACGAATATGACAAGGAGAATGAACGTGAATGCAAACGTTGGAATCATGAATTTGATCGAAGAAAGTATGTAGTCCTTTTTATCAGGGAAAAACACTTTTAGATAGTGACGCTTGTTAATCGGGTCATTGGGGAATAGGGTCTGGACAAACATATTGTTGTCTCTCTCATCGCCCATGTTGTCATATCCAGTTGTGTGATACTGTATGATGCCGTTACGATTGACTATCGCAAACTCAAACGGCAGATCGAGGCCGTTGTTTGCCAGTTCGGTGTGCAGATACGTCCTGATCGTTGTCGAGTCGGCACGTTCATCGATCGGACGATTGCTCGACTGGCTTATGATGTTGAGGATGACTTCGTCGATAAGACCACGCTGATAGAGATATTGCCCCTTCAGCATTTCCTGCATCGACTTGTAGTTGTTGAAAATATTGCCTGACTCGTTCTGGAGTTTGGATATCTTTTCATTGTCAGCCTTGATAGTCAGATCTCCTTGAACACCACTTTGTGTTTTGAATGAGTAGATTATTCCTTCAAGCCGCGTCGATGACCCGCTGATAGCGGTTGTTTCGATGCGGTCAACATCTTCTTCAAGGAAATATCGTGTCTCATCCTGTTCGAGAAGCGACGTCACTGCATACAGACTGCGGCGTACACCTTCGCTGAACTGGTCGTCACGCATTTTGATCATGTTGGTCATGTACATGATCTGCATTGACAACAGTCCGGCAAAAGTCAGAACCATCAGTATTGTCAGTATCCAGATTGTAGATTTTTTCATTATATTTTTTAATCGAAACACATGGCCGGCTATGTAATGAACTAAATCATCTGGTTCCGGTTACGCGATTCGCTCTCCTTTGTTTTTATATGATTAACAATTAAGATTTATTTATGTTTACAAATTTAAAGCCTGATAGGGCAACTTAATTAACACTTTTGGTTAATTTTTACTACAAAAAGTGATTTTATTATGAATATGAGTGTAAAATATCCGGAATACGAATGATTTTCATTATTTAGGTATGAAATTGTATTAGCTGCCTTCATTAAGCATTACCGATTGGAACTGCTAATTTAACAAATTGCGGATTAAAATTTGCGGTTGTTGTCCGATAAATTGTAAATTTGTTATGATTTAATCCTCACATTTATCGATAAGAAGATGCAAAACGAGTATGTTTCACGTCTGCGCGACGGACTACGAGGTCTATATAAATCCCGTAATTTCTGGGGATATGTCTGTGCAATTGCTGTCTGTGCGGTTATTGCCATAGCCTTTTTCCATCCTGATGCTGTTGAAGGTAACCAGCTTAAGCAATATGATATACAGCAAGGCACAGCCAACGGTCATGAAACGCAGCAGTGGTATGAGTCGACTGGCGAACGTCCTCGCTGGACCAATTCGCTATTCTCCGGAATGCCTACGTTTCAGATCTCTCCATCTTATCCAAGCGATAGCCTCTTCCGTTGGATCGATACAGTGATGCGAGCCGGCTTGCCGGCTCCGTCCGGGTTGTTATTCTCCATGATGGCCGGATTCATTGTGCTTGCCGCATCGATGCATATGCGATGGTATTATGCTCTTATCGGGGCTATTGCTTGGGGATTTTCCTCTTATTTCATCATTATTATAGGGGCCGGACATCTTTGGAAATTTATCACTCTTGCCTATGTGCCGCCTGTGATCGGAGGTATTATTCTAGCATTTCGTGGCCGATGGATTGCAGGTGGAGCTATTGCCTCATTGTTTGCAATGATGCAGATTTCATCCAACCACATTCAGATGAGTTATTATTTCTGTTTCCTGATTATCGGTCTCTTTATTGCTTACTTCATATCTGCTTATAGAAAAAAACAGGTTGCCGCGTGGGGAAAAGCTGTTGCAGCACTGTTTTTTGCTGCTGTATTGGCTGCCGGTGCCAATTTGCCTTCGCTTTACAATACTTATGCTTACTCGAAAGAAACGACCCGAGGTGTCGCGACTGAGCTTTCATCAGAGACTTCGTCGGGTGGGCTTGATAAAGACTATATTACAGCCTACAGTTACGGTCGGACCGAATCATTCTCACTTATTATTCCTAACATCAAGGGTGGGGCTTCGATTAAGCCTGTAGGCGGCGAACTGCATCAGCTCAATCTTGCAGATCTTCCTGATGCTCAGAAAATGATTGAAGACGGTAAAACTGATAATTTTACCGCTCAGTATCTCAATTATGTTTCTCAATATTTCGGAGAACCGGAAGGTACAAATGGCCCTGTATATGTGGGAGCTATTGTATGTGTGCTGTTTTTACTTGGCTGTTTTATTGTGTGTGGACCGTTAAAATGGACACTGCTTTCAATCACGGTGCTTTCAATCCTGCTTGCGATGGGACGCAACTGTATGTGGCTGACAGATCTTTTTATTGATTATATCCCGTTGTATAATAGGTTTCGTACACCGGAGAGCATCCTTGTTCTGGCACAGTTCTGCATGCCTTTTTTGGGTATACTTGCCTTGCGTCAATGGTTTATGACTCCTAATGCATGGAAGCTTTATCGTAAGTCTTTTATACTGGCGTTTGGTGTTGCATCGTTTTTTTGTCTGTTGGGTATATTTTTCCCCGGTATTTATGGTGAGGCAGTCACGCAATCCGATGTTCAGATCTCATCAATGATAGGTTACCAGCTTGGTCAGCAAGGATATCCTGCCGAGGCTATTTCTGCCTTTAATATTGATAATCCGGTGATTTATTCGGCAGTTGAGCGCCTTCGTTATTCCATGGTTGAAGCAGATAGTCTGCGCAGTCTCATTTTCATTGTCGCTTCGGCAATGATTATGTGGGCAGCTACGTCAAAGTTCATCAAAAACTGGATGGCTATTGCTGCAATTTCAGTACTGATACTATCTGATCTCTATACAGCAGACAAGCGTTATCTCAATCATGACAGTTTCTGCACTCCGGCACTTTCTACTGCCGATCCATTCCCATTGAGCGCAAACGACAAAGCGATTCTTGCTGATACGGCTATACATTACAGGGTTATGGATATACCAAGGTTCTATCATCCTTCTCCTTCCTATCATCACAAAGCAATCGGGGGGTATCATGCGGCAAAACTTACACGATATCAGGATCTGATTCAGCAACATCTTTCTAAATTTACATCAGGAATGTCATCGGAAGCCGACAATAATATTCTTGATATGCTTAATGCGCGTTATGTGATCGGTCTCGATGGTAAACTCTCAGTCAATCGCGATGCTCTTGGCAATGCATGGTTTGTGTCAGATATTGTCTGGGCTGATACACCTGTAGAGGAAATGGCGGCCCTTGATAAAATAAATCCTGCAGTTACAGCTGTTGCCGACGTGAGATTCAAAGATGTTTTACAGATCCCAGAAGTAGCTCCACAGCCGGGCGACACAATACGTCTCACCGAATATGCTCCCGACAGGCTTGTATATCATGCATCGTTAAGTCAACCGTCGCTTGCTGTATTTTCCGAAGTGTATTTTCCTTGGGGATGGAAGGCGACTGTCGACGGACAGGAAACACCGATAGGGCGTGTCGACTATTTGTTAAGGGCGATGAATATACCGGAAGGTGAGCATACTGTTGTCATGTCGTTTGATCCGCCTTCGCTTCACACTACCGCAGCGATAGCACGCATATCAATTATTCTGATTTTCATCTGGGCTGTATTGGCATTATTTTACAGTCTTCTTTCATGCCAATACAAATCGGGGGAAGACAACGATTGATTTTTATTGTGAGATGTTTAACTGGATTAAGAGGCAGCGGTCATCAAGAGGATTCGGCATACACTCACCTTTTGCCTATGATTTTGTTATAAATGTCCTCAGAGAGCGTTGTCTTTATTATGCCTACAGCAATATCGAAGGACATGACAATAGACTCATTTATCGTATAGCCCTTCATCTGCATCCGTCGGAGGTTTGTTGTGGGGGCATGATATATGATTTCAAAAACGATATACCTGTGTGTGACAGTCGCACTGACAGATTTCCGTTTTATATAATTTCAAAATCTGCCGGATTATCTTCATTCACCCTCATTTCTCCCCAATATGTAGCAGTGTTTATCGGTATAGACAATGATAAAGAATTAAAAGATCGCTTTGAGGACATGAAGAATGATTTGCATGGCTATGGCATGGCATTCTATAATCCGCACAGAGCAGTTATTGTGGCTGATAAAAACTTGCCGAGACAAGACTTCCGCATAAATTTTTGAAATGGTATTTTTAGTTCTCATAGGATCATTGGTAATTGTCGGTGTGATATTGAAATTATTGCATCACGACAGTGCCGTTTCGACTACTGAAAGTGCTTCCGCTGTAGAGGCTGCTGAAACAGGAGGTGATGAGGTTTGTTGTGGGTTGCATGAAATATGTAATAAATCGGTACAAGGCGCCGGCGAGATGATCTATTTTGACGATGAAGAGCTTGACCGGTTTTCCGGCAGAAACGAAAATAATTATACATCAGCTGAGTTGGAGGAGTTTCGAGATATTCTGCTTACTTTACCTGTTGATGAAATCACTCTTTGGCAGGAAAGTCTGCAAAAACGCGACATACCTCTTCCAACCGAAATACGTGACGAGATGATTATTCTTCTTGCAGAATTTGCGAAAGGGGAATCACCGGCAATCCAAAAACAAAAGTGATGGAGTTTTTTGAATACGCATTCTTCAGAAATGCCATACTTGGCATATTGTTCAATAGTATATGTGCGGCTATAATAGGAACATATATTATATCGCGGCGTATGGTTGCGATCACGGGTGGCATTACACATGCGTGTTTTGGTGGACTTGGGCTCGGTTATTTCCTTGGACTCAATCCAGTCGTGACGGCATCGGTTTTTTCTGTATTTTCTGCACTGGGAGTTGAGTGGATGGCAGCAAAGCACCGTGTTCGCGAAGACTCGGCAATCGCTGTAATATGGGCGTTTGGTATGGCGCTTGGTGTCCTGTTTGTATTTCTGACCCCCGGCTATGTTCCGGAGCTTAATGCCTTTCTTTTTGGAAATCTGCTTACGATCACAACCACTGATATAATATCGTTTGCTGTATATACAGCTGTACTTTTGCTTATTTATATCATCGCTTTCAAAAAAGTTGTAGCTTCGGCGTTTGACCGCGATTTTGCAGCAGTGGCAGGTCTTCCGGTAAAATGGCTTAATACTGTCATGACGATAATGATTGCGATAGGGGTTGTGCTCACGATACGTATGGTCGGGATTATGCTCCTCATGTCACTATTTTCATTGCCGCAGATGATTGCAGAGACTCGATGTGTGAGATTTCGCAGCATGACAATTGCCGCTGTGATCATTTCGGTTGTGACATGCCTTTCCGGCTTGCTCGTTTCTGCCTATATCGACGTTCCGTGCTCGGCTGTAATAGTAATATTTCAGGTGATTGTTTTCATTGCGGCACGTATTTTCTCACCACGTAAGAGTCAGTAATCCAAATAAAATATCAATAAACCAAATCGACAACCATGAAAATTAAACATTGGGCAATGCCGGTCGGGGCATTTCTGTTTTACGGTAGCATGTCGGCTCAGATAGTCGATATATCTCCGTCGCCACAGAAAATCGAGTGGGGTACAAAAGCTTTTGACCGTCCCGTTTCATTTAACATAAAAGGGGCTGAAGCAGCCGATAAAGATGCAGTCGAAGCACTAAGGCATACCTTTTCACAAGGAAGGGGAGTGAAACTCACTATAGGCGAGCGTGGAGACAAAGCGGTAGCAGCTGTTGCCGACAAGATTCCTGAGCGTCACCAGGGGTATTATCTAAAAATTTCGCCGAAAGAGGTGATAATTGCTGGAAATGATGAGACCGGCACATTCTATGGGGTGCAGACATTCCTCGCTGCCGCTTCTTCGCCTGAAGTGATGAGTGTGGAAATTTATGACTGGCCGGCTACTCCCGGCAGAGGTGTTGTCGAGGGATTCTATGGCAATGCATGGAGCTATGATGACAGGGTGAGTCAGTTTGAGTTCTATGGCCGTAACAAGCTTGATACATATATCTATGGACCGAAAGATGATCCATATCATAGGGGTAAGTGGCGTGAGTTGTATCCTGCCGAGGAGGCTGCACGTATGAAAGCGCTTAACGATGAGGCAAAACGCAATAAAGTAAAATTTGTCTGGGGCATTCATCCGGCAGGTGATCATTCCTGGCAGGATGACGATAACATCGCTACGGTCCGTAAGTTTGAACAGATGTACGATCTTGGATTCCGTAACTTCGCAATATTCTTTGATGACGTGTTCGGAACACATGCCGATGGAAAGAAACATGCCGAGTATATGGACTACATAATGAAGAACTTTGTCAAAAAGCATTTCGATGTAGAGACCCTTCTTATGTGTCCGTCACTTTACAACAAGAAATGGGAGCCGCGTTTCCAGCCGACATATCTTGAGGATATATCAGTTATGGATCCTTTTATTCAGGTTATGTGGACCGGAAACTCTGTGGTCGACATGATTAATGTCGAGGACATGGACTGGGTCAATCCACGCATCGGGCGTAAAGCTTTTATATGGTTAAACTATCCTGTGACCGATTATTGTATCGACCACATGCTTTTGGGGCCGTTTACGGGTAATGACAAAGAAGTTGCCGGAATGGTTAGTGGATTCACCGCCAATCCGATGGAATATGCTGAAGCGTCAAAAATAAGTTTGGCAGGCACTGCTGATTTTCTTTGGAATCCTATTGACTATAATGCCGCTGAGGCATGGGATAAGGCTATTGTCGATCTTGTACCTGATCATGCTGAGGCATTTCGCACATTCTGTCTTTATAACATAGACCTTGGTCCTAACGCCCACAAATTGCGCCGTCTAAATGAATCTCCTGATCTCAAGTCTATTATCGATCGATATGAGAGGGAGATGACAGGCGGATATTCTGCGGAAGGTGCCGATGCGATAGAAAAAGAATTCAGGAAAATACGTAATGCTTCAGCCGAGCTTCTTGAAGCATCTGTTGACAATAAAATGCTTGCCGAGATACGTCCGTGGCTTAAAGCAGGTGAGTTGCTCGGCCGTAGGGGAGAATCGGCTGTAGAGATGTATCGAGCGCTTACAAGTGACGATCAAGAGGCATTTATAAATGCGTTTGTGACTTATGACAGACTTACCGGAGAGGCAGCCGGAATAGCATCACGCGATTTTGAAGGATCAATCAAGGTTGCATATCCTAAAGTCGGAACGCTTTATGCCGAGCCGTTATTACGGCGTAGTGTGGCTGCTATGACCGACATGTATAAAGCGACAAACGATTATCGCCTTGATGTTTTCCCGAAGCTGTTGCTCGAAAACGGTACTTACAAAATAAAAGCAGGAAACCTTATTCTTGGCAATCCAGATGCAGGAAATGGGACTTCACCTGTCATGCAGTCGATGGAGGATGATGTGAATCCCGACCGACAGAACTGGCGTCTGGTTTATAATCCGGAGTATGACGGTTACAGTATTGTAAATGCCAAGGACGGACGTTATCTGAATGATATGTGTGAGTTTGTCGATGGTTTGTTTGATCCCGCACTCCACACATTCTCGATTAAGCCGCAAGACGATGGTTATGTAATCATCAATCGCAGTAACGGTTATCTTGTGTATTGGGAAGTAAAAGATGATAAAGTGACACGTATTTATGAACCCGAGACACAGACAGTTTTTCAGCTTGTCCCGGTAAAATAACCGATTTATAAAAAGAAGAGACTGAACGAAATAGTGATTCCGGGGCGTGTGATAGCACGCCCCTTGTTATTTCAAGAGAAGTGTGGTATGGTCTAAAGTAAAAGTAGGGTAATGGGTGGACTACATATGAATCATCTTTGTTATGAAAACAGTTGGAAAGCATAGTTGAACTGATCATATTTTACTCTGTTTACATGATCGATTACATGCTATGTAGTTCCAAAATTATCTGCTGAAAGATGCGAAAATCGTAATAAAAAAGCGACAGCAATCAAAATTTTACGAGTGCTGTCGCTCTTTTTTATCCTTTACTGCGGTTTTACATTAGCAGCGGTTTTATCAGTTCAACTTCTATGATATAGACTCCGGCTCCGGCAAGATAACCAAGCAATGCCGGGAGCGAGAATTTCTTGAGGTACCATCCGAAACTGATTTTTTCAAGTCCCATAGCTATGACGCCTGCGGCTGACCCGATAATGAGAATGCTGCCGCCTACACCGGCGCAATAGCTCAGAAACTCCCAAAAACAACCGTCTACGACGAAATGTGCCGCATATCCTGTGGCTGTGGCATCGGCTATAGGATACATACCCATTGCTGCCGCAACGAGAGGGACATTGTCGACTATTGATGACAGCACCCCAAGTAGGATGTTGATGATGTAAACGCTGTGTACATTGGTGTCGAGCCATGCCGCCAATGAAGCCAGAACTCCTGTCGCCTGAAGCACGGCTACAGCCATGAGAATACCCAGAAAAAACAATATTGAAGGCATGTCTATGCGTGATATCACACGTGGAATGCGATGTTCTTTAGCGCGGTCAAGCATCTTTTTGCCATTGTAGAAACATTCGGTGAACACCCAGAGCATACCAAGTACCAGCAGCATGCCTATAAATGGAGGTAAATGGGTGAATGTCTTGAATACCGGTACGAATATAAGCCCGCATATTCCAAGGGTGAATAGCGTTATCTGCTCACGATGTGTGCATGTGTATACAGCATTTGACGGTGAACTGGGGGGAGTCATCTCTCCAAGTTTACCTCTTAGCTGACGGGATACGATAACTAAAGGAACGATAAGAGCGACAATACTTGGTAATGACACAAACTCTATAAGAGCAGGAGCTGTAACATTTCCTTTTACCCAGAGCATTATTGTAGTTACATCACCGATAGGCGACCATGCTCCACCTGTGTTTGCTGCGATTACTATCATTCCGGCATACAGCCATCGGTCTCTCTGGCTTGATACAAGCTTACGAAGAAGCATCACCATGACGATTGTCGTGGTCAGATTGTCGAGAACGGCCGATAGAATGAATGTCGTGCCGCACAGTACCCATAAAAGAGTCTTTTTGTCACGGGCTTTTATATTATTGGTGATTATACAGAAACCTCCGTGTACATCTACGAGCTCCACTATCGTCATGGCACCGATCAGAAACAGCAGTGTCTGGGTTATCTCCCCAAGATTTTCCACTATCTGCACATTGATCACATAAGCCAATGACTGATTGAACAGTGATTCTTGTGCCAATGGAGTTCCGTCGATATAAGCCTTTAGTTGGTCTGGATTGATAATAGGCAATATCGAATCAGCTCCAAGAGCATATACGATCCACATGACCATGCCAAGCAAAAGCGCCGATGCAGTCTTGTCGATTTTAAGCGGGTGCTCAAGAGCGATGGCAAGATAACCGATTACAAATATCACAATAAGTGACGTTATGACCATAGTGTTATGCAGCTTTTACCCGCAGCTGCAACGTCAAAAAATAAGATGAATATCGTTAGGTTTTTTGACTGCATTATTGTCGAATCTGACAATTCTTACAGCCATAACAAAATTAAACATAAAATATATCAGTTATGAGTAAAATGACCACAAAAAAAACATGCTTTACAGCATGTTTTAATATTGGATTTTTATAATGTTTACTTGAAAGAATCAAGGACACGCCTGATCTTGTCATTAGTTGTTATTCGAGTCGGTACAAGAGGTAGACGAAGCTCATTTTCAATGAATCCCATCGCATTGAGTACACATTTTACACCTGCGGGATTGCCATCTACAAAAAGCAGATTGAACAGTTCGGTAAACCGGTGATGTATCTGGAGCGCCTGATCATATCTCCCCTCAAGTGCAAGCCGGACCATTCTTGAGAATTCATTGGGAAATGCATTGCCGATGACCGATATAACACCGACTGCTCCGAGCGTTATCAATGGAAATGTGACTCCGTCATCACCTGAAATCACCATAAAGTCCGAAGGTTTGCGTTTGATGATCTCATCCATCTGTGACATATTGCCGGAGGCTTCTTTTATCGCAATAACATTTTCACATGTCGAAGCAATGCGAAGAGTGGTCTCAGCGGTCATGTTTACTCCCGTACGTCCTGGAACATTATAAAGGATGATAGGGCGTGGCGACGCTTCAGATATCATCTTGTAATGTTGGAAAAGTCCCTCTTGAGAGGGCTTGTTATAGTAGGGGGTTACTGATAGAATCGCACAGAATGACGAAAGATCGGTATTTTTGAGTTCCTCGACTACTGCGGTTGTGCTGTTGCCTCCGAGACCAAGCACTAAAGGCACACGCCCATTGACACGATTGGCCACAAACTCACGCACTTCACGGCGCTCTTCGGTTGTGAGAGTGGGAGTTTCTGCTGTTGTACCGAGCACGACGAGATAGTCGGCCCCATTCATTATCTGGTAGTCGATTAGTGTTGCAAGTGCCTTGAAGTCTATGCTTTTGTCGGCTTTAAAAGGGGTAATGAGCGCAATGCCCATTCCATGGAGTTTAGCGTGACCCATATTGGATTTATACTTGGTTCCTTTTGCAAAAATACAATAAAAAACCTTTTTATATTCTCTTTTTTGAAGTTTTAAGTCTACTGGATTTGATCTTTCGATGTATTATAATAGTTAATGTGCTTCAAACCAGTTATTGCCGATACCGACTGATATGGTCATGGAAACGTGTCCGCGATAAGCAGCCTCCATTTCTTCAGTTACCATTTTCTGAAGTCTCTCCATTTCGTCTTTTTTGACATTAAAAACCAGTTCGTCATGAACTTGCAGGATCATCGTGGAGCGGAATCCTTCGTTACGTAATCGGCGGTCAATTGCGATCATTGCAATTTTGATTATATCGGCGGCACTGCCCTGCAACGGTGCATTTACCGCATTTCGCTCTCCATATCCGCGCACAACGGCATTTCTTGACGTTATTTCAGGAAGCATGCGCCTGCGACCTGTGAACGTTGTCACATAACCATCTTCGCGCCCTTTTTTTATTATACCGGAGATATATTCCTGTATCATTGGATATGTAGCCATGTAATCTTCTATCAGTCTTTTTGCTTCGCTTCGTGATATGTTCAGTCGTTCAGCAAGGCCGAAAGCTGAAATTCCGTAAATTATACCGAAATTTGCTGTTTTGGCTTTTCTGCGTTGGTCATCAGTCACGTTTTCTATAGGTGTCCGGTATATTTTGGAGGCAGTAGCGCGATGTATGTCCTCGCCATACATAAATGCATCGATCATTTCTTTGTCTCCGCTCAGATCCGCCATAAGCCTGAGTTCGATCTGGCTGTAGTCTGCTGACATGAGCATATCCCCATGATCGGCGACAAATGCTTTCCGTATTTCCCGGCCATCATTTCCCCTTACAGGTATGTTCTGCAGGTTTGGATTACTTGATGATAGACGTCCGGTTGAAGTGACTGTCTGGTTGAATGTCGAGTGGATTTTGCCTGTAACCGGGTTTATAAGAGTGGGAAGTGCGTCGATATATGTTGAAAGGAGTTTTTTGAGTTGACGTATTTTTAGTATATAGTCAACAATAGGGAAACGTGGTCTGAATTTTTCAAGGATTTCCTCAGTTGTGGAAAATCCGCCTTTTTTTGTGCGTTTTGCATTTGGATCAAGTCCGAGTTTGCCGAATAAAATTTCTCCGACCTGTGATGGTGAACTGATATTGAACTTGCACCCGGCAAGTTCAAAAACCTTATGTTCCAGTTCATGCATTCGTTCGGTGTATTCAAGTGAAAGACGTTTTAGTTCCTTGAGATCGACTCTCATTCCTTCCATTTCCATTGAAGCGAGCACAAATGTCATTGGCAGTTCTATGTCATAGTAGAGCTGCAGCATCTCCATTTCGCAAAGCTTGTCATGCAATGGATCCTTTATCTTCAATGTTGTGGCTGCATATTCGCAACTGTGTGTCATTGCCGACTCAGGATCCTGTATGGTATATGGCTTTCTTAAACGAGGCTCTGTCTTGTAGTCATGTGTTTCATATCCGATATAGCTGTTTGCTATTTCGGGAAGAGTGTGGCGGGCATCGGTATCAACCAGATAATGCGCAAGCTGTGTGTCAAAACAGGGACCTGTGATATCAATTCCTTCACATGCAAGCATAACTTTGTCGCGCTTCAGTTCATGGCTGACGACAGTAAGACCGGGGGTATTGAATATCGGAGCGAATAATCTGATTAGATCTCGGCGTTCTGTCGGGTCCTTCGGCATTGTCGCATACATGCAGCAATTATTTTCACTGGCGAGAGCTATTCCGGATATTCTTGCTGTTGTTGCCTGTTCTCCGATACTGTTAAATGAGACTCCGACGATACTGTCTTTACAGATCTTCTCTACGCCGGCAATTATATCTTCTTTGGATAAAAGTAGCTGAATGTCGACTTTAAGTCGTTTTGCAGCCTGCGTATCTTCGATTTCATGAATATCAAACAGAGAGCCTGGACCTCCGAAAACTTCTGTGCTGACGTTGGTGTTAGAAGAAGATTTCTCTTCTTTATGTTTCTTATCTTCGACTCCGAGACGGTTGATGAATGAACGGAATTCCAGTTCTTCATAAACCTTTATCAGAGCTTCTTTGTCAAGAGTGCTACGTTGTAGATCTTTAATATCGATGTTTATAGGTACATCTGTCTTGATGGTTGCCAGAAATTTTGAAAATATGATCTGTTCGCTGTTGTCGGCAATCTTCTTTTGCAATGCACCTTTTATCTTGCCGACATTATCTATTAGATTTTCTACTGATTTCCACTCTTTTACTAATTTCTGGGCCGTTTTAGGTCCTACTCCGGGGCATCCTGGAATATTGTCGACAGCATCTCCCTCCAGAGCCAGAATGTCGATTACCTGTATGGGCGAATCAATATCGTATTTCGATTTAATATCCTCAATTCCGAGTATTTCAACTTCTCCTCCCTTTACCGATGGTTTATAGATCAAAACATTTTCTGTGACAAGCTGACCATAATCCTTGTCAGGTGTCATCATATAGGTTTTGTAGCCTTCAAGTTCTGTCATGCGCGACATGGTACCGATCACATCATCGGCTTCATATCCGGCAACTTCAATCACGGGAATACCTCTGGCTTTGAGAATTTCCTTTATGTAGGGGATCGACAGGGTTATATCTTCTGGTTGCTTGTCACGGTTTGCCTTGTATTCGGTATATGCCTCATGGCGGAATGTCGGACCCGACGGATCAAATACAACTGCGATATGAGTGGGGTCTTCTTTTTTAAGAACTTCATCAAGAGTATTGCAGAAGCCAAATACAGCCGATGTATTAAGTCCTTTGGTTGTAATGCGGGGAGAACGTATAAGTGCATAATATGCCCGATATATCAGAGCATAGGCGTCAAGTAAGAAAACTTTTTCCATTGTTTTGATTCTTCTTAAATCAGTAGTGAAATGATGATCCTCCCAAAAACTCTCTCAATAACGATGTCGGCGGTATGTGTCTGTCACCGATCGACTGGAATAGTTCCAGAATTTTGCGAAGACGATAAGCCTCTCCATATTCCTCGCAGTCATTAGGAACTTTTCTTAGAATCTCAACTCCATAATCTTTCATGACTCCAAGCTCAAATATCAATGATGAATTGAACATTGAATCGGCATTTTCCTGAAACGGAAAAATCCATCGTTCTTCACCGCGTCTGACACTTGGCCATTGACGTAGTGTATCTACAGGTGAAGTTCCGCGATACTTGTAGTCTCTGATTATGCGCCGTAGAAGACGGTTGTCGGACGTAGATATCCAGTTGTGGTCATCTATCGAAAGAGTGGTAAGTGCAGAAACGTACACTCGGTATTTTTGTTCGTCGGGAATCGACTGTGTCAATTCCGGATTAAGTCCGTGTATTCCTTCTATGAGCAGCACATCGCCCTCCTGCAGTTTAACACGATCACCTCTGAATATCCTGTGGCCAAGTTCAAAACTGTAATAGGGGAGTTCGACCTCTTCTCCTTTTAGCAATGCAATAAGTTGTTTATTGAAAAGGTCAAGGTCAAGTGCGTGTATATGCTCGTAATCCTTTTTGCCTTCTTCATCCAAGGGAGTTTTGTCACGATCGACGAAATAATTGTCAAGTGAGATCATGACCGGACGCAAAAGATTGGTCATCAGGTAAGTCGAGAGTCTTTTAGTCGTGGTTGTTTTTCCTGATGATGATGGCCCGGCAACAAGTACAACGCGTGCTCCGCCGTTGTTGTACCGCTCGGTGATATCATCGGCAATCGATGATATTTTTTTATCGTGCAATGCTTCTGCTACGTTTATCAGGTCATTGCTGCGCTTTTCGAGCACAGCTCTGTTTAGTTCTCCGACATTTCTCACACCGATCACATTATTGAATGCGAGATGCTCTTTGAATGCCGTGTACATTTTTTCCTGCTTTATCGGCCTGGATGGTATGGTTGTGTCATTATTGTCCGGTTCAAGCAGCAGAAAGCCGTCTTTGTATAGGCTTAAGGCAAATACATTAATATATCCGGTAGATGGAGCAAGTGGGCCATAATATGAGTCAGTGGTATCTCCGAGCTTTGTAAATCCTGCATATATCTCGTGTCTTGTATCGAGTAAAAGCATTTTATCATCAAGACCTTCTTTTTCGAATATATTTTTCACATCCTCAGCAAGACGCTCATGGTTGATGTAGGGCAGATTTTCAGTCACAGTCTCGCGCATTTTGCTCTCAATGCATTCGAGTTCATGTGACGTTGGTATTTTCAGCTTGCCGTCGACTTGTAGCTGGCAATAATATCCTCCTGCGATAGAATGCTCAATTCTTAGTTTTGCATTGTTAAAGACATCTCTGACACCTTTGAAAAGCAACATACATAGAGACCGGGAATATACTTTTTTTCCGATTTTGCTCTGTATGTCGAAAAATTCTACTTGTTTGGGCGAAAATACAGCATAATTCATGCTTTCGGTCTTATTATTGACTAAAGCACATATCGGGGTCATGCTGATTGTATCCGACAGTCGGCTGTATATTTGCGCTAAAGTTTCACCGGCCTCGATATTTTCATAGCGGGACGTATTTTTGCAGTAAATTTTCAACTGGTCACTCATAAGTATTGTGGATTCAATAAACAAAATTTTTATTTCAGCTCTTTTTGTATTTTTCCGGCCTGATAGCAAATTTAAACAAAGTAAATGAAAAAGGGGGTAATGTTATCTCTCCTTTCATGTCTATTGTTGAAACTGCTGGTTTTGTCTTGCATCCGGACTCTTGAATGATAGACTGTGAACATATACCGAGACGAGAGGCCGGATAAGGAGAATTGTCTATATATGCCTGCACTTCATGTGGAAGAAGGTTTAAAAAACGCAATATCAGTAATTCTTCATTGCGATCCAGATATGCAATAAAATCAAGTTTGGACGGTGATACATTATCGTCATGACTCTTGATTATTCTGGCAGGAATAATACTGTCGTTGTAATTGACCAACGGTTTTAATTCAATGTAGAGTGCAGTACTGTCATTTTTATTTGATTCTGTGTCGCTACCTGATGTAAATGTGACTATATCCGTTTTTTGAAATATTGAGTCACTGATTATTGCGGGACATAAATTTCTATCGACATGCCATAGGCTTTCGTCTGGTATATGAAAATTATCTGCGGTCTCATAATCATATACTCCAAGTCCTTCCGACAAAAATTTGAACCCATTGCCTTTTGGAACCCATTTGCCTTCCACTTGTTGCCATGAAAAACAAAGACCCACATCTTCATTTCTTTCACCATAAGTCAGCAGTTTCAGAAATGAAAGGGTTTTTCTATATAGATCTACATCGTCCTGTGATCGGGCGACGCCATAAATAAATACAACAAAAATAGTAAAAATGATATTGGCGAATTTTCTCATAGATTCTGTCGGGAATACCTCTTTTTTATTCGGCATTCCTTTTCCCTTAACGCATTCGCGTCAGTTAAAGTTCCGACAGTTTTAAGAAGTTGTCGCCTGCTTTTTGATTTAATAACTGCGTGTCACGACATACGACAATAGATGCCTCATCTGTTCTCTGGCAGCACTTTCGGGAAATGTATCCAAAATCTTTTCTGCTGCATTTTGAAGATCCTTCATCTTTTCTCTGGCATAATCGATACCGCCGTTATTTTTTGCATATTCAATCAGCGTTTCAATTTCTGGTTCTGAAAGCTGGTCTGCACTGCAAAGTTTGAGCATCTTATCATTGTCAGGAAGTGCCTTTTGCAGAAGGACATGGATAAGAGGGAGGGTCACCTTTCCCTCCCTTAGATCATTGCCGGTTGGTTTGCCTACAGTGTTACCGTCAGATGTGAAATAGTCGAATATATCATCTCTGATCTGAAAACATAAACCGAGTAAAAGTGCGAAATCCGAAAGTTTTTTAATTGTATCTTCAGATGCTCCCACTGCATTGCATCCTATTTCCGCACATGCCACAAAAAGTGATGCGGTTTTGCGCTCGATAACCTGCATGTATGCCTCTTCACTCAGAAGGTTGCAACGTGCGTTATGTATCTGATCAAGCTCTCCTAAGGATAATTTTTGACCAAGACGGCAAATTGAGTCAATGATTTTCAACTCATTGGTGCCGATAGCGCAATTAAGTGCCGTTGTAGTGAAATAATCTCCTACGAGTACCGCAATATGGTTGTCCCATAAAGCATTTACAGTTTTACGTCCTCGGCGCTCTTTGCTGTCGTCTACAACATCGTCATGTATAAGCGATGCATTGTGTAACAGTTCAACAGCTGCTCCGCCTTCAATCGCTTTGGCATTTACATGGCCACTTGCAATCTTGGCAGAGAGCATCACAACGATCGGACGCACCTGTTTCCCTCTTACCGAAAGGTAATTGCCTATTATGGAGTTAAGTAATAGATTCGGAGACTTCAAGGCACAATCGATCCGGTCGTTTAAAGCCTTTAGCTCTTCAGCAATGGATTTCTGTAACTCCTGTAGTTCCGACATATTTTTTTACCTTGACTTTGCTGTTATTTTTTGTAAAGTTAGGAAAAACTGCGCATATTTTCTTTTCCCTTTCAACTTTTTTCGTTTTAAAACTTTTTTCGCGGAGCTGTTGCCTGAAATTCTTTGAGATATTGAGGCACCGAATAAGCAAGGTCAAGATATTTCTTGTCGCGCATCAGTTTTTCAGATAGGGGAGTCATGCCTGTTGCCAAAGGAATGATATCAGGTACATACACTGCTGATACGGAGCGTAGGACTTCTCTTGCTTTTTTCGCTCCGTCGCCCATGTAAAGCAGACGACGACCTGGAGCAAGCCATCTCGAATACACTGAATCATCAAGAATTTCAGGCGATGGCTCCATAAGAGGTTGAAGTGACGCATCATAAACGCCTGTAAAAACTTCCATCCTTCTTGCATCTATCATAGGGGCAAACAAATCAGTGTCAGGATTAAAATCCGCGATTTCAAACATTGCCATTGTAGCCAGAAGTTCAAGTGTCGGAACACCGATAAGCGGTATCTTTAGTCCGTATGCGATACCTTTAGCTTCTGAGAGACCGATTCGTAGCCCTGTATAACTGCCTGGACCTATTGATACAGCTACTGCATCGAGTTTCATGCCATCATGGGTTTCAAGATAGTCCATGCAGCTTTTTATCATGTCACTCAGCATAGCTGCGTGATTACGTCCTTCAAAATCTTCGAGATGATGAAGAATCATTCCGTCATAGGAAAGTGCGACACTGCATGTCGCACACGAAGTCTCTATATTGAGTATCAGAGCCATTTCACATCATTAATCTGTAAATTTTTTCAGTTGCTGCCGCATCAAGCTTGCGGTAGCCGCCTATTATCTCACCTTTGTTTTCATGTAACTTCTTTACAAGAAGTTCTATATCAGGATTGTCTATGCCAAGTCCGTCAAGGGTGACAGGAAGACCTATTGAGTAATAAAAAGCTTTCAGTCTTTCAATTCCGGCCAATGCGTCTCCATGATCATCAAATGTAGCAGGAACTCCCATCACCTGTCGTGCAAAACGGGCCGGACGCGATGGCGCTGTCTCTGCCATGTAGGTAAGCCATGCAGGAAAAACCACCGCAAGTCCGGCACCGTGGGCTACGCCGTACACAGCACTCAGTTCATGCTCCATAGCGTGCGATACCCAGTCTTCTACACGTCCGCAACCACAAATGCCATTGTGAGCCATTGTGCCTGCCCACATTATATTGGCACGTGCGTCATAGTTTGTCGGATCCTTAAAAAGACGCGGAGCAACGGCGATAATTGACCGTAGCAGTCCTTCTGATATTCCATCAGTCACCTCGACATTTTCAGTCGGAGTGAAATAACGCTCCATTATATGGGCCATCATGTCGGCGATGCCGCATGCTGTCTGATAGGGCGGGAGTGTATAAGTCAGCTCGGGATTCATTACTGCAAATTTGGGGCGCAGAGCAAAATCACTTCGCAGACTTATCTTGTGAAGTCCATCGAGTTTTGTTATAACGGAGTTGCCCGACCCTTCGCTTCCTGCAGCTGGTATAGTCAGAACAACACCTATCGGCAGTGCTTTTTCAGGACTTTGTTTACCGGCATAAAAATCCCAGAAATCACCTTCATATTCAACTCCAAGAGCAATCGCTTTAGCTGTATCGATCACTGATCCTCCGCCAATGCCGAGTATTGCTCTTATGTCGTGTTTACGGCAAAGTGCTATGCCTTCATATACTCTGTCGTCAGTCGGGTTAGGCTTTATACCATCTATTTCAAAGACTTCAATACCTTCACCAGTGACTGATTTGATTACACGTTCAAGAAGACCGCTCTTGCGGGCAGAGTTTCCACCTGAAACAATGAGTATTTTCTTAGGATTTTCAAGATACTCTTTTGCAAGACGGCCGGTCTCCGACTCAACACCTTGACCGAATACATATCTGGTCGGGGTGCAATATGTAAAACTGTTCACCTTGTTACAGCTGATGCTAATATTTCCCCAAGAGTGGGATGTGAGTGAATTGTACGTGTTATATTTTCCTTTGTAAGGCCGTTGGCCATGACAAGCGCCGGTTCAGAGATTAAATCGGCTGCATGCGGACCACAGATATGCACACCGAGAATTTTTCCGGTCGCATTTTCAGTAATGAGTTTGAGCAGTCCGTCGGATTCTCCCATTGCCACAGCTTTTCCATTGCTACGGAATGGCACCTTTATTGACTTGTAGTCAAGACCTTGATCTCTGCATTGTTCTTCAGTAAGACCAACCATGCTACATTCAGGCACAGAAAACACCGCCGCTGGAACCACATTCATGTCGATGTCTTCGCCGAGCACCTTTTTACCTTGTGCGGCTGCGGCATGAGCCAGCATACATTGGGCGTTAACATCACCTATTGCATATATGCCCGGAACTGTCGTTTCATAATTCTCGTTGACAGTAATACCGCGTTTGCCGACTTCGATACCGGCTTTATCAAGACCTTCGGGAATGATTGCCCTGCGTCCTACAGCCATGATAACAGTATCACTTTCCACTTCAGCAATCTTTCCCTTGCTTTCGTAGACAACTGTATGATCCTGTTTGATTTCAGTAACACTCGACGAAGTCAGAATCTTTACTCCACGTTTGTTAAGAGACATACGCAGACGTTTGGCGATATCTTTGTCGAACGGCGGAAGAATCTCTTTGCAGAATTCCACTACAGTAACTTCACATCCAAGAGCATTCAGAATTGAAGCAAATTCAATGCCTATGACACCGCCGCCGATTATTGTAACTCGTGCGGGGAGCTCTTTTGTTTCCAGAAAAGAATCACTGTCGATAGCATATTCAGCACCAGGAATAGGTATTTTTGATGGTGCTGAACCTGTGGCTATGATTATCATAGGTGCGGTAAATTCTTCATTGGCAGCCAATACGGTATTTTTACCGGTGAATTTTGCCTCAGCTTCAACAATTCGGACTCCTTTGAGTCCCATTACAGCACCTTCACGCAATGTGGTAACAACCTCATCTTTGCGCTCCATCACTCGCCGGAAATCAACATTGATGTTCTGAATCCCAAGACCGAAATCTCCTGCCTCTTTTGCGTCAATCGCAATTTGGGCTGTTCTTGCAAGAACTTTGGTTGGAATACATCCGCGGTTAAGACAGGTACCTCCAATCGACCCCTTTTCAATCAGGACGACATTTTTACCTGAAGCACAGGATGCGGCGGCAGTATCCATGCCGCCGGGGCCTGCTCCTATGATGATTATATCGGTTTCAGTCATTACTTGGCATTGAGTTCCGACCATGTCACAATTGGGTGTAGTGCCGCTTCTGTGTCGTCGGGACGTGTAACAGGGGTAAGATGAGGTGCGGTTTTAACTGTCTCTGGATCTTCTGTGGCTTCTCGGGCGATGTCATGCATCACACTTATAAACTCGTCAAGCGTATCTTTGCTTTCGGTTTCGGTCGGCTCAATCATGAGAGCTTCATGGAAAAGAAGCGGGAAATAGATTGTCGGGGCATGATATCCGCGGTCAAGCAGACGTTTGGCAACATTAAGAGTCGTCACACCGGTTGACTTGTCTTTTAACCCGTCGAAAACAAACTCATGTTTGCATAAGCCGTCGATTGGAAGCAGATAACTGTCGCGAAGTCTCTCTTTAACGTAATTGGCGTTAAGTGTGGCAAGTTTGCCGGCTTCGGCGAGTCCTTCATGGCCAAGTGACAGGATATAGGCAAGAGCTCGTGCCTGCACGGCAAAATTGCCGAGTGTCGCCGAGACACAGCCAAGTGCTGTTTCAGTTGTCGAGAGAGAGTAGCTGCCGTCGTTGTTTTTGACAACGCGAGGATTTGGCAGGAATTGTTCAAGACCCTCTCTGACACCCACGGGACCCGAACCAGGACCTCCGCCTCCATGAGGTGTGGAGAATGTTTTGTGTAGATTGATGTGCATCACGTCAAAGCCCATGTCGCCTGGACGGGCCATGCCAAGCATTGGGTTAAGGTTCGCTCCATCATAGTAAAGAAGAGCGCCTGCCTCATGTACCAGATTTGCTATTTCCGGGATATTTTTCTCAAAAATACCAAGAGTGTTAGGGTTGGTCATCATCACAGCGGCAATAGTCTCGTCAAGAAGCGGACGCAGATCGTCTACATCCACAGTTCCGTCTTCGCGACTCTTTACTTCCACTATTTCAAGACCTGCCACTGCTGCTGAGGCTGGATTGGTACCATGGGCACTGTCAGGAACAATTACTTTGACACGCTTCACATCATTGCGCGACATGTGATAGGCTCTGATCACCATAAGTCCGGTCAACTCTCCATGAGCGCCAGCAAACGGGTTGAGTGTAAACTCCTTCATTCCGCCTATCTCAGCCAGATATCCCTGAAGAATATGATAGAGCTCAAGAGCTCCCTGCACAGTCGATTCTGGTTGCATCGGATGAAGATGTGTTATCGACGGATGGGATGCTATCTCTTCATTGATTTTGGGATTATATTTCATCGTGCACGATCCAAGTGGATAGAAGCCGGTGTCTACTCCAAAATTATTCGTGCTCAGATTATTGTAATGGCGTACTACCGACGGTTCATCTACCTCGGGAAGTTCAGGTGCAGTTTCTCTCATAAGCTGAGAGGGAAGCGCAACCTTTTCAAATTCATTTTTAGGTAATTTATAACCCTTGCGTCCTGGACGCGAAACCTCAAAAATGAGATTGCTGTAAAAATCGCGGTTCATAGTTACAATGCATTTTCAAAGGTTATTACCTATTTCCACAAGCTTCTCGAGGCTCTCCTTTGAAGCAGTTTCTGTAACTGCTATCAGCAGATTGTTGTCGGAGAGCTTTACTCCGGCAAGTATACCTTCGGTTTCCGCCTGTTGCATGAAATTATCGATATAAGTGGCATCTGTAGCGGTCAGACAGAATTCATTTAGATATACACTATCAGGATATGTCTGAGTGAATTTACCGGTAGCTGTCAGTTTATTACAAAGCCAATGTGCACCGGCGATTCCGGCTTCGGTAGTTTCCCTAAGCCCTTTAGCTCCGAGGAGCGACATGTAGATTGTGACGTAAAGAGCCATTAGCCCCTGGTTTGAGCAGATGTTGCTTGTCGCTTTTTCGCGTCTGATGTGCTGTTCGCGAGCCTGGAGGGTAAGTACAAAAGTTCTACGTCCTTCACTGTCTTTCGTAGCGCCGACAATACGCCCCGGCATTTTTCTCATAAGAGATTTTTTAGCACAAAGGAATCCGAGATATGGACCTCCATAACTTAGTGGAATGCCAAGTGATTGTGCATCACCGACAGTTATATCGGCGCCCCATTCGCCAGGACTCTTGATCGATGCGAGATCTCCGGCTATACAGTGCATTATAAGGAGAGACTTTGCCTTATGACAAATGTCGGCCACTCCTGTATAGTCCTCCAGAATTCCATAGAAATTAGGTGTTGCGACTACTACACCGGCAACATCTCCGCTGCTGAGCATTTGCTCAAGATCTGGAATTGAAGTTGTGCCGTTATTTGTAGCAGGAATTTCATCAACAATAATGCCGTGATATTTGGCGTATGTATATACTACCGATTTCACAGATGGCGCTACTGTTGCTGAAATGAGTATACGGTTCTTCTTGCGTCCGGCAGCCACAGCCATCATTATGGCCTCGGCTGTAGCTGTCGCTCCGTCGTACATCGATGCGTTTGACACCTCCATCCCTGTAAGAGTAGTCATCATCGATTGGTATTCGAAAATATATTGGAGTGTGCCTTGTGATATCTCTGGCTGGTATGGCGTATATGCTGTCAGGAATTCCGACCTGGAAATAAGAGAACCTATAGCGGCTGGTGCCTGATGATCATAATATCCGGCACCGGCAAGTATTGTGTCAAATGTCGTGTTCTTTCGGCCGAGTGCATTAAAGAATTTTCTTACCTCATGCTCGCTCATTTCCGATGGAACATTGTAGGTTCCCTTGAACTTTAGCTGTTCGGGTACGTCGGCATAAAGATCATCCATGGTCTTTACACCGCAGGTCTCAAGCATCGAAGCGATATCTTCCTGAGAGTGGGGGAAATATCTATGTGACATGTCTGATTCTATTCTGTGGATATGAGATGATTGTATCTCCTTATGTGCAATTCCCGCGCACCACCGTCGTTTTTTCAACTGGGGTGGTAAACGCGGGAATTTTGAGGTGTTTTTAGGAAAATATCAATGTTCGTTCTCACAAAGAGCTTTGTAAGCTTCTTCATCAAGAAGGGTGTCAAGCTCTGTAGAATCTGAGATCTCGACCTTGATGATCCAATTTGTCATAGCGTCTTCATTGACAAGACGAGGATTATCTTCAAGAGCTTCATTTACAGCAATTACTGTTCCGCTTACAGGAGCGATAAGGTCACTTGCCGCCTTAACACTTTCTATTGCTCCGAAGTCCTCTCCGGCAGTGATTTCGTCTCCTTCTTCCGGCATGTCTACATAAACAACATTGCCAAGCTGATGCTGTGCGAAATCGCTGATGCCGATGAAACCAGTGCCGTCTTCTTCTACACGGATATACTCGTGAGAAGGGGAGTAGTAGATTTTGCTCATGATCGATATATTGTATCTTGTTTTTATTATCTGTGATTGTTGAACTACTTTGTTGATTTACTGTTTGTAGCTCTTTTTATAGAATTTCTTTTTTACAACTACCGCAGGAAAGGTTTTGCGGCGTATACGCACTTTGAGTTCTGTACCGAGTGCTGCATATTTTGCATCTACAAGTGCCATTGCGATGCTTTTGTCGACAGATATTGCATGATAGCCAGTAGTGACATGGCCGACTACTTCGTCATCGGCATTCAGTATCTCATAACCGTGGCGAGGTATTGCACGGTCTTGAAGTTCGATACCGACAAGTTTACGTTTTACGCCTTCTGCTTTTTGTGCTGCAATAGCGTCTTTTCCGATAAAATCCGGTTTGTCAAGTTTCACGAAAATACCAAGACCGGCTTCTATAGGTGTTATGTCATCGGCAAGTTCATCTCCATAGAGGGGGAGTCCAACCTCAAAACGCAGTGTGTCGCGGCAACCCAGGCCACATGGTTCAACACGACCGGTGGATATCAGTGTGTCCCATATTTTTTGCGTTGTGGCATTGCTTGCATAAATCTCGAAACCATCTTCTCCGGTATAACCGGTCCGGCTTATGATAATCTGATCACCATTATATTCATAGGTGGAGAAACTGTAGAACTCGAGGTCGGCAACAGGTAGATTAAGCTCTTCGATAATAATTGATTCGGCTTTTGGACCTTGAATGGCTATTTCTCCATAAAGATCGCTTTGATGATCGATTTTTACATCAAATCCGGTGGCATGACTTGTTATCCATGTCACATCCTTATCGATATTTGCAGCATTTATTACCAAGAAGAAATCATTATCTCCTCGTTTATACACTATAAGATCGTCAACTGTACCTCCGGAAGGATGAAGCATCATGCCATAGTAGCATTTGCCTGTAGGCGCACCTGTAAGATCGTTCGTAAATATATAGTTGACAAAACGTTCTGCTTCAGGACCTGTCACCGCGACTTCTCCCATATGGGAAACGTCAAACATGCCGCATGCTTCTCTCACTGCATTGTGTTCTTCTACGATTCCCTTGTACTGGATTGGCATGTCGAATCCGCCAAAAGGGCTGATCTGAGCGCCAAGTTTCACGTGACTGTCATATAGACACGTACGTTTGTTCTGATCCATGTGTAGGTGTGGTATTGATATGGTAGTTGTTTATGTTTGTTTGCAAAAATAATCAAAAGCACCAATTATACGTCAAACAGCCGACAATTATTTAATATAGATTACATCAAAATCTGTATGGATTTTATAATCTGATTCCTAATCCGAGCATGAGATTTTGCGGATCGTTGAAATTGCCAAGCCGATAACCAACGTTGAGATACACATTACGCACCACAAATGTTTTCAAAGTCAATGACTGATAGAACCTTTTATTGCCTTTGGGATTCAATATGTCGAATCCAAGCCCTGCGTTGATAGCAAAAATTGGCATTATCAGTTCTGCATGAGCTGACAAACCGGTACTGAGTTGTTTTATAAAAGGAGGGCGATAGAATTTTACATTATCATGAAAACTGCCTTCCACCCAATAAGGTGCGATACCGGCACTTTCATCATATTGAACATCGAGAGCAACTCCGGCAGCGATCCATCGGTTAAGTTTCCGCATAGGAGAAAATTGGAACCCCAATACACCAAAACGTCCAGGTATTATTTGTGGAATAGACCCAACGCAAACTACTTTTTTGCGCCAAGATCCGTAAACCATGATGTCATAAAACCATTTCGTATGATTATCAGTATCCGGCTCAAATTTAGAATGATGCTTTTTCTCTTTTGGAGCATTTAAAAGATATGAAACACCAGCAATTGCTCCTATAGAATTTACTCCTGCATTGGGAATTGATGTGTTACCGTTGGAATAGTGGCTTGCTTCTATTCCTAATGTCATAAGCCAGTTTGCAGACAGAGAGTAATTGAGTCTTAATCCGAATGCCATGTGTGCTGTTACCGATGTGCTGACAGGAGCATTGCTCCCAGCGGTATTTACATCATATTTTTTCCATCCCATAGCAGCACCGAATTTCCATTCATAGCCGAGCCATAGCCGGTTATTCAGATGTAATATGGGAGCTCCTTGAAATACATGGGCCGATATCGGGGTACCCATAAGATTATGATGAAAAAATGATAATGCTCCGATTCCTATACCTTGGTAAACATTGGTATACAACGAACCGTCATGACTGTTTTTATCGAAACTGAAATTTGTTCTCAGTGTACCTGATAAACTGTTGTGAACGGCCGAGTTCTTCGGATTGGTACCTTTAAGGAAAGCCGTAGTACCAGGCACAAAAGCCGGAGATGTTTCAACTCCGACACACCATTGCAAAGGTCTGCCAAAAACATTGGCAAGAGTGATATTTTCTTCTGCATAAGTCGAAATAAACAGCATCAATACAGCTGTCAGAGCCGTCCAAAATCTTTTTTTATTCATAGATAAGATTGATATCGTAGTCTATAGGCTCAACAAATGTACATGTAAACGATGTGGTGAAATGACGTTCGGAAATGGGGTTGACATATTCAATCATTCCATGTGCATTCAATTTCGACATTGTGACTGTAGTCAGTATATCGGCCTTTTTATTCGCGGGTATTTCAACATCGGTTGATATATCCCAGTCAGGCGTGAAATAATATAGTGATGAAGCGAGTGTTATCTCCTTGTCATCAGTCAGCAGCCATTTCCCTTCCACAAATGTAGGTACCGGCATTTTTAATTTCAGATATCTTGCCCATCTTTCTTCTGGTTCTACAATTCCGGCTGATTGTATGCCAATGTATGGCTTGATGCCTATTGTTGTCGGATTTGAAGAACTATTATTGACCGTCAATGTTTTTGTGCGAGTTTGAGAATTGTCAATATTTCCCAGTGTCTTATCGTACTCGACCCTGAGAACTTCTGTCTGGAGGCCGGCAGTTGTATTTACAAGAATAAACCTTGTTGTATAATCATACTCAAGCCGTATTGTGTGATTTAAAATGTCCTGACAATTTTCAATGCTCTTGAATGTAAGTTTGTCTCCCTCGATTTCCACATCATACATAATCCACCTGTTTTCATAGTGTATTCTGGCAAGCTCCGATACCGGACTTTTCTCAGGAATTTCCTCACCGTTACTGTTGTAATAAGTGTATCCCCTGTCATCACTTACATGATCAATAGAAATTCTAACAAGGCCTTTTCTACTGATTTTAAATGATATCTCGCCTCCATCACCTTCAATATAGAATTCTTTTTCAGTAGGGGAGTCCGGACCATCAATAAACACGTCGCTATTGCAAGCAGATATCACTAATGATATAATCAATGAAAAAACTATAGATCCAAATATTTTCATTTTTAATGACAGTCCGGTTGCTTTAAATTATTAATAATTGGGTTATATTTTGCAAATATATTATTTCTAACGCAATGTCATATCCAATATGTGTTAAAATTGGTGATGTTATAAAGCTTTTAGAATGTTTAATTTAAAAAATTGCAGCATATTATCGGGACATATAAAAACTCACTGAGAGTTTCAAAGCGTAAGTTGTGGAAATAGACTGTTTTATAATGACTTAGTGTAAAGCGTCAATAATCTAATCATTTGATCAAACAAATAATAAGCAATATAATATGACATTTCATTTGGTAACAAGAAACAATAATTATATGTGAATAGTCGAAAGTGATTCTGAGGTAATTACAGATATGCAATTGGCTTTGACGACTTATTGATACCGCAAAATATGAAGTGATATGAAGTGGGTAAAGGATATGGTAGACTTCTTTGTCCTCATATGTGGCATTGCAGGGGGGATCCTGCTGAAATATATGAATTTATGGCAGAAGGATTGCGATTTATGGTGATTTTTACACTATACAGGCAAGCTTCTAAGAGATTTCATTTATGAGTGTAATAAGGGGGGAAGATATTAATAGACTCAAAAAGAGGCAGCCGTAGATATCGAAATGAATAAGAAACGGTTTTAACCTTAATGCACGAAATCGTGCAATGGTTTTTCTCCATGTATTGTTTGATGATATTAGAAATTTATAGAATTCAAAAATTCCAGATAATAAAGATTATTCTTAAATGTGGATATTTGGTGATGCGTTTGTGTGTGGATTCATATTTTTTATATTTACGAATAGAGTCATGAAAAAAGGGTGTGTAAGTTGATCGAATTAGGACTGATTTGTATAATCTCCTACTTGCCCCAATATCCTATTTAACATAATATGCATTATGTTCGAAACGTCATGCATACTTTCTGCCTATAGCTTAGACAATGTTTTTTATTCATAAATATAAAGAACGGTCACTATGTATTTAAACATAATGACCGTTATACTAAAATATAATTTCCTACAGTATGGTAAACTTATTTGCCTTTGATAGCTGCGATACCGGGAAGAATCTTGCCCTCGATGGCTTCAAGGAGTGCGCCTCCGCCAGTCGATACATAGCTTACCTGATCTGAAAGGCCGAATTTGTTTACACAAGCCACAGAATCACCACCGCCGACAAGAGAGAATGCACCATTGTCGGTAGCCTCTACAATTGCATCGGCAATAGCGCGGCTACCTGCTGTGAAGTTATCAAATTCAAATACTCCGGCCGGACCATTCCAAAGGATAGTCTTGGCGTTTTTGATAACAGCCTTAAATGCCTCACGAGTCTCGGGACCTGCATCCAGACCTTCCCAGCCTTCGGGAATATCCATTACAGATACAATCTGAGTATTTGCATCATTGCTGAATGCATCAGCTGCAACACAGTCAGAACCAAGTACCAGATTTACACCTTTTTCTTTTGCCTTTTTTATGATATCCAACGCGAGGTCAAGTTTGTCGTCCTCACAGATCGACATGCCGACTTTACCTCCCTGAGCTTTTGCGAATGTATAAGTCATGCCTCCGCAAAGGATCAGATTATCAACCTTATCCATAAGGTTCTCGATAATGCCGATTTTTGTCGATACTTTCGATCCGCCCATGATAGCGGTGAATGGGCGCTGTATGTTGCTCAGGATGTTGTCAACTGCATTGACTTCTTTCTCCATGAGATAGCCAAGCATTTTGTCATCAGCGTCGAAACTGTCTGCAATAACAGCTGTCGATGCATGTTTGCGGTGAGCTGTGCCAAAGGCATCATTCACATAAACATCGGCATACGAGGCGAGCTTCTTTGCAAATTCTTTCTGACGCTCTTTCATTTCTTTCTTGGCTGCCTCATAAGCGGGATCTTCCTTGTCAATTCCCACTGGCTTACCTTCTTCCTCAGGATAGAAACGAAGATTCTCAAGCAGGAGAACTTCTCCGGGCTTAAGATTTGCAGCGGCTTCCGAGGCGTCAGCGCAGTCAGGAGCAAACTTTACATCACGGCCAAGTGCCTTGGCTACGTCATCTTTAATTTGAGCAAGAGAAAACTTGGCGTTAACTTTACCTTTAGGTTTACCCATATGACTCATGATGATAAGACTGCCGCCATCTTCAAGGATTTTCTTGAGGGTAGGAAGCGCACCACGTATACGGGTGTCATCTGTTACTTTGCCATTCTCATCCAGAGGCACATTGAAGTCAACGCGCACGATAGCTTTCTTGCCGTTGAAATTGTAATTGTCGATTGTCATCGCAAAAAAGTTTTTTACGTTTTGTCTTTGCCACAAATTTAACTAAAATCTTTTAGATTAGCTTCCACTCCCCTTTTATTTTGCATTATAAATTACTAAAAGAGTATAAATGCATTTGCTTATTTAATTTTGGCTACGAAGTCTGTAATGTGAGGTAAACATTCTTGTGCAGTTTTGCAGTCTGCACAAAGCTTTTCAATCGGACAGATATCCGTACCGGCTCTGTTTATAATATTGTCTGTAAGTATTCTATATTCTAAATCAATGCCGGCGTCTTCTATTAATTGAAGTGCCTGACGGCTTATGACGTCAGCATATATTCCACCTACGCTGCCAAGTATCATAATGGCAGCGGCTCCTTTACCGACAACCTTATCCGCGATAAAAGCCCCATGAAGTATGGTCTGATTGTTATTCAACAAAGATAGCAGATCCGTCACTCCCCTATCATATCCTATATAAATCTCCCCATTTACACTTTCAATTACACATGAGCATTTTTCACGATTGAGTATGTCGATTATATTTTGGTGACTATGTTTCATCATCTATTGGATTGTTTATTATCTTGATCAAATAAAGATTGCAGCTAAATATAAGGATTTATATTAATCTCCGGGAAGTAAAATTGAGTTTTCATATTCGCAAAATAAAGAAAACATTATTATATTTGAAAAGAATATAAATATACATTTAGAGTTTTTCCATGAAACGACGTCTTTTTGTTCCGCTTGTCGCTTTGGCATTTGGAGCCTATGCCCAGTACTACACCAATCCTGTGATATCGTCAAACTTTCCTGATCCTACCTTTATAAAGGCTGATGATGGAAATTTCTATGCTTATTGCACACAAGGCCCATTAGGAGACATCCCTATTTATCGTTCGTCCAATCTTGTTGATTGGGAGTATATTTCAAATGCATTTCCTGATAAGGAGAAACGTCCTTCACTTCTTCCGGGAGGTAATCTGTGGGCGCCCGACATAACCAAAGTCGGGGATAAATATGTATTGACTTATTCACAGTCGAAATGGGGAGAGGAGCATCTCAACGGTCTTGGAATTGCTACAGCATCTACGCCGACCGGTCCGTTTATTGATCAGGGTAAGCTTTTCACAAGTGATGAAATAGGTGTTCAGAATTCCATTGATCCTTCACTTTTTATTACTGACGACAATCGTCTGCTTCTTTTGTGGGGAAGTTTCAGTGGATTATATATGATTGAGCTAGATCCCGAGACTCTTAAGGTGAAAGACGGTGCTTCGAAAAAGCAAGTTGCCGGCAGGGCTTTTGAAGGTTCCCACATTTTCAAGCACAACGGAAAGTATTATCTTTTTGCTTCTATCGGTTCTTGTTGCGAAGGTGACAATAGCACCTATCATGTTGGTGTAGGTCGATCAGACTCACCTACCGGACCTTTTATCGATCATAACGGCAAAGATATGATCGATAACGGCTATACGCTTGTTATTTCAGGTGACAACATTACCCGTGGGCCTGGGCATGGATCTCAGATAGCTACTGATACTAATGGTGATACATGGTATCTTTATCATGGCTACACCAAAGGGCGTGCCAAAGAAGGACGCATGATGTGGCTTGACAAAATCCTCTGGGACGAGCAGGGTTGGCCTTATATTGAAACTGGTTCTCCATCCCACACTCCTCAAAAAGCGCCGGTGTTTAAGTGATGATAATTGGATTTCATAAAATCAAAAGGGTGTGGTTCATTGAGCCACACCCTTTTGTTATAGTTATGATAACACTAAAAATTCAAAGCCCATTGCAATCCTACCGACGGCAATTTGTTACGTCCGTCTTGAATTACTGCTGGAGACCATTGCAGTGATAGATCCGGCGAAATATCAAAATGAGCGAGCGATGCATCGACATAAGCATCGACCATTGCTACAAGATATACCCCGACAATTGCAATAATACATAGATCTCTGTTTCGTCTGAAATAGTCCTTACGGGATTTCAGCGTATTTGTTAGCCATGTCTTGTCAAGATCCTCTTCTTTCACATTGTTAGGAAAAAGATTCATGTAGCTGTTTGTTGTGGGATCGCTGTCCATTATATCAGAGTAAGCCTGTGTATAATCTTTAAGCATACTGCTGTTCCAGGATGTCGCATAGGCAAGTCCCATATAGCCGCCTACAAGAATAGGGAGTTTCCAATAGCGCCTGTTATAAACCTGACCTAATCCGGGGAAAAGCGCTGATAGCCAGACCGCACGTTTCGGATCAGGCGTGAAAACAACTTCGCGTCTTTCCCACTCCGGATCTTCTAAAATCGGAAATGTATCAGAAGCAAGCACATACATGCTGTCACCCCTTATTTCAAAACTCTCCTCGTCTACTTCCGAAGGAAGCAATACCGGCTCTCGGCCTATTAGAATTGAGTCGGGAAGCGCTTTACCTCGCTCAAGATAAGCTTTTATGCTGTCAATTCTTGCTGTATCTGGATCATCTGGATCAGTTTTAGCCTGTCCATTGGCCAAGTGTATACCAGCTATATAAAGGCACACAAATACAACTATGTATTTTTTCAAATTCAAAGCAATACCAATGCAAAATTAAAACAGCGGTTTATTTCTCTTCTATTGATCCGGAACTTTTCAGCGAATCAAAAATTGTGATCAGGCGTGCAAGCTCTTCTTCATTGGCAAAAGCAAATGTTATGCTTCCTTTTCCCGAATTATTGCACTGAAACTTTACATCGGTTCTGAACACCGACGACAGATGTGTCCGGAGTATATCATAATCCTGTGGCGTTTGATTTCCTTTTTTAGGTTCATCAATTTCACCATTACGCAGTTTTTTTGCTATCTCTTCAACTTTCCTGACTGATAGTCCTTCTTTTACAATACGGTTGTATAGTTTTAGTTGTTGTGCCGGATTATCTATAGATAGTAAAGCTCTCGCATGGCCCATGTCAACAAGTTTGTCTCGAAGACCAAGCTGCACTTCGGCGGGTAACTTCAAAAGCCTCAGAAAATTTGCAACTGTAGCTCGTTTTTTTCCGATGCGTTCACTCAGGCGTTCCTGTGTAAGGCTATATTGTTCAATCAGCTTTTTGAATGTCAATGCTATCTCTATGGCATTCAGATCCTCTCGCTGGATGTTCTCGATAAGAGCCATCTCAGTGAGTTCAAGGTCATTAGCAGTGCGTATATAGGCAGGTACACTTTTCAGGCCTGCGATCATAGCGGCGCGATAGCGACGTTCGCCTGCGATTATCTGATATGTATCCGGGCCGGTTTTGCGCAGTGAAAGCGGCTGGATTATACCTAATTCTGAAATTGAAGAGGCCAGTTCAGCTAATGACTCCTCATCAAAATTTGTACGAGGTTGCTCAGGATTTGCAGATATACTCTCAAGTGCTATTTCATTGATGGCCGAAGCTCCGCGGGCAGGCACGTCATCCATAGGAATAAGAGAGTCGAGTCCCCTTCCGAGAGCACTCCGTTTTTTATTTGAAGATGCCGTCATTGTCAATTGTGTTTATGATTTGCAATGATCTCTTTTGCAAGCATTATATGCGATGTCGCTCCACGGCTTTCCGGATCATACAGTAATGCCGGCAATCCATGGCTCGGAGCCTCACTGAGTTTGATATTTCGGGGAATTACAGAGTCAAAAACCATATCTGCGAAATGCCCTTTAAGTTCCTCATAAATCTGGTTGGCCAGTCTGAGCCGGGCATCATACATTGTAAGAAGAAAACCCTCTATTTCAAGTGATGGATTAAGCTTCGATTTTATGATTCTGATTGTGTTAAGCAGTTTACTGATCCCTTCCAGTGCAAAATATTCAGCCTGGACGGGTATTATCACTGAGTCTGCCGCTGTAAGAGCATTCACTGTTATCAGCCCTAATGAAGGAGAACAGTCAATAAGTAGATAATCATAATCATCCTTTACCCCGGCAAGAAGCTTTTTCAAAACTTTTTCTCGTTCAGGCTTTCCTATCAGTTCAAGTTCAGCTCCGGCAAGGTCGATTCTTGAACCGATCAGGTCAAGACCTTCGACACATGTCTTTACTTGAGAACCTTTCATTGGATAACCATCGACCAGACATTCATATATGGACGAGGACATTGTACGAGGATCAATGCCATATCCGCTTGTTGCATTTGCCTGTGGATCAGCGTCAATTATAAGCGTTTTTTTACCTTCGCTTGCAAGTGACGCCGCAAGATTGATGGCAGTGGTAGTTTTTCCCACACCACCTTTTTGGTTGGCTATTGCGATGATTTTTCCCATAAGTGTTTGACTTGGACGATTGCAAAGTTAACCTTTTTTTCTGTTTTCCGAAAGATTGTGTTATATTTGCATGTATACGTCAATATCAATATTTGTTTTCCACTCAGTATTAGACCATTCAATGGTATCAAAGACACGCGACAAGCTCATGGATGTTGCCAGGCAGCTTTTTGCAAAAAAAGGCATCGAAAACACTACCATGGCCGATATTGCCACTGCCTCAGAGCGTGGCCGTCGCACTGTCTATTCCTATTTCGCTTCTAAGCGTGAAATATACAACGCTATACTTGAGAGAGAAAGCGAGCAACTTGTAGGTTGCATAAGACAGGTGGCGGATAGTGACCTGTCCCCTACTGAAAAGGTGAAAAGTTTTATTGCCGCCCGCATCAATATGGTGAAGGCCGACGATAAAGCTTCGATGAGTGAGACAATAAGATCATTGTTCAATCGTGATTTGTCGCGTATTGAGCGTGTGCGTAAAATTGCCCTTGAGAAAGAAAACGACATACTTCAGTCGATGCTTGAACAAGGTGTAAGGTCGGGGGAATTTGATCCGCGTCAGGCCAAACGCTTTGCATCGACACTCGTGCTTGCTCTTCAGGGGTTATATTATTCTTATGTAAATCATAACTACGATAATATTGGTCTTCATCCCGATGGACTTGAAGAAAAAATAGCGGAGTTTCTCATTGAGGGACTCAAACGTAAAAATTAAAATCAAATTAATTTAGACCAAACAGATTATTCAAAATGAAACTTCTTGAAGGAAAAACCGCTCTTATCACCGGTGCTGCTCGTGGAATCGGTAAAGCTCTTGCTGTGAAATTTGCTTCTGAAGGAGCCAACATTGCTTTTACCGATCTTGTGATTGATGAAAATGCAAAACAGACAGAAGAAGAAATTGCAGCTCTTGGTGTCAAAGTAAAAGGTTATGCTTCAAATGCAGCCGATTTCAATCAGACTAAAGAAGTTGTAGATCAGGTTAAAAATGACTTCGGTAGCATCGATATCCTTGTAAATAATGCTGGTATCACTAAAGATGGCCTCATGATGCGTATGACCGAGGCTCAGTGGGATGCGGTAATAGCTGTAAACCTCAAGAGCGCGTTCAACTTCATCAATGCAGTGCTCCCTGTCATGCTTCGCCAGAAGAGTGGCTCGATTATCAACATGGCATCTGTTGTGGGTGTTCATGGCAACGCCGGTCAGTCCAACTATGCGGCATCTAAGGCAGGCCTTATCGCTCTTGCGAAGAGCATAGCACAGGAAGTCGGCTCAAGAGGTATCCGCGCCAACGCCATTGCGCCGGGATTTATTGAGACCGCTATGACAGCAGCTCTCCCTGACGAGGTTCGTGCCGAATGGGCTAAGAAAATACCACTTCGTCGAGGCGGCAAACCGGAAGATATCGCAAACGTCGCTACATTCCTTGCATCTGATCTTTCAAGCTATGTCACAGGTCAGGTCATACAGGTTGACGGTGGCATGAACATGTAATTAATATACTACTGCCGTTCAGGATTACAAAAAGTCAAGATGACGTTGTCCGCCGATAATAAGTCTCAGTTTCCATTTCTAAGCACAGACCGCCTGCGCGATCTTATATCCCAAAACAACAGACTGCTTACCACAATAAGCCATTTTGGTATATCGCTTGGATTTGGAGATTCGACTGTAGCCGACGTATGCAGGAAAAACAATGTTGATGTTCCGACATTTCTTACGGTTGCAAATTTCCTTAGTCAGCGGCCTTATGTTGCAGCAGATGTAAAGGTTGCTCCCTTGATGGAATATCTCAAAGGTACACATTCCTATTTCATTGATTTTTTCCTTCCATCTATACGCAGGAAACTCATCGAAGCAATTACCTATGGAGGAAGCGACACAGAAGTGTCGCTTCTCCTTCTTCGGTTTTATGATGAATATGTCGACGAGATCACATCGCATATGAAAACTGAAAACGAAAAAGTTTTCAGTTACATCTCTGATCTCCTTGCCAATCATTCTCGCAGCGCAAACACATGTCATGACGGGCTGTTCAGTGACCGTCATGATGATGTGGCCCGCAAGCTTCAGGAGTTGAAAAACATCATAATTGGGTTTGTGCCTCAGCGTGGCGAAAGAAATCTCATTAATTCTGCATTGCTTGATATAATCAATTGCGAGAATGAGATTATCGCTCATTGTGCTGTAGAAGACATCCTTTTTGAACCGGCTGTGAAGAAACTCGAGGAATCTAATGTAATCCTTGGTTCTGTAAACGAAAAAAGTTCTTTTCCGGTTACAGGCAAATACACTGAGCCGGAACTTCTGAGTGCGCGTGAAAAAGAGATAATAAGGTTAGTCGCTTGCGGAATGTCAAATAAGGACATCGCCAAAGCGCTTTTCCTTTCTGTTCACACAGTCACTACGCATCGTCGCAATCTGAGTTCAAAACTGAACATTCACTCCCCTGCGGCACTTACAATCTATGCGATTTTGCATCGGTTGGTTGATCTTGACGATATCAGGTCGCTTGACTCTTAAAATTAATAACCCAAATAGCATTATCATGAATAAGTTTATCACGTTATCAGTATTTTCTTTGTTTGCGGTTGCCACCGCTACAGCTCAGGATGCCCCAAAAGAATATCCGAAGCCCGAAAGAATGCGTCCGGGCATGAGCGAATACTGGACACCACAACCCAAAGTAGTAACTCCCGGTAACATTGCTACAAACTCGGCTCCATCCGATGCTATTGTCCTTTTTGACGGAAAGAACCTTGATGCTTGGAAAAGCTCGCGTACAGGTGAGGCTGCCGAGTGGGATGTGCACGATGGTGTATTCACAGTTAACAAGACAAAGGGAGACATCCAGACAAAAGACAACTTCGACAGCTTCCAGCTTCATATCGAGTGGATGGTTCCTGAAAACATCACAGGCAAAAGCCAGGGGCGCGGAAACAGTGGCATTTTCCTTCAGGGCATGTATGAGGTACAGGTTCTCGACTGTTACGACAACGAGACCTATGTCAACGGCATGACTGGTTCGATATACAAGCAGAAAGCGCCAATGGCCAACGTAATGCGCAAACCCGGAGAGTGGAATGTCTATGATATCATCTACAATTCTCCGGTCTTCAACGAGGACGGCACATACAAGGTACACCCCAAGGTTACTGTAATTCAGAATGGTTGCGTGATTGTCAATGATTATGAAATTCAGGGTACAACCGAGTACATCGGTTTCCCACGTGTCGTTAAGCATGGCGACGGACCCATCATTCTCCAGTCACACGGCGATCCGAGCGAACCCATTAGTTTCCGCAACATCTGGCTCCGTCCCCTCTGACAGATAGATTTAATCAGATTTTTAGAGCGCGTCACAAAAAATGATGCGCTCTTTTTTTGTAAAAATTTACGTGTGGTGTAATGTATCTTGTCTGTAATGCGTATATAAAGAGATGAAAGAAAACGCAGAGTGAAGCCGGAAAAGGCAAAGGATTCCGGTTTGCAATAGATGTCTATTGGGCATAGATACGTGTTTTTGCGTTCGATATGGATATGACAGGCAATGATTATATACTACGAAAATAATTCAATCGAAGAGCGTATGTCATAGGCAAATCCCCTGGTGCGACAGCTGTAAAGCTACACCATTAAATTATTAATTGAATGCCATTATGACAGATAAGTAATCTACCCGATTTATATATTCTGTATGTGAGACAAAATTTCTGACGCATCACGGCACCATATCACATCCTGGTCTTTTTTAAGCCACGTCAGTTGCTTTTTAGCAAAGACACGTGTGTTTCTCGCGATCTTTTCTTTAGCTTCTTGAAGCGTCAGCTTCCCGTCAAAATAGTCGAACATCTCCTTTACGCCGACAGTATTCAGGGAATTCAGCCCTCTTAATTGCTCCACATTTTTTATTTCCGGTTCAAGACCGGAATCGATCATAGCCGATACTCTCGTCGAAATTCGCTCAAACAACACTTCACGGGGCATATCTATGGCAAACTTCAGAATACGGAAATCACGCTCCTTAGCGCTCCCTTTGCGAAATGACGTATACGTCTGGCCGGACTCGTATATTATCTCTAATGCATGTGCCACACGCTTCGTATTCTTTCGGTCTACAATTTCATAATATTCGGGATCTGACAGTTTAAGACGTGCAAGAAGCCCGTCAGCGCCTTCAGCCTGCAACATTTCCCATACTTGTGTCCTTACCTCATCCGATATTGTAGGCATATCGTCGATACCTCTGGTCACCGCATCCACATATAGCATCGACCCTCCGCACATGACAGCATAATCCGACTGCTTGAAAAGATTAGAAAGAAGATCCATAACCTCTTCTTCGAAACAGGCAGCGCTGTAATATGCTTCAAGCGGCAAAGTTCCGACAAAATGATGTGCTACCGCAGCTCTTTCTTCTTTTGTAGGGGCTGCGGTAGCTATTGGTATATCATGATACATCTGTCGTGAGTCAGCGGAAATGATTTCACATTTCAGAGCCTTGGCCACTTCGATAGAGGCCTTGGTCTTGCCCGACGCTGTCGGACCTGTGATCACAACAAGGGTCTTCACGTTCAATTTAGGCTCTTTTCAGCTGTGATACGGGCGATTTCTACAATCACTTGTGCGGCTTTTTCCATCGACGGTATTGGAAGGAACTCATATTTTCCATGAAAATTAAGACCGCCGGCAAAAATATTAGGACAAGGAAGTCCCTTAAACGAAAGCTGTGCGCCGTCTGTGCCGCCTCTGATAGGCACGACCTTTGGTGTAACGTCGGCAGCGATCATAGCCTCCTTGGCTATATCAACGATATACATCACAGGCTCGACTTTCTCGCGCATGTTATAATACTGATCCTTTATATCGATCGAAGCACATCCCGGAAATTCGTTATTGATTTTTCTTGCAAGATGTTCAAGCTCTTTTTTGCGACGCTCAAAGCGATCCCGGTCATGATCTCTTATAATATATGTCAATACAGTTTCTTCCACACTTCCTGTTATTGATGTAAGATGATAGAAACCTTCATATCCCTCGGTGTGCTCAGGTGTTTCCCATCTCGGAAGCATTATTATAAACTGGTTTGCCACGCGCATCGAATTAAGCATTTTGTGCTTTGCATAACCGGGATGCACATTGCGTCCTTTGAAAGTGACACGAGCTATAGCGGCATTAAAATTCTCATATTCAAGTTCACCTATTTCTCCGCCATCCATTGTATAGGCAAAATCAGCACCAAATCGAGTTACATCAAATTTATGGGCGCCAAGGCCTATTTCTTCATCAGGAGTGAATGCTACACGTATGTCGCCATGTTTTATTTCTGGATGTTCCTGCAGATATGCAATAGCTGTTATGATTTCTGCAATACCGGCTTTGTCATCGGCTCCAAGTAGAGTCGTGCCGTCGGTGACAATCAAATCCTGTCCCTTATAGTGTTCAAGTTCGGGAAAATCTTTGGGCGAAAGGACCATATCAAGCTTCTGATTAAGCATGATCTCTCCCCCATCATAGTTTTCCACGATACGGGGATGCACATGCTTGCCTGACATGTCGGGAGAGGTGTCGACATGTGCTATAAAGCCGACTGTCGGAACATTTCTGTTCTCAATGTTTCCAGGCAGTGTCGCCATGAGATATCCGTTGTCGTCCAATGAAACATCACAAAGCTTCATATCCACCATTATCTCTTTAAGATGTATCGCAAAATCCATCTGGCCTGGAGTTGATGGAGTCATATTTGTCATATCATCGCTTTGAGTGTCCCATGACACATAATCCAGAAAGCGGTCAACTATTCCCATATTATCTATTATTTTAAAAAGTCACCGGTTAAACGACAGAGCTTTTTCAACTTTGACGCTGTAACCGGTGACTTGTAGTTTTTATTATCTATTAAACCTTTTTGAGGTCGAAATCATTAAAGGGATTCAACACGCTTAAGGTTTGCCTCGTCATTGAGATTGTAGTACACGTTACGTAGATAAACAAGTGCATCGTGCATCTCATCAGGATTGAGTTTGTAAGCTTCTTCAAGATAAGTGGCAGCTTCGCGGAAAAGAGGATTAACCTCATTGTCACGAACTTTCTGGTATTCCTCTTGGCTCAGTTTAGTAGCGCTATCATCGATAGCGTATGCCTTGTTACAGATCGAACGGCCTACATTGTACTGATAATTTGCATTGGAAGCGTCAAGTTCTACAGCCTTGCGATAATTGGTAAGGGCTGCATCGTTATTATTAAGATTCTCTTCCAGAATACCCATTACGAAATACAAGTTTCCATTGTTGGGCTCTGCAGCAATAGCATTGTTGAGCATTGTGCGGGCTTCGTCAAATTGCTTCTTCTCGATCTTATTGTTTATGATCAACTGAAGATATTTTACATCCTCATTACCATATAACGGATAAGCAGCTTCTGCAAGTTCATTGACTTCATCCGATTTCCCGAGCTGGAAAGCTACCGCGATGGCGTAGTCATAAACATTTTTCTTGTTGTTGCCGAGTTGAATCGCTTTCTTGAAAGATGCATTTGCATTTTCAAGCTTATCACCCTGCCATGCAGCAAGAGCCTGATTGTAGGCAATATCACTCATTACTGTATCAACTGGTGCTTTAGGGGCATTGTCTCCAAGTTCGCTGTTGGTAGGCAGACTCATATAAAGCTCCCAAGCCTTGTATGCACCGTCAAAATCTTTGGCCTCCCAACAATATATTGCTGCAGTATTCAGATCATTGTAATGATTCTGAATCTGTTTCATAATATCCTTGGTGTATTTGGTTTTGATTTTACCCTTGCTGTCAGGTTTTTTATCAAGAGGAAGAGCCTTTAGGAAATTCTCAATGCCTTCACGGAGAGAGTTACCGGTGAGTGACTTGTCAACATCCTGGCCAAGAGCGATCTTGGTGAAATTCTGGTCATAAAGCCCCACACCGGCCTTACCTGCTACATACCAGGTCTGAGCTTCTTCTGAACTTTCGGCATTAGTTAAGGCTGGAGCAAGCTTCTCGATAGCAGCCTTATAGTTGGGATTGGAACCTTTTATTTCACGTTCCACTTCCTTGACCAAGGCATTCTGAGCCGAGAGACCCATCGTAGCCGCAAAAAACAACGCGGCAAGACTTACCTTTTTCATAATCTATGGTTAATTAATAATTATTTTAATTTTTTAGTTCTTCATCTTCTTGATCCGTTGCGTCGTCTTCCGGCAATACATCATCATCATCAATGATATCGTCGCCTGTTTCTTCCGGAAGAATATCAGCTTCAGTGATATCTACATTCTCAGTTTCTTCTTCTGGATCTGTATCAACACAACATACCGATGCAATAGTATCGGCCCTTTTTTCAAGATTTATGAGCCTTACTCCTTGAGCCACACGACCGATCACACGCAGATCTGCACATCTTATTCTCAAGGTTATACCTGACCGGTTTATTATCACGAGATCCTTTTCATCGTCAACAATTTTCAATGCGACCATTGATCCGGTTTTCTCGGTTACCTTCATGGTTCTTACACCCTTGGCGCCACGGTTTGTCACTCGGTAAGCATCAAGCAGCGAACGCTTGCCATAGCCATTTTCCGACAAAACGAGTACATCAGGGTCTGCTCCGTCGGGTACGGCAACAAGCCCTACGACTTCGTCATCGCCGCCGTCAAGCTTCATGCCACGTACGCCGCCGCTTGTGCGGCCACTCTTACGCAGGGTATTTTCGTTAAAACGAATAGCACGACCGTTGCGGTTGGCAAGCATGATCTGATAATTTCCGTCAGTTAATTCTACCCCGACAAGCTGATCGCCTTCGTCAATTGCCATAGACTTGACACCCTTGGCTGCAATCGAACTTGAGTAGTTGACAAGAGCGGTTCTCTTGACAATACCCATCTTGGTTGCAAACACAAGGTTGAGGTTCGGATCTTTTACATCCTTTACCTTTATAACAGTTGTGATGGCGTCATCAGGAGCAATATTAAGAAGATTTTGTATGGCACGTCCTTTAGTGTTTTTTGCGCCTTCGGGGATGTCATATACCTTCAAGCGATAGTGCAGGCCTTTCTTTGTGAAGAACAGCAGGTTGTTGTGCATCGAGGCCGGATAAATGTACTCGATGAAATCCTCTTCACGTGTATTGCTGCCACGCGATCCGACACCTCCACGATTCTGCACACGGAATTCACTGAGAGAAGTTCTCTTGATGTATCCCATGCGGGAAATTGTGATGATCATCTCATCGTCGGCATAAAAATCCTCTGCATTGAAATCGCCTGCTACGTAGTCGATTTCTGTGCGTCGTTCATCGCCATATTTGTCCCTTAACTCAATAAGCTCATCTTTCATCACATTGCGGCAGATGGAGTCATCATTGAGTATGCTTTCAAGGTAAGCAATGGTCTTTTTCAGTTCATCATATTCATTGCGCAGTTTATCCTGCTCAAGGCCTGTAAGCTGACGCAGACGCATTTCAACTATGGCAGCTGTCTGTGCGTCAGACAAGCCGAAACGTTCAGAAAGCGTCGCTCTGGCTATTTCAGGGGACGATGACCCACGTATGATTTTGATCACCTCATCGATATTCTGAGAAGCGATGATCAATCCTTCAAGTATATGTGCCCGTTCATTTGCCTTGCGAAGATCAAAGCGTGTCCGGCGTATCACCACCTCATGGCGGTGAGCTATAAATTCCTGTAGGATTTCTTTGAGGTTTAGGGTCTTGGGGCGTCCATTGACGAGTGCGACATTGTTTACGCTGAAAGATGCCTGCATCTGAGTCATCTTATACAGCTTGTTGAGCACTACCTGAGAGTTGGCATCGCTTTTGAGCTTTATGACAATGCGCATACCCTTATAGTCGCTCTCGTCGTTCAGATCCGCTATGCCGTCAAGTTTTTTATCGTTGACCAGATCAGCAATATATTTTATCAGGTCAGCTTTGATTACATTGTACGGAATCTCTTTGACGACAATGACTTCATGTTCTTTTTCAACTTCAATCTCTGTCTTGGCGCGTATGATGATTCTTCCGCGTCCGGTCTCATAAGCGTCTTTTACCCCCTGATAACCGTATATGATACCACCTGTTGGAAAATCGGGGGCGGAGATATGCTCCATAAGGTCCGTCACCGTGAGCTCGGGGTTGTCAATCAGTGCAAGACAGCCGTTTATTGATTCTGTAAGATTATGAGGCGGCATATTTGTCGCCATGCCAACCGCAATTCCGGCAGCTCCGTTGACAAGCAGATTCGGGAAGCGGGCAGGCAGAACCACCGGCTCTTTTCTCGAATTATCATAGTTGGGTTGGAAATCCACAGTATCACTGTCGATGTCACGAAGCATCTCTTCGCCTATCTTTTCGAGGCGCACTTCGGTATATCGCATGGCGGCAGGACTGTCGCCGTCAATTGATCCAAAGTTACCATGACCGTCGACAAGCGTGTAACGCATAGCCCAAGGCTGAGCAAGACGTACAACAGTGCCATATATCGAACTGTCGCCATGAGGATGATATTTACCCATCACGTCACCGACACAGTTGGCCGCTTTCTTATGCGGATGATTCGATGTGTTACCCATCTCATTCATGCCGTACAAAACACGTCTGTGTACAGGCTTGAGACCGTCACGCACATCAGGAAGAGCACGAGACACAATCACCGACATCGAATAATCGATGTACGCCGACTTCATCTCATTCTCTATATTTATTTTCAGAATTCGATCGTCGTTGAACTTATCTTCTTCAACCATTTATTGTCTTAGAATTGCGTTACTTGAAATGTTTATTCCAACAAAGATAATAAATTTAGAGGATAAAATCCAAAAAAATCAATCATGGTGCAGTCAGATATCAAGTGCTCCAACAAGGTCATTGATATCATTGACACCATGTCGGTTGCAATAGTCTGACATATAGTCGATAATCTCCGATGTAATCGCCGGATTCACGAAATTGCATGTGCCGACTTCTATTGCAGAGGCGCCTGCAAGAATAAACTCCATTGCATCTCGGCCACAGGATATGCCGCCAAGACCTATAACGGGAATTTTCACAGCTTTTGCGACTTGCCATACCATTCTTACCGCTACAGGTTTTACTGCAGGGCCAGATAAGCCGCCTGTAACTGTCGAGAGGCACGGACGACGGCTCTCGACATCAATGGCCATTCCAAGCATTGTATTGATAAGAGACACACTGTCGGCCCCTTCCGATTCAACCGCTTTGGCAATTGATGCGATATCGGTAACGTTTGGTGACAATTTCACAATCAGAGTCTTTTTCCAGACATCTCTTATTGCGCGAGTAACACTTCCGGCTCCCTCGGTAGTTGTTCCGAACGCCATGCCCCCCTGTTTTACATTAGGACATGATATGTTCACTTCTATAGCCCTTATCCGTTCCAAGTCCGACAGTTTCTCTGCAACAGCCACGTAGTCTGGAATACATGCGCCAGATACGTTCACAATAATTTCACTGTCATATTTCAACAAACGAGGATAAATATTATCAATAAAATAATCAACCCCCTTGTTTTGAAGTCCTACAGCATTCAGCATTCCCGAAGGAGTTTCTGCCATGCGTGGATATGGGTTTCCTTGACGAGGCTCAAGTGTAGTGCCCTTTACTATGAATCCTCCAAGTTTCGATAGATCCACAAAATCGGCAAATTCCTCGCCATAGCCAAATGTTCCGGAGGCTGTCAGCACCGGATTTTTTATTTTTAACCCTCCCCCAATTTCAACACTCAGTCTTGCCATTTTAATACATTTATATCAAATACAGGCCCATCTTTACATACACACACATTCCCTTTGTCAACCGTAGATTCTACGCAGCACAGACACGCTCCAAGCCCACATGCCATAAGATTTTCGAGAGAGACTTCGCATCTGTTGCCCGATTTGTGGCATACACTTGCAATTGATTTCATCATCATCAGTGGGCCGCAGCAAGCTACCAGATCCCAGTTCTCGCAAAGAACAGGGTGTGAAGCCGCAAATCCCTTGTGTCCATAGCTGCCGTCATCGGTTGCCACATACACAGCATTGCCTGATTTCTCAAACTCATCCATAAGCATGAGTTCACATTTGGTTTTGGCGGCTGTTAATATGGAGAAATCAACACCTGTTTCTGCAAGCTTTCTGGCGTAATATAACATAGGTGCAACTCCTACCCCTCCTCCGACAAGCAAAACCCGTGTTCCTGGTTCAGGGATAGAAAATCCGTTTCCAAGAGGCATCACAACATTGAATATTGTACCCTCTGCCATATCACAAAGTGCATCGGTCGCTTTTCCAGCCCGTCTCACCAATAGCCACAGGTCATTCCCTTCGACATTGCATACCGAAATCGGACGTCTCAAGAATACTCCCGGAACATCTACTTTAACCTCAACAAATTGACCGGGCCGCATAGGCGGAAGGTCACCTTTTACAGGCGACAAGACAAGAAGTCTACAAGACGATGAAGCAACAACATTACGCTTCACCACCATATCTATAGCATATTTATTCTCCATTGTATAGCTTTTTGCAAAGATAGCCAATAATAAACGATAAAGAACCGTGTAAATACCATGCGTCGTTAGTTTATTGCAGGGCCGACGTTTCTTAACGTCAAATATACGGAGAATATTTGATGAAAAGAATAGTGATTCATGGTGTGAGGGGGCGAAGCCAATTCTTTGAGTCAAATATACTCAGTAAATTCTATCAAAAATAGCAATCGATACATTTTGACCAATTGCTATTTTTAATGACGAGCGGTATGTAAATCAGAGAAACATTTTTGTGTGATGTCAGGCCGGATAAAAAGATTGAAAACTGTTATCGCTATAAAAAACCACAATATTAGTTATAAGCTTACCCTTGTTTTGGTTCACGGCAATTGAAACTGCCTTTCCTCGCAAATTGGATGCTACATCTGCTGTATTATCATTTCCATTCGATTTTGTTGCGAAATCATCTTCATTTATCACATTATTATGATGTACTGCTTCGGGTTCATTTACTTTAACCTGATCAAAAAACTCAATTATACTCGATTGATCAGAATCGTGTGAAACATCTGAAATGCCAAATGCTTTATTATCTATTTGGCTTGAAAACATTAAGGAGTCGCGATCATAGTTTTTTGCAGCATTATTCCCCTCTGACAATTCAATATTTTCCGACACTTCCATATTGCCTTCTCCAAACATTAACCAGTATACAGAAAGCGAAGGAAATGCCGCATGTATTTTTGCTACAATCTCGTCACTTACTTTTTTATTTCGTCCATTGAGCAACTGTGACAAAGTCGGGCGCGCTATTCCACATATATCAGCAAATTGTGTCACCGGGATGCTTGTCTTTGCAATATACTCTTTTAAGCGAGAAACGAGATCCATAATACAATTGTAATTTTATAATTCTATGTGCAAATGTAATCGATTATTTTGTAAATCCAAAACAACAAGTGCAAATATGATTTACAAAATAAGCTAAAACGATTAGGTTACAAACGCAAACACACAAGATACCTCACTAGGTTAATCATGAAGTTGCTTACAGATTACTACAGATAATCGCCTGTTTTTAAGACTGTATATACCGAAATTAGTAATTTTAGGTACGTTTGGGCCACGAACGCCTTAAACAACGGCACTAAAACTGTAACTATTTAGATTTAAATAAGTGGAAAACTGTAATTTAATTGATACAATAAAAATATTAAACCATGTAATATTTGCGTTTGTGACCGCGTTTGGACTTGTAATTATACGCATGGATATAGATTACAATTGATTCAGTACGTTCGTAATTTATAGTGTTTACCAATGCAAAGGTGCGAGTTTTGGTTTGTTAAATTTAGAACTGTGACCTAATTTATATTTGCAAATAGTATTTTGATGTAAATTATTTACAGATGCATACACTATTTGATAAAAATTATAACATACTGTCAATCATCGTTTTTTATATAATCAATACGTCGCAAATAGCTCATAAGTTTAGCTATATGCCTTTATATCAACGATATTTAACAATATTACACTTTAGTTATCCTTATTATATTTCGTTATTGGTGTACATACCCTCTCCATTTACATTTATATTATACTCCTGAGAAGATATGATGTAGTTATTTATGTGTTATATATCTTTCAATCATTGTATTGTCGGCTGTTTTAATGATACTTTGACTGTTATTATCATAGAGATAAAAACACAGTCTTTAGATTGAAAATACCCTATTATGGGTATCGAAGTCTTTTTTATTAGTATTAATTTTGCAATATGAGACTTTCTGACTTAAAACCCGGAGAAGAGGCGGTCATTACCAGACTGCATGGTTATGGAGCTTTTCGTAAGCGTGTAATGGAGATGGGCTTTGTAAAGGGGCGTAAGATTGAGGCCATTCTTACAGCTCCGCTTAACGATCCTGTCAAATACCGTCTTATGGGATATGAGATTTCATTGCGTCGTAATGAAGCAAAAATGATTGAAGTGGCTACAGTTGATCAGTTTTGTGATCATAAGGGAACGTCACATTTATATCGCAGTCCCATTATAGAAGAGAATATCAATAATGATAATGGCAGTAAGATACACTCAAAGACACATACAATTAATGTTGCTCTTGTAGGTAATCCAAATTGCGGTAAAACATCATTGTTTAATATCGCATCTGGCGCTATGGAGCATGTTGGCAACTATAGCGGAGTTACTGTTGATTCAAAGACCGGGACATTTATCCATCGGGGATATAAGTTCAACATAGTCGACCTTCCAGGCACTTATTCTCTCACGTCTTATTCGCCGGAAGAGCTATATGTGAGGCGCTATTTGCGGAATCAATCACCAGATGTTATTATAAATGTTGTTGATTCCTCAAATCTGGAGAGAAACCTGTTTCTTACAACCGAACTTATCGATATGGACAGAAGTATGGTTGTCGCTCTTAATATGTTTGATGAGTTGCGTAATTCTGGTGATACACTGGACTATGTGATGCTCGGTAAAATGATTGGGGTGCCGATTGTTCCTACTGTATCAAATTCAGGGGAAGGTATTGACGATCTGTTTGACTCCGTAATTCATGTTTTTGAACATAAACATCCTTCGGTTCGACATATTCATGTAAATCTCGGTTCTGAACTTGAAAATGCAGTCGGCGAAATAAAAGATATTATAAAAAGCGACAACTCTGTAGAACGACATTTTTCACCTCGGTATCTTGCTATAAAATTTTTGGAACAAGACAAAGAGATTGAGGAGATACTTGAACATACTGAAAAATATACAGAACTGAAGTCTGTTCGCGAAAAATTTGTGCATTATCTTCAAAATGACAATCCTGATGAGGATATACCTTCGATGATTGCCAACGAGAAGTATGGATTCATTTCCGGTGCACTTGCCGAAGTGATGGAAAAATCAGAAATCGAACATGCCGAATCTACAAAAATAATTGATGCATTTGTCACAAATCGACTTTTTGGGTTCCCGATTTTTATTGCAGTCATGTTCTTTATTTTATGGGCTACATTTTATATTGGAGCATTCCCTCAGGAATGGATCGAGGTAGTCATAGGGTGGCTTGGTTCGGTTGTCACCAGATTTATGCCTGATGGTCCGCTTAAAGATCTGATTACCGATGGAATCATAGGTGGTGTGGGCGGTGTGATCGTGTTTTTGCCTAATATTCTGATTTTATATTTTTTTATTTCTTTCATGGAAGATTCCGGCTACATGGCAAGAGCCGCATTTATTATGGATAAAATAATGCATCGTATAGGCTTGCATGGAAAATCATTTATTCCGCTTCTTATGGGGTTTGGTTGTAATGTACCGGCCATTATGGCAACGCGGTCAATTGAAAGTAAATCATCACGGCTGATTACAATTCTTATAAATCCGTTCATGTCATGTTCGGCACGGCTGCCTATCTATGTACTGCTTATTGGAGCTTTTTTTGAAGCTTATGCCGCACTTGTGTTTTTCTTGATTTATGCAGTAGGTATAACCATTGCTGTCATTACAGCCCGACTTCTTAGGCGCACACGTTTTCTGGCCGATGAGACACCTTTTGTCATGGAGCTTCCGCCTTATCGCATTCCTACATTCAAGGCTACATGGCGACACATGTGGAGTAAGTGTAGGCAGTACCTTCAGAAGATGGGTGGCATTATCCTTCTTGCAAGCATTGTGGTTTGGGCGCTTAACTATTTCCCTATTCACAACGAATCAACTGTACAAGACACCATTGAAAATCAACATGATTATATCGAAACGTCTGCAATAGATCCCAAGCATGATTCTTATCTTGAAATGGCCGGAAAATTTATGACTCCGGTCTTTGAACCATTGGGGTTTTCATGGAAAGCTACAGTTGCGGCAGTTGCCGGAATTCCGGCGAAAGAAATCATCGTGAGTACTCTTGGTGTCTTATATACCGATGACAATGATGAGTATGGTCAATCAAAGCTTGGCGACAAACTATCCACTACGTCCTCAATGATCGACCGCCCTGATTTCACTCCTGCTTCTGCTTTGGCATTTCTTGTATTCATTCTGCTTTATTGTCCGTGTATAGCGACCCTTACAGCAATAGCTCGGGAAACAGGCTCATGGAAGTATGTTTGTTTCTCAATTGTCTATAATACCATGCTCGCATGGATATGCGCATTTCTTGTATTCATGATTGCGTCTTTGTTTGTGTGACATACAATCAAAATATGTTAAATAACATGTTTTTTCATGAATATTACATATTTTTGCATTTGTTAGATGGTTTGTAAAATATTATGGCAGATACAACGACACGAAGTGTTCTTGAAAAAGTCATCAGCGAGGATTTGTCTGAAATATGGGCAGTTCTCGATGGCGATGAGAAACGTAAGATTATGGAAGCTTTTTCTATTAAAACATTTAATAGGAATCAGATAATTTATGCTGAAAAAGACTCCCCTAAATACCTTTGGTGTCTGTTGAAAGGCAAAGTCAAGCTTTTCAAGGATGGAATCGGTGGGCGCCCTCAGATACTTCGTCTCATCCGGCCGGTGCAGTATTTTGGTTACAGAGCTTATTTTGCCAATGAGCCTTATGTGTCAAGTGCGGCTGCTTTTGAGCAGTCGACAATAGGATGCCTTCCCATGTCGTTAGTCTGTGAACTGACTCAAAACAACATAAACCTTGCGTGGTTTTTTATACATGAGCTGTCAAGGAATCTTGGAGGAAGTGATACACGATTGGTGAATCTTACTCAGAAACACATACGTGGACGTCTTGCAGAAGCTCTCCTTGCACTGAAAGAAAGCTATGGTCTTGAAGATGATAATACGACTTTGCGCATATATCTTTCACGAGAAGATCTGGCGAACCTGTCAAATATGACCACATCTAACGCTATACGTACATTGTCAAATTTTGTAGCCGAGAAAATTATTATTGTTGATGGTAGGCGTATAAAGATTCTTAACGAACAGGCGCTTCGAAAGATCTCAAAATTCGGCTGAGAATTCAATGATTAAATAAAAAGGTTCCATCTGTTGGAAATCCTGTTTAGGAGTACAACAGATGGAACCTTTATTAATTGTTCGTAAAACTATTCAGCTTTTTCCTGCGCAGCCAAAATTTCAATAGCCATATCATAGATTGTTGTGTCATCAAGCACTACGATACCGCCGTCAGGCCCAGGCTCAATATGAACACCATGGTTCTTACCAAACTCGTAGTTCGAGCCACCGAAATAGTTGCGGACAGTCTGAACAGTCACATTCAATTTATCAGCGATCTGATGGGTAGCTCCGTCGGGCAAGCTGTCTTTGAGACGACGCAGCTCATTGAAACTTATGGTCTTGCTCATATTCTTTTGATTTTAGTGTTTATTCTTGGTGGTTAGTTGTTTTTTGTGATTTAAATATAGACTTATATTTTCATTTTTACAAATACAAAACAGCGTTCTCGGTATGTTATATAACACATTTGCCTCAATCTATGATTATAGGCGTTCTACGTCTTTGCTGTTTATCCATGCGCGGTGAACATTGTCTAACTTAACTTCAAGCCACATGGACGGTATTGTATCCGAGTTGAGTTTTACAGAATCCACGATCTCTACAACTGTTCCTTCATGAAGTTGGAATGCTTGTTCTGATTTGTCTTTTGGTATACGGGGTACTGTAGACAACTGTACATTCGGAGATATTACAACTGCACTTGAGTGATCTGAAACAATGGATGCCGATTTGCAAGCCATGTAAATCAGGATGCAGTCTATCACAAGTACTACCAGTCCGCCAAAAAAGCATATCTTTTTTATTATAACTGAACTGGAGAATACATAAACCGCTGTTGCGCTGAGAAAAATTACAAATACAAGAAGTGCTGTCACAGCCCATCCATTGGGAGTATTGCTGAATAATATGCTATCACTCACCTTCTGGATAAATGAAGTATGGTTATCTTCTTGTTTGTCAACAGTCTTTGTCAATGCAAACTTTAGATTCTGGCGTGCATCCCTGTTTGTCGGATCAAGTTTTAAGGCTCGCTTATAATATAGTATCGCCTTTCCGATCTCGCCTGAGCGATAATAAGCGTTGCCTATATTATAATATAGTGATGAGGAAGTCCCCTGTTCTTTTTCTGCTTTTAGATACAATGATGCCGCCAAGGCGTAATCATCTGCCAGATATGCTGAATCAGCACTCTGTATGATATTGCCATTCGCATTATTGGCCGATATGAAGAAAATAAATACCCACGCTGTCAACTTTGTTGCAAACATGTATTTTTTAATATTTTTCATAATCTTCGATAAAGCCGTTTTTATTTTGTTTTTTCAAGACAATTGATTGCTTGTTCTGCCATTTCCAGAACATCATGGCGGGCTTCCTCTGATGTCGACGAAGGTGTATAGCGAGCCATCTCACATTCATCAAGCACACGTACAACCAGCCCGATTGTTTCTTCCGGTACATTGTGAGCCGAAAGATTTGTAGAAATGTTCTGGCGGGTCAGCTGCGACGAGGACAGTCTGAATTTATCTCCGATATAACCCCACATGGCTTTTAAAAGCTCTTCATAGAATTTGTCAGCCGATTTCGGATCATTGCCCGTCATATAGGCTTTTGCCTGTTTCAGTCTCTTCTTTCCGACTTTACCAGCTTTGGCAAGTCTACGGCCTGCTATATCTGCGTTTCGTTCTGTTATTTTCCTGGTATATACTATAGCTCCACCAAGAGCCACTATCAAAAGAACCCAGATAATCCAATAGCCAGTGTTGTGTACATACAGGCTATGAGACGAATTGAGATCCGATACATTCTGTTTTATATGTAAAATGTCGGTAACTGTGGCATTTATATCTTTTTGTTCTATGTTTGAAGTGCCGGCTGTAGTTCCGACTCCTTTGGCGACCTTTATGTTTCGTTCTGGCAATGTGATTGTTATATACTCTTTCTTTTCCGGATCAAAGTATACGAAATCGATAGGAGGTATTGTATAATCACCTGGTGTCTGAGGAACAAATGTGTATTCTACAGTCTGTTTTCCTTTTACATTGTTGCCGACGACGCTGGCATCAATTTCGGTATGTGGTGAATATTGTTCGAAATCAGCAGGGAAGTCAACCTCAAGCGCTTTTATATAACGTATGTTTCCTATTCCGGAAATCGTGATTGTCATTGTAGCGGCTTCATTGGTGCGAAGCGCATCGCTGCTTAGACGGCTTTCTGCAGTGAATTGACCGACAGCACCTGTAAAATCTTCTGGTTGGGGTGTTGGAAGTTCTTTTACGTTAATAGTCAGATCTCCGGGCGCTACATGTATTTCTTTTTCAACAGGAATATTGGTTGAGAAAAAACCTCCGCCGACACGTTCATATTGCACAACCGAAATATCATACTTGCCGGAATTAAACTTAAGCTGTCCTGATTTTTGCGGAAAAACCAGCACTTTCTTGAGTACAGCTGTCATATAATTCTGACCATTGTAATGCTCTATTTCATTCAGTGAGGGTTGTACTGCAATCTCATCAATGAGACATCCGTCAAAATTAGGCTGTGAGACTGATAGGAAACTGCCGATCTGATACTTTGTGTAAAGTTTTATCACACATTCTATCGGTTCTTCTTCATATACATTTGTACGCGAAGGAATAATGCGCACAAACACCTCGTCTTTTCCAACCGGTTTATCGGAAGTATGAGTAGAGGCATCGTCAACACGCACTCCCCCTTGTCCGGTGTTGCTATCTGCAGCACTACTGTCGGCCGGAATAACCTTGAATGTAAGTGGATCAGTTTGAAAAGTCTTTCCGTCGACCTGGATGGACGCTGCCGGTATTGTGTATTCTCCAGCTGCACCTGCTTTGTAGACAAATGAGTAATCAACCGTCTTTTGCGAAGAAGTACGTCCGTTAACATACTGGTATGACTGCTGAGTAGACTCCGATGGGCCATAAAGGAATTGACATCCGTTTATTTCCGAAACCTTCAGTCCATTGCCATCGGCATTTTCAAGACGGAAAGTAACATTGAATTTGTTGCCTTCAATTACATTACGTGGTGGTAACACCCGGAATTTCACATCCGCAGCAATGGCATTGATCGAAAATGCTATTATCGATAGCAGTACTGCAACTACTCTATTTAATTCCTTAGCTGATTTCATATCCCTCTTTTGACTACTCACCAAGGTTTGTCTGTCTTATTTTTTGAAGCGTTTTTCAATTCTTCCTGAGCACGTCTTGCTTCAATCTTCCTGCGGGTAGCATTCTCTTCGTTTTCCATGGCCTTAAGAATCTGCTCGGCATTGCGGTCGCTTATACCGTTTTGATCATCCTGTCTGTCATTATTCTGATCCTGTTTCTGGTCTTGATTCTGACTTTGATTTTGATCTTGATTCTGCTGGTCCTGGTTATTATCCTGGTTTTGGTCTTGATCTTGATTCTGATCCTGTTGATTCTGATTTTGCTCCTTATCTTGTTGATCTTGGTTATTGTCCTGATTTTGGTCTTGGTTTTGATTCTGATCCTCATTCTGTTGTTCCTGAAGCTTCAGTTGAGCAAGACGAAGGTTCTCTCTTGCTTTGTCATTATCAGGATTCTTGCGGAGAGCACGTTTATACATGTCAATACTCTGGTCATATTGTTCCTGATTGAAAGCCATATTGCCAAGATTGTAGAAAGAGTTTTCGGCAATTTTCAAATCTGTGGCATTGGCGGCAAGATCACTGAACAATTTTTGAGCTTCTGCAGCAGGATTATTCTGTCCGTCTTCTTCGCCTACAGCCAAAGAAGCCTGTTTGGCCAATGCCGAGGCAAGGTTAAACATTGCCGTCTCCGAATATTCGTTTTCTTGCAAAGCCTTACGATATGCTACTTCTGCTTCCGAGAAACGTTTTTCATTATAGAGTTTATTTCCTTCTCTTATAAATCCACGTTCACGCTTGCCCGATGATGTCGTTTGCCCCAATACATCAGGAACAGTGACAGCACCTAAAAAAAGTATCATGACTATTTGTAATATTCTGCTCATAATCAATTCTCCTTAGTAAAGAAATTGACCCTTTTAAGCCAGCTTATCTTGCGGTCAAGGATAAATATATCAATAACTAAAAATACAAGTGCAATCCATCCGAATATCGGAAATTGCTCGGCACTTGCCTTATAAGTCACATGAGTTAACTCCGCTTTCTGAAGATTGTCAAGCTGTGATGTAAGTTCATTTAGAGCTGATGATGATGCGCCACTTATGTAAACTCCATCACCTGCCGATGCAATCTCCCGAGCCATATTTTCATTAAGGGCAGTTGTGACTGTCTGCCCGTTGTAATCTTTAAGGAACTCCCCTCTTGATGCATTCAGAGGTATTGGAGCACCTTTGGTCGAGCCAATTCCAATCACATCAACTTGAACACCACGGCTTTTTGCCTGTTGAGCCATTTCAACTGCATTACCCTCGTGATTTTCACCGTCAGTGATCACAATTATGGCCTTGCCGGCGTCAGGATCTGGTGTAAAAGCATTGAGGGCCATACCTATGGCGGTGCCTATAGCTGTTCCCTGTGACGGAACCATGTCAGTTGTTATATCATTCAGATACATTTTGGCTGACACAAAATCTGTTGTAATAGGCAGCTGTGTATATGCCTCTCCGGCAAAAACCACAAGACCGACTTTATCTTTATCGAGTTTGTCGATCAGGCGAGATAGAATATATTTTGCGCGTTCAAGACGTGATATACCCGACGGATCATCGCTTGACGATGCAAGCATCGACCGTGACACATCCATAGCGATCATCACTTCTATGCCTTCCGATCGTTCGGTCTCCTCTTTTTCACCAAAACGCGGACGTGCAATGGCAATGACAAGAGCTATAAGCGCTATAAGCTGTAAAATAAGTCTTATCCAAGGTTTATATCGGGATGCATCCGGCATGAGTGGTGTAAGTGTCGGTATGTGCCCGTATTTCTCAAGTTTCTGCTTTCTTGCCATGCGGGCAAGCAGAAAGAGGCCTGTCATCACCGGCACAAGCAGCAACAGATACAATAGCTCGGGATATGCAAAACTAAACATAGTATTGGCAATTTACTTGACTCAAGGTATATACCTGAGCATGGTTTTTCTCAGAGCCATCTCTAACACAAGAAGCCCGAGCGCAGCCAGTGCCCAGATTAGATAATTATCTTCTGTATGGCTGAAATGCTTGATATCCATCTCTGTCTTTTCAAGACTGTCGATTTCTTCAAAGACATCTTTCAGTACACGGTTGTCTGTTGCACGGAAATATTTTCCGCCGGTCACCGATGCGATTTCTTTTAAAGTAGCTTCATCAATCACAACCGGAGTACTTACATATTCTATGCGTCCAAACATATTCTGCATTGGATATGGAGCGTTTCCATTCTTTCCCACACCTATTGTGTAGACTTTTATTCCAAGTTTCTTTGCAATTTCTGCAGCTGTTAGTGGTGCTACATTTCCGGTGTTATTGGAGCCATCGGTTAACAGAATAATGCTTTTGCTCTTTGCTTTGCCGTCTTTTATACGGTTTATTGCTGTCGCAAGACCATCACCGATTGCAGTACCGTCATCAAGCATCCCCATTTCTATGGAGGAAATGTAATTTGTCAGAGCTGCGCGGTCGGTTGTCATTGGCATACCCGTAAAACTTTCGGCTGCAAATATCACAAGCCCCATATTGTCAGCTTCTCGTCCCGAAACAAATTTATTGGCAACATCTTTAGCCGCTTCGAGTCGATCAGGTTTGAAGTCTCGCGCAAGCATTGATGAAGAGATGTCAAGTGCGAGTATGATATCCGTACCTTCGGTCTGAGAAGTTCGCCAGCTGTCACGCGTTTGTGGGCGTGCAAGCATCACGATTACACATGCTATAGCAAGTAGTCTCAGTAAAAACAGACCATGAAGCATCATAGCGCGCAATGGCGTACGTTTTCCTTTGAATGACAATGTCGAACTTACCGATATTGAAGGATAAGCGTTGCGACGTTTGACTATATACCACACAATTAGTGGTATCAGTATTGTAAGAAGCCATAATAGGCCTGGATGAGCAAACTGTATCATGACCTTGTTTCATTATGATTCTCACTCGTCTTGACTGTATCAGTGTCAACTCCGGATTCATTTTCTGCTATAGGTTCAGGCTGCGGTTTTGTTTCTTCTACAAACTGTAGAGCCCGGTTCCATGCCGCAACATTATCATCCGGCATCGGACGCATTTTAGCGAATTTCACAAAGTCGGCCATTTCAAGCACTCTTTGCAGCATACCTTTATGATCACGTGTGTCGGGTTGCTTCTCAAGAGCCCTAAGTATTTGTGATGATGTCATTTCCATGGCATTGATGCCAAAACGCCCATCAAGATAGCGGCGAAGTATATCGGTAAGACGAGTATAGTATTCTTTCTCTCTGCCATTTTCGCATAAATGCTCATCTTTGAGCTTTTCAAGCCCAGCGATTGCTGCATCATAAGGCGATACCGGCTTCGACTTTGGCACAAGAGGTATGGAAACTTTTTTCTTCATCACAAGCCATACCCATATACCGCCTACGATAATCAGGATACAGACAATAATCCAACCCCAGTGATCTATAATAAAATCAGGAAGCCAGTCAAACCATTTCCAGCCTCCATCGGCTACATCTGCCATGCTGTGAATTGTAGTAAGGGTGTCAATATCAGCAGGCAGAACTTTAAGAGTTACGGTATTGGAATACATAGTATCGCCTGATTCCGTGACGTAAGCGATTGGAGGAAGACGATACAGTCCTGAGTCAAAAGATTGAAGCGTAATCATTCTTTTGATCTGCTCAAGCTGATCAGTCAATCCGTTTTTCAATGTATCGTCAGTTCCGGCATTTGCAATCTCGACATTTGTCATGAGTGTGTCGGCCGGTATCATCAACATTCCCTGAGTACCCTGTGGCTGAAGTATCTCAACATGGAGCGGCGTCGTACGCCCCATGAGAAGAATTGCCGAATCAAGTTCGACTTTCACGCTCACATCCGGATTCCTACCCGACATTACGGGTAGGCTTATCACTGCAAAAAGCCCGGTTGTCAATATATGTCGGAACAATTTTGATGACATTCTGTGTATATATCTTCTAATTCGTCAATATTTCATCTTACTCCACGACGCTTAAACAGCCCCATAAGAGATTTTACGTAATCCTCGTCGGTTGAAATAGATGCCACATCGACTCCGTTTCGGCCAAGAACTTCCAACATTTTTTTCTGTCGGTCATACCACCATTTATTATACGTTTGTCGTGTCGCACTATCCGATGTATCTATCCAGCATTCTCTTCCTCGTTCGAGATCAGATACCCTCATTAACCCGACATTGGGAAGCTGTGAGTCGCGTTTATCATATACTTGCACAGCTATCATGTCGTGCTTGCCCGATGCAATCGTAAGTGGGCGTGCATAATCATGGGCATCGATAAAGTCGGAAATCAATACAGTTGTGCACCGTTTTTTAAGTGCATCGGCGAAAAACGTCAGAGCGGTGGCGATGTCAGTGCCTTTGCTTTTTGGTTCAAAGTCCAGCAACTGACTTATGATAAACAATATATGTTTTCGCCCCTTTTTGGGTGGTATAAATTTCTCGATTTTATCTGAGAAAAATATCACCCCGACTTTATCATTGTTATGAATGGCAGAAAACGCAATTGTCGCTGAAATTTCAGCTATCATCTCACGCTTTTCCATCCCGACAGCCCCAAAAAGACGACTTGCAGATACATCTACCAGAAGCATGACGGTCAACTCACGTTCTTCCTCGTAGACTTTCACATAAGGACGATTATGACGGGCTGTGACATTCCAGTCAATATCCCTTATATCATCGCCATATTGATATTCCCTGACTTCCGAGAATGTCATGCCACGTCCTTTGAAGGCCGAATGATATTCTCCCGCAAACACATTGTTTGATAGCCCGCGGGTCTTGATTTCGATCTTTCTTACCTTCTTTATTAATTCTTTGGCATCCATATACGGGAAAAGATTAACTTATTGATCCCAGCTGGGATCAACTCCGGGTTCTTTCTTTTAACGTTATTATTAAGGAAATCAGGGCACTTCTACTTTGTCGAGGATCTCTGAAATTACCTCGTCAGATGTGATGTTGTTTGCTTCAGCTTCGTATGTAAGGCCGATACGGTGACGAAGCACGTCATGACAGACTGCTCTTACATCCTCCGGGATGACATAACCTCGCTGGCGCAGGAAAGCATAAGCTTTGGCTGCTTTTGCAAGCGAAATTGAAGCACGCGGTGAAGCTCCGAATGAAATGATAGAACTCAGATCGGAAAGACCATATTCCGACGGGAATCGAGTCGCGAATACAATGTCGACAATATACCGTTCTATTTTTTCGTCGATATAAATCATCTCGACGACTTTTTGAGCGGATATAACTTCTTCCGGTCTCAGCAATGGCACAATGTGCTTCTTTTCATTGCTCAGGTTTTGCCTTACTATAATTTTTTCCTCTTCTTTCGAGGGATATCCTATTACGACTTTCAACAGAAAACGGTCGACCTGAGCTTCAGGAAGCGGGTATGTGCCCTCCTGTTCGATCGGGTTCTGTGTTGCCATAACAAGAAACGGCTCATCAAGGCTAAACGTGTGGTCTCCGATTGTGACCTGGCGCTCTTGCATGGCTTCAAGCAATGCACTCTGTACTTTTGCAGGAGCACGGTTGATTTCATCCGCGAGAACGAAGTTTGCGAATACGGGACCCTTTTTTACTTGAAATGTCTCATTTTTTACACTATAGACCATAGTGCCGCTTACATCGGCAGGAAGCAAGTCGGGAGTAAACTGTATACGGCTGTATTTTGCATCAATAAGCTGAGCAAGAGTTTTGATTGCCAATGTCTTTGCAAGGCCTGGAACGCCCTCGAGCAATACATGCCCGTTGGAGAGCAAGGCAATGAGAAGAGACTCAACAAGATGCTTTTGCCCGACGATTGTCTGATCCATACCGCGGACAATGAGATTTACAAAATCACTTTTTGAAGCAACAATATCGTTGAGCTCCCTGATATTTACCGATTCACCCATAATTCAGAGTTTGGTTGACGGATTATATTTTTAATTTAACTTACTTATAAAACAAACTAATCGGCCAAAAGGTCGATACAAAAATAGTGAATTGAATACCCCTTGCCTTTAGGATAAGTGTTAAATTTAAGTAAACGGTTTTAAAGAATGCTTCAATCGGAAGCATTGTTATAATACCGATCAGAAAATCACAGAGTTATCAGGCTTATTGTAGTCTTTCTTTGGCTATTTCAGATGCTTTTGATTTTGCTTTTTTTATTGATTCCGATGACATTGCGTCTATACCATACTTTGAGGCATCGGGTATAACCACAACAGTGCCTATTGCAACATTATCCGGATCAGCTATTTTATCGCGGTTCTCCTCATAGATATATACCCAGAAAACAAATGAACCATAGTGCTTACGTGCCATGGTTGCCAGAAAGCGTCCGGATCCGATTGTATCTGTCACAATTAAATTATTGTCAATTTTCTTCCGTTCAATTACGGTCTCCGAAGTTTTTATATCGTCGATAAGAGCGACAGTCGCAGTATCATTTTGTTGTTCGGCACTATCAGGTACAATTGATTGCGTTAATTCTCTATCAGGGTTTTCATCAACAACTTCAATATTTTCAAGATCGATATCGTCTGCTATAATATCGCGTTCATAGTCAGGATATATATAATCATGTAAAAACATTCCGGCTATAAATCCGACACATAGGCCCAGAACCAGACCAAGCGAAAATATCCATCCTGCAAGAGGATGTTTTTTTCTTTGCTCCTCTGTGCCGACAATCTCAACCTGCAACGGTTTGTTATCGTCAATCTTTACAACAGTAGCTGATATGGCCGATTCCGACATATCTTCTTTCTGGGGCTCTATGTCAGCTAATTCGTTGTTTCCTTCAGTGATGCTGTTTTCAGTATAATTTACTTGAACAGAATCAGTAAGTTCTGATTGCTCAGCCGAACATATGCTCTCTTTTAAATTCGCTTTCTCATAAGTCTCTGACGAAGATTCTGCATCGGTTTTCTCATTTTCGACATCATTAACTATGGCCGCTTTTTGAGTCTGTTGTTCTATTTTTTCTTCCGGAATTTCTGTTTCGTCGTCAAGTTCAATCGGATCAAAACATGAAAAAGGGCGATTTACTGCACTTGCGAGAGGCAATGAGGCTTCAAATTTCACATTGCCCGACAGATGCTCGTCCTCGAGGAAACGCCCTATAGCTTTGATATCGACACTTTCTTTATTCAGAAGCGCGTCAACGAGTACTCGGCTGAATGCCAACATGAACTCTCTTGAGGTTTCTTCATCCACATCCGAGAGTGCCGCAATGCGTTTTACAACCTCTGTAAGGTCTACAATCTTTTCATCATCCATTTTGCCGTCCCTCCTTCAATTTATTTACAAGCGAAGGTGCGCATTCAAACTTGACCACAGCTTCGGGAGGTAAAAGCAGACGTTTTCCGGTCGTGCGGTCTGTCACAATGGTCTCTTCCTCAAGTATAGGATAAAACTTGCCTACTCCGGGGAGAACCACCTCACGTCCTGCTGTTGCGCATTCAGCCAACACGGTCATCAGTGCATCAGACAGCCGGCCGGTTTCTGCTATTGTCCGACCGGTTGATTTTGCCACCTTTCCTAAAAACGTCTTGTTATCCATTGTGAGTACAAAGCTAATCAAAATCCGCCGTTTTTACAATTCACCTGCGTTATGGTCTATGGAATATCTTGCTTTAAAGATTGGTGATGGTGTCAATGCAGTCTGCAACAGGTTCGATATGCAACATTATATGCGTTGACTGCCCGAAACGTTCGCGCAGACGTGATTCTATTATTTTAGTCAGTTCATGTGATCTTGAAACAGTCATGTCTCCATCAACACATATATGCAGTTCAATTGCGATACTATTGCCGATTCTTCTTGTATAAAGGTTGTGTGGATTGTATATTTCTGCAATTTCACATATTATCGAAATTATCTCCTGCTCGGTATCTGATGGAAGTGACTTTTCAAGAAGCTCGTTTATAGCCGGAATTATAAGTTTCCATGCAAGGCGCAAGATAAGCGCACTCACAAAAAGCGCGGCAATAGGATCAAGTACCCGCCATTGCTCTCCCAATGTCATTGCACCAGCGATGCCAAGCATTGTGCATACTGAAGAGAATGCATCGGACCTATGGTGCCATGCATTGGCCACTACGACCTGACTATTGACCTGCTTCCCTACTTTTACAGTCATACGGTACAGGGATTCTTTGGCAGCAATTGACACAACAGCTGCAATAAGTGCTATCTTTCCTGGGCTGTCGAGCATTACGTCATTAAAATAATAATCATATATTTTATAGCCATTGTTCCATATCAGTCCGATTCCTACTGTCATTAGAGCGCTTCCTATGATAACTGTGGCAAGTGTTTCATATTTGCCGTGTCCGTAGTCATGATTGATATCTTTGGGTTTTGACGCTATTCTTACAAAAACGATAACCACTACATCTGTAATGAAATCCGATAATGAGTGGACAGCATCGGCAACCATAGCCGCACTGTGTCCAATGATACCGGCGATAAACTTGAATATCAGTAACCCGAAATTAGCAGCTGATCCCAAAAGGGTCACACGCTCTATTTTCTTCATTCGCGCATTGCCTGGTGTCATAATCGGGAATTCTTGTTATTATAAAATAGTTTCTACAAAATTATATATTTAATTAAAAAAGAGGGACTGTTTTTTATTACATGTATATTTGAGCTTTGCTAAATATTATCAAAAAAGCTATCTTTGCCAAATATTTAAAAACGGACAATAATTCTGCTTTGCAACAAATGGCAATAGCTATGACAGCCAAAGAAATAAGACAGTCTTTTAAAGATTTCTTCGAAAGCAAGGGGCATCATATCGTTCCCTCTGCGCCAATGGTCGTTAAAGACGACCCTACGCTCATGTTTACCAATGCCGGCATGAACCAGTTTAAGGATATAATACTTGGTAACCAGCCTGCAAAGTGGTCTCGTGTAGCCGATTCTCAGAAATGTCTGCGTGTAAGTGGCAAGCACAACGATCTTGAAGAAGTTGGGCATGATACGTATCACCACACAATGTTTGAGATGCTTGGCAACTGGTCATTCGGAGACTACTTCAAAAAAGAAGCCATTGATTGGGCATGGGAATATCTGGTTGGTGTTCTTAAGCTTGACTCCGATCGACTTTATGCCACTGTGTTTGAAGGATCTCCTGAAGAAGGGCTGTCGCGCGATGATGAAGCTGCCGGATATTGGGCAGAACATTTGCCTGAATCACACATCATAAATGGCAACAAGCACGACAATTTCTGGGAAATGGGAGATACCGGTCCCTGTGGTCCTTGTTCTGAAATACACATAGATCTCCGTTCGGAAGAAGAACGCCAAAATGTATCTGGTGCTTCATTGGTCAATCATGACCATCCGCAGGTTATTGAAATTTGGAACCTCGTATTCATGCAATACAACCGCATGGCCGATGGCTCTCTGCAGCCACTTCCTGCAAAGGTGATTGATACGGGAATGGGATTTGAGCGTCTATGCATGGCTTTGCAGGGTAAGACATCCAACTATGATACTGATGTGTTCACGCCATTGATATCGACCATTTCAACGCTCACGGGCCATAAATATGGTGAAAATGCCGATGTTGATGTGGCAATGCGTGTTGTAGCCGATCATGTACGTACGATTGCGTTTTCCATTGCAGACTCACAGCTGCCGGGCAATGCAAAGGCTGGGTATGTGATCCGACGTATTCTCCGTCGTGCCGTACGCTATGCCTATACATTCCTCGGACAGAAAGATGCATTTATTTATCGTCTGGTCGATACCTTGATCCAGAATATGGGTGATGCATATCCGGAGATTGCCGCTCAGCGCGAACTCATCATGAAAGTCATCAAAGAAGAAGAAGATTCATTCCTCCGCACTCTTGAAAATGGCATACACATGCTTGATGGAGCGATCAGATCGGCCAAGGATGCCAACCGTAACTACATTACAGGTAAGGAGGCTTTTACGCTTTATGACACCTATGGATTTCCTCTTGATCTCACTGAGCTTATCCTAAAGGAAAATGGTATGACTCTGGACCGCGATGGATTTGATAATGAAATGGCTGCTCAGAAACAGCGTGCCCGTAATGCTGCCGCTGTCGAAACCGGTGACTGGGTTGTTGTGCGCGATGGCGAACAGGAGTTTGTAGGATATGATATGTCGTCATGTCAGGCTCAGATTCTTCGTTATCGATTGATCAAGCATAAAAACCGCAGTTATTATCAGATAATCCTTTCATGTACTCCTTTCTATGCCGAAATGGGTGGACAGGTCGGTGATCGAGGTACATTGATTGCTGATGAGGAAGTGATTGAGATTTTTGATACGAAAAAAGAAAACGGTATAGGTGTACACCTCACAGAGAAACTTCCGTCAGATCCTGCAGCTACATTTATTGCGGCTATTAATGAGAATGCACGCTTTGCCACTTCATGTAATCACACTGCTACTCATCTTCTTCATGAGGCTCTACGCGAAGTTCTTGGAACGCATGTCGAACAGAAAGGTTCTTTTGTTTCACCTGATGTCCTCCGTTTTGATTTTTCACATTTCCAAAAGCTCACGACTGAGGAGATACGCAAGGTCGAACATCTGGCCAACCGAAAGATACGCATGGCTATCCCGCGTGACGAACATCGCAACATGCCTATAGCCGAGGCGCGTAAAATAGGTGCAATGGCATTGTTCGGCGAAAAATATGGTGATGAAGTGCGTGTAATACGCTATGGTGATTCTGTAGAACTCTGTGGTGGTACACATGTAGACAATACCGGAAACATAGGGATGGTTCACATCATTTCTGAAAGCAGTATTGCAGCTGGTATCCGTCGTATTGAGGCGATTACCGGTGAAGCTGTTGAAAATATGCTTGATCGGCTTGTGGATTCTGCAAAAGAAATATCTGCTATGCTGAATAATGCACCTGATATTACTTCGGCCATAAGAAAAGCCATTGAAGAAAATACAGACCTCCGCAAAAAAGCCGAAGAAGCATTTAAAGAGAAAGCCAACAATATTTCTCGTGACCTACTGCAGAAAGCCACTATACGCAATGGCGTAAAGGTCGTTGAACTTATAGGTCGCTTTGTTCCTGACATGGTGAAGAATGTTGCATTCGGAGTACGTTCGCTTTCCCCTGAAGGAACTGTGTTTATAGCAGCGACAAAGGATCTGCAGGATAAACCGCTTCTCACTGTCATGCTCACCGACGATGTGGTCGCATCTGGGTTCAGTGCGGCATCAATCGTTCGTGAAGCTGCAAAAGCCATCAAAGGCGGCGGTGGTGGCCAGCCTGGATTTGCACAGGCTGGAGGCAAAGATTCCGAAGGGCTTTCAAAAGCAGCCGAGATTCTCCGGTCGACATTCTGAAGCAATATTTCACGTTATTCTTTCAGGTCGGTTTCTATTCTGTCTTATATAGAAGGAACCGACCTGATTCTTTTAATTTTCATGTTTGTTTATTTTAAGCACTAAGGTTATCTTTGTGCATAGAGTCATTTTCACTTATGCAGCAAAGATTAAACGCAAACAACAGGCCTGGATATTCAAAGTGGTCCAATATACTGTTTAGCATTGGTGCCGCTCTCACAGTCACTGCGTGGGGCGTCTCTTTTGTATCTACAAAAGTTCTTCTTGACAATGGTCTGAGTTCTGTAGAAATATATATTTTACGTTTTATATTTGCCTATCTAATTGTCCTTGCGTTCTCTCATGACAAAATGTGGGCTGATTCATGGGCTGACGAACTCCGTCTTGCGATTTGTGGGTTACTTGCAGGATCGATATATTTCATTGCTGAAAATACGGCGCTTGAATACACTAAAGTAGCTTTTGTTGCGCTTATTACTGCTCTTGCACCATTGCTTACGACAATTCTTGTAGGTATACTGTACAAAAGCGAGCGACCAAGCTCGGGTACATGGTTTGGATCGATAATAGCTTTTGTTGGAGTAGGTTTTGTGATTTTTAATGGAGGTGGTGACGACGGTGGCGCTGCACAAAGCTGGTCAGATAACATAATCGGCGATTTGCTTGCGCTCGCATCTGCATTGAGCTGGTGTGTTTATTCGGTAATTCTCCGTCGCCTGAATGTTATATATACTACCAATTTCATAACCAGAAAGACATTTTTCTATGGCATCATAACGGCAATACCGTTTCTTGCTGCGGAACCCCATATTGCCTCGTTCAGTATTCTGCTTGAATTTGAAGTTTGGGGTAATCTGCTGTTCCTGATACTCGGAGCTTCTATCCTTGCGTTTTTCTTCTGGGCAATAGCCGTAAAACGACTTGGAGCTGTAAAAGCGTCGAATTTTCTCTATATGTCTCCGGTTGTATCATTGATTGCAGCATGGATAATACTTGGTGAAAAAATAACATTTATGGGATATCTCGGTTGTGCTTTTATCGTTGGAGGTCTTATACTTGGTGATTACCTTTCAGCACATCCATTGCGCCCTAAATGGAGACACTGATCATGAATACACGCTCCCCTCTTACACTTGTACTCAATATACCGCCTCACTATAGAGAACCGATATTTAAACTTATTGAGAACAATTGGGAGTGCCGGTGGATTTTCGGAGAAAACAAAACAGACATTCCATCATGTCCGTTATCGTTTATGCGCAATGTTACGATTTTGCCCATATCAAAAGGTAAAATCAATACATGGTGGTTAAAGGGCTTGTCTGGAATATTATGGAAAGAACAGCCAAGGACCATAGTCATTACCGGTGAAATTAAATTTCTCGGATCTTGGGCTGTTATGATTCGCAACCGCTTCAGGCCTAAATCGAGACGCGCACGTATATTTCTGTGGAGCCATGGCTGGGATGGAACCGAAAAAAAATTAAGACGATTGTTTTATCGTATTTATTTTGGAATGGCTGACGGTTTGCTGCTTTATGGTGAACATTCGCAAAAAATTGCACAGCGGGAAGGTATTGGATCTTCAAAGATTAAGGTTGTACATAATTCACTTGATCATGATCGGTTCCTTTCGCTTAGACAGTCATTGTCTGCGTCGTTAGTCAGGATGTCTGATTCTTATTATGGCTTTAAGAATGCAGCGTTACCAACGCTTATTTACATTGGCAGGCTTTCGCTCATAAAAAAAATCGGTATGCTTGTTCATGCAGTGGCGGCACTTAAAGCGTCGGGAAATGAAGTCAATGCTGTGATTGTCGGTGATGGTCCTGATTATGAAACTTTGAATAAAATCGCTGAAGAACTGAATATATCGGATAATATAAAATTTTTAGGCGCAAAATATGATATTGCCGATACAGCTCCTTTGATTTATAATGCAGACATGTGTGTCTCCCCCGGTCATATAGGACTGACGGCAATACATTCTCTGGAGCTTGGAACACCTGTGATAACTCACTCCGATTTTTCAACACAGGCTCCTGAAGTCGAAGCGGTAATTCCTGGAGTCACTGGGCAATTGTTCAGGTGTAACGATCAGCAGGATCTTGTAAAAGCAATCTCACGGCAACTCGACCTGAATAAATCTGTTGGTCGTGATGCCGTGAGAAATGAATGTTATAACGCTGTTGAAGCTTGGACTCCTTCGTGGCAGCTCAATGCTTTCAAGAAAGCGATTGACTGAATGCTTCGGTTAATCTTTGGAAGTCTTGTTGGCTGCAATCTGATTTGCAAGTTGCACGGCCTTTGTGATGTGGTCACATATATGGCTTTCAGGCAGCAATCGGTTTATGCCATCATGGTCGAGAGAGTTTCTTACCGACTCATTTACTCCCGACAGCACGACATCTATACCCTCTGACTTTGATGATGAGATCAACAGTTCAAGGTTGTGGAGTCCGGTTGCGTCAATAAACGAAACCTTACGCATGCGTATGATTCTTACTTTAGGCTTAGCATGAAGCGTGTTACGCATCATTTCATCGAATTTGGTCGCTACGCCAAAGAAGAACGGACCGTCAATCTCATATACCGATACACCGTCGGCGACATTAAGCACCTCGCCTGAAGGGAGATCTGTGCCTTCTGCCACATCAAGTTGCTCACCATAGACTTTGATCTGGGTGTTGCCTGTAACTCGTTTTAGGAAAAGAACCATTGCAAGGAGCAGTCCCATTTCGATTGCAATTGTGAGATCGAAAATCACAGTGAGGAACATTGTCACCAAGAGGACTGATATGTCGCTTCCGGGAGCCTTGAAAATATGGGCTACCGTTCTCCATCCGCTCATATTATAAGCGACAACCACAAGTACTGCGGCAAGGCACGCCATGGGGATGAGATTGATTAGAGGCATCAGAAACAAAAACGAGAGCAGCAGCACAACAGCATGGATGATACCGGCGACAGGAGTGCGTCCGCCGTTGGATATATTGGTCATTGTGCGGGCTATGGCACCGGTTACAGGTATGCCGCCGAAAAACGGGACTACAATGTTGGCAACACCCTGACCTATAAGTTCTGTATTGCTGTTGGTGCGTGAGCCTGTAACACCGTCGGCAACTGTAGCCGAAAGCAACGACTCGATAGCGCCAAGCATGGCAATGGTAAATGCCGACGGGAGAAGCATGTTGATTGTTGCCATATTCAGGTCAAAACCCTTAGGTTCCGGAATGTCGGTACTCATGTTTCCGAATCTTTCGCCGATTGTCTCAATTGAAAAACCGGGGACAAACATCGATACCAGAAAGCATCCGGCTGTGACCAATACAATGGAAATCAAGGCTCCGGGCAATTTTTTAGATATGCGTGGAGCCCCTATCACAATTGCAAGCGACACAAGCCCTACGATTGCTGTTGTCCAGTCTATTTGATCAAGACTGCTCAGATAAAGCTGCCATTTGGGAATAAACTCCGATGGCACGTCTTTCAGACCAAGCCCAAGAAAATCATTTATCTGAGTCGAAAAAATTGTCAAAGCGATACCTGCTGTAAATCCTACGACAATCGGATAAGGAATGAACTTGATGATTGTACCAAGCCTGAATACACCCATTGCGACCAGAATAATGCCCGCCATCAGTGTTGCCACAGCAAGTCCCATGAGACCAAAGGTCTGTATGATATTATAGACAATGACTATAAATGCACCGGTCGGCCCACCTATCTGGACTGTCGATCCACCGAGAGCCGAAACAAGAAAACCACCGATGATGGCTGTAAGCAAGCCGACTGTCGGGCTCACTCCTGAGGCTATTCCAAATGCAATTGCAAGAGGCAATGCTACAATTCCGACTACAATTCCCGCAATAAGATCGGCCTTAAACCTATGGATGTTGTACCTGCCTAATTCGGTAAGCAATGCAGGTTTAAAATCCAAAGTGCTTGAAAAATTCATTTCTTCTCTTTTTTAGACATCTATATACCAGGACTATTGCTCAAGTTTGTAACACTCTTTTTCTGTTGCCCTGGATTTATTTTGAAGCCGCAAAATTACAGTTTTTTCACATAACGTCCAAAACTCAAAATCCTGTTTGTATGCAAGTCAAGCAAAAAAAAAATTATATCTTTGCATATTGTGCCGATTGGCATGTTGATAACACTGAAGTCACAATCATTGATTAACTGAAATGCGAAAAAAAATAATATTCTCTCTCGTTGCTTTAATTTGCGCATACTGTGCTTGGGCGCAGGCTCCGCAGCGTTATTTTCAATATCCTGAACCGCCTGAAAGCCTTGAAACTCTTGACCAGCGAACTTCTTTTCTGGTAGAGCATTTCTGGGAACGGTGCAATCTTAAATCAGCATTTTCTTCGCGCGCCAAAATGCATGAGGCATTTAATGATTATGTTTCATTCATGCCTTATGCCGACACTACGGTGGTTTGTCAGTCAGTCAGAAAGCTCATAAAAGATGTCAAGAAAAATGCACCCGATCACATTTCGGTTCTTTTTGAAATGGCAGAAAGTTCATTATACTCAGACTCTGCTGAATATCTGATTGATCCGGTATATCTTATCTTTGCAAATGCAGCTGCGAAATCAAAAGATGTCAGCAAGGAGGCGCGTGAGCGATATGCGATGCAGGCTTCCCAGATTGGTGCGAGCATAGTAGGCAATAAACTTCCCAATATTGATATTACAACGGTCAATGGTGAATCAAAAAAACTGAACGATATTTCAGCATCATATCTTCTCATCATTTTCGATGACCCCAATGACCCTGAAAATCTTATGGCACGTGTGCGCCTGTCGGCGGATTACAGCCTCAATAAGCTTATAGAGCGTGGTGATATGACTGTAATTTCTCTCTATCCCGGTAAAGCGGATCAGACATGGAAAGACCGCGTCTCCACATATCCGGCCAATTGGGTTATTGCAGCTTCTCCTGAAGCCAATAAATATTTTGACCAACGTGTCAAGCCCACAATTTACTATGCAAACAAAGAGCAGGAAATACTTTCAAAAAGTCTGGTGGCTGAAAATCTGCTCGTTGCATTCAGAAAAGTTCTTCAGAACAAAGAGCGCATTGAAGAGGCTCGTGAAGAGGCAAAACGCAAAGCGCTTGAACAGAAAAATTCCGATACACAATCTTCCGTTGCAAATAGCTGATGAGAATTGCCGCACTCATATCTGGTGGTGTTGACAGTGCTGTGGCAGTGCACCGTCTTGTAGAGGAAGGACACGACGTTCACCTGTTCTACATACGTATCGGTATGGACGGAGATGGAGGCGACTGCTCGGCCGAAGAAGATCTTGAGATGTGCAGTCTCATAGCCCGTCGTTATGGATTACCGCTTGAAGAAATAGACTTGCATCGGCAATATTGGGATAATGTGATGGCCTACACCCTTGATGAAGTAAGAAAGGGGCTTACACCAAATCCTGATGTAATGTGCAACCGCATGGTGAAGTTCGGATTCTTCGAGCAGATGCGGGGACATGAATTTGATCTTACAGCCACAGGGCATTATGCTACAACGGTTGAGAAAGACGGTAAAAAGTGGTTGGCAACGGGATTGGATCCGGTAAAGGATCAGACCGACTTTCTGTCACGTATAACCTATGACCAGCTTAAACATATTATCTTTCCTATCGGGCACATGCCTAAATCTGATGTAAGAGAGATAGCCTCCGGTCTGAAACTTCCCAATGCATTACGTCACGACAGCCAGGGTATCTGTTTCCTTGGCAAGATAAATTACAATGATTTTCTGGAGCAGCATCTTGGAAGCACTCCAGGAGATATTGTAGAGGTCGAGACTGGAAAAATTCTTGGCAAGCACCGTGGATACTGGTTTCATACAATCGGGCAGAGAAAAGGTCTGAGACTCGGTGGCGGCCCTTGGTTTGTGATTGATAAGAATGTTGATCAGAACATTGTATATGTCAGCCGTGGCTATGACACTCCGTTGCAATTCAGCCGTCAGATCACACTTTCTTCAATGCACTTCATATCAGGGAATCCCTGGGACGAAAAATTGCAGGAAGAAGGAATTGACATAACATTCAAGAATCGTCACATGCCGTCGTTTCTTCATGGCCATATAAGGCAGCTGCCCGACGATCCAGACAGATATATAATCGACAGTGCCGAACAGATACAAGGTGTCGCTCCAGGACAGTTTGTCACATTATATGACAAAGAGTCTCACTTGTGTTATGGTAGTGGAATAATATGGAAGGGGAAGAACGCATAAAATTAAATGTGATGGGTCTGAGTTACAACCAGATTCATGAAGGAGCCTACGCGCTTATCCTTGCAGAGGAAGGCGGCAGCTACCGCATACCGGTTGTTATCGGAGCACCGGAAGCTCAGTCTATTGCTATCATCATTGAACGGATTATACCTCCGCGTCCCCTGACCCACGATCTTTTCTCAGGCTTTGCACATGCATTTGGCATCATTCTTAAAGATGTGTTCATTTACAATTATTGCGACGGTATATTCTCGGCAACCATGACATTTGTCGATGCCAACGGTACAGAAGTAGAACTTGACTCCCGTACATCCGATGCGATTGCTATCGCAATGAGGACGGGAGCGCCGATATTTACAACTTCGGAGATACTACATAAGGCCGGGTTCAGACTCGATAGCGATAGGCCGGGTATTGGCACAGCTTCAGGACATAATTCTGCCGGCGAAAAAATAGAGATCCGGTGGAAAGAATCTCGAAATCCGGTAAGTCCGGATAAAATCTCCAACCGCACGCCAAGAATCCAAAATCTTGCAATTGAAGAATTAGAGCAATTACTTCAAAAAGCGGTAGAAAACGAGGAGTATGAAAAGGCATCAGAAATAAAAGCTTTGATTGATGCTAAACGTAATTCTGATAATTGAAAGTTGTTTCGACAATCACTAAAGATATACCAGATAACCTGAAATATGAAAAATATTCGTTTCAGACTCATCGTAATGAATTTCCTGGAATTTGCTGTCTGGGGATCTTATCTGACTTCCTTAGGCAATTTCCTTGCAAAAAACGGCCTTCAGGAACAAATCGGCCTATTTTACTGTGTTCAGGGTATTGTTTCGCTGTTTATGCCTTCCCTTATCGGCATAATAGCCGACCGTTGGATTCAGGCACAGCGCATGTTGAGTCTGTCGCATCTGATTGCCGGAATGTTCATGGCATTGGCGGCAGGATATTGCTATCTGTCCGAAGATATTGAGTTCGGACCGCTTTTCACATTCTATACCCTGTCAGTTGCTTTCTTTATGCCTACGATAGGGCTTGCAAATTCAGTGGCATTCAACGCACTTACAAAATCGGGGTATGATACCGTAAAAGCATTTCCTCCGATACGTATATGGGGAACAATTGGATTCATCTGTGCTATGCTTATTGTGAATTTTGCAGGACCTGACGATGCGAAATTCCAGACAACCTATATGCAGCTTTTTATATCTGCTGCATTCAGTTTTGTCCTGACGATCTATGCGCTCACTATGCCGGCTTGTCCTGTAAACAAAGTTGCAAAAGGAAGCTCTCTGGTCGATACACTTGGATTACGTGCTTTCAGGCTATTCAGACAGAAACGCATGGCTGTATTTTTTATTTTCAGTATGTTTCTTGGTGTATCGCTTCAGATCACAAACGGATATGCCAATCCCTATATTACCAGCTTCATCAACATAGATGCATTTAGGGAAGCATGGGCTGCACAGAATGCCAATGCTCTTATTTCGCTGTCACAGATAAGTGAGACTTTATGTATTCTTCTTATCCCGTTTTGCCTGAAACGTTTTGGCATTAAGGGAGTAATGCTTATGTCTATGTTGGCGTGGGTATTGCGGTTCGGTTTATTTGGAGCCGGGAATCCGGCAGGTTCACTCTGGATGTTTGTACTGTCGTGTATTGCTTACGGTATCGCTTTTGATTTCTTCAATGTATCGGGTGGTCTTTATGTTGACAAAATGACAAATCCCAATATACGAAGTAGTGCGCAAGGACTGTTCATGATCATGACAAACGGTCTTGGTGCTACAGTGGGAACATTTGGCGCTATGATGATCGTAAATCATTATGTTGTTCCAACCGACTCTCCGGAAATTCAGCTTGAAGGATGGCGTACATGCTGGTATATATTTGCAGCTTATGCCTTTTTGATTGCTGTTTTGTTCTGGATGATTTTTCCGTCGGTAAAAAATTCAAACAACAGAGTCGAGGCCTGAACTAAAAAAAGAAAATTTTACTATGATACGATTCTATGCGCCTGATATTGCCAATGATCCAAGACTTCCCGAAATGGAGTCGGGGCACTGTGTGAGAGTTCTCCGACATAGAGAAGGCGACATAATAGAGGTTGTTGACGGCAAAGGCAGACTCTATAAATGCATTATAGCAGAGGCTCGTCCCAAAGCGGTTTTGCTTGATATAATAGAATCAGCAATACAGCCTGATCCTTGGCCACAGAATATTACAGTAGCGGTTGCGCCGACAAAAAACATAGATCGCATGGAATGGATGATCGAAAAACTGACAGAGATCGGCATAAACCGGTTCGTCCCTGTTAAGTGTGATCATTCAGAACGTAAAGAGCTTAAAATCGAACGTATTGAGAAAATAGCAGTATCGGCAATGAAGCAGTCTCTAAAGGCCTCACTGCCATTGCTGGAACCAGTGACACCGTTGCGTCAGTTCGTGCAGTCTCTCCCCGATTCTTTAAGAAATAGATATATATGTTATTGTAATGACGATATGTATGATCGCCGAACGCTCACGGAGTCCTATACTTCAAATAACGACAGTGTAGTGCTTATAGGGCCAGAGGGAGATTTTTCTCCCGAAGAAGTCACATTTGCAGTCAGTCATGGATTCATACCGGTGAGTCTCGGGCCATGTCGCCTGCGCACAGAAACTGCAGCAATTGTTGCAGCCGATACAATTCACATACTTTCATCCATAAGTAAAAAATGAAATCAATTGACTCGATATCCGATTATCTTGCCTCATCTTCCACCGGCAACTTCTTTCTTCTTGCCGGACCGTGTGTGATTGAGGGCGAGCAGATGGCTCTCGACATAGCCGGAAATGTATCGGAAATATGCAAAAGACTTAATATCCCGTATGTATTCAAAGGCAGTTACCGTAAGGCCAATCGTTCGCGTATCGATTCCTTTACTGGAATCGGAGATATGGAAGCTCTTGAGATACTTAAAAAAGTAAGAAATACTTTTTCTATCCCGGTTGTTACCGACATTCATTCTGCTGAAGAAGCCGGAATAGCAGCTGATTATGTCGATATTCTCCAGATTCCGGCATTTTTATGCCGTCAGACTGATTTACTTGTAGCTGCAGCATCGACAGGAAAAATGATAAATATCAAAAAAGGACAGTTCCTATCACCTGAGGCTATGAAATATGCAATACAGAAGGTTATTGATGCCGGAAATGAGCAAGTTGCACTTACCGAACGTGGCGTGACATTCGGCTATCAGGATCTTATTGTTGATTTCAGGGGGATTCCTGAAATGAAAAAAAACGGCTGTCCGGTGATACTCGACGTGACGCATTCGTTACAGCAGCCTAACCAGACTGCTGGTGTAACCGGAGGTCGTCCGGATATGATTGAGACTATAGCCCGTTGTGGTATAGCTGCAGGTGCCGATGGCCTTTTCATGGAAACACATCCGGAACCATCAAAGGCCAAAAGTGATGGTGCTAATATGCTGAGGCTTGATCTTGTGTCCGGGTTACTTGAAAGATTGACAATACTAAGAGAAACAATAAATAAAATAAACAAATAAGTCATTCAGCATGAAACTGAAAGCGCTGATAGCAGCTATTTGTCTGACCGGATCACTATCGGTGGCCGCCCAGACCGCTCCGCTTGATCCTGTCACTCAGGCGATGATGAAAGTCTATGAGCAGGTTCTTACTGCCAATCCACAGGATTATGAGACTTACTTCAAGAGAGCAAGCGAGTACTACAAACACGACCAGTATCTACGTGCACTTTCCGATGTCGACAACGCGATAAAATACACTCCTGCAATAGAGAAACCTCTTCTTTTTCAAGAGTACAGTCTGCGTGGAAACATCTACTATATGACCGAAAGATACGCAGAGGCTCTTGCAGACTTCAAAAAAGCTCTTGAGCTTGATCCGACGAGCTATGTGACAATCTACGAGATTGCAAACTGTGAGTATGAGACCAATGATTTTGAATCGGCAAAAGCCAATTACAAGAAACTACAGCGCATCAACAACCGTAGTGCTGAGGCACTTATTGGACTCGCACGTATTGCTGCGCGTGAAAATAATTTCGGCCTTGCAAACGATTACATCAACGAGGTAGTGGATCTGGCACCGGCTTCGGCAGAAAGTTACATACGCAGGGCAAGCGTGCGCAAGATCATGAATAATAATGCAGGCGCCGTAGAGGATCTTCTTGTTGCGATTTCAATCAATCAAGGCAATTCAAGAGCAATCCAGGAGCTTGTAATCATGGGTAATACCGATTATACGGCTACTATGACCGGCCTAAGCTCCGCGATACGCACAGCGCCTAATGTGGCTCTTTTCTACTATCTGCGTGCGACAATTGCGATGTCTCATTATCGTTATCAGGCAGCGCTTACCGACTTCCATACGATAATTGACCAGAATCTTTACAACTATCCCGGTCTTTACGATGCAATGGCTCAGTGCAACCTTGCACTCGGAAAGTATCCTGAAGCTCTCAAAGAGTGCAACTTTGCAATAGGATTTGCCGATGACAATGCACCGTATTATGTGACGCTTGCGCGCATTCGTCGTGCTATGGGAGAATCAGAGCTTGCGCTTGAAGCTGCGCAGAAAGCAGTTAAAAAAGATCCGCGTGACAACAATGCTATGGTTGAGGAAGGCCTCTGTCTTATAAGCGAGAAAAAATATCAGGAAGCTGCCGAGAGGTTTGGAGAGGCAATGGTCAACGATGATACCAATGCATGGTATTTCATGCTCCGTGCATGGGCTCTCAATGATTTCATGAAACAGTCCAATGCTGCTGTTGCCGTGTACAAACGTGTCCTTGATCTGGAATACCCTGAAAACGATGTGCGTTCTTTCCGTGGATTTGCTGCTCTTTTTGCAGGTGACCGTAAAACGGGTGATGCATGGATTGAGTCGATTCTCGCTCAACCTGACAACGACGGCATACTCAACTATTATGGAGCATGCTATTATGCGCAGGCCGGAGATAAGGACAATGCTTTCAGGTGTATGGAGAAATCCCTTACACACGGCTATGCCAACGCATATGACTGGAAACTTAATTCCGATGCCCGTATAAACATTGCACCGTTACGATCCGACGAGCGCTTCAATGCACTCATGTCCAAGTACGATTATCTTTTCCTTTGATTTTTAAATGAATTTAGCAGCAGGAATATATCGTGTATTTCGAGCGGTACTTGTCACGACCATTTTATGTGCCGTAGGTATTCCTGCACTCCTCTATATCGCCCTCTCCCTGCCAAATGTGCAGGAAGAGGTGCGTGATATAGGACAAAAAGAGCTGTCAAAGCTTCTTTCTACCGAGGTATCTATAGGTGATTTAGCCTTTAGTCCATTTAACCGTGTAACTCTTTTTAATGTAAAAATTGCCGACGACAATGGCCGGGATGCAGTGACAATCTCGCGTTTGGGGGCCGGAATAAACCTTATTGACCTTGTCTTTCGGGGGAAATTTGTAGTAAACTATGCTGAAGTCATTGGTTTAGATGGACACATAAGCCGTGAAGATCAGGACTCCCCTATTAATATATCACGTATAATCAGACAGTTCAAATCTGATAAAGACAATAAAAAACAAACAAATATCGAACTCGGCATAAATACAGTCGTGTTACGTCAATGTGCATTTTCCTATGATATCCTTTCGGCTCCGACCCTTCAGCACGGGAATTTCGATAAGAATCATATTTCACTTTACAATATCAATGCAGATGTGACAATTCCGGTTGTCAGTGATAAATCTTTCAATGCCGAATTGTTCCGTATCACTTTTTCAGAGAGGGCTGGATTTACGGTTACTGATCTTCATGGAAAGTTCTCATTACTCTCCGATACACTTTCCATCTCCAATTTTTCAATAGCGCTTCCAAATTCCGACATCAAGTTCAACGACATTTCTGTACCTCTTGACTCTACCCGTAATTGGCATGAGTCAATTTCAAGAAATCCAGTAAAAATAAGTCTGTTGTCACAAAGTTATTTAAATCCGTCTGATTTATCTTCATTCAGTCCATTACTTGCAAAAATAAACGGGCGCCTTAATATCGCTCTTGATCTGACAGTCTCTACATCCAGTATTTCTCTTGATAAACTGCGCATTACATCTATTACACCACACATTTCCATTAATGCAGAGGGAAATGCAACCGGTATTTCATCGCTTGAATCGCTGAATGCAAGTATCAAAAATCTTTCGGTTGTCGCAATGGGAGCCGACATACAAAGGATTATTAAAGACAGGCTTCCTGATGCATCATGGCTGAACCGGCTTGGGTTGATTTCTGTAAAAGGTAATCTTTCCATTGCCGATAAACATATGTCTGCAAAACTCAATACAGCGACTCAATGCGGAAAAGTAGATTGCGTGATAAATGGTGTTGTCAGATCTTCTGACAACAATGAAATCTTACCGATATCGATCGACTCTAAAATCAACTGGGATAATATTGATCTCGGTAAACTTCTTGCTGATAATAAATTCGGATGTACAAATGGTGAAATAACAACCGACTTTGTACTATCAGGCGCCAATAACATCAAGGGTAATGCTGCTGTTGCCGTGAAATCCTTGCAGCTTGGGTATACAACACTTGAAAATTTAAAACTTAATGCATCCGGAGACAATTCTTATCTGAATTTTTCAGTCATTTCTCCAAATTCAGTTCTGGATATGAATGCCTCCGGAGAAATAAAATATAAAAACAAACATATAAACCATTCTGACATAAGGGCGGAAATTGTGAACTTCTCACCGTCGGCCCTTGGAATCAAGCAAAAACGGGACGATATCTCATATTCAGGCCGTATGATTGCTGGAATGAGCGGATCAAGTCTGAATGATGTCGAAGGAGTGTGTACATTTGGAAACATACGTCTCACTGATTCTATAAGTTCATGTCTGCTTGGTATTAATTCGATTGTACTCACTGCATCCGGGGAATCTGAATCCAGAGAAATAAAACTTAGGAGCGATTTTGTCGATCTTGATCTTGCAGGTAGCTATGATGTCGCATCAATCCCGGCTACGCTTCAGGCAATTGCAGCAAAAAAATTGCCTTCGCTATTCAATCCTCTGCATGGAAGCGACAATATTTCAAAAAATAGATTCTCCATATCGGCAAGCATCAAAGAAACCGAATCTTTTGCCGATACATTCCGATTGCCAGCAAGTCTTATGTATCCGATGATGATTTCAGGGCATGTCGACGGTTCAAACCTTACAGCGTCGCTCGAAATAGATGCCCCATACATCAGACAGGGAAACAAACTCATTGAAAATACTTCTGTTAAATTCAATAGCGATACAGTGTTGGCTGTACTGACAGCTGAGACAAAAGTCCCGACAAAAGATGGTCTGATGTCTATAAATATTGACAATACCCTTGTTTCTGACAGTGCACACACATCAATCAACTGGAGTATAGACCGAAAAAGAGCATATAATGGAAAGATTGGCTTTTCCACCGGTTTGTCACGGCTGGATGACAGTCAAGTAGTTACAGCTGTGAATATACTTCCTGGAGAGATGGAGTTCAACGATACTGTGTGGACAGTAGCTCCTTCTTCGGTTACCGCTTATGGTAAGGAGCGTATTATTGTAGATCATCTTAACGTAAGCCGATACGGGCAGTTTGTCAGAATTGACGGGGCTGTGTCATCATCTGCCGACGACAGGCTCAAAATAGATCTTAGCAATGTCAATCTTGACTATATTTTTGAGTCACTCGGCATCGACAAGGCTCGTATCGGTGGTGATGCTACCGGTACATTTACAGCATCTGCACTTCTGTCACCGGAGCCACATTTCACAACTTCGGGTCTTGACGTGAAAAACATAAGTTATAATGCGACAGTACTTGGAAATGCGATAGTAAAAAGTAGCTGGGACGGAGAACGCCGGGCGATAACACTTAGTGCCGATATAGACCAGCCCAACGGAAAGATGTCTAAAATCGACGGTGCTATATTCCCGCTTAATGATTCTCTTGATATCTCGTTTGATGCAAAAGAAATTAATATAGGATTTCTAAAACCCTTTATGGAAGCATTTACGTCTGACGTACAGGGACGTGCTTCCGGTCAAGCTCATCTTTGGGGCAATTTTAAATATATTGATTTTGAAGGACGACTTCATGCCGACAGCATCCGCATGAAAATTGATTTCACCAACACATGGTACACTGCATGTGATTCTGTCATAATTACGCCTGGACTTATCGATCTGCACAATATCACATTGCGCGATGAGTATAATAATACTGCTATGCTCAATGGCTATGTGAAACACACGTTTTTCAAGGCACCGGAGTTTGAATTCAATATTACCGATGCAAATCACATGCTTGTCTATGACGAGACCGAAAAACGGAACCCTGATTGGTATGGACGTGTTTTCGCCAACGGAAAGGCGGCGGTGAAAGGCGGTCCAGGCTGGGTAAATATAACAGCTGATATGTCTACTGCAAGCCAATCGGTATTCACATTTGTTCTATCTGATATTGAGGAAGCCGGTGAATACTCATTTATCACATTCCGCAACCGTGATTTGCTTGAAGTTGCTGACACTATTGTCGCTAACCCGACACCTGCACTTGTGCGTGATCTGCGCAAAAAGCTTGCTCAAAAGGAGGAGGCCGGCGCGTCGCGCTACGATATGGACTTCAGTGTGACCATGACACCAGAGGCACAACTTGTCATTGTCATGGACCCTGTCGGTGGCGACCGCATCCGCACATTCGGGTCCGGTACAATCAGAATGCAATACGGGTCTACCGATGAAGAGCTACGAATGTATGGCACATATACTCTTGAACGCGGATCATATAACTTCACTCTTCAGGATATAATAATAAAAGATTTTTCGATACGCGACGGAAGCTCTATTGCTTTTACAGGAGATCCATTCTCTGCTGTACTCGATATTACCGCTGTATATGCCCTCAATGCCAATCTGAGCGATCTCGATGAATCTTTCCTTCAGGATCGGGATCTTAACCGTACAAATGTTCCGGTTCATGCAATTCTCAAAGTAACAGGAGACCTTCAGCAACCTGATATTGCATTTGATCTTGAATTTCCGACACTCCCTTCCGATACCTACCGTAAGGTCAAAAGCATTGTGTCAACAGATGAAATGATGAACCGGCAGATAATCTATCTGCTTGCTTTAAACCGCTTTTATACACCCGACTATGTGGGTGCTACACGTGGCAACGAACTTGTTTCGGTAGCTTCTTCCACTTTGTCGTCTCAGTTATCCAATATACTCGGACAGATAAATGACAAATGGAGTATCGCACCAAACTTCCGCAGCGACAAAGGCGATTTCTCGGATCTTGAAGTTGATCTTGCTTTGTCAAGTCAGTTGTTAAACAACCGATTGCTGTTCAACGGCAATTTCGGATACCGCGACAACACATTAAACAACAATCAGTTTATAGGAGACTTTGATATAGAGTATCTATTAAACCGTCGTGGCACACTGCGTCTGAAAGCTTATAACCGTTATAATGACCGTAATTATTATGTGAAGACTGCAACCACGACCCAGGGTGTAGGTATTGTTTTGCGACACGACTTTGACAATTTCCTTTCGTTCTTGAAAAAATTTAGAAAAAAAGACAAGAATAAATCGATTCCAGCCGATACGACACGGTTGTTGCCTGAACCGACTTTTCCCGACTCAATAAGATGAAAATTATAGAACTTATCAATGATTGGCTTTGGACTTACCTGATGGTTGGCGTGCTACTTGGCACTGCTCTTTATTTCACGATAAGGTCCCGGGGAGTACAGTTCTCGATGATTCCTGAAATGTTGCGGTTGCTATTTGAATCAGGTAAAAGCCACAATAATCCCAACATTCATGATAAGCCTGGTCACACTATAAGTTCGTTTCAGGCATTCACGCTTTCTCTTGCGAGCCGTGTAGGGACCGGTAATATTGCAGGAGTGGCAATTGCCATAGTATTAGGCGGCCCTGGAGCGGTGTTCTGGATGTGGGTTGTCGCATTTATAGGTTCAGCAAATGCATTCGTCGAATCCACTCTCGCGCAGTTGTTCAAAGTAAAAGGACATAATTCTTTTCGTGGTGGTCCTGCCTATTATATACAGAAAGGAATCGGCAAAAAATGGTGGTCGTGGACATTTGCCATACTTATAACCCTTACATTCGGATTGGCATTCAACACGGTGCAAGCCAATACTATTACAGTTGCTTTCGAGAGCGCATTCGGGATTCCGGCTTTATGGATGGGGATCACCACTACGGCACTGACTCTTATTGTCATTTGCGGTGGTGTACAGCGTATTTCCAAAGTAAACCAGATTATTGTCCCGATAATGGCTTTGATGTATATTCTGCTTGCAATATATGTAATCATTGCCAATATCACGGCATTTCCAGCAGTTATGAAACTTATAGTCTCCAATGCTTTTGGTTTTGATCAGGCTATGGGTGGGACATTCGGCATGGCAATGATTCTCGGGGTAAAACGAGGTCTTTTCAGTAATGAGGCGGGTGAAGGGTCTACTCCAAACGCAGCCGCGACTGCAGCAGTCAGTCATCCTGTAAAACAGGGCCTCATACAAACACTTGGAGTCTATACCGACACTCTTCTTGTGTGCACGGCAACAGCATTCATCATTCTTTGCAGCGGAGTATTTGACTGCGGGCTTACCGGAATCGAACTTACCCAATACGCCCTTGAGACTCAGGTCGGCAAAGCTGCCACATGGTTTATCGCTATAGCGGTATATCTTTTCGCTATGACAAGCATTATCGCCAACTACTATTACGGAGAAACCAATCTGAATTTCATTCATCAGAGCCGTAGTATCATTTATCCGTTCCGGATCATTGTCGGGACTATGGTTATGGTTGGTGCATTGTCGACATTGGAATTTGTTTGGGCAATATCCGACATAACAATGGGGATGATGACTCTCTGCAATATCATGGCACTGCTTTTTCTTGGTAAGTACGCCATGCGTCTGCTTGCCGATTATCGCCATCAACTCAAAGAAGGCAAGGATCCGGTTTACTACTCCTCCACTATACCGGAAATTGCAGAAGAAACAGCTTGCTGGCCATTCGAAAAAGAAAACACTCAAAAAAACTGATACATGTTCAGGATAGGACAAGGATATGACGTGCATCGTCTTGTGCCCGATAGAGATTTGTGGATCTGTGGTGTAAAGATTCCCTATGATTTAGGATTGCTTGGTCATAGTGATGCCGACGTGGCGTTACATGCGCTTATGGATGCTCTTCTTGGCGCCGCCGCACTTCGCGACATAGGCTATCACTTCCCCGACACAGATCCACATTACAAAGGTGCCGACTCACGGTTGCTGCTACGTGCCGTCAGAGATTTGCTGCACAACGCCGGCTACACTATCGGCAACGTCGATGTTACTGTCATTGCTCAGGCGCCCAAAATGCGGCCCTATATACAAGCCATGATTGACAACATATCAAAGGATCTTGAAATACCGTCAGATGCGGTATCGGTTAAAGCCACTACAACCGAGCATCTCGGTTTCACAGGCCGAGGTGAAGGCATAGCAGCTACAGCTGTCGCACTTATCAATTCAAAAGACTAAAGCAACATGATATACGATTTCGATACCTATATTGACCGTCGTGGAACCGACTGTGTCAAATATGACGAACTTGAAAAGCGTTATGGCAGGGCAGACTTGTTGCCTGCCTGGGTTGCCGATATGGACTTCCCGGTACAGCCTGAAATAACCGATGCTTTACAAAAACGCATAGCTCATCCTATATATGGCTATGGCTCGGTTCCTGAAGAATTCTGGCAGTCAATCATTAATTGGCTTGTGCGTCGTCACGGTTGGAAAGTCGGGCGGGATGAAATATCGTTTGTCCCCGGAGTTGTAAAGGCTATCGGATTTATTGTAAACCATTTTACTCAGCCCGGTGACAAAATAATCATTCAGCCGCCGGTATATCATCCTTTTACATTTGTTCCTGAAGCCAACAGACGTCACCTTGTGCACAACCCCCTGCGACGTCTTGCCGATGGTAATTATGAGATGGATCTGGAGGATCTTGAGAAAAAAATCATTGAAAACAAGCCTAAGATGATGATTCTCTGTAATCCTCACAACCCGATCGGCATACAATGGGATTCCGATACTCTTAAAAAGGTTGCGTCAATCTGTCACAGCCATGGAGTTAAGGTGATTTCCGATGAAATACATGAAGATCTCATGCTTTGGGGTACGAGACACATTCCTTTTGCATCGGTAAGCCCTGAAGCCGAAGAAATTTCGATTACACTCGGTGCTCCTTCAAAGACATTCAACATTGCTGGTATTGTAAGTTCGTGGGTTGTGATCAAAAACAAAGAGATGCGGGATTCTTTCTTTTCCTGGATGGCTGGAAATGAATTTGACGCACCTAATTTTGTTGCCGTCACAGCTACAATTGCAGCCTACGAAAATGGAGACAAGTGGCTCGACCAGCTGATCGGATATCTGGAGAAAAATCAACTTTTCCTTGAAGAGTATCTAAAGACCAGAATTCCGTCAATCAAGGCAGTGAGGCCACAGGCATCTTTTCTTACGTGGCTTGATTGTCGCGGAATATATCCCGGAGAAATGTCCATTCATGACAAGCTTGACCGATTTTTTGTAGACCAGGCCGGCCTCGCTCTAAACAATGGTTTTATTTTCGGACAGGAAGGCGAAGGATTCATGCGTTTCAATATCGGATGTCCACGTCATATTCTTCAAACTGCACTTGAAAAAATTGCTAAAGCGCTAAACTCTTGACATATAACTGTATGGACTATCGCATTTTCCCTCCAGAGGATATGCTGGAAGCATGCATATCACTTCCTCTTTCCAAAAGTATTGCCAACAGGGCATTGATTCTACATGCTCTCACCCCAGACGATAATACTATGCCTCCTGTAGCTGATTGTGATGATTCGGAGGCTATTGTCAATGCACTTAATGGCCATTTATCAGGAAATGGTACAGTAAACATCGGGGCTGCCGGTACTGCTATGCGTTTTCTCACGGCATATTACGCAGCGACTCCAGGATGCGAGGTAGTGATTGATGGATCAGAAAGAATGCGCCGTCGCCCTATCGGACCGCTTGTCGAAGCTTTGCGGCAATGTGGCGCTTCAATTGAGTATACAGGTGAAAATGGATATCCGCCTCTTAAAATCACCGGAACCCGCCTGAAGGGAGGGGAAATATCGCTTCCCGCAAATATAAGTTCACAGTTTATTTCTGCGCTCATGATGGTCGCACCAACCATGACGCTTGGTCTTCGCATAAAACTTCAGGGTGAAATAATATCTCTCCCCTACATCAGAATGACGATGGCTATGATGCGTAGGCGTGGCATTGAGGTTGATCTGGAAGGTTTGTCTGTTATAGATATTCCCAATGGGGTGTATTCCGGCACCGATAGCGCTGTAGAGTGTGAAAGAGACTGGAGCGCAGCTTCTTATTGGGCTGAAATATCTGCAATTTCAGCAGGGTTTGTCACATTGCCTGGATTAAAGACAGAAGACAGTATTCAGGGTGACAGTGCCGCCATTGAAATTTTTGAGCGTATGGGGGTTATATGTCGGAAATCCGAAGACATGGAGAATGCGGCGGAATTCACTCCCAGTCCGGAAGTTTACTCGCGCATTGATTTAGACATGACAGAAACACCCGATCTTGCACAGACAGTTGCTGTAACAGCCGCTATGCTTGGTTTGCCATTCTGTCTCACAGGCTTGTCGTCATTGCGTATCAAGGAAACAGACCGTATTGAAGCTCTCTGCAACGAACTGTTTAAATATGGCATAGTTCTTGAAGTGGAAGGCGACCACACACTGCGTTGGGATGGACGACGTATGCCTGTTTCACAGGTTCCTGAAATCGATACCTATGACGACCATCGCATGGCTATGGCTTTTGCTCCTACTGCATTGTTTGTTCCAGGTATTATAATCCGGAATGCAGAAGTGGTAAAAAAATCTTACCCTGGATATTGGGATGATCTCCGCTCTGCCGGATTCACGCTTGTAGATGCCTCACTTTCTCAGGAATAATAAGGGAACTTACTCGGGAATACGGAAAATAGAAAAATTCACACTCCCATATACACGTTTTTCGATGAAGCCGGGCAACTCAGAAAAATCACGCTTGGATGAATGTTCAAGTATAAAAAGAGTTCCCGGTTTCACAGCGCCCGAAGACAGTACTAATCCTGGAAGCGTCTCAAATTGAGGATGATCGTAAGGAGGATCGGCAAAAACGATATCATAAGGCGTTTTCACCGTTTTTATAAATTTGAAAACATCGCCGCGAATCAATGTCATCACGTCATCTCCAAGTTTATTTTTCACTTCTGCAATAAATCGGCACTGCACAGGAGCCTGTTCCACTGAAGTCACCCTGGTGCATCCCCGCGACACAAGTTCCCATGTTATTGCTCCTGTGCCTGCAAAAAGATCCAGAGCCACAGTTCCATCTTCAAGATCGATCATATTCTCGATCACATTAAATATATTCTCCCGCGCAAAGTCGGTCGTGGGTCTTGCCGTTATGTTTTTAGGAACATCAAAACGACGTCGCCCATATTTTCCTCTTATTATTCGCATAAAATATGGTTTAATTAAGAGCAAATTTATAAAAACATGATTATATTTGCATCCGATAAAGCGCATAATAGCTTTCACGGTTCAATTTCTCCTCAAATACATGGAAGAGATCAAATTTACCAAGATGCACGGTATAGGCAACGATTATGTCTATATCGATTGCATGAATCACACCCCTGATCGTCTCGCAGAGCTATCTATAGAAATGAGCGACCGACACACCGGTATAGGTGGCGACGGTATAATTCTTATTCTTCCGTCAGATGTGGCGGATTTCAAGATGCGTATTTTTAATGCCGACGGCTCAGAGGCAAAGATGTGTGGAAACGGTATACGATGTGTTGGAAAATATGTCTACGACAATGGACTGACCTCTAAAACCGATATTGCGGTCGATACAAATTCAGGCATAAAGTACCTCAGACTTATCCCGGGTAACGACGGAAAAATAATTGAAGTCACAGTTGATATGGGTGAGCCTGTTCTTGTTGCCGCTCAGGTTCCTGTGAAATATGGTACCGAAAAAATGATCGAGGCGCAGGTAGAGACCCGGACAGGTGGAAATCTTGCTGTCACGGCAGTGTCTATGGGAAATCCGCATGGAGTGATATTCTATGAGGAAGATACGCCTGATGTGCATGTGACCGGACGTGAACTTGAAATGCATCCGATGTGGCCTGATCGTGCCAACATCGAGTTTGCAAGAATCATATCTCCTTCAGAAATCTCAATGAGAGTGTGGGAACGCGGCAGTGGCGAGACAATGGCCTGCGGAACCGGCGCATGCGCTACTGCGGTTGCTGCAATCACCACCGGACGCACCGGACGCAATGTAACAATACATCTTCTCGGAGGTGATCTCAGAATTTTCTGGAATCCCGATAACAACCACGTATATATGACCGGTGGAGCTACCACTGTTTTTACAGGCACTTATACACGTCAAAAATAATCTATCGACATAAATGTTTAAAGTCAACGATAACTACTGCAAACTACCGGCAACGTATCTCTTCACTGAGATCGCACGCCGTGTAAATACATTCCAGAAAGAAAACCCAAGCGCCAAGATCATACGCATGGGTATTGGTGACGTGACACGTCCTATAATTCCTGTTGCCATTGATGCTCTTCACAATGCTGTAGATGATCAGGCCGACTCTACAACCTTTCATGGTTACGGTCCAGAGCAAGGTTACGACTTTCTGCGTTCACGCATAGCGGAGAACGACTATGAGAAGCGTGGTATTCATGTTGAGCTTGATGAAATTTTTGTGAGTGACGGTGCGAAAAGCGACACCGGCAATATCGGCGATATTCTTTCAGTAGACAATATCATTGCGGTAACCGATCCGGTTTATCCTGTATATGTCGACACCAATGTTATGGCCGGTAGAGCCGGAGAATTCGACGGGCAGAAATGGAGCGATATTGTCTATATGCCGTGTACGGCCGAAAATTCGTTTATACCTGCATTGCCTGAGCGCCGTCCCGATATCATATATCTCTGCTATCCCAACAATCCTACCGGCACAACACTCACACGCGATCAGCTTAAAGTATGGGTAGACTATGCTCGGGTCAATGGATCACTCATACTCTTTGACTCGGCTTATGAAGCCTATATACGCGAAGACAATGTGCCTCATTCGATTTATGAGATAGAAGGTGCGAGGGAGGTTGCGATTGAGTTTCGCAGTTTCTCAAAGACTGCTGGATTCACAGGTCTCCGTTGCGGATATGTTGTTGTCCCGAAACAACTCAAAGGTATCGATGCGAATGGTAACGATGTTTACCTGAATCCTCTCTGGAACCGCCGTCAGACAACCAAATTCAACGGTGCGTCATATCTCGTGCAGCGTGGTGCAGCTGCAATCTATACCGCACGTGGACAAGAACAGATACGTGCAACAATCGACTACTACATGCAAAATGCTTCAATGCTTCGCGAAGGGCTCAAGAGCATTGGAATTGAAGTGTTCGGTGGCATAAATGCCCCTTATGTATGGCTTAAGACTCCCGACGGTCTTTCTTCCTGGGAGTTCTTCGACCGTCTGCTACACGATGCAAAAGTTGTCGGAACGCCTGGAGTCGGATTCGGTCCTTCGGGTGAAGGCTATTTCAGACTGACAGCCTTCAGCAGCCACGAAGCGACAACGGAAGCTGTCGAGCGTATCACAGCTTTAAAAATATAACACGACGAGGGTTGCGCGTTCAGGTGCAACCCTCGCTCATTATCCATCGATAAAAAGGTAAATTCATCACATATATTAAACTATGTCTGATCTCAGATTCAAAGCGGTAGAAGAGGCAATGGCACGCAAGGCCGTCCATATTGACATCCCTTCCCAGAGACCTGAAACCTACTACGGCTCACTTGTGTTCAACCGACAGAAGATGTTTGAGTACCTTCCTAAGCACACTTACGATGCCCTTGTGAAGGCAATAGACATGAAAGAGCCATTGCCTCGTGATCTTGCCGATAGCGTTGCGGCAGGCATGAAGCGTTGGGCAATCGACAATGGTGCCCGCCATTACACTCATTGGTTTCATCCGCTTACTGACGGAACAGCAGAAAAGCACGATGCATTCATAGAGCATGATGGTAAAGGCGGTGTTGTTGAAGAGTTCAACGGCAAGCTACTCGTCCAGCAGGAACCCGATGCATCAAGTTTCCCTAACGGTGGAATACGTAATACTTTTGAAGCCCGCGGATATTCAGCTTGGGACATCTCTTCTCCTGCATTTATTGTCGATCAGACACTTTGTATTCCAACAATATTCATCTCTTATACGGGAGAGTCTCTTGACTACAAGACTCCCCTGCTGCGTGCGCTCAATGCAGTAGACCGTGCTGGCACAAAAGTAGCTCAGCTTTTTGATCCGGCTGTAAAACATGTCTGCTCTTATCTTGGATGGGAGCAGGAATATTTCCTTGTCGATGAAGCTCTTTTTGCTGCACGACCTGATCTTGTGCTGACCGGACGCACGCTTATGGGACATGAAAGCGCCAAAAACCAGCAGCTCGAAGACCATTATTTCGGATCTATACCAAAGCGGGTGGAAGCATTCATGCTTGATCTTGAAATCGAGGCACATCGTCTTGGCATACCTGCGAAGACCCGTCACAACGAGGTGGCGCCAAACCAGTTTGAGCTTGCACCTATATTCGAGGAGGCTAACCTCGCCAACGACCACAATCTTCTTCTCATGTCGCTAATGACAGAGGTTGGCCGTCGCCATAATTTCCGTGTCCTGTTCCATGAGAAGCCGTTTGCAGGGATAAACGGTTCAGGCAAACACAACAACTGGAGCCTTGGTACCGATACAGGCACATTGCTTTTTGCTCCTGGAAAAACTCCGGCAGAAAACTTGCAGTTTGTCACATTTGTAGCAAACACGATGGCTGCCGTACATCGTCACAACGGCCTTCTCAAGGCATCCATAGCATCTGCCACAAACGCCCATCGTCTCGGTGCCAATGAAGCTCCTCCGGCAATCATTTCGGTATTTGCAGGACGTCAGCTATCCGATCTGTTCACGCGCATAATCGATGGTGACGAGTCTCTTAATTTTGCAGGAAAAGAGGGCGTGAAAATAGGAGTGCATCAGATTCCAGAGATTATGGTCGATAACACAGACCGCAATCGCACGTCGCCATTTGCATTCACAGGAAACCGCTTTGAATTCCGTGCAGTAGGTTCTTCTGCCAACTGCGCTTCAGCACTTATTGCTCTTAACGCAGCTGTAGCGGATCAGCTTGAAGCATTCCATAACAAAGTGCAAAAACGTATATCCGACGGAGAGGATCTCAATCACGCCATTCTTTCAGAAGTACGTGAAATACTTATCGAATCCCAGAACATACATTTCGATGGAAACGGATATAGCGATGAGTGGAAAGCTGAAGCTGCGCGTCGTGGACTCGACTGTGAGACAAGCGTTCCTAAAATATTCGATGCCTATCTTCGCCCTGAAAGCATTGAGATGTTCTCTCGTACAGGAGTATTCTCTTCAGTGGAACTCGAGGCTCGCAACGAGGTAAAATGGGAGATGTATACCAAAAAAGTGCAGATAGAGTCACGTGTTCTCGGTGATCTTGCGCTCAATCATGTGCTGCCGGTGGCAACCCGCTATCAGTCTATTCTCGTTGACAACCTCGTGAAGCTTCGCACCCTTTTCCCGGGGAAACAGGGCGAAAAGATCTCTGCAGGTGATCTTGACTCCATAGAGAAGATGGCTGGACACATGACAATAATACGTGATGAAGTCGACAAAATGATTCAGGCACGCAAGGAAGCCAACCAGATCAAAAGCGAACGAGAGAAAGCAATTGCCTATCACGACAATGTTGTACCATGCATGGAAGCAATACGCGATCACATCGACACTCTCGAGCTGATGGTCGACAATGAGATGTGGCCTTTGCCGAAATATCGGGAGCTGCTGTTTATACGCTGACACCTTTCTGGACAATCAGCCGGAACTTTTCATGTAATAAACCGAAACAGAGGGTGTGTCAGTAATCAGGACACACCCTCATTACTTTAAACATATTAAGGTGGAACAACTCAAACACGAGTGCGGTGTGGCAATGGTGCGTCTGAGAAAACCGCTAAGCTACTACAAGCAAAAATACGGAACCTATACCTATGGTCTCGATAAGCTGTATCTGCTCATGGAGAAACAGCACAACAGGGGTCAGGAAGGCGCAGGAATCGGAGTAGTGAAACTTCATGCCACACCTGGGCATGAATATGTGTTCCGTGAACGTGCGCTTGGCTCTGGTGCTATATCTGAGATCTTTTCGGCGGTAGGCGACAGACTGCATAAAGAAGATCTATCTACCTCCGACTCTGATTACGTGCGGTCATTTGTGCCGTTTATAGGCGAAATATACATGGGTCACCTCCGCTACAGCACAACCGGTAAAAGCGGTATTTCCTACGTGCATCCATTCTTGCGGCGCAACAACTGGAAATCACGCAATCTGCTTCTATGTGGAAACTTCAATATGACAAACGTCGATGAAGTATTCAAGTCGATTATTGAGAGTGGCCAGCATCCTCGTCTTTATTCCGACACCATAGTGCTACTCGAACAACTCGGATATGCTCTCGACAAAGAAAACCACAACCAATACCGCAAATTTCGCGATCACCTGCCTAACCCTGAGCTTACGACAGCAATTGAAGACAACATAGATCTGTCGGCAGTGCTCAAAAGTGCATCGGCTGATTGGGATGGCGGATTTGTGATATGTGGAGCCACTGGATCAGGTGACATGTTTGCTATGCGTGACCGGCATGGTATACGACCGGCGTTCTATTATTATGATGACGAAATAGTGGTTGTTACATCTGAACGTCCTGTCATACAGACCGTTTTTAACATTAAACGCAATCAGGTCAGCGAACTCACTCCTGGCAGTGCGATCACAGTCAGGAAAAACGGTGATATCGAAATTTTCGATATACTTGGCGAGGGTAAAAATCAACGCTGTTCATTTGAGCGTATCTACTTTTCCCGTGGTAGCGATTCCGATATTTATCAGGAGCGTAAACGACTTGGCCATCAACTTATACCAAGTATTCTGAAAGCGATTGACAACGATATGAAGAATACGGTTTTTTCATTTATTCCAAATACGGCAGAAGTCGCTTTTATAGGCATGTGCGAGCAATTTGAACATGAGCTGAACCGCCGAAAAGCCGAGTCTCTTCATGTGGCATTATGCGATGGCTCACTGACGCACGAATCTATTGACGATATACTCAGTCAAAGACTGCGGGTAGAAAAAGTAGCGATAAAAGATATCAAACTGCGTACATTCATAGCAGAAGGCACATCACGTAACGACCTTGCCGCTCATGTATATGACGTGACCTACGGATGCATTAAAAACGGCGTGGATAATCTCGTGGTGATAGACGACAGCATAGTACGCGGAACGACACTGAGACAATCAATTCTCTCAATGCTCGACCGCCTGCATCCACGACGTATAGTTATAGTCTCATCCTCTCCGCAGGTTCGTTATCCCGACTATTACGGAATCGATATGTCCCGTATGAGCGAATTCATTGCTTTTCGTGCGGCTGTCGCACTGCTCAAAGAACGAGGCATGGAAGAAAGACTGAAGAACGTCTACCAGCAATGTCTGATTGAACTCGATAAACCGGCCGACAAACAGATCAATTGCGTGAAAATGATATATGAGCCGTTTACCGATGCGGAAATTTCCGACAAAATCGCCGACATGTTACGTCCTGATCATGCCGATGCCGAGATAAAAATTGTCTATCAGACTCTTGAGGGTCTCCATGCGGCCATTCAATCCCATCCGGGCGATTGGTATTTCTCAGGCGACTACCCTACTCCCGGTGGTACACGGCTGGTGAACCGTGCCTATGTGAATTTCTACGAAGGCAACGTTGAAAAACGTTGATGATGTGCAAAACGCAGTTCTATATAATTGCCATAGCAGTCAGTATTGATACTGCGATGAAATTCTACAATAGTTGATATTGTACAAAGCCGCTATTTCTATTAACTTTGCAATAAGTAAAAAACCGGAAATAAATTATCTTGCAATGGCAGATACGACCATACCTCAGGAAGAAAGCGCCGAAAAGAAAGGGCTGAATTTTGTAGAACAGATTGTTGCCGATGACCTTGCGGCCGGCAAAAACGGCGGACGTCTCAATACACGTTTCCCGCCTGAACCAAATGGATATCTCCACATCGGTCACGCAAAGGCGATCTGTATGGATTTCGGTGTGGCGGAGAAATTCGGAGGTACCTGCAACCTTCGTTTCGACGACACCAATCCTGTAAAAGAAGATGTTGAATATGTCGATTCAATCAGAGAAGACATACATTGGCTGGGATTTGACTGGGGTAACCGAGAGTATTATGCTTCCGATTATTTTCCACAGCTTTTTGATCTCGCTGTACGACTGATAAAAGAAGGAAAAGCTTATGTCGACGACCAGACATCCGAGCAGATAGCGGAGCAGAAAGGCACTCCCACCATCCCCGGACAGGAAAGTCCATATCGTAACCGCACACCGGAAGAAAATCTCGATCTTTTTATCCGCATGAACAATGGCGAATTTGATGAGGGTGCGCGCGTGCTCCGTGCAAAGATCGACATGGCGTCGCCTAACATGCATTTCCGTGATCCCATTATGTACCGCATCATCAAGACTCCCCATCATCGCACCGGCACCACATGGAAAGTCTACCCGATGTATGATTTCGCACATGGACAGAGCGATTATTTCGAGGGTGTCACCCACTCGATATGTACACTGGAATTTGTAGTGCATCGACCTCTCTATGAGCACTTCGTGAAAGAGTTGGCCGACGAAACCTATTGCCCGCGTCAGATCGAGTTCAATCGTCTTAACCTCACTTATACCGTAATGAGCAAGCGCAAACTTTTGCAGCTTGTAAAAGAAGGATTGGTTGAAGGATGGGACGATCCCCGTATGCCGACTATATCAGGTATGCGCCGTCGTGGATTTACACCGGCTTCCATCCGTAACTTCATCGATAAGATAGGCTATACGAAATATGAGGCTTTGAATTCGATTTCGTTGCTCGAACATGCTGTACGCGAAGATCTCAACAGTATAGCCACACGCGGTATGGCTGTGATAAACCCAGTCAAGGTTGTGATTACCAATTACCCTGCCGGACAGATTGAAACCGTCGAGATGGACAATAACCCTGAAAATCCGGAAGAAGGCACTCATTCAATGACTTTTGCTCGTGAGATTTATATTGAGCGCGACGACTTCATGGAAAATCCTCCGAAAAAATATTTCCGGCTCTTCCCGGGCGGAGAAGTCAGACTCAAAGGTGCTTACATAATCAAATGTGAGGATGTGGTGAAGGATGCCGACGGTAATATAAAAGAATTGCACTGCACCTATGACCCGGAGTCGCGCAGCGGCCTACCCGGAAGCCAGCGCAAAGTCAAAGGCACTCTACATTGGGTTGCCGCCGATACAGCTGTAGACGCTACGGTAAGAATGTATGACCGTCTATTCGCTGTTGAAAATCCGGCGGCTGAAGAGGGTGATTTCCGCGACATGCTTAACCCCGATTCTCTCATAGTGATCGAGGGTGTAAAAGTAGAGCCGTTTATCGCTCAAAACGCTCAAAAGGATAAAAAATTCCAGTTCCAGCGCATCGGCTACTTTACACCTGACTACTCCTCTACTCCCGACCATCTTGTCTTCAACCGCACCATTGCACTGAAAGACAGCTGGGAAAAAGAACAGAAGAAATAATCTATCACGTAGACCACAATCTCCTTGTCAACACTTACCGACGAAATAGCGCGTAGACGCACTTTTGCCATCATTTCCCATCCGGACGCAGGCAAAACAACTCTCACCGAAAAACTGCTCCTTTTTGGTGGAGCTATCCATATTGCCGGAGCTGTAAAGTCCAACAAAATTAAGAAGACTGCCACTTCCGACTGGATGGAGATCGAGAAACAGCGCGGAATATCCGTAGCGACATCGGTCATGGGATTCAATTATGGAAATTACAAGATCAACATTCTTGATACCCCCGGTCACCAGGACTTTGCTGAAGACACTTATCGTACCCTAACGGCTGTAGACAGCGTGATTATCGTTGTCGATGTCGCTAAAGGTGTCGAGCAGCAGACACGCAAGCTTATGGAAGTCTGCCGTATGCGCAACACCCCGGTTATAATATTTGTAAACAAACTTGACCGTGAAGGACGTGACGCATTCGATATACTCGACGAGCTTGAAGCCGAACTGAAAATATCTGTTCGTCCGCTGTCATGGCCTATAGGCATAGGTGAGAAATTCAAAGGTGTCTATAACATCTACGAAAATACTCTTGATCTCTTCACACCTGACAAGCAGAAAGTCAGCGAGCGTGTTGAAATTGACAATGTAGATGATAAGGCTGTAGATGCGGCTGTCGGCGAAAAGGAGGCTGCTCAGTTGCGTGAGGATCTGGAACTGATCGATGGCGTATATCCTGAATTTGATCGCGAAGCCTATCTGAAAGGGCAGGTTGCACCTGTGTTTTTTGGTTCTGCTCTCAACACATTCGGCGTTAAGGAGCTTCTCGATTGTTTTGTTGAGATTGCGCCTGCACCTAAGCCGATTGAGGCAGTCGAACGCCGCATAACTCCTGACGAAGAGCCTTTTACAGGTTTTGTCTTCAAGATTCATGCCAACATGGATCCTAACCATCGCTCATGCATAGCTTTTGTCAAGATCTGTTCTGGAAAATTTGAGCGTAATGCGCCCTACAAGCACATACGTAGTGGTAAAATTCTCCGTTTTGCTGCACCGACAGCTTTCATGGCTCAAAAGAAAAATATTGTCGATGAAGCCTGGCCGGGCGATATCGTGGGTATACCCGATACGGGCACATTCAAGATCGGCGATACACTTACATCCGGTGAGGATTTGCATTTCAAAGGTTTGCCGAGTTTTTCTCCTGAGATGTTCAAATATATCGAGAATACCGATCCCATGAAGTCCAAGCAGCTTGAGAAAGGCATACAGCAGCTAATGGATGAAGGTGTGGCACAATTATTTGTCAACCAGTTCAACGGTCGAAAAATCATCGGAACTGTAGGTCAACTGCAGTTTGAAGTGATACAGTATCGCCTTCTTCATGAGTATGGTGCACAGTGTCGTTGGGAACCGATATCTCTTTACAAAGCATGTTGGATCGAAAGCGACGATGAAAATGCTATTGCAAATTTCAAACGCCGCAAGCACCAGTTTATGGCGGTTGACCGCGAAGGGCGCGATGTGTTTCTTGCCGACAGCAACTATGTCCTGCAGATGGCACAAGGGGATTTTCCGTCAATAAGGTTTCACTTTACCTCGGAGTTCTGATGATTTATTTCGTGTCGGCGGGCGAAGCCTCGGGAGATTTGCATGCTTCTCATGTAATGAAGGAATTACATGTGCTTGATCCCTCTGCACGATTTGCCTATCTTGGCGGAGACAACATGATGTCCGTTGCCGGAAATGCACCGTTGATTCACATCTCCGAAATGTCGGTCATGGGAATCTCTCAGGTTATTTCTGCACTTCCCAGGCTTCTGGCACAGCTTGAGACCGCAAAAAGAGCTATCAGACGTGTGCGGCCTGAAGCAGTTGTATTGGTCGACTACCCGTCATTCAACCTCAAGCTTGCCACCTATGCCCATTCCTTGGGTATTCCGGTTGTATGGTATATTTCACCAAAGGTCTGGGTATGGAAAGAATGGCGAGTGCCGACAATGAAAAAGGTTATTGACCGTATGTTCTGTATTCTGCCTTTTGAACCACGATGGTTCCAACGCCGCCACAAATGGGATGTAGAATATGTCGGTAACCCGTCTGTCTGCGAAATAGACCAGATGATGTCATCATTGCCGTCTCGCGAAAGTTTCAGTCAGAGCCACAATCTTGATTCCGGAAAAAAATGGATTGCATTGGTTCCCGGTAGTCGGACAGCAGAAATAAAAGCCAATCTTCCTATCATGTTGCGCGCTGTAAGCGATTTCCCGCAATACACACCCGTTATTGCAGGAGTATCGACTGTTTCTGCAGATCTGTATGATTCTCTTCGTGGTAGCACACGCATACTTTATGGTGCCACCGGACAGCTTATAGCGCACTCCGAAGCAGCGCTTGTTACAAGTGGTACTGCCACTCTCGAGACTGCATTGATAGGTACACCTCAGGTAATGCTATATCGCGATTCCGGATCACGCATTGTTTATTCGCTCGGCAGGAATCTTCTCAATGTAAAATATTTTTCTCTTCCCAATCTCATAATGGGCCAAGAGGTAGTAAAGGAACTTGTGATGCATTTCTGCACATCAGAGGCAGTGTCCGACGCATTGAGCCGGATTATGCCAGGAAAAAATGATTACACAAAGCAGCAGGAAATGTATCGTGACATGCGCAAGGTCCTTGGTAATGGCAACGCGCCTCATGAAGTAGCAAAGGGGATCATCAAGCTTATACAGAAATGAACGTTTCAATCACTCTTGTCCCGCGTGGTGGACTTGCCAACCGTATGCGGGCTATCGCCTCGGCAGTGGCATTGTCGACCCGTATAGGTGCAAATTTGTGTGTTGTGTGGATCAGGACATCTGATCTTTCGGCTTCATTTTCCGATCTTTTTCTTGACGACAATCTCCCGTTTAGACTGAAGGAGCTGCCACGACGTCATTTCGCCTATCTGCCACACCGTGGCAAATATCTTTATCTGCCTACTTTTTGGCAAAACATGAGGTACTCGTCCACTCTGCGCGATGAACGCAAACAGGACCGTAGCTATCTGATCGGTGCTAAGCCGGAGTCGGTATATGCATTTTTCAGATCAGTAAGATCGGGCTCTGTTTTTGTTGATACCTGTCACGAGTTCTATCCTTATACCCCCGAACTCTACAGGTCACTGTTCCGTCCGTCGGCAAAAGTAGAGAAAAGAATCAGCGCATTGTTGCATCCCGAACCAGGCAGAGCACAGCCAACAGGACTACACATTCGTCGCACAGACCATATCGACTCCATACAGAGCAGCCCGTTGTCAATGTTTGAAGATACCATTCGACAATATCTTGCCTCTGATTCGGGTTGCCGATTCTATCTTGCAACTGACGACGATGCAACAAAAGAAAGACTTAAAACATTGTTTCCGGGGCATATAATTACTTCTCCGGCGACTGCATCCCGATCCACACTGCAAGGCATGATTGACGGTGCGGCCGAAATGTTCGCTCTGTCCAAATGCTCATCGATCATCGGATCTTTTCAAAGCTCCTACTCTGAAGCGGCAGCTATATTAGGAAATATATCGCTCAAGATTATAAAAATTTAACTTTATGGTGACCTTATAGGCAACTAAATTTGTTCTTTGCCTGAAAAATAAATATGAGCCGTAAAGTTTATTATAGATTCAATACTGTTACAGAAACCTACGAGCGTGTTTATCCCACTCGCAGGCAACGTATTATTGCGGCCATAAAGCAGACATTTGAAGGACTGAGCATTGGAGGTTTTATTCTGCTTCTGTTATATTATTGGATAGATCTTCCGCGAGAAAAACGGTTGAGAGAAGAAAATACACATTTAAGGGAGCAACTTACCGATCTGGACCGTCGTCTCGACGCATCGATAGCCGTCATGGAAGCAATAGCCGACCGCGACAATAACTTCTATCGTGTCATAATGCAGGCCGAACCGATATCCGATTCACGAAGATATGCCGGGCTTGAAAACTCATCAGTATTCCGACAGCTGAATTCTCTCAACGATGCCGGGCTTGTTACAGAAATAGATAACAAGATGGATATGCTCGACCGTCAGTTATACTCTCAGATACAGTCTTTTGATTCTTTGCGCGTAATCGCATCCGAGCAACAGGACCGCCTTATGCACATACCGTCTATAATGCCAGTCGCAGAATCATCACTGAGAAAAATGGCATCAGGTTACGGTTACCGTGTTGATCCGGTATATGGTTCCGGGAAATTCCATGAGGGTATGGATTTTTCAGCACCTATCGGCACTCCCGTCTATGCCACAGGAGACGGCAAAGTCACAGATGCAGGCTGGAATCAAGGCTACGGAAATTCAATCGACATAAATCACGGTTATGATTATCTGACACGCTATGCTCATCTGAGCAAAATCATGGTAAAAAAAGGGCAGGACATTAAGCGGGGTGACCTTATAGGACTTGTAGGAAACACCGGTAAATCCACTGGCCCACATCTTCACTATGAAGTGCGGTTTAAGGGTACGCCACAGAATCCTGTGAGGTTCTACTTTCAGGATCTGACACCTGAACAGTACAACGATCTCATTCATGAGGCAGAAAATGCCTCACATGTCATGGATTGATAATCTATGAATAAAACTTATTATTCGATAGGAGAAGTAGCCGATTTTCTCGACATTCCATCTTCCACTTTACGTTATTGGGAGACTCAGTTTACTATACTTTCTCCCTCACGCACTCCTACCGGGCGTAGACGTTACACGGCATCCGACATTGAGAAGATACGTAAACTTTATTATCTTGTCAAAGAAAAAGGTCTTAAACTTGATGCCGCTCAGGCCGAACTGAAGCGCAATCCATCGAATGTAGACAACAAATTCCGCGCGATCGAGCGTCTGCGCACACTCAAGGGCCATCTTCAGCTAATGATCGAGGCAATTGATGAACGCCTGAAATATATTACTTCTTAAGCTGTGTTTTATCCGGCATAACTAATCAGCGGCAAGACCGAGAATTTCCAGTCTTGCCGCTGTATATATATCAAATTGCTTTTATTCAATGTCAAGAGCCATATAGTGCTGATAGGGATGATCACACGCCGGACATTCTTTAAGCGGCTCTTTACCCTCATATATATAGCCACAAACAAGACACTGCCACTTAATTTTCTTGGTGCGCTTCCATACAGTGCCGTTTTCAACATGTTTCAGCCATGCCTCAAAGCGTTCCATATGGTGCTGTTCAATTTCTGCTATAGCTTCGAAGTGTGAGGCTATTTCTGGGAATCCTTCCTTGACAGCGACTTCTGCAAATTGCTTATAGGCATTCACGCCCTCATTTTTCTCCTCCCAGATAGCTGCTTTCAGATTGTCAGCTGTACCGGTCAGGATTGCATGGTCCATTGAGCACTCAAGCCCTTCGATCATGCCGCCTTCAAGAAACTTCATGAAAACTTTGGCATGACGCAATTCATTGGCGGCGGTATCTTTAAACACTTCCTCAACAGGGAAATAACTTTCCTTGTGAGCCGTCTGCGCATAAAATGTATAGCGGGCATATGCCTGTGATTCCGCCATGTAGGCAACTGCCAGATTCTTCTCGGTCTGGGTGCCCTTGATAGATTTTTTTTCTTTGGGTGTTTTCATAGAATTTAAATTTTAAATCCATAGTTAAAACACCCGAAGATTATCTAAAGTTTTTCGCCGAATGCCAGATCTCCGGCATCACCGAGACCAGGCACTATATATGAGTGGGAGTTGAGTGAAGGATCTATTCCACCAACCCATAATGTCGTGGTTTCCGACGGAAACACATTCTTGACATAATCTATTGCCTGCTTTGACGCGACAACCGAAGCAATATGCACATGAGCCGGTGTACCATGACTTAAAAGCGCTCTCCAGCACATTTCCATTGACACGCCTGTAGCAAGCATCGGATCTGACAGGATCACAACCTTGCCGTTTACATCCGGTGCCGCAAGATACTCTGTACAGACTTCAAAATCCCCCTTTTCTTTATATTTTCTGTATGCTGAGATAAAAGCATTCTCCGCTCTGTCATAGAAATTAAGAAAACCTTGGTGAAACGGTAATCCGGCTCGGAATATCGTTGCCAGCACAACCTTCTGGTCTATTACACGGCATTCTGCATCGGCAAGTGGTGTCTGCACGGTCAAGTCGCGATACTGAAGCGTTCGTGAAATCTCAAATGCCATGATCTCCCCTATCCGTTCAAGATTACGGCGAAACCGCATCGGATCTTTCTGTATATTCCTGTCACGCAGTTCTGCCATATAAAGACTCATCAACGAGTCATATTTCTGAAAATCTATAACCTTCATCATATTTTGATTTCTTGTATCATAAAAATGCCACGGCAGATTCTATAAATGAAACGTCCGTGGCTATACGTTGGTTTTACCTCATTATTTTTCCTCAGAAAGCTCTGCAATACATAGCCCACATCTTTTTGGCGAGTTCATCCCAATAAGAGACTGCTGCTCCGGCGAAATCACGGGTATATCCTGTCAGAAACTCATTTGCATCGGTTTCTCCCTTATCAGTAAGGATTGAAGAATACCGGTTCTCTACATAGGGCATTTCCGCTTGACCTTTGTCCACAAAATGATCAAAGCCTTTACGCATCATTTCACGTGTCTGGCCATATTTCACCGTCGCAAGCTTGTTGGCCTCGCGGAATGCCCAGACAATCGACGTCGGGTCATTGCGCCACTGTCCACACACACTGAATGCCATCGGCAGTTCTGTAGTGCCGCAGAATACCGGTATGCGCGGGCTTTGGCCGGGATTGTCAAATGAAAGCCATGCCACACCGCCTACCGCATCAGGCAACCAGTCACGAAGCTGGATTACGGTCGAATATGAACAATTGGGAACTGCCACCGTACGGTGGCCGGCTGTAGTCTCAGGCTTAAGACCATTGATCATGGCTCGCATATCACCTGTCATCCAAGGATTGGCATAAGGACTTGTAATTGTGTCGACTTTTTCCGATCCACGTGCTTTACGTGTAACTTTTATATTTGCGATAGGATCAAGTTCCGACCCCTCGTAAGTCTCGGTAAGAAGATACATAACATCGGCGACAGAAAGCTGTTTTTCCGGTTTCACGCTTACCGGAAGCTCCTCCATATCCTGATTTAGCCCAAGTGACGGAGCAATCTTGTTGAGAATATAATACTCTCTCACACTATAGGCTTTCGGCTCATCGAAGTAATTGCCGCCGGCATAGGCTTTCCAGAACTTGAATTCACCTTTGCCATCCCACAGATCCATCTTTTTCGCGACTTCATATACGTTGTCTGAAGCCATATAGTTTGCGGTGTCCGAGAGATTAAGAGTTGATATGCGGGGCACATTGGCCGATACACCAACATGATCATCAGGAATACGCACCGCAGCCCACACCGCTCCGACTTTGTCAGGTCCTTCTCCGAAAATCTCAAAATGCCACACCTCGTTAGGATCGGCTATAGTCAGGCATTCTCCGTCATCACCATATCCATATTCCTTGGTCAGTTTGTCCATAAGCTTGATTGCCTCACGTGCAGTAGAGCATCTCTGCAATGCCAGACGTTCAAGTTCCTCGATATAAAACAATCCTTTTTCATTGCGCAGAACACTGCGGCCCGAAATCGTAGTCTCTCCTATGCCAAGCTGTTTTTCATTCAGGCATGGATATGCTGTATTCACAAAACGGTAAGTCTGGCGCACTTCCGGTATCTCGCCTACTTTTACCATACCGCGTGTTCCGGTAGACAGATCAGTGTGCATACGTCCTGTATAAACCGCAACTGTAGTGTCTTTGTCATATATCTGCCCCGGTACGATATCGACCCATGTACGATAGTTCCCGTCACAAGTATGACTGGTCATAACCGATCCATCAGTTGAGGCCTTCTTGCCCACCATTATGCTGGTGCAGCTCATGCGGCCGTCGAGAGTCGGATCATCCCAGTCCTGACCGTTGGCGACAGTCGCTCCGGCAAGAGCCGCTATCATCAATATCTTTATTCTCATCCAAGTATTATGATTGGTTATTTATTCGTTTATTTTCCACGACGCGCTTCAATTTCCTCCTTTATGTCACGTCCGCGTCCAAGTAGTATTTTTTGTGTGAAAGCATTGATAAAACCAAGCCCGTATCCGCCAAGCTGAATCACACTTGCCGGTACGGCAAGCAATCCCACCTTTAGACTTCGGCTTGAAACACATGCCGCGATGCCTACAGCAAGCAGATATGCAACCAGAGGCAGAATCCATAGCCAAGACCATACAATTGCAAATATACACATAGCGATCGTTCCCAATACAAAAAATGCAGGAAGCAGATGTACCGCTTTCATCGACCCTGGGTAAAGCAAATGTAGTGTGATTCTTGATTTGCCGAAAACGTATACCTGACGAAAAAACTTCTTCATGTCCAGTCGCCTTTTATGGTAAACTTTCTGATCAGGAAGCAGCCCTATACGGAAACCTGCGTTTCTTATACGGGTGCTCATATCAATATCCTCGCTGTACATCTCCCGAAATCCTCCGACTTTCTCAAAAACATTTTTTCGGAATCCCATGTTGAAAGTACGCGGAGTAAATTTCTCCATGCTCACCTTGCCGCCTCTGATACCACCTGTAGTCAGAAACGAGGTCATTGCCACATTTATGGCCTTTTGTGTGTCGCTGAAAGATTCATGTGCGGCATCCGGACCACCGAAACAGTCAAGTAAATCAAGTGACTTGTCGCTATTAAGGCGTGCAAAATAATCTTCAGGCGCCACACAGTCCGAATCAAAGAAAATGAGCCATTCTCCTTCCGCACGCTCCATGCCATGATTTCGTGCAGGCGAACGGCCTTCGTTTTCCTTATAATAATATCTGATATCTACTCCGTTTCCGGCATATTTGTCACATATATCTCCACAAGGCTCCGTCGATCCGTCTTCTACGATAATCACCTCTACAATGCTGGGATCAATACCGCGTTGACCCACAATCGAAGCAAGCAGATCATCGATCTCTCCCCTGCGGTTGTAGACAGGCACTATAACTGAAAATCGCGGTGAAGTCATCATGACATCCGTTTTTTGTAGTCCTCATAGCTGTAACGACGCAGATACTTCCAGTTGCCATCCTTGGTCACAAGTGCGATCGACGGATGCTGTATGCCGTTGAACATTGTCGTTTTCACTGTTGTATAGTGATTCATATCCTCAAGAGTCAGACGCTGTCCGGCTACAAGCCCTTTTTGAAACCACCAGTCACCCTTGTAATCGCCGCTCAGACAAGAATTGCCTCCCAGACGCCATGGCTCGGCACCGGGAGTATCCTCTTTGCAGCTCTCGCTTATGATAGGCAGATAAGGCATTTCAAGCGTATCTGGCATGTGACATGCAAATGATGCATCAATTATAGCAGTGTTAACACCTTGGTTGCTGACTGTGTCAACCACTGATACAATAAGATCTCCAGTGCGCCAGGTGAAAGCGCTTCCAGGCTCAAGTATCACTTTTATGCCATTGTGTCGCTTTCTGAACTCAGTAAGAAGGCCAATCAGATGTTCACGGTCATATCCTTCTTTTGTCATAAGATGACCGCCTCCCATATTCACCCATTTCAATCCGTCGAGCATGTGACCGAATTGCGCCTCAAATGCTGTAAGCACCTGCTCAAGATCATAGGAAGTGGACTCACATAGCTGATGAAAATGCAGTCCCTCAATACCTTCAGGCAATCGGTCAAGCATATCCGATGTCACTCCAAATCGCGAACCGGGAAGAGCCGGGTTATATATATCCGTATCAATAACCGAACATTGTGGATTCACACGCAAGCCGGGAGAAACTCGGCGGTCAGGATTTTTTCTGTTATATTCCTCAAGTATATATTTAAATTTCTCCCACTGGCTGAGCGAATTGAAGGTTATATGACTGCTTCCTTCAAGATACGGAATAATAGTTTCAGTGGTATAAGCCGGACAATAGCTGTGTACACGGCAGCACAACTCCTCATTGCCAAGCTGCATTTCATTTAGCGAACTTGCCGTGCACTTAACGCCATACTCTCTGAATATGTCAAACGTACGCCACAACGCATTGGCTTTGAATGCCATGATTATATCGACATCTGCCCTGTGGGCGACATCGGTTATAATTTCGAGATTGTTGCGCAGGCGCTCCTCATAAACCACATAACAAGGCGTCGGAATCATCCCTTCGCCACAAATCCCATTTTTATTTTCGCTCGCCATCAGTTATTATATAAGCTTGATTTTAGCAAACTTAAGCAAAAGTATTTTAGTCTCTACATTGGAAAATCTCACGGTAATGCGTGCATCAGGCTGGGTTATGTCGACTTTGACTATCACACCCTTGCCAAAACGCTGGTGCTCGATGCTGTTACCTGCTTCAAGCTCCGAAGCCATGTAGGTTCTGAATCCGTCACTCGACACCGTAGGTGCCGCATTGCGGCGCACATCACTTATCGGTTGGAAATTTCCTCCTGGAGTGTTATTATCCTTAGGTTCCTTACGCAAGGTTGTTCTATGATACTTCGATACCGGATTGAATCCACCCCAAGCTCCATTTCCTCCTGAGATTGTTGTGCCTGTCGCCATGCGCAGATATTGTGGGTCTATATCTCGAAGAAAGCGCGAGGGAGAACATCCCACAGTTTGTCCGTTCCTGAATCTTGAAGATGCATACGACAACATGCAGAATTTTTTTGCACGGGTGATTGCTACGTAAAGCAGACGCCGCTCTTCCTCCACTCCCTGTGACGACGATAGCGACATTGCCGCCGGCAAAAGATCCTCCTCGACTCCCACAACAAAGACGTTGCTGAATTCAAGTCCCTTTGAAGCGTGCACAGTCATCAAAGTTACAGCTTCCTTGTCGCCGTCTTCCCCTTCCCTGTCAAAATCCGTGGCAAGAGAAACCTCGCGTAAAAAATCGGAAAGAGATGTTTCTTCTCCACGTCCTTCCTCTATGCGCCCTTCTACAAATTCCTTGGTTCCGTTCAGAAGCTCCTGTAGATTTTCTTGTTTTGAAATGCTTTCAGGAGTTCTGTCTGTCAGTAGCATCGACAGTAGCTGTGTACGTCTGATTATTGTATCCGACAGCTCATCTGCCGGAATTTTATTATCATTAAGGTCAACAAACCCCTGTATCAGATCAGCAAACAGCCCCAGCTTTTTCATTGTGCCGGAATTAATCTGCAAATCAAAATCTGCAGGATTGTTCAGCACATTCCAAATGCTTGTACTACCGTCAATCGCACAACGGGTAAGTTTGTTGAGCGTGGTTTCTCCTATTCCGCGTGCCGGAAAATTAATGATCCGCTTCAGAGCTTCGTCATCGTCAGGATTGACTGCAAGCCGGAAATATGCCACCGCATCCTTTATTTCCTTTCGCTGATAGAACGACAGGCCTCCGTAAATGCGATATGGTATATTGCGTTTACGCAACGATTCCTCAAGTATTCGCGACTGAGCGTTTGTCCGGTAAAGCACCGCAAACTCTTCAAACGAGTCATGGCTCGACATTTTTACCTGCGATATACGGTTCGCTACAAGAAAGCTCTCTTCAAAATCGCTGTAGCTTTGCACCACTTCGATCGGAGACCCCGACTCGTTTTGCGAGAATACCTGCTTTTTTATCTGCTCCGTATTTTTTTCAATCAGCGAGTTGGCTGCGTTAATTATATTTTGAGTCGACCGGTAGTTCTGCTCAAGTTTATATACCTGCAGATCCGGATACGCATTTTTAAGTGTCAGTATGTTTCTTATGTTGGCTCCTCTGAACGAGTAAATACTCTGTGCGTCATCTCCGACAACCGACAGATTGCCGACACCTTTTGTAAGCAATGTTATGATCTGATGCTGTGCGAAATTCGTATCCTGATACTCATCAACAAGCACGTATTTGAAAAATTCCCTATAATGGTTCAGTATATCCTGATTGGCGCGCAGAAGTTCATGTGTGTAATATAGCAGATCGTCAAAATCCATTGCCTCCGCGACATGGCAGCGCTGCATATATGTCCTGTATATTGCATGCACCAACGGACGCTTAGCCCGTCTGTCAGCCTCGAGAAGCTCCCTGTCGCCTGCGTATGCCTCAGGAGACATTAGCGCATTTTTCGCCATTGAGATCGCACTGGCCACAGTCGAAGGCTTATAAATTTTATCATCCAGACCCATGTCCTTGATAATCATCTTTATCAGCGACTTGGAATCTGCCGAGTCATAGATTGTGAAATTCCGGTTAAATCCTATGCGGTCAGAATGTATATGCAGTATACGCGAGAAAATAGAGTGGAAAGTTCCCATCCACAATTTATTGGCAATTCCAGCTCCGACAAGTTCCGTTATGCGTTCGCGCATCTCGCGTGCAGCCTTGTTGGTAAACGTCAGTGCAAGTATTCGCCATGGTTCAAATCCATGAGTGAGAAGATGCACTATTTTATATGTCAGCACTCTGGTCTTGCCGGATCCGGCACCCGCTATGACAAGCTGAGGGCCGTCGATATACACGACGGCCTCACGCTGTTGGTTATTAAGTCTCGACAAATAGTCGTCCATCAAACAATGTCTGGAATCTATCTGAATTGGTTTATAGCCTCCTGGTATTGAAAACCGACCGAAGCAAGCTTCCTTTCAAGTTCTTTACGGTCGATATCCATGTCATCACACAGTGTATCGAGGTTGACATAACGGTCTCTCAGCATCGTATTAACCCAGCTGAAAAGCATTATAGGGTCACTTGGAGGTGTCATCTTTCTTTTCCTCGGGGTCAGTTCCTGATACAGTTGTGTTATCATCAATTTCACCGTCTTGCTGAGGATCAGCAGCCTTATCTTCTGTAATCTCCTCCGCTACGGTCGTATCTTCAGGTATAGGAGGGAGTTCAGGTAAAGCATCTGCATTATCAGCTCCGGTATTTTCCGATATTCTTCTGACCGAAGATGTTGCAAAATTTTTCGCTGCAAGAATCTCATCTGATCTCGACACCCACTGTCGTTTGCCGAATATTTGTTCCACATCCTCAGTGAAGATCACTTCACGCTTTATAAGGACCTCGGCAAGTTCATTGTGTCCCTTGGCATAATCCATCAGTATCGACTTCGCACGATCATATTGTTCTGCTATTATTCTCGATACCTCCTCGTCGATCAGTTTGGCACGTTCGTTACTGTAAGGCTTTGAGAATCCATAGTCCTGACCGGTTGAATCGTAATATGACAAATTAGGCATATTCGGACTCATGCCATAGTACACAACCATTGCATAGGCCTGTTTGGTCACTCTCTCAAGATCATTTGCGGCACCGGTCGATATGCGTCCCAGGAAAAGTTCCTCTGCCGCACGTCCGCCCAATGTGGCGCAAATTTCATCAAGAAGTGCCTGTGTCGGGGTGATCTGGCGTTCCTCCGGCAGATACCACGCAGCACCAAGCGCTTTACCGCGAGGCACTATCGTAACCTTGATCAGCGGACTCGCATATTGCAGATGCCACGATACGGTGGCATGACCGGCCTCATGTACAGCGATCGAACGCTTTTCCTCATCCGTAGTGATCTTTGTACGCTTTTCAAGACCGCCGATGATGCGGTCCACCGCATCGATGAAATCCTGACGCCCCACACTATTCTTGTTGTGACGAGCCGCTATCAGAGCCGCTTCATTGCACACATTGGCGATATCGGCTCCTGAAAAACCTGGCGTCTGACGAGCAAGAAGGTCTACATCGACACTGCCATCGGTCTTTATACCGCGAAGATGCACATTGAATATGGACACACGGTCATTAAGATCCGGAAGCTCCACATAAATCTGTCGGTCAAAGCGGCCGGCACGCAATAGAGCCTTGTCGAGTATGTCTGCACGGTTGGTTGCGGCAAGGATTATGACACCACTGTTGGTGCCAAAGCCATCCATTTCTGTAAGAAGCTGGTTAAGCGTATTTTCACGCTCATCATTCGCTCCCATGTTCGGATTTTTGCCTCGGGCACGTCCTACTGCATCGATTTCGTCAATGAAGACGATGCATGGGGCTTTTTCCTTTGCCTGGCGGAACAAATCTCTGACGCGTGATGCTCCGACGCCTACAAACATCTCCACAAAATCACTGCCTGACATCGAGAAAAACGGCACATTTGCCTCTCCTGCCACAGCCTTTGCAAGCAAAGTTTTGCCTGTTCCGGGAGGGCCTACGAGCAATGCTCCCTTGGGTATTTTACCTCCAAGGTCGGTGTACCGCTGGGGATTTTTGAGAAATTCAACTATTTCAGCGATTTCGGTCTTTGCTTCCGACAATCCGGCCACATCCTTGAAAGTAACCTTTACAGGTCCATCCTTGTCAAATATCTGTGCTTTCGATTTGCCCACACTGAATACGCCCCCGGCTCCCCCGCCTCCGTCTCGGCCCGACATTCTTCTCATGAAGAAAATCCAGAATCCGATAAAAAGAAGTACTGGACCGAAAGTCCATAGTATGGATAGGAAATCGCTTTCTCTTTCATAGGAAACCTCGCCGTCAAACACTCCTTGAGCCTTCCACTGGTCAATTTTATCCTGAAGCTTGTCTGCCGAAGGTATATCAGCAATGACTCTTGCCGATGCGATGCCTTTTCCGTCGACACGGAGCTGCGACTCATGAAACAGAGTTCTTGCCAAAGAATCTGTCAGGAATCCTTCGGCCTGTGATTTCTTTGAAAAAACCACAATCTTCTTCACTCCCCCCGACGACACATAATTTTCAAAGTCGGAATAGCTGACCTCCTTCGTTATGGTATTGTCATCAAGATAAAGCAGCCCGGCCAGACACACCAATATTACAGCATACATCCAATACATGCTGAATTTGATAGTCCGTTTTTTCTTGGGTGTCTTTGGTATCATTTATATCGTTTGATAGCTGATGATTAGTCTATATCTGGTATCTCAGTCACCTGGCCGTCGCTCCAGAGTTCCTCAAGATTGTACAACTGACGCATTTCCGGAATAAAGACATGTACAAGCACACTGCCGTAGTCAATCACAATCCACTGCGAATTTTTGTAACCGTCGTAGTTGAACGGCTTGATGCCTCCTTCCTTCTGCACATATTCGCGTATGCTGTCGGCAATAGCCGAGACATGCATCGACGACGTTCCCTCGCATATTATGAACCGGTCAACTCCTGATCCCTCTATTTCCGAAAGATCAACATGGGTAATGCCCTTACCCTTACGTTCCTGTATTCCCTCTACTATTAGTTTATCGAGATCTTTGTTTTCTGTCATTTGGTTTTATTGAAGCGCACTGTTTATTTATGTATGTGATAGCGCTCTGTAATTACAAAGTTAATTAAATATTATAGAATTGCCCTGTGAAACCGCAATCTTTTAAAGTGTTCTGTAGTTTACACTTTAGTCAGAATCCAGTACTCCAAAAACATCATGCCTCCTCCTTCTTGTCGAAGATATGGCGGAGTTTGCTGAACAGACGGCTTTTAGTCGCTTCTGTCGGCTTTATGTTGGGCTCGCTTTGCAGAGATTCAAACGCGGCTTTCTCCTTATCGTTCAAAGTCTCCGGAACGTACACCATCACATTTACAAGTTCGTCACCTGTGCCGTAGCCTTCTGTCGACGGTAGTCCTTTGCCACGCAACCTCAATACCTTGCCAGGCTGTGTCCCAGGTGCAATCTTTAATCGTGCCCGGCCTGAAATTGTAGGCACCTCGACCGAACCGCCGAGTGCGGCCGTTGGTATATCAAGCATCAGATTATATATCAAATCATTTCCATCGCGTATTAGCTCCGGATGTTTCTGTTCTTCGATCACAACAAGAAGATCACCGGGAACACCGGCATGACGGGCCGCATTACCCTTTCCGGGAAGAGAAAGAGTCTGCCCGTCCTGCACTCCGGCAGGTATATTGAAACTTACAACGTTCTCTTTTCTCGTCACACCTTCGCCATGACAGTGAGCGCATGTGGATGTGATGATGCGTCCTTCGCCGTCACATTCAGGACAAACCGATTCACTCTGCATTGCGCCGAACATCGTCTGCTGCGTAGTGATCACACGCCCTTGACCGTGACAGGTAGGACAAGTCTTGAAAGCTGTACCGTCTTTGGCGCCCGTACCTTGACAGTACTCACACTTTGTGAGTGTGGGAATCTTGAGCGTCTTTGTCACACCTTTAGCTATTTCCTCAAGAGTAAGCTTGACACGGATACGTATGTCGCCACCCTTGCGCTGGCGTGGACGACGAGACGACCGGCCTCCGGCGGCTCCTCCCCACTGACCACCGAAATGTCCGCCAAAAATGTCTCCGAACTGAGAGAAAATATCCTCCATCGAGAAACCTCCGGCGCCGTAGAATCCACCGCCGCCACCGCCAAAGCCCTGCGGACCCATCGAGTGGCCGAACTGATCATACTTTTTGCGCTTATCGTCATTGCTGAGCACATCGTAAGCTTCAGCAGCCTCTTTGAACTTCTCCTCAGCGACTTTATCGTCTGGATTACGGTCAGGGTGATACTTGAGAGCCAGTTTGCGGTATGCTTTTTTTATCTCGTCGGCACTTGCGTCTTTCCCGACGCCGAGCACCTCATAGTAATCTCTTTTGTTTGCCATCTTAAACTTCTGTCAGGATGAAGATTCTTATTGGGCTACCACAACCTTTGCGTGACGGATAACTTTGCCATTCATGGTGTAACCCTTCATCACAGTGTCTACGATTTTGTTTCGCTTATCCTCACTTTCGGCAGGCACCATTGCTATTGCCTCATGATTATCCGGATCAAAGTCGGCGCCTGATGTCTCCATTGCCTTGACTCCGTTTTTTTCAAGGTATTTTACGAATTTATTATAGATAAGAATCATACCTTCTTTTACGGTGTCTGCATCGGAAGTGTCCTTTATTGCGTCGAGACCACGCTCGAAATCATCGACTATCGGCAGTATCCCTTTCATGGCACTTTCTGCCCCGTTCTTCAGAATTTCCGATTTCTCCTTGACAGTGCGCTTTCTGAAATTATCAAATTCGGCCATCAGGAAAAGATATTCTTTCTTTTCTTTTGCGATTTCCTCTTCTTTCTGCTGGAGAAGGTTTTTCAGCGATTCGATTTCATTGCTGTTTTCATCTGTTGCAACAGCGATATCCTCGGTTTCCTCAGGCTGTTCCGCAACATCATCTATCGCTACGTTTTCAGGCATCTCCTCGTTTATAAATTCGCCACACTTCTTTTCGTTGTTCTCGTTGAATCGGTTGTTCTTATTATGTCCCATATTGCTATTGTCTTTTCTTACTTTGTCAGCAAAAACATTGCCAATGCACCTTTGTCGGTGCATCTTTTTTACATTTAAAACAAGAAATGCACCTACAACGTTCAGCGACTACAGTTTGCCGGCATAAAAATGCCACCCTTTATAGATCTCCTCACATTCTCTCTTCACAGCATCCGCCATGTCACTGCTTTCAAATATACCGTATACAGCCGATCCGCTGCCTGTCATCGAAGCATAGACAGCTCCATTCTCATACAGAAATACGGTAATTTCATTTATCACCGGATACTTCTTTGCCAGATGCTCCACAAACGCATTTTTCACACTCGTTCTCCACCCGCCAATATCATCCGACAGCCTGTCTGACAGATGTCGTGACGCCTCTTTGGGGACAACTCCTCCATACGCTTCACCGGTCGATATTGAAAAATCAGGCTTTATAACGAGCACTCCACATCCACTCAGGTCAATATCTGCTTTAGACAGTTTTTCACCTACACCTTCGGCAAGCATCGGCTTGTTATATATAAAAAACGGACAATCGGCGCCAAGCTTAGAGGCAAGATCCACTAAATCTTCCAGACTGATACCAAGACCATACATTTCATTCAATGCCATAAGTGTGAATGCTGCATCGGCACTGCCGCCACCCATCCCGGCTCCGTCAGGAATCACTTTATGGAGATAAATATCCGATGCAGGGATTTCCGTCAAATCCTCAAGTAGTCTTACAGCTTTCATCACAAGATTCTTTTCAGGAGGACAATCCACATGGTTTCCTGTGACAGTCAAAGTCGTCATTCCGCTTTCCGACGGCACTATCTCAAGTATATCCCGCCAACCGATTGGATACATTACAGTGCTTATGTCATGATATCCGTCTGATCTCCGACGTAGTATATCAAGACCGATATTTATTTTGGCATTGGGAAATACAATCATTTTTTCTTTTTCTTGAACAAGGATGGTAAAAGAAGAAAGCCTATAAGCAGATAGATATAATATGTCAGAATACGCCATAGCACAGCGACAACCATCACTACGCCACCTGAACCTATAAGATCTCCATAGTATTCCTTGAACAGCCACTCGCTCACCCCGCTTCCACCCGGTGTCGGAGTAAACATCAGTAAAGCCCACACAACAAACTGCCGGCCGAATACTACTGCCTGATCAGCACCAGGAACAAATCCCCAGAAGAGTGCGTTCACCACAAGATACCGGCCGGTCCAGCTCACACATGTTGCAATAAAAGCATCAATCCACCATCTCAGTTTATATTCCTTTATAGCTCGTGATGTCGATACCATATTGTCACCGATATTTACCGCGTCATCATGCCATTTGCGTAGAAGTCTATAGGAAAACATCTTATCAAGCAGACGCCTCACAGCCTTCGGTATTATGAAAATTCCAAGAAACAGCCCTATTGTCAACGCGCATATCACGCCATAGACTATCCAGAACGCGACCTCCATTCCTCCTTTCCCTGTGCCGATATCAAACAATGACTTGTGTGATATGACTAAAGCGACTATCGGACAGAAAATAACAAAAAACAACTCATCCAGAAACAATATAGTCATTGTCAGAGTTGTCGCGCGTCCGATGTTTATGCCTTCGCGCTTAAGAAAGATCATGCTCAATGCACTTCCCCCGACCGACGACGGGGTAATAGCCGAAGTGAACTCACATAAAAAAGTAGTGCGCCATGTCGCGCTCCACTTTAGCTCTCGGTCTGTCAGGCTTCTGAAACGCCATGCCATGCCGAAATCCCGCATTCCCACTGCAACTAATGCAGCTGCGATAGCTGCAATTGTGACCGGAGTGATGCTTATCTCACGCAGGGCGTCGATACTGAACTCTCTGCTGAAAAGCCACACGACCACAGCAAGACCGATTACAATCGGTATCGCTATTTTCCAGAGCAAAGACTTTCGTCCTCTTTCGAGATTATCAGAATCTGGCGTGGAGTTCATCTGTCAATGACTTCACAGCCTCTGTTGGAAGAGCGGAATCAAGAACCTCTCCTGAAGTCAGAACTCCATTGAATCCGGCATTCATCAGGTTCATCACATTATCTTTTGTGAGCTTTATGCCCCTTGCCACCAAAGGCACATGACGTTTTCCACTCTCCGAGGCAAATGCAAATGCCTCGTCCAAGCCATTTCGGTCGACATCATACACGGCATAATCTATATCATCCTTCATCAGTGATGGCAATATCGACGCATCTTCAACTTCGACACCGACCACTGCATGAGGGCCAAGCGATCTGCGCACATCCAAAGCCGGCTTCACATGACCGCCATTGAGCAAAACTCCGTGAAATCGACGTTTGTTAGTCAGTTCCTCGTCATCGTCAATAGTAAGAAACACACCCGCATCACGGCACCTGTTCTCTATGACGTCAAGTTCAGTCTGTGATAATCCAGACGGAATATGTATCCATCTGCACCCGCCTGCGATAGCAATTTCAGCTTGCTGAACAGGAGTATAGCACAGATTTTTATCTGATACTAAAAACTGTAGCATCTCCCCTTTTATACACTTCGGTTCTTTGCCGCTTTAAGCGTATTCTGCATCAGCGACACGATCGTCATAGGTCCGACACCACCAGGTACAGGTGTGATAAAGCTGCACTTGGGAGCAACATTCTCGTAGTCAACGTCACCGCAAAGTCTAAATCCGCTCTTTCGGCTTTCATCCGGCACACGTGTGGTGCCCACGTCGATTATTGCAACTCCATCCTTAACCATGTCTGCGGTCAGAAATCCGGGTACACCAAGCGCTGCCACGATAAGGTCTGCCTCACGACATATTTCCTTGATATTTTTAGTACCGCTGTGGCATACGGTCACTGTGGCATCGGCATTCTCCCCTTTCTGCATAAGCATCATCGCCATCGGCTTGCCCACTATATTGCTACGTCCGAGCACTACGGCACGGCCACCTTTCACAGGCACATTGTAACGTCGTAGAAGTTCCATGATACCGGCAGGAGTGGCTGGACGAAGTCCAGGAAGACCAATCATCAGATGACCGACATTTATCGGATGGAATCCATCCACGTCTTTTCTGACATCAATAGCCTGAATAACCTTATCTGCGTCTATGTGACGGGGCAATGGCAACTGTACGATAAAACCGTCAACGTCATCATCGGCGTTCAGCCTGGCTATTTCCGAAAGAAGAATATCCTCTGTCACATCTGCCTCAAATCTGATAAGCGACGACTTGAAGCCACACTCCTCACATGCACGTATCTTAGCGGCTACGTATGTTTCACTTCCACCGTCATGACCTACAAGTATAGCAGCAAGATGAGGTTGTTTTCCCCCGTTTTTCAATATAGCGGCAACTTCCTGAGCAATTTCCTGCTTTATTTCAGCCGAGGTTTTTTTTCCGTCGATTATTGTTGGCATATCTGTTACTTGATTATGTTTATCTGCGACGCATGTTTCGCATCATCTGCATTGGATTCTTCATTGTGGCGGCGACTTTCATCATCTTGCGCGTCTCCTCAAACTGTTTGAGCAAACGATTCACTTCTGGAAGCGATGTGCCCGAACCTTTGGCAATACGCTGTCGACGGCTCACATTGATTATCTGCGGATTCTCTCGCTCCTTTGCCGTCATGGAATTGATGATAGCCTCAATACCCTTGAATGCATCGTCATCGATATCCACATCCTTAAGCATTTTACCCATGCCCGGTATCATTGCAGCAAGATCTTTCAGATTACCCATCTTTTTGATCTGCTGTATCTGTGCCATAAAATCATTGAAGTTAAACTGATTTTTGGCAATCTTCCGCTGCATTTCGCGGGCCTGCTTCTCATCAAATTGCTGTTGGGCCTTCTCTACAAGCGACACGATGTCACCCATACCGAGAATGCGGTCGGCCATGCGGTCGGGATGGAATATGTCAAGAGCCTCGAGCTTCTCGCCCATACCGACATATTTGATCGGCTTGTCGACCACTGTTCTGATCGAGAGTGCCGCACCGCCACGAGTATCACCGTCAAGTTTGGTCAGAACGACTCCGTCGAAATCAAGACGCTGATTAAACTCACGTGCGGTATTCACAGCATCCTGTCCGGTCATCGAGTCAACCACAAAAAGAGTTTCCTGCGGCTTAACCGCCTTCTTTATGCGTTCGATCTCATCCATCATCTCCTCATCCACAGCAAGACGACCGGCCGTGTCTATGATTACGAGATCAAGATGATTGTCCTTGGCGTAAGAGATGCCGTTTTTAGCGATCTCGACCGGATTCTTGTTGCCCTCCTCTGAGTATACAGGCACATTGATCTGACCGGCAAGCACTTTTAGCTGCTCTACGGCAGCCGGGCGATACACATCACATGCCACCAGAAGAGGTCGACGTCCCTTTTCACTTTTCAGCTTTTTTGCAAGCTTTCCTGAGAATGTCGTCTTTCCCGAGCCTTGCAGACCCGACATAAGAATCACTGTCGGATTCCCGCCAAGATTAAGCGTCGAAGCTTCTCCGCCCATCAATGTGGCAAGCTCATCACGCACGATCTTCACCATCAGCTGACCCGGTTGTAGAGCGTTTATCACGTTCTGTCCCAGAGCTTTTTCCTTCACTGTATCGGTAAAGGTCTTTGCCACCTTGAAGTTTACGTCGGCATCAAGCAGAGCCTTTCTCACCTCTTTAAGTGTTTCGGCTACATTGATTTCCGTGATTCGGCCTTGTCCTTTTAGGACTTTGAAACTCCGTTCAAGTTTCTCGGTTAAATTCTCAAACATTTCTGTTATTTAAGGCGGTTTGTTGCAGTATCGGGGAAAATCACTTTAGGCTCCCAGCTTTTAGCCTCCTCCGGAGTAAGAGACACATAGCTTAATATGATCACTATATCTCCTCGCTGTACCTTTCGGGCCGCTGCGCCGTTCAGACATATTGTTCCGGTTCCGCGTTCTCCAGCGATCGTATATGTGTCAAAGCGCTCTCCGTTGTTATTATTCACAATGTAGACACGCTCGCCAGGCAGTATGCCTGCCGCATCCATCAGGTCGGCATCTATAGTGATACTGCCTATATAGTCCAGACATGCGTCTGTCACCGTCACACGGTGAATCTTTGATTTGAGCAACTGAATCTGCATGATTGCTGCTTTGTTTTATACCGGAATTTCCCCGGCGGGGTTCCGGATAATCTTTTTATTTGTTTACGTACTTTATGTTGTCGATAAGTCTCACATCGCCACAATAGACGGTCACACAACCGACAGCTACAGCTCCCGATTTCTTGTCGACATCCTCCCACTTTTCAATAGGCTGCATCGACAGAGAGTCAACAATCTCATAATACTCCGTTTCGAGCCATTCAACTCCATTGAGAGTATCCGCAACCATCTGTTTAACTTCCTGCGGCGAATGTTCTTCTGCCCACTTCAGGCTATCTGTCAATACCTTGTGGATTTTTGGCGCTATGGAACGTTGCTCCTCGGTCAGACGTACATTACGGCTGCTCATAGCCAGACCATCGTCATGACGACAGATCGGGCAATCAACAATCTCTATGTCGAAACCCTCGAGCTGCACCATTTTTTTGATGACAGCGATCTGTTGAAAATCCTTTTCTCCAAAATATGCCCGGTCAGGGCTAACCCACCCAAACAGCTTGCTCACGATTTGAGCCACACCGTTAAAGTGTCCAGGCCGCATCTTACCCTCCATGACTTCCGCTACTTTTCCGAGGTCAAACACCCGGGTGTCGGGTTCTGGGTAAACTTCCTCGACACTCGGTATAAACGCTGCATCAACACCGGCATCTTCAAGAAGCGCGACATCAGCAGACTCCGTGCGTGGATAAGTTTTCAGATCCTGCGCATTGTTGAATTGTGTAGGATTCACAAACACACTTGCTACAACCACATCGTTCTCTTTACGTGCTTTATGCATCAGAGACATGTGACCGGCATGAAGCGCTCCCATAGTCGGTACAAGCCCTATACTCTTTCCTGAGTCATGAGCATCAACGACATATTTGCGCAAATCGCCAACGGTTCTGATTATTTTCATTATTCTATCTTTAGGACGCTATTTGGCAATCCTCACGGTTGACAAATTTAATAAAAAAGAAGATGAGTGCAATGGAGAAATTGACACTTGCCACTCATAACGGCTATATTCATGAATGCCAAAAGGGATGACACCGCGGAGTTACACCACATGTTCATCCCCTTTGCATATTTTTAGGGTTACCGGGATTTATTCTACCTCGTCTGTTTCGTCAATATCCTCAGCATACTCGGAATCGCAGATGTCATCCGATACATGGGCCTGTGATGCCATGGCAAGAAGCGGAGCGCTCGACAGGAAGAATTCCTGAAAAAGCCAAGGCTGACGGTTGCGGTTAGGATTACGGCCGAATACAGCGTATATCGGACGCTGTTCTTCCCTGTCTACAAGACCGGTATTAAATAATGCGAGACCCTCTGCATGGCTTTCGAGCACTTTGCCCTCAAGCTGCAAGCGACGGAACACATCTCTCAGATAGTCAAAAAGCGCTGGATTTGGATGCTGCTCATCGGCAACCTCATATTGCCATACCTGTGGCATTGCAAGATCAGCCAGCATTTGCAGCCATTCCTCACGGTCGGGGAAAAAAGCCCAACGGAAAAGTGAGAGCTGCTCAGGACGCCGCTTGTTGTACATGTCATGTCGCTGATCATTGTACATACCTCTGCGGAAATTCATTCCGTAAGCGTTATATCCTTGCTGTCCCATTCCATACGACGGTTTCATATATCCCCCCTGCTGATAACGCGGCATACGTGGCTGCATCTGAGGACGCGGACCACGGAAATAACCCGGGCGCATCATTTCCTCTTCATCAAGCCCTCCCATTGCGGGAGCCTCTCCAAGCAGTTTCACGATAGGCAGACCATGCTCATCCTTTTCCACCTGAAAACGATCAGTATGATCCTGAAAAAAGCCGCTCATTTTTTCGTAGCCAAGCTCCTTGACCGACCGCCCGATGCGGGCAAGATGTTGTCCAAGTTTATTCTGTGGAGCCCAACCGGTCTCATCCGTTGTTTTATAGACCAATTTTGCTATAAGTTCCTGTAGATCTTCGTTCATTTTACTACAATTGAACAGGTAAATGATATTATCGAAAATTATATAGTATTATTCAGCTATTGCTGTATTTTTCACAGACTTCTACAATGCTATGAGAGAACTGTAAAATACCGCACTCTCCCATCTGCATAAATCACATGTAAAAGCTTGAAACATTTTATTCTGAAGGTTGAATTCAGGCCGGATTCCTGCGGAATTACAGAATCATCCATTTCAGCAATGAAATCTCCTATGATCTCCGGCCTACCTCACGACGACCAAATTGCAAAAAGAAAACGGCCGGGAAAACTCACACATTCACGCCTCTCAGCGTCCATAAGCATTCGCCCGGCCGTTTTTTCTTTTCCTACATGCTTGATTCGGCTGCCATCTTTCAGAAAAACAGCCTCACAACTTTTATTCAGCAGGAGCTTCTTCGGTCGATTCTGTAGCCTCTGCATTTGCGGCTGCTTCTGCTTCAGCCTTGGCAGCTGCGATTTCAGCCTTCTTTTTGGCTACTTCTTCAGCCTTTGCATTATTCTTTGCTACCTCGTCCTCATGACGCTGCTTGGCGGCCTGCTCTGCCTTGTCGGCCATGCTTGACTTCTGGGCATCTATACGAGCCTGCTTCGAAGTTTTCCAAGCCTCAAAACGCTTCTGGGCCTCAGCCTCGTCAAACGAGCCTTTCTTCACACCGCCCTGAAGATGCTTCATCAGCATCACGCCTTCCTGAGAAAGGATACGACGTACAGTATCTGTAGGCTGAGCGCCAACATTCACCCAATACAAAGCCCTTTCGAAATTCAGCGTTACCGTAGCGGGATTGGTGTTAGGATTGTAACTGCCAATTCGCTCGATAAATCTGCCATCTCGTGGCGCTCTGCTGTCGGCGATAACAATGGGATAGAACGCATAGTTCTTGCGACCATGACGCTGCAATCTGATTTTTGTTGCCATTGTGTTTGTTTAAATTTATGGTTTTGTAATGGTTTTCTTTACCGGGCGCAAAATTACGGCTTTAAATCATATTTACAAAACATATCATGAAATATTTTTCTTTAACCTATTTCTAAACTTTTATTCTTCCTGTTTCATTAAATTTGCGTAAACACGATTATTGTAACCCCTATTTTATCATTGACTATGGGTAAAGTTGTCACTCTTGGCGAGATTATGTTGCGTCTTTCTCCTGAAGGATTCCTCAGATTTTCTCAGGCAGACTATTTTCGGTTGATTTTTGGCGGCGGAGAGGCCAATGTCGCTGTAAGTTGTGCCAACTATGGCCATAATGCGGTATTTGTTTCAAAACTCCCCTCCCATGAGATCGGGCAGGCTGCGGTCGACAGTATGCGCAGATTGGGAGTTGACACTTCCCGCATCATACGAGGAGGTAAACGGGTAGGTATATATTACTGCGAGACCGGAGCTTCAATGCGTCCTTCAAATATAATCTATGATCGTGCTGGCTCATCTATGGCCGAGGCTGATCCTGACGATTTTGATTTTGACGAAATCATGCAAGGTGCCGACTGGTTCCATTGGAGTGGAATTACTCCGGCTATATCTGATAAAGCGGCCGAAATAACCCGCGTAGCATGTGAGGCTGCGCGTCGGCATGGAGTCACCGTCTCTGTAGACCTTAATTTCCGCAAAAAGCTCTGGACACCAGAAAAAGCTCAGGAGGTCATGCGGCCACTTATGAAATATGTCGATGTGTGCATAGGCAACGAGGAAGACGCCGAGTTGTGCCTCGGCTTCAAACCCGACGCCGACATTACCGGCGGCAAGACCAATGCCGACGGCTACAAAGCTATATTCAAGGCGATGGCCTCGGAGTTTGGATTCCGCCATATCGCATCCACTCTGCGCGAGTCATACTCCGCATCACACAATGGATGGAAGGCAATGATCTATGACGGCACGACATTCTACCAGTCACGCCGCTACGATATCGACCCGATAGTCGACCGTGTGGGCGGAGGAGACGCATTCTCCGGCGGATTAATCCACGGACTGGTCACAGGCATGCCCATGGACAAGGCTCTCGAGTTCGCAGTAGCCGCGTCTGCACTCAAGCAGACCATACACGGCGACTTCAACCTCGTCACGGCATCCGAGGTGCAGCGCCTCGTCGATGGCGATTCAAGCGGCAGAGTGAGCCGTTGATCATCTTGTAATCAGCAGAAATCTATATGTCACGATTAGATTCATTTGCGGTCTACGACCGCATACGCAGCACCCGCATGATACCCGTGTTCTATCATGCCGATCCCGATACGGCATGCAAGGTTGTCAAGGCATGCTACGACGGTGGAGTGCGCGTCTTTGAGTTCACCAACCGCGGAGACTTTGCCGATGAAGTATTCTCCGTCCTGCGTCGATTCACTGCACGTGAGTGTCCCGATCTTGCTCTCGGCGTTGGATCGGTCATCGACGCCCCAACAGCGTCATCCTACATCATGCACGGAGCCGATTTCATTGTCGGGCCGCTTTTCAATAACGAAATCGCCGCAATGTGCAACCGCCGGTGCATACCTTATTCACCCGGCTGTGGCACCGTCACCGAGATCGGTGTGGCGCAGCAGGCCGGATGCACGCTCTGCAAGGTTTTTCCGGGAGACGTGCTTGGTCCTGATTTCGTCAAAAGCATCATGGCGCCTATGCCTTGGAGCAAACTGATGGTAACAGGCGGAGTTGAGCCTACCGAAGCAAATCTCTCGGCATGGTTCAAGGCCGGGGTCTATTGCGTAGGCATGGGATCGAAACTGTTTCCCAAAGACCGCATCAACGCCTGCGACTGGCAATACATCACCGACCGATGCCGTGAGGCACTTGCCATTATATCGAAATACACAACACCTTAAAACGAATATCCTCCATGAATGACACCGCCACTCAGAAAATGACTAACTACCGCTGGGTAATATGTTCAATGCTTTGGCTTGCCCTCGTAGTCAACTACCTTGACCGGCAGGTACTCTCTCTTACTTGGAAAAACTTTATTGCCCCCGAGTTCAACTGGACCGATGCCGATTACGGACTCATTACCGGCGTATTCTCTATTGTCTATGCAATAGCCATGTTGATCACCGGACGCTTTGTCGATAAGGTCGGCACAAAGCGCGGTTATCTATGGGCAGTAGGTATATGGTCCTTAGGTGCTTGCCTCCATGGATTGTGCGGAATACTTACCGACGGCATTGTCACTGGACAGTGGACACTTTCATTCAATGTTGCCAGGGAGCACCTTCAGGCTGTGAGTGACATATCCGGTGCTGCTTTTGCAATAACATCGGTAAGTGTATGGCTGTTTGTTGCCGCACGATGTATTCTTTCATTGGGTGAAGGCGGAAACTTCCCCTGCTCCATCAAAGCGACTGCCGAGTATTTTCCGAAGAAAGACCGTGGATTTGCCACAGGCATATTTAATTCCGGTGCGCAGATAGGTCCTCTTGTAGCTCCGTTCCTTATTCCCACACTCGCCGAAAAATATGGATGGGAAGCTGCATTCATTCTTATCGGTGCGCTCGGATTTATTTGGATGGGAGCCTGGGTATTCACTTACCGCAAGCCTGAAGAAAATCCTCGTGTAAACGCTGAAGAGCTTGCCTATATAGAACAGGATGCAAAAATCGAGTCCGCCGACAGCGATAACGTCAAAACAGATGCTGCCACGCAGAAAAAAATATCTTTCCTCCGTCCATTCACCTACCGCCAGACATGGGCTGTCATATTCGGCAGATTCCTGCCAGATTCCGTATGGTGGTTCCTTTTGTTCTGGGCGCCGGCATTCATCAACGACATCTACGGTTACTCTTCTTCATCGTTTACCGGCATGATGGCCGTCTTTACAATATATCTTATCTCGATGCTGTCGCTTTGGGCAAGTTATCTGCCAACATATTTTATCGAGAAAAACAAACTTGATCCTTATGCCGGACGAATGAAAGCACTCCTGATCTACGCGATTTTTCCTATTGTCGGCATAGGTGTGATGCCACTCGGCGAGATATCGCTATGGTTCCCGGTGGTTATCATCGGCATAATGGCAGCGGCACATCAGAGCTGGAGTGCCAATGTATTCACAGTCATCAGCGACATGTTTCCTAAACATGTCATCGCAAGCGTGACTGGAGCGGCCGGACTGGCGAGCGGTCTCGGAAGCTTTGCCAGCAACTATGGTGCCGGACAGCTATTTGTCTATGCTGAGAGAGTAGGACTTCACTTCCTCGGATTTGAAGGTAAAAACGCCGGATACATGATTGTGTTCCTTATTGCCGGTTTCGCTTACCTTCTCAGCTGGACAATCATGAAAATTCTTGTTCCTCGTTACAAACTCGTAGTATTGAAATGAGCAAGCCATTTATTACCCCCGATTTTCTCCTCTACACCGAGACTGCCAGGAAGCTTTATCATGAGCATTCCGAAAATCTGCCTATAATAGATTACCATTGTCATCTCTCGCCAAAAGAGATCGCCGAAAACAAGCCTTTTGAATCTATCACCGACCTTTGGCTCAGTGGCGACCACTATAAATGGAGAGCGATGAGAGCCAACGGAATAGATGAGAAATACATAACTGGAGATGCTTCTCCATGGGAAAAATTCCAGAAATGGGCAGAGACCGTTCCTCGTACATTCCGCAATCCTCTTTACCATTGGACACACCTTGAGCTATCCACTGCATTTGGAATAGAGACTGTTCTTAACCCTGAATCGGCACGTGAGATTTTCGAACGTTGTAACGAGCGGCTTCGCCAGCCCGATATGACTCCAGTAGGACTCATGCGGCATTACAATGTGGAACTCGTCTGCACAACCGATGACCCTGTTGATGATCTCCGATATCATCGACAGATCGAAGAGTCAGACATTTCTACAAAAGTGCTGCCGACATGGCGTCCCGATAATGCAGCGAATATAGGAGATCCTGTTGTCTACAATAGTTACCTTGACAGACTGTCCGAAGTAAGCGGAATCGATATAGTTGATTATGATTCTTTAATTGAGGCACTGCAACGACGCCATGACTTTTTTCACGCTGCCGGTTGTAGGCTTGCCGACCACGGGCTTACAGCATTCCCCTACTGTTTGGCCAGTGATACTGAAATCAAAGCGATATTCAACTCCGTGAGATCAGGCACCCGACTCCAGCCGGATCAAAGTGAAAAGTTGCAGACAGCTATTCTACTTGAGCTGTGCCGAATGAACTACCGACGCGGATGGGTACAGCAATTCCACTTCGGACCGATGCGCAACGTCAACACCCGTGCATTTCGTGTACTTGGGCCTGACACCGGTTTCGACACAATAGGCGATTATCGATGCGCTTTTGCAATTGCATCGTTCCTTAATGCACTCGACCAGTCGGAACAGCTTGCTAAGTCCATTCTTTACAACCTGAATCCTGCCGACAATGTCTGGGTTGCTGCCATGATCGCTAATTTTCAGGACGGGAGTTTTCCCGGAAAGATGCAGTTTGGCTCAGGATGGTGGTTCAACGACCATATTTCCGGTATGCAAAACCAGATGAATGCACTTTCTAATCAAGGTCTGCTTAGTCGCTTTATCGGTATGCTCACCGACTCACGTTCGTTCCTCTCCTATCCGCGTCACGCCTACTTCCGACGCATTCTTTGCGACATGATCGGACACGATATAGAGCGCGGCCTTATTCCCGCTCAGGAATTTCCTCGTGTAGCCGCCATGGTTAGCGACATTTCCTACTTCAACGCAAAAAACTACTTTAAATTTTGAAACAGATATGATGGAAAAAACATGGAGATGGTTTGGTCCGAACGACATAATCACCCTTGAAAACCTCCGTCAGATAGGTGTCGAAGGTATAGTTACGGCCCTCCATGATATCCCCAACGGTAAAATCTGGCCTCTCGATGAAATAAGCAAGATGAAACACTACATCGAGTCCAGAGGCTTGCGATGGAGCGTAGTCGAAAGCCTGCCGGTAAGCGAGGAAATCAAATATGCCGGTCCGCGACGCGATGAGCTTATAGGTAACTACATCGAGAGCCTCCGTAATCTCGGTAAAGCAGGTGTGCGCACTGTCTGTTACAACTTCATGCCAGTGCTCGACTGGGCACGCACCGATCTTGAGTATGCCAACCCCGACGGCACAAAATCATTATACTTCAACCGTGCGGAGTTTGCTTACTTCGACATTTACCTTCTGAAACGCAATAATGCGGCTGACGACTGGGATGCATCCACGCTGCAGCGTGTTGAGACACTGAAAACATCCATGACCGCCGATGACGATGCCCGTCTTGTAGAAAATATCATAATCAGGACACAAGGTTTCGTAAACGGAAACATTACAGGAAAAGAGGACAACCCGCTTGAAAAATTCCGGCAGTTACTTAATCTTTATGACGGCATCGGAAAGGATCAACTCCGGGAAAATCTAAAATATTTTCTTGAGGCCATAATGCCTGTATGTTGTGAATATGACATACATATGTGCATTCACCCCGATGATCCGCCAATGCCGGTTCTTGGGCTTCCGCGTATAGTTTCGAGTGCCGACGACATCGAGTGGATGCTCGATGCTGTTCCAGATTCCCACAACGGCCTAACATTCTGCGCCGGATCATTGAGTGCCGGTAGCCAGAACAATGTGCCTGAGATGGCACGTCGATTTGCAGGACGCACATGGTTTGTCCATTTGCGTAGTTGCGAGATCCTGCCCGATGGTGATTTCAGGGAGGCAAGCCACCTTGGCGGCAGAGCTGACATAATATCCCTTGTAAACACTTTCGAGACCATAAACCCCGGCCTCCCGATGCGCGTCGATCACGGACGTCTGATGCTGGATGATGCTGATAAAAACTATAATGCAGGATATTCTTTTCACGGTCGCATGTTTGCGCTCGGCCAAATTGACGGTGTTATTGCAACAGTCAACCGATATCTGTCTCAAAACAAAAACTGAACCTTAAAACTTTTTTCTGATCATGAACAACCTTTTTGACATTTCCAACCACGTTGTGGTCATTACCGGCGGTACTGGAGTCCTCGGAAAATGTATTGCCAAATATTTGGCAGCACAAAAAGCTAAGGTAGTACTACTTGGTCGTCGGGCCGATGAAGGCAATGAAATTGTAAAGGAGATCAAAGCCGACGGTGGTGAAGCTATGTTTCTCACAACCGATGTGCTTGATATAGATAAAGTACAGGCCAACTGCGATGAGATTATGGCTCGATATGGACGCATCGACGCTTTACTCAATGCTGCGGGAGGCAATATGCCGGGAGCTGTCATACCACCTGATAAAACGTTTTTCGATATTGATCCGGAGCACTTCCGTAGAGTCATAGACCTAAACCTTACCGGATCGGTTATTCCGACCAAAGTTTTTCTTCGTCCTATGGTTGAATCCGGTAAAGGCGCAATAGTCAACTTTTCATCGATGTCGGCATTCCGGCCGCTGACACGCGTTATTGGTTACTCTGCCGCCAAGGCGGGAATATCTAATTTCACTGCATATATGGCCACTGAAGTAGCAAAAAAATTCACCGCCAAAATTCGTGTCAATGCAATTGCTCCTGGCTTTTTCCTCACCAACCAGAACCGCTCATTGCTGACAAATCCCGACGGATCACTTACCGAAAGAGGCAACGACGTGATACGCCAGACACCGTTTGGACGTTTCGGAGACCCGGAAGAATTATGTGGCACAATCCACTATCTTATTTCCGACGCGTCGGCATTTGTCACAGGCACCGTTGCTGTTGTCGATGGTGGATTCAACGCCTACTCCATGTAATATATTACCGTATTAAAACATAAAAAACAGAAGATGTGCGAATCATGCACATCTTCTGTTTTTTATAATGCCACTATTTTATCACCTGACAATCGATTTTTTGTATTTATACAAAGCAAGTGGAGTAAGCAGTAATATATACAGTGCAAGGATAATGCCTACTGTTGTCCATGCAGGATATGTCGAATAACGTACAACCGAAGTATATATAAGCCCATGTGATACAAGCAGGATCATCGTACTTTCACCCACAAAAGTCAACGGGCGCAGGAATCCGAAAGCGCGCTCCGAAAGCGACATCTCTATCCACCTGCACACATTATTGAATACAACTATGCCACAATAGGCATATAAAGGCCAAAGAAGATAATAACCTGATAGAAGCACATTGCGGTGATGGCCGACAATTGACGGAACGGTAATCAGAAACAGAATATATCCCAGAGAGCAGGCGGCAACTATCTTGTAGTTTCGCTCCAAATGACCGTATTTATTTCCTATCATAAAGAACACCAGCCCCATGGATACATTCATGACAAAGTATGGTATCATCGGGTCATCATGTGTGTTTAGCACATACCCTATAGCCACTCCTGCTATAATTATTATTATCGGAGAAACATGCTTTTGCAACAGATAGCGGGAAATCACACGCACGAAAAACAATGACATTACAAACCATGCTGGAATACATATAGGCATGCAGCCGTATTTATACAACATGCCGAACGGACTCTCGACACAAGTTTTAAATGAAACCGCACCATCAATGATTTGATATGTCAGATAGAGGGCATAGCCCAGCAATGACCATTTCAGAAAAGGAGTCACCAGTTTTCTGAAATCATTTTTCAGCCCATCTTTAATAGTTCCGGCCCTTAAACAATTGTCCGGACTTATAATAGAACCAAGGCATTGCGAATGTCAGCCACGGCAGTGCCACACGTGGATCAACCGGACCGAATACCCGGCAGTTTGATAAAGCATGATAAATCATTACCCATATTATCAAAATTCCACCTGCCAAATCCAGATATTTGACACGATTGGTTTGTGTCGATGATTCTTTTTCCATTGTACCTTTTTTCCTTGATGATTGGATTTGCTAAATTAAGATTAAATCAATACTCTGCGTAACACTGACAGATGCTATAAAACACAAAAACAAGCAGAGAGTGTCATCTACATAAGGTTACTCTCTGCCTGTCTGATATAAAAATTGAGGATATTTACTTCTTCACATCAAATCCCTGTTCCTTCAATGCTTTCAGTATTTCATATTTACATGCCTCACTGTAATAGCCGAGAATATGGTTAAGCCAGTCATTGTCAGTCTTTACCCCCTCTCTTGTTGCATTGTATTTCTTTACATCTTCATCGTATGCGGCAAGTGTCTCGACAAGACTATCTTCCGAATAGCAGTCCTGATGTATGATAGCAGACAATGGCATTTTGGGTTTTAGATCCGGCATCTCACGAGGCACTCCGATTGCAAGGCCGCACACAACAAATACACCTTTAGGAAGATTCAATATCTCCGACACGGCCTTTGGGTTGGCAGTGCGTGCATATCCGATCGCATTTGTTCCAAATCCGCATGATTCTGCTGCGACCATAGCGCTCATCATCGCAAGAGAAGCGTCGATTATACCTATTGTCACACCATCCATTGTGTCTGTAAACGGCGGCATATCAACACCCTTTGCAACTGCGAGTTTAGATATTTTGTTATAATCCATGCAGAATACAAGGAAGTGATTGCAGGTCTTTATCTGCTTCTGTCCGATAATACCGTAGAGAGCCTCTTTCTTTTCCTGTGAGGCAACGTCAATCACACTGAATTGCTGCCCGTTGTAACTTGTAGGTGTATTTCTTATTGCATCAAAGATAAATTGAAGATCCTCTTCTTGTATTGTCTCACGCTCATACCGTCTTATACTACGTCGGTCAAGCAAAGTGCTTTTCACTGATTTCTCGTTCTTACTCATAAAGAAATTTTTATTAATCTCTGATTATAACGTTTACTATCCATCTATTTGTTCTCCTTACTGCAATTTTTGCCAGGTAAAATTAGTGGACCTGTTTTTCGCCATACGCATTCTGCTTTTCAGACTAAGTACCGGACGTAGCATCAGGGATGGAACAAGCCAGATTAACGGCATACGGAGTCTGAGAAATTTTCCTGCACGGCTCAGACATATAGATACCATGATCCAGTTTACAAAAATCGAGACAGCGGCACCTGCCAGCACATACCCGTTACTGAAGTAAAGCGACAAAGCGGCAGCAACTGCAAGAAAATTAATCCAGGTAGTCCATACAAGTAAAGATGTAAGAGATCTCGAAGCTCGGCCAAGTCGGCGTGTTGTGTAAAGCCTGCGTGACAGCACATCCTTCATCATGTGTCGTGGAGAACGCCAGTCGATTTTCACCAATCCGTACGTACTTATGTTTACCGCCGTATTTTCTTTGTCTGCAATCTCATTCACAAATAGGTCATCATCCCCGTAATGCAGATTAAGTGTCCGCGAATAACCTTTATGATCAAAAAAAATCTTCTTTCTGAATGCCAGATTATGCCCCTCACCTCTGAATACATTTCCGCCCAACGCCGCTGAAACCCATGTAAGGGTTGTAAGTTCAAGATCCAGCCGACGCATCATCCTCGGCAATCCCCTTCCATATAATTTTTTGGGAATAGCCGGCCCGACAACTACATCTTTATCCGGCTCAAAACATGAAGCAATCGATGCGATCCACTTTGTCGAACTGATAAGCGCATCAGCATAAGTCAAAATCACAATATCATGTTTTGCGGCTTTTATTCCGAGTGTAAAAGCCATTTTTCTACGCGACAGGCTACGCGCCTCATCCGGAACAAATGTGACACGCATATTCGGAAACTTAGGAAGCAGGCGATTCACAACATCGCACGAACATGCATTCCGTCCGTCGTTGGCTATTATTATCTCATACTCTCCATCATATTCCTGTACAAACAACTTCTCAAGCAACTGTTCAAGAGCGGTCGCCTCATCTCTACTGTATATTACCACCGAAACACCTGGCCAGCCTCCCGACGGAATAGAAATTTCATCCTTGAGTTTTTGCTGACGGCGGCGCGGACGCATTAGAAAGCTTAACGGCCACAGACCAAGCAAAAGCATCGACCAGGCGATAGCAAGCAATATTGTCTCGTACCATCCTGGATTTGTAGAAAAATATATCATTCCAGAAATCATCTGTGCTCTATTCGATTTATTGTTTCAATATCCGATGGAAATATCTCTTTAAGCAGATTTGCCATCTGTTTTCCTTCAGTGGCATCATGCACATAAATGCTTACTGTTTCGTCCAGCTTTGAATCACGCCACATTGTAAGTCCTACACTCATCGGATTGACATCATGAACATCCGACAGAACTTTGATTAGGCTTTCCGATATCATCCTCCGTCCGATCTCCTGATTTGCCGACATTACATCAAGCCCTTCCCGATGATAGCTATAGTTAAGATCCCGCAATGATGAGGTTGCCGGATTTGTCCATGCCGATAATATTGCTCCACGGCTCGTCGGACTGTCATATTGCCGCCACCTTTTTACTCCGGAGCTCTGCCCGATCTGAACAATCCTGTCAAGTTGTCTGAAGTATTCTTCTCCCCCACGTCTTGAGAAACTGTCAAAATCCATTGCAAGAATAAGATAAGCATAGAAATCCAGTACCGAAGTCAGTTGACTATCTGTCGAGACATGTGAAAATATCAGTGATTCGCCGGTATTGTAAGTGAACTTCAGATCTTTTTCCTTAAAATTCACAAGTTGTGTTGTATAAGTCGAATTATAGACCGGACGTGATGACTGAACATGCAGATCTACCGTAAAATTATTTTCAACACAGGATTTTACTGCGACAAAAAGTCGGCAGTCTATTTTTTCTTGTGGAGAAAAACTTTTATCGGTAAAACTTGTCGTATTCATGTAGTCCGACACGATCGACTGCAAAGACTCGACAGTCGGCCTGACTGATACTTCTACTTGATCGACATTAAACTCCACACGACAATTAAGTTCCTGCCCCGACGCTGTCCCGACTGTAAGACCGGCCAACAGCCACAACTTCCCCTTCAAAACTCCCATTTAGGATTTCTTTTACTTCTTACATTCAAACAACTCGTCAATCACATCCTTTGCAACTTCCCTCTTGCTCTTTTTAGGATACTTTATTTCTCTGCCGTCTGAATGAATTATCGTGACAATATTTGTGTCAACACCAAAACCGGCACCTTCATCCTGTAGCGAATTCACCACAATCATGTCAAGATTCTTCCGCTTAAGCTTCATTGTGCCATGTTCTCGCTCATTATTGGTTTCAAGAGCAAAACCACACAACAGTTGACCTTTGTTTTTTGTGTGGCCAAGCGTGGCGGCTATATCAGGATTTTTCACAAGCTTGATTTCCTGAATGCCATTTTCCTCTCGTTTTATTTTCTCTAAAGCACAGTTTTCAGGACGATAATCGGCCACAGCTGCAGCCATAATCGCGGCATCGCAATCTTTCCACACGCTTTCACATGCGGCAAGCATCTCTATTGCCGACTCTACCTTTACTATTTTAATCCCGTCATTCTTTGGTAAAGCTGTCATCGGCCCTGCCACAAGTGTGACTTCGGCTCCACGCTCTACTGCCTCATCCGCCAGACAGCATCCCATCTTTCCGGTCGAATAATTGCCTATGAATCTAACCGGATCGATTTTTTCATAAGTCGGACCGACTGTTATGAGCATTTTCTTGCCATCAAGATCTTTGTCTATCGAAAAAAAACGCTCTACAGCCTCAAAGATTCCCTCTGGTTCTTCCATACGTCCTTTCCCGATAAGCGCACTTGCAAGTTCCCCTTCTCTCGGCTCTATCACAGTCACGCCTCGATCCTTGAGTACAGATATATTCTGCTGGGTAGCAGGGTGTGACATCATGTCAAGATCCATTGCAGGAGCCACGAATACCTTGCCGCGGGTCGACATATATGATGTGACAAGCATATTATCGGCGACACCGGTAACCATTTTTCCTATCGTGCAGGCAGTCGCAGGAGCCACAACAAAAGCATCAGCCCACAGACCGAGATCCACATGACTGTGCCACTCTCCTGTATTTGCTGTAAAAAACTCTGTTATGACTGCATGGCGGCTCAATGTCGACATCGTAAGCGGTGTTATGAATTCTTTTGCCGACGGAGTCATGATCACCTGGACATCAGCGCCGGCTTTCACAAAAAGTCTTACAAGCGACGCAGTCTTGTATGCGGCGATTCCTCCACACACCCCAACAACTATGTTTTTCCCTTTAATGGCACCCATACCCATCAGATTTTATTTGCGTTCCATCCTCATTCGGTTGTATATCGAACTCAATACCGCCTTGGTATTGACAGGAAAATCTCCTTCGATCATCCAGGTGTAATAAGATGGTGACTTTCTAAGCACATCCTCTACTTTCTGTCCCTTGTATTTACCGAAATTAAATACGATATTTCCGGCTGAGTCTCTCACAAATCTTCCCATGAGATCCACTGAGTCGTTCATTGCCGAGAACTTGGCAAGTCCTTCTGAATCGACAGGGAGATCATCATAGCGTTCAAGTTGCGCGAGAAGCACCTCATAGGTCGCACGAGTATCGGCGTTTGCCGAATGTGCTCCTTCAAGATCCTTGTCACAATAAAATCTATAAGCAGCCGATAGTGTACGTTTCTCCTTTTTATGGAAGATATTTTGTACATCGATCAGCCTTGCCGAAGTTATGTCGAAATTGACACAGGCTCGTGCCATTTCCTCACACAGCAACGGAAGATCAAATTTCGTAGAATTGAAACCGGCTATGTCACAGCCGGCAAAAGCCTGTGCAATCTTGGATGCAAGATCGGTAAACCTCGGGCAGCAGGCGACATCCTCATCTGTTATATGATGCACCGCAGTAGCTTCCTCCGGAATATGCATGCCTGGATTCAGTCTCACGGTCCATTCACGTGGTTCATCCGCTCCCGGGTCAAGCCTTAACATCGATATCTCGACGATACGGTCATGGGTCACACTTGTTCCGGTAGTCTCCAGATCGAAAAACATAACCGGACGGTCTATTTTTAATTTCATTATTGCGTTCAGAAGTCTGTGACAGTCATTGGCATCAGCAGCATCAGCAACTCGCTGTCCTCTTTCTTATCGCTTGGCAGGAACAGGCCAGGACGCGAAGGGTCACTCAGTTTTACCTCTATTTCATCGCTTTTGAGAGTAGAGAAAATATCAATGATAAACACAGCGCTGAAACCTATTACCATGCCGTCACCTGTAAATGAACACGGCACGGTTTCAATGCCAGAAGTGCAGAGCGTGTTGTCCTGAGCTTTAAGTATGATCTTGTCTGGCTCTATCTTGAACTTGACAAGACCATGTCCCTGTTCTACAAAAATTGCCACACGTTTCAGTGCGTTCAGAAACGACAAGCGGTCAACTGTCAGGCTGAAAGGATTGTTGCGGGGAATAACACGGTTATAGTCTGGGAAATTCCCTTTGATAAAACGACAGTTAAAAGTATAGCATCCGCTGACAAATGTAGCGCTTTTCGCATTGGCGGAAACATTGACCTCTTTATCACCGCCCGAAAGAATATTCTTTAGAATGTTTGCAGGTTTTACCGGAAGTATGAACGACCCTTCGACACCGGGTGCCGACTCGGTGTTCTGATATTTCACAAGCTTACGGCTGTCAGTCGAGACAAATGTGATCGAGTCTGGATTAAGATCCCAGAGTATACCCATCATCTGAGGCCACAGATCATCTGTACCCACTGCAAAAAGAGTGTTGTCAATACCACTCAATATCTGCTTGGCCGGACATTTGAACTCCAGTATTGCAGGATCGGCATCCTGCTCATTGGGAAATTCCATTCCGTTGTAGCCGATCAGATTATAACGGCCGTTGAGATAAGTGATCTCGATAGCATAGTTCGAGTCATTCACATCAAATCTGATACCCTGGTCAGGAAGTTCTTTTAGAAGTTCAACTACCTTGCGGGCATCGACACAAAACATTCCTTCTCCTTCTGCGTCTGTGACCTCAATAGTCGCCGACAGCGTATTCTCTATATCCGACGCTGTTATTGTCAGCTCGTTACCTTTCAGAACAAAAAGAAAATTATAAAGAATTGTCATCGCGTTTTTGGAGTTGATGACCTTGCTTACGGCCGATGCATGGCTGTAGAGCGTTTTGCTTGATACGTTGAATCTCATGCTGGATATGATGTTTCTTTTTTTTATTCAGTTGTCTTTAGGGTTTTAGATCCCGTTTATATCGCAAAGATACAAAAATCCCTGAGAATAATCTGCGAAATTGGCCGTTGCTAACTTATAATACACACAAACCGTTCTCTTTAAACCATGATTTAATGCAACTGTACATGCTATTTAAAAAAAGGTTATTATCTTTGCGTTGAAATAATCATGACATGAGCAGATTGAACTGCCCAGGGTCAAATAATTACGACAATAAATTAATCGCATAGCCATCTGGTGGTGGCATTTATATTTTTCACGGTTCAATGGCAAAAGAACTCAAAGACCTCACGAAGCGGAGTGAAAACTATTCACAGTGGTATAATGATTTGGTAGTCAAGGCTGACTTGGCTGAACAGGCTGCTGTACGCGGTTGCATGGTTATCAAGCCTTATGGCTATGCAATATGGGAAAAGATGCAGCGCACTCTTGATCAGATGTTCAAAGAAACCGGAGTACAGAACGCCTATTTCCCGTTGCTTATTCCAAAATCTTTCCTCTGTCGTGAAGCAGAGCATGTAGAAGGTTTTGCCAAAGAATGTGCTGTCGTCACCCATTATCGTCTTAAAAATGATCCGGAAGGATCCGGTGTGATTGTTGACCCGGATGCAAGACTCGAAGAAGAGCTTATCGTTAGGCCGACTTCAGAGACAATTATCTGGAACACCTATAAGAACTGGATCCATAGCTACAGAGATCTTCCCCTGCTTATAAATCAGTGGGCCAATGTCATGCGTTGGGAAATGCGCACCCGTATGTTTCTGCGCACATCCGAATTTCTTTGGCAGGAAGGACATTGCGCACATGCTACAGCCGAAGAAAGCGAGCAGCGCACGATTCAGATGATCAATCTTTATGCTGAGTTCGCTGAAAAATACATGGCTATGCCGGTAATAATTGGTGTGAAGAGTGCCAACGAACGCTTCGCTGGTGCCGTCAATACCTATACTATCGAAGCTATGATGCAGGATGGCAAGGCGTTGCAGTCTGGCACCTCTCATAATCTTGGTCAGAACTTTGCAAAAGCATTCGATGTGACTTTTGTCAACAAAGACAACAAACCTGAATACGTCTGGGCGAACTCTTGGGGCGTTTCAACCCGACTAATGGGCGCGCTTATTATGTCGCACAGCGATGACAACGGACTCGTATTACCTCCCCACCTCGCCCCTATCCAGGTTGTTATTGTGCCTATTTACAAGACCGACGAGCAACGTGATAAAATATCGGAAGTCATCAATCCGATAGTCGACAAATTCCGTGCGGCCGGTATCAGCGTGAAATATGACGATGCCGACAATCGCCGTCCCGGATTCAAGTTTGCCGACTATGAACTAAAAGGAGTGCCCGTGCGCCTTGCGATAGGACCGCGCGATATCGAAAACGGCACAGTTGAGATCATGCGTCGAGACACCCTCGAAAAATCAGAAGGCCAGCTCGAAGGCATTGTGACCCATGTTGAGAAACTCCTTGAGGATATTCAGGAAAACATCTATCGTAAAGCTCTTGAACACCGTGCCGAAATGACTCGTACAGTAGAGACATACGATGAATTTAAAACCGAAATTGAAAAAGGCGGTTTTATTCTCGCACATTGGGATGGCACTCCTGAAACTGAGGAAAAGATCAAAAACGAGACAAAAGCGACAATCCGCTGCATACCTCTTGACGGCGACACTACACCTGGCGTCTGCATGGTCACAGGTCGCCCGTCGGCTCGTCGTGTGATTTTTGCACGCAGTTACTGATACGTATATGGATTCAGAGCTGTCTGAGACTAATCCGTCTCCACTTGCCACCGAAGCCGGTTTTAGGCGTGTTTCCATTGGGCTACCGGCCGGTATGTCGGGAGATGAGAAGAGATTTCCCCTCACTCCCGAGGCCGTGAAGTGGTTGATCGACAGCTATGACAACAATATATCGCTATCCGTTGTAATTGAAAAAGGCGCCGCGTGTGGCATTCATTATACCGATGCACGTTACACTCGGTGCGGTGCATCGGTCAGTGACCACGCTGCCACTTTGCGTGCCGATATCGTCATTACAGTTGCTGGACTTTCTTTCTCCGAGATTTCCAGGCTTCGCCGGGGAGCGGTTTGGATAACACTCCTTTCTCCCGAATGCATTGAAGCGGCTTCCCTCCGTGCGGCTTTAAAAAGGCATATAACGGTTATATCGCTTGTAAAAGTCACCGATGCGTCCGGCAACTGTCATATTGCCGACACTCTTGCTGAAGTCGATGGAAGAGCGGCCATTGCAGTTGCATCAGGGCTGCTTGCCGATAGCGTTAAAGGCAAAGGGATTCTTCTTGGAGGCATTGCCGGAATCGTTCCATGTGAAGTAATAGTGACTGGAGCGGGAATTGCAGGAACTGCCGCTGCAAAAAGTGCGATAGGACTTGGTGCTACAGTTCGTGTATTCGATGACGATCCCGCAAAACTTCGTTATCTGTCCGATTCATGCAACGGAGCTGTAATCACATCCTCTCTTCACCGCGAAGTATTCCTTAGAGCAGTTGCCAAAGCCGACATAATTGTGAACACCCTTCCGGTCTCACATTGTCGCAAAGCACGATTGTCAGCAGAGGAAATGTCCGCACTCAAGAAAGGCGTTATAATTATCGACACTGCCGGAAGTGATGTTTTTCCATCGGTAAGACACATGGACCTTTCATCATCGTCAACCGCATCGGCTGGTCGGGTGTGCTTTACCAACACTGGCAATGCTGTACCACGTACGGCATCAATGGCTGTAAGCAACTGCATGCTGCCTATACTCGAGAAAATAATATCTGCTCCATCTGCCGTTGATCCGATAAAAGTGGAACCGGGCCTTAAAACAGGCCTTGTTGCTATTAGCGGACAAGTAGTAAATCGGGAAGCAGCCACAGCTACAGGATTAAACTTCGTGGATCCATCAATTTACCTGCATCTATCCTGAAACATGTCTTCTGCTCGTAGAAAATTCTATGTCGTATGGGTCGGGCACAATCCTGGCATATATGATTCGTGGGATGAATGTAAACTTCAGACCGACGGATTTCAAGGCTCCCGTTTCAAAGCTTTCGACAATCTCAAAGCTGCGACAGCCGCATATAGAGGCAAACCGGAAGATCATATAGGAATTTTAAAATCAATAGCCAATCGTCCGCCGGCACAGGTAAACTACGATGCGTTTCCTGAGATAAAACTCAATGCGATTGCTGTTGATGGAGCGTGCTCACGCAATCCGGGACCCACAGAATATCAGGGAGTACTTGTAGGCACAGGCGAAACAATTTTCAAAGTCGGGCCGATTCAGAATGCGACAAATAATATCGGTGAATACCTTGCGATCGTGCATGCTTTGGCTTGGCTCGATGCAAACCACGACAAAACTACGCCGATATACTCCGATAGCCGTACTGCACTTAGTTGGCTTCGTCGGCGTGGACATAATTCCAAGCTCATCCCAACCCCGGAAAATGCTTATGCCCGTGAACTTCTGCTAAGAGCCGACCGTTGGCTTCAGGCTCATCCATCGATACCCAATCCGGTTTTAAAGTGGGACACAGAGAATTGGGGTGAGATTCCTGCTGACTTCGGCCGAAAATAAATCCAGACTGATTACACATACTACAATACTGAAAATACATATACCTCTGTTATGCTTGACTTTGTCACCTGGACGGCCAATCCCGATTTGATCCATTCATTCATCACCATACGCTGGTACGGTCTCATGTTTGCCATAGGATTTCTAATAGGATATAATGTTGTGGCCAGAATATTCAAACATGAAGGTGCTCCTGAAAAATGGCTCGGGACACTCCTCTTATGGACTATGGCGGGGACCATCATAGGCGCACGTCTTGGACATGTATTCTTCTATGAATGGGATCTTTATTCCAACAACCCTATACACATACTCTATATATGGGAAGGGGGGCTTGCTTCTCATGGAGGAGCAATAGGTGTTATTGTCGGAGTTTTATGTTTTTCATGGATTACAGCAAAAAAGAATCCGATATGGACTTTCGACCGACTTGTTATTCCGGTCGCATTGGTAGGAGGTCTCATTCGTCTCGGCAATCTGATGAATCATGAGATATATGGACATGTGACCGATCTCCCTTGGGCATTCCGTTTTATAACCAATATACATGCATGGCAAAATGGTGCCGAACCTGTTTTTTCAGCACCATCACATCCCACACAGCTCTACGAGGCAGGATGTTATTTTGCACTTTTTGCATTGCTCATGTGGATGTACTGGCGCAAAAATGCAGAAACTCGTCCGGGGCTTATTTTCGGTGTATTCCTGATAGGCATTTTCCTTCCAAGACTACTCATTGAATTTGTAAAGAACAATCAGGTGGAATGGGAAGCCGATATGATGCTGAACATGGGACAGATTCTAAGTATACCATTCATCATAGCAGGTATCTGCCTGATAATCTATTCCCTGTCTCGTCCCAAAGTTCATATAGATTTTCCCGATAAATTCGCACCGGATTCTACACATGTAAAACGTAAAAAATAAGAAAAGCGCACTTCTATGAAGTGCGCTTTTCTTTTATCGTTACAATAATTATTCAGACCAGAATTAACGTCGACATTCTATCAGTACTAAACCATTTCGACGCCTCTTTAAGTGACTCTGTAGTAATGGCATTCAGTCGGTCCATAATCTCTTTGCGGCTCTGCACTTTGCCTTTAAGCAATTGCGAGCGGGCACAACCCATGATCATCGACTCTCGGTTCTCACTGCCGACAACCAGTTGTCCCATGTACTGACGTTTGGCTGCATCAAGTGTCCTTTGACTTATTTTGAAGGACGAAAAGGCATCTATTTCTTTTGATACCAGCTGATGACACTTATTGAAATCCTTAGGATCACAACCAAAATAAACCGTAGCCGATCCAACATCTGTGCAAATGGATGTTGACATATCCACAGTATAAACCAATCCTCTTTTTTCTCTCAGTGACACATTAAGCCGTGAGTTCATCCCTGAGCCTCCAAGAATATTGCATAATAAATTTATTTCCGGCATAAGCTCATAGCTCAATCCAGGCAAACGGAAAGTCTCCGCCGCATGACATTGATGTGAGTCAATTTTCATCCGGTCAAAATAAATCTCTGTGCAATCCGGTGTAGAGCGGTTTATCTTTCTGTCTGCACGGTCATATCCTGCAAAATACTTTTCCACCTTTTTAATGACAGAACACGGACTCATTGCTCCGGTATAGTAAAAAACCGAATTTGCAGGCGTAAACATCTCATTAAGCCACTCCTGACAATCTTTTGATGTAAAACGTCCGACTGTCGACTTTGTCCCCAGCACATTGTGGGATAGTGTTGAACCTTTCCACAACCGCTCGTCCACCTCATCGAAAATCATTTCCGATGGTACATCGCGATATGAGTCAATTTCATCGCAAACCACATCCCTCTCTTTTTCAAGTTCATTGCATGGAAATTCCGAATTGACGACAATATCGGCAAGCAACTCACACGAACGGTCGAAATGTCCCGAAGGTGCTACTGTATAAACCGTAGTTTCCTCTTTGTTGGTATATGCATTCAACTCCCCGCCCACACTTTCCATTCGATTCAGGATGTGCCAGGCACGTCGTTTAGATGTGCCTTTGAAAAGAGTGTGTTCGACAAAATGAGCCAACCCCTCTCGGCGGCAGTCTTCGTCACGGCTGCCGGCATTTACCATTATACCGCAGCACTCGACATTGGCACTTGGAACTGTATGGACAAGGACACGAAGTCCGTTACTTGTCACACCACACTCCATCATGCTTCAGAAGATCTATCAATCGAGAAATTGCGTTTTCCTGCGGTATATTCCGCTCCACACACTCCTTGCCTCGGTAAAGACTCACCTTCCCGATGCCGGCGCCTACATATCCGTAATCTGCGTCAGCCATTTCGCCTGGACCATTCACAATACACCCCATCACTCCTATTTTCAGACCTTTGAGATGACATGTTGCCTTTTTCACTTCAGCAAGAGTTGTCTGCAGGTCAAACATCGTGCGGCCACATCCCGGACATGCTATATATTCCGGACGTGTAATGCGGGACCTTGTACCCTGTAGTATGCTGAATGCAAGTTTTATTCCATCCGCTTCACTCAGAATATCAGTGTCGATCATTATACCGTCTGTAATCCCGTCAAGAAGCAATGCGCCGAAATCAGCGGCAGCTCTCACTCTCACCTGCCAGTCTTCTATTCCATCCCCGGCATAATGCAGCTTCACTATAACAGGATTATCTATATCAGCCTGAATAAGTCCATGTATCGCACTTCTTATTGCACCCACCGGATTTATATGTGAAGTAGTGATGAGCAATACACAGTCCTGATTATTGGATGCCTTTTCAACAAGTTTCTCAATTCCTTCCGAAGTATCATGAACGATAAAACTTTCGGTGCCAAAAATGTCAGGAGCGGGTTCTTCCGAACTATCAGGCTTGCAACCGGAACCAACAACAACCGGAACCTGACCGCCACCAACGCATCCAACCCGGCGTGTGATACGCCGTTTAGGACATATCTTATCAAACTTGTCCGAAACGCAGCCTTTTATATACGGAGCATTTTCACGTCCTGCGATATAGTCACGTAGCTCTTTAGCTACAGGCACCTCCTTCTCAGGTGCCTCACTCAGTGAGACTCTGATAGTATCACCTATCCCATCGGCCAGAAGCGTTCCTATACCTATAGCGCTTTTGACCCGACCGTCCTCCCCGTCGCCTGCTTCTGTAACGCCAAGGTGAAGCGGATGCGACATACCCTCGGCATCCATCGCCTTCACAAGACGTCTCACAGTCTCCACCATTACAGTCGTGTTTGACGCCTTGATGGATATAACTATATCATTAAAGTCGATTTTTCCGGCAACACGCAGAAATTCCATAGCGCTCTCCACCATTCCGGCGGGAGTGTCGCCATAACGCGACATGATCCTGTCCGACAGCGATCCGTGATTTACACCTATTCTCACCGCGGTGCCATTCTTTCGGCATGTCTCATAAAACGGCACAAGAGCGTTTTCAAGGCGCTTGAGCTCATCAGCGTATTCTTCGTCGGTAAATTCGATCTTCTTGAATGTACGGCCTGGGTCTACAAAATTACCGGGATTGATACGGACCTTCTCAACTTTCTCAGCTGCCACAAAAGCCGCTTTAGGATTAAAATGAATATCCGCCACAAGTGGAACATCGTAACCCGAGTCACGAAGCGCCGAACGGATTTGTCCCATATTTTCCGCCTCCCTTATTCCCTGTGCCGTAAGTCTCACAATATCGGCACCGGCTTCCACAATTTGCTTTACCTGCTCAACCGATCCTTCGGTATCCATGGTAGATGTATTGGTCATCGACTGCAGTCTGATTGGATTTGTCCCACCGATAACGGTGTTACCCACTTTCACTGCAGTTGTCAAACGGCGCTTATAATTGAAATCCACTGTATTATTTTTTATTTTATTCCACGTTTATTTAAAGCCTCACGGTAACGGTTGGCATTCGCGTTATGTGCCGAAAGCGTCGTCGCGAAATTATGACGTCCTGAGAAATCCTCCTTGGCACACATGTAAATATAATTATGCATCGGGGCATTCAGGACTCCGTCAAGAGTAGAGGCATACGGCATTCTTATCGGGCCTGGAGGCAAACCCTGTATCATGTATGTATTGTAAGGAGACACGGTTTCAAGATGACGGTTCAATATACGCCGTAATCCGAAATCGCCAACCGCATATTTGACAGTCGGATCTGCCTGTAGCTTCATTCCGGTTTTCAATCTGTTCAGATAAAGCCTTGCCACAACAGCACGTTCATCGGATGCTGCCGTTTCCTCCTCGGCTATTGATGCTATTGTCGCAACCTGAACAGGTGTAAGCCCAAGAGACTTTGCTTTTGCCCTGCGGTCATCATTCCAGAACTTATTGCGATAATCAAGCAGCCGCTTCACTGTTGATTCTGCGCTTGACGTCCAGTAAAATTCGTATGTGTCAGGCAAGAAAGCGGCAACAAACCCTGGCTTCTTGAATCCTGCCTCGGGCAACACAGACTCACATGCCGCCTCGAAATCAACAGCATCAAACTCCATCTGGCGCCCCATTATTTCTGGCAGCTCTGAGAACAGACGTATGTTATTAAAAGTAACCTTCACTGGTGTCTGGGCACCTCGCTTGAGTCTCCGCGCAACATCAATTACTCGGTCTCCCTTTTTTATCAGATATGCTCCATGTGCAGTTTCCGGACACCCTTTTGCCAGTTTCCACACATCACTCACTCGTTTGCCATAAGCCTTTCCGAGTGAATTCTGCAATGAATCCACTATTGCGCTTTCCGAAGCCTTACCCGGAATATACACCCATGCGTCAGCTCCATTATAGGCCGACGTAAACTCTCTCCAGATCTTTATACCGGCAAAAGCTGCGATTGCAACCACAATCAGTGAGCCGGCTAAAAAATATTGTTTTGTCTTTTTCATAATTCGACCCCAAAGATACACATTATCCATGGGAAGTTGTTATATTTGCCAAAAACATAAACCAGTCACGGCACGTCTTTAGGTCGTGTCATCATAACCATTTCTTCTCAAAGACATGTTTGCTGAATCGACTTACATCCGGCGCAGGGAAGAGCTTAAAAAAGCTGTCGGAAGCGGTCTGCTTCTTTTCCTTGGTAACGATGAGTGCGGCTGCAATTACGCCGACAATACCTACGATTTTCGTCAGGACTCAACTTTCCTTTACTATTTCGGACTTCCATATGCCGGTCTTTCGGCTGTAATCGACATCGATAATGACCGGCAGATTATTTTTGGTGACGAGTTGACTATCGACGACATTGTCTGGATGGGTTCACAGCCGACACTGCTTGAAAAGGCATATAAAGCCGGTATCACCGACGTTCGTCCGTCGGCCGATCTCGAAAAATACATATCGGCGGCTACTTCGAAATGTACACCTGTTCATTATCTGCCCACCTATCGTTCCGAGCATCAGCTCAAACTACTGCAGTTGCTTGGAGTAAAACCTGGAGCCGAAACACCTTCAGTGCCATTCATCCGTGCGGTAGTCAATCAGCGCAATCATAAAACTGCCGAAGAGATTGTTGAGATTGAGCGTGCATGCGATGTTACTGCCGAAATGCACATGACCGCCATGCGAGTGTTGCGTCCGGGCATGAAAGAGTGTGAGATCTCGGCTGCCCTTGAGGCTGTTGCCCAGGCTGCCGGCTGCCGGCTGTCATTTCCGACTATTGCTACAGTCAATGGGCAGACACTCCACAACCATTACCACGGCAATGTGTGCCGTTCTGGTCAGATGCTTCTTGTAGATGCGGGAGCAGAAACTGAAATGGGATATGCAGGCGATATGTCATCGACAATCTGCGTCGACCGGAAATTCACTCCACGCCAGAAATCAATTTACGATATTCAGGTTGCAAGTCATCTTGCTGCAGTTGAGGCATTGAAACCTGGTGTTCCTTTTAAAGAGGTCTATGAGCTTTCTTGTCGTGTTGTATGTGAGGGATTAAAAAATCTTGGCATAATGAAAGGCAACCCGGCCGATGCCGTTGATGCGGGAGCTCATGCAATGTTCTATCCTTGCGGACTCGGGCACATGATGGGCCTTGACGTACACGACATGGAAAATCTCGGCGAAGTGTGGGTCGGTTACGACGGACAACCCAAATCCACACAGTTCGGTCGCAAATCACTGCGTCTCGCTCGGCCGCTTGAACCTGGATTTGTCCACACTATAGAGCCTGGAATCTACTTCATCCCCGAACTTATAGATCTGTGGCGCGGGCAAAAGAAATTCACTGATTTCATCAACTATGATGAAGTTGAAAAGTGGAAAGACTTTTCTGGAATCCGAAACGAGGAAGATTACCTCATAACCGAAACCGGAGCACGCCGGCTTGGTAAAAAAATCCCCCTTACAACAGAAGAAGTAGAGGCTTTGAGATGAACCGACCGAACAAGGCTTTAGTGTGTGCGTCAGGAGCAGTGCTCTGTTGGGCCACAGTAGCTTCAGCTTTCAAGATTGCATTGGCGCAGACATCTGTCTACGCCATGCTTGCTGTTGCCGCTCCCGTTGCGGCGATTATATTGGCTATAGGTGTTACGATTCAAGGCAAATGGAAAGAATTGCGTAAGGCTTGCCGCAGCGACATTGTCTATTGCTGCTTCCTCGGACTGTTCAATCCATTCCTCTACTATATTGTGTTGTTTGCAGCCTACGATATGCTGCCGGCACATGTTGCTCAGCCACTTAACTACCTATGGCCGTTGTTGCTCACTCTATTGCTTGCAGTGGTTGGGCGCCAGCGCATTCCGGCGCTGAAATTCATCGGAATGGCTATATCACTCGCCGGAGTTGCCGTAATATCCATGGGGGACTCCAATAATGGCGACACGCTCTCTGCGGCAGGCTACGCGGTAGCTATACTTAGCGCACTGCTTTGGGCCCTATATTGGCTGCTCAACAATCGCATGAAAGACCGTATGGATTCATCGGTCTCACTGTTTCTTGGATTCGCGACCGGTAGCGTTGCCATTTACATTGGCATGATATTCCTCCCTGTAGGTCTCCCTCCCTTATCAGCATGGTATTCATGCGCTTATATCGGTATTATGGAAATGGGACTTCCCTTTCTGCTTTTTGCTATAGCCTTACGCAACACCGACAATCCGGCACTCATCAACCAACTCTGCTACCTGGCACCATTCCTTTCACTATTTATTATCGCTATCGTACTCCGGGAGTCGGTGACACCGATAACATTTCTTGGACTCACACTCATTATCGCAGGTATCATGTTTAATCAATACGGAGCACAACGGCTCTATAAGCGATTTGCGGCAATGGCAATCGCTTTTTTAATACTTCCATCTTTTGCTAAAGCACAGGATCCGGTTGTAGATATTTCACTTGAAGCACGTGCTGATTGGCAGCACGACCGCATTGACGGTGAAACAAACAAACACAACACCGGATTTAAAGGACGGTATCTGAACCTCAAGATTTCAGGACAGATCAACGATCAATGGAGCTATAATTTCCGTCAGCGACTCAACAAGACGATATCCGACGGTGCTTTCTTCGACGCTACCGACTGGATATACCTCACTTATGCTCCGACTTCTCGCATTTCATTCTCTGCCGGAAAGCAGGTAGTTGCCATAGGCGGATTTGAATATGATCGGGCGCCTATTGATTTGTACTATTGTTCTGAGTATTGGAATAACATTCCATGTTATCAGTTTGGTATCAGCGCAGCCCTTCGTGTCAGCACAAAGGACGTAATTACAGGACAGCTGGTTGCATCCCCATTCCGCCGCGCCGAAGGCAACAATAATAACATGTATGCCTATAACCTCATGTGGAACGGCAACCATGGATTTTACCAGTCAATCTGGTCGGCAAACCTTATTGAATGGTCTCCTGGAAACTATATAGGCTATCTGTCGCTTGGCAACAAGTTCACAGCGGGCATAGCCAGCCTTGAACTTGACCTTATGAACAGAGCCGCAAGCGGTCACCGTTTTTTCTTTAAGGACTGGTCTATAATGACAGAAGCCGCAGTCCAGCCCACTGATCGGTGGAAAATTTTTGGCAAATTCACACATGATTACAACAAATCTGGTTCTACGGCCGACCTATGCGTGATGGATGGTACCGACATATACATGATTGGTGGAGGAGCAGAATTCTATCCGCTCAAGGGAGGACGCCATGAAGTTCGCGTTCATGCTGCCGCCTATCGCTCATGGGGTAAAAACGGCAATCCGGCCGGTGTACTGCAGAATCACCAGACATTCATCGACCTTGGTATTACCTGGCGCATGGGTATTTTCTCTATGAAACGTTAATTCTTTAATACCAGACGATATGGAACGCATCATTTCGACCGTACGCACACACATCCCGTCAGGATTGACATGTCTTGTTGTGGTTTTCGGATTGTTTGGCTATCTTGGATATGTCATGGGAACTTCCCACATGATGAAAACATTGATGGCAACAGCTCATGATCTGCTCATAAACACATGTTTTTTTCTAATGGCGGTCTGTGTTGTCACCGGAGCTATAGGAAGCCTTTTCATGGAGTTTGGTGTTGTGACTCTTTTGGAAAAACTGCTCCGCCCGCTTATGAAACCGGTATTCCGCATGCCGGGAGTAGCTTCGCTTGGAGCCGTCATGACATTCCTGTCCGATAATCCTGCGATTATAACACTGAGTCGTGACAAGAGATTTGCGGCATATTTCAAAAAATTTCAGTTTATATCGCTCACCAATTTCGGTACAGCTTTCGGTATGGGACTTCTGGTTATTGTATTCATGATCGGACAAGGATTCATCATATCCCCGCTCATAGGCTTTATCGGAGCGATTGTAGGCTGTATCACATCCACCCGCATGATGCAAGGATTTGTAATCCGGGCCTATCCAAACTATCGCAACGAAGATGCTATAAACACATACGGTCACGAAAACAGTGACAATGAAGAAAAGAAAGCATCTACCGATTCAATGTTCACCCGCATACTCAACAGTCTTCTCGACGGAGGTAAAAGCGGTGTCGAAGTCGGTGTAGCCATCATTCCCGGCGTTCTTATCATCTCGTCACTTGTCATGATGCTCACTTTTGGAGCTGGTGCCGACGGCACATACGACGGAAGCGCTTATCAGGGTGTCGAGCTACTCCCCCTTCTTGCCGGCAAGATCAATGTTGTATTCCAATACCTTTTTGGCTTTGAGGATCCACACCTTGTGGGCTTTCCAATAACCACATTAGGTGCTGTAGGCGCAGCACTCGGACTTATTCCAAGATATCTCAGTGAGGGATGGATCGATGGAAATGCCATTGCCGTATTCACGGCGATAGGAATGTGCTGGAGCGGCTTTCTGTCGACACACACAGCAATGCTCGACTCTCTCGGATATCGTCATCTTACATCCAAGGCTATCATCTCTCACACTGTAGGAGGACTTGTCGGTGCCGTATTTGCCCATTGGCTCTATGTTCTTCTCACAGTCATCTTCCCGGCGATGCCAAATTGAAGATTCAGGCTGCTGCAATAGTGTGCAATGACTCCATAAAATAAAAATTTAAACATATACACCACCATGAAACCGAGAGAGCACTTTTACGTGTCCTCTCGATTTCGTAATTTACAAATAATCATAATCCTATATGAGTAAAGAAGTTGCTAAAAAGAAGATAGTAGTTCTCGGCGGAGGATTTGCTGGACTGAATTTCATAAAGAATATCGACCATAAACTTTACGATGTCACCTTAGTCGACAAACACAACTACCATACATTTCCCCCGCTATTTTATCAGGTAGCTTCTTCAGGACTCGACTCTACAAGTATAAGTTTCCCGTTTCGACGTGAATTCCGTAAAGCGCGTGCAAGAGGCACACATCTCATCATGAGCCAGGTGACAAAAGTCGACCATACAAAAAAGGAAATAATAACTCCTTGGGCTACTATTCGATACGACATATTAGTAATTTCTCTCGGAACAACCAACAACTTCTTCGGGCAACCCGATCTTATAAAGAGTGTCTACACCCTTAAATCGGCAGCTCAGGCCATACGTACCCGCAATGACATTCTCGATCATCTTGAAAGAGCAGTAGCAACACATGACCGTGAATTACGTAGAAAGCTCATGAGTTTTGTCGTGATCGGCGGAGGCCCTGCAGGTGTTGAGATCGCGGGTGCACTTGGCGAAATGAAGCGTTATATCATTCCACGCGAATATCCCGACCTCAACCCCGACGACGTGAATATAACATTGCTTGAAGGCACACCGCGTTTACTCGGTACAATGTCGGAAAACGCATCTGAGAAAGCCTACAGATACCTGAACGAGCTTTTGGTCAATGTGCGTCTCGGTACTCTCATGAAAAGTTACGAAAACGACAACATAACTCTATCCGACGGCTCCTCAATGGAAGCCGGACTTGTAATATGGACTGCAGGAGTGACAGGTACCCCCTTCCCAATCATTACTGACAACGGCTCTGAACTGTCACGCACACGAGGCAACCGCATTGCTGTCGATGCCACACATGCCGTAGAAGGTCTTGACGATGTTTACGCGATCGGCGATATCGCGCTCATGACTGCCGACACCACATATCCCAACGGTCATCCTCAGCTCGCACAGGTGGCGATTCAGTCGGCAAAGAACCTTGCTTCCAATCTCAACAGAGGTGCCTCGCAACCTTTTGCCTATTACGATAAAGGCACAATGGCTACAATTGGACGCAACCGTGCGGTTGTCGACCTGAAACACATAAAATTCGATGGATTCATCGCTTGGCTCACATGGATGTTCATTCATCTTATCACACTGCTTGGTATGCGCAACAAAGTATCAGTGCTGATCAACTGGCTGTGGGCCTACTTCTCCTATAGCACATCACTTCGCTTGATCATGCATCCCAACAAATTTCCGTTGCGGTCACGATGGGGAGAACGATGAAAACACCCTTTTCGCTGAATATATTTCCATGTTCGGCCGCTTAGACATATCTTTGTAATACTAAATCAAAATACGCCGAATACATTGAAGACAACTTGGTACATGAGGACATTGGCAGCTGCTGTGATAATTTTTGCAGCAGCTGCATGTGCCAGTATCGGGCGACCCCAGGGCGGTCCGAGGGATGAGACACCACCGGTATATATCAAAAGTACACCTGCTCCGGGCACCACAAATTTCAATCGCCAGCAGATCGATATATATTTCGACGAAAACATAAAAGTCGAAGATGTGGTAAATAAAGTTGTCGTGTCGCCCGCTCAGCAGAATCAGCCGACAATCATTGCCAATGGGCGTCATATCTATGTGACCCTTCGTGACACGCTGCTTCCCGACGCTACATATACCATTGATTTCTCTGATGCCATACGCGATCTGAACGAAGGCAATATTCTTGACGGATTTGCCATTGACTTTGCCACCGGCGATTCTATCGACTCACTCCGCATATCCGGTATGGTCTTTGATGCCGCTACCCTTGAACCTGCTCAGGGTATGATCGTTGGCGCATACCGCAACCTCGACGACAGCGCGATAACGACATTGAGATTTGAACGCATCACAAAAACCAATCAGCTCGGACAATTTACACTTCGCAACCTAAAAAAAGAGCCTTATCGCATTTTTGCACTCAACGATCTAAACCGGGACTATCATTGGGACCGATCGGAAGATGTTGCATTCTACAATGCGCCGGTCACACCCTGGGTCGAGACTATTGAGGTCACCGATACGTTTGTTGCAGCCGACGGCACCGATTCGATTGTATCAAGACAGGGACTCAGTTATTTCCCGAACGATATACTGCTCACATGGTTCAACGAGAACTATAAATCACAGTATATGCGCAACTACAACCGTACGGACAGACATAAGATAAATATCGAGTTTGCCGCTCCATCCGATACATTTCCGAGTCTGACGATTGTAAACGGAAAAAACACAGGCCGCAGGATCGAGGATTTCGCACGTCTGGAATATAATGCCACACGTGACACTTTAAGCTACTGGATTGAAGATTCTGCAATCATAATGCAGGATTCCCTGCTTATAGAAACGAAATATTTGCGCACTGACAGCACCGACAACCTTTCGTGGACAACCGACACCCTAAGGTTCATCTTTAAGCTTTCACAAGCTCAGAAACGTGAAATTGAGAAAGCCGAGAAAAACAAAGCCAACAAAGAAAAACGCCGTCAGGAACTCATTAAAAAAGCGATCGAATCAGGCGATTCCGCTCTTCTTGCCGACACAATGCCTGAAAAAGAGCAGGTAAACTATATCACGGTCAAAACAGCATCCGCTACTCCGCAAGAGTATAATCTGCCGCTCACAATACGTGTCGACCAACCTCTAAGATCAATAGACAACACAAAAATTTCACTTGAATGGCTTGAAGACTCCACATGGGTTCCTTTTGACGAGAAAATTATACTCAAGCCTGATTCCGCCGGGAAAATCATGGATTATACTCTTGATGTAAGATGGGACTACGGAACAAAATACCGTTTCCAGATCGATTCGGCAGCAATAACAGGTATATACGGACTCACAAACGATAAATTTGTCCATGAATTTAATGTTAAGTCATCAGAAGATTATTCAACTCTTATATTCAACATTCCGTCAGCGTCCTACTGGCCTGAAAAACCATTTGACTGGACAGCCGCCGATTCTGTTATCCTTTCCGACAGCATAGTGTCTGACACAACCGTCATTAATACACCTGACGCTCCCCTGCCTCCGATAGTAGTGCAACTGCTGTCATCCTCCGACACCCCGGTCGCATCGGCAAAAGTCATAAATGGAAAAGCTCGTTTCGACTTTGTTGCGCCCAATTTCTATTATGCACGTGCCTTTATAGATGTAAACGACAACGGCATCTGGGATACAGGCGACTTATTGAAATGGAAGCCGGCTGAAGATGTCTACTACTATCCGCAGAAAATAAATGTAAAGAAAAACTGGGATATGGAGCAGACCTGGGATCTATATGAGACACCGCTTGATAAACAGAAACCATTTGATATTCTCAAAAACAAGCCAAAAACCACTGAAACCGACAAAAAACGTAACAGCAGCGAAGAGGACGAGGATGAAGAGGACTTTGGCAACAACAACTTCATATATGGGTCAGAAAACACCTATGGCAATGGTTCAAAGTATAATAACGCCCGAATGAATAACTATTGATGCTTTTCCCCGATACCATATACGAGAAAGATCTGTCGGCCGACAGCAACTGCCGCAGGATGGCTGTATCCATCGCCGCAGGAAAATGTTGTGCTGCTGTATGGGACGACAATATGCCAGGATCACTGCGCATAGTGTCGACAGAGCGTGTTTCTATTGATCAGAACGGAAACTGGAATGGATTAGAGGATTTCCTTTACGAAAACCCCGGACTGCTCGCTCCTATGGCACGCACTACTGTTTTGATAGACACGCACGACATTGCCATTGTACCGGAATCGCTGTCCGAAGACTGTGCATCACGCCTTTTACGCATATCAGCTATATCCGATAGCGCCTACGACAACACCCGTTATACCGAAGTGTGGCATGGAAGTTCTGTAGGAGTACGCTTCGGGCTTCTCCTGCCTTCAAAACTGTCGAGATTCCTTAACCGGTCATTTCAACCACTCGAAATACATTGGTATGCATCGGCTATTATACAGTATTGCCGGAATATCATAATAAAAGACTGCGATAAGACACGTCGTCTGCATGCTTTCGCTGCAATATCATCTTCATCACATATCACAGTAGTCGTGCTTGATACCAGCGGCAATCTTGTTGCTGCAATAAGCCGTACCGGATCTTGTCATTCCGATCTGACTTACTACACGCTCTCGCTGCTTTCATCACTGACCAGCTCGATACGCGACGAAGTATCCCTCTCGATATTTGGAAATCCTAAAGAAGCTAAAGCTATAAAAGAAAAGCTCTCAGGCTGGATCGATGCGAAAATGCATACTTATCTGCCTGAAAAGCCCTCTTTGATTGATCCTACACAGCTACATCTTATATCACCGGAACTGTGCGCTGCAATAGATTTATAAATCAATACATTGGCTGAAAAGGAGTACTTTTTACAAGTTTACCGGTGACATCGCCGATATAATTTCGACTGACCGAGGTATCAAGCTTCATAACCGGTGCGCCTGGACGCAGATCGCACTTATTGAGATCTATATAAAATATTCCGGGATTGGTCACAATATCAAAATAATATAGACCATCTCTCAGATTGGCGTAAGAACGCCATTGAGTAGATGAGACATTAGGCTCCGACTCTACAGTGTAAAGATACGGCACCGATATATTGCCGAGTATTGACCTTATTATAGCCAATCCAAGATCTGCATCATCAGTTTTAGCCACATGCTCGTCGAAATAAGCTCCGCGCACAAAACGGTCGGGGCTTTTCACTGTGCCGGGCAGCATATTGCTTCCTCCTACTTTTTGCCAATAATCATTTATAGCGTTCATTTCAGGAAAGCTGGGGTCGTTAGTCATGGCCGGCATATCCTGACCCTCATATATCTTGACTTTGCCGTGATCAAATTCCAGTACTGCGCAACGGCCTTCTGCATCGGTAATACCCCAGTGAAGGGCCGATACAGTTCCCCCGTCAAATGTAGAGCCTGAAATATTGAAATCCTGTTTCCGCAGCACTTCGACGACTTCTGGGGTTGTCGCATTGTTATCAAGAAGCCATGCTACAAAAACAGCAAGCGACATCGGCGGACGATTGGAAGTCGATTCATTCTCATAGACAGTTCCCTTGCAAAAAAGACCGTTTATCACCAGGCCCTTTTCATTCATGCCTTCAGTCACGCCGCCGTCATATCCTACTGCATATACCGCACCATACTTCGATGTCCATTCCACTGATCCGGGCAGATTGTTTCCCACTTTATGCATTCCGCGGGGATACACATAAAGGTTGGTCGGTATGGGAGTTTTCCAGTCAAGTGACCGTCCTACAATTCTGAGAGCGTTGTCACTACCCACATAAAGAATTCTGCTGCAAGCGTCTGCCTCCTGATGTGAACCTACAGTTGCCGCTAACGCTGCGAAAGCACATAAAGTAAAATGTTTTACATCCACGAATTTCATAGCATAATAGATAGAAGTTGTTTTTAAACTACAACACAATTAAGGCTTTATATGTTTACAAACGACTCTGTTTGACTTCATAAAAAATCTCCATCTATTCCGGTCACAAGATCAAGCGGTATTTTCACATCACCATCCATCACCAGTAAAGATTCTGTCTCATCCACCTTAACTACACATCCCGTCTCAGTTTTATACATGCCGCCAGGCTTCATGCTGTCCCGACAAAAATATGTTATTTTCACAACAGGTTTTGGCGACATTGACATAACCGTCATAAGCTTTATCGACAGTTCTCTGTATTCATCCTCTGTAAGCTCTATACTTGAATCTGTAAAGCGTGCAGTCTCAGCTATTGCATCCTCATGTCCCGACAACGCTGCAAAAGGAGCAAACTGGGCTGCCCTTGCCTCCATTGACATCGGTTTCCTGGTACTTGACCGGTAATGAGGCAAATTTATTATATCATCATAGCTACTCATGCCTTATGTCCTCCGATCTGTTGGTTTCGAGTTAATTGAGTAGCTCCATTGGCAAAATTCACACCTTTGCAAACAGCATTTTTACCAAACGCTTTCTTGATGCCGACTACAGCCTCCTGCAATTTCCTCTCACGTTTTAGTTTCTCTATATCATATTCAGGCTGTGTATTTTCTATATTATCCTCAAACAGGCTGAGTTGTCTCGGCCGATCTGTAGAAATAATACCGCTCAGAGAGTTCTCATCGACAACATTGTTTGTAGATACAGTCAGACGTCTTATTAATAAAACAGGATTCACGATCCTGTCAAACAATGCTGTAAGATGCGCAGTGATCCGACTCGCAGAAGATGTATGCGACCCAAGATTTGAAGTTCCATGTCCGTGATATGGCACCTTACGTCCATAATAATCAGTCGAGACACGTCCGCTATACTGTATTTTGGTTTCATCTCTGTTAAGACTGCTTGCATCATATCCGATGGTAAGTGTAAGATGATTTGCCACCAGCTTTTTTTCCACAAGTTCAAGAGCTATATTTTCAGCCATCTCACGTACAACCACACGTGCCTTTTCCATCGTATATGGTTCCGATAAAACTTGTCCGCTACTCATCGAACGTGTTTCAGGCTTATAAGCCTTGATGTGTCCGATAGTCACCGGTTCCCATCCCCACGCATGATCTATAAGCAGCTCGGCATTTACCCCGAACATTGAATACAGCGAATCCTCATTCTCGATCGAGACCCTCGCTATGTCCCCCATTGTCCTGATACCATACTGTTCAAGTTTTCGGGCTATTCCGCGTCCAACACGCCAGAAATCGGTCAGAGGGGTATGATGCCATAACTGTCGGCGATATTTCATCTCATCGAGTTCCGCAATACGCACGCCATCCTTTCCTGGTGGCATATTTTTAGCGACAATGTCCATCGCCACTTTGGCAAGATATAGATTTGATCCTATACCAGCTGTTGCTGTAATGCCGGTCTCTGCAAACACAGCCTTTATCATCTTCATGGCAAGATCATGTGTACTGAGCCTGTATAATTTTCTATAATCCGTCACATCTATAAAAACTTCATCTATCGAATAGATGTGTATGTCTTCTGGTGCTACAAACCGCAGATATACATTATAGATACGCGTACTATAATCGATATAAAGAGCCATGCGTGGCTGTGCGACAATATAATCGATCTGAAAATCCTTGCGCTTTTGAAGCACTTTAATGGAAAAAGAGCATCCTGCCGTACCCCTTGCCCTGTTGGCCGATCCGACTTTCTGCACAACCTCAAAAAGACGTGGGCGTCCTCCTGTCCCCAAAGTTTTAAGTGCGGGAGATACAGCCAGACATATCGTTTTCTCTGTTCTCGACAAATCGGCAACGACAAGATTGGTGTCAAGCGGATCAAGTCCACGCTCCACACACTCCACCGACGCATAAAATGATTTCAGGTCTATTGCTATGTACTGTCTCTCCATTCCCCGGCTCATTTTCAAGTATTTTAAAATGGTGAGCCATTATATAAAAGATGCGTTGCCGTGGATAAATCCTGACAACGCATTCTTGCAAAATTAATGATTGTGACTCCTACAGGATTCAAACCTGTAACCTTCTGATCCGTAGTCAGATGCTCTATTCAGTTGAGCTAAGGAGCCTTGTATTGTCCTGTAAGGCGTTCAATCTTCGCTTTTGCGAGTGCAAAGATAATACGCGTATTTCATAATCACAAGTAAAAATGATAAAAAATTATACAAAATTTATCTTTTAAATGTAGCCGACAAGCCAAACAACTGATACTGTGCTGTTAGCGACAATCTGTAGTGCTCATTGTCATTCGGGTGCAACCGGTCGGTTTCTTTGTCTGTTACATATTTGGTTCTGACTGTAATCGATTGGATAAAAAACGCTTTTACCAAAAATTCAATAACTGCAACACTCCATAATTCTCCAGTCCGCTTTAAAACGTCAACATAAGAATTAATATACTCTCCTGCATCATTGGCATACATTTCATCTCGTTGTACATTATGTTCACTGAATTGAGCGAACCATCTATGAATCGGTGTGAAAATCACAATTTGCTGTTCAGGGGGAAATTTATTTTCAGTTACAATCACCGAGGGCCGAAGCCAATGCCATGGTTCCACGGCATTCCATTATTTATCCCCCCAAATGCGATCCCTACAGCTAAAAACACTCGCATCACGTAATAAATTATAATTTCAAGCAATATAGCAATAAGTTATATTCAAAATCACAACAATCACCCAAAACGAAAACAGGCCATACATATACAGCTGTTAACCAAACCTACCGTTCTGATATATTCAATTATTTCACTATCTTTACATCAATAAACCAAGTATTCCGATCATGATCTTATTCGAGAAACTTCCGTTTGAGGTTATACTTGCCAGTAATTCACCTCGCAGACGAGAACTTCTTTCTTCTCTTGGGCTTTCATTCAGCATAGCTAATGATCTCAAAATCGATGAATCCTATCCCGAAAACATTTCTACGGAAGAAATCCCGCTTTATATTGCCCGTAAAAAAGCTCTGGCTCACTCTCCGCTATTGACCGATAAGCAGCTGCTCATTACAGCCGACACTGTTGTTCTGGCAGGTGACCGTTTTTCACGTGTACTTGGAAAACCTCACGACGAGCGTCAGGCATTTGAAATGTTAGAACTTTTGTCAGGTAAAATACATCGTGTAATCACTGGAGTGACACTGACTACAAAAAATCGTCAGATTTCATTTTCCGATAAGGCCGATGTTGAGTTCATGCCGCTTCCCTCAGAAGAATTACGTGAATACATCGCAAAATACCAGCCTTTCGACAAAGCCGGCGCCTATGGGATTCAAGAATGGATAGGACTTGCAGGAATACGCTCTATAAACGGCAGCTTCTACACCGTCATGGGCCTGCCGACACATTTGATTTATGACAAACTAAGGCTATTTTGCCTTTAGTGTCTCAGCGAATTAAAAAATTCCTCACGCAACTTGATGTTGTCTTCAAAAACTCCGAGATAATCGACTGTAGTTGTTGCCGACTCCTGTTTCTCAACCCCCCTCATTTTCATACACAGATGCTCACCGGTGCATGCCACAATCACCCCTTTGGCCGAAAGCGTTTCATAAACCTCCCGACATACCTGGGCTGTCAATCGCTCCTGCACCTGTAATCTGCGGGAATATGCGTCGACGATACGCGCAAGTTTACTCAACCCGATCATATTGCCGTCAGGAATATAACCTATTGATATTTTTCCGAAGAACGGAAGGATATGATGTTCGCAAAATGAGTAGAACTCTATATCCTTGACAACAATCATGCGCGAACCGGCATATTCAAAAATTGCCTCACGCATTATTTCCGATGGTTCCTGACGATAACCACGTGTTGCATACCACATGGCCTTGGCTGCCCGCATCGGAGTCTTCTTAAGCCCTTCGCGATCAGGGTCTTCGCCAACCAGACGCAAAATCGCCTCATAGTGTTCGGCGAGCTCGGCTATTGTCTTTTCTTCGGTCATTTGTTTATTCGGTCTCTCACAACTCTCACCTCGCGGGCATACGAGGGAAACATTTTCTTTATCATATCAGCGGCATTCTCTGCCTCGGTAGCTGTCGTGAAATCTCCCACTTTCAATCGCCAGTAAGGAGACTGATACACTACATACGTACGGTATTGCGGTATACGTTCCGAAATAGCCTGTGCCTTGCTGCGGGCTTCACTCTTTGCCGAACGGGCATTATTGTCGCTGAACACCTGGACACGGTATCCGGCTGTTCGTGTTGCGCCGGATACCGTTTCGGTGTTTTCTGTAGCATTTGACGACTCTGACGCCGGAACCGTCACATCACCCATATGCAATACCTGCCGTTCTGTCGCTGACTTACTGCCGCCCGACAGACGCTCAAGCATTTTCTCCGGCTGAACTATTGTTATAATTCCCGAAGCCTGTATATGGTCAATGATAGTTGTCGTCGAATCGGGCTCTTCTCCTTTTGCCGTAACAGGCAAAAGCGAAAAAGCGAGACACGGCAGAGCAACATTAGTACACCAGCGTTTCATCATCATTGAATTTAGCGTTTTTGTGTTAACAGTACCGCAATCAGAATGCAGTCACGATACCCATGAATGACTCAGCTTCGAGTGCCGCGCCACCTATGAGTCCGCCGTCAACGTCAGGCTTTGCAAAGAGTGCCTTCGCGTTACTGGGCTTACAGCTGCCTCCATAGAGGATAGATGTGTTGTCTGCCACTTCTTTGCCGTATTTGTCAGCGATCACACCGCGGATAAATGCATGCATTTCCTGTGCCTGGTCATCAGTTGCGGTTTTGCCTGTACCGATCGCCCATACAGGCTCGTATGCGAGAATAAGTTTGGAAAAATCCTCGGCGCTGAGCTCAAAAAGAGCTTCTTCGATCTGAGATTTCACAACCTCAAGGTATGAACCGTTTTCACGCTGCTCGAGAACCTCGCCGATACAAAAAATCGGAGTAAGGTTATTGGCAAGAGCAAGATTTACTTTCTCCTTGAGAGTTTCCGAAGTCTCACCGTAGTACTGACGACGCTCCGAATGGCCCAGAATTACATATGTTGCGCCTGTCGATGCAACCATCGGTGCCGAAATCTCTCCGGTATATGCGCCTTTCACATGGTCTGCGCAGTTCTCTGCACCGAGACCAAGCTTTGCCGGATCAATAACTGCATTCACCGATGCAAGATGTGTGAAAGGCACACATATCACTACATCGCACTTTGCATCAACATTCTTCAGTGCCTCGTTTACGTCCTCAGCCAGTTTTACACCCTCCTGGAGAGTAGTGTTCATCTTCCAGTTGCCTGCAACTACGTTCTTTCTCATTAGTCTATGCTGTTAAAAAAAGTTTAATGCAAAATTAATAATTCATCCACATCAAAAGACGCCCATGTGAAATAATAATTGTTAATTTCAGGATAGACGGGACATCTTTTATTGTTTTCAGAACAAGATCAGAATCTATATCCGGCCTCCTCCACAAGACATCGGTCTTCATCGATCTGACTTCCAATCGTTGTCAGCAAGTCACCTACAATACCTCCGTTCACACCTATCGTGAGACACTTCAGTTGTGTCTCGCGTGACAGACGGCCACGACCTCCGGCAAAACGTAGCTGAGTACGAGGATGCAGAAAACGGAATACTGCAACTGTGACAAGAATCTCGTCATCGCCTATCGGAGCCACATCAGCGAGCGGAGTGCCGGGTATAGGTGACAAAATATTGATAGGAATACTCAGAGGTTTGGCTTCACGAAGTTTTACCCCTAATTCTACACGCTGCTCGGCCGACTCTCCCATTCCGATTATACCGCCGCTACACACCTCAAAGCCAAGTTCATGTGCTGTCTCAATTGTTTTAATTTTATCGTCTATGGTGTGAGTCGTACAGAGTTTGGCGAAATAAGACGGTGCGGTCTCAAGATTACAGTGATAACGCCGCACCCCACTGTCATAAAGTTTCTGCAATTCATCCCTTGACAGCAGCCCGAGCGAAGCGCAGGTGCTGATCCCGACATTATTCTTGATATCACGGAGTATACCACATACCTCGTCAAGCGCACGCCTCCCCAATGAACGGCCGCTTGCTACAAGCGACAGGCGTTTTATGCCACGCTCATGATTGTAACGTGCTGATTCAATACATTCATCCCGGCCCATAAGTTCGTACGCATGACAGCCAGTGTTGTAATGAGCCGATTGTGCACACCATTTGCAATTTTCCGAACATTTGCCTGAACGGACATTCACAATCGAACAAGAGTCAAATTCTCTTGTACAGAACTTCCTTGTAATTTCAGCCGAAGCCTCAAAAAGAGCTTCCCTATGGTTTGTCTTGATCAGACTCACCCCCTCTTCATAAGTTATCTCCCCACCGGCAAACACCTTTTCTTTAAGCCTGTTTATTGTTTCCATTTTTTCCGAAATGATCAATTTGTTTTATCTATTGCGTCATTCATGTTTCGACAGGACAAACAATGTCACTGCCGAAAGCACAACGGCGACTCCGGCCATATTCAATGCTGTAAGAGACTCACCAAACATCCAGCATCCTATCATCAGAGCCGTTACTGGCTCCAGAGCTTCAAGTATCGATGTCGGCACAGGACCGATATCCTGTATAGCGACAGTCATTGTCACAATAGAAACCACAGTCGGGAATATAGCAAGGCCGGCTACATTAAACACAGCATTATAAGTAAGTGGTAGCGGTACAAGATCTCTAAAGAAGTTCATAAATACCGCAAACACAAAAATTCCGGCTATTATCGAATAAAAAGTCAGAGGCACAGTGCCCATCCGGTTTAGGCACGACCGGTTTATGATGATCATGTAGACAGCATAAGTAAGCGACGAGCCTACAACACACAGGATTCCGATCGGATTCTGTATCGTACTGTCTGCCTTGATCGACAGCATACCGATGCCGACAAGTGCCACAGCTATGCAGATGATTCCGGTAAGCGGTATGCGCTGGTGGAAAAACACCGCCATTATAGCAGCAACAAAAAAAGGAGTCACATAAAGTATTGTCGAGGCAATACCCACATCCATAAATTTGTAACTATAAAACAGGAAAAGAGACGATACTGCAAAAAGTATTCCGGCAAATACGATAGGAACAATCTCGCGTCTATGAAGTCTGAACGACATTTTTGACGACACCATGATCAAGGCAAGAAGAGCTGCCGCAACTGTGTATCGGTAAAAAAGTACTGAACTTACGTCAAGACCAAGATTATAAAGCGGGACACAGAAAAGAGGATTCAGGCCATAAGTACATGAAGCTATGGCGGCAAGCACATAACCTCGTCCGGCTCGGTTCTTCCTCACAATACTGAGTGCATTCATTTCCTTTTTTGTTTCTGTTTCTTATTTTTTATTCGTCCTCCTTTTCCCCTAGAATTGGATTTTCTCCCTTTATGCAGAGCTTCTGCCACTGTAACCTTATCCCCCATTTCATCTTCATTTTTGAGATGATGGCGCTCATCAACCAATGCAAAATCAAGCTGCTTGCGCTCGAGATTTGCACGAGCCACTTTTACTTTCACCTTGTCGCCAAGCTGGTAACGGTTATTTTTTCTACGTCCTTTCAGACAATAATTTTTTTCGTCAAAATCATAGTAATCATCCGTCAGGTCTCTTATAGGCACAAGCCCCTCACACTTGTTTTCTGTAAGCTCGACATAGAGGCCCCACTCAGTGACACCCGATATCACACCGTCAAATACCTCGCCCAGATGATCATTGAGATACTCGACCTGTTTATACTTGATTGACGCTCTCTCGGCATTTGCAGCAAGCTGTTCCATATCCGACGAGTGTTTGCACTGGTCCTCAAGTTTGTTCTGATTCACACTGCGCCCTCCGCTTAGATATCGTTCAATCAGGCGATGAACCATCATGTCAGGATACCTTCTTATCGGAGAAGTGAAATGCGTGTAATACTCAAAACCAAGACCATAATGACCGATATTCTCAGTTGTGTATTTAGCCTTGGCCATGCACTTGAGAGCAAGTGTCGACAACAGGTTTTCTTCGCCTTTTCCTTTAACATCCTTAAGCAGCCGGTTTAACGAATTGTTTATTACCTTGGCTGATCCCTGCCAGCGCATCTTGTAGCCGAATGTGCGCGACAGACGTGAAAGGTCTTCGAGCTTTATGGAATCAGGCTGATCATGTACTCTATATACAAAAGCTTTTGCTTTCTTTCGCTTTTCGCCTTTCACATCTCCGACAAACTGTGCGACAGTCCGGTTAGCAAGAAGCATGAACTCCTCAATGAGTTTGTTGGCATCTTTCGACTCTTTGAAATATACTCCTGTAGGATGACCGTTCTCATCTATGTCAAATCTCACCTCTGTGCGGTCAAAATCAACCGAGCCGTTCTCAAAGCGCCTTTCACGCAAAATTTTGGCAAGGCGATCAAGTGTCAACACTTCTTCTTTGTAATCGCCATCCCCTGTCTCAATGATATTCTGCGCCTCCTCATAAGTGAACCGGCGGTTGCTTTTTGTCACTGTACGCCCGATCTTGGAATCTACGACCTTTCCGCACGGAGTCATCTCAAAGATGCATGAGAATGTAAGTTTTTCCTCATCGGGTCTGAGAGAACATATACCGTTGCTCAGATGCTCCGGAAGCATAGGCACGACTCGGTCGACAAGATAAACAGAAGTTGCTCTTTTCTCTGCCTCACGGTCAAGTATAGAATCAGGCTTCACATAGTGGGTCACATCAGCTATATGTACTCCTACCTCATAGTTTCCATTTGGAAGAGTCCTCAAAGAAAGTGCATCGTCAAAATCCTTGGCATCCTTCGGGTCTATAGTGAAAGTCGTAACATCACGCATATCAATACGCTTCGCAACCTCCTCGGGCGTGATTCCAGCTCCGATTTTAAGCGCCGCTTTATCAACATTTTCAGGATAATGATACGGCAATCCGAATTCTGCCAGAATCGCATGGATCTCAGCATTGTTTTCACCGGCTTTGCCAAGAATATCTACAACTTCTCCCTTAGGATTTTTTGAATCATCGGGCCATTCGGTTATTCTCACAATAGCTTTGTCACCGGTAACCCCTCCTTTAAGTTTGTTCTTAGGAATAAAAACATCTGTAGCAAGATACTTGGAATCCGTAAGAAGATAACCGAAATGTTTGTCAACCTTCAGTTTGCCAATAAAGGTCTGCTCTTTCTTCTCGATTATCTCGATCACCTCTGCCTCCGTCTCCTGACCGGGTGTACGGGCAGCGATACTTATCTTAACCTTGTCACCATTGAAAGCATGCATCGAGTTACGCTCTGCCACCATGATCTGTTCGCCGTCGTCATCAGTGACAACGCTGTTCTTTCCATTGGAGCGACGCACAAACGTTCCTGTTGTCACGTTGTTACGCTGCACCGACTTATATCTTCCGGGAGTCACTTCCACGATATCTCCATCAAAAGCGAGAGCTTCCAATATGACTGCGATATCACCTATGATTACCGGTGTCGTCACCCCAAGTCCCTGTGCTACATTTTTATAATTGAATATAGTATTACCCTGGAGGGTGATATACTCTCTTACTTGTGCGATAAGTCGCTCAAAATTTTTCTTTGTGAGCCTTTTTGCCATGGTTATTAATTTCTTAAAATGTTTTTCATATAATAAACTATATCTACACTCAAATGTTCTACAATCACTTCTCTCAAACTTTTTCTGTTTGATAATCTATGTTATATTGTCGGGCGTCCCCATTAAATTGAAGACGCCCGCTCAACATTTTAAAGTACTATGTATCAAGCGTCGATATTCGCATAATTCGCATTTGACTCGATGAATTCTCTACGCGGACCTACATCCTCGCCCATAAGCATAGAGAAAATACGGTCAGCCTCTGCTGCATCGCTTATCTTGACCTGCTTGAGAAGTCGCTGCGAAGGATCCATAGTGGTGTCACGAAGTTCTGCCGCACTCATCTCACCAAGACCTTTATAACGCTGCACTTTCACTCCGTCACCGTATTTTGCTATGAACTGCTGGACCTGCGCATCGTTCCAGCAATATTCCTCAGCTTTGCCTCGTTTGCATTTATACAACGGCGGTGTTGCAAGATAAAGATAACCCTGTTCGATAACCGGACGCATTCTCCTGAAGAAGAACGTCATCAGCAACGTTGCAATATGGCTTCCGTCAACATCAGCATCGGTCATGATGATAATCTTATGATAAGCAAGCTTGCTCAGATTAGCTTCTTTGGGATCTTCGGGAGTGCCGATTGTCACTCGCATCGCACGGAACAGATTTGTGATCTCCTCGTTGTCAAAAATCTTGTGATCCATCGCCTTCTCCACGTTCAGAATTTTTCCGCGCAGAGGCAATATCGCCTGAAACTGACGGTCGCGACCCTGCTTTGCTGTACCGCCGGCAGAATCACCCTCGACAAGAAAAAGCTCACAGTCTTCGGCCGTGCGTGACGAGCAGTCGGCAAGTTTACCAGGCAGACCTCCGCCTCCGAGCGGTGACTTACGCTGCACCTTGGCGCGGGCATTGTAAGCGGCATGACGGGCCTGAGCGGCAAGAATAACCTTGTCCACAATAGTGCGTGCCTGTTTCGGATGCTCCTCAAGGAATGTTTTGAGCGCATCGCTCACGGCCGTCTGAACAGCTCCTATTACTTCTGAGTTGCCAAGTTTCGTTTTTGTCTGTCCCTCAAACTGTGGCTCCATAACCTTTACCGAAATAACGGCTGTCAGCCCCTCTCTGAAGTCATCACTCGAAATCTCGACCTTAGCTTTCTCCAGAAGGCGATTGTCCTCTGCATACTTTTTAAGAGTGGATGTAAGTCCGCGGCGAAAGCCGGTCAGATGCGTACCACCCTCTATTGTATTGATATTATTTACAAACGAGTAGATATTCTCATTGTAAGTGTTGTTGTAAGTAAGGGCGACCTCGACAGGAATCCCCTGACGTTCTGTATTGAGATGTATAACATCCTCGATAAGCGACTCTTTATTGCTGTCGATATACTCTACAAATTCACTCAGACCACGCGACGAATAAAACACCTCGCTCTTGACAACCCCCTCAGAGTCTACATTTCGTTTGTCAGTAAGCGAAAGTGTGATTCCGGCATTCAGATAGGCAAGATCACGCAGACGGTTTGCGAGTGTACTGTAATCATACTCCGTTACAGTAAAAATAGACCCGTCAGGCTTGAATGTGATTGATGTGCCCGTATCATCAACTGCACCGAGTGTCATCAGCCCGGTCGTCGGTTTGCCACAGCTATATTCCTGCGCATAGGCGTTCCCGCCACGATGCACTTCCGCACGAAGATAAGTCGACAGCGCGTTCACACAGGACACGCCCACTCCGTGAAGACCTCCTGAAACCTTATAGGAACCTTTATCAAATTTGCCGCCTGCGTGGAGTATTGTCAACACGACCTCGAGACCACTCTTGTGCTCTTTCTCATGCATGTCAACGGGAATACCACGACCGTTATCGACAACTGTGATTGAATTATCCTCATTTATAACAACATCAATTCTGTTTGCAAAACCGGCAAGGGCTTCGTCGATAGAATTGTCGACAACCTCATAAACCAGATGATGCAAACCCTTGGAGCTGATATCTCCGATATACATGGCCGGACGCTTTCTGACGGCTTCCAACCCCTCCAGTACCTGAATGTTACTGGCGCTATATTCTTCTTGTTCTATCATAAACTATTTGTGTTGCCAATTCAATCCTTACACACATGCCCTATTTGGCAATTATCGAAAAAGCTTCACAAATTTAATAAAAATTCTGCAATTCAACAGCATCATTACCCCTATTTTTCCCGCCCTTTTAGCTTACATTGTTTTTATTTATTATTCAACTCATTAAGCCTATGTTCCATTTTCAGAACCTCATCTCTCAACCGGGCAGCCTCAATAAACTCCATCTTCTTTGCCGCATCAACCATTTCAAGACGCATACGTTCTATCGAACGCTCCAATTCTGTTGCGCTCATATAAGGGATAACCGGATCAGCAGCAATATCCACTTCAAGCGAACGCTCTCGTTCATAAAGAGATAACGAAGGCTTCTGTGAATGATCTTTCTTTCTGCCAGCAATTGGCTTTTGTCCATCACTGTCATCACGCCCGTCAACACCGATAATCGGAACCCTCGACTTGACTATAGCCTGCGGAATTATTCCATGCTCATCATTATATTTTAGCTGCAGCGCACGACGACGTTCTGTTTCATCTATTGTCTGTTGCATCGAGTCAGTAACCCTGTCGGCATACATTATCACCGTGCCGTTAAGATTTCTTGCCGCACGACCGACAATCTGGGTAAGCGATCTGTGAGAGCGCAAAAATCCCTCCTTATCGGCATCAAGTATGGCCACAAGCGAAACTTCCGGCAAATCAAGCCCCTCTCTAAGCAGATTCACACCGACAAGCACATCATAGTTACCGGCACGCAGATCATCAAGTATGCGTATACGGTCAAGCGTGTCTACATCGCTGTGTATGTATGCTGTACGCATATCAAGCTTAAGCATATAATCATTAAGCTCTTCCGCCATACGTTTCGTAAGCGTCGTTACAAGCACACGCTCATCTCTCTCCACACGCAACTGAATCTCCTCTATAAGATCATCCACCTGGTTTATCGATGGACGCACCTCTATCACGGGATCAAGCAATCCTGTCGGACGGATTATTTGCTCAACGACAACCCCTTCACTTTTCTCAAGCTCATAATCGGCCGGAGTTGCACTTACATAAAGTACCTGATGCGTCAACTGCTCGAATTCCTCAAATTTAAGCGGACGATTATCAAGCGCCGCAGGAAGCCGGAATCCATATTCCACAAGATTCATTTTGCGCGACAGGTCACCGCCATACATCGCACGTAACTGCGGCACTGTGACATGACTCTCATCAATAATAGTCAGAAAATCGTCAGGGAAATAATCCAAAAGACAAAATGGACGCATTCCAGGCTGACGCCCGTCGAAATATCGGCTGTAATTCTCTATTCCGGAGCAGTAGCCTATCTCTTTGATCATTTCCATGTCATAACTGACACGCTCATAAAGCCGACGACCCTCAAGATCTTTACCCTCCTGATTGAATAGATCTACTTGATCTTCAAGATCAGTCTCTATATGGGCAAGAGCGGAACCGATGCGCTCTTTGGTCGTAACAAATATGTTTGCCGGAAAAATCTTAAATGTATCATGTGACCCAAGAGTAGTTCCATCGGTATTATGCACCGTAGAGATGGACTCGATCTCATCGCCCCAGAACAAAACTCTAACGGTTATCTCTTCATACGCCAGGCGTATGTCAACCGTATCCCCTCTCACCCTGAATGTACCGCGTGACGCTTCAACCTCATCCCGCGAGTAAAGCGATTCGGCAAGCTGTCTCAAAAACTCATTACGGGTGATCTTGTCTCCGACCGCAATCCTGACGACATTGGCATTGAAATCATCAGGATTTCCCATGCCATAGATGCAAGATACCGACGAAACCACCACTACATCCCTTCTTCCCGATAACAAAGCCGACGTTGTGGCAAGTCTCAGCTTGTCAATTTCGTCATTGATCATCAAATCCTTTTCGATATACTTATCCACAGAGGGTATGTATGCCTCAGGTTGATAATAGTCGTAATACGAGACGAAATACTGAACTGAATTATCCGGAAAAAAAGTTTTGAATTCCCCGTAAAGCTGTGCAGCCAGAGTCTTGTTATGGCTAAGGATCAAGGTAGGTTTATTCACCTCCTTGATCACATTTGCCATAGTAAAAGTCTTGCCGGAACCGGTCACGCCAAGCAGTGTCTGCGCAGGCACACCAAGTCTTATCCCCTGTGCGATCTGTTCGATCGCCTGAGGCTGATCACCCGTTGGGCTATATACAGACGACAGCTTAAAATCCAAAAAAATACTATTTATATAGTTACCCGCCTGTTAAACAGTCTTGTCTTCGGAATTTTCCGATACTTCCTCTGTCTTCTCCTCTGCGTCTTCCTCGTCTTTAAACTGCTCTATTCCGGCAGATATAAGACAGTTGTACCACGAAAACAACTTCTTGATATCCGAATTCTTTACGCGCTCGTCATCGAAATTAGGAAGAGCTTTAGCGATTTCTTCGCGCAGACCGCCGGCTGTTTCTACAGCCTTTATATCTATTGCCGATCCAGCCTCAACTTCCTTAAGTTTTTCAAGCACATCTGCCAACGGAGCCTCACCGCCATCCGAAGTATAGATTGCGATATCTCCCAGCGACATCACTTTTTCATGATTGAACACAGGAAATCTCTTGCCATCTGAGAGCGACTCAACTATCAGGCTGTTCTTTCCATGATTTACGAGACGATAAAGACCCGGACGACCGGAGATAGCCAAAATTCTTTTAAGCATGACTTATATAACGCTTTAATTTGATTCTACTATTCGGCCGACGCCTTGCGCCGACACCACATCATTTTTTAATTGACTTGCAAATTTAAACATAATCAGTAAATACAGACTCTGCTTTATAGGTTTTTTCTTAATTTTGCATTATGGAAAATTCAAAAGACAACCAAAGAAACTTTACCGATCAGTTGATCGGGTTCCCTAAAAAATATCCTGTGATCTGGAATCTCATCCTCATTGTGGTTTCGGCATTTATACTTATCTGGATTTCACTTTCAGTACTCGATGTATGGACACTGCACGGTAAAGAAGACATAGTACCTGATGTCAGAGGTCTCAACTATAACGATGCCGACAACGTGTTGAGCAAAGGAGGCATGACAGCCGAAATAACCGACTCAATATTTGAATCATCAATGTTGCCGGGTACAGTGGTCGACCAGAATCCCAAACACAATTCAAAGGTAAAGCCGGGGCGTACCGTTTACCTGACGATTGTGGCATTTTCACCTAAGCTTGTTTCTGTTCCGGATTTTGTCAATGTATCTATGCGCCAAGGAATTTCAATATTCGAGGGACTTGGTCTAAATAAAGTTGAAGTTGTAAAAGTTCCATCTGAATATAAAGATCTCGTACTCGGAGCGCGCTACAACGGACTTCCGCTGCAAAGCGGCATGAGAATTCCTACAACAGCTTCTATAACCATAGAGGTCGGAGAAGGAGTGGGCGACGATTCTGACGAAGACACTGAAAATTAACATCATGGGAATCGTTGACCATACCCGTCAAGAATGCGGATACCCGGCAGATGACCCTGAGTTAATCGACAGCGAGGAAGAAAATGCATCAGGATTGTTTGAACATTTCCGTTTTGAAGCCGACAAAGGGCAGACCCTCCTTCGTGTCGACAAATTTCTTGTCGAGCGTATGCCAAAAGCTTCTTCACGAAACCGCATACAACAAGCTGCTGATGCCGGATGTATCATTGTCAACGGACGTCCTGTAAAAAGTAATTATAGAGTAAAACCTTTTGACATAGTTGCGGTCGTCATGGACAGACCGCGATACGAGAATGAGATAATACCCGAGGAAATTCCTCTTGACATAGTCTACGAAGACGACACGGTTCTTGTTGTCAACAAGCCGGCGGGAATGGTTGTACATCCGGGACACGGCAACTATACAGGTACACTCGTCAATGCTCTTGCATGGCATTTCAGAGACACACCCGACTACGATGTCAATGATCCGAGGCTTGGATTGGTGCACCGCATAGACAAAGACACATCAGGATTGCTTGTCATTGCAAAAACCCCTGATGCCAAAACCGACCTCGGACGTCAGTTTTTTAACAAAACGACCCGACGCGAATACACAGCTCTTTGCTGGGGAACACCGGATCCAAAACATGGCACTGTAATAGGAAATGTCGGACGTGATGTGCGCGATCGCCTCAAAATGGCCGTTTATCCCGAAGGAAGCGAACAAGGCAAACATGCCATAACCCATTACAATGTCGAGCAACAACTCTCTTACGTATCTGTAATAACCTGCCGCCTCGAAACAGGACGAACCCATCAGATACGTGTCCACATGTCTCACATAGGACACCCGCTGTTTGCCGACGCCCGTTACGGCGGAGACAAAATACTGCGTGGCCTTGACACTTCACGCTATCGTCAGTTTGTATCCAACTGCATGGCACTATGCCCTCGTCAGGCACTTCACGCCCGCACACTCGGCTTCCGACACCCCAAGACAGGTGAAGAGATGGATTTCTCAGCACCTCTCCCCCAAGATATGACGGCTCTAATTGAAAAATGGCAGACATGTCCGTTTTAAGCTCATGAAAAAAAAGTACACGGCCTATTGGTTAGCTGCAACAATAGCAATCATGTTTGTCTTACCTTGTTGTGTTGCCATGTTAGCATCAGAATGCGCGGGAATGGCACTTTGTATAATACTGTTTTTTATTGTAAATCCGGCATATTCCATCACTATTGGTATCTTTTCAGGACTGAGCCTGCATAATATGTGGTATTTTCCAATATTATCCCCTATCATATTTCTTGTCGGCGCTTGGACTTTTTTTGATCCGAATGAAATATGGTTCACATTATATGCTACCGCTTACTTTTTGCTAAGCGGGGCAACCATGGCTATTTCCGCACTCATCCGAAAATCAAGACTTTCGACTACCATCAGATAGCACCTTTTCGACAAACAACTTTGAATATTATATTCATTTAAGTTGTCCTGATTTTAATTTTTCGATCTCAATTATATGACTTGCCATTAAATTCGCTACAGATAATTCAATGACAACGTTATAAAATATATAAAATGCAACCCGCCGAAAATAAGCGAATTGCATTTTACAAAGTATCCCCGTGGGGAGTCGAACCCCAATCGTTGGAACCGGAATCCAATATTCTATCCATTGAACTACGGAGACATATATTTCTATTGCAAAGATATAAACTTATATCATTTCTGGCAAATATTTTTAAACTACCAAGTTAAGATCTTTAAGTTTCAACTCTTTACCATCCCATACAGCATATGAGAAGTGCCTTATCCAGTCGCCAATCACCATCAGACGGCAATGCTCCCCTACTTCTCGCTCAAGCATGATGTGACGGTGTCCAAGCAGAATATAATCCACTTCCGGATGTGCCTTTGCATAATCCCTTGCCCATGGCACCATTGGCTCTTTATCATCACCAAGATATTTGTCATACTTGCCTGTGGCTCCTTTCCTTGAAGAGGATGACCAACGATGCGCAAACGGTATGGTAAGCCCAGGATGCACAGCACCGAATATCCTTTGTGCAAATCTGTTGCGAAATAATTTCCGCATAAACTTAAATCCCGGTTTCAAGCTGCCTACAGCATCACCATGAGCCAGATAAAAACATGTGCCGTCAATCTCTGTGACCATGACTCCATCAATCACCTTTACTCCAAGCTCTTTTGGAATGTAATCGAAAATCCATATATCGTGATTTCCGGTCAACCATGTTATTTCAATCCCTTTGTCGGCCATTGAAGCCAACTGACCGAAAAATCTGACAAATCCTCTTGGAACTACATAACGGTACTCGTACCAGTAGTCTATCACATCGCCCAAAAGATAAAGTCTGCTACATCGTGGCTCAATGCTTCGCAACCAATCCACGATTTTCAACTCATGGGCTCTCTTATCGGCAATATATCCGGCTCCGAGGTGCAAATCTGAAATAAAATATGTAAGGTCTCGCTCTGCCATTATCCGCAGTGTCAAAGGAATCCAAGCTCAAGTTTAGCCTCCTCGCTCATCATATCACGAGTCCACTCTGGCTCAAACACTATTTCTATATTCACTTCCTTTACACCTTCGATTGATTGAAGTTTATATCGTGCATCCTCCACAATGAAATCAGCCGCCGGACAGTTTGGCGCAGTCAGAGTCATATCGATGTTGAGCTTTCCATCATCATCTACATCTATCTTATAAATAAGACCGAGAGAATAAATATCAACCGGGATCTCAGGATCATATACCGTGCGCAAAAGTTCGAGGGCGCGTTCCTCAATAGCAAGTTTTTCTTCCTGTGTCATAACCATTTTGATTTCACATACAAAAGTACTACTTCCTACGTTATAATACACCATGCCTAACATTTTTTCAGTATAGACTTGAAGAATATTGCCGTTTTTTCACTATTTATAGGTATTGACCGCTTTTCAATAATACTATAATTTTGCGCCGAAAAAATTCAGGCATCTTCATTTTAAGCCTGGAAAACAACCAAACATCACATAAATATATAAATGTTTCAACGTATACTTACTACAGTTGCAGTCTTGTTTATTACTGCCTTTTATACAAGCCCGCAGTCAAAAACTGCCACAGACGCAAATATAAGCGGACACGTAATCGATGCTGAAAACGGGGACCACATTCCCGGATGCTTAGTCAGAATCATCAACACCAACTTAGCGGCTATGACCGATGCGTCGGGGCACTACATATTCCGCGACCTTACCCCCGGAACATATACGCTTGAAGTCTCTTTCATGGGATACTCCAGTCAGAAAAAATCAACTGAAATAAAATCCGGCCAGACTGTAGAACTCAACTTTGACATCAGACCAGACGCGTTTATGCTTGATCAGGTGGTAGTAACCTCGTCTAAAACCGAGACTGTCCGCCGCGAAAGCCCATCTCTGGTTAATGTTGTATCTGGAAAAACACTACTTAACATAGGAGCATCATCGCTTGCCGACGGACTTGATTTCCAACCTGGAGTCAGAGTTGAGAATGATTGTCAGAACTGTGGTTTTACACAAGTCAGAATCAATGGCCTCGACGGACATTATTCCCAGATACTCATGAATTCACGCCCCGTTTTTTCTGCCCTTACCGGAGTTTATGGACTTGAACAGATACCAGCCAACATGATCGACCGTGTAGAAGTAATGCGTGGAGGAGGCTCTGCTCTGTTCGGTTCGTCGGCCGTAGGCGGCACTATCAATATCATCACAAAAGATCCTTTAAGCAATTCCGCCCAGATCTCGCATACCCTGACTTCAATCGGTCCTTCGGGCTCACTGGACAACAACACGACCGTCAACGCCTCTGTCGTCACCGATAACAACAAAGCCGGCATCTTCATATATGGACAAAGCAGATATCGCGACGGATATGACCACAACGACGACGGATTTACAGAAATCGCTCAACTTAAAAGCCAGACTTTGGGTGCACGCACTTTTCTCCGTACAAGCGACATCTCTAAACTAACCCTTGAATACCACAACACACATGAATACCGTCGCGGAGGTGATCAGCTCGATCAGCCGGCGCATCTTGCATTGATTGCCGAACAGGTCGACCACAATATTCACGCCGGTGAAGCGACAATGGATTTATGGCTCAGAGACCGTCGTGACCATCTCTCTATATTTGCAGCGACACAAGCCACAAAACGACAGAGTTATTATGGATCAGATATGGATCCTGACGCCTATGGCCGCACCTCTGACATTGTAGTGACATCAGGCGCGCAATGGACACACCCCATAACTCACTTTCTGTTTATGCCCTCGGAATTGTTGGCCGGCATAGAATACTCCTATAACCGTCTACACGACACTACAATCGGATACAACCATGACATTCTGCAAAACGTACACATATACAGCGGATATCTGCAAAACGAATGGAAAAATGAAAAATGGGGATTTCTGATTGGCGCAAGACTCGACAAACACTCGCTGATCGACAACCCTATAATATCTCCACGTACAAATATCCGGTTTAATCCGTCGGACAATCTTAATTTCAGAGCATCCTATTCAACAGGATTCCGTTCACCACAAGCCTATGACGAAGACTTCCACGTTGCCATTGTTGGAGGTGAACGTGTAGTGACAGTGCTGGCACCGGGACTTAAGCAGGAAAGCTCTCAGAGTGTAAGTCTGTCGGCTGACCTCTACCATCGTTTCGGAAACGTGCAGACCAACTTCCTCATCGAGGGCTTTTTTACCGATCTCAGAGATGTGTTTGCACTGCGTCAGCTCGACGGGCTCGATCAAAACGGCAATGCTGTGCTTGAACGCTACAATGGATCAGGAGCCCGCGTAATGGGAGTGAATCTGGAAGCAAAAGCATTTTTCTCAAACAAGTTCGATATTCAAGCTGGCACAACCATGCAGCGCAGTCGATACAAGAAGCCTGAAGTATGGAGCGACAACCCCGATGTTCCTGCAGAAAAGCGCATGTTCCGAACCCCTGACATCTACGGATACTTCACAGCAAACTGGAACGTAATAAACCGCCTTAAAGCTGTATTCACAGGCACCGCGACCGGCCCTATGCTTGTTCAGCACATAGTAAGCTCAGGAACCGATATTGACAAGGCAGTACGCACCAGATCTTTTTTTGACGCTTCTGTAAAACTTACATATACATTCCGCTTGTACAACCGCGTGAATCTTGACATGTCGGCAGGAGTAAGCAATATATTCAACTCCTATCAAAATGATTTTGATCTCGGATCCCGGCGCGACTCCGGATACATTTATGGGCCGGCACTTCCCAGATGTGTCAATATCGGATTGTCGGTAAACATCTGAGCATTATAGACCGGCGCACTTGTAAGCATTATCCCTTAAAGCCGTATCAATTAATTTTACTTAATTTGATGCGGCTTTAATGAATTTCATTAAATTTGCATGTTGTAGAGTCGTCATAAACGTCGACTTTGCTGTAAGACAAGAATTTTATATTTATAAATAATACCTAAACCAGAAATGGCAGAAAAGAATGAAAAACTCTTCGACCAGTTTCCCCCGATAACCACCGAAGAGTGGAGGGCGAAGGTCGACGCCGATCTCAAAGGCGTTCCCTTCGAAAAGAAATTGGTGTGGAGGACCAATGAAGGATTCAATGTACAGCCGATGTATCGCGCCGAAGACATTGAGAATTTCACAACAACATCGTCGCTGCCCGGCCAGTTCCCTTACATCCGAGGCACACGTACCGACAATGACTGGCTTACCCGTCAGGAAATCCCTGCGACAGATCCCGCTGAGGCAAACAAACAGGCATTAGAAGCCATCTCAAAGGGCGTAAATTCAATCGGATTCCATGTATCAGAGCCATCTGCAGAGAGCATCACGGCTCTTATCAAGGACATTGATCTTGAAAAAGTAGAAATCAATGTAAAATCTTGTACATGCAAAGCCCTTAATCTTGTAAAGGCTCTCGTAGAAGTGCTCAAAGCCGAAGGCAAGACTGAAGTGTTCCACGGCTCTGTCGATTACAATCCCTTCCGACCTGCACTGAAGCATGGAAAGACTGTTGACGCTTCAGCCGTAGCCCAGACTGCAAAGGCTATTATCGAAGCTGCAAAAGACGTGCCTGCACTGCGTGTGCTTGCTGTAGACTCCGACATGTTAAACAATGCCGGCGCCTATATTTTCCAGGAACTCGGCTACGCTCTTGCATGGGGCGCACAATACCTTACAATGCTCACAGATGCAGGCATGAGTATCGACGAGGTGGCACCGCGCATCAAATTCAACATGGGTATTTCAAGCAACTACTTCATGGAGATTGCAAAATTCCGTGCTGCACGCATGTTGTGGGCTGAGATTGTCAGGCAATATGAACCTTCATGCTGCTGCGCAGGTAAAATGGTCGCACATGCCACCACCTCGCGCTTCAACATGACAATTTACGATGCACATGTCAATCTCCTCCGCAGCCAGACGGAAGCCATGTCGGCAGCTCTTGCAGGTGTCGATTCTATTACCGTAACCCCGTTTGATGTAACCTACAAGACCCCCGACGCATTCTCGGAACGCATAGCCCGCAACCAACAGTTCCTTCTTAAAGAAGAAAGCCACCTCGACAAAGTTGTCGATCCGGCAGGCGGTAGCTACTATGTAGAGACTCTTACGGTCTCGATTTCCAAAGAAGCATGGAAACTGTTTATCAACGTAGCTGAGGAAGACGGATTCCTCTCTCAGCTAAACAACGGTACAGTACAGCAGGCGGTGAAGGAAACATCAGAAAAGCGCCATAATGACATGGCACGCCGCAAAGAGATACTTCTTGGCACAAACCAATATCCCAACTTCAACGAAACTGCGTCACAGAAGATTGAGAATGATGGCACATGTTGCTGTTGCAAGCATCAGCCCGAAGGAAGCGATCAATCGAAAGCTCTGCCCAAAGAGCGCATGGCGAGCGATTTCGAGCAGTTGCGCCTTGCCACAGAGCGTTCGGCTAACCGTCCGAAGGTATTTATGCTGACGATAGGAAATCTCGCCATGCGTCTGGCACGTGCCCAGTTCTCAAGCAACTTCTTCGGCTGTGCCGGATATGAGATCATCGACAATATCGGATTCAACACAATTGACGAGGGCCTTACCGCTGCTGCCGAGAAAAATGCCGACATAATAGTCCTCTGTTCCAGCGACGACGAGTATGCGACACTTGCACCTGAAGCTTATCAGAAACTTGCCGGCAAAGCCGAGTTTGTAGTGGCAGGAGCCCCCGCATGCACCGACGACCTAAAAGCTATCGGTATTGAGAACTTTATCCACGTTCGCAGCAATGTGCTTGAGACTCTCACCAGTTTCAACGAGCGTCTTCTTAAAGCCTAACCTTCCCCCGCATTATCAATAATGAAACCCGATTTCAAAAACATCGATATTTTGGCGGCAACCGGCTGTGCCGGATCTTCCGCACCCAAAATTGACGGGGAAGATTGGCTTACCCCAGAACTTATCCCCGTAAAGAGCGTCTATACCAAAGAAGATCTCGAAGGAATGGAGCACCTGAACTATGTCGCAGGACTTCCTCCCTACCTCCGTGGTCCCTACAGTGGCATGTACGCCATGCGTCCCTGGACAATACGCCAGTATGCCGGCTTCTCTACAGCCGCCGAGTCCAACGCTTTTTACCGACGCAACCTCGCCTCTGGCCAGAAGGGACTTTCTGTAGCATTTGACCTTGCTACACATCGTGGCTATGATGCCGACCACGAACGCGTTGTTGGCGATGTGGGCAAAGCCGGTGTGTCGATCTGCTCGATCGACGACATGAAGATTCTCTTCGACGGCATTCCACTGAACAAAATGTCGGTATCGATGACCATGAATGGCGCAGTGCTCCCTGTACTCGCATTCTACATCAATGCCGGTCTTGAGCAAGGAGCCAAACTTGAAGAAATGGCAGGTACCATTCAGAACGATATCCTCAAGGAGTTCATGGTGCGCAACACCTACATCTATCCGCCGGAATTCTCAATGCGTATTATCGCCGATATCTTCGAGTATACCTCTCAGAACATGCCTAAATTCAACTCGATATCAATCTCCGGCTACCACATGCAGGAAGCAGGCGCGACCTGTGATATCGAGCTTGCCTACACTCTCGCTGACGGTCTCGAATACCTCCGCGCCGGTGTAAACGCAGGCATGGACATCGACGCATTTGCACCCCGTCTTTCATTCTTCTGGGCCATAGGCATGAACTTCTTTATGGAGATCGCCAAAATGCGCGCCGCGCGTATGCTTTGGGCCAAGATTGTCAAGCAGTTCAACCCCAAGAACCCCAAGAGTCTCGCTCTTCGCACCCACTCCCAGACTTCGGGATGGTCGCTCACCGAGCAGGATCCATTCAACAACGTAGGCCGCACCTGCATCGAGGCCATGGGAGCTGCCCTCGGCCACACACAGAGCCTTCACACCAACGCTCTCGACGAGGCTATCGCACTTCCTACAGACTTCTCCGCACGCATAGCCCGCAACACACAGATCTACATTCAGGAAGAGACATACATCACAAAAGAGATCGATCCCTGGGCCGGCAGCTATTATGTGGAGAGCCTCACCAACGAGATTGCGCACCGCGCATGGCAGCATATCCAGGAAATCGAGAAACTTGGCGGCATGGCAAAAGCCATCGAGACAGGCCTCCCCAAAATGCGCATCGAAGAAGCTGCAGCCCGCACACAGGCACGCATCGATTCAGGCCGACAGACAATCGTAGGTATTAACAAATACCGACTCGAACATGAGGATCCGATTGACATTCTTGAAATCGACAACACCGAAGTGCGCAAGGAGCAGATCGAGCACCTAAACGCCACCAAAGCCTGTCGCGATGAAAAGGCTGTCAAGGAAGCGCTCGATGCAATTACCGAATGCGTACGTACGAAAAAAGGCAACCTTCTTGACCTCGCAGTGAAAGCTGCCGGACTACGTGCCACACTCGGAGAAATCTCCGATGCGTGCGAAGATGTCGTAGGTCGCTATAAAGCAGTAATCAGAACAATCTCAGGCGTGTATTCAAGCGAAACAAAACAAGATCCCGACTTCCAGAAAGCACAGCACATGTGCGAGGCTTTTGCCAAGAAGGAAGGCCGTCAGCCCCGCATAATGATTGCAAAAATGGGCCAGGACGGACACGACCGCGGTGCTAAAGTTGTTGCTACCGGTTACGCCGACTGCGGATTCGACGTTGACATGGGCCCTCTCTTCCAGACTCCCGCCGAAGCAGCACGTCAGGCTGTCGAAAATGACGTACACATCCTTGGCGTAAGTTCTCTTGCCGCAGGTCACAAAACACTCATTCCGCAGGTTATCGAAGAACTCAAGAAACTTGGTCGTGAGGATATCCTTGTAACAGCCGGCGGTGTGATTCCGGCTCAGGACTATGACTTCCTCTACAAGGCAGGCGTAGCCGCCATATTCGGTCCTGGCACACGCATCCCATTGTCAGCCATCAAAATGCTTGAGATTCTTGATCCGGATCTCGAAAATGCATAAAATCTGACTGGCTGTAAAACGCAACATCAGATTTAAGAAGTAAAGTCTTCGGTCGAATTATCGGCCGAAGATTTTATGTTTTAAAACATACACCATATATAATACTATACAGCAGCAGCTTACATAACATCTTCGTACATTATCATATCAATTAGTATTTTTTAAGTCTACTCATTTTTCCATATTTCCGCACTAATCGCTATCTTTGTAAAAACCAAAATATTGAGAATCAAAAATCTCAGTTTCATGGAATCAACACTTGTTCTTATTAAGCCATCGGGCATTGAACGCTCCCTTATAGGAGATATTTTGTCACGCTTCCAAAAAAAGGGACTGATAATTGCCGGCCTTAAAATGATGAAGCTTGACGAGAACATACTCCGTGAACATTACGCCCACTTAGTCGACCGTTCATTTTTTCCAATGATACTTGCATCGATGATGGCATGTCCGGTTATCGCGATATGTCTGAAAGGCAAAGATGCAATAGAAGTTGTAAGAAATATGGTCGGATCTACCGATGCTTCAAAAGCGGCACCCGGAACAATAAGAGGAGATTTCTCAATGAGCAGTCAGGAAAATATCGTCCACGCATCCGACAGTGCCGAAAACGCAGCCATCGAAATCCGACGATTCTTCCAGGATAACGAAATATTTGACTATAAGCCTGATTATTTCAGATATCTCTATGCTCCTGACGGCAAATGACTCTCCTAAACAACAAATTACCGACAACTTGAAAATATAAACAACGATAAGCCGATCTCTCCGATTAGGAAACAAATCTGAAATGCAAAATTTTTTAGTCAAGATATCACTTTTTACCTGTCTTTTTTCAGCTCCAACGGCATTTGCACAGAAATTGCATCTGCCAGGCGCTCACAAAGAAGAACACGCCGAACTGATAGCAAAACAACAGAATATAGGCGAGCAAATCAAGGTAGAAGGGACACAGCAATTTCTCGACCAGCTCTTCAAGGAAGAAGAAGAGCCGGAAATGGATATTTATACCGAAGGATGGGACAGTCAATTGGTAAATCCATTCAAATCAAGCGATGTACCCCAGTCTCAGGTAATAGATGTCAGCAAATTCCACATGCCCCACGCAGGCTACGTAACGTCACCCTACGGATATCGTCGGCGGTTTCGGCGCCAGCATAAAGGCATCGACCTGAAGGTGCATATAGGCGATACAATCAAAGCGGCATTCGACGGCAAAGTGCGACTGACAAAATTTGAGCGCAGAGGTTATGGATACTATGTCATACTTCGTCATGCCAACGGCCTTGAGACCGTATACGGGCATCTGTCAAAATTTCTTGTTGAGCCGGATCAATACGTAAAAGCCGGCGAGCCAATCGCTCTTGGAGGCAACACCGGACGTTCAACCGGTCCTCATCTCCATTTCGAGACACGATTCATGGGTTACCCTATCAATCCGTCTGCTATTTTCGACTTTGCCAACCAGACGGTACATACCGACACCTATACATTCGACAAGGATTCCTATCAGCTGGCCCGCAACTATGATCCGGCAGCAAATTCCGAATATCAGAAGAAGTATCTTGCCGAATACGCGGAATACATGAAAAGTCATCCGGAAGCTGCAAGAGTCGCAGCTAAAGCTGCGGCATCAGGATCTCAGTATTACACGATCAAATCCGGTGACACACTTGGCCGCATAGCTTCAAGACAAGGCACTACAATCAACAAGCTATGCCAGCTCAACGGCATAACGACAAAAACTACTCTACGCATCGGCAGAAAAATACGCATTAAATAAAAATGCAATTTTCCCACATATTGCAGAGACCGATTTTACCGATTCCGGTATTTCGGTCTCTTATTATATTCAACACTGAAACTCGGCTAAAAGATATCTGAATTCGATTTTTTATATATTATTGTCATAATTGCACTAATTATCGCTATTTTTGCAATATAAAAACCACACAAGGACACATATTGGCCGACAAAGGCCTTTATTATGCCATGATGGTCAGATAAACCAATGACTTACAACTAAAGATACGCATATGTTCCGTAACAAGACTTGCGGCGAGCTTCGCATCGCCAACGTCGGAGAAAACGTGACGCTCGCCGGATGGGTGCAGCGCATCCGCAAAATGGGAGGAATGACATTTATTGACCTCCGTGACCGTTATGGCATCACTCAGATAGTATTCAACACCGAAGTCAACTCCAGTCTTAAGGACACAGCCAACCAGCTTGGACGCGAGTTTGTCGTTCAGATTACAGGTGTTGTCACAGAACGCACAAACAAAAACTCCAAAATCCCGACAGGCGATATCGAAATCGAAGCTTCAGAAGTCAATGTACTGAATACAAGTGCAGTTCCGCCATTTACAATTGAAGACGAGAGTGACGGAGGCGATGATCTTCGCATGAAATACCGTTATCTTGATCTTCGACGTAATCCGGTAAGATACAACATCGAGCTTCGTCATCGCATGACAATGGAGGTTCGGCGTTACCTTGACAGCAAAGGATTCCTGGAAATCGAGACTCCGATGCTCATCGGCTCGACACCTGAGGGTGCACGCGACTTTGTAGTGCCTTCACGCATGAACCACGGTCAATTCTACGCACTGCCACAGTCTCCACAGACACTCAAACAGCTTCTCATGGTGGCTGGAATGGATCGCTACTTCCAGATCGTAAAATGTTTCCGCGACGAAGACCTACGGGCCGATCGCCAGCCTGAATTCACGCAGATCGACTGTGAGATGAGCTTTGTAGAGCAAGAAGATGTTATAGGCATGTTTGAAGGCATGGCTAAACATCTCTTTAAAGAAATACGTGGTATTGAAATCAACGGCGATTTTCCACGCATGACTTGGGCTGACGCCATGAGCCTCTATGGCAGCGACAAACCTGACACCCGCTTCGGCATGACCTTTGTCGAACTTGATGACATACTCAAGGGACACGGATTCAGCGTATTCGACAATGCCGCATATATCGGTGGAATATGCGTGGAAGGTGCGGCATCCTATACCCGTAAGCAAATCGACCAACTCACCGAATGGGTCAAGCGTCCACAGATCGGAGCAAAAGGCATGGTATATGCCCGAGTTGAATCTGACGGAAACGTCAAATCAAGTGTCGACAAATTCTACACACAGGAGACACTGCAGCAACTCAAAGCTAAGATGGATGCAAAACCAGGAGATCTCATTCTCATTCTCAGCGGCGATGACGTGATGAAAACACGCAAACAGCTTGGGGAGTTACGCCTGGAGATGGGCAACCGTCTTGGCCTTCGTGACAAAAATGTCTTTTCTTGTCTTTGGATCGTTGATTTCCCGATGTTTGAATGGAGCGAAGAAGAAAACCGTCTCATGGCAATGCACCACCCATTCACACACCCCAAGGATGAGGACATACCACTTCTCGACACAAACCCGGCAGCAGTCAGAGCCGATGCATACGATATGGTGATCAATGGTGTCGAAGTAGGAGGTGGATCAATACGTATACACGATTCACAGCTTCAGGCAAAAATGTTTGACATTTTAGGCTTCACACCTGAGAAAGCGCGTGAACAATTCGGATTCCTAATGAATGCATTTACCTACGGGGCACCGCCTCACGGAGGTCTCGCCTATGGTCTCGACCGATGGGTATCACTCATGGCCGGACTCGACAGTATACGTGACTGCATTGCATTCCCCAAAAACAACAGCGGACGCGACGTAATGCTCGACGCACCGTCAACACTCGATCAAAAGCAGCTCGACGAACTTTCACTTGCAGTAATCGACGAAGCCTGACCGATGCCTACAATCGCACAGATCATAGAAACCATTGAAGATTTTGCCCGTCCTTCATGGCAAGAATCCTACGACAACACCGGGTGGCAGACAATGCTGCCCGGTCAATCGCAGGATCCATGCACCGGTGCGCTTCTATGCATTGATGCGACACCTGAAATAATTGACGAAGCCAAAAACAAAGGCTGTAATCTTATCATTACCCATCACCCGCTTCTATTCAAGGCAACCAAGAGGCTCACAGGAACAGACAGAGTTGATCTCACAGCTATAGCGTCACTGCGCGCCGGAGTTGCAGTCTATTCGTCACACACAGCGCTTGACAGTGCGCCTGGTGGTATATCATGGCATCTTGCCGAAAAGCTCGGTCTTGCGAATGCGCACACTCTTGACCACAGTTGCGACGAACCCGGCAGAGGCGAAGTCGGCCTCGGCGTTATAGGAGATCTCCCCTACCCGGTTCCTGCTATAGAATTCATCGGTAAAGTCAAGCAGGTATGCGACGCACAGATAGCACGCTGCTCCGGCATACCCGCCCAAGACAAAACAATAAAACGTGTGGCGATATGCGGAGGTGCCGGTGCTGAATACATACCGATTGCCGCAGACGCAGGTGCCGACGTCATGATCACGGCCGATGTGAAGCATAACCAGTTTCTTGACCATGCCCATGCCATCATGACGATAGATCTGGGCCATTATGAGACCGAATATTGTGCAAAAGAGATTTTTTATAACCTAATTCATAAAAAATTTCCTAACTTTGCACTCTATTATTCCGAGACAGAAAAAAACCCGATAACTTATCTGTAAATATAAATGTCAGCTGAAAAGACAAAAAGCGAGTCACTGACCATGGAGGAGCGTCTCAAGACCCTCTATCACCTTCAGGCTATCAACACGGAAATCGACCGTATCAAGGCTCTTCGCGGCGAACTGCCTCTTGAAGTGAAAGACATGGAAGACCAGATCGAAGGTCTAAACACACGCATCCGCAATTATTCGGGAGAAATCGACGACCTTACACGGCGCTCTGCTTCCGAGAAAGCGAAAATCGAGGAAGCCCATGATAAAATCGCTAAGTACAAAGAGCAACTCGACAATGTGCGTAACAACCGTGAATACGATCTGCTTACAAAAGAGATCGAGTTCCAGTCACTTGAAATTGAACTTGCTGAGAAGCATCTCAACGAATTCGCACGCATAATCGACACACGCAAAGCAGAGATCTCGGCAACCCAAGAAAAACTTGAGGACCAGAACCACATTCTTGCTGATAAAAGAAAAGAACTGGAGCAGATCATTTCCGAGACAAAAGTCGACGAAGAGCGTCTTACCGAACAGGCTCTCGCACTCGAGCCATCTATTGACGAGCGCACGCTCAAGGCATTCAAGCGCGTACGCGAAAATGCCCGCAACGGTCTTGCTGTAGTCACCATACAGCGTGACGCATGCGGAGGCTGCTTTAACCGCATCCCGCCGCAGAAGCAACTCGAAATAAGAATGCACAAAAAGATTATTGTCTGCGAGTATTGCGGCCGTATTATCATAGATCCGGAGCTTACCGACAACGAAACCGAAGCATAAATATACCGGTTTCATACTTTGCAGAAATTATGCGAAGTTATGACAGTATCTCTTAACACATATCACATCCATTAAGGAAGATCCCAATGGCCAAGACCAATCTACTGCAAAATAAACTTGCACAATACACAGCTCCTCAGGAGGCAATGGCGGCCGGAATATATCCCTATTTCAGGGCTATATCCAGCGAGCAGGATCCCGAGGTTATCATCAACGGGAAAAAGGTGCTGATGTTCGGCTCAAACTGCTATACCGGACTTGTCAACGATCCGCGTATTAAAGAAGCCGCGATTGAGGCCACAAAAAAATATGGAACCGGATGCGCCGGCTCTCCGTTTCTCAATGGCACACTCGACCTTCACAAGGAACTCGAACATGCCATAGCCCAATACATCGGTAAAGAGGATGTAATGATCTATTCTACCGGATTTGAGGTTAATCTCGGAGTAGTGTCGACCCTGACCGGGCGCGAAGACTATATAATCTGGGACGAACAGGATCACGCTTCGATCATTGAAGGCCGTCGTCTTTCATTTTCCCAGTCGCTCAAATACAAGCACAACGACATGGAGTCTCTTGAAAAACAGCTCCAGAAGTGCGACCCCGATAAAGTAAAACTCATCGTTACCGATGGCGTTTTCTCTATGGAGGGCGATGTTGCCAATCTTCCTGAAATCACACGCCTTGCCGAGAAATACAATGCAAGCGTGATGGTCGATGAAGCTCACGGAATCGGTGTGTTTGGCCGCGGTGGCCGCGGAACATGCGATCACTTCGGCGTGACCGACAAAGTCGACCTTATCATGGGTACATTCTCCAAGTCATTTGCTTCGCTTGGCGGATTCATCGCAACCGATAAAGAGATCACCAATTTCCTGCGTCACCACTCACGTTCCTACATATTCACGGCTTCTATTACACCTGCTTCGACAGCGGCTGCACTCAAAGCTCTGGAAATCATGCAGGCTGAGCCCGAAAGGCAGGATCAACTGTGGAAACTCACCAACTTCGCCCTTGACGGATTCAGGAAAATGGGATGTGAGATCGGAAACACATCCACCCCGATTATCCCGCTCTTTATCCGTGACAACTTCAAGACATTTACAATTACCCGTGACCTCCTGGATGAAGGCATATTTGTAAATCCTGTTGTTTCGCCGGCTGTCGCCCCCCACGACACACTTATCCGCTTCAGCCTCATGGCAACACACACTCAGGAGCAGGTTGAATACGCCCTCGATAAAATCGAAAAAGTATTCAAGAAAAACGGGCTGTTGCTTGATTAAGACGAAATCGCTATACTTATACCGGGAGCTTGTTGCAATAGCAATAAGCTCCCGGCTTTTTTAATAAACCATATTATCTTGTTACAAAGTATATTCTGTTTATATTTGATTCAAAGAATTGGCTTCGCCACCGCACACCTTACTTTGCAAGACAATCGCTATTCTTTTCATCGAATATTCTACTTATATTTGTAAAAATAAGTAAATCCACATATTTCATTAAAAGGTATGAAGAAATTATTAATTTGGTTATTCGCTGCTTTATGCTTCGGCTCAATGCAGACAATAGCGCAACAACTACCCAAAATGCCACTTGACCCGCAGGTAAGATATGGCAAACTCCCCAACGGCCTTACATACTACATACGGCATAACGAAAAACCCAAAGGACAGGCCGATTTCTATATCGCGCAGAAAGTTGGATCAATACTCGAAGAAGATAACCAGCGTGGTCTCGCACACTTCCTTGAGCACATGTGTTTCAACGGAACCGAAAACTTCCCTGGAAATTCCCTTGTCAGCTGGCTGGAAGGTATAGGTGTTAAATTCGGCGCAAACCTCAATGCCTATACATCAATCGACGAGACTGTCTACAACATCTCAAATGTACCTGTAGCAAGTGAAAGTGTAGTCGACTCTGTTCTCCTCATTCTCCATGACTGGGCAGACGGTCTAACTCTTGACCCTAAGGAAATTGATAAGGAGCGTGGAGTTATCCATCAGGAATGGCGCCGTAGCATGGTCGGACAAATGCGTATACTTGAGAAACTTCTTCCGGAGATATATCCCGACAGCCGCTATGGCTATCGTCTTCCGATCGGCACTATCGACGTAATTGACAACTTCAAGCCACAGGAAATACGCGACTATTATGAAACATGGTATCGCCCCGACCAACAAGGAATTATTGTGGTAGGTGATATTGACGTAGATCTTATGGAGAAGAAAATTGCACAGACTTTCGCTCCTATAAAAATGCCCGATATCGTAAAAGAGCGCGTTTATTTCCCCGTTCCCGACACCAAAGGCACCATCTATGCCATAGGAAGCGATAAGGAGCTGAGCAATCCTGTCGTTGAATTCATGGTCAAGCAGGATGCCCTGCCGGCAGAAATCAAAGGCACACAGGCCGAACTCGCATCGACGTTCCTGACATATGTAATAAGCCATGTACTCAATGAGCGCCTTAACGACATAGCCTCTAAACCCGATGCCCCTTTTGCTGCCGCAAGCGCAAGCTATGGAGAATTCGTTCTTGCAAAAACCAAAGACATGCTTGGAATCGCAGCCCTGCCTAAAAACAATGAGATCCCGGTTGCATTGTCTGCCATCTATCGTGAAATGCTCCGTGCCGCCATCGGAGGCATCACTGCCAGCGAATTTGAACGCGCAAAGGCAGAATATATGTCAACACTTGAATCTGCATATAACAACCGTGCAAACGTTGAGTCGGGAAAATATGTCAAAGAATATGTGCGTCATTTCATTGACGGAGAAGCGTCACCTGGAATTGAGACAGAATGGAAATTCGCCCAGTTCATGGTTCCGCAGCTTCCTCTTGCTGCTATCAATAGCGCACTTAAAAAGATGGTAACAGCCGACAACCGTATCGTCATGGTATTTATACCTGAAGCAGAGGGCTACACCGTCCCTACAGAACAACAGCTTGCCGATGCTATGGAGGCAGTCGACAAAGAGGACATACAGCCCTATGTCGATGAAACACGTGATGATCCGTTTGTCAAAAACCTTCCCGCTCCAGGCAAGATCGTTTCTGAAAAACAGCTGTCACAATGGGATGCCACGGAATGGACTCTATCCAACGGGGCCAAAGTTATCCTAAAGCCGACCAAGTTCAAGGAAGACCAGATTCTGTTCTCGGCCTTTGCAGCCGGAGGATCGTCGGAAATACCGGCATCTCAAGCCGCCAACCTTATTGTCATGCCCTACGCCTTTGAGAAACTCGGATTTGGAGATTACACGGCAAGTGATACTGAAAAATACCTGTCAGGCAAGAAAATAAGCCTCACTCCGCATATATCGGCTTACGAAAGAGAATTGTCAGGCGAGTCGACTCCAAAAGATCTTCCTGTCCTCATGGAGTTTATCTATAATGTGTTCACATGTCCGTCGCTCGATGAAAAAGAATACGACTCACAGATATCTGCCATAAAAGCAATGCTTGCCAATCAGGAGGCCACTCCTAACTACAAGTTCTCTGAGCTTCTAACAAAATCGATTTATAATGACCCACGACGTGGCATGATCAACACTGATGCAGCGACCAAAGCTTCACGCGAGGAAATTCTAACCATACTTAAATCGATGACTGAAAATGCTGCTGACTACACATTTATATTTGTCGGCAACGTCAATACCGCAACACTGAAGCCTCTTGTAGAAAAGTATCTTGCAGTGCTCCCCGGCAAAGCCTCACAAAAAGCCAATCCGAAAGACGTTCCTTCGCTTGACATAGCCAAAGGTTCTGCAACTGTTGTCGAAAAAATGGAAATGCAGACACCGCAGACTTATGTGGCAATCATATCCAGCGCCGATATACCCTATAGTGTGCGTGACCGTGCTCTCGCTTCCATTGCCGGACAGATCATGAGCAAACGTCTTATCGGCACTGTGCGTGAAGAAATGGGCGCCGTATATTCAATCTCTGCATCTGGATCAATGGCTCCTTTGGGCGGGTCCAACGCCATCTTACAGTCGATATTCCCCATGAAACCTGAAATGAAGGACGAGGTTCTGGGGTACATCGCTGACCAGTTTGATGACATGACGAAAAATATCAGTCAGGAAGAGTTTGCCAGTGTCATTGAATACATGATAAAGAATGCCAGAGAAAACCTCGAGAAAAACGAATCATGGCGTAATGCTATAGTACTCGCCGAGGCAGTGCCTGGAATCGATACAATGAACGGCATCATAGAGCTTTACCAGTCGCTCACTCCATCAGATGTTACCGATTTCATGTCAAGACTACAGAAACAGAACAACTACCATGTAATCATTCTTGATCCTAAAGAAACAGATAACAAATAACTTAATAACCAAAATTAAAACCAATCAACACCATGGCAACCACCAGACGTGAATTTCTAAAAAATGTCTCCCTTGCATCGGTCGGTATGGCGATCGGTGGTGTCGACATGATAGCCAGCGCAGCCGATAAACCGGCTGCTGCCGGCGCGTCGTCACCGAAGGGCGGTAAGGTAAAGATTGCCTATATCGGAATAGGCAACCGCGGCGAACAGATCATAAACGACTTCGCTAAAACAGGCATGGTCGATGTGGTCGCACTCTGCGACGTGGATCTCGGAGCAAAACATACACAGAAAGTCTTGTCGATGTATCCGAACGCAAAACGGTTCAAGGATTTCCGTAAGATGTTTGACGAAGCCGGCAATACTTTTGACGCTGTAGCCATCGCCACACCCGACTTCTCCCACTTCCCCATAAGTATGCTCGCGCTCTCCGAAGGGAAACACGTCTATGTGGAAAAACCTCTTGCCCGAACATTCTACGAAGCCGAGTTGCTCATGCAAGCGGCCAAAAACCGCCCAGGTCAGGTCACACAAGTGGGCAATCAGGGACACTCCGAAGCAAACTATTTCCAGTTCAAGACATGGCTTGAAGCCGGTATCATCAAGGATGTGACAGCAATCACAGCCCACATGAACGAACCACGCCGATGGCATAAATGGGATTCAAACATGGACCGGTTCCCGGCTGGTCGGCAGCTTCCTCCTGATCTCGATTGGGACACATGGCTCGGAACGGCCAACCACCATGACTATCATGACGATTTCCACATGGGGCAATGGCGTTGCTGGTATGACTTCGGAATGGGTGCTCTTGGCGACTGGGGTGCACACATTCTTGACACAGCCCACGAGTTTCTTGAGCTTGGCCTCCCATATGAGATCAATATGCTCTATGCCAACGGTCACAATGACTACTTCTTCCCGTATTCATCTACGATACTGTTCCGATTCCCGGCCCGCAAGAGTATGCCGCCGGTCGATGTGACATGGTACGATGGTCTTGACAACCTACCGCCGCTTCCGGCAGGATACGGTGGTGCTGTCGCTGCTGCCGACGTTCCATCCACAAACTTTGCCGACGGAGCCAACGCCAAACTCAGCCCAGGAAAGATCATCTATTCAAAAGACCTTATCTTCAAAGGTGGTAGCCATGGCAGCACGCTCAAAATAATTCCAGAGGATAAAGCAAAAGAAATGGCCGGCAGTCTGCCTGAAATTCCAAAGAGTCCGTCAAACCATTTTGAGAACTTCCTTCTTGCCTGCCAGGGTATTGAGAAAACCCGTTCTCCGTTTGAGATCAACGGTGTGTTGAGCCAGGTATTCTGTCTCGGTGTGCTTGCTCAGCGCCTAAACACCCAGTTGTTCTTTGATCCGCGTACAAAGCAGATCACCAACAATGCCTTTGCCAACGCAATGCTCACAGGTGTTCCACCACGCAAAGGTTGGGACCAGTACTACAAGATGGTATAACCGTAAATTCAGATCATGAAGAAAACATATCTTCTGCCATTGGCCGTTCTCGGTCTTGCCTGCACAAACATCTCACAGCAGAACGCAGTCAAAATTGAATCCGTAGCAACGGAAGTCTCTTTTCCAACACATGGACAGCCCGACAATACTCTATCCGATCAGGACATCGCCAACGGATGGACATTACTTTGGGACGGCACAACCACCAATGGATGGAGGGGAGCAAAACTCGACACCTTCCCTGAAAGCGGCTGGATAGTCGAAGACGGCATTCTTAAAGTCATTAAATCAGATGGAGCCGAGTCGGCAAATGGAGGTGACATAGTCACAATCGATCAATACGGCGACTTCATACTTTCTGTGGACTTCAAAATTACTCCCGGAGCCAACAGCGGTATCAAGTATTTTGTCGACCCTGAGATGAACAAAGGTGAAGGATCGGCCATAGGATGTGAGTTTCAGGTACTCGATGATGACCTGCACCCCGATGCAAAACTTGGTGTAAAAGGAAACCGCACATGCGCTTCTCTCTATGACCTTATCCCTGCCCCATCGACAAAACCAATGAACAAGGACGGATGGAATACAGCAGTTGTATTTGTCAACGGTAACCATGTTGAACATTGGCTTAACGGAGAAAAAGTTGTAGAGTATGAGCGTGACAATGCCCAATGGAATGCTCTTGTTGCTTACAGCAAATATCGCGACTGGCCCAACTTCGGCAACGCAAAAAAAGGACATATACTCCTTCAGGACCACGGCGATGAAGTGTGGTTCAAAAACGTCAAAATAAAAGAACTGTAAAGTAACCTAAATCCGATTATATAGCCTGCAATGATTGTCATGTGCAGGCTATGATTTTTATATCCTTTGGGATTATGACTTACATTTGGCAATAAAAATGAATGGTCTGCAAATACATGTTGTTAAACATATATTTCGCATGTGGAGCATCCTCTTTAATCAAATTTAACAACCTCCTGAAACCGCCACCCCAACGGTGTTTGAGCCGTTTTATAGGGCCGTGGGTAGTAAGGCCTTGACGCTATAATTTTGTTTATCGTAAACAAAATCATACATTTGCAGTGTTATATCAACAACGTCATAGAGATGACTGACAGCCGAGAATCGGCAGGACACAAGCAATTTGAATATTTATAATTCTACATATTGCCCAAATTTCATGGCGCGGGAGCGCGGTTGGAATGTGTCTTATTTGTTTACTTTAATAAAATGTAATGAAGAGAACAATCTTTGGGATTGTCGGGTTCTTTGCTCTCATGCTCGCTTCCTCGGCATTTACACAGAGGATAACAGCTCCGGCAGTCGGGTACTACGTCCCGAACCTGTCAGTGGGTAATACTGACTCAACAGAGACAACTTCACTTGCTGCTTTTCGTGGCAGATACCTGTTGCTCTCTTTCTGGGATAGTAATCGGGCAGACTCAAGACTTGCAGTAAATCAATATCAACAGTGGATTGATTCTGAAAAGTCAGAGACTCGAGGCAAAAAGATAGAATTGGTGGCAGTCAATCTTGACTCTAACAAGCGTATGTTTGAGGAGATAGTAAAACGTGACCACCTTGACCGAACCCAGCAGTTTCATATCGGAGCAGAGCAGGCCTCTTTCGTGATTGAGGATTTTCAGCTCGGAGCTCAGACAAAATCATTCCTGATTGATCCCGACGGACGAATCGTGGCTATAAACCCGACTACCGATCAGTTAAATCAGATATAAGGTGCAATTGTCTTGATCTTTACAAAAAACACGCGACTAAACAAGCCCCCACGCACAAGGCATCACGATAGGGCTACTTCCATATAAAGCTTTTCCACGTTGCTTTATTTAACAGCCTTAGCCATAGCGCGAGCAAAACAAGACCGGTTAACCCTCAAAAGGCTAACCGGTCGTTTTTTATATCTATAACCAATATTATTATACGAAAGAGCCGGATCCTCAAAGGACCCGGCTCTTGTACAGTAATTACTACCTCGGTATTACCCGTTTTCGTAAGGACGCAAAGCGTAGGCAGTCATAGCAATCGAGAATCCCCAATAAATGAATGACAACGCTGCAAGGAACGATACCATCATCATATTCTGCACATAACCGGCTTCAAGGAAAAAGAATCCGATGATCATGAGCAGAATTCCATTGATGAGATATAGCCACCATCCGCGCCCTACACGATAACTAACTGATTGAATTACCGCGCTGATACCCCAGAAAATGAAAATGATGGCAAGGAAGTATGGAAATACAAGTTCAGAAAGCATAACGCTTCTGACAAGCATAAAACCGATAAACATATCGATTACTCCTCCAGCCAACCACCATCCCCATCCACGTGGGCGATTTCGTCCGGCCGAGAAGCACACCTGTACTACTCCAGCGAGAATGAGAAGCCATCCGAAAATCTGCGATGCGACAGCATATCCGGCCTGAGGCCAGAACCAATAGGCAAATCCACCGATAACCAGCAGAACACCTACAACAAGAATAGCCCACCAATATCTGGTGGTCCCCCAGTAATTAAGTTTTAAGGCTGACATAATTAAATGTTGTTTAAATTAATGTGTGTTTTTCTATTTTTTAAGAGTATAACACTCCCCTTTCTCAATTTGTTTTTTAAACCAAAAAATAATAATTTTGACAACATTTCTAAATTGAATCAGCCAATTGATTTTCCCTGATAATTTTGAAAATAAAATAGGCTTCACTGCTGTACGTGAAGCTATCAGTAGCCATTGTATAAGCGAAGGCGCCAAATTCATGGTTGCCGAGATGTCGTTTTGCACAATTTTCTCTGAAGTGTGTGGCCGGCTGATGGCCGTCAGTGAATATCTGAACTCATTGTCGACTGATTCCGGAACACACATCCCGATTGACCTTATCCCACAACGGTCAATGTCAGAGACCTACGGACGCCTAAGACTTCAGGGATCGACACTTGATACCGAACAGTTGTCGGCAATACGCCGCGCTTTGCAGTGTACCGAGAAGGTTTACGGCTTTTTTCAAACCCGGCACATCGAATCCCGGCTTTCATGGCCTCATCTTGAAGCAATAGTAAATGAACTGTTGCCACTACCTCAGGTGTTGCGGCTCATTGACCGGATCATAGATCCAAAAGGAGATATTAAAGACAACGCCTCACCCGAACTTGCATCTATAAGACATCAGATCTCAGCGGCAGGAGGAACAGTGAACACTGTAATGCGGCGCATTATGGCACGTGCGGTGACCGAAGGATGGATTGATCACGACACTTCTCCTGCCATGCGCGACGGACGCCTTGTTGTTCCTGTAGCACCGATGAACAAACGCAAGATTCCTGGAATTGTCCATGATGAATCTTCCACCGGCAAAACAATATATATCGAACCGGCAGAAGTTGTCGAAGCCAACAACCGTCTCAGACAGCTACAGCTCGATGAAAGACGTGAAATAGCCCGAATACTTGCCCAGCTTACCGATGGGCTGCGCCCGTTTGCCGACTCAATCGAAATAAACATCGAGGTCCTCACCCGCCTCGATTTCATAAGAGCCAAGGCTATATTCGCCAAAGACACCGATGCAACCATGCCTGAGATTCATGACAACCCTGTCATTGAATGGTATGGTGCGCGCCATCCAGAGTTACTGTTGTCACTACGCCGTCAAGGCCGTGAAATAGTACCACTCGATATAGCGCTGCCACAAGGCAATCGTATTCTTGTTATATCAGGGCCCAATGCAGGAGGAAAATCAATCTGCCTCAAAACTGCAGGAATTACCCAATACATGGCACAATGCGGTATTCTGCCATGCCTGTGGTCAAACTCACACATAGGTATATTCGACAGCATATTCATCGACATAGGCGATGACCAGTCCATTGAAAACGACCTGTCGACCTACAGTTCACACCTCCGTAACATGAAACGTGTATTGTCGGGTGGATCTGCGACAACACTTGTTCTTGTCGATGAATTCGGAGGGGGGACCGAGCCTCAAATAGGCGGCGCCATAGCCCAGGCAATACTTGCAGAACTCAACCGCAAGCAAGTGTGGGGAGTAATTACCACACACTATCAGAATCTAAAACACTTCGCAGAGGATACTGACGGACTGATAAACGGATCCATGCTCTACGACCGGCACCTTATGAAACCTCTGTTCAGGCTTTCAGTAGGACAACCAGGCAGTTCATTCGCACTTGAGATAGCACGTCAGACAGGACTTCCGCAAAATGTCATAGACACTGCAAGAGAAATTGTCGGCAGTGACTATGTGAACATGGACCGCTATCTTCTCGATATTGCACGTGACCGCAAATATTGGGAAAACAAGCGGCTTGACATACGGCAGAAAGAAAAACGCATCGAACAGGCTATCGAGCGGTATGAGTCGGAAGCAGACCAACTCAGATCAAAACGACGGGAAATCATAGCGGAAGCACAGGAGGAGGCAAGAAAAATACTGCAGGGAAGCAATGCGGCAATCGAGCGAACCATACGAGATATAAAAAACGCCCAGGCAGAGCGCAATGCCACGCTTGAAGCCAGAAAAAAACTCGAAGAAACGAAAAAAAACGTAAACAGAATCACCCCTGACCAGTCACTTCCAAAAGAGCTAAAGAAGAAAAGCCACAGAAAACAATCTGTACAAAAGTCTGAAAATCCCACACCTGTCACCAATAAGAAAATAGAAATCGGCGACATGGTGAAAATGGAAGGACAATCCATACCGGGACGTGTAATTGAAATCAACGGCAATAAAGCGACCGTTACATTCGGCTTATTGAAGACATCAATAACGCTTGACCGTCTGCGTCACACTCTGGCCAAAGAAAAAAACAATAGCGACAAGGCCGCTTCATTCGTTTCACGCGGCACCACTGATTCAATGCGTGAAAAAAGGCTTAATTTCAAACAAGAGATCGACATACGCGGCATGAGAGTCGACGAGGGATTACAGGCTGTAACCTACTTCATCGACGACGCTATCCAGTTTGGAGCACAACGAGTGAGAATACTTCATGGCACAGGCACAGGTGCGCTCCGTCAGGCCATACGACAATATCTCGCAAGCATTCATGATGTTGTTGATGCTCATGACGAAGACGTGCGTTTCGGCGGCGCCGGCATCACGGTCGTTGAATTACAATAACTCGACCTACTCCAGCATAAGTGCCATAAACGGCCTGACACTTGGGATTCCAAAAATCTCGCCAACTTCAGGCTTATTGAATAAAATCAATGCAAGTGTCTGCACTGTCACATCAAGATCGGGTGTTCCTGAAAAACGCGATAAAGCTGACACACTACCTGATTCAATCATGAAAACCTTATCATTTTCATGAATAAGATCATCCCGGACTCTGACATTTAGCTTCAGATCAGGATATCGATGCGCTATAGTCAAAAACAGATCCCCTACATTTACTATACGCACCATACCATACTGATCAATCGGACGCGCGGCATACCCGACCGGACGAACTACCGTAAAAGGAAAATCATCATACAACCGACGATACTCAGCAAGCAGGCCTTCCATAGCATCATCATCTTTTGCCAGGATGTCTTTTACCACAAGACGTCCGTAATACTCGTCGACAGCTGCAAATCCTACAGCAGCAATACCTTCTTCCCCTTTCCGGCCCACAACAACGACTTCACCACCATCAATGCGATTGTCATCCATGATATGGTTGAATTCGTCACGTGAATGGATTACCGTACCGTCACGCCGAAACTCACAACTGCTGAAAAAATCATAAACCATGTCAGTATCATAGTCCTCGATACGAAAATAACTCCCCTCAGGCACAAAACTATGTAGTGAAGTATACCGGTCATTCTTGACATAGAACACTGTTGAAAATCCCATGCGTTCATAGAAATAAAACAGGCGTCTTGATGCCGGTATGAGCGACACAAGCACATTGCCACGATGATGTGCCTGCCGCAATGCAATCCTTACAAGTTCCGACATATATCCACGTCCCCGTTCCATCCTCCGGGTAGCCGCTCCTGAAATATACCCCATGGAGATTTCCTCGCCATACAACAACATCTTGTACTGCCGAAGCAGCATTGAACTTACTGCATGACCATTGTATTCAAGCACCAGCGCATCCTCCTCATCATACACTTTGGAGAAAAACATGTCCATCCATTGCGTGGTATCATGGAAACATTCATACCATATCTGGCGGATCGCAGCTTTTTTATCACTCATAATACGTCTTGTTTTAACCCTTTATGATTTAACGCATGAAGCTGCAAAAATGTTAGACCGGAAATATGGCACGGAGCCGGACTATTTCACGCGCTCAGGGTGGCGCGCAATAAAATCTTTCCAAGAAGTCGCACCACCGCTCGGCAACGGACGGGAACTCTCATAAAAATGACAAAGCCCAACAGCAAGAGCATCTGTAGCATCAAGTTCAGGCAGAAGCGTATCACGATTTATCGATAGAATTCTTACAAGCATTTCACGCACCTGCTCTTTACTCGCACCTCCACTCCCGGTTATAGCCATCTTCACCTTTCTCGGCTCATATTCAAAAATAGGCACATCACGTGACAAAGCCGCCGCCATTGCCACACCCTGGGCACGCCCGAGTTTAAGCATCGACTGAACGTTTTTTCCAAAAAACGGAGCCTCGATAGCAAATTCGTCCGGCAGATATTGCTCAACCAATCCTTGCACACGCTCATAAATACGGTGAAGTTTCATGTAGTGCGATCCCATTTTACCAAGAGTAAGCACTCCCATAGTAACCATGTGAGGCGTCTTTCCCTTTATGCCTATCACCCCATATCCCATGACATTTGTACCTGGATCTATTCCAAGCACTACACGATCCCAATCGCCTGTCTTCGATATCTCCACTTCAAAGACTTATTATTTCAATCATTGAACTAAAATGCAACACCTGAACCAATTTCAAAGCCTGCCCCATCTGCATTCTTAATAATGATCCGTTTTTTGCATCCCACACCTCGGCGTCGGCTTCAGTTGCAAAACGGGCTGTAACAGTGAGCCCTGCATGGTCTTCCTCCACAGCCGTCAACAGTCGGCCGAGCATCACATTCCCTTCTCCACAACACTTCTTAATTTCCGACAGATAATTATCCTTCAGCCAAGCTGTAGCGGCATCAATTTTATCTACCGGTATGAAAAAAGTTGAATTAAACTGTATCATAACGACTTCCTTTTTACTGCACGGACCACAAATGTAACATGCTTCCACACAGTCATCCACAATCCGAAATATGTTGACATGATCTGCCATCTTTCCCTGAGCGATCGAAATCGGTTGCGCGTAGTGGTCCCCTCATTAAGATACTCAATCAATGGCTCGTCTCCAATATACACATTATTTCTGGAATGCTGCAGGCACTGGATGCACCAGTCGTAATCAGCCGAAAAGCGAAAATCGGTATTATAGAATGATGTAATGCGGCGAAGTACTACAAATGCCTGATGACACACAACCATTCCATCTGAAAAATTCTCGAGCTTTAATGATGACGGCGCTGTGAGGTGCCTTGGCCCCACATAATATCTATTGATATCGACAAGCATAGTCTGCCCATAGACAATGCCAGGACGGTTATTCCTCTCCACTGCCTCTGCAACACGTACAAGAGCATCAATTCCATGAAAGGAATCTCCTGCATTAAGAAAAATGACATATTCACCACGGGCCCTACCGAGGCCGCGGTTCATAGCGTCATATATTCCTTTGTCACGCCCACTCACCAGATGCAGACATTCAATATCGGCATTTTTTATCAGATCGACAGTGCCGTCATCAGAACCTCCGTCCTGAACGATATACTCATAATCGGAAAACGTCTGCGATTTTACACTATCGAGAGTGGCCGCTATCGTATCAGCGGCATTATAGCAGACAGTTATAATAGAAAACAAAGGTATTTTATCCATAACCTGACAATACTTCTGCGTCAGCTCTTCCTCAAAGACTCAAGAATCTCCATGACCCATAGGGAGATATTGCTCTTCGCTATCATGGCGTCATAATCTCCACGCATATATATATCATGGATTTTTTTGAATTCAAACTCAAGCCGGTGCGATCCGACAGGAGCATCAATCACTTTATCAAGTTTCCCATCTATATAAATCTTGGCACAAGCAAGCACACTGACCGGCGAATCAACCGTAATATACCCTACATCACCCTGAATAACAGCACCCGACGGAGCATCGGAATCCTTGGCAGAGCAACATACCGCCGGAAAATCGGTGTACTTCAGCACAGCAGCCCCGGCAAGATCCACGCCGTTATAGCCGAGGCGTGGAAAATATGATGACGCGTCAGGCCGTCCGAAAAGACCAACCAGAAAATTTATATTGTAGACATTTAGATCCATTAGAGCTCCGCCGGCAAGTTCCGGATCAAACGCAGGCGCCACCACATGGTCACAATACATTTTATATCGACTCGAAAGCTGGCTGTAGTTTGCTGTCACCATCGAAATTTTGCCGATCTTTTTCAGTGCATCGGCAATTTCGTCATAAACAGGGTTGTAAAGCAGAGAAACAGCCTCAAAAATATAACAATGATTCTTTTGGGCTGTGTCAATGAGCCTGTACGCATCATCATAACATGTACAAAGCGGTTTCTCTACAATGACATTACGTCCACTTTCAAGAGCTTTAAGCGCATACTCATAATGAGCCGTATTCACATTGGCTATATAAATGAAATCAGCAGTATCATCACACAGCAATTCGTCATAATCGGTATACACTTTCTCTATATCGAATGCCTCGGCAAGACAACGCGCATTATCAACGTTACGATAAGCGTAGACCGATGTGATGGTATAATGCATATCATCACGCGTGATGAGCGGCAGAACTTCATTTACGATCTTTCCGGTTCCTACTACACTGATTTTAATATTTCTGTCCATATAGATTTATATTATCCAATTATTCAAACGATATTGCCTGTACCGGACGCACTGTAGCGATAATCTTCACCGGAATAAACATTGTCAGCACTCCAAGCACCATGGCACCCACATTCACCATCATAAACATCTGCCAGGTCATGTCGACAGGCACATAGTCAAGATAATAGTTTTTCGGATCAAGCGGCAACACGTGAAATTGACGTTGCATTACGATAAGCACCATCGATATGGCATCGGCTATAGCAATACCACAAAGTAAAAGACGCACGCCAAGTATCATAAACACCGACTGCAACTGACCGTTGCTTGCTCCCAAAGCCTTGAGCATACCTATCGACTTAACCCGCTCAAGCACTATTACAATCATTGACGATGTGAGAGTGAAAGCCGCAATGAATGCCATGAGGCCTATAATTACCATCACATTTACATCAAGAAGAGCCAGCCAGCCAAGATAAGATGATGCTGTATCAGTAAAATTATCGACACGATAATAGTCGGAGAGCTTTCCGGTAAAGTTAGCTTTTGACAGCGCATTTTGCAACATTGTAGCCATTACAGGAAATTCTCCCGGTGATCCGTCGGCAAAAATTTCCACCTCAGTAGCCAATGCCCCGTCTTCCGCCCGTAATGCGCTTATAAGTGTCATTGAATCAATAAACGCCACATTGCCATCGTAATCCACAAAATGGGTATTATATATACCGGCGACTGTCGCACGGCGTAATTTGACCGCTCCATCAATAAATAAAGCAATATCTACCCTGTCGGCAGTATCTACATCAAGTGTTTCTGCTGTCTCGGACGAAATCAATATATCTCCAGTCTTTTCTGGCGTTCTGCCTCTTACAAGTGATTCGCATATAAAACCGCAATGACTTCTTCCTGAAAGATTTTTCAGAATCAGTCCATCAAATGACGTCGACGACTTCACCATTGCCGGTGTCTGCCATACAGCCACATTCTCAACCCCAGGAAAAACATCGTTTATCACCTCACGCAATTCAGGTGTCACAGCAACCATAGATTCTCCCTCCACAATAGGAGGAACAGAGACCGTCAGCGGCGCATCAAAAGCAAGCAATCTGGCCGTCACCTCCCTGCCGAATCCTCTTGATACAGCAACTGTCAACATCATCGTGCATACGGCAAGCGCCACTCCGGCAATCGCGACAACAGATCCTACCAGGCTTCTACGGTCAGCTCTGATCAGGCTCATCCTTCGGGCTAAAAACGATGCAAACACTTTATTTCTGTTTATGAACTTCAAATATAACAAGAATATTCGACGAAAAAAATAGCAAATATCGACCGGAACAAAAGATCAACAGGCTGTGATTGCACAATACACAAAATACACACAAAGCACCGCTTTAAGAACCACACTTACCAAAAAGCCCACAAACGCTCCAAATCCTGCTTTTACAGCATCACCGATCCCTTTTCCGCCTGCCAGCTCCCCGATACAGGCTCCTATGAAAGGCCCCAACAGGATTCCCCATGGAGCAAACAGAAATATACCGACAATGGATCCAACCAGACATCCCCATTTACCCCATTTGCTGCCTCCACTGTACTTTGCACCCAATACGGGCATTAAATAATCCATCACAAGCACGACAACGACCAATAATGCCCATAATACCAGTTGTCCCACCGAAAAATGAAACCGGTCTGTCGCCTGCAACAACAAAAGACCTATATAGGACACCGGAGGTCCGGGCAATACCGGCAGAAAACATCCAAGAAACCCTACCAGCAAACATATTGCGGCCAATATATAAAGCACTATATCCATCATTAAACCAATTTTAGCCACTAAAATAATTCCAAATCCGTGAATTTGAAAATCTCCTTGAATCTGTTTTCAAAAACCACCTAATCCATGACCATAAGCAAATTACATGATAAAATTGTTATACATGTAGCTTCCAAATAGCATATTTCATTTTAAAAGCATGAAAAACACCACGTATTCAACCTTTCCCGTCAACAACCAGTCGCAGCCAGAGCCCTCCGGAGAGCAAAAACACCGCAACGTGTTCTACACCGCACGTCTGTCATTGAAACGTCATGCATCAGGAGGAAACGTACTCATTGCCGTAACAGTACTTGCTTTGATCATAGCCAACATACCAGGTATAAACCAATACTACTTCAATTTCTGGGAACAGAAGATAGCTCTACAGATCGGACATTTTAATTTATTCAGCCATTCGGGACACCCAATGTCGATGCTCGACTTCATCAATGATGCCCTCATGGCGATATTCTTTTTCTCCATAGGTCTTGAAATAAAGCGGGAAATTCTCGTGGGTGAACTCTCATCATTCAAGCAGGCCTTACTTCCGATCATTGCTGCCATAGGAGGAATGGTCATGCCTGTGATGATATACCTGATATTTGCCCATGGCACACCATATTCAGGAGGAGCTGCCATACCGATGGCCACTGATATAGCATTCTCTCTCGGCGTGTTGTCCATGCTTGGCAAACGTGTTCCGCTTTCGCTAAAAATATTTCTCACTACCCTCGCTGTAGTCGATGATATCGGAGGCATTATAGTAATCGCTCTTTTTTATTCGACCCATATCGAAGGTATGCTGCTTTTAGTCGCTTTTCTTCTGCTCGGCGTGCTTCTGCTTGGATCAGTCCTGCGCATTCAAAACAACTGGTTCTATCTTGGCATCGGTGCAGTGGTCTGGTTCCTGTTTCTCAACTCTGGCATCCACCCGACAATAGCAGGTGTTCTTGTCGCATTCTGTGTACCTGCAAAACCGGTATTTGCACCCAACAATTATATAAAGACAATACGCGCCAATATACGCAGATTCAATGCCGAAGATGACAAACTTCTGAACCGCCGCAGCATCCTTAGTAAAGATCAGATGAACTGGCTGAAACAGATCGAGTCGGCATCCGATAAAGTGATTTCTCCCCTGCAGGAATTAGAGGATTCACTTCACTCCACAGTCAATTATATAATTCTGCCACTATTTGCATTTGCCAATGCCGGCATATTTCTTCTCAACACCCCCGCATCCTCTATATTTGAAGGCATAAGCATAGCTATAATCATAGCGCTTGTTATCGGCAAGCTATTTGGAATTTTCATTTTCTCATGGCTCACAGTAAAGTTAAAGCTCGCTCCGATGCCCGAAGGCACCAACTGGAAGATGATGTTTTCAATCGCCATGCTTGGCGGTATCGGATTCACAGTATCTTTATTCATAGCCAATTTGTCGTTTGGAGGCAACACTCCGGAAATTACATCAATGCTCAGCCACGCCAAACTCGGTATTGTCATCGGATCGCTACTCGCCGGACTTATAGGCTGGATACTCCTCCACCGCACTCTTCCTGCCGATGCAAACAACCCCGAAGAACAGGAATCCTGATATTATATTACGTGAAAAAAGAGCGATTCCCTATTAAGGTTAATCGCTCTTTTTCTATTTCAATTTATATCAGAGGCTGAAGAACCTGCTGAAAGCGGCTATAGTGTAGTTAACATCGGCTGTACTGGCCGTCTCGCGGCATGAGTGCATAGCCCATTGCGGAGCCCCCATATCCACCCCTCTGAGATCAAGTTGCGAGGTGAGAATATTGCCGAGCGTAGAGCCTCCGGCGACGTCGCTGTGGTTTACGAAATATTGCACCGGCACACCAGCTTGCTCGCATATAGTACGGAATACAGCTGCCGAATCGGCATCAGTCATGTATTTACAATTGGCATTTACTTTGATCACCGGTCCACCTCCCACAACCGGATGATTTGTAGGATCCTGCTTTTCCACATAGTTGGGATGTGTGGCATGAGCATTATCGGCCGATATCATAAATGAATTGTCGATTGCTCTTATAAATGAACTGTCATCCCCTCCGATCGACACGCCGATGCGTCGGAGCAAATTATGAAGAACTGGTGATGCGGCTCCTTGTTTGGTTCCACTTCCGGTCTCCTCATTGTCAAATACAGCCATAACACGCGTCTGATCGCAATCCTCTCCTGCCGTGGCAATCATAGCCGACAATGCGGCATGGGCCATCATCAGATCGTCGATACGTCCCGATGTGATAAACTCTCCGTTCCGCCCCACCAACGATGCCGGAGTCGTATCATAGAGCATCAGATCATAATCAAGAATATCCTTTTCATCCACACCGAGTTTATTGGCTAACATGCGGGGCACATACCCTTCCTTGCATTCCCCTTTTCCAAGCTTGCCGAGCACCGGCAGCATGTCCTTCTGTTTCGACAGAGGATTTCCATCATTCACCCCACGATTGTAATGTATGGCGAGATGCGGTATGGTGAGAATAGACTCATCCCATTTCACAAGCCTTGTTTCCGGGTGTAATACGTCATTACCGCGCAGAATCACACGCCCAGCAAGCGAAAGCGGACGATCGAACCAAGTGTAAAGTATCGGACCGCCGTAGACCTCTGTGTTTAGTTTCAGCACCCCTCCATCACACAAAATCTCAGGATTTGGCTTTACCCTGAAACCGGGAGAATCACTGTGGGCCGATATGATGCGCCAGCCTGAAGCTGCATCACCGGCTCCCACGACAAACGCGAAAACAGCAGAAGAATTCTTTACAATATATCTGCGGTCGCCGGGCTTCAGATCCCATTCATCGCGTGTATCCAAACGCTTGAATCCGGCAGTTTCCAATCTTCGTGAAATAGCCTCCACCGCAAAAAAGTTGCATGGACTCTCATTCAGAAAATCAATAAGGTCGTTTACGTAATCCATGGTATTCTCAAGTGTTTTAAAGTGTTTCCGCATCGGCTTTGTCAATCGCCTCAGGCAATGTGTCATCCGATGCAACATTGTCATCAATCAGAACAGGAGGCATAATACTGTCGACAGCCTGACTGCCTGAACCTATCTCGACCGGACGAATTTCAATTTTACGTCCACGCGGAATCTCTATTTTAGTCGTTCTTTTTTCCGGCTCCTTACCCCTGATTGACTCATCCTCTTTTTGATTCAGATAATCAATCATCATCTGCGACACATTGAACACATCATCAGGATCTGTCGGACGCAGAATCTCATACCATTTAAATTCAGGCAGACGGAATATTGAACTTTTGGCAAGATAAAGTGGAGTTACAACCGATTTCACATTAGGCCATATCTTCATGCGTTCCAACGCATTGTTATGAAAATCAGCTGAAAGAGTGCTACTTTCCATAGTAACCACCTTATTGTAAGTAGAGTCATTTTCCATAGGAAAAGAAACGGCCTGAACATTACCGATCACATCAAGATGCCTCATGACACCATTATCAAAATATGCGATCATTTCTCTACCTTTCAGTTGATTATAAAACCCTTCCTCTATTTCTTCCGCAACGAGTGCCTGATTGGGCAGTGTAGCGGAATCTACTGTCGAGTCATTGAAATGAACATATATCTCGTTTCCGACAATCTGCCTGTTTTCCGACCAGACAATAGGATGATGGTTTAGATAAAGAGTGGAGTCAAGACTTACAAAAGTCATCGAATCGCACAAACCTTGCATGTCTGTCCTGTAAAACCTCACGCGTGGATATGCAACTATATGGTTTGTTGTGTCGGCGACTACAAATGTAGAATCATTAATTTGTATCTCATCAAGAAAAACCTTGAATGCCCTGATAGTATCGCCATGCAGATAAAGAGTATCCCCCGACGAGTATTCCATTGCCAATGCCCTACCGGTGACAAACGCACTGTCACGCAACTGGTCATAAAATCCATAATCCCCCGTCAGTATCGACTTTTTAGCTGTATCCTCAAGCTCCATATTGCCGAAAGCTTCGCCATAACCAAGCTCTCGGTCATAGATGAGAGTATCACCGATAAGTGTGGTACCTCTGTTCATCACCGCCTTCGAGCGGCTGAACAACTCACCGAACCCGCTTTCTGTATTGTATCGGCCTTCGGTCGTCAGCAATACTCCATCTGAATTGACGATTTCACTGAAACATGTCAGTTCGGCAACATGCGTGGCCGTATTATATAACAGCGTATCGGTAAGTATCTGCAACGTGTCGCCTGATTTATCACGTGAGTTCAGCCTGACATCAATATAGAAATTGGCCTCCTTAGTAGTTGGACTGTATTCGCCTTCCTGCGATATAAGGCGGTTGGTCGTGTCTGTCAGGATTCCTCCTGAGCGATAATAACCGAGATCAATGCCCAGATCATAGAAAAACTCTTCGGTCTCAAGCTTCACATCGCGGTTTATAAGCTCAACCATCTTGCCCTCCCATGAATAGAGTGTGGCGAGTTCAAGACTGTCGTTGTAATAAAGAGAATCAGCAAACACAAAAAGCGTATCGCCCTGCTCCATCCTGATTGATCCGTAAGCCTTCAACGAATTATCAGTATAGAAATGCGCACTGTCACAATACATAAACATGTCGGCTTTGCGGAATTCCACATCGCCGACAAGTATCTGGAAGTCCTCTCCCTGACGTGCATATAACCGCGACGCGCGTTCAAGAAACACGCGGTCGCCCGCATATCGGTCAGCTTTAGGCACCTGGGGATCAACAGGTGCTCCCGATGCCCGCAAAAACATTTCTGTCATTCCTGCAATAGCCAAAATGACAAAAAGCAATTTCCTCATAGCTTGTCAGGGCCGAACTAATATAGTGCCTTACTGTTTCTTTATCCAGCCTTCATGCTGAAAAGTGCAGTCTGCCCAGTTGTCTTCAATTTTTATATAAGTCTCGCTTATTTTTTTTGCAAGCCACTTTTTCAGTATTTCCCCTCTCTGTGAGTTCTCATACATGCCTTTGACAAGCTGGTAATCATCCGAAAGATTTGCTTTGTGTCCTTCGAGACGCGAAGTGAGTTTCACCATTGCCACCATCTCACGGTTACGCTTGGGATCTATCATCACAAACGGCTCAGATATATCTCCAGGCTGCATTCCGCCTACAACTTTCGAAATCTCCTGAGGCAACTGCTGCATCTCCCACAATGTTGTGCCGGCACCGTCTTCAGTATTCACCATGATACCCTTGTTGTTTCGGGAATCCTTGTCTTGCGATATATATGGAGCGATTTCCTCAAATGTGAATTTGCCATCCATTATCTCTCCTCTTACAGAATCCAGACGGGCAATGGATTTTGTAAGATCCTCCTCATTTACGTGTGGACGAAGGAGGATATGACGTGTATTAACTCGGTCACCACGTTTCTCAATCAGCTGAATGATATGAAATCCATACTGCGTCTCAACTATTTTGGAAACTTTTTTAGGATCCGACAAGTTGAATGCCGCAGCCGCATACTCGGGTTCAAGATGACCTCGGCCATAAAAACCAAGTTCGCCGCCACGTGGCTGAGAACCGGGATCCTCGCTGTAAAGAATTGCAAGAGTGGAGAAGTCTGATTCTCCTTTGTTCACACGGTCGGTGTAATCCCTAAGACGAGCTTTTACGTTTTCAATCTCTTCACGCGGAATCGCCGGATTGAGTGTGAGTATCTGTACCTCTACCTTTAGAGGCACAAACGGTATCGAATCCTCTGGAAGTGTATTGAAATATTTTCTGACATCCGACGGGGTCACCTTCACATCCTTGGTGAGATTGCGCTGTACATCCTGAATGCGGTATTGGTTACGCATCACTTCAGTCATCTGGTCCCGAAATTCCGGGATACTTTTCCTGAAATACTCCTCAACTTTTTCTTTTGTTCCAAGATTGGTTATGAAATAGTTGAGTCGCTGCTCTACGGCTGCGGCGACCTGCGACGGAGTTACTTCAATAGTGTCTATGTCAGCCTGATGCAGATATAGCTTGTCAATAGCAAGATTTTCGGGTATGATACAATAAGGATCGCCATTAAGCTGCGAATGCTCGTAAAGCGCCTGCTGATAGGCCTCTTCTATCTCGCTTTTATATATAGGCTGGTCTCCTACCATCCATGCGACTTCCTCGGCTATATTGTTTTGCGCAAAAATTGTCGGCGCAGTCACTGCAAGCGCCACAGCAAATGCAACTCGTGATATATTCATACTTTACATTACAATGAATTTACTATCTACTGATCACAGGTCTCTCACTTTCACAGTGAAGTCGTGCATCCTTATGGCTGTCTCCGCAGCTTCGGCCCCCTTGTCTCCACAGATTCCGCCACAACGGTCAAGAGCCTGCTTCTCCTCATTGACAGTCAGCACTCCGAAAATAACCGGTATGTCGCAATCGCTGTTAAGCATCGCGATTCCCTGTGTGACACTCTGACAGACGTAATCAAAATGAGGTGTGTCACCCTTGATAACACAACCGAACACAATAACAGCATCGAACAGACCGGTTTCAATCAGCTGCGATGCCGCATAAGTAAGCTCTACCGCTCCCGGCACTTCAAACACCACGACGTCGCGTTCCGGAAAGTTCTGCTGCCTGAACACTTTTAAGGCGCTCTCTGTAAGACAATCGGTTATATGACCGTTCCACATGGCTTTTACAATGGCAACCCGCATGTTTTCCACTTTTGGAAGCGGTGCCTGTGGGATATGTGTCGACATCTTGTTATCTAAGTGTTGTGATGATGTTGTTGTTTTACTTCGGTTCACATTTCCAGATAGTGAAGCAGCTCAAGCGCATTTCCGCGGGCTTTTTCCTCTAATGGAGTAAGCGGACTGTCTTTTGATGTCACCATGAAGCCATAACGTTCGAGCGAACGGCTCACAGCTTCGGCATTCCGGTGATTGACACGCAGATCAACCACTATATTGCCGGGCACTGCCGACTCCGCTGATGTTACATTGAGATTCAGCAGATGCGCATTGCAATCCTCGACAGCTCTTGCAATCGACGATGCGCTATAGTCCGAAGCCGGACACTCCACTGTCAGCGAAGAACTGTCGGGGGTATAAGGGAACAGACGTCCAAGACTTCCTTTATCACACACCGCCGGATATTTCGCTGTTTTCTTTTCTGAACGGACGGTCAAATTCTTATCCTAATAATTTCGCCGTTTGGCTAATTGTCGTTAACTTTGTCTTCCGATGACATAGGCAAAGATAAGCATTTTTTTTAACATCATCATGTTATTGCCTGATCGTTGCCTAATGTTTCACATTAATTTGCATAAGGTTCAACAATAAAAGAGGAACGAACGTTAACGATGACCCGACTTAGTGTCAATATCAACAAAATAGCAACTCTACGAAACGCCCGTGGCGAAGACAATCCAAATGTGCTTGCTACGGCTCTTGACATAGAGTCTTTCGGAGCGGAAGGAATAACCGTGCACCCTCGTCCCGACGAACGCCATATCAGGCGTGCCGATGTGCGAGAGCTTGCACCGGCCATTTCTACCGAATTCAACATTGAGGGATATCCAGCTCCTGACTTTATCTCGCTCGTCAGAAGCGTAAAGCCCGCACAGGTCACTCTTGTTCCCGATGCTCCCGACACAATCACCTCAAATTCAGGATGGAATGTAGAAGCAAACCGCGAATTTCTTACCGATATAGTTAAACAGTTCAAGGATGCCGGCATAAGAGTTTCAATTTTTGTCGATCCGGATGTCTCTCAAATACGCGCGGCCGCGTCTGTCGGTGCTGACCGCGTGGAGCTTTACACAAAGAGCTACGCCGACAAATATCCGCAAGATCCTGTTTCAGCGATAGCGCCATACATAGAAGCGGCAAGAGCGGCCCGTGACGTCGGTCTCGGCCTGAATGCCGGCCACGACCTAAGTCTGAGAAACCTCAAATACTTTCACGACAACATCCCTTGGCTCGATGAGGTATCGATAGGCCATGCACTCATTTGCGACGCTATTTACCTCGGGCTTCAACCAACAATAAAAGCTTACCTCGATTGCTTAAAATAACTTGTCAACCCTCTCCATTAATCACATAATCACCCAATGCTTCAGGAATCTCTTACCGCTACAGCGGATTTCGCAACCCTCTCCTCCGACTCGGCCACAACTATTATCGGCCAAACAATGCTTTCACAGACCCCGGAAGTGGAAATGGTAGAACTGTCACTCTGGGATCTCTGCCTTAAAGGAGGTGTGCTCATGATACCGCTCGCAATCCTTTCGGTAATATGCATCTATATTTTCATAGAGCGCCTTATTGTCATAACCAGAGCTTCACGCGAAGACTCGTCATTCATGCAGCGCATCAAGGATTATATACATGAAGGCGAAATTGAAAGCGCCCTCAACCTTTGCAAAAAGACATCAACACCCTATGCCCGTCTCGTAGGCAAAGGCATTTCGCGCATCGGACGTCCTATCCATGACGTTCAGGCCGCAATAGAAAATACCGGCAACCAGGAAGTAGCAGCTCTCGGACAAGGACTCACATGGCTGGCCACGACTGCTGCCGGAGCACCGATGCTTGGATTCCTCGGCACTGTCATGGGTATGGTAAAAGCATTCTTTGACATTGCAAGTCAAGGCTCGTCGGCCGATATCTCAACTTTCTCAGCCGGCATCTACACCGCTCTGGTAACCACTGTCGCAGGACTTGTTGTCGGCATCATAGCTATGTTTGCCTACAACTATCTCACTGCCCGCATCGACAGTGTTACCAACAAACTCGAGGAGCGCACCACTGAGTTTATGGATATTCTCAACGAACCCGCAGTCTAATCCTTTCTCCTCCACCACAAAATGCTTAAAAGGCACCACCGCGTCACGGCCACATTTTCAATGGCCTCTATGACTGACGTAATATTTCTTCTACTTATTTTCTTCATGGCCACGAGTTCGTTTGTATTTCCCAACGGTCTTGAAGTAAACCTCCCGCAAAGCTCCCAATCGACTGCGATAAAGCCGGGTACAAGAGTATACATTGACCGCGAGCAAATCTACCACGCGGCCTATGGCGAGTCGGCCGAACCACGCCCTATGACACCGGAAGAGCTCACTCAGTTCCTGAGTCTTGTAGCACAAGAGGATGCTGAAAACTATGTAGCTCTTTACGCTGACGAGGAAACTCCTTACGGTAAAATTGTGGAAGCACTGAATATCGGAGCCGCTACCGGTCTGAAAATGGTGCTTGCCACAAAGCCCGTTTCAACAACCGCCAAAACCTCTGCCGATGTCCTCGAGCTTCAAAATCCCTGAAGCAGGCGACAGCCGCCCTTCCGACAAGATCATATCACTTGTCCTCACCGTCGTCATTCATGCCGGTGCGTTACTTCTGTGCCTGTTTATATTTCTTTCATGGCCTCCAGCCGACGTGGATCCCATGGAACTGAAAGAAAAGGAGGAGATCCTTTTCGGCGGAGAATTCGTCCAGCTTGGAAATGTGGCCAATTCGGCACCTGTCACTCGTCCTACAGCCGACGAACCTATGCCATCGGAAATGCCCAAGGCCACCGATGCCACAGAAGCTGTTGACCTTACCAACGAAGGAACCGTTGGAGAGCCTATGCCTGTAGTGGCAGCCCAACAGGAAAGCCCATTGAAAGTCAAGGAACAGCCACGTCCCGAGAAAGCCGGACCAACAGCTGAAGAAATAGCCGCGGCAGAAAAAGCCAAACGGGAAAAAGAAGCTCGCCAACGCATCAAAAAACAGATGAATTTCGGTCAGGCAGCCGGAAAAGCGGCACCGACATCAGGTTCACCCGTCGGAGGTGATTCAGGTGGAGCAACTTCAGGAGCAGCAGGACACGATCTGGCAGGACGCACAGTTTCGTCATGGGGCGCCAACTCCAGTACAAAATCAGGCGAAATCCATATCAAGGTCAAAGTCAATGCTGCCGGACGCGTGATTTCAGCTACCTATGCCGGAGGCAGCGGTCCAGTCTCAGCCGATGCATCCATGCGCCAGAGATGTATTGATGCATCCAAAGCCTCTCGTTTTTCAGTAAGAGACGGCAATGATGCCGACCAGACTGGAACCATTACCTGGAAGTTCAGGTAAATTATTCTACACAACAAACATGCGATGTCGACCACAACTCATAAGAATCACAGGATTATAACATCTATTGGTTCTTTATGCATTGTGGTCGCTGCTATTTCGTGTATTTTTGCCGTTTATGCACCGCATTTACGCCACGGAAGCTGGCCGGTACGCATGTATCCCGAACCTTCGGAGACCGAGTACCCCGTCAGAGGTATAGATCTGTCGCATCACAACGGGCAAGTATATTTTGACCTGATCGCTGACCAAATAGATTTCATATACTTAAAAGCATCAGAAGGAGCCACATGGCGTGATCCGATGTACAACACCTACTACGGACAGGCTAAAGATGCCGGAATACCAGTAGGAGCCTACCACTTTTTCAACTTTACTATCGACGGACGTCTTCAGGCTGAAAATTTCCTGTGGCAGACACGCCACCACTCACTTGATCTGCCGCCGGTGATAGATGTCGAGACCCACACACAGGCGTCGCAACCCGACGACAAGGTCGTCGCCCGCCTGTCGGAGATGATAGCCACTCTGCGCGAAGCAGGACACGATCCGCTCATCTACACGCACCGTTACGGAGTGAGCCGATTTATCGACCGCCTTGATGTAAGCCCCAAGCCCGGGCTATGGATCTCGTCATTCACCGATCCTCCCCTACCCGACTCTATCGACTGGGTAATATGGCAATACAGTAATGTCGGTTCGATGCCCGGCATCAAGGGCGACGTGGACCTTAACGCGGCTCCGTCGGCCGATTTCATCCTCGGCAACTGACCGGCATACACATCTGTGGGCGTACTATCGCAACACCTACAAGTCACTGATAATACTACAGATACACTATATACAACAGCAGAAATGTAGTAGCTGTGCGATGTAGCAAATACTATGATGTAGCCAATTAACACAATTGAGACAGGAATAATGGGTGTATCTTTGCAGGAAAGGAGATAATTGAAAAGGCTTGGAAACGCGCATTTATTATTTTTAATATTTTTTTTATAGAATATAGATATTATGTTAATTTTACGAAGATAAGGTCTATGCAGTTGATTTGAGAGTCATGTAGCAGACTTGATATGATCAATAACCTAAAATTTGTGTTCTATGAAAAAGAATCAAATTTTACCTCTCGAACTCCATTGACGTTCTTGATGGTGAGTTGGAGATGGTGTTGGGCGGTTTTGCTTCTGTACTTGAGTCTGGTGCAGGCTGCGATTGTAATTGTGGTTATAGTTTCATGTGACGGAGCGGTATATAAATGCTCGGGACGCGACTTCACCGAAGAGCACCGTGACGGACAACTGATGCCTGACGGCACAATTAAGTGGAAAGAGGAGAAACTAAAACAGCTACTCGATATCGTGACCTACGATACCCCCATGTGTCGAAACTATAAATTCCTCCCGCTCTGTTGGGGTCCATGCTGACAGAAACAAATGGAAAGTCTCGACGGCAACCTCGAGCACTATTGCCAAAAACGCATTATGGAGATGAACATTGCCGATTACATAAAATATCAGTTCAACAATGCTTATATCAATCCGGCGAATTACCAGGAACGAATATAATATAGTAAGGACGCACGGCTCATAGCGTCCTCTATTTAACCAATCACTAACAGGACGCACGAACCGTGCTTCCCTATTTCTTTCTTAAACTTTAGCGTATGAGACGGTTACATTGCATGATATCGGCATTTATCATAGGCTGCATGGCGGTTGTGGCACAGACTGTTGTTAGCGGCAGTGTAGTGAGCAAATCGGAAGAGGCTATTGCCGGATGCACTGTGTTTTTTATTCAAGCTGATACTGTTGCCGGAGGCGTAGCCACTGACAGCAAAGGAAAATTTCTGTTGAAAGGACTTAAACCAGGCAACTATGAATGCCGGGTGTCGATGCTCGGATATAAACCGGCTGCGATGAAATTCACACTCACGGAAAAAACGAAACTGCCTCAGTTTGTTTTGGAAGAGGATGCAAAAGTTCTTGCCGAGGTGACGGTGTCGGGCGATGCCCGAAAAATGACAAAGGAGCTTGCAGGAATGTCGGTGTACTATCTCACCGACAGAGCTCGAAATGAATCGGATGCATACCGCGCCCTGCAGGAGATACCACGTCTACGCGTAAACACCATAAACCGCAGTATAACACTTGACAACGGTAGCTCTCCTCTGATTCTCGTGAATGGAGTAAAAAAAACTCTTGATGTAATTCTTCCTGAATTAATTGAATCGGTGGAGGTCATCGATAACCCATCGGCGCGTTACCTTGGTGATGCATCCGTGACATCGGTGCTGAATATCAAGTTGAAAAAGGAGGGTATCAAGCCATATTTTTATGGCAATTTAGGAGCCAAGACAACTCCTAATGCCAACTTCATCTACTCAAACGCATCATTTGAACTGGGTACCGCTACATCGTCGATTTACGTCAACGGTGGCTACATGCAGATCGGAAAGAACCGAGGCAAAAGTTACTCCAATATTTTTCAAGGTGCCCTGCACCGTGAGGAATCAGGAAAAAGCAAAGGCTCATGGCGCAATCCGTTCGTTCAGATCGGCGGAGACAAGGAGATCTCTAAAAAAGACTATATAGCATTCGGTGTAAAATATTCTCCTAATCCAAGCGACTCAAAGAGCAATACAGAAGGATCGGTTACTGATCTTGAGACCGGAGAGTCGTCGGCTCTTAAATCAGAATATGACAGCCGGATGCGTTTTCATGAGGTTCTTGGAAATGTGTATTACAAACACACTTTCAAAAGCCGCCGCACACTTGAGATTTCAGGAGACTATTTCTACTCTATGAACGGAAACAAAGCCCGGCGCGAAGAAAACAGCGCGCTCTACAGCTATGTAAATACCATAGACCTCGACAACAGCCGCCACATGGGTAAGCTGGATGCCATTTATTCTGATATGCTAACAAAATCCACTCAGCTTCAGTTAGGATCAAACACAGAATATTCGGTAACAAACATCGATGACCGCCTTGACAGCCAGCCGAATTTCCGCTACCGCAGAACGAGGGAATATGTGTACGCCGGTCTGGACAATAATCAGTCAGGAAACAAGTTTAATTATGTGGTTTCATTAGGATTGGACATGGTGTTCTCGGATGCCGCAGGTGCAAAGCACAGTTATGTCGATGTGATACCACAGGTTTCGCTGAACTATAAATTTGTAAAGCGACAGAACCTGTCGCTGCTCTACAGGCGCTCACGCTCTATGCCAAGCGCCGGAGATCTCAATCCACGCAACACATCGACCGACAGCCTGCACATGATTATAGGCAACCCGCTCCTGACACCGAGTCACACCGACATGGTGAAATTTGGCTATACTTACAATAATGGTAAAATAAGAGTGAATCCATACGTGCAGTATTCGCATCGATCCGACATAATACAACCCTACGGATACCTCGACAGTGATATATATGTGAGTAGCTACCAGAATTTCGGTCATGCCGGACTGCTGCAGACCGGTGCGACATTCAGCTACAACATTCCTCAGGGAAAACCATATTATGGAAATGTGAGCTTGGACGTATATTATCAAAAGGATTATATTAAAGGAATGCCATTCAGTGGACGCGGATTTGCAGCTACACTAAATGCAAACTTAGGATATAAGAAATTTTCCCTTTGGGGATACTTTGGGATTACCCCCAATTACACATATTCGTTATATTCAAAAAGTCAAAGAAATTTATTTTCCAATCTTGATTTAAGGTGGTCAGTTACAAATTCACTACGACTGTCGGTCTCTGGTGAGACATTCCTTTGGCCTAAAAAGCACAGTAAGACATGGACAGTCAACGGCGATTACCGTGCCTACAACAGATCGGTACAGACAAGTCTTGCTCCAAAGATATGTGTGGGCGTGTGGTACAGCTTTTCAACCAAGAACTTCAGATGGCGCAATAAAAAGCAGTTCTATAATGAAGATGACGAACTGAAGAGCATCACAACCAAGTGAATTTAACAGGCGGCATATTCAGGCGCAAGGTCGACCGGCAGCATGATATGCCGTCACTACGGACATCCCTACTCTATTGAGACGCTTTCCAACTACTGCTTCGCGACAACCGAGGGAGTGACGATGATGGGGATAAAGGAGGGGGCCGAGCAGCTGGGACTGGCAACAGTGTCGGCACGCCTGAGTGTGGAGAAGCTGCGCGAATGCACGCTCCCTGCAATATTGCACTAGAACCAGAATCATTTTGTGGTGCTGACAGGCATCAGCCGCAACGGCAGGAAGTTTTATGTCTCGGATCCCGGCATGGGGCGCGTGACCTACAGCCGTGAGGAGTTTGAAAGCCACTGGGTGAGCACTCAGAGCGACGGTGAGGAGAAGGGATCGCGATGTTTTTCAGCCCTACGGAGGAGTTTGGGAAAATCGTGACAGACACGACCGACGGCGATAGAATTAGAGCGCACTGGTGAATTTATGTGAAAATATGCTATAAAACACAAAATAAGCATCCACATATTGAACACACGTGAAAAGATTAATGCTATATTTGCATATACCGATTCAATCGGGCGGACACTAACATCTATATCATGGACATTAATAAAATTCTCAGTGACCTGGAAGCCAAACACCCGGGTGAGAAAGAGTATCTTCAGGCAGTTAAAGAAGTTCTACTATCTGTAGGAGAGATATATGACTGCCATCCTGAATTTGCACGCAACAAGATAATCGAGCGCATGGTTGAACCTGATCGCATTTTCACGTTCCGTGTTACATGGATCGATGACAATGGCGAAGTCCAAAACAATATAGGCTACCGCGTACAGTTCAATAATGCCATCGGCCCGTATAAAGGCGGAATCCGATTCCACGCGTCGGTAAACCTCTCGATATTAAAGTTCCTTGGATTCGAGCAGACGTTTAAGAATGCTCTCACCACCCTTCCTATGGGAGGAGGCAAAGGAGGCAGTGACTTCTCTCCACGAGGCAAGAGTGACCGTGAAATCATGCGTTTCTGTCAGGCATTCATCCTCGAACTCTGGAAGAATCTCGGCCCCGACCGCGACGTGCCTGCAGGCGACATAGGCGTAGGCGGTCGCGAGGTCGGCTACATGTACGGCATGTACAAAAAGCTTGCTGGCGAATGCACAGGCACCTTCACCGGCAAAGGATTTGATTTCGGCGGATCACGTCTGCGTCCTGAGGCAACAGGTTTCGGCGCCCTGTATTTCGTCCAGTGCATGCTCAAGCGCAAAAACATACCCATCGAGGGCAAGACCGTCGCAATCTCAGGCTTCGGTAACGTGGCATGGGGCGCAGCGCTCAAAGCAACCGAGCTCGGCGCTAAAGTTGTGACAATCTCCGGCCCCGACGGATACATATATGATCCCGATGGCATATCCGGTGAAAAAATCGATTACATGCTCGACCTCCGCGCTTCCGGCGAAGACATTGTGGCTCCCTATGCACAGAAATACCCTAACGCGACTTTCTATCCCGGACAAAAACCATGGAACCAGAAAGTTGACATAGCACTCCCCTGCGCAACTCAGAACGAACTCAACGGAGACGATGCCAAAGAACTCGTGAAGAACGGAGTCCTAATGGTCGCCGAAGTTTCCAACATGGGATGTACCCCCGAGGCTATTGACACTTTCATCGAAAGCCGAACGACCTATGCTCCAGGCAAGGCTGTAAATGCCGGCGGCGTAGCCACATCCGGACTTGAAATGACTCAGGACGCAGAGCATCTACAGTGGACAAACGAGGAAGTCGACGCAAAACTGCACCAGATCATGGCCTCGATCCACGAACAGTGTGAAAAATATGGACAGGAACCTGACGGTTATCTCAACTACATGAAAGGTGCCAACATCGCCGGTTTCATGAAAGTTGCCAACGCAATGATGGGCCAAGGTGTAATTTGAACCATCACTAAAAGCTCTAAGACACGCTGCGGATTGAAATCTGTGGCGTGTTTCTATTATACCCTAATTTCATCTGCATTTTATATCGAATTTTATTAGTAGTTTTACCTCCAATTTTAGTCCCAGTTATGTCACAACAGACAGCAATTTACAACGGACGGCCGACCGACAACGGCGATGACACACGCACAGACGCTGAAATACAGGTATATGATTTTCTCGACAAAATAGGCGTGACATACACAACACTGCGTCATCAAGCAGCTTTCACGATGGAAGAATGCGAGAGAGTGCGCGAGGCAATCGGAGCACCAGTTTTCAAAAATCTTTTTCTTACCAACAAACAACAGACACAGTTCTATCTCCTCATGATTCCGGCCGGAAAGCCGTTTAAAACCAAATATCTGTCATCACAGCTCGGATGTGCCCGTCTTTCATTTGCTTCATCCGATGCTATGATGGATCTGTTGCATATCTCACCCGGCGCAGTATCGCCTATGGGACTTATACACGACAAAGATCACCGTGTACGACTTATTATTGACAAGGATCTGGCTGATACGGGCACGTATGCATGCCACCCATGCGTGAACACCGCTTCGATAGCAATGTCATTACAGGATCTTTTGGAGAAAATAATCCCGGCAACAGGCCACACCTACACATGGGTAGATCTCCCCTCGGAATAACAGCGATTCTATTTAAGCAGAGTATCCAACACGGAATCATGGTTGCGAAACCAGTCTATCGTCCATACCCGCTTTATATTCCATCCAAGATCCTCAAACGCATCCGGAACAATAATCTCACGGTCCTCAACCGAATAAGCGGATGCATAATTACGTCCATCTACAATAATCCCAAACAGATACCTGCTCGGATCATCTGGATTTTTCACAGCAATATCTATCTTGCACACGCTCCGGCCGACATTCAAATCGGTCTCATATCCACGGGCTGAAAGTTTATCTGCAATATTTTCCACAACAGCCGATACACAATCCGCAGCATCAGTTCCCGCCCATGTACATAAGGAGTACTCTATGAGTTTCCGCAAAATACGCACTCCATGAGGTATAGTATCATCGTCGGGAATATGCACAGGCCTAAGCGAACAGAATACTGTCAGTTCCACGGAAGGCAATGACAATACCTTGTTGAGTTGCCGCTCACCGCCTTTCTTACTTAGCGTGCCCATATCCAATGCCACGCACCCATCTTTATCAGGTGCATATACAACCGACAAAACAAGCTCGTCGCATTCTTCATTTCCCCGCACATCTTCGAGTTGCATGACTTTGATAATATCATCATGTTTCCCAACAGTTGCGTCAAGTAGTTTCTTTATCAACAAGTACTGCTCAGTTGTAACCGCGACAACAATTATCGACCGTATTGCATTATAACCCGACTTTATTTTTTCAACAACAGCCAGAGCCTCTGTCATATTTGTTTTTGCCACACTGTCAAACATTCCGCGGGGATTGACATAAAACACCCTTCTTTCAAGGTCATTGGCCGATGCGAAAGTTTTTAAATCACCGTTATAGAAAATCCTGTTACGAAAACCGACAAGACTTTCATGACGTGACCTTGTATGATACTCAAGATTGCATTCAGGCAAACCTTCTGCAATAGCATCAGCCAACAGCGATTGCGGCTCGGCAATACGGTCATCTCCTGCCAGAACAATCTGTTGTGCAGAATCCTTGACACCAGCGACGTCCTCTGCTGAAACATATCCGGCATCATCTATAACAACAATATCATAAGCTTCATTCTCAGCTTTAGCATCAATATCAGCTAAAGACGTGGTGGTCAATCCGCGGCTGTCGGCAACTTTAAATTCACGGCGATACCTTATCACCATGTCATCTATGCTCCTTCGGAATGCCTTTATATCTGATTCATGACCTGACACATCGAAATCACACAAGATTTTTTTGCTATTTATAGTGTTTCTGGCCCGTGCGAAATAATATCCCTTGAGAAAAGCATCGGCTGTCTCTTTTCCGCTATGACCTTCAAGAAAATAATCCAGAACATTGAATACACCGAGCCTGTTAAGTTCCACCACAATGTCGGCAAACGGTGTCCAGTCTTCAAAAAGATGCCTTGACTCGTACCATCTTTTCACACTTCCTTCGATTCTATCTATATCAACGGTAAGTCTATCGTCAATCACAACAAGACGCCTAAATGTGTTCCACTGCTCGACTCTTTCAAGATAGTGCATCGCATCATGATGAAAAAACCAACGGTTGAAAATACAGCGCTCTCTCCTCTTCGCTCGTCTGACAAATCGGGGAAACTCCTCAAGAAAAGCCTCTATACGGGCCTGTCCGCGACTCGTCCGCACTCTCGGATAAATTCCGACAAGCGGCAGACGCGAAGGATGCTTGCCATACAGACTCATGATATCATCCAGAGATTTCAATACTTCCACCACTTTATAGGCCTGTGAAGCGTCCATTTCACTTGCTTTAGCCGATGTAAGCTCTATAAAATCTCCTGATATACCATAATAACGTTCAATTACATCAAACAACGACAAACCGTCGGCAGCTTGACCATGAAGTGCCTCGCAAAATCTCTCAAGATTTTCTCTCCTACCGTCAAAGCCATTGGGCATATCAGACTCTAAAGACTCATCAACGACTGCATCAATACAACATTTCACCTTATCGAGCAATGCTTTGTCAGACGCGACATAAAGTACACGTTTATTTTTACATAAAGCATTGGCTATGATATTTACAATAGTCTTGACTTTCCCGGTTCCTGCCGGGGCATTTAAAATCATCGACACTCCTGAATCCGCCTTTCTCACGGCTCCCGCCTGTGACGAATCCGATAACATCGGTGTCATTATATCTTCTTCACCATTTCTACAAGTCTCAGCAAGCGTTGAATTCCTTTCGACAAAAGGCTTTAAGATTGATTCTGTTTTTGCATTCTCTCTATCATCCTGCTGCAATATCGTCTCATCATCCTTCCGTACCATTGTCACTACACCACTGCGACGGGCTGCGGCAATATCGACAAGATAACGTGGTTCTTCATTAAGCAACAATTTATTGGCTGAATAATTGGCATCTTCAAATGTTTTGCCAGTCGCTACTCCCGACGGATCAGCAAGCACAAGCAACGGACGATCCGACGCAATGAGCCCATATATATTTTCTGCCGATGCTGTCACCGCGGCCTCAATTACAGGAGCGCTGTCAGTCCATGCACCTACCAGAACTTGTGTATCAAAATATATCAGGCTCGATCGTATGCCAATGCGTTCAAGGCATGAACAGAACAGCAACGCAAGATCAAGAGTGTTTCCGCGTTCCTGCCTGACAAGCACATCACATGTCGACACATCCTGCCCTCTGTCGGCTCTGAAGAAAACATCTCTGTAAGAAAATCCCTGATCCTTAGCAGCGCAATAAATCTGTTCGACCTTTTTACGCAACATTCCGAATTCATCAGACTGTCCGTTACCGGGCACCGACACTGTTCCAACAATTTTCCCCACCAATTCATGATCAGGATCCACAAAAGCCGCGAGCTCCTCAAAATGACCTGATTCTCCTGAAAAATGATTTCTGTTATAAACCTTCAGTGGCAGAAACACAGTATCAAACTTCATATCATCGGCCGATACAGTCAACCTTATTTCAGAATCGATATTCTCATCAAGACGACATATCCTGTCAAATATCACATCAAGACGATCCGGTATAATCTCGGAAGTCTCACCTGATGGCACTCCCCCATACACCCTCACACTTGGCCGTATAAAACTTCCGGTAATAGACACTGTAATTGTATTCCAGCCGATATCGGAGATATTGCTGATTTTCACGCGGGAAATACCGCAATGATCATATAAAGCACCAACGTATGTCAACCCCGGTACATATTCTACTTCTATCGTGCATTCAGGGTAGGAATACTTTTTAATCATAATCTAAATCTTATCAGCCTGAATATTCAGAAATCAAGCAGTTTATAGGAAGTCTTGGCTTTCGCGCGACTCACAAGATTGAAATGCCACCATTCCGAAGGAAGCACCCGGAAACCACCATGGCGCATAACCTGTCGTAATAATCTGCGGTTCTCAACCGCATTAACAGAAATAATACCTTCTGACAGCATTTCACTCTCATTGTCAATGCCGGCCTCTTTTCCAAGATGATCGACCTTTGTCCCCATGTCGAGTTCCACACCGTGCTCATCCACAATAGTCACATCCACCGCCATTCCATAGTTATGCAGGCCACCGCCATTGGCCGGGTTGCTCACATATCTGACTTTCGATGTACCTCGCACGGCCTGATACATCTGTTTCTGAACCGACATAGGCCGCGAGGCATCACATACTTTAAGTGAATATCCCTTATGACGCCTGGTAAGCTCTTCCTGTGCAAGCTTTAACGCATGTGCGGCTTCCGGATGAAGCCATGCCTTCGTAAGGCCGTCATACATGGCATGACCGACAAAATTGTCATCCCTGGCATACATGAGATCAACCACAATCACCGGATCAATTTCCCTGACATCAACAAATCCCATGGCTTCCAGCCTTATATCAAACTCACCCGGAGAAACATCGCACTCAGGCTGCGAAAAAACATTCACACATGACGCCATAAAAAGTGATATCACAACAAGTTGTTTCATAAATGCAAATTTAATAAATTCACAACAATATTTTCGATGACTCAATTACACGGTTCAGAAAAAAAACGTAACTTTACCGTCTCATTTACCGGGAAAATTACATCATCGTATCCGGACTTATTTTTTAATTTCTGAATCAGTTTCCAAATAATTATGAGATTATATAAAACTATTATTGCTTCCGCAATAGTCATGTCTGCAGCGTCATGCAGCAGTGACGAGCCTTCGGAAAACATAGCCGCAAACATAGCTGGAACCTACAGCGGATATACAGTCGCAGAAAGTAGGTATTTCAATAAAATGATCGCTCTTGATCAAAAAATATCCATTACTTCTGTAAGCGGAGACATTGCCAACATAAAGTTCACATCAACTACATGGGGCACATTTGAGATTCCGGAAGCCAAAGTTTATGCCGATCCTACCGGCGTCTATACGTTCGAGGGCAACGGCAAAACAGTCATGGGTATGCCCGATGACACAACCCCAATTAAACCTGACGGCACCACTGCCAATACTTATGATTGCACCGCTAAAGGCAAACTATCCGATGGAAAGATAAGCGTAGCGTTCAAAATGCCGTCGGTGATGAATGGCTTTACAATCGAATTTTTTGAAGGAACCGCACCGGCCACATATATTATTTCAGGTCAATACGATTGCACCGGAACAGGAAAAAGCAATTATTTCACACAGAATTTTGATGACCAGAGTGTGACTATCGAAGCGATAGACGATACAAAAATAAAACTGGTCTACGAGGGCTCACCTTATGGCATATTTTCCACTGAAGATACAGAGGTAACCTACGATGAAAAAAACAAGATTGCGACTATAACCGGAAATGGCGAGATCACAATGGGTATGGGCACTGCTCCTGAAGTATATCCGTTTACTCTATCGGGAACTGTGAGCGACGACCAAAAAGACGTTGAATTTATTTTCTCCATTCCCGATGTCATGGGCGGACTGACAGTAACGCTCCACTGATAAAAAAATGATCAAACTGCTGAGACTGTCTGCAACGATCATGCTTATGCTGCCGATCATGGCATGCAATGGTATATTCGCAGACATATACGATTCTCCTGAAGATAACAACGGTAACGGTGAATCTGAATTTGGATTTACAGTTCCCTGTACAGAATCCACCCCCGGTACTATATATATCGACGCCACTGACTTTCTTCATTGGATATACATAGATTTCAGCGAACAATCGGTCGAAACCCTCGGAATATTTGACCAAGCGCCTGAAAACTGGGATATAGCCTTGCATCACTACGACGTAAAAACCAATGGTGCCATGGCAGCGCCGACGACAGCCCAGACTGTGGCATCGGCAATCAAAGGCGACGGTTTTTCTGTAGGAGAATATGAAGCCGATACATGGACCAATGATAAAATCGCAGTCGATCTGGCCGACATGATGAGCGGAAATATTGTCTACTGTGAATCATGGTACAACCGTGTCATTTCGTCATGGATGTCGGTAGACATACAGATCATGCCTCCCGTATATGTCCACTCAGGTAAAGTATTTTCCGTACGGCTTGCCGATGGCGGAAAAGTGTTCCTGCGACTTGCCAATTATGTGAATCAGGCAGGATCAAAGGGATACCTCACTATTGAATATCAATATAATGCGGGAGTATGAAAAAGTATCGGGCAATAACGACAGTTATCACAACATGCTTTCTGTCAATGTCGGCACACGACATTGATCCTGATTCTGTTTTTGATTTCAGCATAAATATCGATCAGGTCGTAGTGACCGGAACCCGTACACCCAAATTACTAAAAGACTCTCCTATTCTAACCCGTGTCATATCAGAGAAAGACATAAAAAAAGTCGACGCGACAAACATCAGCGATCTGATGCAGGCAGAGTTGCCAGGAATTGAATTTACCTACTCGATGAATCAGCAGGTATCACTGAACATGCAGGGCTTCAGTGGTAATTCAGTGCTGTTTCTTGTCGATGGTGAACGTCTGGCAGGCGAGACTCTCGACAATATAGATTACAGCAGATTGAATCTTGCCGATGTCGGACGCATTGAAATTGTAAAAGGCGCATCATCATCTCTCTATGGCTCAAATGCAGTAGGAGGTGTAATAAACCTCATCAGCAGAGAGCTTACCAAACCGTGGGAAGCCTCTGTCAGCGCCCGATACGGATCCCATAATGAGCAACGATATGTTGCCGATGCAGGGTTCAGGGCCGGCATAGTAAGCAGCCTGACCACAATCCAGCGCACATCCATAGACTCTTATAGTTTCAAGAATCCCGGCGAATACAACAAATTCTTTGGCGGCCACACATGGAACTTCAAAGAGCGTCTCTCTATCACACCATTTGATAAACTCAAAATAGTAGCCCGTGCAGGCTATTTCTTCCGTCAGAGAAGTTCATCGGATGTCACAAACGACCGCTACCGCGACTTCAACGGTGGATTGCGCGGATTCTATACAATATCACCCAAGAGCGATATTGAGTTGTCATACAATTTCGACCAATACGACAAAAGTGACTTTGTCATATCCAGCAGCAAAGATATCCGCAAATACAGCAATGTGCAGCATAGCGGCCGGGCAATATTCAACCACTCCTTTCCCGGTGGATTCATACTCACTGCCGGAGCCGATGTCATGCGTGACTATCTTCTCAGCTACCAGTTCAGCGACAACGGCCACAAAAAACAAATCACAGCCGACGGATTCGCACAGCTCGACATGAATTTCATACCCAGGCTCAATATAATCGCCGGGCTGCGTTACGACTACTTCTCGATGTCGCGCATGAAGCACGCCTCATCCAAAATCAGCGCAATGTACAAACTCGGTCGTTGGAACCTGCGCGGATCATATTCAGGCGGGTTCAGGGCTCCGTCGCTCAAAGAGATGTATATGGATTTCGATATGGCTTCCGTATTCATGATCTATGGAAATCCAAACCTTAAAGCCGAATCAAGCAACAATTTCCAGATCTCGGGAGAATACAGCCGTGGGCTACTGAACTTCAATGCCGGAGGATTTTTCAATATAGTTGACGACCGCATTACTACCGCCTGGAGCCGCTACCTCAACGGCATGATATACACCAATATCCCCCGCATGAACATTGTAGGTGTCGATGCCAGTCTATCTTGGCGGACACATTTCGGACTTGGTACACGTCTGTCCTATGTCTATACCCATGAAGATATACGCAAAGGCACACCTGTCATATCGGCTACACGCCCCCACACAGCGACAGCACGTATAGACTATGCCAGAAGCTGGCCGAAATACAGTTTCAACATAGCCCTGAATGCCCGCTTTCTGTCGCAGGTTACAGCCGACGAATACACATCCTACACCGATTACACGTCGACCGAAAGAGTTACCTATCCGTCTTATCTGATTTGCAAACTGAATATCACACAAAACGTTTGGAGAGGTGTCAATGTGATCCTGTCAGTCGACAACCTGTTTAACTATATCCCCAAATACTATTACAACAACTCCCCTGTCACCAATGGCACTACATTTTCAGCAGGCCTCTCTTTGGACATAAGTGAGATGTGCGGAAAATAATATGTCTAAACAGATACTGCACGACAACATTTTTCGTAAATTTAGGTGGCTGTTTCAATAAGTCTGCTTTTGACAACAATACACCTGATTTACCATGCAAACACTGAAATCAATCATCTTCGGGCTATTGCTCGTGACATTTATCGGCTTGAATGCCCAAGAAAAGTTTTCACTCATATGTCAGCCCTATCTTCAAAATCTCACCGACTCCACTGTCACAGTCGTAATGGCTACAAACAGGCCGTCGGTAGCGTGGGTTGAGATTGCTCCCGATGATGCAAGCCATTTCTACGCACGGGAACGCCCTAAATATTTTGATTCGCTTTTCGGACACAAAAACACCGGAACCATACATCGCGTTACCGTGCGCGGACTTAAACCCGACACAAAATACCGATATCGTATATATGCACGTGAAGTATTCGACAATGGCGAAAGAAAAGTGCGCTACGGAGATGTTGTGGCTTCGGTAGTATATGGCGCGGAACCTTATGAATTCCGCACAACAGGAGCACAAAAAGACCGGATACACTTCGCGATACTCAATGACATACACGAAGATACCGAAAAATATGTTGACCTGTTCCATCAGATTGACTCAGCCTCACTCGACTTCATGGTGCTCAACGGCGACATGACCAACAACATGGACCGAATGGAGCAACTTTACAACGGTTACCTGAACCAGACGTCGAAACTCTATGCACGATCGATCCCGTTCTACATGGTCCGCGGCAACCACGAGACACGCGGACGCATGCAAAACAATTTTATAGAACAATTCCCCAACACAACCGGACAACCCTACTACACATTCAACAGCGGGCCTGTATTCTTCGTCGTGCTTGACGGAGGCGAAGACAAACCCGATTCCGATATAGAGTATTGCGATCTTGCCGACTTTGACAACTACCGTACCCTTGAGGCTGAATGGCTGCGCGGTGTGGTCAATTCACCCGAATACAAAAACGCAACCTATCGCGTAGTGCTTATTCACATTCCTCCTGTCGGACGGGAATGGCACGGTCTTGGCGAAATACGCCGCAAGTTTCTTCCCATCCTCAACAAAGCCAATGTTGATGTAATGTTCAGCGGGCACATTCACAGGCATGCGCTCTATACCCCTGGAGAAGAAGGTGTTGCGTTTCCAATCATTGTAAACTCCAACAATGAGATACTTGACGTGACCGCCGATAAAAAAAGTATTGAAATAAAGGTAAAGGCACGCGACGGCAAAATCACAAACAATTATTCATATCCGGCAAGATAAACAGCCGATATATGACTGATGACCAAACGTTTTAATATACGGCACTATACCACTGCCGACAAAGCGCAATGGGATCAATGTGTAGATAGATCCAAAAACGGCACATTCCTGTTTAAACGCGATTATATGGACTACCACAGCGACCGGTTCACCGACCGGTCGCTTGTCGCATGCGACAGACTCGGCCGCATTGTCGCCATACTTCCCGCAAATATTCATGAAAACACTCTCCATTCCCACCAAGGACTTACCTATGGCGGATGGGTTATACCCGGATCAGGATTCGACATCATATCCATGATGACACTATGGGATGATTCGCTTGACATTATGCGTCGTGACGGCATAAAACAGCTTATATATAAACCAGTACCACACATCTACCACCTTTATCCGGCCGAAGAGGACTTATATGCGCTTTTTAGGTCAGGTGCAACACTGATGTCCCGTCGGCTGTCATCGACAATTTACATACCCGCGCCCATGGCATTCGACAAAACATCACGCCGCAAGGTTCGATCCACCCACAGTGTGACAATCTCCTGTAGCGACCGTATTCACCATTTTTGGGATATTCTTGAGACACTGTTGCATGACAGATACTCTGCCACTCCGGTTCACAGTTTAGAAGAAATAATATCACTGAAAACCAGATTTCCCGATAACATAATATTGGTGACAGCACTGGAACATGACGAAATAGTCGCCGGCGCCCTATTCTATCGTACAAGCACGGTAATGCATCTCCAGTATGCCGCATCCACAGAACGAGGCAGAGAAATAAACGCATTTCCGAAACTTTACCAATACGTGCTGAACCATCTTTGTAGCGGTTGCATGTACCTTGACCTCGGCACTTCCAACGAGCAAAACGGCATGTATCTTAACCAGGGGCTGGTCCGGCATAAATGTAGTCTTGGCGCCCGCGCAACAGTCTACGACACCTACACCATCATGCTTTAACCACCCCACTGTTACATGCCACATAAGAAGCAGAATAACTGCATAAAAATCGGGCTGCACCGCTTTTGGCACAGCCCGATTTCTACTATTCCTTGGCAGGATGATTAATCCTGATTGAGATTTACACGCTTGAACGATACAGCAACAAGACCCTTCTGAGCGCTCTCAAGATACTGGCCGATTGTGAGATTTGCATCTTTCACAAACTCCTGCTCTATAAGAACCGACTCCTTGAAGAACTTGTTGAGACGACCCTTCGTGATATTTTCTATCATCTGTGCGGGAAGGTTTGCAGCCTTCTGGGCAGCTGTCTCCTCTGTGATCTGGCGAGCCTTTGCAGCCTCTTCTTCAGTAAGCCAACCTTTTGCAATATTGCTCTCGATATGAGCCTCTGAGTCGACGAGATTGGGGTTGATGCCAGCTTTCTTCAAAGCAGCCTCAACAGCCTTCTGCACCTGCTCCTGCTTGGTCTTTTCGATAGCGACAGCCTTCTCGCTTTCAATTACAGCCTCAGGAACATCCTCGCGGCTCACTGCTACAGGGTTCATCGATGCAACCTGCATAGCTACATCACGGCCTACCTGGTAATCAACACCTTCGAGGTTAAAACCTACGATAGTGGCAAGTTTATTTCCGAGGTGGTTATAGGAAGTTGTCGAAGGAGCCTCGATATACTCGTATGAGCTGAGTTCTGTCTTCTCGCCGGTCTTACCTGACTCTTCAACAATAAGAGCCTCGATTGTCTGGCCGTCAAGCACGAGGGCCTTCAGTTCGTCAGCACTCTTTACCTTGTTGGCAACAGCTGCGTCAAGGATCTTCTTGGTGAGTTCAACAAAGCCGGCGTTCTTAGCCACAAAGTCGGTCTCGCAGTTCAGAGCGACGATAGCAGCGAAGCCACCCTCGTTCTTCGACAGCACGCAACCCTCTGATGCCTGACGGTCCTCACGCTTGGCGGCTACGGCCTGACCCTTTTTACGGAGGATCTCAACAGCGGCCTCAATGTCGCCATTGGTCTCGGCAAGAGCTTTCTTGCAATCCATCAAGCCTGCGCTTGTAAGGTGGCGCAGCTTGGTGATTTCTGCCATTGTTACTGCCATAATATGGAAGTTTTTGGAGTTTAGAGATTAGTAAAAAAGCAACTCACAGTAAGGACTTACCCATCACAGGATAGTCCTTACCATGCGTTACTGTAAGAATTATTCTGCAGCCTCGGCCGATGCCTCAACTTCAGCAGCGGGAGCAGAGCCCTTATCCTCATTCTTGCGGATACGGCGACGCTCACGGCGGGGAGCTGCTGCACCTTCTGCCTGTGCCTCGGCGGCAGCGTTGTCGGCCTTTTCGACCTTACGCTCCTCAAGACCCTCGGCCATAGCGGCTACAACAGTGTCGAGAATAAGCTCGATCGACTTGGATGCGTCGTCATTTGCAGGGATAACGTAATCAACAGTTGAAGGATCACTGTTAGTGTCGACAATACCGAACACGGGAATACCGAGACGGTTAGCCTCAGCTACAGCAATATGCTCTTTGAGCACGTCCACTACAAAGAGGGCCGAAGGAAGACGGTTGAGATCGGCTATCGAACCGAGGTTCTTCTCCAGCTTTGCACGCTGACGTGTGATCTGCAGCTTTTCACGCTTTGACAGATTGTCGAATGTGCCATCCTTAGTCATCTTGTCAATCGAGGTCATCTTCTTGACAGCCTTGCGGATGGTAGGGAAATTGGTAAGCATACCACCGGGCCAGCGCTCGATCACATAGGGCATGCCTATCTGCTGGGCCTTTTCGGCAGTAACTTGTTTGGCCTGTTTTTTAGTGGCTACAAACAGGACTTTCTTGCCTGCCTTAGCCATGTTCTTCAAGACAGCGGCTGCATCGTCAAGCTTTGCGGCTGTCTTATAGAGATCAAGGATGTGGATACCGTTACGCTCCATGAAGATGTAGGGAGCCATGGCCGGGTTCCATTTTCTTTTGAGGTGGCCAAAGTGGCAGCCGGCTTCGAGGAGCTGGTCAAATGTAGGAGTTGACATAATTGTCTTTTATTGTTTACGTTCTTGAAATTCAATTCCGGGGTAAAGTCGCCATGGCATTATGCCGCATATGAAGACTGTCGGCGGAATTTAGATACTAAACACAAGCTATGGGTCGTAACCCGCAGCATGGGCGAGAGAGGATAATGATTAACGCTTGGAGAACTGGAAGCGTTTGCGTGCCTTAGGCTGACCGGGCTTCTTACGTTCAACCGAACGCGGGTCACGAGTCATGAAGCCATGTGCGCGGAGTGCGGGCTTGTCCTCGGCATTGATTTTCACAAGTGCACGGGCGATAGCAAGACGCAGAGCTTCTGCCTGGCCTTTATAGCCGCCACCGTCGAGGTTCACACGGATGTCGTACTTACCTTCAGCCTCAAGAACAAGCAGAGGCTGCTTCACGATGTACTGGAGAATCGAAGAGGGGAAGTAAACTTCCAGAGGACGTTTGTTGATTATGATCTCGCCGTTGCCTTCCTTGACAATCACGCGGGCTACGGCAGCCTTACGGCGACCAACTGCATTAACTGTTTCCATCTTTTTATTGGTTCAAGGAGGTTACTTATTTAACAGCATTGATATCAATCACCTGCGGATTCTGAGCCTCATGAGGATGGTTCGGGCCATTGTAAACGTGCAGGTTTGCGATAATCTTTCGGCCAAGACGGTTCTTGGGAAGCATACCCTTGATACCGCGAAGGAAGAGTGGGTGCTTACCGCCCTTGATGTGCTTGTTGAAAGATTTTTTCATCAGAACCTCAGGAGTCAGCTCCCGCTGTCCGCCGGGATATCCGGTGTAGTTCAGATAAATCTTGTCAGTCATTTTTTTGCCGGTGAGAACGACTTTATCGGCATTGATGATGACCACATGATCACCACACTCAACGAAAGGAGTGTAGTCAGGTTTGTTTTTCCCACGGAGGATCTTGGCAACCTTCGAGCAGAGACGGCCGAAATGCTGACCTTCAGCATCGACCACTACCCAGTTGCGCTCAACGTTTTCAGCGTTGGGAGAAACGGTTTTGTAGCTTAACGTATCCACACTAATTATTTTTATTAATACACACTTTACCCATCCTGTAGTAGCTGACACACAGGCCTTGGCGTCAATCTCCCACAGTCCGGGCATTTCATTTCCTTATTTAATCGGCTGCAAAGGTACGACTATTTTTCTATAATACCAAATCATTCACAGCCAAATATACACTACTACAGAGTAAAAGACTTTTTTATATTACAGTATGCTCTTTATAAAATCAGACTCAATGCCTCCAGGTCATCTGCACCGATCAGATCCACGCCTTCCTCTATAAACAGCCGCTTGAACTGAGGTGTATCGGGCGCTCCCCACCAACGGAACAATTTACCTTCTGCATGAGCCTGCCTTATATATTCACGCATTTTTTCAAGTTTTTCCGCAGGCATCATCCCAGTACCCTTCCATCCTATGTATTCCGAATAATTGTCACTTACAACAGGCATCAGTACCGCAGGAATACCTTTTCCCAAATCCCCTATTGTACCGTCCAGAAATATAAACCTGTTGGATTCGGCGGCAACAGCCTTGCGCGGGCGTCGTCCCGACAGATAAAACAATACCGCCCCCTCATGCATCTTCCCGTCCGATTCATGACAGAAAAAAGCTTCATACGGCTCCAGCTTCTTTTTTAGAACAGGATACATCTCCTCGCCGTCAGTCTTACAATCAACCATCAGATAAAACGGACGATCACTGTCCTTATACACCTTGCCGTTATTTTCTTTGATACGCTCTGTCAATGGCAACAGATACAGTTTCTCAAATGTAATATCAGGATCGGGTGCTACCGAGTCATGTGATACATACAGTTCGCCATCAATCAGCCAAAGATCTGCCTCCACACAATTAAAATTGAATGACAGTGCATCGAGCAACGGACGCGGGCGCTCATAATCGTTATGTGAAAATGCATTGTAATGGATTGTCTGTGCCTGCGATATAAAAGACAACAATCCGACCAACAAAATAAAGATTTTTAGTTTCATAATCCGATTTGTATTGTGACATGACAAATGTAATCAGTTTTATCCGATTTATAAGTACTACCCTACTTGAACGCAATCACATTTCCATTAGTCAGGCTGAATTATATCCTTCACACGAACAGCATCGGCCCTTACGTTGTGACACTGCATATTTGCCAGCCATCATTATCCTGGTTTTATGAAATCACGGATATAGATATTGTTTTCTATGGATGTACTTCTGAGAGTGCCGACAAAGTTTCGGAAGTTGTGTATGTTCATGCCTCCATCCACATTAACGATAAAACGTATAATCTTCAGTTCTCTTGTAACGCCATTTTTATTATATAGAATATCAACCTCGTAGACAGGACTTTCCTCCTTGTTTCGCAATAGCCATATTGTCCGGACGCAATCTGCAGTAAACTCAATCGTCTCCGCATAGTCGCACCTACGATGTATTTCACCTTCACTCAGCTCAGCCCTGCAACCCAACATATCGGCCGCATCATAGGCCACTGCGCATGGATATCCGTCATCCGACAAGGCCCACAATAATTTTTTACCCGACATGGGAAATGCCGGGTAATTGGATTCGATAAATGTCGCTATTGAATGTTCCGATGAAAAAACGTCGGTGTCAAAGTAGTTACCAAAGTTCTCTTTCACTTCTCGGTGCTGTTTGGCCAACCGCCTGACAAGGAATCGTTGAAAGGCTACACCTGCAACCAACGTTCCTACTCCAACGAGAATCACACCAACCATAGGCAATAGCTATAATGTCAGCGGAAGAAGAAATACCACACAGCACCGGCAGCGATAAGAGCATACATCACATACTGCATTATCTGCATATACTTTTGGCTTGCTTTTTCTATGGCATTTTCAGGAGCTTGCGGATCTCCTTCGACAGCCGTGTCCGGTATATTTGAGAAGCCCTCTTTACCACATCCTTTTCCGAGAGCTACATTCTCTATCGGGAGTATTGTGTAATCTTTCCATTTAAAGAACCCTGTTCCGTCCCATTTGCCAAGTACGGCATAATCGCAGTCAAGCTCTGCGACACTGCCATTGGAAACAGCCATCGTAAAGATGAGAACACCATCGAAGTGGTTGCTGATTGTCATGATATCATCGGTATCCTTCTCGTCCTGGATATACTTTCCTGTGCCATCCTCAAACTCGACATCCCGGCAACCCGATGATTTGGAATTATATCTTATACTTCCCACAGGGAGTGTGTTGACCTCTTCCTTGATTGCCTCAAGGGTTTCAATGTCGATGCTTTCACTGTTTACCGGCATGGCGAATACACGGTAGGTTGTATCGTCGTAACGACAGTCTCGCACCGTATAAAGGTGTACGAACTTGGGATTTACAATATGCTCGTACTTTTTAAGAAGTTTCTGGAACTTCTTGGTATTGGCTCCGGAGGGTACTGTTCCGGTGCTGAACGCTTCTTTTAATACACTAAGTTCGTTCATATAGTATTACTTATTGGTTTGCAGGAATATTCCCTACGACAAAATTAACACTAATTCGCCATACTACAATGGTTTACATAAATGTTTTCCAGCACAAAGTGGTGATAGTGTGCGCCAAAAGTGCTATTTTTGCGATTGGAATTAAATTTCATCAGATGACTATGACTGTTACCGGCATATACGAGGCTCTGAACGGCAAGGCTGAATC
>CAJTPZ010000003.1:0-20001 GCA_910578395.1 uncultured Muribaculaceae bacterium | reverse complement strand
AACTTGGGATTTACAATATGCTCGTACTTTTTAAGAAGTTTCTGGAACTTCTTGGCATTAGCTCCGGAGGGTGCAGTTCCGGTGCTGAACGCTTCTTTTAAGGTACTTAGTTCACTCATAATGGCATTGTTTGTATATTAGAAGAATCTCAACAACAAAAATATTACCAATTCAACATACCGCAATAACTTAGCATAGTGTTTTTCAACATAAAACAGCAGTTGAATCCAAGACTTTATTAATCATGTTTAATACTTTGTCACTGTCAGCAAAAAGGTCACACCACACGATTATCAGAACGGATCCCAGGCGGAAAGCTATACACTTTTCAGGAGCTTCCGAAGGAATGTCTATATCGGCATAGCCTTTTTCCGGAATATCAGCAAACCATTTTATCTGCGTGTCGCCGCTATTCGGGAATGTAACACGGTCAATGCTTATACATGTAGAATCATCCATCATTAGACCGCTGTAGGTGTCACAGTAGTCTATGGCGGTTGCATCTGTCGATGGCACTGCATATATTAGAAAATCGCACACTACGCGGTTGCGCCACTCGGCTGTCATCATAGCAGAACTGTCTGCCTCAATCCTGCCATTAATCCGGCAAAACACGGTCTGTTCCGTCACCTCCTGCCCGGACATCGAGCCGGCGACAACGGCAAAAAGAATCATTATCGCTATATGACGGATTTGTCGGCCCATTGCAATATGTAATAAATTAAGAATCCACCTAACATGGAGGTCATAAGATATGCTCCTATCGTAATGATAAAAGACGTCCTATAATGTTTCCGTTGCGGATAACGGCGGAAATATGCACGCTCCCGTTGCGGTGTGAACCGGTGTATATTCAGCCATCTCTTTGAATATAAAACAATCGCAAGCGCACAGGCAGCATAAATGGATATATAGATTAGAGATGCATTGACCATTTGCTTGATTACCAGAACTCCCACACAAAGCAACAGTAACAAAAGAGGCACTCCAACAAAAAATAACTCAAAATAGAACCACACACTCCACACTACCACATCATTGCCCATGTAATGCAAGTGGTCGAGCCAGTTGAATTTGTATTTGCGCTTAAATGCCATTGCCGTCCATTAATTTACAAAATTAGTGCTTTTACGGCAGAAAGTGAACGGAATGTATAGTATTCTTCAGCATAAAGTGGTGAGGGAGTGAGCAAAAAGTACTATTTTGGCGATTGGAATTAAATTTCATCACATGGATATGACTATTACCGAAATATGGGAGGCTATCAGCAAAATGGCTGGTAATCATTTTGAGTGGGCACAGGCTCACCCAAAATTCGGATTGCTCTTTGCAGCCTTTCTGCTTGCCCTGTGGCTCACGGGGTTGTTGCTACGGTGGAAATGGGCGTGCGAGTGGCAGTATTGGGGCAAGCTGTGGCTTTTCGACGACTGCAAACCCGAAACACGCCGCCGGATTCAGATTGCGTTGGTCGGCGTAGCGTTGGCCGCTTGCCTTACGAAGTTCTTTGTGTGGAGTTGACAGTATGGAGAAAAACAATCGCAAATATCGGGTATGCTTCATCGACTACATCTGGTATGTGGCCGAGAGATTCAGCGAGAGGGAGCATAACAACCTAAACGGAGGTAGGTTGCTGTTCATGTGCTGGCTCTTTGCAATACTCATACCGGTTATCATACCGATAGCTTTTCGCTATCTCGGTTGTATTATTGCCCTTGCCGCAGTGATTCCTATATGCTTTCTGCCTTCCTTATTCTGTAAGCTGAGATATACAGCCGGACGGCGCACGGCACTCCGCGAACATTACCGTGACATGAAACGTCCCGTCAGGAGGCTCATTACAATCATCCTTGTTGCCTTTGCACTGACGATTGCGGATTTCATATTGATGTTCCACCTCGGATTTATACATTGGGGCAAATGAAACGGCATAACTTAATGCTGAATTTCTGGATTGATGGAGAGAAGTTGTTGGATAAACTCCTCTTTTCGGACTGGTGATATAATGAGAGGGGTGGTACTTTTCAGAATCTTCCGGTCGGTAAAAGTAATTGCCAACCGATGAGTCAATGATGTTGCCGGAGATGATAGAATGTTCTTTGTCGGTTTGATTTCCTTAATCTTGTCGATCGGATATGCGGTCGGAATGAAGAACGTGTACACCACAAGTTTATCTCCGTCAATGCGGTAATAGATACTGAGAAATGTCAGCAGCACAAAAGCCAACATCACAAGACAGATTATTGTTGGCCATATTCCATCATCCAAGAAACAAGGTACAAAGCAACATACCGCTACGAGCCCAAGGATGAACCATGTCGATCCATCCCACCTTGAATTATATCTTATACCTCCAAACTTTTCCATAACCGTTATTTCTTGTTACTATACCGGCAAATTTACTTCACACGCCAGAAATGGTTTATGCCGTGTCTACATTCAGGCATTTTATATTTCTATTAAATTGGGGACATTCAGCTGCGTGTAATCCGAATTCATGATTGCTCCATTAGAGTAGATTATGTCTGATTGCTCTAAAATACCGTGTTGAGCGTGTATATGGCCGAATAAATGCGCTTTAAGATTGAGCATCGCCAGTCTTTCAAGTATTTCTACCGAACCATAGTTGATGTTATCGTCGAAGTCAAGAATACCATAGGCCGGCGAATGTGTTATAAGTATATCTGTGTCCTCCGGAATACGGGCATAGTTGCAGCTTTGCCGGTCGGTGACGCAATCGTCCATAAACATCGGAACTCCATAGAATTTAAAGCCTTCTATCTCTATCCCGGAGTTGCAAAGATAATGCACGTTATGGTCAAGACCATCTATGTTTGCTCCGTAAAGACAATCATCGTGATTACCACCGATGAAAATCTTGTGACGATATGGCAAGTCGCAAAACCAGTTGAGGAAATCAATTGCTTCCCGCTCACTACCTACCATACAGAAATCACCGGAATGAACAACAACATCCGCATCGGGCAAATTCCGAAGCCTATGATGACAATTGTGAGTGTCTGATAGATGGACTATTTTCATTAAATCTGCCATGATTCTATTGCATTAAGTGCTTCATTGTGCGTAAATTTATATTTTTAACTCCTGGTATGGAAACAGGTATATTCTTTGAGCGGTCATATCTGAAGAAATTTCCCCAAATTCAGTTTTAATTTTGACAAGCGGATGAACAATGACTTTATCCCAGTCCCAATCCCATAATCGGGACATATATTTCTGGAAATCTTCCTCGTTTCGGTATCCGTCTTTATCGAAATTACTTCGCATAAAATCCACTGAAACGGGGCCGACAACTTCGCAAGGGACAAGCACATCATCAACAATGGCCAATATTTTGTCGCCTTGAGAGAACCCGTATTCTTCTTGATAATTGTTGCCTCCGGGTTCATGTCCTCCCTCATTATACTCTGAATTGATGGTAAAATCAGGGTTATAAACCACATAGTGCCAAGGAGCCATATCCTCATCCGACTCAATTGTGTATGCAAGCAGACGCTTGGGCGCATATTCGACATGACGCAGGACAAAATCGGCATCAGCCCAGCATTGGAACTCACCGAGGATTCGGTTATCAATCGACCAATATTTAAGGTTTTCAGAATTTTCCAAGGATTCAAAAGTATTATCAGGAACTTGATATGCTATTATTTTTGCCACAATATTGTCGAATCCTGAATCACGGATAACCGAGAATGGCTCTCCGTCATCAAGAAGAATTACCGGCCATTTATCACTGAAAAGACTGGCAAAGTCTCGGGGAGCATTGGTATGAATCGGAATTATTGCTTTGGGCTTTAAAATATTAAACAACCCCTCAAGGCTTGCCATGTCACAATGTCCGCTGGTGTGCAGATATTCGTAATCATTTCCGACTGATTTTTCAAGAATCGGACTGTAAGCCGAACCGGATTTATCGAGATACCCTTTCCACATTGAAAGAAATATCCTTCTTCCTGCATCAGGCATCTCGGAAAGAAGTTTATCGAATCTTTCTCCTGCCCGTGCTATCAGTACATATCCATTATCAGTAAGAAATTCTTTGAATTTGTCATTAATTCTAAAATTCGCTTCATCGCGATGCAATTCAATCGGTTCTCTACCTTCTTTATATCTATAGAGACGAGACTTTCCCCAGATGTGATCTCGACCAGCCACAATATCCATCATTCTTTTCTGATAGGAATCAACATAAAAAGGTCTACGGGCCTTAAGCGCAGCATGATAGAGACCGAACAAACGGTCAATATTAGTTGATGAGACGTAAACAACGTTATATTTGGACTTTCGGAATGATTTTTCAAATTCTCTTTGAAGTTCATACTCCGGCATAAGTGTGGCATCATGGCGATTGACATTAGTAGCCTCGCAGACCACATAATCGACTCTACCGACACACTTTTCAATGACCGCAGATAATTTGCCGCTACGAAAACCGTGAGTACGAAAGTCTCCGGAGTGAAACACTCTTAGTTCCTGTGCCTCTATACAGAATGCATAAGCGTCAAAAGCCGAATGATCAATAACAATAGGTATAATATTAAATTCGCCAAAGAAAAACCGTTCACCTGATGTAAAGGTCTTGACAGAATCAAGACGCTCAGCTATCCGACGTTGTTCTTTGCTTACATGGCTCATATGCGCCGAAAGGCCCTGTGCAATTTCTTTTGAAATCTTACCCATAAAAATAGGCAGTTCAGGAGCTATTTCAGCAATTTTCCCAATATGATCACCGTGATAGTGGGTTATCAGCAGAGCACTTTTGCTTAGATCTCCACAAGTCAGACCCTCTATTGCCAGATGTTTGTCAGACATAGGTGCGCCGGGCAACTGTTCGCCATAATCGACAAACAGTCGCCACCCGTTTGATTCATATTCCGTCACACACCCGCCAATCTGTTTGGTGCCGCGATGAACAGTGATTCTCATTCTGTTAAATGCGAAATATTTTTGAACTCAAATTCAATACCAAATCTATTGGCAAAGTGATGATTCATCTGTCTGCATATTGGCAACACCACTTTTACTGCCTAATTTTATAAAAAGACAGCTATCTGCCATCTCAACCGATATATGTTTAGGCGGGTTTACCGATGGCAGAATTGTTTTCAAATGTTCAAGTACTTGCTCTTTATTCATTTTCGTAATAGTGATACTCACGAATCATAAATTTAGTGATTCTCATCGTGATTACAACGAAGTTTATCGTAATTAGAGTTACCGGGAATTAGAATCAATCACTCCAGTTGGAGATGTTTTGCTCAAGGATTTTGAAGATTAGGTGGAGCATCCGACGCTGCCGTTCGTTGGGATATATGTGGGCAGTTGCACCATCAATCAGGTTACAGAACAGTTGCATTCGGTCGGCATCGCGTTCGCGACCTGCATGGTCGGCAAAGCCCCGCATGAAGCCCATATCATATTGAAGCTTTCGCTTAAGTATATAAAGAGTGTAACGCCAATCGCCTGCATATAGACACGAGAACGTATCTTCCCAAAAAAGATGTTCTTTCCGCACCCGGCTCTCCTCTATTTCGGCACGATATGGCTGAGGCTTAATTGATTCCATCATATAATCGCATAATGCCTTGCAATCCTGAGAATCTATAATTTCAAGATACCTGAATAAGTCCGCGTCATGTTCTTGTGAGGTATAGAAAGTATGTAGCGATGCCCAGTAGAGCAATGTGGCAGCAACTACGGCACTGTCTTTTTCTTTGGTTTTAACCCTCTTATCAATAATCCAGTCTGGAGCACCGTTCAGACCATCGGGATATTGGTTCGGGCTTCCGGGCATATCAATGATTCCTCTCACCGATTTGTGTGGAAGTGCTTTCAACTTCTCATAATATTTGGCATAAACCGATTTGATTTCTTCTGGTTCCGAATAGTTTTCGACGATTTCAGACCATATATCTTCAAATTGGCTTATAATGAGATATTCCCTAAATGTCTTCATTACCATTATTTTGTTTTGATTTTAAATTTCGATATTCATTGATCAGCACAATAATACACTGGCGATAGACATGGAGTGAAAACAATAATCCGGTTAATAAGCCGAACAACAAAGTATACTTGATGCCATATATATGCGCAATAATTTCTCCTATTATTGTACCTACCGCCAGAAGCAGGTGTGCTTTTAAGCATCTGTAATTTAATTCTGCCAATGTCATAACTCCGCTATTTTTTTAATTTCATTTGCAAAAGTATTGTCGAGGTGTATCATTCCGCGAGTCAGCACATACACAAACAAAAATCTACACCTGTATCGTGAATTGCACCACCTCAGCTATTATTTTGCGACAAAATAATAACCGATTCTGACTGCACCGGATAGTTGCACACTATGGCGTATAACTCCGCTGTATTAATCAAAATATCAATGATCATGAAGATAATAGAAGGATATGACGTGAAAATTTTTACGGACAACATTGAGGAGAATGCTTTGGCGCAAATCAAAGAGCTGCTCTCGATTGATGTGTTCTCCGACAAGAAAATACGAATCATGCCTGACGTTCATGCCGGTGCAGGATGCGTAATCGGGTTCACCGGTGATCTCGGCGACAAGGTAATTCCCAATATCGTTGGCGTTGACATAGGCTGCGGTATGCGCATCCTCAAACTCGGCAAACTCTCGGATATTGACTTTCCTGCTTTTCATAAGCATATCCGCGCCAATGTTCCTTCCGGAAAGATCGTACGAGAAGACCGCTTCGGCTTCACTCCCCTTACAGGAGATGAAATAGACATCTACCGCGAAGCTAAACGGCTCGTCACTGAACTCTACTGCTATCGTGAAATCAAGAACTCCGGTCGCATCAACAAAGCTATAGGCACCCTTGGCAGCGGCAATCATTTCATTGAGCTTGACAGGGATGACGATGGAAATGTGTATCTCATTATTCACACCGGGTCACGCAATCTCGGCAAACAGGTTGCCGAAATCTATCAGACAAAGGCGGTGAAACATCTTACCGACGGGGCTGATGAGTTTGAAGAGACAATCAAGCGCATCATCGAGGAATATAAAGCCGCCGGACGCCGCTCTAAATTGCAGAGTGTAATCAAGAAAATGCGCAAGGAACATGAGGCTACCGAGCCTTTGTTGCCCGCAGACCTCTGTTATGTCGAAGGTGAGGTACGTGAACATTATCTTCACGATATGCGCATATGTCAGCGTTGGGCTGTGCTCAACCGCAAACTCATATCACTATTACTTATGCAGTTCTTCCCGGAGGTAAAGGTATTGGAGGAATTTGAATCCGTCCACAATTATATCAGCGATGATAACATCATCCGTAAGGGCGCCATATCGGCTGCCGAGGGTGAACGTTGCATCATTCCTTTGAATATGCGCGACGGCTCATTGCTATGCACCGGAAAGGGCAATCCGGAGTGGAACTGTTCGGCACCCCACGGCGCCGGACGAGTATTGAGCCGCACTCAGGCATACGAGAAAATCACAATTGAAGACTTCGAGGCATCCATGCAGGGCATCTATTCGGAGTCGGTCAATGACTTCACCCGTGATGAGTCACCGATGGTCTACAAGCCCGCCTCGGAGATCATCGCCAACATCGGCGACACCGTCACCATCGACACAATCATACGTCCAATCTTTAATTTCAAAGCATCATAATGAAAACGATACATTCACCGGAATGCGTTTTGCTCTTGATGGAAAACCTGTGGCTTCGTCGCAAAGTCGGGATGAAGCAGCGTCCTAACAACGTCTTTATTGTTAAACTTCCACCACCCACAGAAGAACTTGCTGAGGCTCGCCGAAAAACGCAAGAGATTACTCGTCAAGACTATGAACCCGAAGAACTTTACGGAGCATGGATTTGACGGATATGACCCGGGAAGAAAGATGTGATTTAATGCGAAAGCGTCACGCATTCCTATCTAATCTTGTTGAGCCATACTCAACCCTTGATGATTTTACAAAAGACAAAGATGAGTGGTTAGCCGTATTAGGAATCGAATTAACTCAACAAGAAGAATATATATCACTCTACATGTCTTTGGGATACAGCGATTACGAGACGTATCATATAGTCTCCGATGGCAATGGAAAACTGGCTGTAAGTCATGTAATCTGGTGGCAGCATCCATTCTGTTTTAATCAACTATTGGATATATTCTCCTTGAAGTCAGTCGAAGAAGAGGATATTTTGACTTCCATATAAGATATTTTTCAATCATGTATCACCAAATAATACATGACTTGATTAGATTTGCGATGTAAAATTCAAACTGATATGAACCAGCTCCAAAAATACACCTGGCTGATTGACACAATCCGCCGTGCCGGGAAAATTTCCCACAAGGATTTGTCTGACAAATGGGAACGCAACAAGGATTTGAGCGACTGTAAACCGCTTCATCGCGCTACATTCAATCGCTGGCGCGATGCCATTTTCGAGCAATTCAGCATCATTATCGACTGTCAAAAAGTCGGTGGTTACCTCTATTATATCGCCAATCCTGAGGACATAGACGAGGATAAGCTCAAAAAATGGATGCTCGACTCTTTTGCGGTGGGTAATCTCATCGGCGAGAACCTCTCGCTAAAGGGTCGCATACTGGTTGATGAGATACCCTCAGGACGAGATCATTTGACGACATTGCTTGAGGCAATGAAGGAAAATCGAATAGTAAATGTCACGTATCACCCATTCAAAAAATCACATGGCTATACATTCCCGATTGAACCTTATTGTGTCAAGCTATTTGAAAACCGCTGGTATGTGCTGGCGCACAACAACCGCAATGAAATCAAAATTTACGGGCTCGACCGTCTGGTAGATGTCGAGATTACAGATGACACATATAAGTTGCCCAGAAATTTCAATGCCGACGATTTCTTTTCGACAGCATACGGGATTGTCATCGGCTACGACGTAAAGCCGGAGCACATCGTGATACGCGCCAACGAAGACCACAAACATTATCTTAAGTCACTGCCATTACATCATAGTCAGCGTCTTATCGAGGATTGCGGTGAGTATGCAGATTTCGGATTGTATCTATCGCCAACTTACGATTTTGCCATGAAACTACTCCAGTTCGGAGCAATGATTGAGATAATCAGTCCCACATCACTGCGCAAGACCATGAAAGGCTGGATTTCTGACATGAATGAACTTTACAAAAACGACTGAATATGCAAGACTTTGTAGCTATAGACTTTGAAACAGCCAACGGACGGCGGTCAAGCATATGCAGCGTCGGGATTGTTGTAGTGCGAGACGGTGAGATTGTCGATAAATTCTACAGCCTCATCCAACCCACGCCAAATTATTATACCTACTGGACGACCGAAGTGCACGGCCTGACTCGCCATGATACTGACGGCCAACCGACATTTTCTGATGTCTGGAAAGAAATTGAACCTCTAATTCATGGACTTCCTTTTGTGGCCCACAACCGCCCATTCGATGAAAGTTGTCTGAAAGCCGCGTTTGCCGAGTACGGTATGAAATATCCCGATTACGAGTTTCATTGTACGCTTGCCGCTTCGCGTCGGTGTCTTGATCTTCCCTGCCATCAACTCCACCTTTCGGCAGCAGCCTGTGGCTATAATATGGAGAATCATCATCACGCCCTCTGCGATGCCGAAGCCTGTGCGGCCATAGCATTGAAACTTTTGTGAAGATTTTACTCTTAATCTGATACAGAGCTTCTTTATTTTCTCAAAGTCAATTATATAATAATCACATGACCGTAAAAGAATTGTTCTTATCAATAGGATTTGATAACGTCTTCAAAGCGTTGCAGAATACCCATCGCAACGACCGGTCAATACAAAACGTCGCCGGATATAAGGAGGCGTTCGATATTATTTGCCTGACAGAATTTAAGGGCGAAGGAGGCGAAGTCACCTTTGACGTCTCTCCGAGAGACAAGTGGTATGAAGACCATTCTTTGCCATTAGTAGCCGATAACATAGAAGGTGACCACTGGAATAACACTGTCGGAAAAACCGTTGTGCGGCCCGACAATAATCCCTTTACTGATGCAGAACTCGCCGGTGCAATCCTCTGGGGTATGACCTTTTATGGTTTCACCAGACACACAATGTGGTCACCGCTTGAGGAGCGGTTTACATCTTACGGCAAAAAGGCCGAGGCTCTCGAAAGGCGATTGTATCTGCCTTATATCCGGGACAAAGAGGAGAAACGTAAATTGAAAAGCAATGACAATATGCCTTTAGGAATTGCTTTCACTTTGGAGGTCTGGAACCAGATTCACTGCGGAGAAAAGCATCAGAACCGTTCCAAGCGCAAAAGATTTTATCGCATCAAAAAACAAATTTCCGAACTCAAACGGCTTGACAAGCATCAGCATCTTATTGACACGCTTCACGACAAGTCCGGGTTATATGACCAACAGCTCGAAATCAGGATAATGAATGCGAGAAACATCCATGTATTTTGGCGGGAATCACATATCTCTGACTTATCTTCACGTGTCGATTATTTGGCAGATCTTCTGACAAAATATTTCCCCACTCTTAGCGATTTATGCGAAGGCTATGAAGAAATGCTTATTGTAGCATATACATCGGAAACAACGCCATTAACAAATGACGAAGAACAATGCCTTAAGGATGTTATCGCCTCTTCTGAGAAAATTCAACCGACTAAGGTTACATTTATCAAAGGTATTGACAATGACGTAAAAAATGAAATCGCCCTTCAGATTATAGTCATATCTCCAATTAAAATCAACTAAAATGAATGATTTGGAATCTTTTGAAAATGGGTCAAATACAATTCCGGTAAGTTTCAAAGTAATCGGAATCGGCTCAGAAGCTGCAACCATAATCGAGGAAGTAAAAAAATTCGGTTATGATTGTGTTGAATGTCTGACAACTGACTCACCAGACAATTGCATCCCGACAGACGATGACAAAATGGCAATTATCGTAGCATGTGATGACGTAGAAGTTGCCAACAAGATAGCCAAAAATTATCATGATGCAGGTGTCCTTACAATAGGATTGCTATATGACGCTAATTCCATTTGCTATGACAGTATTGTGAAATATGCTTCTCTCAAAGAATTTCCCGATATTATAAAATCGTTACTTCAACCCATAGTCACCCAGGGCTATATCTGCTATGATTTCAATGATCTTTGTATGACACTTCGCGATACCGGTTTCTTCATGACATTGGCAGCCGAAGGGAAAAATATAGAGAATACGGTCATTAACATGCAAAAATCAATGGAAGAAATAGACCTGAATAAAGTTGGATATCTCTCTGCGCATCTTTATTTCAACCGTCAGATACGACCTTACATAAAGATGAGTGATATGTCCTATCTCTCCGAAATGTTGTCCAGATTTCCTGATTCTGTAAATGTGATCTGGTCTGTAAGATTTGATGATACGTTACCGACTGATATTATAAAATTCACAATCATCATGGCCGGAAAGGAGTTAAAATGAGATAATTATCCAAATAGAAAGATCTCTATAAAGTCTCAGAAGAGATCTCAGGTAAAATATTCCGGGAATAACATCTAAATCTGATATACATCGGAGCTAATTCTGCGGTCAGACCGGGTGCTTCGCACAACGCACCGACTTTACCGACATGCGACCTCGTATGACCCACGAGTACTCCGCCGTTACGGTCGAACATTATCAGCTCCGTCCCATAATATGACAAAGAAAATAAAGCCAACATCACTTCTCCCCTCTACGCCGAGAGAACATATCAGACAACTTATCGAGTGGATGTCGCAAGGTGTCTATGAGAAAGAACAGATTATAGCCGTAGCTCTGCTGTGTGCTGTGGCCGGAGAGAATATGTTTCTTCTCGGACCTCCCGGAACAGCAAAGTCAATGGTTGCAAGCCGACTGAAGATGGTGTTTAAAAATGGAAAGTCTTTCGACTATCTGATGTCTCGATTCAGTACTCCCGATGAGATATTCGGACCAATCTCCATTTCACATCTTAAAAATGACGACAGATATGAACGATTGACCATCGGCTATCTGCCGGATGCTGATGTGGTGTTTCTCGATGAGATATGGAAGGCGGGACCGTCAATTCAAAATACTCTGCTTACTGTAATCAACGAGCATATTTTCCACAATGGCGGTCAGATCATGCATACGCCTATGAAGGTTCTGATAGCTGCCAGCAATGAACTTCCAGCAAAAGATGAGGGACTGGAAGCACTTTGGGACCGCTTCCTTGTGCGTATGGTATCCAACTGCATAGAGAGTGACGCTTCATTTTTCAAGATGATAAAGTCATCCGGCACTGCGCTAAACGAGCTGCCGGATACTCTCTTTATCACCGACGAGTTATATGCCTGCTGGCAAAAAGAGTCCTGTAAGCTCGGACTCCACGATTCAGTGGTCAATGCAATAAAAGCAGTGCGCAAAAGTCTTGCCGCATTGGAAAAGGAAGATGGAAATCAACTCCGCTATTACGTTTCCGACCGACGCTGGCGCAAAGCTTATAGATTTATGCAGACTTCGGCGTATCTTAATGGCAGAACGGAGATAAATCTATCGGACTATCTGCTGCTCATTCATTGTTTCTGGAATGATGACGAGTGCATACCCCATGTACTCAATGCTGTTACCTCAAGTATATCCGATGCGGTGGTCAAAGGCATGAATAAGATAGACAAGTCATTGCTACAGATGATGACTCATAAGAGACAGCAAGTTCAGCAAAATACACCGTCACGCCTCAATTCAGCCCCCACCGATTTCGCTGAGTATGACTACTTTTATTATCTCGTAGAAAACTATCCCGATGGAGATACATTTTTCTCAAAGTGGGATTATACGTCACTCACCAATCAGCCTCGCGATGGTGTGAAGTATTATGACACTAAACGTAATAAAATCATCATTCACTGTCTGGTTCCCGGTCATCCGTTTGATGCAAAGTCACAGAACGCAACCAGTCTTACAAAAGTAAAGATACAACGATGTCAGAACGGAGCCATCATTGACGGAACTCCATACGCATTCCGAAGGAAGGGAACGAATCCGGTAAATTCATCGGAGACAACACCGACATTGCCCGTATATCAACGCATTGCAATGATTCAGGAGGTTTTCAAAACCTGTGTATCTGATTGGGAACAGATAGTGGCTGCCAATTTCAACAACGGAGACAATATATTTCTCTCGGCGGCAGAGCTTGCTTTGGTCAACAAAATGATAAAGGAGGTTGGCGAATTGATAAAAACAACAGAGGTAAAGCTCAATAACGTAGTAATGATGATAAAATGATTGACTATACTGATGTCGATACCAAACTCGATGAATACAATGAGGCATTTGATTTCTACATGGAATATGGCGAAATGCCGCCATCGATGCCCAAAGACGATTGTCTCGCCGAGTATATGCAGGAGGTCATAGACAGCAATCCGCAGATTGATGGATCTGACCCGACATGGGTAGAAGTGCTGAAGGAGAATTTGATTTCATTCTTTACCGCCCTGTTGGAACAGTTTAGAGACTTGCAACTCAAAATAATAAAAGAACTGGATATGATTGCTCAATTTCGAAATGCACCGATTGAGCAAAAACGTATGATGTGGCAGCAGATATGCGACACCATTAAAGCCAGATATTCAAAATATGATGTTAATCTTGCCGGATACTCTGCTCAATTCAAGACCAATGACAAAGAGGCGGTATTCTCCGCCTTGACAAGTGATTGGGAGAATGCTTGCCAGGCTAAACTCGACCGACATGAACGTCAGATGCTGGAACGCTCAAAAAAGAAGTTTGAAACTTATTGTAAATATGCTGGTACTCAAGACTATGAGGATAAAAAGAAGATAGACAATTACATTCACCGCTATCCGCAGATCAAAGAAATAGTGGATTTAATTGGTAGAGATAAAGACCCATCCAAGGAAGAAAACGATACTATTATCTGCAAATTCTTGCCAGTAACAGTCGCCAAAAACTCGTCGGCGGAAAAGATTGACCGTGTGGAATACGGTAACAATCTTGAACGAGTGCTGCCTGTCGAATTGTCCATGCCTGAAGATCTATTCTATAAGCGATATGCAACCAAAGAACTGCAACAATTCAGTAGCCCCGGAAAAGATAAGCCGAAGAAAAGTGAGGAACGCCGTAAAGACCCAAGACTGACCAAAGGTCCGATTATTGTAGGCATTGACACCAGTGGTTCAATGTCCGGTCAGCCGGAGCGGATTGCGTTCTCTTTGCTAAAGCAACTGCTCCGTATGGCAAAACGGCAGAAACGATCTTGCTTTTTGATTAGCTTTTCAGTTCACGCAAAATCAATCGACCTTGCCAAACCACGAAATTGGGGTAAGCTTGATAACTTTCTCAAAGATAGTTTCAGCGGTGGCACCGATGGCGAACAGATGCTTACTGAGGCTATCCATGTATTGCAGAAAGGTACATTTGAAATGGCGGATGTTCTTATTATATCCGACTTCCAGTTTCCTACCCCCCGACCGGTGACAAAAGAAAGAATTGATACAGAAAAATCGCTCGGCACTCGATTTTACGCCCTACAAATAGGTCGTTACAGACACGGGTATGATAAAGTAATGGATAAGATCTGGGTAGTGTAAAACAACCGACATTCAAAATCAACCCAAACTTATGGCTTATCCACAAACGCCTGTCAACAACATGGCATTGTGCAAATTACATCACCTTTCATCATTGCCGGAAGTGGACTCACAACTTGCCAAAGTAAATGACGACATAGCCATGTCTCCCTACTACAATTATTACCTATATCTCACAAAAATAAGTAACTTTGTACTATGGCATTGGAGTTTATATCAGGGAAAGACCATTACGATAAGGTCATTGAAAGAGTGGCTTCTGTGAAGAGGTCGCTCTGGATTGGTACAGCCGACATAAAAGATCTCCACGTTAAATCAGGAACAAGGACCCAACCTTTTCTCGGCTTACTTGCCGACTTATTGAAACGCGGCGTAGAGATACGCCTTATACATGCCAAAGAGCCGGGTCCTGCATTCCGCGAAGATTTCGATCGCTACCCGATACTTAAAACCGGATTAGAACGTATGCTCTGCCCGAGGGTACACTTCAAGATGCTAATCTTCGATTTCGCAACAGCCTACATCGGCTCCGCCAATCTGACGGGAGCCGGAATAGGAATGAAGAGCAGCAACCGTCGCAACTTCGAGGCCGGTATTCTTACCGGCGAGCCATCACTTGTAGATGCTGCCTTGGAGCAATTCGACAGTGTATGGCGCGGTGAACACTGCTCCCGCTGCGGCCGCCGCCAATACTGCACCGATCCGATAAAATAAATATTGACCTCAGTCTACGGCTGCACCACAACTTAATCTGTATAATATCAACTTGAAGCAATAATATCTTTATTTGTTAGATTAAGACTCTCAACAAACTGCAAACAGAATTTTCGCAATTCTCTTGACAGATTTTCTATATATTGCTCAAATGACTCATGCTCGTGCTCATGAAAATTATTCAATATATCCGAAGGGAACCATGTCCAAGCAATATTCCATGTGCCAGACCAAATATAATCAGGGAGTACATTGGGAATATCTATGCCGGAGTTTCGTGAAATTCCTACCCAGATATTATTTGAAACGAATACTACTTTTAGATAGGGATAGTCAGAATAGCGTTTTACTACATCATGATCACTAATCCACCAGTCTTCTAAATCAGCCAATCGTTCAATCACGGCCTTACGTTTATTTGACAGTAAGATATCCTTCTCATTTTTGTTCGTTTTGAGGTAAAGCCAAAGATTTCCGTCTTTTTTTGTAATTTTACCATAATGTGAATCTGAGAAAACCTTATAACACTCTTCGTAATTTTCAAGGATATATTTTATCCAGGCGTAGTTTTTCTTATCCTCATAAGATAGCATTGAGTATTTTTCCAACCATGTCTCTCTACAATTTTGGAAGAAAATCGCAGGAGTAACAGCTTCTCCAATCTTACCTTGATCCATATACTGGAAAATCATTTTATGAATCCACCGGGCTGGTATTTTCTGCCCTCTGAGATGACCTGTCTCATACTTTAGTCTCAGGCCGTTTATAGTATCATAACCATAATCCTCTCCAACAAATGTCAACATAGCGGTTATGAAATCAAAATCGGAAGTATGTCCATAAATATATCTATCCCCAACAAGATTTTCGTATGTGGAGACAACAGTTTTCCAGACTTGTGTTGTAACATGATTATCATCTGGCAGAAGAAGCCCGATTTGACCATGGAAACGTTGGCGTTTCTCTTGATCAGCGAAAAGTTCTGTCATATCTGGTTGATCCAGACACATAATTGCTTTCCGACGTTCTTCTTTACTCTGATATTCACTAAATCCGGAAATACTTGAATCCTTCAGATACAAATATAAGTTGTCAGCCGGCAGTTTTTCTATCGCCTTTAATACATCGGGAAATTTACTTTGATATATATCTGTATTCGCTATTAAGTTGTGCACAGGTCTCCACCAGAGCTTGAAATTATCCTCATTCAATGATCCGAACCCTGTTACCTTTGCATAATGGCATATAGCATAATTTATAGTTCTCGCCTGATAATCGGCGGACTCAAATATATCTATGAACCTTGTACTCTCATCTTCATACCAAAAATGCTCTATACTTTCTATAGTTTTCGCATAATTAGCGACAAGCCAATCCGTTATTTGCTCCCACTCCGATAAATGTTCACAAAATTCTTTATAAGCGCCAAATCCGACGAATCCAACATCAGTTCTATTTCCCTTTACCTTGCTATTCCCTATCTGAGAAACAAACTGATAAGACTCTCCTGAATATTTTACCCCCATCCAAAGAGCTGTTTCATTTATATAATTTTGCAGAAAAATGTCAGCCTCTGAATTATTTTCGATAGCCAGTTTATCAAAGAATATAAGCCATCTGTTATCTAATTTATCCTTTACATCCTCAGAAACATCACACTCCCTCATGAATCTCTGTTTGAATAATTCATAAGTTGTCAAATCACGTCCACGAGAATTCATTTTCTGATACTGAAACTCATCGGTGCCCTCTTCAAGCTTCATATAGTCAAAGTTGAGCCGACATTCATCTGAAATAAGGTTGCTCTCAATCTCCTGTGTAGAATATCCCTCCAGTTTTCCCATCTGACTATGAATTTCATCAAGTATAACGAGCATATTATTGACAGTCGGATCTTTCTCCCAAACAGAGAAATAATCCTTAGATTGCTGCAAATTACCCGACAAGGATTGATCAAATTTATCAGTAATCTTCCAGTCTGTATCAAACAAGAAATCCGTAAACTCCGAGGCATAGATTCGACCATGCCAGCCAAAATTGCGTAACCTCTCAAATAACCCGGATTCCGCATTATTTGATAGACTTTTGGAGATATAAAGATGAAACAAGAAACACGTAGTCAACCGCTGCTGTCCATCAACAGCTACAAATCCATTGAGCCCATTGTTATCCGATCCGAATACCAGTCCGAGATGTGTCTGCCGTCGTCGGTTGGTAGATGCCTCTATGATATCACCAATGAAAATTCTTCGGGTTTCCAAAATTTTTAAATCATTGACTCTTCCCTGTGCATAGTCTCTCTGATAGTCCGGAATAATCAAAGGTTCTGAAATCAATTGATAGAAAGTCTTATTTTGTTCTATTTTACTCATGCTTTCAATTTATTGATAGTTTCGATAAAAAAATCGATGAATGCATCTTTGTCTGACATGGCACCATTGACATAATTATCTTTGGCCCAATGATACATTTCATCCGGAGACTGTCGGAAACTCTTATCAAACATTAATTGAGTGCCCTTTGGCACGAATACTCCTTGTTTAACCCGTTCATGTATAATGCCTCTTTTGACTGCAAACGGTGCGGCAGCATATGCTTGGTCTCTATTTATAGATAGATTAAGCAATGCCATGTTACCAATACTATTTTGCTTCTCATCGTCATCTCCTTCACCAACAATACGACTCACCTCATTAAAGATATCCTCAAATTTCGATGAGCTGATCACTTTCATGATAGCTTCTGTCAGTCTTTTCTTGATTGACTCTTCATCTTCACCCTGCATTGGAGTGATAGAAACCTTTTCTACCTTTTCCATTATTTGAGAATACTCCGACTTAATTTCGTTTAATTGATCTGCAGGTAAATATTTACGAATCTGCCTTATCCATTGTTGCCATTCTATGGCAGATCTGATTTGTTGGCTATGAGTCGCGTGTACATGCTCTTTATCATATTTTTCAGATTTCATCAGATCAAAACGGAATCTGTGTATAAACCCATATTTATCTTCCATTTTGTCGCTGTCGGTAGACTTAACAGTCAGATCGCATAATATATTAAAAAGCAACAAAGCAGGTTTAGTCTTTTCGTTATTATATTCCAGATTACCGAGTGGTTCATTACCTACCCATCCGTTTATCCTCTTTACAAGCTTTTTACCAAAATCAGGAGAAACGGAATCTTCCATTATATCCCTTAATTCGGTTGAAGTTCCATTTATCAGAAATCCGATAAGATTATAATACAATGTATTGTCAAACATTTGTTCCATTCTATGGAAAGTCTGGATAAAGCTACGCCAAACGTTCTTGCCATTTCTTATATCAGATTTCAACCTGTTGTATAAAGGATAATCAAGATACTCATTCTGTTCTTCCCGCATCTTACTCAGAGCAATATCCAGCACATAACTCATTCTGCTCTGATCATGCGAATCAACAAAATCTTTGGATATGAAAGAACAGAACTGATTGTCATGAAGTCGATATTCCATATTTTGCCACGCAGCAGCCCTTTCATTTCGTTGAGTGATTGAAGAGCAAGAATCAGATAGCAATAATACTTTGCACAGTTCGACATCTGTCAATGCAATTCTCTTTCCATTCAATTGCTCAAATGTCTTTGGTCCTTTATCCGGATCTTCAAGCATATACCAAAGAAATGTAGCTTTCTTAAAGAAATTTTCTTCAAGATGTCTAATCTGGTCATCGTCAAGGTTCTTCAAAATCTCATCAACCGCCTCCTCTGCTTTTTTGAAATTTCGCACATCCGGAGTAATAAGAGACAGTTCGCCACCAATAAAAGAAAGGTATGTTGTACTTTCCTGACGTTTCTCATATTCCAGCGAAAAACACGTTGATTCTCCAAACGGATAATTCTCAAAACAACCATATTTGTTTAGTTGTCGCCAAATCAAAAAGAAAGTTGTCAGTCGTTGTTGCCCGTCAACAACTATATACTTACCATCCTTCTCCGCAACCACCAATGGCTGCATATAATAAGGCTTATCACCATTATATTCAAGTAGATCATTGATAAGATATTTTACATCCCGAGGTCTCCATTTGTAACCTCTTTGATATGAAGGAATGAAAAATCGACGATTCCTCAAATCCGTTATATGAATATCATCTTGTAAGAATATCTCGCTCATAAATTTAGATGTTATAGGTTATCTGCAAAGATAAAAATATGCTGCATCAAATTCTGTGACATCTTGCATTTATATTCACTCCACCATTCCACATATCACTCTGCCGAAATCATCCATTTGCGCACCTCCCCAACTTCATTGATAAAATGGACTGACACAATCTAAAATATGATTATGACTCATATCTTAATTCAGGATATTAGCGATATTCTCTCTTCCAAATTCTACAATATCCAACACATATAAAAAATATGCATTACGATGCAGCATATTATGCTAAGTGATTATCAGTAGTTTATGATTTAAAAGATAGAAGCCTCAGAAATTTACTTGTTTTTTCGCTGAAAATCGAAGATTTAACATTTTTAACCTTCGTTTGTCTTCAAGCGGAGGGAAAAAGATAAAAATAGCTCTCTTTTGCTCTTAAATCTCCGTTTCGCAAAGATAAGGCATATCAGGGATAATTTCGCCGATTCGGGCTGCAAAATGGAAGGCAGATTCACGGATTT
>CAJTPZ010000002.1:258641-288399 GCA_910578395.1 uncultured Muribaculaceae bacterium | reverse complement strand
TCGCAATCCGTGAGGGTGGACGCACAGTAGGTTCGGGTCAGATCACCGACATCATCGACTAATATCGACGATAAGATTTCCCTCCACGGGGAAATAGTCTGAAAATACAGTTTGCCGGAGTCTGTCCGGCTCCGGCAAACTAACCTTACGGGAATAGCTCAGTCGGTAGAGCACTGGTCTCCAAAACCAGGTGTCGGGAGTTCGAGCCTCTCTTCCCGTGCTTGAAGAAACAGAAATGAAAAAATTGAGATTACTTACGAATATAGAGGAATCTTATGCCGAGCTTCGGTATAAGACATCCTGGCCAACCGGCAAGCAACTCATCAAGTCTGCTATCATTGTGCTTGTTGCTTCCATAATTATAGCACTGATTATTTTCTTGATGGACCGAGTGGTTGATTCACTCATGCATCTTATCTATAGCTTTGGCCGCTAATTTTTTCTATCAACTCCACAAAATCTCAACTTTAAAAGATGGCTACAGGAAACAAAGCTTGGTATGTGCTCCGCGCAATATCCGGTAAAGAAGCCAAGGTTAAGGAAGTTCTTGATGCAGCTATCAAAAACACCGACCTCGGCAAATACGTCTTCCAGGTACTCATCCCCACTGAGAAAGTGGTAGCTGTAAGAAACGGCAAGAAAGTCACCAAAGAAAGAAATCTCTACTCAGGCTACGTCTTTGTGGAGGCCGACCTCAGAGGTGAGGTAATGCACGAACTCCGCAACACAACCAACGTCATCGACTTCCTCAAAGGAAGAGAGAAAGACGCAAGACCCGAGACACTGCGCGAGGCCGATGTCATGCGCATGCTTGGTGTAGCCGACGACATCAACGAACAGGCCGAAGAAGGAGTCAACGACTTCCTCGTCGGTGAGACACTCAAAGTCATATCCGGCCCATTCAGCGGCTTCAACGGAGAGGTTGTCGAAGTCTATCCCGAGAAAAAGAAACTCAAGGTCATGGTCAAGATCTTCGGAAGAGGATCTTCGCTTGAACTGGACAATTCGCAAGTTGAAAGAGAATAACCTGCAGAGAAAATGCAAAGAGACTGTTACGGGTCTCTTTTATTTCTTTTCATGTTTCTCCTCTCAATCAATATAGGATCTTAAGTTTATTAACCGATTACTGAAATGGCAAAAGAAATTGCTGGACAGATCAAACTGCAGATTAAGGGTGGCGCTGCAAACCCTTCGCCTCCCGTAGGTCCCGCGCTCGGCTCCAAGGGTATCAATATCATGGAGTTTTGCAAGCAATTCAACGCCCGTACCCAGGACAAAGCAGGAAAGGTTCTTCCGGTTGTAATCACATATTACACCGACAAGAGCTTTGACTTCGTAGTCAAGACTCCTCCGGTAGCCGTACAGCTGCTTGAGACTGCGAAGATTAAGAGCGGGTCTGCTCAGCCCAACCGTAAAAAGGTCGCTGAGATTACCTGGGATCAGGTGAAAGCAATTGCTGAAGACAAAATGCCCGACCTAAACTGCTTTACCATCGACTCCGCTATGCGTCTCGTCGCTGGTACAGCCCGTAGCATGGGCATAACCGTAAAAGGGACCTTCCCTGAACTTTAACCCCTAAGCTTCAAACAAAATCATGGCAAAACTGACCAAAAAGCAAAAGCTTGCCCTCGAGAAGATTGAAGCCGGGAAGGCTTACAGCCTCGCAGAAGCTTCAGCCAAAGTTAAGGAAGTTAACTACGCCAAATTTGACGCATCTGTCGACATCGACGTGCGACTCGGCGTTGACCCGCGTAAAGCCAACCAGATGGTGCGCGGTGTTGTAACCCTTCCTCACGGAACAGGCAAACAAGTGAGAGTTCTCGTTCTCTGTAACCCCGATGCCGAAGCAGCTGCAAAAGCAGCAGGCGCCGACTACGTGGGTCTCGACGAATACATTGACAAGATCAAGGGTGGATGGACCGACATCGACGTTATCATCACCCAGCCCGCAATCATGGGTAAGATCGGCGCGCTCGGCCGTGTACTCGGCCCACGCGGTCTTATGCCAAACCCCAAAAGCGGAACCGTGACTATGGACGTTGCGAAAGCCGTTGAAGAGGTGAAAAAGGGTAAGATCGATTTCAAGGTTGACAAAAACGGTATCGTTCACACATCGATCGGCAAAGTATCATTTACCGCCGAGCAGGTGCGCGACAATGCACGCGAGTTTGTCAACACTCTCATCAAACTCAAACCGGCTACCGCAAAGGGTACCTACGTCAAGAGCATTTACATCTCATCGACTATGAGCCCCGGTATCAAGGTTGACACCAAGACAATCGACGACTGAACCTGGGATCCACCCAACAATCTTTGCAGACAATGAAAAAAGAAGACAAGACCTTGATCATTGACCGGATTGCCGAGGAGCTGGGTAAATACAGCTGCTTCTATCTGGTGGAAACCACCGGCCTCAACGCCGAAGAGACATCAGCTCTCCGCCGCGAGTGCTTCAAAGACGGCATCAAGCTCATGGTGGTCAAGAACACTCTTCTCCACAAAGCTCTTGAGAAATCGGGCCTCGAATGCTCCGAAATCTATCCCGCGCTCAAAGGATCGACATCGGTGATGTTTGCCAACGTCGGCAACGCTCCCGCAAAACTCCTCAAGCGTGTGCAGAAGAAGGAAAATCCCCTTCCCGCACTCAAGGCAGCTTATGTTGAAGAGACAGTCTACCTCGGTGCAGACCAGCTCGGCACTCTTTCCTCTATCAAGAGCAAGAACGAGCTTATCGCCGACGTTGTGGCTCTCCTCCAGTCACCCGCCAAGAACGTTATTTCCGCTCTCGGTTCTGGTGCAGGTAAGATCCACGGCATCCTTGAGACTCTCTCTAAAAAAGAAGACTGATCTTAGGTCACATCAAATCTCAGCACAGGCGGGCTGAATGAATATCGCCTGACTCTATTCAAAACTATTCTCGAAACAACACAAAAACCATACAACAATGGCAGATCTCAAAGCATTTGCAGAGCAACTCGTAAACCTCACCGTTAAGGAAGTTAACGAACTCGCCCAGATCCTCAAGGACGAGTACGGCATCGAACCCGCAGCCGCTGCTGTAGCTGTTGCAGCCGGTCCCGCAGCTGGTGCTCCCGCTGAAGAGGAGAAGACCTCTTTCGACGTAGTCCTCAAGAACGCCGGCAGCGCTAAACTCGCTGTTGTGAAGCTCGTGAAGGAACTCACCGGCCTTGGCCTCAAGGAAGCTAAGGAACTCGTAGACGGAGCTCCCAGCACCGTTAAGGAAGGTCTCGCTAAGGCTGACGCTGAAGGCCTCAAGAAGCAGCTCGAAGAGGCTGGCGCCGAGGTTGAGCTCAAATAAAACAGCCTGTTCCTCAGGCTCGTAGGTTAAGAACCCTCTAATCAGAGGGTTTCTTAACCTTTTTGTGTTAATACTTCTGTTTCCCTCTTTTTTTGGTTTTTGCTCCCGTTGGGAGCAAACATTAGGGAACACTAAATATACCCTCCCCCTGGTAATTAAACCACTGAACTAAGCATTGTAGATGTCAGACGCAATCGTAAAACCGCGCATAAACTTCACCACGGTTAAGAATCCGCTGCCCTACCCCGACTTTCTCGAAGTCCAGCTTAAGTCGTTCCGCGACTTCCTGCAGCTCGACACCCCACCGGAAACAAGAAAAAACGAGGGCTTGTTCAAGGTGTTCGCTGAAAATTTCCCTATAGCCGACACCCGAAACAATTTTGTGCTGGAATTTCTCGACTACTATATCGAGCCGCCGCGCTACTCAATTGAGGAATGCCTCACAAGAGGACTGACCTACAGCGTTCCCCTGAAAGCTAAGCTCAAACTGTATTGCACCGATCCTGACCATGAGGATTTCGACACTGTGATACAGGACGTGTATCTCGGACAGATACCCTACATGACACAAAACGGCACCTTCGTCATAAACGGTGCCGAGCGCGTTGTCGTATCTCAGCTGCACCGTTCGCCGGGTGTATTCTTCGGACAGAGCACACACGCCAACGGTACAAAACTCTACTCCGCTCGAATCATCCCGTTCCGCGGAAGCTGGATTGAGTTTGCGACCGACATCAACAATGTCATGTACGCCTACATTGACCGCAAGAAGAAATTGCCAGTAACAACTCTTCTCAGAGCGATCGGTCTTGAGCGTGATAAAAATATCATCGACATTTTCGGCCTCGCCGAAGAAGTCAAAGTCAGCGAAAAGAACCTCAAAAAGTTCATAGGCCGCAAACTTGCAGCATCCGTTGACCACAAATACAATGAAGACTTCTCCGACACCGACACCGGTGAAGTTGTTTCAGTCGAGCGTATCGACACAATATTTGAGCGTGGCACTGAGATCACCGAGGATATAATCCCGATGATCATTGAGTCAGGCGAAGAAAGCATACTTGTCAACAAAGAAGAGGAGGAAGAAGGCGGACTCGACTATTCAATCATCTTCAACACTCTTTCAAAAGACCCCACAAAATCCGAGAAAGAAGCCGTACAGCACATCTACCGTCAGCTCCGAAGCGCCGAAGCTCCCGATGATGCAAGCGCGCGAGAGGTGATCAACAACCTCTTCTTCTCTGAGAAGCGCTACGATCTTGGTGAAGTCGGACGTTACCGACTCAACAAGAAACTCGGCCTCGGAATTCCTATGGACGTCAAGGTCCTCACAAAGGAAGACATCATTGAGATCATAAAGTATCTCATTGAGATGATCAACTCCAAGACCGACGTCGACGACATCGACCACCTGAGCAACCGTCGCGTACGCACTGTAGGCGAACAGCTCTACAACCAGTTCAATATCGGACTGGCCCGCATGTCGCGCACTATACGCGAGCGCATGAACGTTCGCGACAATGAAGTGTTTACCCCGATCGACCTTATAAACGCCAAGACAATATCGTCGGTCATCAACACATTCTTCGGCACCAACGCACTCTCGCAGTTCATGGACCAGACCAACCCTCTGGCCGAAATCACTCACAAACGACGCATGTCGGCCCTTGGCCCCGGCGGTCTTACCCGTGAGCGCGCAGGCTTCGAGGTGCGAGACGTTCACTATACACACTACGGCCGACTCTGTCCTATCGAGACTCCTGAAGGCCCCAACATCGGTCTCATATCATCGCTTTGCGTATACGCCAAGATCAACGATCTCGGATTCATCGAGACACCCTACCGCAAAGTCACCGATGCGTCTGTCAACCTCAACAACGACGAGATCGTATACCTCACGGCCGAAATCGAGTCAGGCAAAACGATCGCACAGGGCAATGCGCCTCTCAATGATGACGGCACATTTGTAAGAGACCGCGTCAAAGCCCGTCTCGACGCCGACTTCCCGATTGTAGCTCCTGACGAAGTGGAGCTCATGGACGTGTCGCCCACACAGATCGCATCCATAGCCGCATCGCTGATTCCATTCCTTGAGCACGACGACGCAAACCGTGCTCTCATGGGTTCAAACATGATGCGTCAGGCTGTACCTCTCATGCGTTCCGAAGCTCCTATCGTCGGCACAGGCATCGAAGGACAGCTCATACGCGACTCTCGCACTCAGGTCACAGCCGAAGGCCCTGGACTCATCGAGTATGTCGATGCCGAACGCATCCTCATACGCTACGACCGCACCGAGGACGAGGAGTTTGCGGCATTCGACGACGCAGTAAAAGAATACCGCCTCCCAAAATTCCGCAAGACCAACCAGTCAACCACCATTGACCTCCGCCCCATCTGCAAGGCTGGACAGAGAGTCAACGGAGGTGAAATCCTTACCGAAGGCTACTCCACCGAAAACGGCGAACTCGCACTCGGACGCAACCTTAAAGTTGCATTCATGCCATGGAAAGGCTACAACTATGAGGATGCTATCGTGCTCAATGAGCGCGTAGTGCGCGAGGACATACTCACATCTGTGCATGTAGACGAGTATACTCTCGATGTGCGTGAGACCAAACGCGGTATGGAAGAACTCACCAACGACATACCCAATGTAAGCGAAGACGCCACAAAAGACCTTGACGAACGAGGCATAATACGCGTCGGAGCACACGTTGTACCCGGTGACATTCTCATAGGCAAAATCACTCCAAAAGGAGAGAGTGATCCCACTCCTGAGGAGAAACTCCTCCGCGCTATCTTCGGCGATAAGGCCGGTGATGTAAAAGATGCATCTCTGAAAGCATCACCTTCGCTCAAAGGCGTGATCATAGGCACAAACCTTTTCTCACGTGCTGCCAAGAACCCGCGCCGCAACCGCAGCGCCGCCGCACAGCTCCCGATGCTCGACGAAAAATACGAGGAGCAGCAGGAAGCTCTCAAGCAGAAACTCGTTTCCAAACTTATGACCCTCGTCTCCGGACGCGTAAGCCAGGGAGTAAAAGACTTTATCGGAAGCGACATCATACCCAAGGGTGCCAAATTCACCGCAGGTGCGCTTAAAGAGATCAACTACGATGCCGTAAACCTCTCTAAGTGGACCTCCGATACTCACCGCAACGATCTCATCCGCGCCACTATCGTCAACTATCTGCGCAAATCCAAAGAAATCGATGCAGAGCTCCGACGTAAGAAATTCGACATCTCGATCGGCGACGAGCTTCCCTCGGGAATCATGCAGATGGCTAAAGTATACGTTGCAAAAAAACGTAAGATCAGCGTTGGTGACAAAATGGCAGGACGCCACGGAAACAAAGGTATCGTCAGCCGTATCGTACGCCAGGAAGACATGCCGTTCCTTGCCGACGGAACACCTGTCGACATTGTCCTCAACCCCCTCGGCGTGCCTTCGCGAATGAACCTCGGACAGATCTTCGAGACAGTACTTGGATGGGCTGGACGGGAACTCGGCGAAAAGTTCGCGACACCGATCTTCGACGGCGCCTCACTTGACGACCTCAACAACTGGACCGACAAAGCAGGAATACCGCGCTACGGCAAAACCTACCTCTACGACGGAGGCACAGGCGAACGGTTTGACCAACCCGCGACTGTCGGAATCATTTACATGCTCAAACTCGGGCACATGGTCGAGGACAAGATGCACGCACGAAGCATCGGCCCCTACTCTCTCATCACCCAGCAGCCTCTCGGCGGTAAAGCCCAGTTCGGCGGACAGCGTTTCGGAGAGATGGAAGTCTGGGCGCTCGAAGCATTCGGCGCAGCCCACATCCTTCAGGAAATCCTCACTGTCAAGAGTGACGATGTCACCGGACGATCCAAAGCCTACGAAGCGATTGTCAAAGGCGAGGCAATGCCTCCCGTCGGCATACCCGAGTCACTCAATGTCCTGCTCCACGAGCTTCGTGGTCTCGGCCTCAGCGTGACTCTCGACTGAGGCATCTCTCCAAATACTTTTCTTTAACACTTCCCGAAAAGAAGACTCAACCATACCCAACCGATGGCTTTTAAGAAAGAACCAAAGGCAAAAAATAGCTTCTCCAAGATCACGATCGGACTTGCTTCACCCGAAGAAATCCTGAAAAACTCGTCCGGAGAAGTACTCAAGCCCGAGACCATCAACTACCGCACCTACAAGCCCGAGCGCGACGGACTCTTCTGCGAACGCATTTTCGGTCCTGTAAAAGACTACGAGTGTCACTGCGGTAAGTACAAGCGCATTCGCTATAAAGGTATCGTCTGCAACAACTGCGGTGTTGAGGTTACCGAGAAAAAAGTGCGCCGCGAACGCATGGGACACATCAAGCTCGTTGTGCCCGTAGCACATATATGGTACTTCCGTTCTCTCCCCAACAAGATAGGTTACCTGCTCGGCATTCCATCAAAGAAACTCGATCAGGTCATCTACTACGAGCGTTACATCGTGCTCAATCCGGGAGAAGTCGAAGGCGTGAAGAAACTCGACCTCCTCAACGAGGAAGAGTACTACAACATCATCGATCACCTCGATCCTGAAAACCGCAATCTGCCCGACGACGACCCCAACAAGTTTGTCGCAAAAATGGGTGCCGAAGCGATATACCAGCTTCTTGCTTCACTCAACCTCGACGAACTGTCCTATGAGCTCCGCGACACTGCGGCCCGCGAAGGTTCGCAGCAGCGCAAGACCGAAGCTCTCAAGCGCCTTCAGGTAGTGGAATCATTCCGCGCGTCGGCCGAACGCAACCGTCCAGAATGGATGGTGCTCAAGGCTGTGCCTGTAATTCCACCGGATCTGCGTCCTCTCGTGCCCCTCGATGGCGGCCGTTTCGCAACATCCGACCTCAACGACCTATATCGTCGCGTCATCATTCGCAACAACCGACTTAAGCGACTTATCGAGATCAAAGCTCCCGACGTCATCCTCCGAAACGAAAAGCGTATGCTTCAGGAGGCAGTCGACTCTCTGCTCGACAACTCACGCAAGTCGACAGCCGTTAAGACCGACGCCAACCGCGCTCTGAAATCACTCTCCGACTCGCTCAAGGGTAAACAGGGACGTTTCCGTCAGAACCTTCTCGGTAAACGCGTCGATTATTCAGCACGTTCGGTTATCGTTGTAGGACCGGAGCTCAAAATGCATGAGTGCGGTCTGCCCAAAAACATGGCGGCAGAGCTCTACAAGCCCTTTGTAATCCGCAAACTCATAGAGCGCGGCATCGTCAAGACTGTAAAATCAGCTAAGAAAATCGTCGACCGCAAAGAGCCTGTCGTATGGGATATTCTCGAGTACGTGATGAAAGGACACCCCGTCCTCCTCAACCGTGCCCCGACACTTCACCGACTCGGCATACAGGCATTCCAGCCGAAGATGATCGAAGGAAAAGCAATCCAGCTGCACCCGCTCGCATGTACGGCATTTAACGCCGACTTCGACGGTGACCAGATGGCTGTGCATCTTCCTCTTGGCAATGAAGCGGTCCTTGAAGCTCAGATGCTTATGCTCGGAGCTCATAATATCCTTAACCCCGCCAACGGAGCACCGATCACCGTTCCCTCTCAGGATATGGTGCTTGGACTGTATTACATCACCAAACTCCGTCCCGGCGATAAAGGCGAAGGTTTAAAATTCTACGGTCCCGAAGAAGCGGAAATCGCCTACAATGAAGGCCGAGTTACCCTCCATGCGCCCGTTTCGGTCATGGTTGACGACGTTGACGCAGAGGGCAACCCCATCCGCCACCTTGTGGAGACATCTGTAGGACGTATTCTTGTCAACCAGTACGTACCCAAAGAAATAGGCTATGTCAACGAGATTCTTTCAAAGAAATCTCTGCGTAACATCATCAGCCGTGTCATCAAGAAATGCGGTATTCCTCGCTCCGCACAGTTCCTCGACGACATCAAGAACCTCGGTTATTACATGGCATTCCGTGGCGGACTGTCATTCAACCTCGGCGATGTGATCATACCCGCCGAAAAAGAGGAAATCGTCAGCGAAGGCTACCGTCAGGTGCAGGAGGTCATGGACAACTACTCCATGGGCTTCATCACCAACAACGAACGTTACAACCAGATAATCGATATCTGGACACACGTAAACTCCAAGCTCACCGACATACTTATGAAGCAGATGACCGCCCACAACAAGGGCTTCAACTCTGTCTTCATGATGCTCGACTCCGGTGCCCGTGGTTCTAAAGACCAGATCCGTCAGCTTGCAGGTATGCGTGGTCTTATGGCAAAACCCCAGAAAGCCGGTGCCGAGGGAGGCCAGATCATCGAGAACCCGATTCTTGCCAACTTCAAGGAGGGTCTTTCGGTGCTCGAATACTTCATCTCCACCCACGGTGCCCGTAAAGGTCTTGCCGACACCGCGCTCAAGACCGCCGACGCAGGTTACCTCACACGCCGTCTTGTCGATGTCGCACATGATGTGATCATCAACGAGCACGACTGCGGCACACTCCGAGGCCTCGTATGCCGTGAGATCAAAAACAACGACGAAGTTGTCGCATCACTCGGCGAGCGCATAGTCGGCCGTGTATCGGTTCACGACATAATTGATCCTCAGACCAATGAAATCATTGTCGCAGCCGGTCAGGAAATCTCCGACGAAGCAGCGGACCGCATCGACGCATCGCCTATCGAATCTGTCGAGATCCGCTCAGTCCTTACCTGCGAGTCCAAAAAAGGCGTATGCGCTATGTGCTATGGCCGCAACCTCTCCAACAACCGCATGGTACAGATGGGCGAGGCCGTAGGTGTGATCGCAGCCCAGTCAATCGGTGAGCCGGGTACCCAGCTTACACTCCGTACATTCCACGTCGGTGGTGTCGCATCAAACATAGCCGCCGTGTCCAACGTCACCTCGAAATACAATGGCCTTCTTGAAATAGAGGAGCTCCGCACTGTCGAGACCGACGAGACTTCAGAAGCCACAGCCAAAAACGTCGATCGTGTCATCGGCCGTCTTGGCGAACTGCGCATTGTCGATCCCGAGACAAAGATCATGTACACATCGGCCAACATACCCTACGGTTCGAAGCTATACTTCAAGCCGGGCGACATGGTAAAGCCGGGCGACATGATCTGCGAATGGGACCCCTTCAATGCCGTAATTGTCAGCGAGGTAGGCGGAACTATCAAGTACGACAACCTCATTGAGAATGTTACCTACCGTGTAGATACCGACGAGCAGTCGGGTCTTCAGGAGAAGATCGTGATCGAGAGCAAGGACCGCACGAAAGTTCCCGAAGCTCAGATCGTCGACAAGGAAGGCAACATCATCAAGACTTATGCACTCCCTGTGGGCGCACACCTTATGCTCAACGACAGCGAACCCGTTAAATCAGGTGAAGTATTTGTCCGCATTCCGCGTGCTGCCGGAGGCGTAGGTGACATCACCGGTGGTCTTCCCCGCGTCACAGAGCTTTTCGAGGCACGCAACCCGTCAAACCCCGCCATTGTCAGCGAGATCGACGGAGAGGTCAACTTCGGCAAAGTCAAGCGAGGAAACCGCGAGATCACCGTCACACCGAAAATCGGAGACATCAAAAAATATCTTGTTCCGCTCTCCAAGCAGATACTTGTTCAGGAAAACGACTATGTGCGCGCCGGCACACCTCTCTCCGACGGTGCGATCACACCGACCGACATCCTCAACATCATGGGTCCGACAGCCGTACAGGACTACATCGTCAACGAGGTGCAGGACGTATACCGAATGCAGGGTGTGAAGATCAACGACAAGCACTTTGAGGTAATCGTCCGTCAGATGATGCGCAAAGTCAACATCATTGATCCGGGTGACACCAACTTCCTGGAGCAGCAGGTTGTCGACAAGCGCGACTTCATGGAAGAAAACGACCGTATCTGGGGCAAAAAGATTGTGGTAGACGCAGGTGACTCAGAAACAATGCGTCCCGGCATGATCGTCACCGCACGACGTCTGCACGACGAAAACTCGGCACTCAAGCGTCGCGACAAACAGACTGTAACCGTCCGTGATGCCGTGCCTGCAACCTCCGAGCAGATCCTTCAGGGTATCACTCGCGCGGCACTTCAGACATCAAGCTTTATGTCGGCTGCATCATTCCAGGAGACAACCAAAGTCCTCAACGAAGCAGCTATCAACGGCAAGACCGACACCCTCGTAGGCATGAAGGAAAACGTAATCTGCGGTCACCTCATACCTGCCGGCACAGGCCTCCGTTCCTATGACCACATCGTTGTCGGAAGCGTCGACGACATCAACCGTCCCGCAAACGAGGAGCAGGAAGAACCGGCTACTAAAAAGGAAGTCGAGAACATTCTTGACATAATCCCCGAAGAAATGCTGGTTGACGACGAAGATGTCGAAGGACTCACCCTCACCGATGGCGAATCAGAAATCTGATCTGACAGTACAGCACTGCTAAATGCATATCAAAAAAGCGGGTCGGCATAAAACCGATCCGCTTTTTTATTCTTCAGATGCACCACTCCGATCCATGTACGGATCTCCGGATACAAAATTTTGAAAAAAAATTAACTTATTATTACCAAAGTATTCAAAAAAAGATTAGATTTGCAGAATATGTCTGAATAGGGTCTGTCGGCTCTTCGACAAAACAGTTACCGAAAGAATCAAAATACCCAACTACACTTATCTCAACAAAAAAATTATGACGACAAAGGCCTCCAAGGCGAATACGACTCCCGCGATTATCGCGATGTTCTTCCTGTTCGCTATGATCTCGTTCGTTACCGGTTTCCAGAACCCGTTTGGCGTGATCCTCAAAAACCAGCTATCACTGTCTGCACTGCAGTCACAGCTCGGTAATCTTGCCAACTTCATCGCCTATGCATTCATGGGCATCCCCGCCGGTATACTTCTCCAGCGCAAAGGCTACAAATTCTCGGCAATCGCCTCAGTACTCGTAGGTCTTCTTGGAGTTGCGATCATGTTCGTCTCCTCCTATCTCCCCGACGACGCCATTTTCGCCGTTTATCTCATCGGCGCGTTTGTTGCAGGTTTCTCCATGTGTATGCTCAACACAGTGGTCAACCCCATGCTCAACACTCTCGGCGGCGGCGGCAACAAAGGCAACCAGCTCATCCAGTTCGGCGGCTCGCTCAACTCGCTTGCAGCCACCATCTGCCCGATTCTTGTAGGCTACCTCATGGGAAATGTGGCTAATTCAAGCCTCGTCGACGCCCGTCCGGCCCTCTATATCGCCGGAGGTATCTTCATTCTCGCCACCATCGTGCTAATTTTCACCAACATCCCCGAGCCGATCCTCGACGCTATCAAAGAAGAGGAAAAGGTGAAGAAAGAAACAGCCAAACAGGCAGAGCCCACCCTTTCAGGAGCGCTCCGGTTCCGTCACTTCGTTCTTGGCGCTATCGCAATCTTCATATACGTCGGTGTTGAGGTTGGCATCCCCAATATGGCCAATCTGTACATGACCAATGATGTCAAGATTGCCGCTTCCGCTGCAGGAGTGCTTGTCGGCATGTACTGGTTCCTCATGCTCATCGGCCGTTTTGTAGGCGGCATCATCGGCGGCAAGGTTTCAAGCCGTGCCATGCTCTCGACAGTAGCAGCCATAGGCATGATATTTATTCTCCTCGCATGTATATGCGATCCTGCTACCACAATCGCAATTCCTGCTTTTGACGCCGACTTCAACCTCATCAGTGTAGACGCGCCCATCAACATCCTCTTCCTGGTACTCTGTGGCCTCTGCACATCGGTAATGTGGGGCGGCATTTTCAACCTTGCTGTTGAAGGACTCGGCAAATACACAGCCGTTGCATCCGGCTTCTTCATGGTGATGGTATGCGGCGGCGGTATCATTCCCCTCGTTCAGGGTGGCGTTGCCGATGCATGCGGATACCTCTCAAGCTACTGGGTACTTTTCGCCGGCCTCGCCTACATCCTTTACTATGCACTGATCGGACATAAGAATGTCAACAAAAACATTTCGACCGAAGCATAAGCCGAAAAAAAGTACATTTCTTCTAAAAATATTTAGGAACAGTAAACAAAATTTAAAACAGAAACGTTACATTTGCGTAGAATTTCGAGGAATAGAAACAACGAAACAAATTAAACAACACGTAATCCTATGAAAAAGAGTGCAATTCTTGCGTTTGCCGCCGCTGTGATGCTGGGGCAGAACGTAGTGGCACAGAACAACGTTAAGGAAGTAACCTACGTTGAGGATGCCACTCAGGGATATCTCATTAACAACTTCAGCAGCAACTGGTTTATCACTGGTCAGGCTGGTGTGGCTAACGTTGCTACCAAGGGCATTGAGCGTCCCGGTTTCGGTGACCGCTTCGCACCCGCAGCCGGACTCTATGTCGGCAAGTACTTCTCACCGCTGATCGGTGTTCGCGCAGGCTTCGACTGGTTCCAGGGCAAGGGTCTCAATGGCTTCAAGCTCAACAACCTCGGTGCTGCAGGCGACGTAATGCTTAACCTCACCAACTGGTGGTGTGGCTACAACCCCGACCGCGTGTTCAACGCAAGCATCTATGCAGGTCTCGGCGGCTACTTCAACACCTACAAGGTCAACAACGAATGGAAGAACGCTCACCATCAGTTCCTCACTGCTCGTGCAGGTCTTCTTCTTGACTTCAACCTCAGCCGTAACTTCGCTCTCGGTCTTGACCTCCGCGCAGTCGGTGCAGACAAGAGCATGGCAGAGTTCAGCGACCACAAGAGCATCGCAGGCGAGGTTCTTGTATCAGCTACCTACAAATTCAACAAGAGCACCTGGACAGCTCCTATCGTAGCTGTTGTTCCCGAGATCGAGGACTGCGAACCCATCAAGGCTCGTCTCCAGGCTGCAAACGCCCGTATCGAGGATCTCGAGGCTCAGCTCAAGGCTTGCCTCAACCGTCCCGTCGAGAAGGTTGTTGAAACAGCAAAAGCTCCTCTTGCAACTATCTACTTCACAATCGGCAACTCTACCCTCAACAGCGTTGACCGCAAGGTCCTCGGTGCTGTTGCTGAGCAGATCAAGGCTTCAGGCAAGAACTACACTCTTACTGGCTGGGCTGACACTTACACCGGTACCGACGCTATCAACGCTCGCCTCCGTGTAAATCGTGCCAAGAACGTCGAGAAGGCTCTCATCAAGAACGGTGTGCCCGCTTCACAGCTCTCAACCAAGAGCGGCGAAGGCAACCTCAATGACCTCGGCATCAAGTATGTTGCTCTCGATCGTTGCGTAACTATCGAAGAGAATAAGTAAATCACTGACTATTCCTCCTTTAGCTTCCGGGGTATTGTAAAAAACGTGATGTCTTGAACAATACCGATACGCAAGAGATTTTCATTAGCGTCTGATGCAATGACGATCTTTACCGGAAGACTTTAAATAAAGTGACACCTCTGAAACCGATGAAGGATCTATCCCCCCTTCATCGGTTTCTTTCTCTTAGCCAGGACGTAAAAATGTTTACCATCAACATCAAAGGAAAAATAATCCACTTTGACAGACCGGCGGTAATGGGCATACTCAACATTACCCCAGACTCATTCTACAGCCTGTCAAGATGCTGGAATCAGGATAGCCTCTCTGACACAGCTGAGCATCTCGTCAATGAAGGAGCTGATATTATTGACATCGGAGGATATTCTTCGCGCCCCGGAGCAGAGGACGTCACACCAGAAGAAGAAATACGTCGCCTCTCGATAGGAATAAGCGCCATACGCAAAATAGCGCCTGCAATTCCAATATCGGTCGACACATTCCGTGCCGACGTTGCCAAAGCCGCAATCCTTGACCTTGGAGCCGACATCATAAACGACATATCGGCCGGAGATCTCGATCGGAATATGTTTGACACAGTGTCGGAACTGAACGTTCCATATATCGCAATGCACATGCGCGGAACAGCCTCCGATATGCAGTCATATACCGACTATACAGCACAAGGAGGTGTCACAAACGATATAATATCGAAACTTGCAGAAAAAATAGACAGGCTTGAGCAGAAAGGAGTCAGCGACATTATCGTCGATCCGGGGTTCGGATTTGCAAAAACTACCGAACAAAATTTTGAAGTGCTACACAATCTCAGCATAATAGGCAGCACACTCAACCGGCCGGTGCTTGTCGGGGTATCACGAAAATCAATGATATACAAAACGCTTGGCATCACACCGGGCGAATCATTGAACGGCACTACCGCAATAAATGTAATGGCACTGGAAAGAGGGGCTTCGATACTTAGAGTACACGACGTCACAGAAGCACGACAGGCAATCGGCCTCTGGACAAAAATGAAAGAAATCTCCTGAAATCAGACGCAGGACAATGCCCCGGTGGTGCTGTCCATGATATATCCCTTGACAGCCACCCCTTCGCACATCAGAGGATGATGCGATATAATGTCCACCGTCTCCCTTACTGCCTCGGAAGTCTCGTCAAATCCCCTGAGCCATGAGCGCAGGTCGATTCCACAGTGCATCATAAGGTCAATGTGCTCCTCCGAAACACCACGCTCTTTCATCAGATGCAGCATTTCATCGGGGTCCATACCCTGCACACCGCAACCAGTGTGACCGACAACCATTATCTCGTTAACACCAAGCTCATATACAGCCACGAGCAGAGAACGCATTGTCGAGTCAAACGGATTGGTTATAGTTCCGCCCGCATTTTTTATAATTTTCACATCCCCGTTCTTCAGGCCCAGAGCAGCCGGCAACAAGGTCACAAGCCGGGTATCCATGCATGTCACTATCGCTATCTTCTTGTCGGGATACTTGCTCGTGACAAAATCCTTATACTCCTCCCGCTCAACAAATCCGCGGTTGAACTCAAGCAATTCCTGTATCATCTGCATCAGTTTTAGTCAATATAGATCATTTTACGGGTCATACCGCCATCGACAGGTATATCGGCGCCATTAATGAAATCGTTGCCGACAGCCGACAAGAACACACACAACCGGGCCACATCTGCCGGACGCCCCACCCTTCCCGAAGGATGCTGTGAATGGTCTTCAGGTCTCAATAAATCATAATCGCCAGTCTCAATCCAGCCGGGAGATATTGAATTTACCGTTATACGGTATTTCGACATATCCATCATCAATGAATGCGTGAGCGAGACCACGCCTCCTTTCGATGCCGAGTACGCGACAGTGCCGGCCTCACTCTGCATGTGGCGTGTCGATGCGATATTGATGATGCGGCCGCCGAAATCATTTGGATAAGGCAAACTCTCTCGATGTGTGGCCAAAGCGTGCACCGTGACAAAAACCGGCTTCAGATTCACATCAATAACTTTCTGAAAATCCTCGGCAGTAGTCTCCCCAAACGGTTTGAAATCACCCACACCCACGTTATTGACAATAATGTCAATGTCACGCCATGCAGTAAAAAGGATATCCATTGATTTTTTAAGAGCATCAGTGTCCGACACATCCGCATGAATAAAACGGGCCCCTGTCGAATAAGCCGTCTCTGCACCCGACACTTCATCAGCATCACAGAAAGCCACTTTGCAACCGATACGGCTGAATTCCTCCACGATAGCACGGCCGATGCCTCTGGCACCTCCGGTCACAAACACCCTGCGACATGGAAACGGCACGCACCACACACCGCGGCGCAAACTACTATTAGACTTTACTCTGGCCAGCCTGCCGCTCCGCAGGTCCTCCATCTTTTTCTCAAGATAATTATCCGCCATATAATTCAACTGAATGGCATTGTCCTGGATCCTCCGCCGCCCCATGAAGAACGGTCAAGATTACGATAGCTTATAGCTTCGGAAACATGCTCCGCCCCCACAGTCTCTGACATGTCAAGGTCGGCGATCGTACGCGCTACACGAAGGATACGGTCATAGGCACGCGCCGACATGTCGAATTTCATCATTGCGTTACGCAGAAGATCAAAGCCGGCCTTGTCAGGACGTGCATATTCATTTATATGTTTCGTACCCATCTGCGCATTGCAATGCACATTTTCATGCTTTGAAAATCTGGCTGTCTGAATCAGCCGGGCCGCAGCCACTCTCTCGCGTATATTGGCCGAGCTTTCTCCCGTACAGGCTGTGGCCATATCATCGAAATCGACCGGCTGTATTTCCACCTGTATGTCTATACGGTCAAGAAGGGGACCTGATATACGCCCAAGATACTTCCTCACGGCTCCGGCATCACATGTACACTCGCGGGTCGGATGATTATAGTATCCGCACGGGCAAGGATTCATCGACGCCACAAGCATAAAGCTTGCCGGATAGTCTATCGAGTATTTTGCGCGTGAAATAGATATATATCGGTCTTCAAGCGGCTGACGCATCACTTCGAGAACCGACCGGTTGAATTCAGGGAATTCATCAAGAAACAACACTCCATTGTGTGCCAGCGATATTTCCCCCGGCATAGGATTGCTGCCGCCACCGACAAGCGCCACCGGCGAGATCGTGTGATGAGGGCTACGGAAAGGCCTCTCGGTCATCAGCCGCGCACCACGGCGCAGTCTGCCGGCTACCGAATGTATTTTTGTCGTCTCGAGGGCTTCCCCAAGTGTAAATGGAGGCAGAATAGACGGCACTCTTTTAGCCATCATAGATTTTCCCGATCCAGGCGGCCCAACCATAAGTATATTGTGCCCGCCAGCACATGCCACTTCAAAGGCACGCTTCACATTCTCCTGCCCCTTGACATCTGCAAAATCACATTCAAACACACCACACGAAGCCTCAAATTCGGCACGTGTGTCAACTTCTGTCGGAGCTATGGCGTCCGTCGCATCAGTCACAACCGCAATAGCCTCCGCAAGATTTTTCACACCATAGACCTGCAATCGGTTCACCACAGCCGCTTCCGTAGCATTAACCTCTGGCACTATCATACCCCTATATCCCATCGTACGTGCCATCACGGCCATCGGAAGTATACCTTTTACAGGGCATACACTTCCGTCAAGCGACAGCTCCCCCATCACAAGATATTTGTCAAGAGATCCGGCTTCAATACGCTCCGAAGCCGCAAGTATAGCCACAGCAAGCGGCAGGTCATAGGCGGCACCCTCCTTTTTCACATCGGCAGGTGCCATATTGATCACTATCTTTCTTCGAGGTATGTCGTAACCATGTTGTTTAAGCGACGACAATACTCGCTCCTGGCTCTCCTTAACCGACGCATCGGGAAGCCCGACAACTGTAAAACCTATACCGACATCGGCCCGTGCCTCTATCGTAACAGGAATCGCATCGATACCCCTGACAGCTGCTCCGAAAACCTTTACAAGCATAACTCGGAAACCTTACCGACAGCTCCGAAGAAATCCGCCCCATTGTACCTTATCCGTCCAAGACTGTCGGCTACAATAACCCACGGACGCGACGGAAGAGCAAGCGTCGATGACACTCCGGGATGCCACACACGCTCCCACGGCAGACTGTCGTTTTTCACCGTCTGTTCCCAATCATCTGCATTGTCTACATCATTTATCTCTATGACCGATACCTTCCCGTCTGTTTTATGCTCATTGATAAGGTTATGCAACAATTTGTCATTGGAACCTACACGCGCTCCCGACGGATTGGAAAAATAAAGCAGCGTAGCCCTACGGGACTGCGGAGCGGCATATACAATCTTTCTGTCCACTCCCACAAACCACAGTGAATCACCGAGTGTAGGAAGTACCGAATCAGCATTATAAACCAGACCGTCGCGATATCCCTCGATCAGAGAAGTGATACGCGCCTGTTGCGATATACTTCTCAGCAATGAATCGGCTTCCTGCTCTCGTCCTCTGGCATCGAAATAACGGGTCAGGAGCACCGACGACACCACATTGTCGCTGTTTTTTCCTATAAAATCCGCAACCGCCGCATTCAATTGTTCTGTCTGTCCCGACGAAATCATCCGCTCATTTTCGCCTATCCAGCGCATAAGTTCAACCGCCGCATCCCCCCCCTTTATCTTCTTGGGGACCGGATTGTTCAACTCAAGAGCACACTCTACATGATCGCCGTTCTCCACTATAAACGACGCTATATGCGATCTCGTGCTTGTGAATACATCTACAACCGTATAGTCCCGGCTGCTACCCTCTATCGAGAATTTGCCGTCGACAGCAGTCGAACGCATCGAACGAAAAGCCCCGTCGCCATAGTACACAACCTGAAGGTTCTGTGTACCAAGACCATCAATTTCTCCCATAATCCTGAATGAGTCGGCGCCTCCGCAGTTCCATAACAGAACTGCCAGAAGCGTCGGCACCAGCCAGGCTATCCCCCGAAGCACTTTCATTTTCCGTAGCGGGCTGCCTGCTCCTTGATAAGAGCCGGATCATTGAAATAATTGATTTTCATCGCCTCGCGAACCCGATCGAGCGTCTTTGCCGCTGTCGCACGAGCCTCTTCCGATCCCTTTCGCAGAATCTCATAAACCCCTGGAATATCTTTTTCATACATAGCACGACGCTCGCGTATCGGAATCAGTATCTCCTCAAGCACCGATGTGAGAAGTTTTTTCACTGTGCCGTCACCCAGTCCGCCCTTCACATAATGCGCCTTCATTGCATCAAGCGATTCATATTGCGGTGCATAGCGCTGCATCTGCTCAGGTGTGCACAATGCGTCAAGATAGATAAACGGGCAGTTGCCCTCAAGGTGTCCGGGATCATCGATGTTCAGATGCAACGGGTCGGTATACATCGAGTTCACACCCTTTTTAACCTGTTTGGGAGTATCACTCAGATAAATGCAGTTACCGAGACTTTTGCTCATCTTGGCCTTGCCGTCAGTGCCCGGCAGACGCAGACAGGCGGCATTGTCAGGAAGAAGAATCTCTGGTTTTACAAGTGTCGGACCATAAATAGAGTTGAAACGGTCCACAATCTCGCGCGTCAGCTCTATCATCGGGGCCTGATCTTCACCCACAGGTACAGTAGTGGCGTTAAATGCCGTGATATCACTTGCCTGACTCACCGGATAACAGAAAAATCCTACCGGTATACTCTGCTCGAAATTGCGCATCTTGATCTCGGTCTTCACTGTCGGGTTGCGCTGCACACGCGACACTGTCACGAGGTTCATATAATAGAATGCAAGCTCTGCGAGCTCAGGCACCTGACTCTGGATGAAAATAGTTGTCTTTTCAGGATCAAGGCCGGCAGAAAGATAGTCAAGGGCTACCTCAATCACGTTCTGACGCACTTTTTCAGGGTTGTCAGCATTATCGGTCAATGCCTGTGCGTCAGCGATCATAACAAAGATCTTGTCGTAAAGTCCCGAATTCTGAAGTTCGACACGACGTTTAAGCGATCCAACATAATGTCCGAGATGCAGTTTGCCGGTCGGACGGTCACCGGTCAGTATTATTTTTTCCATCTGATTCCATTTTTAATTGATTCTCAAAATTAAGAAAATTACACCAATCAAAAAAACATCAGGCAGTCCCCGGGGGAGACTGCCTGAAAATCATGTCAAGGCTCTATTAATTATATGCAAATCATTTCACTTCCCAGGTCTCGCCGGCAAGTATCATGCCGCGCAGACTGTCAAAACCTTTTTTGGCACGCACTTCGGCAACCTGCTCCGTCAACGATTCGTTGTAGGTCGGAGCATCGTAATCGCGTATAACTCCTATAGCCAGAGGCAGCGACTGGCCATCCATCATAGCCAGTTGCTGATGGAGGAAATTGCTCTCACAATGAGCATCATGCACAAGCACATCGTCAATTGTATAGCCATCCTTGCCTACTTCTACTGCTTTCAACAGAAATCCGTCACGCACAAGACCCTTCTCGTTATCCTTGCCGAAGAGCATCTTTTCACCATGACGAAGATGTATGGTGCGGTCAGCCCGAACTTCCCTATCGGTTATACCGCTGTGTATTCCATGATTGAATATCACACAGTTGGTAAGAATCTCACAGACCGATGTGCCTTTATGGCGGGCTGCCTCCTCAAGTATCTCCTGAGTGGTCTTGAGCTCCACATCAAATGAGCGGGCGAAAAAGTTGCCGCGGGCGCCAAACACAAGTTCTGCCGGAATAAACGGATCTTCGGTCGTGCCATAAGGCGACGATTTCGACACGAATCCGCGGGCAGAGGTCGGCGAGTACTGTCCTTTGGTAAGACCATAGATCTTGTTGTTGAACAAGATCATGTTTATATCGATATTGCGGCGGACGGCGTGAATGAAATGATTGCCTCCGATTGCAAGACCGTCGCCGTCGCCCGACATCTGCCACACCGTCATTTCCGGATTGGCCACCTTGAAGCCTGTGGCTATGGCTGCCGCGCGGCCATGGATCGTGTGAAACCCGTAGGTATTCATGTAATAGGTAAGACGCGAACTGCATCCGATACCTGAGATCACAGCTGTCATGTGTGGCGCTACTCCAATCGAAGCCATTGCCTTGTGCAACACATTGAGCACGGCATGGTCACCACACCCCGGACACCAGCGCACCGACTGGTCGCTCTTGAAGTTTGCTGGTATATATTTCAGATCTTCCATAATTTATGAAAGGACTTTTCCTGATTTTTGACTTGTTTTTTTACTTGCCGAGAACCGATTTCACGCCATCGACGATTTCTCTCACCATAAAAGGCTGACCCTGAATCTTATTGATGCGAAAAATATTCACGTCGGGGAACTTTGCCTGAAGATAGTCGGCAAACATTCCGGTATTCAGTTCTGCCACAATCACCTTCTTATAGCGGCGCAGAATATCGCCGGTATTGGCAGGAAGCGGGTTGATATATTTGAACTGGGTGAATGCCACAGGCACACCTTCGGCACACAGATCCTCAGCCGCTGTATAGAGATGGCCGTAGGTGCCTCCCCAGCCTACCAGCAATGTATCGGAATCCTCTGCACAAAGTACCTCCTGGGCAGGGATATCATCGGCTATGCGGGCGATCTTCTCACGACGCAGGTTCACCATGCGCTCATGATTGACAGGGTCATTCGATATAGCACCTGTAACAGAGTCCTTTTCCAGACCGCCGATACGGTGCATCAGCCCTTCGGTGCCGGGAATCGCCCAGTAACGCGAAAGCGTTTTTTCGTCACGCATATAAGGCTTCCAGCTGTCATGCAGTTCAGCCGGGACATGCCGCACCTTTATCTCAGGATATTCATCGGCTTCAGGCACACGCCATGCCGACGATCCGTTGCCAATAAAAGCGTCGGTAAGCAGAATCACCGGAGTCATGTGCTCCACTGCTATGCGGCATGACTCGAAAGCCATAGTGAAACAGTCGGTCGGCGACGTGGCGGCCACCACCGCCAGAGGCGACTCTCCGTTACGGCCATAGAGTGCCTGCATAAGATCGGTCTGCTCAGTCTTGGTAGGCAGACCTGTGGAGGGTCCGCTACGCTGAACATCAATCACCACCAGCGGAAGTTCGGCCATAACAGCCAGACCTATGCCCTCTCCCTTTAGAGCCAGACCGGGACCCGAAGTCGACGTCACTGCAAGATTTCCCGCAAACGAAGCACCGATAGCCGAGCATACGCCGGCAATCTCGTCCTCCATCTGACAGGCCTTCACGCCAAGATCTTTTCTTTTGGCAAGCTCATGCAGAATATCGGTAGCTGGAGTGATAGGATAGCTGCCCAGGAAAAGCGGACGTCCCGACTTCTCCGACGCCATGATCAGTCCCCATGCAGTAGCCGTGTTACCGTTTATGTCGGTGTACACGCCGGGCACGATACTCTCCGTCTCCACACGATAGGTAGAAACCGAGGCATGAACGTTATGACCGAAATTATAACCAGCCTCAATTACTTTGGCATTAGCCTCAAACACCGCCGGTTTCTTTGCAAACTTATTTTTCAGCAGATGAAGTGCGCCGTCAAGCGGGCGATCAAAAAGCCAGCACACAAGACCGAGAGCGAATATATTGCGGCACTTTAGCATGGCCTTGTTATCAAGCCCCGAATCGGCAAGAGCGGCCTTGGTCTGTGAAGTTATAGGAGCCTCCACCACCTGAGCGGTGATTCCGAGTTCCTTTATTGCGTCGTCGGTTGTATATTGGGCCTTGCTGAGACCGTCGGCATTGAATGTATCGGTATCGATTATGATTACTCCGCCGGGCTTCAGAAATTGCACATTGCGTTTCAGTGCCGCCGGATTCATAGCCACGAGCACATCGCACTGGTCGCCAGGAGTATGAACACCGCGGCCCACACTTACCTGAAATGCCGAAACTCCACTAAGCGATCCCTGTGGAGCACGCATGTCGGCCGGATAATCGGGAAATGTTGAAACTGAATTGCCAAGGCCTGCTGAAACATTAGTAAAAATGTTTCCTGCCAGTTGCATGCCATCGCCAGAGTCGCCCGAAAACCTCACGACGACCTTGTCAAGCGATTTTACGCTGGTCTTCTCCATCACTTTTGAGAAATGTTATATTTTTCTTAATGGTTTATTCATGGTCTGCAGCCCGGAAATATGAGCGACTGCCCTATGGTAGTCCAGCAGGAAATTAAAAAATCCCGCAGTCAAACACACAAATTTATTCCTTTTCCCACAACCTACAAAATATCAGCCCCAAAAGTTTCTACACCATCCGCTAATGCCCGGAAAGCAGAGACGCACGACACCTACCACACGCGAAAAAAAGCCGCGCCCACTGTCATGTGGACACGGCGCCGAAGGCAATGTTATTAAAACTTATCAGTTATCGTTTTCTTTTTTCGCGATCTTCATTTTCACCTCAATGATAAATGAGATTATAAGACCAAGACCTCCGAACAGCAATGTGCATCCTCCATAGACGACCCCCACAAACTGGCGGTACTCCCATTCGGCAATCTGCCTGAGTGTCATTGTATTCAGACAGATGAAATAAGCGACAATAAGGCCTAAACCGATTCCAAGAAAGAAAGTGCCCCACTTCAATGCCGAGAATGACGGGTTGAGGCCGAATCTGGTAAGATAAGGCAGATCCTTTCCATCGTTTTTCCAATCTTTGGCATTCTCGATCATATATAAGCGTTCCTTTTTACACACAAAAAGCTCGAAAAGCTTGTAGACAAAAAAACCGATCACGGTAAGCACAGCGGGAATTGTAATAAAATCCATCATAATTTATAGACTTTTAGATATTAATTTGTAATTTGCAGACTCGGTAAACAGGTCTTCAGGCAGTCGTTTTCCGACCCGTTCAACCCTTTAGACGCAACCCGCCGTTAAAGGTTACAGCTTTTTTTGAAAAAAAATTTCACAAATATCTGTAACCTTTCAAGTGTATTTGCGTCAAAAAAGAGCAATGACAACCAATGTATCCGATCAGACAGTAATCGACAAAGTGCTCGCGGGCGACACCCGCGCATTCGCTACAATAATGGAGAGATATGCGCAGCGTGTCTTTGCCCTTGTTGCTGGTATGATCGGCGACGGCCCCGACGCAGGGGACATGACACAGGAAATATTCATAAAAGTGTTCAGCTCGCTTTCATCATTCAAAGGCAGCTCTTCATTTTCTACATGGCTTTTCCGAATCAGCTACAACATGGTCATATCGTCATTGCGCAGACCCGACTCGCCGGAGTCGGCCATAAACGACGAAAAATTCTGGACCGGCGTCGCCGACAACACTCCCGACGAGGTAGATGATGAAGACGGTTTCCTTTCGGTAGACCGTCTCTATGAAGCTCTCGACAAGCTCTCCCCCGATGAGCGTACACTCATCACTCTCTTCTATCTCGACGGTAAGTCGCTCTCCGAAATAGCATTTATTATGTCTCTCTCAGAAACAAACGCCAAGACTCGTCTGTTTCGCATACGTAAGAAACTCCATAAAATCATCTCCGATGGAATCAGACAACAGTAAATCCTCTCACGACGACATAAGACAGGCTCTCCTGCGTTACAACGCACGATTTCCACTGCCGGTCAATTTCATTGCCGACACAATGCTCGAAATAAACCGCAAGGCTGAGCGTCGGGCCTACATCCGTGGCATAATAACAATTTCAATTGTAGCTTTGCTGATGATTGCGGTTGCAGCTGCATTGTTCAAGATGTTCGGTATAAAATTCGCCATGTCGGTTCCCGTCACAGAATTGACATCAATCACAACCACCATCAGCGACTCAATTTCGGTTGTCGAAAACATAATTTCCTCGCCGATCACCATAATGCTAATTATAGCATCAGCCATTCTCCTCTCTCTCGATCACCTGGTGCGGCGACACTATGCCACACACCATTCCTGATCACAACTGAATTCAATAACAACAGCGGGATTGCCAAAATGGCAATCCCGTTGTTGTTATTGATATTTAATGCCAGTGGCCGTGCATGAAAGCATCGGCCACTGGCATTATATCATTCAGATGATCCACTGACCACATCATCGTTGTAAATACCCTTGTTGACTTTCCTGACCGACGCCTTAAAGCTGCCGAAACGATAGTTCACTGCCACACCCACCATCGTCATGCAGTAATCGTAGCTGCGCGTGCGAGAAGTCATACCTGCGTTCCACGACTCGGTAATATATCCCGGATGGCGCGTATGCACCGGATTGACAATCTCGATACCAACATTAAGCCTGTCCTCTTTGAGAAAACTTCGTCCGAGTCTCAGGCCGAACATAACATTAGACAGACCATAAGGGATTCTGCGCGAATAAAGTTCCGGAGCCTTTTCCTTCCACCCGGCCGCCGCCATGAACTTCACTTTCCAGGGAAGCATCTGGCTTACACTGCCGAAAACCGAATATCCCCATCCCGATACACTTTCACCAACCGACGGATTTCTTATGCTCGCATGATAAGCACTGGTGCTGAGTACAAATGTTGTCTTGGACCACGGGCGCCAACTCAGATATGAAGCAATATTCAGAGTACGCCGGCGACCGATATTGTCATAACCCGAATACACATGATCACCTACAGTCCTTTCCACACTTATTATTTCATTATTGACAAAACTATAGTTTGCATCGATGCTAACCGACACCTTTGCGGCCATAAGACTATAGTTTAATGAAAGTGAATTCCGTCGCACACTCTTAAGTTCCGGATTACCCTCCGATGTAGAATTTGGCAAGGTGTTCACTACCGGATTAAGATAATAGATACCCGGACGCTGTATGCGGGATCCGAACGATATCTTGAACGAATTGCGCTGGTTGGCAGCGAACATCAAAGACACATTCGGCACAAGATCACTCAGATCTGTAGCAAACGGATCATTGCTGCCGTCAGGAAATTTTGCGGATAGACGAGAGTACTCATACCTTATTCCGCCACGGGCACCAAACTTGCCGAACTTAATCCTGTAGTCGGCAAAAAGAGCGGCGATTTGCGTGAGATGTCTGAAATCAGAGAAATCGGTCCGAAATTCCACATAGTCCCGTGTCACGGTACTTCGATTTTCTCGGTATATGTATTTTCCTCCCATATCAAGATGCTGATAATCATTGATAGGCCTGCTCCAGTCAATCTGCATTGTATGCTCCATGCCACGCTCCCGGCTGTCGGCATCGATGCCTGTGTATTCCATCGGCAGATTCTCAGCATCGACATAATCAGTCTGCGAGATTGACTTGCTTTTGTTTCCCGCAACACGATATGATAAAATCAAAGTCTCCCCATCGCGGCCGGTAGAATGCTGATAATTTATGCTGCCGTTGAAATCGCTCGTTCTTAAAGGACTATTGCATCCTACTGAATTATAGCTGTAAATCCGATTGCCAGTAGCATCATACATATTTGTAGATGCAGCAGACTTCGTTTCACCTGACGAAAGAAAACCTCCGAATTCAACCGTGACAAGATTATGCCTGTCAATGTCAAAGCTGCTTTCAAATCCCCAGAAACCCAATTGGCTTTTACCGGTGGAGTAGTTCTCCGAAACAAGCCGGTTGCCAGTCTGCAGGTAATTTGTCTCCGATTCCGACCGACTTTTGTTACTGCCGTCGGCACTCAGGCTTCCTCCTCCGTATACCGACATCGACAGTCTGCCGTATTGTCCTGAAAGCCACAGATGAGGAGTGGGTATATTCGTAGTTCTTGTATTGAAAGTCAGTTCCACATTTCCCGTCAGGCCTTTTGCAACAACATTCTTTACAGTGACAATATTAAGGATAGCCATAGTTCCCTCGGCATCCTCGCGTGCTCCGGGATCGGTTATAACTTCGATCTTCTGTATCATAGAAGCTGGCAATGCCTTGAATATTTCCTTGGAATTATTGCTGAAAGTGTTGTTTGGACGACCGTTTTTATAGACCTTGAAACTTGTCGAACCATTGACCTTAATAGTGCCATCGGCATCGACACTCACCAGAGGCACCTTCCGGAGTATACCGCTCACCATAGCCGTTGAGGATTCCATGTCATTGGCCACATCATAACTTATACGGTCTATTTCTACCGCGACAAGCGGTTTTGCCGCCTCAACCACAACCTCACCCAACAGATTCTCATTGATTTCCGTAACAATTGTATCCAATGGTACAACTGTATTTTGGTTGCTTACCTCGAATTTTCTAACAGCCGGATGCTTTCCTACCGAAACAACCGTAAGTCTATAAGTGCCTGCACTGTCGACACTGCATGTGAAAGCACCGCATACATCAGTCACCCCCATTACAGATGGCTTAACAGAATCCGTCTCGGCAAAGATTCTTATAGTAGCATACACTTCAGGCTCGCCGTCACAGTCAATAACGACACCTTTTACAATATGATTGCGTGCTGCAATGCCAAGCACTGAAAAAGAAAGAAAAAGCAGTGTCAACAACACTCCTGAATAATATCGCATAATATATTTACATCTGATTTTGAAACTTATGAGTCCCATTGACTGCCATATTAGACTCACATCTGTTTTAGACGCACACTTATTCAAAAGTTACATGATTGGCTTATCAAAAAAGATTTTCACATAAATCTGTAACCATTATCCATTCTAAGCGTCTAAAAAACAGTATAACCCTAAATTCAAAAAAATGAATATCAGACATGCTCTTTTAGCTATCACTGTCACTCTCTTGTCATCTTGCAACCCGACAGGCAGTTACAACCTCACCGTCGATGCAGGAGATGAATACAACGGCAAGGAAATCATTATGATTTCACGCAACAAGCTCGACACTATCGGCCAAGCCACAGTAAACAATGGTAAAGCCATCTTCCGGGACACAATCACAGTGCCGATGCTCGTTCAACTCGTTCCGCTTGGTGGCGAAAATCCTTTTGCAGAAGCCATAATCGAACCCGGCGACATTCAAGTCACAGTTGAGGAAGGCGCCACCATCGGCTTGGCGACCGGCACACCACTCAACGCCATACTCGCAGAATGGATAGATGCACGGAAACAGCGTAATGCCCGCGTCGAAGCTATTGATCGAAACTCAGATAATGCCCAACAGACAATGCAGGAAGTATTCAATGAGTATAAAACATGGACCGACAGCCTCATGCAAGCCAATATCGACAACACCATAGGAGCAAGTCTGTTCATAAGCAGAGTATATGACCTTTCTATCGAAGCACTCGAAGACTCTTTAGAAAGACACCCAATACTGAAAACCTATAACGAAATCACAAAACAATACATCCTTAAAAAGAACGCCGCTGAGACGGTGGAGGGAAAACCGTACAAAGACTTCACCATAAAGTCTGTCTCTCTCAGCAGCCTTATGAAACCCGGCCGCTACACGCTTATAGATTTCTGGGCGAGCTGGTGCGGACCATGCCGCCGCGAGATGCCGCTTATAAAAGAGATCCTCGATCAATACGGTCCGAAAGGTCTCGATGTGATAGGTGTAGCCGTATTGGATAAACCTGAGGACACAGCGAAGGCTATCGAAGAACTTGGCATCAGCTGGCCTGTAATGATCGATGCGCAAAATATCCCCACTGACCTATACGGAATAATGGGAGTACCCTCTGTCATACTTGTTGGTCCTGACGGCATCATCGTAAGCCGCGACCGCCACGGCGATGAGCTCAAGGCCATCATAGCCGAAGTCCTGAAGTAATCCGGCAGATACCAGCGCACATGACAATTGGAGTGCATCTAAAAATAGTGCATCCCTCATCATTTGCCATCGGCAAAAGCGCAATAAGGCATGGTTTAAAGCTACATGTTACACTGACTTACGTTTGTATGATGTTGTATAACAGCTCAACTGCTTGATTTCTTTTGCAACCCTACACCGCACTCACTTCGATCGCACGGTGCCACATATTTTTCGCCGCTCTGCAACGCTCATATAAGGGAGCCGCAGAGCGGCGAAACTCATTCAGCACCGGGTGAGCGAAGCGAACCTGGTGATGCCGCAAACTCTCGCAAAGCTGCAGCGCAGCGACACAATCCACCTCACCACTACAACCGACAGCATTTATTCTCACGTGAATTACTTACAACTATGCACGTTACTGTCCGACAGAAGCCTG
>CAJTPZ010000002.1:241-258542 GCA_910578395.1 uncultured Muribaculaceae bacterium | reverse complement strand
GCGACAGCAGGCGCAACACACCAAGCACCGGGTGAGCGAAGCGAACCTGGTGTATGCCGCAAAACCTTGCAAAGCTGCAGCGCAGCGACACAATCAACCTCACCACTACAACGGACAGCATTTATTCTCTCGTGGATTACTTACAACTATGCACGTTACTGTCCGACAGAAGCCTGCGACAGCAGGCGCAACACACCAAGCACCGGGTGAGCGAAGCGAACCTGGTGTATACCGCAAACTCTCGCAAAGCTGCAGCGCAGCGGCACAATCAACCAATACTACCTCCAAGCATGAACAATATAGAGAGGGACATCGCCACACACTAATCACAGGTATAAAGTAGAGCTAACCAGATACGACAAAGGCCGTCTCGATCCGAAGATCTCGACGGCCTTTACAGTCTTTACTGACTTGCTCCTGATTATTCTGCGGCAGGTGTTTCTGCTGCGGATGCCTCAGTAGCAGGTGTCTCGGCCGCGGGGGCTGCGGAAGCTGATCCGCTGCCACGGCGCGAACGACGTGTGCGGCTCTTCTTGGCGGGAGCAGCCTCCTTGAGCATGTTCTCATTATAGTCAACAAGCTCGATCATGCACATCTGAGCGTTGTCGCCCAGACGGTTGCCGGTCTTGAGGATACGTGTGTAACCACCCGGACGGTCAGCGATCTTCTCAGCGATCTCGCGGAAAAGCTCTGTGACTGCATACTTATTCTGAAGGTGGCTGAACACCAGACGGCGATTGGCCATCGTGTCCTCCTTAGCCCGGTTGATCAGAGGCTCTGCATACATGCGCAGTGCCTTAGCCTTGGCCAGCGTGGTGAATATGCGCTTACGCTCGATCAGAGCAATGGTCATATTGGCCAGGAGCGCATCGCGATGAGCCTTTTTGCGGCTGAGATGATTGAAATTCTTATTGTGTCGCATCGCTGTGTTTTACTCTTTGTCAAGTTTGTACTTTGAGATATCCATCCCGAACGAGAGGTTCAGACGGTTGAGAAGGTCGTCGAGTTCCGTAAGCGACTTCTTACCGAAGTTGCGGAACTTGAGCAAGTCATTCTTGTTGAAGACAACAAGCTCTCCGAGAGTCTCGACCTCTGCGCTCTTCAGACAGTTGAGAGCACGCACGGAAAGATCCATGTCGACGAGCTTCGACTTCAGGAGCTGACGCATTCTCAGCACCTCTTCGTCAAACTCTTCGTTGGTCTCTGTTTCCGGAGCCTCAAGAGTGATCTTCTCGTCGGAGAAGAGCATGAAGTGATAAATCAGAACCTTAGCGGCCTCCTTGAGTGCATCCTTCGGATGAATGGAACCGTCGGTTGTGATTTCCAGAAGAAGCTTCTCATAGTCGGTCTTCTGGTCAACACGGAAATTCTCTACCGTGTACTTCACATTCTTGATAGGCGTATAGATCGAGTCGATTGCAATGACGTGGATATCATCGATACCCTCGGCATTCTCATCAGCCGGAACCCAGCCGCGTCCCTTGTTGATCGTAAGCTCGATGTTGAATGAAGCCGACGGATCAAGATGACAGATTTCGAGATCGGGATTAAGAACCTCAAAGCCTGTCAGTGCCTTGCCGATATCGCCGGCCCTGAACACCTCGCCCGAAACCGGGATAACGACCTTTTCCGTGTCGACGCCCTCGGTGATGTGCTTCAGATCGACCTTCTTGAGGTTAAGGATAATGTTGGTCACATCCTCCTTTACACCGGGTATTGTGTCAAACTCATGCTTGACACCGTCGATCTTGATCGAAGCAATGGCATATCCCTCCAAAGCCGAGAGAAGAACACGACGAAGCGCGTTGCCCACAGTGATGCCATAGCCCGGCTCCAACGGCTTGAATTCAAATTTGCCGAAGAAGTCATTGGACTCAAGCATGAGAACCTTGTCGGGTTTTTGGAATGCTAAAATAGCCATTGAGAGGGAATTTGTGAGATTATTACTTAGAGTACAGTTCGACAATCAACTGCTCCTTGATGTTTTCGGGGATATCCTCACGTGCGGGAACGTGCAGGAACTTGCCCGACTTTGTTGTCTCGTCCCACTCAATCCACGGATACTTGCTGTGGTTGAATCCTGCAAGATGATCGGCGATCACCTCGAGGCTCTTGGACTTCTCTCTCACACCCACCACGTCACCAGGTTTCACCTGATACGAAGGGATATTGAGTACATCTCCATTCACTGTGATATGACGGTGGAGCACGATCTGGCGGGCGGCTGCACGTGTGGGAGCGATACCCAGACGATAAACCACATTGTCGAGACGGCTCTCAAGAAGCTGAAGAAGAAGCTCACCGGTAATACCCTTCATGCGGGAAGCCTTCTCAAACATATTGCGGAACTGCTTTTCAAGCACTCCGTAGGTGTATTTCGCCTTCTGCTTCTCACGCAGCTGAACGCCATACTCCGACGTCTTGCGACGCTTGTTCTGACCATGCTGGCCCGGGGGGAAATTGCGGCGAGCAAGCACTTTGTCTTCACCGAAAATCGGTTCGCCAAATTTGCGGGCGATTTTGGACTTGGGTCCTGTATATCTTGCCATTTTGGGTCGGTTATCTTTTGCGGTCCGGAAAAATCTGAGCCGTGATTCATGCCTTCCGCGCGACGCTTTCTCTTATTACGATAGACAGTCGCTGTCAGGGTGAATGCCGTTTGCCGGCTGAAAATCCTTAAATTCTTAATTCCTTCGACACGTTCCTACTTAAAACTCCCGCGGGGCTTCGTCGAGTGCAGCCGCGGTCATAGAGAGGTGATCTTATTATGACCCATTCACTCCGGCGGTTCCTCCGGTCGATGAGGTTGGCAGTCTGTGTCGGTTTCCTGATTTTCGTCTGTAATGCCGGCCCGGTCGGTAGCTTCTGCCAACATCGCGGGCGCCTCACAGCTCTTATTCCTTGCGCTTATTTAAGATTTGATTTCTTTCAATACCTTGTCGCCTTGACTCTCATATTCCTAAAATACAAGATCCGGATTACGGTCAGGCGGCAATGCAATGTTTTAATTACACACGACGACGCTTCGGAGGACGGCAGCCATTGTGAGGAAGCGGAGTAACATCAATGATCTCCGTAACCTCGATGCCCGATCCGTGGATCGTGCGGATAGCCGATTCACGACCGTTGCCCGGACCCTTCACATAGGCCTTCACCTTACGGAGGCCAAGATCAAATGCAGTTTTGGCGCAATCCTGTGCTGCCATCTGAGCTGCATAGGGAGTATTCTTCTTTGACCCCCTGAAACCCATCTTACCTGCCGAAGACCAGGAGATAACCTGACCCTCACTGTTGGCGAGGCAGACGATAATGTTGTTGAACGACGAGTGCACGTGCAGCTGGCCTTCGGCGCCGACCTTCACGTTTCTCTTCTTCGCTGCGACTGTTTTCTTTGCCATATAAGCTCAAGAATATATTACCTTACAATTTACTTCGTTGCCTTCTTCTTGTTGGCGACGGTCTTCTTACGACCCTTGCGAGTGCGGGCATTGTTCTTCGTGCTCTGGCCACGCACCGGCAGACCGATACGATGACGGATACCACGGTAGCAGCCAATGTCCATCAGACGCTTGATGTTGAGCTGAATCTCACTGCGGAGATCACCCTCGACCTTGTAGTCTGCGCCGATCACTTCACGCACCTTGGCGGCCTGGTCATCTGTCCAGTCCTTTACCTTGATGTCTTTGTCGATTCCGGCCTTCAAGAGAATGCTGCTGGCTGCACTTCTGCCTATACCGAAGATATAGGTCAAGGCGATTTCACCTCTTTTGTTCTGGGGGAGGTCAACTCCCACGATTCTTACTGCCATTTTCTAACTTGACTGTAGAGTTTGGAATTTGCGGTAACCCCGATCAGCCCTGACGCTGCTTGTTTTTGGGGTTCTTCTTGTTGATGACGTAAAGACGTCCTTTGCGGCGGACGATCTTATCGTCGGCCGACCGCTTTTTGATGGAAGCTCTTACTTTCATATCTATTTTGAGACGTTGTCTTTTTCAATCTCAGGCCCTGCATCACCCGTTAAGGATATTCAGAAACCGAGCCTTATTTGTAGCGGAACGATATACGGCCCTTAGTCAGGTCATAGGGGGTCATTTCCACCTTAACCCTGTCGCCGGGCAGAATTTTGATATAGTGCATCCGCATCTTGCCTGAGATATGTGCCGTCAGCTGATGACCGTTCTCAAGCTCAACGCGGAACATAGCGTTGGATAATGCCTCGACGATTACGCCGTCCTGTTCTATTGCTGTCTGTTTTGCCATGAATTACGTTGCCGTCTTTTCCAGCTCGTAGTTTGTTATAATTTGACCTTGTTTGCGTCAGATAAATCTGTCACCGAGTACATCGGCGATATAGTCGAAAGTCGTCAGCACTTCTGCCGATCCGTCGTGCACAGCCACCGTATGCTCATAGTGAGCCGACGGCTTTCTGTCGCGCGTACGGCATGTCCATCCGTCACTTTCTATCACGACATTCTTGCTGCCGAGATTGACCATAGGCTCTATGCAGATGCACATACCGTTCTTTATCAGCGGACCTGTACCGCGGCGGCCATAATTCGGCACCTCAGGATCCTCATGCATCTTCCGGCCTATGCCGTGACCACACATCTCCCTCACCACAGTATAGCCCCGGCGCTCGACATAAGTCTGCACCGCATTGCTTATGTCACCGATACGGTTGCCAGGCTTGCACGCCTCGATTCCCTTGTAAAGCGAATTCTTTGTCTCCACACAGAGACGGCGCACATCATCGGCCACATCGCCCACCATGAAAGTATAGCACATGTCACCGTTGAAACCGTCAAGCTCGACCACCGTGTCGATACCGACAATATCACCTTCACGAAGACAATAACCCGACGGAAAACCATGGACTACTGTCTCATTGACCTCAATGCACAAAGTGCCTGGGAAACCTCCGTAGCCCAGACATGCCGGCTTGCCGCCGTTAGCAAGCATGAACTCCCGGGCCACACTGTCGAGATGACGTGTAGTGACCCCTGGAGCAACCTGCTTTGCGACCTCGCCCATCACTCGACTGACAAGGTCGCAAGCACGACGCATCTTTTCTATTTCATCCGGAGTTTTCAGATAAATCATCTGCCCCTGTCAAATTCAATAAGCCATCGAACCGGTCGTGCGGCCCTTGATCTTGCCCTCCTTCATCAGGCCGTCATAGTGGTGCATCATCAGGTGGCTCTCAATCTGAGTAAGTGTGTCGAGAACGACACCCACCAGAATCAGCAACGACGTTCCGCCGAAGAACTGCGCGAAATTCTGGCTGATACCAAACACCCTTGCAAATGCAGGAAGTATTGCTACCACACCAAGGAACAACGACCCGGGAAGCGTGATACGCGACATGATCTGATCAAGATACTCCGCCGTTTTCTTACCGGGCTTCACGCCAGGAATGAAACCGTTGTTGCGCTTCAGCTGCTCGGCCATATCGGTCGGACGGACCGTGATAGCCGTGTAGAAGTAAGTGAACGCAACAATCATCACGAAGTACACAAGATTGTACCAAAAGCCATTCACGTCTGCAAAGGTACGGAAAAATCCCGAACTTCCCTCATTTGTGCCAAATCCCGCCAAAGTAATGGGAATGAACATGATAGCCTGTGCAAAGATGATAGGCATCACACCGGCCGCATTCACTTTCAGCGGAATATACTGACGCGCGCCGCCATACTGACGGTTGCCGACGATACGCTTGGCATACTGAACAGGCACCTTGCGGGTTCCCTGCACAAGAAGCACAGCGCCTACTGTCACAGCAAAAAGCAGGAGAAGTTCAACGATAAACATCACAAGACCGCCCTCACTGCCGGAAGCTCCCGGCAGACGGCTTGTGAACTCATAGAAAATCGCTCCCGGCAGACGGGCGATAATGCCCACAAGGATGATAAACGAGATACCGTTGCCGATACCGCGGTCAGTGATCCTCTCGCCAAGCCACATGATAAACATCGATCCGGCGGCGAGAATTATTGTCAGATAAGCGATAGTCCAGAAACCCATCGTGATGGCTCCTCCGGCCTGGCTGACCTGCACCTGCAGGTTCACAAGATAAGCCGGACCCTGCAGAAGAAGTATCAGGACAGTCAGATAACGGGTGTACTGATTCAGCTTCTGGCGACCACTCTCACCCTCGCGCTGCATCTTCTGGAACGAAGGCAGAACCATGCCCAGAAGCTGGATGACAATCGATGCCGTGATATAAGGCATGATACCGAGAGCAAAAATAGAAGCCTGGCTGAATGCACCTCCCGAGAACATGTCGAGAAGCTGCATGAGCCCGCTGCTGCTTGTAAACTTCGACAGAGCGTCAAGGTCACTGGGCGAAATGCCCGGCAACACAATGTAACAGCCAAGTCTGTATACAAGCACCAACAGGAGTGTCGCAAGCAGACGCTTGCGCAACTCCTCGATGGTCCAGATATTCTTTATTGTCTTAACGAATCCCATTGTCAACGCTTAGAGTTTGGTTATTGAACCGCCAGCGTCAACGATAGCCTTTTCGGCTGCTGCCGAGAATGCATTGGCCTCAACCGCGAGCGCACGTGTGATCGCGCCGTTGGCAAGCACCTTAACAAGTTGCTTTTTGTTGATGATTCCGGCCGACACCATGTCGCCCACAGTGATCTTATCGAGATTCTTTGCCGTTGCGAGAGAATCCAGCACGTCGAGATTGACAGCCTTGTACTCCACACGGTTGATGTTCTTGAAGCCGAACTTCGGCAGACGGCGCTGAAGAGGCATCTGGCCGCCTTCAAAGCCAATCTTGCGGCTGTAGCCCGAACGCGACTTCGCACCCTTGTGGCCGCGAGTTGATGTTCCGCCCTTGCCGCTACCCGGTCCACGGCCGATGCGCTTGCGGGTGCGCACACTGCCAATCGCCGGCTGAATATTACTTAAGTCCATGATTATAGTGACTGTTTTGGATTATGCCTCGGTCACTTTGACCAGATGACGCACTTTGTTGACCATTCCCATCACCGACGGAGTGTTCTCATGCTCCACCGTGTGGTTCATCTTATGCAACCCCAGTGCATCGAGAGTGCGCTTCTGAACTGCCGGGCAGTTGATGCGGCTCTTCACCTGGGTGATCTTAATTTTTGCCATTTTCGCTGAGTCTCTTTCGATTGTTCAACATTTTAGACCTTGCCCGAAAGCTCAGCCCTTAAACACCTTCTCGACGCTGACTCCGCGATGCTGAGCCACACGGGCCGGCGAACGCATCTCTCCGAGAGCTGCGATGGTAGCCTTCACAAGATTGTGAGGGTTGGACGAACCCTTGCTCTTGGCAAGAACGTCCGAGATACCTACACTCTCAAGCACCGCACGCATAGCACCGCCCGCTTTCACGCCCGTACCGGTAGATGCCGGCTTGAGGATGACACGCGAACCGCCGAACTTGGCAGCCTGCTCGTGAGGAATCGTACCCTTGTGCACCGGAACCTCGATGAGATTCTTCTTGGCAGCCTCAACACCCTTGGCGATAGCTGCCTGCACCTCGTTGGCCTTGCCAAGGCCCCAGCCCACAATGCCATTCTCGTTTCCTACTACCACGATGGCAGCAAATGTAAATGTGCGGCCACCCTTCGTCACCTTCGTAACTCGGTTGATTGCGACAAGCCGGTCCTTCAGGTCGAGATCGTTGGTCGTCTTTACGCGATTGTTCTTGTTTGCCATTGTCGGTTCAGAATTTTAACCCGCCTTCGCGCGCTGCGTCGGCAAGCGATTTTACTCGGCCATGGAAAAGATAGCCGTTGCGGTCAAACACTACTGTGGTGATACCGGCCTCAAGAGCCTTGCGGGCGATCTCGCCGCCTACCTTTGCGGCAATCTCGCTCTTGGTGCCCTCGGCCTCAAGACCACGTGACGAGGCCGACACAAGTGTCTTGCCCTCCAGATCATCGATAAGCTGCACGTAGATCTGCTTATTGCTGCGGAACACAGTCATGCGCGGACGCGCCGACGTGCCTTCCTGCTTGCCGCGGATGCGGGCCTTGATCTTATTTCTTCTTTCTATCTTGGATTTCATGATGAAGTCGATTTATGCCCGTTGTTTTACTTCGCTCCTGCCGACTTGCCCGACTTGCGGCGGATTACCTCGCCGACAAAACGGATACCCTTGCCCTTATAAGGCTCAGGCTTACGCAGCGAACGTATCTTTGCACACACCTGGCCGAGAAGCTGCTTGTCGCCGCTCTCGAGGATAATAAGCGGGTTCTTGTTACGCTCTGCCTTGGCCTCTACCTTCACTTCGGGCGGAAGCTTAAGATAGATCGCATGGCTGAAACCAAGCGACAGCTCAAGTACCTGGCCATTGGCTGCGGCACGGTAACCCACACCAACGAGCTCCATCTCCTTCTTGTAGCCCGTCGACACGCCCACAACCATGTTGTGGATAAGAGCACGATACAGACCATGCTGCGAGCGGTGCTCCTTTTCATCGGTCGGACGGGTCACAATAACATGACCATCCTCAATCTTCACATCCAGGTCAGGGTTGACAGCCTGTTCCAGCTGGCCCTTCGGACCCTTCACCGTCACTACATTGTCCTTGACGGTCACCGTCACTCCGGCGGGTATCTCTATCGGCGCTTTACCTATTCTTGACATAATTGAAGTCCTCCCTTAAAATCAATAAACATAGCAAAGCACTTCACCGCCGATCTTCTCCTCGGCAGCCTTCTTGTTGGTCATCACTCCCTTCGAAGTCGAAAGAATGGCGATGCCAAGACCATTGAGCACTCGCGGCATATCTTTGTAGCCGGTATACTGCCGAAGACCCGGACGCGATACACGCTTGAGGCCCTTGATGGCATTCACGCGGTCTACCGGATCATATTTCAGCGCTATCTTTATCACGCCCTGCGTGTTGACACCGTCTATAAACTTGTAGTTAAGTATATAGCCCTGGTCAAAAAGGATCTTTGTGATCTCTTTTTTCAAGTTTGAGGCAGGCACCTCCACCACACGGTGACCGGCGTGGATAGCGTTCCTCAATCTTGTCAGATAATCTGCTATGGGATCAGTCATTTTGATTTGTTTGTTAAATTGATCGGGACATTCGTCTAACTCCCGACAATATTTAATTGCCTTGCGTCTTCGGAAAAATCATCATATCCGACAAGACTCCCCGGCCCGGGTCGGCACCTGTCTGTTCTCCCGTCCGGGAGCATGACCGACGCCAGACTCTAATCAGTTGCCAATATCTCGGCTATCCCCGGGGATCTGCTGAAATCCCCGGTCGCCTCGATGATTTTTTACCAGCTTGCCTTCTTCACACCGGGAATCAAGCCCGCCGAAGCCATTTCACGGAACTGAATACGCGAAATGCCAAACTGTCGGATGTAGCCCTTGGGACGCCCGGTGATGCTGCAACGGTTGTGCAGACGCACGCTCGAGGCGTTCTTGGGAAGCTTCTGAAGTCCCTCGTAGTCACCTGCCTCCTTGAGAGCAGCCTTCTTGGCCGCATAGCGGGCTACGAGCTTCTGACGCTTCACCTCACGAGCCTTCATGGATTCTTTTGCCATAGTTGAGTGCTCTCTTATTTAGCGTTCTTGAAGGGAAGTCCAAACTGCTTGAGCAGAGCATATCCCTCTTCATCGGTGTTAGCCGTTGTAACGAAGGTGATGTTCATACCCATGAGCTTGGAAATCGAGTCGATGTTGATCTCCGGAAAAATGATCTGCTCGGTCACACCCAGAGTGTAGTTGCCGCGGCCGTCGAGCTTGCTGTTGATGCCTTTGAAGTCGCGGATACGAGGCAGGGCGACTCTTACGAGACGCTCCAGAAACTCATACATCTTCTCACGACGGAGAGTCACCCGCACACCGATAGGCATCTTCTTTCTAACCTTGAAGTTAGAGATGTCCTTACGCGACAAGGTCGCAACAGCCTTCTGGCCGGTGATGGCAGTCAGCTCGTTGATAGCGGTCTCAATGATCTTCTTGTCCTGAGTCGCAGCTCCGAGACCCTGGTTGATCACAATCTTCTCAAGGCGGGGAACCTGCATAGGAGTCGTGTAGCTGAACTCCTTGATCAGAGCAGGCATGATGCGCTCCTGATAGTCTTTCTTTACACTGTTCTGGCTCATTGCTTGATCTCCTCTCCTGATTTCTTGGAATAACGAACCGTCTTGCCCTTCTCATCCTTGCGGAAGCCCACACGGGTGGGTTTGCCGCTCTTGGGATCGATCAGGCTCAGGTTGGAAATGTGCAGCGGAGCCTCCATCTTGATGATGCCTCCCTGCGGATGCTTGGCGCTTGGCTTGGCGCTCTTCGAGACAATGTTTATGCCTTCCACGATGGCGCGCTCCTTCTTGGGAAGCACCTCGAGGACGCGGCCCTGACGGCCACGGTCCTCGCCGGAAAGAACATAGACAGTGTCGCCTTTCTTTATCTTTAACTTGCTCATTTCTTAGCTTGCTTCTTGATGGGGATGGTTCGACGTCTGTCTCTTTCTCAAAGCACCTCGGGCGCCAGCGACACAATCTTCATGTTGGTGGCACGCAGCTCGCGCGCTACCGGACCGAAGATACGTGTGCCGCGAAGCTCGCCGGCATTGTTGAGCAGCACACAGGCATTATCGTCGAAGCGGATATAAGACCCGTCGGGACGACGCACCTCTTTCTTGGTGCGCACCACAACGGCCTTGGATACCGTGCCCTTCTTAATGTCAGACGACGGAATGACATTTTTCACCGACACCACTATGATGTCGCCTACCGATGCATAACGGCGTCCGGTGCCTCCGAGCACATGGATGCACAGTGCCTCCTTGGCGCCGCTGTTGTCAGCGACTGTAAGGCGTGATTCAGTCTGTATCATGGCTCGTTATTTAACCTTTTCAATAATTTCAACTAAACGCCATCTCTTGGTCTTGCTCAAGGGACGGGTCTCCATGAGGCGCACCGTATCGCCGATGCTGCACTCGTTCTTCTCGTCGTGGGCGTGGAACTTCTTGGTCTTATTGACAAACTTGCCGTAGATCGGATGTTTCTCCTTCCACTTCACTGTCACAGTGATAGTCTTGTCGGCCTTGTTGCTCGACACCACACCGACGCGCTCTTTGCGCAGATTTCTAGTTTCCATATCGATGCGGCTTACTTATTGTTGATTTCACGCATGCGGAGTTCTGTCTTCACGCGAGCTATGACCTTGCGGTCCTTGGTGATCTTGGCAGGGCTGTCGATCGGGCTCACTGCATGCTGAGCCTTAAGCTGGCGATACTCTTTCTCCATCTGGGCCAGACGCTCTTTGAGGTCGGCTGTGGCCATCTCTTTTATCTCTTCCTGTTTCATGGCGGCTTAGACGTTTTGAGTGGGGTCATAGTCGCGGCGCACCACAAACTTGGTGGTCACGGGAAGTTTCTGAGCGGCCAGACGGAGTGCTTCCTTAGCGATGTCATAGCTAACGCCCTCTACTTCGATAATCATACGTCCCGGTGTAACAGGCGCTACAAATCCCTCGGGCGAACCTTTACCTTTACCCATACGCACCTCTGCAGGCTTCTTGGTAATGGGCTTGTCGGGGAAGATTCTGATCCAGATTTGTCCCTGGCGCTGCATGTAACGGGTAACAGCAATACGGGCAGCCTCAATCTGGCGGCCGGTGATCCATTTGGCCTCAAGTGTCTTGATACCAAACGATCCGAAGGCCAGCTGATTGCCACGCTGCGCGTTGCCTTTCATGCGACCTTTTTGCTGTCGGCGAAACTTTGTTTTCTTTGGTTGTAACATTTTCTGCTATTGTAGATTCAATGCAATATTGTTCAACGATTTCCACCGCGGGGCTTGCGGAAGCCACCACGACGCTCCTCACGACGCTCCTCCTTCTGGGTTGCGCCAAATGCAGGTGAGAGATCACGCTTGCCATAGACTTCGCCACGGCAGATCCACACCTTCACACCGATCACACCCACCTTGGTGTGGGCCTCGACAAGAGCATAGTCGATATCGGCACGGAAAGTGTGAAGCGGAGTGCGACCCTCCTTAAACATCTCGGAGCGGGCGATCTCGGCACCGTTCAGACGACCGGAAACCTGGATTTTGATACCCTCGGCACCGGCACGCATTGTCGATGCGATAGCCATCTTCACCGCACGGCGATAAGCGATCTTACCTTCGATCTGACGGGCCACGTTGGCAGCGACGATCTCGGCGTCAAGCTCCGGACGCTTCACCTCAAAGATGTTGATCTGGACCTCCTTGTCGGTGATCTTCTTCAACTCTTCCTTGAGTTTGTCGACCTCTGTGCCACCCTTGCCTATGATAAGGCCAGGACGCGAGGTGCAGACAGTGATAGTGATGAGCTTGAGTGTGCGCTCGATTACTATGCGCGACACACTTGACTTTGCCAGACGGACGTTGAGATACTTACGAAGCTTGGCATCTTCGAGCAGAGTATCACCGTACTTCTTGCCGCCGAACCAGTTGGAATCCCAGCCGCGGATGACGCCAAGACGATTGCTGATCGGATTTACTTTCTGTCCCATATACTGTTAAGCTTCGTGTTTTTTATCATTGTCAATGGTGTCAAGCACCACGGTGACATGGTTGGACCGCTTGCGGATGCGGTAGCCACGGCCCTGAGGAGCAGGGCGCAGACGCTTCAGCATCGGTGCCGGATTTACGAATATAGTGCTGATGTAAAGCTCCCCGGACTCTGCTTTGCGCTCGTTCTTGGCCTCCCAGTTGGCAATGGCCGAACGTACGAGCTTCTCCAGACGGGCAGCTGCCTCCTTATTGGAGAACTTGAGGATACCCAGCGCACGGAACACTTCCTTGCCGCGCACAAGGTCGGCTACCAGGCGCATCTTGCGCGGCGACGACGGAACGTTGGTGAGCTTTGCGAAAGCTATGTGCTTCTGCTCTTCCTTCCGCTGGTCGGCAGCCTCTCTTTTTCTTACTCCCATAGTTGCGATGTAAGCTTTTTAATATTCAGTTTATGATTTGACCCGTTCCGGCTTACTTTTTCTTGTTGCCGGCGTGGCCGCGGAAGGTGCGCGTAGGCGCAAACTCACCCAGCTTGTGGCCTACCATATTCTCCGTCACATAAACGGGAATAAACTTGTTGCCATTGTGCACGGCAAAAGTGTGGCCTACAAATTCAGGGGCTATCATCGAGGCACGGCTCCAAGTCTTGATTACCGACTTCTTGCCAGTTGCATCCATATCGGATACCTTCTTCTCCAGCTTGATGCTGATAAAGGGTCCTTTTTTCAGTGAACGACTCATGTTGATTCAGATAGTCAAGATTGATTATTTCTTCCTGCGCTCGATAATATACTTATTGGAGAGCTTCTTAGGCTTGCGCGTCTTCAGGCCCTTAGAATAGAGACCCTTGCGCGAGCGGGGATGTCCGCCCGATGCACGGCCTTCACCACCGCCCATGGGGTGGTCTACAGGGTTCATGACAACACCACGGTTGTGAGGACGACGACCGAGCCAACGGCTGCGGCCGGCCTTGCCTGAACGCTCCAGAGAGTGCTCGCTGTTGCCGACAACGCCGACAGTAGCCATGCACTCGCCAAGTATACGGCGGGTTTCGCCTGAAGGCAACTTGACTATCACGTAGTTTCCGTCGCGCGAAACAATCTGGGCGAAAGTACCGGCCGAACGCGCCATAAGCGCACCCTGTCCGGGACGAAGCTCGATGTTATGCACTACGGTTCCCACGGGAATCTTATTGAGAGGAAGCGCGTTTCCTACTTCGGGAGCAGCCTCGGGGCCGCTTACCACCTGCTGGCCCACTTCAAGGCCGTTAGGTGCCACGATATAGGCTTTCGCTCCGTCCACGTAGTAGAGGAGTGCGATGCGGGCCGAACGGTTAGGATCGTACTCGATCGACTTTACTACTGCGGGCACACCTGTCTTGTTTCTCTTGAAGTCGATGATACGGTACTTACGCTTGTGGCCTCCGCCGCGATAGCGTGTGGTCAGATGACCCTCGGCGTTACGACCGCCTGTACCGTTGATTCCGACTGTAAGAGATTTTTCTGGCGTGGTGGCAGTTATCACTCCTTTGAACACGCCAATAACCTTGTGTCGCTGCCCAGGTGTGGTGGGCTTGAATTTTCTTACTGCCATTATGATTTGATCAGATATTTCTGTCAGATATTGCTATAAAAGTCGATTGTAGCACCCTCAGCCAGCGTAACGACTGCCTTTTTCCAACCGGCAGTCTTGCCGCGGAGAAGACCGCTCTTTGTGTAACGCGACTTGTTTTTACCACGCACAACCATCGTGTTGACAGCCTCGACTTTTACGCCGTAGAGCTTCTCCACGAGATCTTTGATCTGAAACTTGTTGGCCGACTCCGTCACACGGAAAGTGTAGCGGTTGAGCTTGTCGGTAAGGCGGTTTGCCTTTTCCGTTACAACGGGAATAATCTGTATGTCCATTGCTTTTCTCTTTCTGGGGCCTTAAAGTTTATTAATCGCCTCGAGGCAACCCTCGGCAAGGAGGATAGCCTTGTTGTTGAGAAGCGTATACGTATTGATGTCCGCTGCAGTAGTAACCACTGCATCAGGCACATTTCTCGACGACAAATATACGTTTTTATCCTGGGAGGGTAAAACGACCAACACCTTCTTACCGTCAACTTTAAGATTTTTCACAATATTTATAAAATCTTTAGTCTTCGGAGCTTCGATTGTGAAGTTCTCAACCACCATGATCTCGCCTTCGCGTGCCTTGAGTGAAAGCGCGCTCTTGCGTGCAAGCTGTTTTATCTTCTTGTTGAGCTTGAAACGATAGTCGCGGGGACGGGGACCGAATACACGTCCGCCACCCACCAGAACAGGTGAGTTGATGTCGCCGATACGGCTGCCGCCGCCACCTTTCTGCTTGTGGAGCTTACGGGTGGAGCCGGAAACCTCGCTGCGCTCTTTCGATTTGTGAGTTCCCTGACGCTGGTTGGCCAAGTACTGCTTCACGTCCAAATAAATGGCGTGCTCATTGGGCTCGATACCAAACACCTCTTCGCTCAGCTCTACCTTGCGGCCGGTGTCTTCGCCCTTTATATTATAGACTGCGAGTTCCATTTCCGTTTACTTCTCGATCATTACGATTGAACCCTTGGCTCCGGGTATTGAGCCCTTAATCATCATCAGGTTATGCTCGGGGATGATTTTCACCACCTGCAGGTTTTGAACGGTAACACGCTCGTTGCCCATCTGGCCGGCCATGCGCATTCCCTTGAACACCTTTGCAGGATAGGAGCAGGCGCCGACAGCACCGGGAGCACGAAGACGGTTGTGCTGGCCGTGGGTGCTCTGACCTACGCCACCAAAACCATGACGCTTCACCACGCCCTGATAACCCTTACCTTTCGAGGTACCTACGACATCGACAAAATCAGACTCGCTGAAGAAGTCAACCGAGATGGTGTCACCCATCTTGTAGTCACCCTCGAAACCTTTGAACTCGGCCAAGTGGCGCTGAGGTGCTACTCCGGCTTTCTTGAAGTGACCGATCTCGGGCTGCGTCAGATGCTTTTCCTTCTGAGCACCAAAACCGAGCTGAAGGGCATTATAGCCGTCGGTCTCAACAGTCTTGACCTGAGTAACCACGCAGGGGCCAACTTCGATAACAGTGCACGGCACATTCTTGCCGTCGGCACTGAAAACGGATGTCATTCCGATTTTCTTTCCAATTAATCCTGGCATTTCTACGTTTACTGTTGGGATTTGTACTTTATTGCCTCAATACCGACAACCCGCACCGGAATTCCCCACCGGGAACTCCGGTTACCGGCCATACGGCAATTGATTTTCTTATTAACGGCCTGTAATGATCAGACCTTGATTTCCACTTCTACGCCACTGGGGAGCTCGAGCTTCATCAGAGCGTCAACGGTCTTGGCCGTCGAGTTGTAGATATCGATCAGACGCTTGAAAGAAGAAAGCTGGAACTGCTCACGGCTCTTCTTGTTGACAAACGTCGAACGGTTCACCGTGAAAATGCGCTTGTGGGTGGGCAGGGGTATCGGGCCCGAAATAACTGCCCCGGTCGACTTCACAGTCTTCACGATCTTCTCGGCCGACTTGTCCACCAGATTGTGGTCATAGCTCTTGAGCTTGATACGTATTTTTTGGCTCATATCTAATGTGTGAGAAGTTTACTTATTTGATAAGGTCGACACGTCCCTGACACTCGGTAAGCACGTTCTTGGCGATCGAGCTGCTGACCTCGCTATAGTGACTGAACGACATTGTAGAAGTTGCACGTCCGGAAGTGATTGTACGGAGAGCTGTCACGTAGCCGAACATTTCGGCAAGAGGAGCCTTTGCCTTTACGACACGGGCACCCGAACGCGAAGTCTCCATTCCTTCTACCTGGCCGCGACGCTTGTTGAGGTCACTGATCACGTCACCCATGCTCTCCTCCGGAGTCACAACCTCAATCTTCATGATAGGCTCAAGAAGAACCGGGCCGGCCTTTTCCGAAGCCTTCTTGAAGGCCTGGATAGCACAGAGCTCAAATGACAACTGGTCAGAGTCAACCGGGTGGAACGAGCCATCGATCACGGTCACCTTGAGCTGTTCAACCGGGAAGCCGGCAAGCACGCCGTTCTTCATGGCAGTCGTAAAGCCCTTCTGGATCGAGGGGATAAACTCCTTGGGAATGTTACCGCCCTTAACCTCGTCGACAAACTGGAGACCTCCTTCGAAGCCTTCATCAACCGGCTCCACGCGCACGATGATATCGGCGAATTTACCGCGACCACCGGTCTGCTTCTTGAAGACCTCACGCAGCTCAACCGGCTTGGTGATTGTTTCCTTATAAGTAACCTGAGGACGACCCTGGTTGCACTCTACTTTGAACTCACGACGCAGACGGTCGATGATGATGTCAAGGTGAAGCTCACCCATTCCGGAGATGACAGTCTGACCTGTCTCTTCATTGGTCTGCACACGGAATGTGGGATCCTCCTCGGCAAGCTTCTGAAGACCTACGCCGAGCTTGTCAAGATCCTTCTGGGTCTTGGGCTCTACAGCGATACCGATCACAGGATCGGGGAAGTCCATAGCCTCAAGCACGATCGGAGCATCCTCAGCACAGAGGGTATCACCAGTGCGTATATCCTTGAAGCCTACACCAGCGCCTATATCACCGCAACCGATCTGCTCTTTGGAATTCTGCTTGTTGGAGTGCATCTGGAAAAGACGGCTGATACGCTCCTTCTTACCAGAACGGGAATTAAGCACATAAGAGCCGGCATTGATGTCACCCGAATAAACACGGAAGAAGCAGAGACGGCCTACATAGGGGTCTGTTGCGATCTTAAACGCGAGAGCACACATGGGAGCATCACTCGAAGGCTCACGTGTGATGACCGCATCAGGATCATCGACAGGATGTCCCTCGATAGCACCAGCGTCGAGCGGGCAAGGAAGATAAGCACATACAGAGTCGAGGAGACACTGAACACCCTTGTTTTTAAACGAGCTGCCGCAGATCATTGGAACGATATCCATTTTCAAAGTTGCAGCACGGAGAGCCTTCTTGATCTCATCCATGGTGATCGTCGAAGGATCGTCAAAGTACTTGGCCATAAGGTCATCATCGTACTCAGCGATCTTTTCGAGCATCTTGTCACGCCACTCTTCAGCCTCTTCCAGAAGATTCGCGGGAATCTCCTCCTCGGTATAGTCTGCGCCCATAGCCTCATCATGCCAGTAGATAGCCTTCATCTTCACGAGGTCTACAACACCCTTGAAGGTTTCTTCTGCACCGATAGGAATCTGAATGGGGCACGGATTTGCACCGAGCACCTCACGAAGCTGACGCACGACTTCAAAGAAGTTTGCGCCGGAGCGGTCCATCTTATTGACGTAGCCGATACGCGGCACGTTGTACTTGTCGGCCTGACGCCATACAGTCTCCGACTGGGGCTCAACGCCACCGACAGCACAGAATGCAGCCACAGCGCCATCAAGCACACGGAGCGAGCGCTCTACCTCAACGGTAAAGTCAACGTGTCCCGGAGTGTCAATAAGGTTGATCTTATATTTTTCATCATTGTACTTCCAGAAAGCGGTTGTAGCAGCCGAGGTGATAGTAATACCACGCTCCTGCTCCTGCTCCATCCAGTCCATGGTGGCAGCGCCGTCATGAACCTCACCGATCTTATGCGTCAGACCGGTATAGAACAGGATTCGCTCGGAAGTTGTTGTCTTACCCGCATCAATGTGAGCCATGATGCCGATGTTGCGGGTATATTTCAGCTGATCGTTATTTGCCATTTTAGTTGTATTGGAAGATCGTCGTATCTGATGATAGATGCACTTTCAAACTTCAAAAGATCAGAAGCGGAAGTGTGCGAAAGCACGGTTGGCTTCTGCCATCTTGTGCATGTCTTCCTTACGCTTAAATGCACCACCCTGCTCGTTATAGGCATCGACGATTTCAGCGGCGAGTTTGTCGGCCATCGTCTTGCCACCGCGGCGGCGTGCATAAGAAATCAGATTTTTCATCGATACCGACTCCTTGCGATCCGGACGGATTTCAGTTGGCACCTGGAAAGTAGCGCCACCTACACGTCTCGACTTCACCTCAACCTGAGGAGTAACGTTGTCGAGAGCCTTCTTCCATACTTCCAGTGGAGTAAGCTCCTCATTGGGAAGCTTGGCCTTCACCTGCTCGAGTGCCGAGTAGAAGATGGTGTAGGATGTGTTTTTTTTGCCGTCATACATCAGGTGGTTCACAAATTTCGACACCTTGACGTCATTAAACACAGGATCGGGCAATACAACCCTTTTCTTGGGCTTTGCTTTTCTCATTACTGTTTGTTTAGTGTTTTTGCTTCGCGCTTGGCTGCTGCCTATGGTCTGTCGCTCCGTGAGAGAAGAGCTATGACCCCTTGTCACTTCAACGTTGCCTGGATTCTTAATGAGAGCGGCTATAATAAATTAGGTCTTATCGGAGACTTTCTCTCAACTCATCCGACACACCTGAGCCTTAATCCGGACGTTTACTCAACCTTTCGTTTTAAGTCAGCTTGCAAATGTGAAATTCAAAAACGGATTTTTTATTATCCCTAACCTCTGAGGAGAGGTCTTTTCCGGGAGTTTAAAATCGTTAGTGCTTTAAGATTAGCTTCACCGGCGGGTGCCATAAAAAGGTTTATAACCGACACCCTCTTGATTTTCTACCGATTACTTCTTGGCTGCACCGGCCTTGGGGCGCTTGGCACCATACTTCGAGCGACGCTGGGTGCGATCCTTCACACCGCTTGTATCAAGCGTACCGCGAACGATATGGTAACGTACACCGGGAAGGTCTTTTACACGACCGCCACGAACAAGCACAATCGAGTGCTCCTGCAGGTTGTGACCCTCGCCGGGGATGTAGGAGTTAACCTCCTTGCCATTGGTAAGACGCACACGCGCCACCTTTCGCATAGCCGAGTTAGGCTTCTTAGGGGTTGTAGTGTAAACGCGAACGCACACACCACGACGCTGGGGACATGAATCAAGTGCAGGAGACTTGCTCTTGTCCACTGAAGCCTGACGACCTTTTCTCACTAATTGCTGAATAGTAGGCATCTTAGTTCAGTTAATTATACTATTGTCTTGGGTTTACAATTACTTTTTCAATCATTACTTTTATACTCACGCATCTACCCGACACACCTAACGAGTTATAACACAAAGAGTTATTGTTATCGAGAGATTACGATACTCCATAAAAGCGACGCAAAATTAAGCATTTAATTCATTATTACCAACTTTAGCCTATTATCAGCAATAAGATTACGAGTATCTTTGCAGTTAAACTTTGTTAAAAGTACAAAAAACCGGATATACTTACTACAAGACGCCCATCTCGACAGCCACACACACCCTTTCAATTATCGCATCGTCACTGTTGCTATCCGGGCGATACTGACCCTTGAGATTGACACCGAACAGCCGGCCGAATGTCTGCCAGAATCCGGCCCTGAAAGACCCGAGAAAAGCTTTTAATATATCATAACCGCTTTGATTGGTCTCCCGTTGGATAAGCTTGACCAAAAGACGCGCCTGACTGCGGGTAAATTGTTTTAAAACAGGCTTATACTGTTCAAACACCTCCTTTTCCATGCGCTTGAGATACTCTTCACGCTCCTTTTGCGTCGGGAAAGTCTCGATATACTCATAAGTCTCAAGCAACGTAGCACATATAAGCTTGGCATAAGGCAATGTCTTCTTGACATCACGCACCGTACGCCAGTAAAACTGCTCCTGCTTCTTATTCTTAAACTTAAGCGGAGGAAAAACCGTAACAGGATTCATCACCAGCATAAGCACCGTATCTCCCTCTTCAGTAACCATGTGATACTTTCCTCTGTATACTTTCTGGCGAACCTCAGCCTCCAGATCCAACGAGTCAAGAACCACACGAATATCAGGAGCTCCGACAACAAGAGTGTCGCCTCCGACCGGCTCTCCGGCGAAGACGACACGTATAATTGTCAGAAATAATATAAGGATCAGAAAACGCATTTACATCTAATATTTTATATTCAACAACATTCCATATCAGCATATAAACGCGCCGTCATATTCCGGGGTTGTTATCCGAGATTCTCCAGACTCAGAAAATCCGCCCCTTGACATGCCTATTGACCACAATCGTCTATAATGTGATAGCCTCGGTCTATGAGGCCCTTTTTGATCGCTTTGATATGATCATTGTTGCGAGTCTCCATTTCAATGTGCAACAGACAGCCATTGACCTGAGTCGAAGTTGTGGTGCGCTCATGGGTAACAGAGAGAATATTTCCACCCAGTTCAGCTATCACATTCACAACACCGCTTAGAGCGCCTGGTGTGTCAGGAAGATCAAGGACTATCGAAGCCAGACGTCCGCTTTTGGCAAGGCCACGCGTGATAACACGGTTAAGGAAGTTAACATCGATGTTTCCTCCTGAAACAATACAACATACCTTTTTGCCATCTACAGGCAGCTTGTGGAACATGACTGCTGCGACCGAAACAGCACCCGCACCCTCGGCAACCATCTTCTGCTTCTCAAGAAGAGCAAGAATGGCAGCCGCGATTTCATTATCACTTACCGTAACAACTTCATCGACATACTGCTTGACCATCTCAAAAGTAAGAGAACCGGGCTCCTTCACCGAAATGCCATCGGCAATAGTGCTGACTTTTTCAAGACAACCTCGCTCTCCGCATTCAAGAGCTTTCTTCATTGAAGGTGCTCCCTCTGCCTGAACTCCGTATATCTTGATGTCGGGACGCAAAGTCTTTATTGCAAAAGCCACACCTGATATAAGACCGCCGCCACCGATAGGCACGACGACAGCATCAACATCTTTCATCTGCTCGATGATCTCTACACCGATCGTACCCTGACCGGCTATCACCAACGGATCATCGAACGGATGGACAAATGTGTATCCCTTCTCGTCACGAAGCTCTATCGCGCGGCGATAAGCGTCATCATAGACGCCCGGCACAAGACAAACCTCCGCTCCGTAACCTTTGGTGGCTTCAATTTTAGAGAGAGGTGCACCGGCCGGCAGACAGATCACCGACTTAATACCATTATGGGTGGCTCCAAGGGCCACACCCTGCGCATGGTTGCCGGCAGAACACGCAATCACACCGCGAGATTTCTCCTCCTCGGAAAGCTGAGAAATCTTATAATATGCACCGCGCAGTTTAAACGACCCCGTAAGCTGCATATTTTCCGGCTTGAGATACACCTGGCAATAATCAGCCAACTTAGTCGGCCCGATGATACGGGTCTCATTGGCAACTTCTTTGAGCACTTCGCGCGCGCGAAATACTTCTGAAATATCAAGTTCCTGCATGACTTAATTATAGATTGGTCTATGATCGGTCTTCAAGAGGCCGCTATCTGCGGCAAATATACAATTATTCGATGAAAAAGAACAGAGTATTTCACGTGATGATTTATATGTATCGGCAATGCCTGTTTTTTTGAGTCAGATATAGGAATTTTTTTATTTACATTTGCAATGTATAATTCTTCTAAAAACAAGTCGATCGGCTATAATGACAATCATCTTGATAATGCTTGCGGCAGCACTTGCCGTCGCTATTGTGTTTCTGATCGGGAAGACTTCACAGGTAGCCCGTCTCGAAACAGAAAATACAATTCTTAAACGCGACAGCGAAAGGCTACAGCATGATCTGAAGGAAAATGATGAAATCTGGCAGAAACGACTTGAGAAAGCGCATAACGACGAAATAGAGCAGCGACGACAGTTTGAACTGATGGCATCACAAGCTTTGCTTGACGGATCACAAACGATGACCGAACACCAGAACCACAGACTCGAACAGCTGCTTACCCCTTTGCGAAATGAACTCGAGACTTTTCGCAAACGTGTCGACGAAGTCTACAATCATGAGTCAAGAGAAATATTCTCACTGAAAGATCAGATCGAGCGGCTATCGGCAGAAAGCCGGAGTGTAGGCGCCGAAGCACGGCAATTGTGTGTGGCACTCAAAGGAGGCACAACAGTGCAAGGCAACTGGGGAGAAATGGTGCTTGAAGAGATACTCGAGCGTAGCGGACTCACAAAAGGCCGGGAATTTTCCGTGCAGGTAACACGCGATGAAACAGGCCGACAGCTTCTCAATGAAAGCGGAGGACGCCTGCGTCCCGACGTTGTAGTGAGGTATCCAGGCGGACGTTGTGTCGTAATCGACTCCAAAGTATCACTTACTGCCTATATGGAAATGACAGAAGCTTTAACCGATGAAGATCGAAAAGAAGCTGCATCTCGTCATGTGACTTCCGTGAAAAGCCAGATGCGTAAGCTACGGGACAAAAGATATGCCGACATAGTTGGAGACCAGAAGCTTGACTTCGTTGTGATGTTTATTCCAAACGAAGGAGCCTATATTGCCGCCATGCAGAGTGAATCGGCTATCTGGCAGGAAGCCTACGACTCAGGCGTCCTTATCGTATCTCCCACACACCTGATCTCTATGCTCAAACTAATAGAGCAGATGTGGCGGCAAGACACTGTGACTCGCAATGTGATGGAAATTGCCCGCGAAGGCGGAGAACTTCATCACAAGTTTGTTGGTTTTATTACCGACCTACAAAACATCGACAAGGCACTCGAGTCAGCAAGAAAAGCCTATGACAAAGCATTTATAAAACTTCAGGGCAAAGGATCTCTTGCAGCACGCGCCAAACGGCTTGAAACTCTTGGCGCAAAAATCAAGGAACCATTACCTATGTCTATCGACTGCGGCGAAGAGGATATCGACAACTCATTGCCAAACACCTGAATCCCCTCTACATAGAAATATGGAATCAATCAGAAAAATTTTCAAAATCGGTCACGGCCCATCCAGCTCCCACACAATGGGACCGCGAAAGGCGGCTGAGCAGTTTCGCAACAAAACACCGGATGCTTCAGGTTACCGTGTCACGCTCTTCGGTTCACTTGCCGCTACCGGCGCAGGACACCTTACCGACAAAGCCATTCTTGAAGAACTGACCCCCCAAGCCAAAACCGATATAATCTGGAAACCCGACGTATTTCTCCCATTTCATCCTAATGCCATGCTTCTTGAAGCTCTTGACAAGGATGGAAATGTAACCGAATCAGACACTGTCTACAGTATAGGAGGCGGTGATATAGTTCATGAAGGAGAGTCCCGTTCAGGCTCCGACGAACAGGTCTACGACATGAACACCATAAGTGAGATTCTTAAATGGTGCGAAGAAACAGGGCGTAGCTTCTGGGAATATGTCGACATCTGCGAAGGACCTGATATATGGAACTACCTGCGAGAAGTATGGAAAGTTATGAAAGAGGCAGTCGAACGCGGAATAGAAGCCGAAGGTGTGCTTCCTGGCGGGCTTGGACTGAGACGTAAAGCTGTCAGCTACTACGTGCATGCGACAGGCTATAATCCAAGCCTCAAGAGCAGAGGACTGGTATATGCCTATGCACTTGCCGTGAGTGAGGAAAACGCATCCGGAGGAATGATTGTCACAGCACCAACATGTGGATCCTGCGGAATAGTTCCTGCAGTCCTGTATCATCTCTCCACTTCAAAAGGGTTTTCCGAACAACGCATTCTGAGAGCTCTTGCCACAGCCGGGCTATTTGGCAATGTTGTCAAACACAATGCTTCGGTGTCAGGTGCCGAAGTCGGATGCCAGGGCGAAGTAGGTGTCGCATGCGCTATGGCAGCAGCTGCCGCATCACAACTTTTCGGCGGCACACCGGCTCAGATCGAATATTCTGCGGAGATGGGACTGGAGCATCATCTCGGATTGACCTGTGACCCGGTATGCGGCCTCGTTCAGGTGCCATGTATTGAACGCAACGCCTATGCCGCCGCACGAGCGCTCGACGCCAATCTATATGCAGCTTTTTCTGACGGAAGGCACACAGTTACATTCGACCGTATCGTAGAGGTAATGAAGCAAACCGGACACGACATACCAAGCCTCTACAAAGAGACTTCTCAGGGAGGCCTTGCCGCCATCAGATAACCAATAAACATCAGCGAAGCCTGAAGACTAAACAAACTTCAATTCATACTCTATGAATCAGCAGTATGACTATCTTGTAATAGGGTCTGGCATAGCCGGCATGAGCTTTGCCTTGAAAGTCGCAGGACACGAAGGTGCCCGGGTTGCCCTTTTATGCAAATCGACACTTGAGGAAGCAAATACTGCTCTTGCCCAAGGCGGCATAGCCTCGGTGACCAACCTTCTTGTCGACGATTTCGACAAACACATTCACGATACTATGGTCGCAGGTGACTGGCTTAGTGATCGTGAGGCTGTTGAAAAAGTCGTAAAAGGTGCACCCGGACAAATCAGGGCTTTGCTTGAGTGGGGTGTTGATTTTGACCGGAATGCCGACGGAGAGTTTGATCTGCACCGCGAGGGCGGACACTCGGAATTCCGCATCCTGCATCATGCCGACAATACCGGTTTTGAAATCCAGCAAAGCCTGATACGGGCCGTCAGAGAAAATCCATATATCGACGTGCTTGAGCACCGTTTTGCAGTCGAACTTATCACTCAGCACCATTTGGGGAAAATTGTCACACACCGCACACCTGACATAGCTTGCTATGGAGCATACGTCCTGGACACCGAGACAGGAGAGGTCGACACATATCAAGGACGTGTCACAGTGCTTGCCACAGGTGGCGTAGGAGCCGTGTATCTGACAACAACCAATCCACTCGTGGCTACCGGCGACGGCATAGCTATGGTGCATCGTGCAAAAGGCGTGATAAAGGATATGGAGTTTATCCAGTTCCATCCGACAGCTCTATACAATCCCGGTGACCGCCCGTCATTTCTTATCACTGAAGCTATGCGAGGATACGGAGCCGTATTGCGCAATCTCAAGGGAGAGGAATTCATGCACAAATATGATCCCCGCCTGTCACTTGCCCCACGCGACATCGTAGCCCGTGCTATCGACAGCGAAATGAAGCTAAACGGAGACGACCATGTATATCTCGACGTCACCCACAAAGATCCGGAAGAAACCAAACGTCATTTCCCCAATATATATCAGCACTGTCTTGAGACTGGTATCGACATCACAAAAGACTATATTCCTGTAGCCCCTGCCGCACACTATCTTTGCGGAGGCATCAAGGTCGACGGTAACGGCGAGTCGACAATCCATCGGCTCTATGCTTTGGGAGAATGCTCCTGCACCGGACTGCACGGAGGAAACCGTCTTGCATCAAACTCTCTGATAGAGGCAGTAGTATATGCAGAAGCCGCAGCAAGTCACTCGCGCTCTACACTATCGAGGTACTCATTCCGCAACGACATACCTGACTGGAATGATGAAGGGACGCGCCACCCTGAGGAAATGGTGCTAATAACACAGAGCCTGAAAGAAGTAAACCAGATTATGGGATACTATGTCGGCATCGTAAGAAGCAATCTGAGACTCGATCGTGCATGGAATCGACTCGATATACTATATCGCGAAACCGAAAACCTGTTCAGACACTCCAAAGTCTCCCGCGATATATGTGAGCTACGCAATGTTATAGATGTAGCTTATCTCATAATGCGCCAGGCAAAAGAACGTAAGGAATCACGAGGGCTTCACTACTCCGTAGACTACCCTCCACTTGCCGCAACAAAATAAACAAGCCTCATATACAACAGCAGGAGCCTCTATAGAGACTCCTGCTGTTGTATATGACATTATGTCCTGATTTCAATTGCCGAAAGTAAGTGTAGTATAATATCCCAAAGAACCTGAAGGTCCATAACCCGACTCATAATTGAGAGTTACGTATGACCCGTCACCATTCCACCATGTTGACGACATACCCCGATCGGTAGGAGTGACATAAGGAGAACCATAATTCATCGTGAGCATGTTTAGCAGATTATTGTAACGGGATGCGTTATTATAAGCCGACGCATAGGTATAGACTGTAGATACAAGTCTTCCGCCTCGATAGAACATCGATGCCTCAGGCCAAAGATAGTTCATCATACTGACATTGTTGAGGTATATGGCATCCGACCCATAACCGCCTACAGTATAACCGCTATCATAAAGATATTCAAGAGAGATATTGAATGTAGCACCGAGTGTCAGACCAAGAAGAGCCTGACCAAAAGAAATCGGACGGCCAACAGGACGCCATACCGCCGGACGATGCGGTCTTGGGCGGGGAGCATGTACATAAAACGGCGCATGAGGGTGGTGCGGCACAAAAGCTCCATGATGCGGATGCGGACGGGGAGCAGGCTTTGGAGCCGGATGTGGCGGAGCTATCGGATGAGAAGGACGGTGAGGGGACGATGGCCTATGGGCAGGAGACGAATGAGATGGACGGTTCCGGTCCCATTTGTCAGGCGCAGCCGGCTTATTTGCTCCCGGACGCTGTCCCGGCACAGGCCGATTATTTTTTTTGCTGTCCGGTTTTACCTTATCGTGATTATCGGGACGTCTTGAATCTGAGAAACTTTTATCTTTATTCCTGTTTTTTTGCGCCTTTGTTTCTGTGCGGTTGTTTCGTGTGCCAGGACGCTGTCCCCGCTGCTCTGTTCCATGCTGACGCTGTCCGTCTCCTCTGTTATCACGACGGTTATCTGCCCAGGAAGTCGACGAGCAGATTGCTACAGCAACAGCTATCACGCATGTTTTGAAAAATAATCTGTTCATAGCCGAGACATTTGTGTGTTGTTTGTTTTTGACCTCTGCAATTTATGAAAGTTTAATTGCAAACCTATTGTCCATCCTGTCTAAAATTAGTTAAATTTGTAGCATCTCAAATGTTACTATCTGATAATTATGAACCTTAAATCCATTCTTGTCTCTGCGGCTCTTTCATTGGCCACAACATCTGCTGTTGCCGATGCGCCACGTTACATATTCTATTTCATCGGCGACGGCATGGGTGTGCCTCATACTCTTGCCGCACAGACTTACAATCGGCTGAAAGGCAACGATACCCCCCTGCTTATGATGCAGTTTCCCGCAATCGGAAATGCAACCACATATTCAGCGACACGGCCTGTGACCGATTCTGCCGCCGCAGGCACCGCTCTTGCCACCGGACACAAGACCAAAAACAGTATGATCGGAATGGACGCCGATACTGTTTCTGTGACCTCTATTGCCAAGCGACTACAAGAAAAAGGCTACGGCATAGGCATTACTACCAATGTATGCCCCGACGATGCCACACCGGGTGCATTCTATGCCCATGTGCCAAACCGTGGAATGCATGCCCAGATAGGAAAGCAGGCGGCAGAATGCGGATATGAGTTTATAGCCGGATCATATCTTCGCGGACTTAAGGATAAAGACGGAAAAGACACCGGAATCCTTGATGCATTCAAAAAGAACAATGTAGATTATTTAAAGGGCATCGACGAAGCACGAGCTTCAAAAAGCAAAAAAGTCTTCATGGTGTTCCCCGACAGCATAGTGAGCAAACCCGCCTATGCTATCGATTCAGTAAATGGCGGAATACTTCTTCCTGACATAACACAAGCATGTCTTGACCATCTGATGAAGTGGAGCCCCGATAAATTTTTCATGATGGTAGAAGGCGGTGATATCGACCATGCGGCTCACAGCCAGGACGGCGGCACTGTGATAAAGGATATAATCAGTTTCAACGAAGCATTGGAAATAGCTTACAAATTCTATCTACAGCATCCCGATGAAACTCTCATCGTAGTAACAGCCGACCACGATACCGGTGGTCTCAGCATCGGAAACTCGTTTCTAAGCTACGATTTCCGTCCGCTCTATATTGATTCTCAACGCATTTCCAAAGATGGATTCAACGATTTGCTGAAAGCTATGCTTAGATCTCGTCGCATATACCGATGGGATGATATGAAAGAACTTCTTACAGAAAAACTCGGTTTCTGGACAGCTGTTCCTGTAAACGAAAAGCAGACAGAAATGCTTAAAGAGAAGTTTGAGCAGACTTTTGAGCAGCGTAGCGGCGACGAACAGAAGACTCTCTACAACAATTTCAGCGGATTCACTACTGCCGTTTTCAAAGTATTCAACGATATATGCGGTATAGGATGGACAACAACCGGACATACCGGAGGCTATACACCTGTGTATGCAATAGGAGTGGATTGCCAAGACTTCTCGGGTATCATCGACAATACTTCGATACCGCAACGCATCATGGATATTGTCGAAGGGAAATAACATCGCCAAGTCCTAATAAAAAATCCTGCCCCGAAAAAGGCAGGATTTTTTATTAATATATCTATATCTCAGGCGTTAGCCTTCGCAATCTGGCTGATAAGCTGGCCAAACTGGTCGGTAGCTTTTTGCATCTGCGGACCGATAAAAGGCTTCAGCATTGCAGGTATCTCGACATCAGTTTCAGCTGATACAGTCGAAGTATCAGGACCATCGGACTTGAAAAGAGCTGTAAGCGTAAGAGGAACAGGCGATGATTCTGTGCCGAAAACGACCTTTGAAGGAGCAACGCGCTCTTTTACAACAAACTTGATCTCTCCTACCTGTGGAGTTTTGATAGACAACGAATCCTTATCAAAAACCACATCTCCGACCTTGGACCTCTGCTCCTCAGGGAGTTTATCGAGCATACCCTGCAATATGGTAAGATCGTTGAATTTCTCAAATAGAGCTTCAACAGGCATCGCGACCGATGCAGGAGCACTCGTGAATTTTGCCATTATTTATCAATGCTTTGGTTATGACGCACCTTGGTTTATCTCGAAACTGGAGTCCACTCCGAAGGATTTGTACGCCATTCCTTAAGAGTCTCTACATCTGATGCACGGATATATTCCGTCTCAACTGCAACCTCAAGCATAGTGTTATAGTTGCCAAGAGTGCAAAGTTGTACACTCGCATTGCGGAAAGCCTCTTCCGCCTCAGGGAAGCCGTAGGTGAAAATAGCTGCCATACCGACAACCTCACACCCTGCATTGCGCACTGCCTCGACAGCTTTAAGCGAACTTTTGCCTGTTGAAATGAGATCCTCGATTACAACGACCTTTTGTCCGGGCATAAGATTACCCTCTATAAGATTTTCCAGACCATGATCTTTGGGCGATGAACGCACATAGACATACGGCAAATTGAGTTCATCGGCAACAAGAGCGCCCTGGGCGATTGCACCGGTCGCAACGCCGGCAACAGCATCCACTTCAGGGAAGTTCTCCATAATCATACGACAAAGCTCAACCTTGATAAAAGTGCGTATATCCGGATATGAGAGAGTCTTTCTATTGTCGGTATAGATCGGAGAGTTCCAACCCGATGCCCATGTAAAGGGATTGTCCGGCTGAAGTTTAATAGCACTGATTCCCAACAGTTTTTCCGCAAGAAGATGGTCGATCGTTTTCATTTAGAGCTTATTGAACATTTTTGGTATGTGCGCAAAATTAACAAATTCTGATTATCCCTGCGGTTATTTTTACATTTTTTATTATATCACATTCTATAAAGTAAACTTACCCTCAAGGCGTATATCGTTGGAAGCCGCACCGATCATTACTTTAAACTCTCCAGGTTCCACCACAAAATTCACATCATAATCATATATCGCAAGATCATTTTTCTTCAAGTCAAATGTAATCTGCCGACTTTCTCCCTTCCTAAGAAATACTTTCCTGAAAGCTTTTAACAAAACAGGAGGTTGAGATACAGATGCGACTTTATCACATATATAGAGCTGCACAACTTCCTCTCCATCACGATTTCCAGTGTTGGTTATCCTACAACTGACAGTCTGTAATATTTCGTTGTCACACCCTTTACTCAACAAAAGGTCGCTATAAGAAAATTCTGTATAACTCAAGCCATAGCCAAAAGCATAAAGCGGCGTACCTTTATCCTCCACATAATCCCGCTGTAAGCCCTGTGAATAAAAGACAGGCAACTGCCCCTCGTTGCGAGGTACAGAAACCGGCAGCCTTCCTGAAGGGCTGTAATCTCCAAACAATATGTCGGCTATGCCCATTCCCCCTTGTTCTCCCGGATACCAGGCTGTGAGTAACGCATCCGATTTTTCCGATGCCAGATTCATATTCAAGGGCCGTCCCTGAATATAAATTACCACCAGCGGTTTCCCTGTTTCCGCAACAGCTCTTATAAGTTTTTCCTGATTACCGAGCAAACGAAGGGAACTGCGGTCAAAACCTTCTCCGCAATCCATATCGGGAAGTGTTTTTGTATCTTCAGCAACAGTGGCGGCTCCAGTATCAATATATTTTGTCTTGAAATCGCGTGCACTTGATCCGCCTACGACCAAAACCACAACATCGGCCTCTTCTGCAGCCGCTACAGCCGACGCAATATCCGACATCACAGTGTCGCGCACCGCACATCCTTTTACATACGTCACTTTGGTATTATTCGACACTTTTGCCCGAATACCATCAAGCACAGTCATCACTTCTCTCCGGTCCTGAGGGGCGGTATAGTCACCCAACTGATTGTACATCATATCGGCATTGGGACCGATAACCGCAATATGACCGATCTGTTTACTCAACGGCAATATTCCATCGTTTTTCAACAGCACCACTCCCTCACGTGCGACCTGACGTGCAAGATTCTTATGCTTTTCAGACCGTACCAGCTTTTTGGCCTCATCAGGCGAAACATAGGGATTCTCAAATAGTCCCATTCTGAATTTCAGACGCAACACATTGGCTACTGCTCTATCAATATCATCCATTGAGACCGCCCCATCCTCATAGGCAGACTTCAAGTTACGTCCGAAAGCATTTCCTCCCAAATCCATATCCAGACCTGCTTTCAGAGCTTTTACCGCAGCATCCTTGCTGTCCACAGCCACACCCATACCGGAAATCCCTTCTATACTCAAAAGATCAGAATAAACAAAGCCGTCAAAGCCCCATTGACCACGCAACAAATCAGTCAGCAATACCCTGTTGGCTGTGCATGGCACACCATCGATAGAGTTGTAGGATGTCATGATTGTCGCCGCACCCTCCTCTACAGCTTTTTTGAATGGAGGCAGATACTCCGACAGCAACTGACGCATACCGCAACTTGCACGTGCCCCATTATGCCCGGATTCAGGCACACCATATGCAGCAAAATGCTTCAATGTCGAATAAAGATGCTTCCCGTCATTCTGCACTTCACCCTGCATCCCCTTCATCATAGCCACTCCCATAATAGAAGTAAGAACAGGATCCTCTCCAAAGGTTTCCTCCATGCGTGACCATCGCGGTTCTCGAGCAATATCCAGAACCGGCCCATAGCCTATATTTGCCCCTTGCAGACGGGCCTCAAGAGCGATAGCCTCCCCCATTTCATACATCAGATCCTCATTCCACGTGCTTGCTGCCGACAACGCCGTAGGGAATACCGTCGTTCCAATCGCCATATGCCCATGAGGACACTCCTCGGCAAACAGCACCGGAATGCCGAGACGAGTCTCCTCCACTGCATATTTCTGTAATGCGTTGATTGCCTTTGCCGCCAATTCAGGATTCAAACCTGTTTCCAAGGTCTTCTGTGTCCACGGATCGGCACGCAGCACAGCCCACAACGATCCAACCGGCGCATCTTTCATTTTAGTTTTATACAACTCAGAAACCGAAACTTCATTATCGCCGGTCTTTGTGTACATTTCCCATCCCAACGGACAACACAATTGAGCCACCTTCTCATCGACGGTCATCCTGCCGATCAGATCATTTACTCTATGCTCAACAGAAGCAGACGCCTGTTTATATAATGGCTGCTGCGCCATAACAGGACAACAATATAACACCGAACAAACAATAGCGGCGCATAACAACAATTTTCTCAGACTTACCATAGATGATTCTCCAATGCTTTTCCGGTATTCATTCATTATCCCCAACGAGACTTGCGCAGTTCCTCAAGACGATCTTCCTGAGAGTTTCGACATGCATGCCAGAAACGTGTACCGACTAATCGGTCAGGCAGAAATTGCTGACGCACGAAATTTCCGGGATAATCATGCGCATATTTATAGTCGGCGCCATAGCCCATATCTTTCATCAGCGATGTAGGTGCATTGCGCAGATGCAACGGCACCGGCAAATCACCCGTTTCCCTTACCTTGGCCAATGCAGCGTCTATGGATCGATAAGCCGAATTACTCTTTTGAGAATTGGCAAGATAAACAGTACACTCCGCCAACGGTATACGACCTTCAGGCATTCCAATCTTACGCAATATATCGTAAGTTGCATTGGCGAGAAGCAATGCATTAGGGTTGGCAAGACCTATATCCTCGGCCGCAACTATCGCCAGACGCCGGGCAATAAACTCAGGATCCTCTCCCCCGGCTATCATTCGAGCCAGCCAATAGACCGCTGCATCAGGGTCGCTTCCCCTGATACTTTTGATAAATGCCGAAATAATATCATAGTGCATCTCCCCTCCTTTGTCATAAGCAGCCGGATTTTCCTGAAGGGAGGATGTAACGTTTGCATCGGAGACTATCAGTGGCTCACCATGCGGAGTCGACTGCTCAAGAAGGTCGAGTATATTCAGTAGTTTCCGGGCATCACCCCCTGAGAAGCGAAACAAAGCATCAACAGACTCGATTTTCACATCGCGTCTTGACAAAATCTCGTCAGTCGCCACAGCCCTATCAAGCAGCTTCTGCAGGTCCAAAGCCTCAAGCGGCCTGAGAGTATAAATCTGAGCACGCGAAAGAAGTGGGCGTATAACCTCAAAGGAAGGATTCTCGGTAGTCGCACCAATAAGTGTGACAGTGCCGTTTTCAACCGCTCCGAGCAGACTATCCTGCTGCGCTTTGTTGAACCGGTGAATTTCGTCGATAAAAAGTATCGGCCGGCCTTTTGAGAAAACGCTTACAGACTCTGCCTTACAACGGTCAAGTACCTCCCTAACTTCTTTGACACCGGCAGTAACTGCACTAAGCGTAAAAAACGCGTTACCCGTAGCACCGGATACAATTCGGGCAAGTGTTGTCTTTCCTACTCCTGGAGGCCCCCAGAGTATAAACGAAGCTATACTGCCACTCTGAATCATGCGCCGGACAACACCCCCCTCTCCCACGAGGTGGGTCTGTCCGATATAATCGTCGAGCGAACGTGGTCGCAGACGTTCAGCCAACGGAGGAAGGGTATTTGCCATAATTCAAAGAAAAAGAGTGATTGCATAAATAAGCATCGAACATGCAGTCATGCCCAGAAGCGGATTAAGAGCAGCAAGATATGCCTGTTCCGGATTCTCAGGCAGCTTCATGCGACGCCAAATAAAATATGCCACCGTCAAATATATCGCAGCGGCAAAAATGAATTGACAAGATGCCAGCAAAGTGAGCGAGCTGGCGACAACAGCATTGGCAAGATACAGCCGATGCATGGCTTTACGGCCAAATCGTGTAGCCAACGTGTGCTTGCCCACAGCGGCATCATCGTCAGCATCACGATAGTTATTTACAATCAGCACATTCGCTCCCATCAAACCGATAGCGACAGAAACAAGCAAAGATTCAACCGACCATAGGCCTGAGACAAGCCAGCATGTGAAGTTGACAGGTACAATTCCAAAAAAGATTATGACCATGACCTCGCCAAGACAATGACGGGAAAGAGGCCAAGGACCGGCACTGTAGGCAAGAGCTCCGAGCAGTATGACTGCTCCGACTGCAATCAGCCACCACCCTCCCCACATAATAAGTAACAGGCCAAGTGCCGATGTTACCGCAAGAAGGGCATAGGTAGCTGCTTTCATTGCCTTTGGGGAAATGTCTCCCTCTGTGACACCCCGTCTCGGCCCCGATCGTCCCGGACGATCCAAACCGTCACGGTAATCATAATACTCATTTGCAAAGTTAGAGGCAATCTGAGCTCCTACAGCAAAAAGAAGGCATATTACAGCCGGAATCCATCGAAAGACAGGGCTGTCGGCAGCGATAGCCCACGAAGCAAACACTCCGGCCGTAGAAACGGGGAGTGTGCGCAGCCTCATAGCCTCAATCCATGCCTTCATCGTCGCTGTCGGCAGGCAACAGTCCGGCTGCCAAAAGATGATTTAATGCCCGAAGTACGTTTAGAAGGGTCTGTGACCAGAATTCTTTAAATGAAGTGCGAACTGCTAAAATCGCACTGTCAATGACATCATCGGTCGAGTCAGCGACAGTGTATAGAAAATTAAACAGCTGCTGATATATATCGGCAAGACTTTCGGATATACTTGCCGCAACCGGAGTCTCGCTATACTTCATGTCTTCCTCAAACACCTCAAGAAACACATCTTCTTCACCCATGAGCACAGCAACCGAAGCACGCACATCATCATAGGCCTGCTCATCGAGAACAGGATTCAGCCATGAGTCATCCTCCTCTTCAAGCAACATAGCAGCCGAAGGCTTAAGATCGGACGCGGCAATATATATGCGAGGCAAAAGCTTCAGCATCGAACCAACAAACCGAGACGGAGAACCAGACGATGCCGAAGCAAGCGTGTCGCAATATTCACGGCTCAAGGCTGTGAATGCAAGAGCATTGTTATTCATAATCCCCTAAGCCTCACTCTCCGTTGGCATTCCGTAGGAATTCTTCCGCTGCACCCCGGTCGTGAAGATTATCAACATCAAAAGCTTTCTCAAACTCAAACGGAAGAACCTTCATATCGGTTTCAGCGGCAAGGATACGCTGAAAATCACTCAGCGATGTCGGATGCTTGTCTTCGTCGACGATTTTCCGCATAGCTTTTCCCGACAATCCATAAAGACCGGCCGATACGATTGTTCCCTCAGTAAAAGGTTCTCCACCATAACGATAGTCTATAATCTCACCATCATCATTGATTCTGGCATATAGCGGACTCTCGTCATCGACAAAACGGGTTAGCCCCATGAGTATGGTGTTGTCGTCGGTTTTAGCTACTGCATCGACATAACGACCGAATTCCTCGTTGGTAAAAATGGCATCAACAGTCATTGCAATGAACTTTCCGTCAATGCCACGGGCACCTTCACGCAGACTGACATAGGAGTTGTCAGTTATCACGGGATTCACAACTACCGGATATCCCTCGGCAACAAGCTGCTCAAGATATTCTATCAACTGAGGCATACGGGCATTAGCCGCGACCTGAATGCGCTCTGCGCCAAATTTGCAAAGAGTCTTTATCAGGCGGCCTATCATAGGCTGGCCAAGAAGCTGAACAAGTGGTTTGGGAACCATGTGGCCCTCCTTTTGGAAACGCGATCCAAGTCCACCTGCAAGAATTACATAGTTCATAGTGAAAACATATTGTGATTTTTCTGCTCAAAGATAGCACTTTTTTATGTGTTTTCTGACCAAGAAACAGGGTGTGTGCAAGAGGTTTGAATTTTATTGAAAAAATAGTTATTTTTGCGCATTAATAGAAAGTGCACATCAATCATCCACTGGAGTAAATGAATATATCCTATAAATGGCTTCGCGATTATATCGACTTCGACCTTTCGGCCGAACGCCTGGCCGAAGCTCTCACATCGATAGGTCTTGAAACTGGATCGGTAGAGGAGGTAGAATCGATACGCGGCGGCCTCCGTGGTCTTGTGATCGGAAAAGTACTCACTTGTGTCGATCACCCCGACAGCGATCATCTTCACATCACGACTGTAGACATCGGGGACGCCAACGGCCCTGTGCAGATAGTGTGCGGCGCTCCAAACGTCGCAGCCGGACAGACTGTCGTAGTCGCCACAATCGGGACTGTTCTTTACACGCCTGACGGAAAGGAATTCACTATAAAGAAAGGTCGCATGCGCGGTCAGGATTCTTTCGGGATGATCTGCGCCGAAGATGAAATCGGTGTAGGAAACTCCCATGACGGAATCATAGTGATCCACGAAGATGTAAAACCTGGTACACCTGCAGCAGAATATTACAAGCTGACAAGTGATCACGTACTTGAAGTGGATCTGACCCCTAACCGCGTTGACGCGGCATCGCATTACGGAGTAGCGCGTGATCTTTCGGCTTGGCTTTGCACACATGACCGTCCAGCCAAAGCCAATAAACCCAATATAGATGCTTTCAAAGCCGACCGCAACGATGGCGGCCTTGAGGTGGAGGTGATGAACACCGAAGCCTGTCCACGTTATTGCGGACTGACTATCAGAGGTGTGAAAGTTTCGGAAAGCCCCGAATGGCTCAAAGAACGGCTTACATCTATCGGCCAACGTCCAATCAACAACATCGTAGATATCACCAACTACATACTGCTTGGTCTCGGACAGCCTCTTCACTGCTTCGATCTGTCGCAGATCAAAGCCGACAAAGTGACTGTCAAGACTGTAGCCGAAGGGACTCCCTTTGTCACACTCGACGGTATAGAACGCAAGCTTTCGGAAAAAGACCTTATGATATGCGGTGGCGACGGACCTATGTGCATAGCAGGAGTATTCGGAGGCCTGAATTCCGGAGTGACAGAATCGACTACCGATATATTTCTTGAGAGCGCCTATTTTAACCCGACATGGGTCAGAAAGACAGCAAGACGCCACGGACTGTCTACTGACGCCTCATTCCGCTACGAACGTGGAACTGATCCCAACATCTGCCTTTATGCGATAAAGCTTGCAGCACTTTTAGTCAAAGAGCTTGCCGGAGGTGAGATATGCGGCGAACCTGTCGATATCTATCCCGAAACTATCGCTCCTTATCCTGTAACCCTGAGCTACAGCAAACTGAATGCACTGGTCGGAAAAGAGATTCCCAAGGATACGGTCAACTCTATACTCGCGTCTCTTGAAATAAAATCAACCGAGCGCCCCAGCAACGATGAAATCTGTCTGGAAGTACCGACCTACAGGGTGGACGTGCGACGTCCGTGCGATGTGATCGAAGATATACTTCGAATATACGGTTACAACAATATAGCCGCCGGAGATCAGCTCCATGCCTCTCTTTCATTCCAGACTCCTACTGACGCTGCCGATGACCTGCTGCGCACCATCAGCGAACAGCTCTCGGCAACAGGATTTAACGAAATACTCAATAATTCGTTGTCATCGACATCATACTATGAAGGGGTTAACCGATGGCCGGCTGACAATTGTGTAAGACTTCTCAATCCCCTTAGCAATGACCTGAGCGTAATGCGCCAGACCTTGCTTTTCGGAGGACTTGAATCAATATCGCATAACATCAACCGCAAGAATTCAAATCTGCGGTTCTATGAAAGCGGAAATGTATACTTCTTCAATCCGGAAGAAGTATCAACCAAAGAACAACCGCTGCGCCCGTTCAAAGAGGAATCACGTCTGGCTCTTTGGATCACCGGAGACATGAACGAAGGCAACTGGGCATACAGCGCACGCCCATCGACATTCTTCGATCTCAAAGCTGTCGTAAGCAATGTGATAGCCCGTCTTGGATTAAATACCCGTGAAATCGCACTCAACGTGACCGAACCTGACGATGTATATGAGAATCAGATGACAATATCGACACGTTCGGGAAAACGACTCGGCACAATGGGCGTACTCTCTCTGTCTCTATTACGCAAAATGGGTATCAAACAGCCTGTTTTCTATGCCGAGCTTGACTGGAGCGCACTTGTGTCACTCGCACTCAAGCGAAATGCCGAATTCACTCCCCTGCCTCGTACAATGCCTGTGCGCCGTGATCTCGCACTGCTTATTGACTCATCAGTCACAATGGAAATGATAGAGCAGACCGTACGTTCGGCAGAAAAACGTCTTCTCAAGAACATTGAACTCTTCGATGTATACGAAGGAAAAAATCTTCCTGCCGGCAAAAAGAGCTATGCTATCGCCATCACTCTTCAGGATGACGAGAAAACTCTCCAGGACAAGCAGATCGATGCAGTAATGCAGAAAGTCACGCTCTCTCTTGAGAAGCGCCTCGGAGCATCACTGCGTTAAAGAGTTTGAAAATCCAAACAGTAAAAACCACATATCATCACTTCCCATGGGAAGAGCATTTGAATATCGCAAAGCCCGCAAGATGAAACGCTGGGGCAACATGTCGCGTACATTCACGCGCATCGGTAAGGAAATCACCATAGCCGCCAAATCAGGTGGCCCGGACCCAACAACCAACCCCCGCCTGCGTGCTCTTATGCAGAACGCCAAGGCAGCAAACATGCCTAAGGACACAGTAGAGCGGGCTATCAAAAAAGCTACAGACAAAGATGCAAGCGACTACAAGGAAATAACCTATGAGGGATATGGCCCTCACGGCATTGCTATTTTCGTAGAAGCTGCCACTGACAACAATACCCGTACTGTGGCAAATGTGCGTTCTTATTTCACCCGTTATGGAGGCAACCTTGGCACTCAAGGCTCGCTGACGTTCCTATTCGACCACAAGAGTGTTTTCAAGATCAAGTCGAAAGACGGCATATCTCTTGAGGATCTGGAGCTTGAGCTGATCGACTATGGCGTAGACGAAATCGAAGCCGACGAGGACGAAATCATCCTCTATGGCGCATTTGAAGAATTCGCCAATATACAGAAATATCTCGAAGGCAACGAATTTGAAATAGTAAGCGCTGAATTTGAGCGTATTCCCCACGAACTAAAAGAAGTTACCGCCGAACAGCGTGTTGCACTTGATAAACTTCTTGAAAAACTCGAGGAAGACGAGGACGTGCAGAACGTCTTTCACAACATGAAGGAGGAGGAAGAATAATCTTTCTCCAGTCCTTCATAGATTTACAAACCAACCTCACGACACACACCAAAAATCATGTTTTCAGGAATTGTAGAGGAAGCAGCGCAAGTGATATCGGCAGAACGCAGGGATGGAAACCTCCAACTGACAGTCAGATCATCATTTGCCGATGAGCTACGAATCGATCAATCGGTATCGCACAACGGTGTGTGCCTGACAGTGGTTGAACTCAACAGCAACGGTACATACCGCGTGACAGCCATAGAGGAAACTCTGCGGCGAAGCAATCTCGGCCAACTCACAGCCGGTTCACTCGTGAATCTGGAGCGCAGCATGAAGATGAACGGACGCCTTGACGGTCACATCGTGCAGGGGCATGTAGACTGCACTGCAATTTGCACCGAGATCGAGGAAGTCGAGGGCAGCCATTACTTCAAGTTTGAGTATGAAGTAACAACCGATCTCGTCAAGAAAGGATACATGACAGTCGAAAAGGGATCGGTGACTGTAAACGGCGTGAGCCTTACCGTGTGTGACTCCACGCCGAAAAGTTTTCGCGTGGCCATAATCCCCTATACACTTGAGCATACAAATTTCTGTAAGCTGAAAGAGGGGGATCGGGTGAATATTGAATTTGACATCATCGGGAAATATGTAGCCCGGCTGAAAGAATTAGAGAGTGTGTAAAATGCTTGAAAAGATAGAACAGCTCAAGGAGCAAATATCCAAACTGTCGGCTACCACCGCAGAGGAGGTTGAGGCACTGCGCATCAAATATCTGAGCAAAAAGGGTGAGATCTCAACCCTTATGAATGAGTTTCGCACAGTTCCTGCCGAAAGCAAAAAGGCTGTAGGCCAAGCTCTCAATGAACTGAAGACACAGCTTACCGATCATATCGCCAACCTGCGCGAGCAAGTGGAGAACAACCTCCACAGCGAGGACGCCAACAGCCTCGACATGACACGCACAGCTGCTCCGATTACCCTTGGAAGCCGACATCCGATTTCAATCGTCAGGGAACAAATCATCTCGATATTCCGCCGTCTTGGATTCTCGATCGCCGAGGGTCCGGAAATAGAGGATGACTGGCATGTGTTCTCGGCTCTTAACTTTGCTCCCGACCATCCAGCCCGCGACATGCAGGACACGTTCTTCATCCAACGGGAGCCTGACGTGCTTCTGCGCACCCACACCTCGTCCGTTCAGACAAGAGTAATGGAAAAGCAGGAACCGCCTATCCGTATCATCTGTCCCGGACGTGTATACCGCAACGAAGCTGTTTCGGCGCGCGCCCACTGTTTCTTCCATCAGGTGGAGGCTCTATATATCGACGAGCATGTGTCGTTTGCCGATCTGCGACAGACTTTGCTGTACTTCGCCCGCGAGATGTTCGGCAATGAAACACAGATACGCCTGCGTCCGAGCTATTTTCCGTTTACCGAACCTTCGGCAGAAATGGACATCTCGTGTCACCTATGCGGCGGTAAAGGTTGCAACTTCTGCAAACATACCGGCTGGGTGGAAATCCTCGGTTGCGGCATGGTGGATCCGAATGTGCTTGAATCCTGCGGTATCGACAGCAAAAAATACAGCGGATTCGCACTCGGCATGGGAATCGAGCGCATCACCAATCTGAAATACAGGGTAAAGGATCTGCGCATGTTCTCGGAAAACGACGTGAGATTCCTTGAAGAATTTACAGCCGCCCGCTAATTTTTAGCCCCAACAACTATCAGAAAACCTTAGAAAATGAAAAAAGGGGAAATATACAGGCATGTCACGGAATGGTTTGAGCAAACAATGCCGGATCCGAAAACCGAACTGCAATATAAATCCCCTTACGAACTTCTGGTGGCAGTGATTCTGTCGGCACAATGCACCGACGCACGTGTAAATCTTATCACACCTGCTCTTTTCGAGGCATTTCCCGACGCGGAGACAATGGCAGCAGCATCTGTCGACGAAATAAAAGAATACATCAAGTCGGTAACCTATCCCAACAACAAATCAAAGCTGTTGAAAGGGATGGCTGAAACACTGACTGAAAAATACGGAGGCGAAGTACCGTCGAGTATCGATGAGCTTACAAAACTTCCGGGAGTCGGCAGAAAAACCGCCAATGTAATCCTGTCGGTTGTTTTCGGACAGGCAGCCATGGCTGTCGACACCCATGTGTTCAGGGTGAGCGAGCGTATTGGTCTGACTACCGGATCGCGCACTCCGCTTGAAACAGAGAAAGCTCTTACCCAAGGGTTTGACAAGGACAAACTCGCACGCGCCCATCACTGGCTGATACTTCACGGACGCTATATGTGCAAGGCCCGTCGTCCGCTTTGTCTTGAATGTGGTCTTAAAGAAGTGTGCCGCTATTATCGTAACGGAGGCAAAAATTAACACACAATAACGCACGGGTACAATAAAACGGCCCATGCCGTGAACTATTTTTGCCATACAATGATTGAATAAAAAAACAGTAACAAGATAATGGAAAAGAACACAAAAGCAGTCAAGGCTAAAAAAGGCAGCAAAGAAGTGGCAGCAACAGATCCCCGCGACGTTAAAGCCAAAGCTCTTGCCCAGGCTCTTGCCAAAATAGAGAAGGACCATGGTCACGGGTCGATAATGAAACTCGGAGAAGAGAAGATAGACAAAATCGAGGTAATTCCGACAGGCTCGATAGGCTTGAACTACGCACTCGGTGTGGGAGGTTTCCCTAAAGGAAGAATCATCGAGATTTTTGGCCCGGAGTCGTCGGGTAAGACCACTCTCGCTCTACATGCTATAGCACAATGCCAGAAAGCCGGCGGAACAGCCGCCCTTATCGACGCAGAGCATGCATTTGACCGTTTCTATGCCGAAGCTCTTGGTGTAGATACCGACAACCTTCTTATATCCCAGCCCGATAACGGAGAGCAGGCTCTTGAAATCACCGAGAAACTGATACGCTCATCAGCCGTCGACATTGTGGTTGTCGATTCAGTTGCAGCGCTAACTCCCAAGGCAGAAATCGAAGGTGTAATGGGAGACAAAAACGTTGGTCTCCACGCGCGCCTCATGTCGCAGGCAATGCGCAAACTCACCGGCACTATCTCAAGAACCAACACCACTTGCATCTTCATCAACCAGCTTCGGGAAAAGATCGGCGTCATGTTCGGCAATCCGGAAACGACAACAGGCGGAAATGCACTAAAATTCTATGCTTCTGTACGTATCGACATACGAAGCTCCACAACTCTGAAAAATGACGATGACATCATAGGCCGTCACACAAAAGTAAAGGTTGTCAAAAACAAAGTAGCTCCCCCATTCAAGCGTTGCGAATTCGACATAATGTTTGGAGAGGGCATCTCCCGCTCAAGTGAAATTCTCGACCTTGGAGTAGAACTGGATATCATCAAAAAAAGCGGATCATGGTTCAGCTATGACGGCTCTAAACTAGCACAAGGACGCGAGGCAGCAAAGGAGGTAATAAACGACAATCCAGAGCTTGCCGATGAACTTGAAGAAAAGATACTTGCCGCTCTCTATGATGCCGACCACGGAAACGGCAAAAAGAAGCCGGTCTCAAAAGATCGTGATGACAGTTCCGATTCCGAAGAAACTGAAAGTGATGAGAAAGTTAAAAATAACGAAACTTTTGATTTCGACAGTGACCTCCCTGACGATTTCTCAATAGATATCGATGAATAAACTGAGCATATAACTCCTGAATAAAGATCAACGAATGCGGTAAAAATTGGATATCCCGATTTTTTACCGCATTTTTGTATTTAAGAACATAATGTATCATGGCAAAGAAACTCTGGGAAAAGAACACTGAAGTTGATTCTGACGTTGACCGCTATACTGTGGGACTCGATAGAGAAATGGATCTGTACATAGCCGAATGGGATATTATCGGCTCTCTTGCACACATTAGAATGCTTGAGAAGATCGGGCTGCTGGCAGCCGACGAGCTATCTATCCTGACAAAGAATCTCAGAGAGATATACAACGAAGTGCTGAAACCCGGTTTTGAAATCGAGCCTGGAATCGAAGACATACACTCACAGGTCGAACTGATGCTGACAAACCGTCTCGGCGACACAGGCAAAAAAATTCACTCCGGCAGGTCACGCAACGATCAGGTCCTTGTTGATCTGAAACTGATGATGCGTGCCAAAATCGAGGAAGTAGCCGATGCTGTGAGCCGTTTGTTCGACATACTCATAAACCAGAGTGACCGCTATGCCGATGTCACTATCCCCGGTTACACACATCTGCAGGTAGCAATGCCGTCGTCAGTGGGAATGTGGCTTGGAGCCTATGCAGAAGGACTTACTGACGACATCACGGTATTGTCGGCAGCATATAACGTCGTAAACCGCAATCCACTGGGATCGGCAGCAGGTTACGGCTCATCGTTCCCTCTCGATCGCGACCTCACGACCAGGCTTATGGGATTTGAATCGGTTGCCATAAATTCCGTATATGCCCAGATGGGTAGAGGAAAGACCGAGCGTATTGTTGCTCAGGCACTCGGAAATATTGCCGCAACAGTAGGCAAACTTGCCATGGATGCCTGTCTATACAACTCGCAAAACTTCGGCTTTATAAAGCTACCTGACGAATTTACCACCGGCTCGTCAATCATGCCTCATAAAAAAAATCCCGATGTATTTGAGCTGACACGTGCCAAGTGCAATAAAATCCAGGCACTCCCCTATGAGATCACTCTCATAACATCGAACCTGCCTTCGGGGTATTTCCGTGATCTACAGCTAATAAAAGAAAACTTCCTGCCTACTTTCGACACTCTCATCGACATACTCGACATGACCGGAAGAATGATAGGCGGCATGACTGTGAACCGGCATACAGCCGAGGATCCACGATATGACCTGATGTACTCAGTGGAAGAAGTGAACCGCCTTGTAAAAGAGGGTGTACCATTCCGCGACGCCTATAAACAAGTAGGCCTTGCAATCGAGCGAGGAGAGTTTAAACCCGACAAGGTTTTACAACACAGCCATATCGGATCTACCGGCAATCTCGGTAACGACCGACTGCGTGAGAGAATGAAATCGCAGCTTGCCCTGATGGATTTCGCGACCTGGCACAAAGCAGTGGACTCACTACTGGGAAAATGAGAAAGAAGCGTTTTTATGGCATTTTAGCCGCCATAAGCGCAACAGTAACGCTATGCGGGTGTCATACCGTAGATGACGATCGCATTCCATCTTCACCTATAAGAATAGCATTTCAGACGCAATCACAATGGGAGATCTATGGCGTAAGCGGTGCCCTGGAGACACGCCGGTTTATCAAAAGCGAGCGTGAGCCATCTAATTTTCCATATACCTCTCTTACATACACCGGTTTTGGCGGTGTACTGCTGGCAGGAGACATACACGGCAATCCGGTCGGATATGATCTCGCCTGCCCGGTTGAACAATCGCCTACTGTAAGGATTGTTGTCGACACCAAAGCCAACAACGCCTACTGCCCGAAATGCGGCAGTGTATATGACATCTTCACCAACTATGGTCATCCGATTTCAGGAAAAGCCGCACAAGAGGGATACGGCCTGCAGCGATATGTCGTTGCAGGTGGAATGCAAGGGGAATATATGACAATAAGCCGGTAAACCTGTCACACCGGATTTCACATTATCACGGCATTGAATATGTTGGATAATGTGATACAGTCACATCGCCGGTTCATGCTCCGAAGAGATCATGCCACTCAGATCATAATATTAGCATTATCATACAACATGAGCCCTCAGCGTGAGCGATTTAGCGGCTGCTGCCTTTGGTGGTGATGTTGACCACACCACTCCATGCGCCCAGGCCATACATTCCGCCATCGTGAAGAACCTCTATTTTTTCAACTTCCATCACGGTTAAGTCAGGCATCTCTGTCATCCTTATCCCATCAAGAATCCACAGAGGGTTTCTTCTATTCCTTATAAACACTTCCGGCTTTCCATCTTTGTCTCTACCGACAGTCACACCTTTCATTCCAAGCATTGCCAATGCCAGATCTGATGTTCCCATAGCTTCGAGCTCTTTAGCCGTTCTGACCGCACGCGGACCGTTGTACTGCCTTACATCCACCATCCCGGCTCCTGTACTCACAAGATCCCCACCTATTCTGCGACCATGTGACCTCTGAATCTTTATGTACATGCCCTTGCTCCCATCCATAGCGATATCATGGATATAGCCCTCATGCTTTATATGCAAAGTGTCGGTAGATACGATATTGTCGAGCAGAAAGTTGCCATTGCGGTCTGACTTAACATAGTCAAACGGATCACTCCCATAAACCATAGCTCCTCTTATAGGCTTGCCCTTATAATCGAACAGATGGCCGTGGAAAGCATCGCCGACGTAATTGTCTTTCTCAAATATTCTTCCGTCCTCTCCTACCACAAACATAATATCATGTCTGCCGTTTACGGCGAAGCTGTGAACCTTTCCCTTATAGCTGATATGTATCGTGTCTCCGGGATTTACACCATCAAACTTGAATTCACCCTTTTTACCCGACTTAACAGTTTCCTTCGGATTATGCACATAGACCTTCACCCCTTTTATCGCACGACCCTTGGTATTACACAAAGTCCCGATAAACGGCTCGGATGCCCCGGCTGACAGCGCTGCCGACACAAGTATTAGAAAAAACAAAAAACGAAACACGCCTGATGATATTAGATGCGGTTCACTAAAGGTAACGATAAAGTCTAAATAAATATATAATATGTTATCTTTTACACATATTCTCAAAATTAAAACAGAACAAACCAACAAATAAAATTATATTGGTTCCGAATTTAAATTTTTTTATTTCTCAACATAGAATAAATCCATGTATAAAAAATAATAGTTATGTTCACAACCAAAATGTTAGGCAGTTTAACCATAATTAGAATTTGCTGCCCTTGGTGGTAACAACAATAACCCCTCCGCCGGCTCGAGTGCCGTAGGCCGCCCCATCTTTCAGCACCACAACGCTTTCCACCTCCATTACCGTCAGGCCCGGAAAATTCGTCATCTCTGTGCCGTCAACAACCCACAGAGGACTCCACAATGAGTTTCTTACCGATATTCTACCCTCAAAAACACTTACCCCTGGCATCCACTTTAAAGCTCTCACAAGATCGCTCTCGCCGGTCGCTTCCAGTTGCTTGGCATTCATCATGCTGTAAGGACCATTGTAATCACGCAGCCTTACGCTTCCGGCACCTATATTCACCTCCTCGTCGTCTATTCTGCGACCATGTGACCTCTGAATCTTTATGTACATGCCCTTGCTGCCGTCCATAGCGATATCATGGATATAGCCCTCATGCTTTATATGCACAGTGTCGGTATCCACAACGTTGTCGAGTAGGAAATTTCCGTCGCGGTCTGATTTCACATAGTCAAACGGATCGCTCGTATAAACCACCGCTCCTCTGATAGGCTTACTCTTATAATCGAACAGATGACCGTGGAAAGTCTCGCCGACATAATTGCCGATTTCAAATATACGGTTATCTTCCCCGACCACAAACATTATATCCTGCCTGTTGTCAACAGCAAAGCTATGAATCATGTTTTTATAGCTGATATGGATAGTGTCGCCGGAGGCCAAGTCCTCTAACTTGAATTCCCCATTCTTATCCGACTTAACGGCATCTTTAGGATTATGCAGATAGACCTTCACGCCTTTTACCGGCTTACCTTTGGTGTTACGCAGCGTCCCGATAAACGGCTCGGTTGCGCCGGCGGCAAGTGCAGAGACTACAAGCAGCAGAGAAAATAATAGCCGACACATGGTTCATGATTTTAGAGGTTATTGAATGCAGTCTAAAGATAACTTTAATTTTCTGATTATCCATCCATTTTGTTGGAAAGAAGTTTGCCAGTCATGGACGTGAGTGACACGAAGTCACGTAGATCACGAGTCACCCGCACGGTGCTACACATGTGTCGCTGCTCCGCTGCATATCACATAAATCCTGATATGCTCGTCCGTCTTCGACGGCAACCAAGCATGCGGCAGCAAACGCAATACCCCTACCTTCCACCGACAGCGGAAGGCACTTTACTTCAGAAGTCGCTGCCTTTTGTAGTGACAATGATAACTCCGCCGGCACCACGTGAGCCATACATAGCACCGTCTTTGAGCACCACAATACTCTTGACCTCCATTACGGTCAAATCAACAGGATTAGTTGCGACTCCATCAACCACCCATAAAGGAGAGCACCATCCTCCCCTTATCCATATTTTCCCGTCGGGAGATACAGTCACCCCCGGCATCCAGTTCAAGGCTTGTGCTATATTCGACGTACCACATGCCTCAAGTTGTTTGGAAGTCATCTTGCTATATGGGCCATTATAGTCCCTAAGTCTCATATATCCCACGCCTGTATCAATTATATCATCGTCTATTCTGCGACCATGTGACCTCTGAATCTTTATGTACATGCCCTTGCTTCCATCCATGGCTATGTCGTGTATGTAGCCGTCGTGTTTTATATGCACCGTGTCGGTATCCACGACGTTGTCGAGCAGAAAGTTGCCGTCGCGGTCTGACTTAACATAGTCAAACGGATCACTCCCATAAACCACAGCTCCCCTAATAGGCTTACCCTTGTAGTCGATCAGATGGCCGTGGAAAGTCTCGCCGACGTAATTGTCCTTATCAAAAATACGGTTGTCCTCCCCCACCACAAGCATAATATCATGTCGACCGTTCACAGCAAAACCGTACTCTTTACCCTTGTAATCGATATATATAAAATCAGTGGAATCCACGTCCTCAAACTTGAATTCCCCATTCTTATCCGACCTAACGGCATCCTTAGGAGTGTGCAGAAAGACCTTAACCCCCTTTACCGGCTTACCTTTGGTGTTGCGTAATGTCCCTATAAAAGGATAAGATGCCCCGGCTGACAGCGCTGCCGACGCAAGTATTAGAAAAAACGAAACATGCCTGATGATATTAGATGTGGTTCACTACGGTATAAATATAATGATAACTTTTTGATAATCTCAATTTTTACCAAAAAGTTATTTAAGAATGCCAGATGCAGTCAATGAAATAGCCGCATCTGACATTTTAAAAATTGACATTCAGGAATTATATATCACAATTGACCTTCAGAATGGGATATAGTCACCTGGACTGACCTGAGTGCCATTATACCACAACTCAAATGACGGACGAGTGATATCGGCTGCTTTGTCGCGCTCGACAAGTCCCAACCTACGCCCAGATGAAATCTTATCGCCACGAGAAACAAAAGGAGCTGTAATACCGGAATAACGGCTTACGAACTCATTGGGATGCTGTACAATTACAACTATACCATCGGAAGGAGTATTGAACACATCAAGCACCGTTCCTCGGTAAATGGATGATACGGGCTGTACAGCAAGAGGGTCGAAGGTGGCATGACGCGGATCTTCGTTTTTTTCAGGCTGTCGCAACTCTGCACCATCAAGCGGATTGATAAATTTCATGCCTTGCGCCACAATTGGCGACATAACTGACAGATTGAATTTTTCCCTCTCTTTATATTTGTTGATAAAGTCGATTTCAGCCTGCGAAGCAGCAGCGAGTGAATCAATACTGTAAATACGCGATACTGTATCAGTGGGAATAGGCGGCAACACCGTGTCAAGATCACTGTTGAGTATGGCGACAAGATTATCGACATACTTGTTTCGCATGGCTGTTTCAGAGGCTATACTGTCAATGCGCATGGCCGTCTGCTCATACTGCTGCCGTTGGGCGTTTCGCAGATATCCCGGCAGGAGTACTCTCATAGGAGTGTTCACGACTATAAACGTTCCGGCAATAGCAAGTGCAATAGCGGCTATAACCGCCATAAGGATAACACCTGGCGCAGTCAGACGCAGATTGAGAATACGAGAAAATTTGTTTTCGTCGGTAACAGAAAAGCGAAAGCGGCGACGCAAACGGCGACGCACTTCTTTTTCTGCACCTGTCAGTTTTTTACTCATGAGGGGATGTGTGTGATGATTGGTCAGATTGCACCGTAGCGGTAGCGGCACTGTTGTCTTTTATGTCTATGTCATAGGCACCGGCATTGTAAATGTCTATATCAAAGTCGGAAGCTGTCACTATAACATGCTCAATAATCTGAGACCTTACAGCTTCGTATTTGACCCATGATACAGCATCGCCATCGGCATAACACCATATCTGCAATGACACTCCTTCTGTCTGCGGTGGCAAGAAGCGCACTATAAGGTATTCCTGGCCTGATATGCATGGATGGTTGAGAAGATAGTTGCAAAGATAAGCCCTGAACAATCCTGCATTTGTATCAATAGTACCGTTTACGGGTGCCGTACCTCCGTTAAAAACAAGTCCATGTGCATTGGCAGATTCTTTTACAAAGGATTCCACTTCAGGATATTTTCCGACGATACGCGCAATAAAAGTGTCGTCGACCTTATGCAAGCTTGACATATCAATCAGAAAATCAATCTCTATAAGCCGACGCCCGATCTCAAACATCCCGCGATAGTTCTGAAAAGATCCGGAAATAAGAGCGTAAGGAGGAAGCATGACAAGTGTATTATCCCAGTTTCTCACTTTAACGACAGTGAGAGTGACATCCTCGACCGAGCCGTTGGCCGGCGTATTAGGCACAATGATCCAGTCGCCGACACGTATCATGTCGTTTTGCGAAAGAAGAATTCCCGATACAAAGCCAAGTATGCTGTCTTTGAAAATAAGCAGAAGCGCAGCAGACATAGCAGCCATGCCTGTCAGCAACGCACCAGGAGATTTTCCGGCAATCTCAGCAATGGCACTGATAGCCACTATGACCCACACAATGCCGTGAGCCGATATCAAAAGTCCACGCAAAGGATGTTTTTTTTCATTCTGACGATTGTCAAAACGAAGCCAGATCAATGATATCAGACTATTTATACCAACAGCAAACGCTATATATAGCCACACCACGAGTGTCCGCATCAAGACTGTGTGAATCATGTGCTGAGCCTCAAACGCCCACGGAACAAAAGACATGACCACAAGTGGGGTGACAATGTGGGTGCACTTTGTGCTGATGCGAAGATCGAGCATCTGCCCGGCAAGCTCACTGCGCCGCATTTTAAGAATATTACGCAGCGCAATGATTATGGCATGTCTGATGGCAAAAGCTACCAGAAGAGCGACTGCAATAATGACAATAGAATACAGAACCTTGTCGATACCGCCTATATGAGCGAGCCCCACAGCACCGAGAGACTTGTCGATAAACGACATGATGTCACTGGCAATAGCATGTGACGGAATAAATGAATCGGCGTATATCATGGCTTGACTATATGTGAGTTTACCGTAGTGTCCACTTTACGGCTATAATAACGTTGAATGGCATCAGTGGCATATACCGTGAACAAGGGAAACATGACTATGCCCATGGCCGAAAGAATACAACACAGAATGCGCCCGACAGCTGTAACAGGATAGATGTCACATCCGAGCGTAGTAGCCTGTGAGCACCCCCACCAGAATGCATCCCAATAGTCGGTGACACCACTGTTGACACTGTTTTCCTTCTGATAAAAAATAAGCGCGGCAAAATATGTAACCAATATCAGAATCGACGAATAGGTTACAAGCAGTCCTAAAAACTTATTTTTAGATATATACCCGATTACTATTGAAAGTGCAAGTGCGCCCCGTGCAAGCGGAATAAAACGCAGAAAATAGAGTTCTTCTTCAGTAACAAGCCAGCCTGTCAATGGTATAATATTCAGATAAGGTATCGACAATAAAAGAAAGTACCACCGGTGTCTGATAAACTCCCATTTTCGTTGTGAGAGCCATAGTTCCACAAAAAAATCAAAAATAAAAGCCACACATACCCAAAACTGAAAAACCATGTAGTCATGATTTTCCAAAAAATTGCGATCGTTTATTGAATCAACCGATATGTAGACAATAAGGATCACCGACAGCACCAAAATCATAGTGTGGAGCAGGTCGAGAAATATTTTTTTTTGTGCTGCCGACATAGTTGACTGATGAACTTATGAAAACGTGATCATGAATATAAACAACCCTACATGGACATGAGTTTATATTGTCATGACGCACATTCACACATGTGTCACCAGGAGACAAGACTGTTGTTTTCTCCGATGGTAACCCTGAGAGTTGCTTTCGATCCGGAAAGAAGGGGTATGTTGTGATCAACATGACCAAACGGAACATTCATAGCCACAGGGAAACTGTAGGGACGAACCATGTCGGAAATCATCTCCTCCACGCATGAATAGTTGGCATTGGGCTTACTGCCAGTAAACTGTCCAACAACAAGTCCAGCCAAAGTGTCAAATATGCCCGACAGCCGCATCTGATAGAATATCCTCTCTATTTTGTAGATAGGCTCCTCAATGTCTTCGATGAAAAGGATCGAACCGGGAAGCATGACATTGAACGGTGTACCGATGAGTTCGGCAATCACGGCAAGATTACCGCCGAGAAGCCTTCCGGTAGCCAGTCCCGGACGATCGAAACGTGAAGCCGGAAATGAGTGGACAGGCTTTTTTCCGCGCAAAATATCAAACAGACAAGCAATATCCGGATCTTGAGCGCCCCGGGCAATATCTTTTGTCATAGGAGCATGAACAGAGACAATGCCTTTACGGGCCATAAGAGCATGAAGTGCCGAAATATCGCTGAATCCCACAATCCATTTCGGATCATTGCCTACAGGCAGCAGGTCGAGACGATCGAGTATATGCACGGCCCCATATCCTCCACGACTGCATATAACGGCTCTTACCGACGGATCTTTAAGTGCAACACTGAGATCCTGGAAACGCTCTGTATCTGTTCCACTATAGGTGCCTTTTCTGCCTAAGGCGTACTCCCCTATATAGGGCCTCCATCCTTGTTGTTCAAGAATTTTGACCGCTGCATGCACATGTTTCGGATCAATATAGCCTGCAGGTGATACAATAGCTATACGGTCACCTGCTACAAGCGGTTTCGGAAATACAGGAATTTTGTCCGTTAATATCGACATAATGAAAAATCAACCAGCTGTGGCGACATTAAATCCCTTATCACACAATTTCCGGGCCACACGCTCAAGATCGTCAACAGAAACTTTTGACAGGGTCTTAAGCGGAGTGGGACGATCAATGGTATAAAGCATGACTTCACGCGGTTTAATGCGCGAAACCGCATCAATAAGAGCATCTACTTCTTCCGGGGTAGTGTTGTCGACTGTGTGTCCGTCACATTCACCACGCAGGAGCATTGTCTGCACAATAGCTTTTTCACCGAAGTTTTCAAGGTAGCCGATCACGCGCTCCGAAGTGAAGTCCGGAGAATTCGGCCGGTCGATTAGCCGCATAGTAGATGTAACAGCAGAGTCAAGCTTAAGAATTGCATTATCAGCTTTCCGCAGCGCTACAGCTATTTCAGGGCGGTCGATCTGTGTGGAATTGGTGAGAACACTGATTTTCGCTTCAGGATAAAACTCGTCGCGAACAGCTATGACAATATCTACTGCCTGAGGAAACTGAGAATGGAGCGTCGGCTCTCCGTTACCGGAAAAGGTGATAACATCAAGATCACTACCAGCTTCTTTCATCTCTGACAATTTAGCCCTCAGATCAGCCTGAAGACGCTGCATTGAAGGGAACCCGGTAGTACCGGGCCCCTGAGCGTTGAATCCGGCCTCACAATATATACAGTCAAATGAGCAGATTTTTCCGTCGTCAGGCAGAAGGTTTATGCCAAGAGAGACTCCAAGTCTGCGACTATGTATAGGGCCGAATACAGTGGAATGGAACAATACTGTCTGCATCAAACCAACACGGGAAAGGCTCAGACAGTAAGAATTTCTTTTTCCTTTGCTGCAAAAAGCTCATCAATCCGTTTCATAAAACGGTCGTGAAGTTTCTGCATGTCGTTTTCAGCGTCTTTTTCGACGTCTTCAGGCATACCCTGTTTCACAGCTTTTTTAAGACCGTCGATACCTTCACGACGGGCATTTCGCACTGAAACCTTAGCCTGCTCAGCTTCGGCTTTCGACTGCTTCACAAGCTGACGTCGACGCTCCTCGGTGAGAGGTGGAATTGAAATACGAATCACCTCACCGTTGTTTTCCGGTGTAATTCCAAGCTCAGAATTGATTATCGCTTTCTCAATCTCCCTGAACATGGCTTTCTCCCATGGAGTGATTGCGATCGTGCGGGCATCGGGCACGCTTATATTAGCCACATTTGAGATGGGGCATGCGCTACCATAATAGTCGACGCGTATGCCATCAAGAATTTTAGGATTGGCTTTACCAGCCCGTATATGAGCAAGAGACTCGTCGAGGTATTCTACAGCAAGTTCCATCTTCTCTTCAGCGTCGGAGAGGTAGGTTTTGGGATACATCTTGAAATATATTTACTATTTACTTAACAATCAATAGACAAGTGTGCCTGTTTTTTCTCCGGCAAGAACTTTTGCAAGATTTCCGGGTGTGTCCATGTCAAAGACAATTATAGGCAGATGATTTTCTTTACAAAGGGCTGTCGCTGTGAGATCCATCACCTTGAGATTACGATTGTAGACTTCATCGTAGGTTATCTCGTCGAATTTTGTAGCCGCAGGATCTTTCTCCGGATCTGCCGTATATATCCCGTCGACACGTGTACCCTTGAGCATAACATCGGCTTCAACCTCTACACCACGAAGCGCGGCACCGGTGTCGGTAGTGAAGAAAGGATTTCCCGTACCACCAGAAAGAATTGCCACCCTACCGGATTTCATAGCTTCAATCGCTTTCCACTTGCTGTAGTGCTCGCCTATAGGAAACATGCTGATAGCAGTAAACACAGTGGATTTCTGCCCTATCGCTTCGAGAGCAGAGCTGAGAGCAAGAGAGTTTATAACCGTAGCAAGCATACCCATCTGGTCGCCCTTGACACGATCGAAACCTTGCGATGCGCCCTTGAGACCGCGGAAGATGTTGCCTCCACCAATCACAATAGCAATCTCCACACCACTTTCTGCAGCTGCTTTGATCTGAGATGCATACTGGTTCAAACGAGTTGTATCGATACCGTGCCCGCTTCCGGCAGCAAGAGATTCACCGCTGAGTTTCAAAAGTATGCGCTTATATGATGTTCTCATCTTTTCAATTGGTTATTACTTTTCTGATTGTTTTGAACCGACGCAGAAGCTGACGACTGTGGTATAGGTTTACGGTAGACACGACGCCGACGATGCTGTATGCGTTCGAAATATTCCCATTGCTTCTGGACACTCTGATTGGTCTCAAGCTCAAGATTGGTTTCGGCATATTTGTAACCACATTTACAGAACACCGGTATAAACTCCGAAAACAGAAGAGAGTTAACGCCTTTATTCTGATACTCGGGCTTTACAGCCACCAACAGAAGATCGACACGGTCAGTCTTTCCTCTTATAGCCTGCAGAAGATGATACCAACCTAACGGCAACAGTTTGCCTCCGCTCTTCTGCAATGCACGCGACAGTGAAGGCATAGTTATGCCAATACCTACAAGACGATCGCACTCATCAACTATGATACAGATGTGATCGAGCCTCAACATTGACAAATACTGGTCAATGTAGTAATCTATCTGCCGTGGAGTCAGAGGCGTGTAACCGTACAATCCATCATAGGCCTCATTAATGAGACTGAAAAGCTCATGGCCGTAGTCATTTTTAAGTTTCTTGCGTGATGTATAGCTGACTGTGCGTAAATTGTATTTTTTCTTTACGATTTCGCCTATGCGCTGCATCTTCTCAGGAATCTCATGAGGAATGTCAATGCGGTATTCTATCCAGTCGACATCTTTTTTCATGCCGAGTCTTTCCATGTGTGCCGGATAGTAGGGATAATTATAAATCGTCGACATTGTTCCGAGATATTCAAAACCCTCAACAAGCATTCCCTCATGGTCAAGATCGGTAAATCCCATCGGCCCGATCATGTCGGTCATTCCTTTTTTACGTCCCCAGCTTTCAACTGTCTTGAACAATGCATCAACCACCTTATCGTCATCGATAAACTCGACAAAGCCCCAACGCATCGTTTTTTCGCCCGTCCGTTCGTTGGCCTTGTTATTTATAATCGCTGTTATACGTCCGACAGGAACTCCACGGCGATAAGCCATGAATGACTGGGCCTCACAGAAATCAAAAGCAGGATTTTTATCGGGACGTAAAGTGTTTATATCATCAATAGCAAGCGGCGGCACAAAACAGTCGTTACCATCGTAATGCCGTATGCCAAATTTGACAAAATCGGACAGTTGATCTTTAGTAGGTGCTACAGGATGTACTTCAATCGACATAACAACAGCATAAAATAGATTTAATCAGGCCGGACTATTGAAGTAAGCCAAGCCAGCACAACAATCATAATGATAATAAACAAAGCAATGAATATGCCGAGCCGCGAAGCTTTGCGATTGTTCAAAGCCATCTTGAGCTCCTGCACATCGGCATATCGGCCAGCCATAGCATCTTTGGCTACCTTGCGACAACGTGCATGACGCTGAGCTACTTCCTGCGGAAGTGCATCAAGTGTCTGCTGCAAAATACTGCCAAATGCCATTATATCAGTTTCGGCATCTTTCTGCGAAATATGGTCAAGCTGATCGAATCCTACATCTATCACTTTCAGATTCCGCACATTTTCAGTAAAAATGACTGTTTTCGGAGTGATTGGATGATGTGCTATGTGGTTCTGCTGAATATAGTCGAGAGCATCGACCAAGTTTGTGTTGACCTTAATTAGTACCGACTCATCAACTTCACCGTTTTCAATGAGTTTAGCAAGAGAATCGCCATAAACATCATCGGTAATAATCGCCTTGCCGACTCCCGGAACATCATCAAAATCGTTAATCATGATGATATTGGGACTTGCAAGATTATACCTCACCTCAAATTCTTTTTCGATCATGGCCATCATAGCCGGATCGTCGCGAAATTCAGGACGCAAGGTTTTCATCATCACCCACTTTCCAAATTTTTTGGCAGTGTAGATGTGATAGTATTTCTCATCCCATTCGGGAAGATGCTCTATCTCGGTCCACTTTCCAGATGGATCGGTGAATCTGGTCTGATCTGCTTTGTCATCCATAAATGCAAATTTATAAAAAATCCCCATATTCCATAAATTTTTGCTATATTTGACTCTAAGAACCGGCGTTGGCCAACGCGAACCATGCAAAGCATGACAATCGCTATTCTTCTTATCGAATATTCCGGCTATATTTGACTTTAAGAATCGGCTCCGCCAACACTAAACATGCTTTGAATGACAGCCTATTATCATGCCCTGTCGAATATTCTCAGCATATAAGTAAGTATAGTGAAGTGACTAAGCAGATGGAAAACAATCAGTATATAGTTTCGGCACGCAAATATCGTCCGTCGACGTTCAATGCTGTTATCGGACAGAAATCACTGACGATGACATTGCGCAACGCGATTTCGACAAACCGATTGGCTCATGCCTACCTATTCTGCGGATCGCGAGGCGTTGGCAAGACTTCATGTGCCCGCATTTTTGCAAAAACAATAAACTGCACCAACCCAACGGCCGACGGCAACCCATGTAACGAGTGTGACTCATGCCGTGCGTTCAACGAGGGGCGATCTCTAAATATAGTTGAACTGGACGCTGCCTCAAACAACGGGGTCGACGATATACGCAATCTTGTTGACCAGGTACTTATACCTCCAACAACAGGACGATACAGAGTTTTTATAATCGATGAGGTCCACATGCTTTCGTCAAATGCATTCAACGCATTTCTGAAAACACTTGAGGAACCTCCATCGTATGCGATATTTATCCTCGCCACGACAGAAAAACACAAAATCATACCTACCATACTATCACGGTGCCAGATATATGATTTCGCACGCATAACCCCGGATGACATAGCTTCTCACCTTGCCGATGTCGCTCAAAAAGAAGGCATAGAGGCTGACCGATCGGCTCTTGGAGTGATAGCTTCAAAGGCTGACGGCGCAATGCGTGACGCTTTGTCAATATTCGATCAGGTGGCTGCATCAACCCGCGGACACATAACATATAAGGCTGCAATCGAAAGCCTGAATGTGCTTGACGGCAGTTATTTCAAGCGGTTGTGTGACTCTTTCTCTTCAGCTGATACAGGTGCAGCACTTCTTATTTTCAAGGAGATAAGAGACAAGGGGTTTGACACTCATTTTTTCATTAATGGTCTCGCATCGTGGTTGCGCGACATGATGGCCGCCCGCGATCCACGCACACTCGAACTTGTAGAAGCTCCCGAAGATGAAAAAAAACTCATGGCCGAAGCAGCGGCGAAGTTTCCACCAGATTTTTTCTACAAGGCCATGAGCCTATGCAATGACGCGGACCTCCACTACCGTGAAGCAACAAACAAATCATTTCTTGCCGAACTTCTACTCATAAAACTGTGCCAACTACTAAGCCCCTCCCCCGCCTTTAGCGAGAAGGAGGAGGGGCATCTCAACAGTCTCGCTCCTATTTCAAAGATCTCAGCCTCTTCCACATCAACACAGCAACCTGCCCAACAGCCGAAAACACCGTCAGCAGCCATACAGTCCACTCCTACCGCATCAACATCTGTCGATCGAATCAAACCCATACAGACTGTTTCCACTCCCCGTGCAACCGCAACAAAACAACCACAACCGACTGTACAAATAAAAAGTATCGGAAATACATGCGGAAGCGGCTTGTCATTGCGCAACATAAATGATCCTGACAGACCAAACGGCAATATATCGACAGGAAGCACGCATACTCTTTCAAAACCGAGAAATGACAATAATTTCAGCAATGAACACATGCTGGAAGTGTGGCAGTCATACATGGATGCCAGGCCTACAGAAAAACGGCTTGTCAACACAATGCGCGCCTCAATGCCGAAGATGGAAGATGACCGTAAAACTCTTACTATTGTTGTTGAAAACGAATTACAAAGAGTTCTTATGGAAGAGGAGAAACCAATCTTACTTCCCTATCTTCATAAACAACTTAAAAATGACTTCATCACTCTAAACGTTACCGTAAATTCAGGCGAGGGATCACCACGAACATGGACAGACCGTGAAGTGTATCAACACCTGCTTGAACACAATCCACAAATGGCCGATTTCGTAAAGGAAATGGATCTGCGGCTGTCATAAAACAAATTTACACAAATGTAAAAGACTATGTGACTTTATTGCAAATGCGAGTGTCTGCGGCAACCAGAACAATGGTGCTACGGCGACCGATATTTTATACATACATAACTGTCCGGATTTACTACGAAAATATAAGATACAGCATTATAGTACCTTTTATATAACGCGAATGATATGAAAATGTGTATTATATGAAGCAAGCCATCTATAACACATCCAAATAAAAACTTAATTTATCTGCGGAAATCGCTATCTTTGCATCAAATCCAATCACAGACTTAATAATAATTTTGTCAACAGCAAGAATAGTAGGAATACTGCGTGCACGTGATTATTCACCTAATCACATAGGCAATGATGCAGCCATCATGAATGCTGTAGGTGACCAATTGCGCAAACGTGGCTGTGAGGTGAGACTGTACAGCGAGGAACAGTTTGGAATGCTTGATGAAGCAGGACTTTCTGAAATAAGAGAAATGGACTGTGTACTTGCAATGTGCCGTTCACCCAAATGTGTGGATATGCTCAAACGTCTTGAAGATGAAGGCATGTATGTAGTGAACTCTGGCTATGGCATTGAAAATTGCCGCCGCGAGCGCATGAGCCGGATTCTTGTGGGACACTCTATTCCTTACCCGGTGAATATCACTGTCGATACAGACAAGTCGATGCTTAATATCCTTAGAGAATTGAATATCGATAAATGCTGGATAAAACAAGCCGACTATCACTCGATGCACAAGGAGGATGTGACCTTTGTAAGACATGCCGAAGAAGCACAAGAGGTGCTTCACGAATATTTTTTACGCGGGATAAGGCGTGCAGTCATAAATGCACATGTCATAGGTGATCTTATAAGATTCTACGGAGTTAAGAATATAGGTTTTTTCAATAGTTTTCTTCCAATGGATTCACGTCATTTCAGTCCTGACGATCCGGATACATCGGATGAACCTAAAGAAGGTCTTGACAAAAACAAACTGAAAGAACTGTGTGAACAAGCAGCCGAAGCTCTCGATGTTGAAATCTACGGGGGCGATTGCATGTTGCTCCCAAACGGAGAACTTATGATCATCGATGTCAACGACTGGCCCAGCTTCGCACCATGCCGCAAAGAGGCCAGTTCGTCAATAGCGCGACATGTATTACGCAGAATAAAACAAATAAAAGGAGGAAGATGACAAATGCATAAAAAAATCAAGCATATAGGTCATCATTTGGTCTACAGCAACGATTTTGTGTGCACTTTTCTCAGATCAGGTGTATCGTCACAGACATCCGGTCTGACGGACTTTGTCGTGAGCTTCGTTATGTTCAAATGGCTCTTCCTTACGCCTATGATCTCGGCTGCCATAGGTGCAATAGCAGGCGGCATAGTAAATTTTCTTCTTAATTACCGTTTTACATTCAGAGTAGACGACTGCCCATGGAAAGCTCTTGTAGCCAAATATGCTTTTGTATGGGTTGGAAGTCTGGTTCTCAATGCCAGCGGAACACAATTTATCTACTGGCTTCTCTGCCGCTGGCATCTTCTTGAAACAATAGGTTTCAAGCCTGACGGTTACTTCACAGCAGCCCGACTAATTGTTGCCATAATAGTGTCGCTCGGATTTAATTTTACTCTCCAGCGATACTTTGTGTACCGCAAAACAAGATTTGACAATATAGCGCTCGTAATAACAAATTTCGTGATGCACGGGCGCATCCATAATAAATGAACTTACTTTTTCACTACGCGAAATATGAATTTCAAGGAACTGAAAGAAAACTACAAAAGCACTCTTAAAAGCTCTGACACTGAAGAAACGATTGATCTGTTTTTCTATCGTCCGGTAGGATATATGTGGGCGCTTATAGCCCGTAAACTTGGTATTCACCCTAACACTATCACTATTGCATCGATATTTCTCGGCGTCGGAGCGGGAATCATGATGTATTACAATGACTTTTGGGTCAACATGACCGGGATGTTGTTGCTTGTATGGGCTAACTCCTATGACAGCGCCGACGGACAGCTCGCCCGCATGACAAAACAATATTCACAGCTCGGCCGCATACTCGATGGTGTAGCAGGCGACCTGTGGTTTGCCGCCATATATATCGCCATCTGCCTCAGAGAACCACACACATCATTATTTTTCAACGAATACCCATGGCTTATATGGATAATGGCTATCGTAGCCGGTATCTGTCATGGCAAACAGGCGGCAATGGCTGACACCTACCGCCAATTTCATCTATTCTTTGTCAATGGTAAAAGTGAGCTTGATAATTCGGCCGATCTGAAAAAACAACTCTCCGAAACCCCCAAAAGCCAATGGTTCAAGAGACTTACTCTTACATTCTACATAGGTTATACAAAACAGCAGGAGAGCACTAGTCCTTCGATGCAAACACTTCGCCAAGACATAAATAAGAAATGGCCTGACGGAGAAATACCCCAATGGTTCAGAGATGAATTCAGAGCCGCATCGAAACCATTGATGAAATATACCAATATTCTCACATTCAACTGGCGCGCCATAACACTGTTTATCTCTCTTATACTTAAAATGCCATGGCTTTATTTCGCCGCTGAAATAACGGTGTTCAATTTCATAATGATTTATATGATATTCAGACATGAACGGATATGCCGCCGTTTCTCAAAGAAAATAAAAGAGGGTGTTCATTAATGAACACCCTCTCTAATATTATAGATATTGTCTATCAATAGTTGACATCGAAGACTACATTGACAGTGTATGTCTTTTTAATTACAGGAAATGTATCGAGAGATTCAAGAGTACCCGATCCAGCATCAAAGTTTCCAGCTTCATCCGCCATTTCAGTTATTGCCGCTGACTTGAACATGCGCGGCTGAATCATAGGAGAAGTCACTATAGGCATATTTCCATCATCAATACTTTTTGGAGATCCAAGAGTACCGTTATATGTCTGTACCATATAAGTAGCTTTGTCACGTGCATTTTCCAAAGCCTGGATACGTCCTTTGCGGTCGTACTGTTCCATGTCCTTATTTTTCAGTTCACCAAAAGATATCGATGTCACTCCCTGCTTGTCGAGAGAAGAAATAAATTTATTCAACTGAACAGGATCGGTGATTTTCAAGTCATACTGTCGAGAAACAAGAAACGGGCCATTGCGCCAACGCCAGTAATCGCCAATATCGGTGATCTTGATGTTGTCTTTTGATATTCCGGCTTTGACGGCAGCACGTATCAAACGATCTTCGAGTGTGTTTATGTCGACAAGAGTGTATTTTATATCTTTTTTCTTTCCTTCATAGACTTTATCGGACACTGTAAACTGAAATTTATCATCAGGCAATGTCGACTCATAGAGCGACTGATTGAAGTTTATGTTGGAGGAGTAATCACCATAATCGATAAATACTTTTCCTTTGAAGTCTATGCTATGGTATTCTTTCTCGGTGAGGAGCAAGTGGACTTCGTCGGGAGTTATACTCATCTCGGATTTACCGGATACAGATATTACACTCTGCGCAAAGAGCGAAGGAATGAAAGCGCAAACAGACATGATAATAAGTGAAATTTTCTTCATAGAACAATTAATTATTAATATTATAACAACTTAATTATATAAAAGATCATGAACGACGTCCCGGAGACGTGAGGATGTCCATGATAAGTTCTTCCTGTAGCATATATGCGTTCTGACGACTGCCATTTCCTTTTGCTCTGGCATCAAATCTCCGGATAAGAGAAATGATGTCAATAAGCTGCCAGGGTGTGTATTTAGCTTTACACAACAAAATGTCGGAAAGCTGCCAAGTACCTCTCAGTGCCAGAGCTTTTGCTATATTCTGATCGCCTCCAGGGGTATAATATGCAACAAGGGCCGATGAAAACAGATCGAAAAGAGTGAGTGAAGTCACTACCCAAGGATTGTTTTTCTGATTTGCAGTGAAGTGTTTTGCTATTTTTATAGCTTTCACATAATCCCGACCTGCAATCGCACGTTTCAACTCATAGTTGTTGTACTCTGTGCTTATCCCTATAAGACTCTCAACGCTCTCCGGAGTGACAGTGGCACCCTGCCCCAGAGCCACACTCATTTTCGCAACCTCATTATAGATACGAGACAAATCGGTACCTACGTATTCACGTATCATTTCAAGGGCCTTTGGCTCATAACGAAGTTTACGGGAATTCAGAAAGTCAACAAGAATAGCATTGATATTTGACTCTTTTTCTTTTTTGAACTCAATATCAACACCACTCCCCTTTTTAACAGCATTTATAAATTCCTTGCAAGCCGGATTTTCACCTCTTGCAGCAACAACAAGCACAGTAGAGGTCGAAGGCGATGCAACATAAGGAGCAAGCTTATTCAGCCATCGACCACCGGCTGTCTGTGCTTCCTTTACAATCACAACAAGGCGGTCGGACATCATCGGATATCTGCGGCAAATGTCCATAACATCATCAGGCGACTTTTCAGACGCATAGAAAGTGAACATGTTAAACGGCCGATCGCTCTCGGGAAGATACCCGGCAAACAAGTCAAGCGCCTCGTCGATAAAGAACCCCTCTTCACCATGCAGATAGTAAACAGGAGCTATTTTACCAGCAGAAATATGTTTTCTAATGTTGTCGACAGGAGTATCCATACAAGGCAAAGATAAAAAATTTGTGTTTATAAGCTGTAAACAAAGTGTGGATAACGATAATAAAGATGTTAAAAGCGATGTTTATAAAGAATAGCAATATCAACATACTTCAACAATCAAAAAATAGACATCATACATTGTTGAGAAATGCTGACGATATCATCAATGGAGAGAGAGTTTCTAAACACGCTTTTCTACACTTTTTAAGCTATTTACAAGTAAAAATTATTAACTTTGCAAGAAATCAACATTGTGTTTATAAAATCGTATCTATTTGATTTATATAGCAATCTTATGTAGATAACGATAAGATTACACATTGAAGAAGGATGATAAGTGACAAAGGCAAAACATCTCATAAAAAGTTGTACAGCATTGTCAACATCCATTATTATTACTACAAAAATTTTTTTCAAAGAAAACAACTAATAAAAAAATAATAATGAAAGCCGACGAAAAGGCAACCTACGGTGAGGAGCTGAAGGAGGAAATCAAGAGGCTGAAAAAGGAAAAGGGTGCGGTGATTCTCGCCCACTATTATCAGCAGGGAGATATACAGGATCTGGCGGATTTCATAGGGGACAGTCTTGCTTTAGCACAGATAGCCCGGACACTCAAGGAAGATGTCATAGTGCTGTGCGGTGTTCATTTCATGGGTGAGACTGCAAAAATATTGTGTCCTGAAAAGACGGTGCTTGTGCCTGATGAAAATGCGGGCTGTTCGCTTGCCGACAGTTGTCAAGCCGATGATTTCGCAAAGTTCATAAAAGATCATCCAGATCACACCGTGCTCAGTTATGTGAATACCTCGGCTGCCGTCAAGGCTCTTACAGATATAGTAGTAACCTCGTCGAACGCTTTGTCGATTGTAAACAAATTACCAGAGGATGCGAAGATCATATTTGGTCCGGACAGGAATCTCGGAGGATATATAAACAGAATAACCGGCAGGGATATGCTTCTATGGAACGGCGCATGTCATGTGCATGAGCAGTTTTCAGTTGAGAAACTTATCGAATTGAAAAAGGCTAATCCCGATGCCGAGGTTCTTGCACATCCAGAGTGCAAGAAGGTTGTGCTTATGCTTGCCGATGTTGTTGGTTCGACAGCTAAATTATTAAAATACAGCCAAGAGAGTGATTGCAAGAAATTTATAGTGGCAACCGAGAGCGGCATACTTCATGAGATGCGCAAGTCATGTCCTGACAAGGAGTTCATACCTTTGCCTCCGACAGACAGTACGTGCGGTTGCAATGATTGCAGCTATATGAAGCTTAATACTCTTGAAAAACTCCGAGATTGTCTGAAAAACGGATATCCGGCCATAGAGGTCGATGCCGAGACGGCATCCAAGGCTGTAAAACCTATAGAACGCATGCTCGAAATGAGTAAGTGACATTTAACACAAGAACAAAAAGAGACAAAATATAATTTTGCCGACATGGAATACAATCACAGAGATATAGAGTCGCGCTGGCAACAGCAGTGGAAAAAGGATAAAACATATAAGACGGATGTGGATGCGAGCCGCAAGAAATATTATGTGCTCGATATGTTTCCTTATCCGTCGGGTGCCGGGCTTCATGTAGGGCATCCTCTTGGTTATATAGCTTCCGACATATACTCGCGTTTCAAGCGTCTGCAAGGGTTCAATGTGCTTCATCCGATGGGTTACGACGCATACGGTCTTCCGGCAGAACAGTATGCCATACAGACCGGCCAGCACCCTGAAAAGACTACGAATGACAATATCAAGCGCTACAAGGAACAGCTTGAAAAGATAGGATTCTGTTATGACTGGGACCGTGAACTACGCACCTGTGATCCGGAATATTACAAATGGACCCAGTGGGCTTTCGGAAGAATGTTTGAGTCATACTATGACACAGCACTCAACAAGGCTATGCCTGTCAGACTTCTTACCGAGCATTTTGAAAAGGAAGGAAGTGCAGGAATACATGCGGCTTCGGGGAGAGAGCTGAATTTTACAGCTGATGAATGGAAGGGAATGAGTGCCAAGGAACAGAGCGATGTGCTTATGAATTATCGTCTCGCTTACCTTGGAAACACAATGGTGAACTGGTGTCCGGCTCTCGGAACGGTTCTTGCCAATGATGAAGTCAGTGAAGGTGTTTCACTCCGCGGCGGTTATCCTGTGGAACAGAAACTGATGTATCAGTGGTGTCTTAGGGTTTCGGCTTATGCCCAACGACTTCTCGATGGACTCGACACGATAGACTGGACTCCGTCACTGAAAGAAACTCAGCGTAACTGGATCGGCCGTAGCGAGGGTGCAGAAATGAAGTTTCCTGTTGCTGGCAACGAGGATGTAGTGATGGAAATATTCACAACACGTGCCGATACAGTGATGGGTGTGACTTTCATGGTGCTGGCACCTGAAAGCAAATATGTCGACATGCTTACTACTCCGGAAAAGCGTGCAGAAGTCGATGAGTATATCAAGTCGATAAAGCACAAGACAGAGCGTGAGCGAATGATCGACAAGAAAGTGACCGGTGTGTTTACGGGTGCGTATGCAGTGAATCCGCTTACAGGTAAAAACATACCTGTGTGGGTAAGCGACTACGTTCTTGCCGGTTATGGTACAGGCGCTATCATGGCTGTGCCGGCACATGACAGCCGTGACTATGCTTTTGCAAAGAAATTCAATCTCGATATAATTCCTCTTATCGATGGAGCCGATGTGAGCGAGGAGAGTTTTGACGCCAAGAGCGGCATAATGATCAACAGTGACGGAGGAGATCTTAATCTGAACGGGCTGGAAGTTCAGGATGCGATAAAGCGTGCTAAGGAATATGTTGAGGAGAAGGGTATAGGCAAGGTAAAGGTGAACTATCGCCTTCGCGATGCAATTTTCAGTCGTCAGCGTTACTGGGGAGAGCCGTTCCCGGTTTATTACAAGGATGGAATACCTTGTTTGCTGAGTGATGAAAAACTGCCGCTTCTGTTACCTGAAGTGGACAAATATCTTCCAACCGAAACCGGTGAACCTCCATTGGGACGTGCAAAAAACTGGGTAAGCGAGGAAGGCTATCCTCTCGAACTCTGTACGATGCCAGGCTTCGCAGGATCAAGTGCCTATTATCTCCGTTATATGGATCCACATAACAGTGAGGCTCTTGTGTCGAAGGAGGCAAATGAATACTGGCGTAATGTCGATCTGTATATAGGTGGTACTGAACATGCTACCGGGCATCTTATCTACAGCCGTTTCTGGAATAAGTTTCTTTATGATATGGGTGTGGTCTCTGAGGAGGAACCTTTCAAGAAACTTATAAACCAGGGCATGATCCAGGGAAGGAGTAATTTTGTTTACCGCATAAAGGACTCAAATACTTTTGTTACTCTTGGCAGGAAGGATGACTATGATGTCACTCCTATACACGTGGATGTGAATATCGTGAGCAATGATGTCCTTGACAAGGAGGCGTTCAGACACTGGCGTCCGGAATATGCCACAGCAGAGTTCATTACAGAGGATGACGGACGATATGTGTGTGGATGGGCAGTTGAAAAAATGTCGAAATCGATGTTCAATGTTGTAAATCCAGATGACATCATCGATAAATATGGCGCCGATACTCTGAGACTTTATGAAATGTTCCTCGGTCCGCTCGAACAGAGTAAGCCTTGGGATACAAACGGCATAGACGGTGTAAACCGTTTCCTGCGCAAGCTGTGGGGACTTTACTGGAAAGGAGAGGAGTGGCTTGTGGATGAAAGTGAACCTTCAAAGGAGTCGCTTAAATCACTTCACAAGCTGATAAAAAAGGTCACTCAGGATATAGAGAATTTCTCATACAACACTTCTGTAGCCGCATTCATGATATGTGTGAGTGATCTGTCTTCCCAGAAATGCCGTAGCCGCAAGGTGCTTGAGCAGATACTCGTGCTGCTTGCACCGTTTGCTCCTCATATTACGGAGCAGCTGTGGCATGATCTCGGCAACAAGACGACAATATGCGACGCACAGTGGCCTGAGTTCAACGAGGAATATCTTGTAGAGGACACTAAGACTTATCCTGTGCAGGTAAACGGCAAAGTCCGCTATAATGTGGTTGTTCCGGCTTCGGCAACCCAGGCTGAAGTCCAGGCTGAAGCACTCGGACATGAACTTGCTGCCAAATGGCTTGAAGGGAAGGAACCGCGTAAAGTGATTGTGGTGCCAGGACGCATAGTGAATATAGTGCTGTGATGAAAAGCATCGTATTTGCTACTAATAACGCACACAAACTTGCGGAAGCCCGTGCTATACTTGCCGGCATGGTAGAGGTGAAGTCGCTTGCTGATATCGACTGTCATGATGACATACCGGAGACAGCTCCAACCCTTGAGGGTAATGCTTTGATGAAAGCACGCTGGATAAATGAGCGCTATGGTGTTGACTGTTTTGCCGATGATACGGGGCTTGAAGTTGACTCGCTCGGTGGCGCTCCCGGTGTAAGATCGGCAAGATACGCACCAGGAGCCGGACACGATTCTGCTGCAAACATGAAACTGTTGCTTGAAAATCTTTTAGACAAAAAAGACAGAAACGCACGGTTCATAACAGTAGTTGCAGTTATCACCGACGGTGTTGAGGCGACTGTAGAAGGAAAGTGCGAAGGCATTATTACTAAAGAGCCGTCGGGGATGAGTGGATTCGGATATGACCCGGTATTTCAGCCGGAAGGAGAAAGCCGGACATTTGCCGAGATGAGTGAAGCGGAAAAAAATGCGATAAGTCATCGAGGCGAGGCAATGCGAAGGCTTGCTGAGTATCTTGATAGAATGTAAATAAAGCTATTTATGAGGCGGACGCACAAACTGTGCGTCCCCGCTTTTTAGACAAGAATATAACCTAACAAATACATATCATGAGAAAGATCAAATCGCAAATCATTGCAATGTCGACTTTGGCAATGTTATTGCCTACAGGTTGCCAGAAGAGCTATCAGCCGGTAGTAACATTTACAGAGGCAAAGGACCCTATAGAACTTACTGCCGAAGAAACTGCCCAATGGGATGCGACAGAAAGCGGTCTTCACGCAGCGTGGGGGAGTGTCGATGTACACTACAGCCGTAGCAGGGTTCCTCAGGTAGAGAATGCAGGTGCATGTGAAGTTGTGGCCTGGAAGGGAGAGCGCGCATCGGCCCAGATTGTGGTCTGGAGTGCAAACAGTGTGGATGGTTTGATGTGTGACATTGCTGATTTCAAGTCGGATGATGCTATACTTCCGTCGACTATAGCCGATGCGGGATTCGTGAGATATACTATAGCGGACAGCACATTCAGTGTTGGAAAATCTACCCAGCTGATGCCGGATATGATTGACTCACTGAAAGTGTTTGACATGAAGGGCAGAAGTGTGAGACCTGTATGGATTTCTATTTCGGTGCCTGAAACGGCAAAAGCCGGCCTCTATGAGACAGATATTACAGTAAGTAGCAACAATGGGGACAAAGTAGTGCTGCCTATGACTCTTGAGGTGCAGGATCATGTGCTGGCTTCACCTGACAAGTGGAATTATCATCTTGACTTGTGGCAGCATCCTACAGCATTTGCACGTGCGCATGGTCTTGAAACATGGAGTGATGAGCATTTCGAGGCTATGAGACCTACGATGGAACGCCTTGCATCGGCCGGACAGAAGGTGATAACAGCCACTCTTAACAAGGATCCGTGGAATCATCAGTGCTATGACGGATATGAAAACATGATAGAGTGGACTCTCCGCAAGGATGGCACATGGAGTTACGACTATAAGGTTTTTGACCGCTGGGTAGAGATGATGAAGGGTCTTGGGATAGATGAAATGATCAACTGTTACTCGATGGTGCCCTGGAACTGTGAGCTTGAATACATGGATGAATCGAAGGGTGAAAAAGTTACTGTGGTGGCAGAGCCTGGCACAGAGCTTTTTGTTAATATGTGGGAACCTTTTTTGCTTGATTTCAAGAAGCATCTTGCTGACAAGGGCTGGCTTGAAATTACAAATATAGCTATGGATGAACGCTCGCCTGAGGCAATGGACGCTGCAGTGAAGGTGCTTGAAAAATGTGCTCCTGAAATGGGATTCGCACTTGCCGACAACCATAAATCCTATAAGAAATATACAATGATGCGTGATGTGTGTGTGGCCCAGGGTCAACCGGCTGAGCACAGCGACATAGAATCACGCCGCAAGGATGGTTATAAAACTACATTTTATGTTTGCTGCGGTCCGCTTTATCCGAATACCTTTACCTATTCAGATCCTTTTGAGGCGGAGCTTCTTGGCTGGTATGGCCTGGCCTGGGATTATGACGGAATGCTAAGATGGGCCTATAATTCATGGCCTGAGAATCCTATGAAAGACAGCCGTTATGGAAACTGGAGTTCAGGAGATACTTATCTTGTGTATCCCGACAATCGCACTTCGGTTCGTTTCGAGCGTCTTATCGACGGAATCGAGTCGGCCGAGAAAGTAAGATCTCTGCGTGCCGCGGGAGTGGATGTCAGTGGGATCGATGCTGTTCTTGAAGAAATAAGAACCGGTAATGTCAATGATCCGGAATTTCCATGGAGGTCGGTCACAAACAAAGCGAGAAAGGCTCTTGATGAAGCATCACGCAAATAATATATTAAAATATTTTGCAGATAGACAATTAATAATTACTTTTGCGGCGGCTTTTTCGCTAAGAATATTCAGGCGGAACGCCACAGAAATAAATACAATAAGTTTCACAAATGAACCATTACGAGACCGTTTTCATTTTAACTCCCGTTTTGTCTGATCAGCAGATGAAGGAAGCGGCTGCCAAGTTTGTGAAGGTGCTCACCGACAACGGAGCTACCATCGTGAACGAGGAAGAGTGGGGTGTGCGCAAGCTTGCTTACCCCATTGAAAAGAAGAGCACCGGCTACTATGTGCTCGTAGAATTTGACGGCGAAGCATCGCTTGTCAAGAAACTTGAGACAGCATTCCGTCGCGATGACAATGTGCTTCGCTTCCTTGTGTTCCGTCTCGACAAGTATGCAGCCGAGTATGCAGCCAAGCGTCGTTCGCTTGCCAATGCACCCAAGGCTACCACAGTAGAACCCCAAACCGAAGCTTGATCATGGCACAGAACAATTCAGAAATCCGCTATCTGACTCCGCTGTCGGTAGACGTTAAGAAGAAAAAGTACTGCCGTTTCAAGCGCAGCGGCATCAAGTATATCGACTATAAGAATCCTGAGTTCCTCAAGAAGTTTCTGAACGAGCAGGGTAAGATCCTTCCCCGTCGTATCACAGGAACCTCTCTGAAGTTCCAGCGTCGTGTAGCCCAGGCAGTCAAGCGTGCTCGTCACCTTGCACTCCTGCCCTATGTGACAGACCTGATGAAGTAAAAATCACCCCCAAGTAAAGAAGAAATTATGAAGATTATTCTTAAGGAAGACATCGCCAACCTCGGTTATAAGGACGATGTGGTGGAGGTGAAGTCGGGATATGGCCGCAACTACCTCATACCCTTTGGTAAGGCTGTCATCGCATCACCGTCGGCTCTGAAGCAGCTTGCCGAAGACCAGCGTCAGCGTGCCCACAAACTTGCCAAGATCAAGGCCGACGCAGAGGCTCTCGCAGCATCTCTCGCCGAAGTAAAACTTACTATCGGTGCAAAGACCAGCTCGACCGGCACTATTTTCGGCAGCGTAAACTCTATCCAAATTTCTGAGTCGCTTCAGAAAGCCGGATTCGAGGTTGACCGTAAACTTATCGTGATCAAGAATCCTGTGAAGGAAGTAGGTGAATATACCGCTACACTTAACCTTCACAAGGAAGTAACCGTAGAAATACCCTTTGAGGTAGTCTCGGAATAAGGCATTAGCCATAGCACTATCCAGGTGCCGTTTTCACTTTAGAGGGTGAAGGCGGCACCGATTTTATTATATAGTATAGTGGATAATATTTTGATATTTCGCTGATAATTGCAAGGAATATCTTAATGTCGACTACAGTGAACATCCGGAGGGATTATATATACAACTTATGTCGGCATAATGTGATGACCGGCAGCCTGAAAGGTGTTTTGAACAATTATATACAAGTATTATTACTATATAGATTGATACATAGTATATACCTATATAAATGATACTGATTATATGGTGGGATGCTATTAAATGTGTGGTTTTAGTATCGGAATACTATAGGATTGAGAATAAGAGAAATATGAATATAATGCAGCGCAAATAAATTTTTTGATTAAAATTTGTATTTTAAAATATAAATTAATATATTGCGGGCGGAAGATTCCTATTCTTCTGAAACAGACAGCGATATTTAAACTTAAAATCATCCACAGTATGAAACACAGCTACCTGTTACCGTTGTTTGCTCTGTTTGCAATGGCGTGCACCACCCATGACATGGAACCGGAGTTTCCTGTGGATGTCATTTCGAATCAATCACAGAATGTAAGTGATAATCAGATTATCTCTGAAAGATATTTGTCGGCTGAAGAAGCAGGCGATATAGCTTCGGCATTTATGGCTTTGCTTGATAACAATGGAGAAAAATCAAGGGGCGAAGTCGCGCGCACTATATCAGATGTAAGCCTACTCAAAACACACCATATTTCAAGAACATCAGCAATTGATACGATATTTTATCTCGTTAATTTTGAAGATGGTGGATTCTCACTCATAGCTGCTGACCGCGAGATTGATAATAAAATCTACGTATATTCTCCGACAGGAGATTTTGATGCCGAAGACAACCCCGGTGTAAAAATATATCTTGAAAATGCCATAGCTACAATGGCCGATGCTCCACGATGTAGTGAAGCTATTTATCAACAGACTAATATATCGCGTGCACCATCAGATCCAGGCCCACCGTTGGTAACCGGAGGAGAAGAAATAGTTAATGGCGTTTTATATAAGTATTATCCTAAAGGCGTTCACGATATCAAAGGTCCTTTGTTGAAAACACATTGGGAACAAGGAAGACCTTATAATAGTCAATGCCCTCTATATAATGACAAGCCGACATTAGTTGGTTGTGTCGCGATAGCTATGGGGCAGATATGTTCTTATCACAAATGGCCTCAAAATATGAGCGGCCACACATATGACTGGAATGATATGCTCAAAAAATCAAGCCATAATTATGTTTCAGATGTTGGATTATATGACATTGCCCATCTTTTGCACAATATAGGTATATTAGTTAATATGAGATATGGAAATACTGCATCAGGTGCATACGATTTTGAAGCTTTAGACGGCTTTAAAGAAATGGGTTATAGTAATGCAAAATTTGGAAGTTTCTTAGTACCACAATGTGTTGCATATCTGAATTATGAAGGTCCTGTATATATCAGTGGAGAATCAAATAGAGGAGGACATGCATGGGTTGTTGACGGATACGATAATTACTCTACTGCTTATGATTACTTCAATGCAGAGACTGGAGAGTATGCATTCACCCGTAATAATTCTGTAAAATACACATATCTCCATTTTAATCTCGGATGGGGCGGCAAGAGTGATGCATACTATTTATGTGATGGCACAAACAATGGGGAATCAGGACTATATAAAAATTTCTCTACTTTTGAGTTCAATTCAAATAATATAATAATTTCAGGGATAAAGAGATGAAAGGTATTAAGCAGGTTTTGTGTATGCTGCTGGGAGTGGTGGCATTCATGGGCCTCACATCATGTGAGGAAGATATTGTCAAATATCACGAGGAAAGAGAAATTTCAAGGGAGACTGAAAAAGAAGAAATGGACCGGGAAAATTACTTTATATGCAACTACTATTTCATTATGTATGTTTACATTGAAGATGAAGCAGGTAATGATTTAGTAGGTAAATGGTGCAATCTGAGTGAATTTCAAAGAGAATGCACTATAACTGAAACATGCAAAGATGGTAATATTACAAGTGGACTTGGGGCCGGTGGCCTTGCTCCAAAATTTTTCATGATCAATGCAAATCTGGCATATATTTATAAAGATGACTTTGTAATACAGCAATTCAAAGTCTTTAAAGATGATGCCGAAGAACTTGTATTCAGAGGAAAATGTATTGACTATGATTGGGATGGAAAGGGTGCTATAGAATATAGCTTCAAAGGTGTAGATATTCCGGTAAAGAAGAAAGTGGGAGAAACATTCTGGCAAAATGGAAAATATTACACAGTTGAAGACTATGTTTCACCATATTCCGAAATAACGCTTGTGCGGCACGACGACGGCACGTACACTGTGAAAGACTGAATATCTTAATATAGTGAGAGACTGCATAGATAGGCGCAGTCTCTCTATTATTTAATCAGATACCGTCCGTCCAGAGATGTGGGAGAGGAAATAGAGGCCTCTGCGAGGCTCATGACATAAAAATATATGATCACCTCACCCTGTTCGCTGTGTTCACAAGATAGGTTACGATCCGGCGTAGCCGGATGGAGATGTCTGTGATAAAACTTTGTAAAAATTGTATACGATTTTCGGTGTGTTGGCATAGGGTCGCGCACCAACACATACACATACCACCCCTGATCGGTTATGAGTTTATACAATATTAACGGTTGTACTAACTATATAATATGTCCATCATAAAATAATTTAAATAATATTTGAAAATATAAATATTATTTTATATATTGCGAACGAAGACTCATAATCTTCTGAAAACAAAAACAGTAATTGTTTATCAGGATAAAGAGATGAAAAGTATTAAACAGGTTTTGTGTATGCTGCTGGGAGTGGTGGCATTCATGGGCCTCACATCATGTGAGGAAGATATTGTCAAATATCACGAGGAAAAAGAAATTTCAAGGGAGACTGAAAAAGATGGTATTAATGACATAGAGGTTATTCTTGATATCAATTATTTTTTTACTTTGTATGTTTACATTGAAGATGAAGCAGGTAATGATTTAGTAGGTAAATGGTGCAATCTGAGTGAGTTTCAAAAAGAATACACTATAACTGAAACATGCAAAGATGGTAATATTACAAGTGGACTTGGGGCCGGCGGCCTTGCTCCAAAATTTTTCATGATCAGGGCAAATCTGGCATATATTTATAAAGATGACTTTGTAATACAACAATTCAAAGTCTTTAAAGATGATGCCGAAGAACTTGTATTCAGAGGAAAATGTATTGACTATGACTGGGATGGAAAGGGTGCTATAGAATATAGCTTCAAAGGTGCAGAGATTCCGGTAAAGAAGAAAGTGGGAGAAACATTCTGGCAAAATGGAAAATATTACACAGTTGAAGACTATGTTTCACCCTACTCTGAGATAACGCTTGTGAGACACGACGACGGCAGGTACACTGTGAAAGACTAACTGATGACTCTTGATTTTTTATGCCAAGGACATAAAAAATCAAGAGTCAGAGTATTAAATCGCTGTAGTTTTAAATCACTTCATAAAATGTTTTGAAATGTGGATGCAGGTGATTAAATTTGCGAAAACTACAGGCAGTATGGACAGGCCGGGATTTGTGGTGAAATTGGATTTACTGACATTTTTCCGGCAATAACACAAGGTTTCATCGCAATTCATCTGATGAATGTTTCATGGCTTATGACTTTGAAAGAGCAATAGAGAGACTTCGAGGCAAAACGGCCATGGTAGCAAAGCGATATCGTGTCGCTATCGATCAACGTGATGCCGCCCGGAGAGATGTGAAGCGTCTTGAGGATGAGCTGTTGCATAAAGATCGAGAGATAAAAGAGTTGAAGATGAAAATTGAATATCTCTCGGTTGTTACGTCGGCGCGTCCGAGCGCCGATGAGATGAAACGGAGTCGTGCCATGCTGTCGGAGCTTGTGCGTGAGATAGATCAATGTATCTCTGATCTGCAGAGTTGAAGACTAATCCAAGGCTTTGTGATCGAAGATGGCAGATAAACAACATATCACAGTCAAGATAGCAGGATTGTCTCCCCTGCACATGGACATAGTGCCGGATCAGGAGGAGGCTATCAGAAAAGCTGAGGTAGCTCTCAACTATTTGTGGGAACGGTGGAAGCTTCGGTTTCCCACTAAAGCACCACAGGAGCTTATGACGCTTATAGCGTTTCATTTTGCGAGAAATTTCGAGATGCTTAATCTTTCGGCTGAACGGATGGAGGGATGTCTGAGAGATGCTGATGCGGAACTTGATGCAATACTGACTGAAATGGATTGAAGATCGATATAACGGTCGGATATAATGCTGAACATCGTGCTGACGGAGGTTTACAAGATGTTTGGGCACAGAAAAAAATTGACGCGACACGCACCGCGACCCGTTCTTGACAAGGCCACCCGTTGGTGACCTAAGATGCACGGTCGGATGTGTGTCGAACTCTTTATGTGGAATTAACAAAATAAGTCATCATATATCAGTAAAATAAAATGAGTGTACTATATTACATAATCATAGCTTTGCTTGGTCTTGCAGCAGGAGTGGGAATCACTCTTCTAGTGCAGCAAAAAGTTGGAAAGAGCCGTGCCAGGACTCTTATGGAAGAGGCAGCGCGTGAGGCCGATGTATTGAAAAAAAATAAGTTGCTTGAGGCCCGTGAGCAAGAGCTCAAAATAAAGAATGAGGCTGAAAAGACCGCATCTCAGCGTATGGCCAAAGTGCAGTCGGCCGAAGCCCGCATCAAGCAGCGAGAACTTCAGCTTAATCAGCAGCAGAGCGAGAACCAGCGAGCCAAGAATGATATCGACAACCAGAAGTCGGCGTTGGAAACCCGTTCGGCACAACTTGATGCCCGTGCAGAGGAGGTGGAGGCTGTACGTCGCAAGGCTCTTGAAGAACTTGAGCATATTTCAGGACTTACAGCCGATGAAGCAAAGGAAAAGCTTGTGGACTCTATGCGCGATGAGGCAAAAACGGCTGCCGCGGCATATATCAACGATATAATGGACGAGGCTAAGATGACTGCCAACAAGGAGGCCAAGAAGATTGTGGTCCAGTCGATACAGCGAGTGGCCTCTGAGACAGCGATAGAGAACTCGGTCACGGTGTTTCACATCGATTCAGATGAAATCAAAGGCCGTATCATAGGCCGCGAGGGCCGCAATATACGCGCTCTTGAGGCTGCAACCGGCATAGAGATCATCGTAGACGATACCCCAGAGGCTATAGTGCTGTCGGGCTTTGACCCTGTTCGCCGTGAGATAGCGCGTCTTGCATTGCATCAGCTTGTGACGGACGGACGTATACATCCTGCTCGTATCGAGGAGGTTGTGGCAAAGGTGAGAAAGCAGATAGAGGAGGAAATCATTGAAACAGGCAAACGCACGGCAATCGATCTGGGCATACATGGACTGCATCCTGATCTGATACGTATTGTTGGTAAAATGAAGTATCGCTCGAGTTACGGACAGAATCTTCTGCAGCACTCACGCGAGACTGCAAATCTGTGTGCTGTGATGGCGTCGGAACTCGGACTGAATCCGAAGCGTGCCCGTCGTGCCGGACTTCTACATGACATAGGCAAGGTGCCTGATGAGGAACCGGAACTGCCGCACGCACTGTTCGGCATGAAACTTGCAGAAAAGTATAAGGAAAAACCTGATATATGCAATGCGATAGGCGCTCACCATGATGAAGTTGAGATGACTTCGCTTCTCGCACCGATCGTGCAGGTTTGTGACGCTATTTCGGGAGCCCGCCCCGGAGCCCGCCGCGAGATAGTGGAGGCATATATAAAGCGCCTTAAAGATCTTGAACAGCTTGCATTGTCATATCCGGGCGTTGTGAAGACCTATGCGATACAGGCCGGTCGAGAGCTGCGTGTGATAGTCGGTGCTGACAAGATCGACGATGTGGAGACCGAACGTCTGTCGACTGAGATAGCCCGTAGAATCCAGGATGAGATGACTTATCCCGGTCAGGTGAAGATAACGGTGATCCGCGAGACCCGCTCGGTAAGTTACGCGAAATAAAATCGGGTGATTGCTATGGAAGAAGCACCCAATGGTTTTAAAGAAGTTCCCCAGAACCTGACTGAGGAAGCCGATGGCGTTGGCACGTCGGTCAAGTCGGTAGAGCGTAAGGAACGAAGCTGTTGCAGGTTTCGTGATAATCTGCGCTGTACCAACTGGCTGTCGGACATACCCGGCGGAGCGGCCTCGTATGATGTAATCGAAGTACATTTCAAGAATACACGCAAGGGTTTTTACAGGCTGCCTGAGGGACTGACTGTTGAAGAAGGTGATATGGTGGCTGTCGAAGCACAGCCGGGTCATGACATAGGTCGTGTGGCGCTTACGGGTGATCTCGTGAGGTTGCAGATGAAAAGGTCGGGCTGTAGGATTGACAACAGTGATGCGATAAAGAGTGTCTTTAGAAAAGCACGTCCGCAGGATCTTGAGAAATACGAGGAGGCAAAGGCGCGCGAGAATGACACTATGATACGATCGCGCCGTATAGCTGAATCGCTTGGACTCAACATGAAGATAGGCGATGTCGAGTACCAAGGTGACGGCAACAAGGCTATCTTCTATTACATAGCCGACGAACGTGTTGATTTCCGGCAGCTGATCAAGGTGCTCGCGGAGACTTTCAAGGTGCGCATCGAGATGAAGCAGATCGGTGCCCGCCAGGAAGCGGCAAGAATAGGCGGTATAGGTCCATGCGGCCGTGCTTTGTGTTGCGCGACATGGATGTCGAATTTTGTATCTGTGTCGACTTCAGCGGCAAGATATCAGGATATATCGCTTAATCCTCAGAAACTCGCCGGCCAGTGTGCCAAGCTGAAGTGTTGTCTCAATTTTGAGGTCGACGCCTATGTGGAGAGTCTGAAAGAAATGCCTGAAAAGAATGTAAGGCTTGAGACCTTAGATGCCACATGGTATGTGTTTAAGACCGACGTATTCAAGAAGGAGATCACTTACTCGTCGGATAAGCAGATCGCTGCCAATCTTACAGTGATCGATGCGGAGCGTGCGTTTGAGATCATAGAAATGAACAAGGCTGGTGAAAAGCCACAGTCATTGCTTCGTGACGATGAGGCGGACGCACAGAAGAACAAACAGTATAATGACATACTCGCCGACAGCAGCCTGAACCGTTTTGACTCAAAGTCGAGACGCAGGAAATCAAAAGGAGGCAAAAGGTCGGGTAAGCCGACTACTGATTCACAGCAGGATGTAAAGCCAGCACAGGATGTGGCCGCCGAAAAGGTAAAGACTGACGTCGGCCGTTCTCGAAACCGTGGCCGTAACCGGCGTGGTGGAACAAATAACGGCAACGGCAATAAAAACGGCGGAGAGAAAGCCGAAAGCTGACAGTTTAATTCGGGAGTATATACTACATAGGGAAAGCTTGTAATAGCTTAATTATCGGAATGGGAGTGATGTGCGGAATGAGACGGATTGCATTAACGGCGGTGTCAGTGACAGTCTTGACATTGTCAGGTTGCGTGCGTTCGCTTAATGATGACAGCGCCTATGTTATGCTGCCTGAAAGCGGGTGGGTCTATGGCGACATGATCACTTTCAATCTGACCCATATAGACAGTGTGAGCGAAGGCAGTCTTACAATAGCCGTGAGTCATGACTCGTCGTATCTCTACAGTAACCTGTGGCTCGAGATATCGAGTGTGGAGGATGACAACCATGTTGTAAGAGATACGGTGGAATTTCAGATGGCCGACTCTGCAGGAAACTGGCGGGGGACAGGACTCACTCCTGAAATAGAACTTGAAATGCCAGTTGGCTGTATAAGACATGTATCGGGACGCCCGATCAATGTAAGACACATAATGCGTTGTGACACATTGCGCGGCATGTCGAAAATAGGATTGTTTTTTAGAAGCGATTTAACAGAAGATGAAACACAATAGTGAGCATTTTTTCTGCCGCAAACAGCACAATGCCTCAAACCGGCTTTTGCTGTTGCCAGAGGATGAGTCGGACCGCCGTCTGGACCGTTTGCGTCATTCAATGGCTGCGCTTGGCATACATGCCGGTCTGGTGAGTGGAAATGCGTCGAAGTTTTATCTTACCGGCCGTGTATTTGTCGGCTGGATACTTGTTACGGCCGATGCTGTGACCTATTATGTACGCCGTCCGGTTGAACTCGAGGGTGACCGGATTGTGTATGTGAGAAAGCCGGAGGAGATTGATTTCAGTTGCTTAGGGTCGGGTTGTCTCGGCCTGGAACTTGAAACAATGAGCTATAGCAGTGTCGAGCGTCTGGAAGTGGCGTCTGGAATAAAGAATCCCGGAAATCTGTCGTCGGCATTACGCAGTGCCAGAAGTGTGAAAACAGAAACAGAGATTGCACAGATTGCCCGTTCCGGTGAAATTCAAGAAGATGTCTATCGCCGCATACCCGGCCTTTACAGAGCCGGTATGTCGGATATTGAGTTACAGATAGAAATAGAGCGACTCTCGCGTATGTCGGGTTGTCTCGGACAGTTTCGTATCTCCGGTGACAGCATGGAGCTTTTCATGGGCAATGTGCTTGCCGGTGACAATGCCGACACGCCCACACCCTATGATTTCGCTATGGGTGGTGCAGGTGCCGATCCGTCGCTTCCTGTAGGCGCCGACGGCACGGTAATAACCGGCGGCATGACTGTAATGGTGGATGTGAATGGAAATTACACAGGCTACATGACTGACATGACGCGTGTGTATAAAGTAGGAAATATCGCACCTCTTGCCGAGAAGGCCCACAGATGCTCCATTGATATACTGCGAATGCTTGAGAAACAGGGTATTCCGGGAGCGAAGGCTTCGGACATGCATGCGGCAGCCGAGAAAATAGTGAATGACTATGGTCTGCATAATTATTTTATGGGGCACAGACAACATGCGGCGTTCATAGGTCATGGTGTGGGTATTGAAATCAATGAGGCTCCGGTGATAGCGCCGCGCTCGCGCGACGTACTTGAGGCCGGAAATGTGATCGCTCTTGAACCTAAGTTTGTGATACCCGGCACCGGTGCTGTAGGTGTTGAAAACACTTATGTCGTTACATCAGACGGCTTGAAGTGTCTGACTAATGCTCCTGAGGAGATAATAGAACTTATATAGTCGATGGCTGAACTGAGAGAAGCAATATCCAGAGAGCCTTTTCTGACGGTGGGCCGTGTGGCTGACCGCCTGAATAGGAAAGCGTATGTGGTAGGGGGCTATGTGCGTGATCTGCTTCTTGGACGCCGTTCCAAGGACATAGACTTCGTGACTGTCGGATCGGGCATAGAACTTGCCGAGGCGATTGCGTCGGAGAAAAAACATGCACGGCTTACAGTGTTCAGAAATTTCGGGACAGCGCAGGTCGTGATGGGGGGGCTGGAGCTTGAATTTGTAGGAGCGAGAAAGGAATCCTATAATCGCGGCTCTCGTAAACCTATAGTGGAGGACGGGACTCTGGAGGATGACCTGTCACGTCGTGACTTCACTATCAATGCACTGGCGCTGTGTGTGAACAGTGGAGATTGTTTCGGTGAGGTAGTGGATATGTTCGGTGGAATAGAAGACCTGCATAAGGGACTGATAAGAACGCCTCTCGATCCGGATATCACTTTCAGCGATGATCCTCTGCGTATGCTGCGTGCGGTGAGATTTGCCGCACGGCTTGATTTCACTATCGTGCCCGAGACAATGGAGGCTATCAGGAGAAATGCCGGTCGTCTGGAGATAATATCGCGCGAGCGTGTCGCCGATGAGCTGTGCAAGATGATGCAGGCCGAAAAGCCGTCGCGGGCATGGATGCTTCTGTCGGAAGCAGGATTACTGCCGCTTGTTCTGCCCGAACTGGATGCTATGCGTGGTGTGGAAACCGTGAAAGGCCGCGGCCATAAGGATAATTTCCTTCATACGCTTGAGGTGCTTGACAATGTGGCCGAGAAGTCGGACTCGCTCTGGCTACGTTGGGGAGCTCTTCTTCATGACATAGCCAAACCGGTGACAAAACGCTGGGATATGAAGCAGGGATGGACTTTTCATAACCATAACTTCATAGGAGCCAGGATGGTGCCTAAGATATTCCGGAGTCTGAAACTTCCCCTCAACGAAAAGATGAAGTATGTGCAGAAACTTGTGGAGCTTCACATGCGTCCTATCGCGCTCGTTGAGGATGAGGTCACTGATTCGGCAGTGCGGAGACTGCTTTTTGATGCAGGAGAAGATATTGAGGATCTTATGATGCTATGTGAAGCCGACATCACATCCAAGAATGCTGATAAGGTGCGCCGTCTGCTGCATAATTTCCAGCTTGTCAGAGAAAAAATGAAGGATCTTGAAGAGCGGGACCATATAAGGACTTTTCAGCCTCCTGTTGACGGTCATGAGATAATGGCGGCATTCGGCATGAAACCGACTGATTCTCCTGAACGGTTGAAAATAGTAGGTGACCTGAAAAATTATGTGAAAGACGCAATTCTTGACGGACGTATACGTAATGACCATGACGAGGCACGCGCCCTGATGCTTGAGCGTGCAGCCGAACTTGGACTTACTGCCGTGGAAACGAAGAAATAGTAGAGACGAAGATGTATTACGTTAGCAAACGCATAGAAATATCGGGGAGTCACTCGCTTGAACTCCCTTACCCCAGCAAGTGCACGCATAAGCATGGCCACAACTGGGTGATAACGGTGCATTGCCGTTCAAAAGAGCTTAATGAGTCGGGTATGGTAACCGATTTCACCCACATAAAGGAGAGCGTGACGGAAGTGTTGGATCATGCGGATTTCAATGAGGTGCTTCCGTTTAATCCTACTGCTGAAAATATAGCTCGATGGATACAGGAGCGTGTGGAGAACTGCTATCGTGTGGATGTGCAGGAATCGGAAGGCAATACAGCATCATACGAAGTCGACTGACAAGAATATGAAACTTCCTGTCAACGAAATATTCTATAGCCTGCAAGGTGAAGGCATGCATACCGGTAGAGCCGCCGTTTTTATAAGGCTCTCTGGTTGTAATCTTCATTGCAGCTTCTGTGATACCGATCATTCGGCATTTACCTTGATGGAGGTCGAAGAGATCGTAAGAGAGGTAAAGGGCTATCGCTCGCGTACTGTGATAGTGACAGGAGGCGAGCCGTCGCTATTTGACCTTAGAGAACTTACATCGGCCCTGCATGCCGAGAAATGCCGGGTGCATGTAGAGACCAACGGCACGCGTGAGCTCAGAGGTGATTTTGATTGGATCACATGTTCGCCAAAAAAGGAGACTGATCCGCCATACAATGTGGACGAAAGCATAGCGCAGAAAGCCGATGAGTTAAAGCTGGTATTTACGGGAGAGAGTGCGTTTGATCTGGGTGAGATTTCGGGAAGGTTCGCCACAGACAACCGTTTTTTGCAACCATGCTCAGGCGAGAACATAAAGGAAACAGTGGAAGCTGTACTCGCATATCCCGGATGGAGGCTGTCGCTCCAGACTCACAGAATGATATCGATAAAATAAAAATAGAAACAAGATATGAATATCGCACTTATAGGTTATGGCCGCATGGGTCATGCTATAGAACGAATCGCACAGAGCCGCGGACATGAGATTGTGGCTATAGTTGATCCAGCATCGGACAATGAAGCCTATGGCTGGGACCAGCCCGGACTTAAAGAAGCAGAGGTAGCGATAGAGTTCAGTGTGCCTAAAGCTGCTACCGGCAACTATAGCAAGTTGTTCAGTCTCGGCATACCTGTGGTTTCAGGAACAACAGGATGGCTTGAAGAGATTGAAGCAGTAAAAAGGGATCTTGCCGATAATGAAGGAACTCTTTTCTGGACATCTAATTTCAGTCTCGGCGTGAATCTGTTTTTTGCAATCAACAAATATGCCGCACGTCTGATGGCATCGGTGCCAGGAGTCTACACTCCATCGATGAAGGAGATCCATCATATCCACAAACTTGACCATCCGAGTGGTACGGCTCGCTCGCTTGCAGAAGATATTGTGGCACGTATTCCCGGTATGGACGGGTGGACGGAGGATTCTTCAGCCGGAGAGGAAAAACTATTGATTTCCCACGAGCGGGAGGGAGAAGTGCCTGGAACACACATAATCAAGTGGGAATCGGATGTCGACACAATTACACTCGAACATCGCGCCCACAGTAGAGAGGGATTTGCCCTCGGCGCTGTTGTGGCTGCTGAATGGATAGGTAGCGGCGAGGTGAAAGGACTTGTGGAAATGGAATCTTTCATGCGTCATCTGGTCACTGACGGCAAGCTTCTGGATGTATTGTGAACCCTTACGTGGCCGCACAAGTGAAAAATAAGGAAAGACTGTCGCTTTTCTCGTAAAAAATACCGACAGAATCAAGGTATGGATAAAAAAGAAGATAAAAAACCTAAGACTTTTAAGGAACGTATCGAGGCTATACGCACTACACGGTGGATACGCTTTGGAGCCGTCGCTTTGATATATACGCTGTGGGTGGCATGGATGGGCAACTGGGCGCTATTGCTTGGTCTGGTCCTGCTGTTTGACATCTATATCACCGGATATATACCTTTTACCTGGTGGAAACAAAGTAAGAACAAAAATGTAAGAAGTGTGATGAGCTGGATCGATGCGATAGTCTATGCCTTGATTCTTGTCTATTTTGTGTTTGCTTTTCTGGGACAGAACTATCAGATACCGTCGTCATCGCTTGAAAAGACGTTGCTTACTGGTGACTATCTGTTTGTGAATAAAACGGTCTATGGTCCGCGCGTGCCAATGACTCCAGTCAATTTCCCTCTTGTGCACAATGAGTTGCCGATGGGGCTTGGCAAAAGTTATCTCGACAGCCCGGCGTTGTCCTATCATCGCCTTAAAGGTCTTAGAAATGTGGAGCTCGGGGATATTGTGGTATTTAACTTTCCTGCCGGAGACACAATAATGTCAAAGGTTCAGAATCCTGATTACTACACACTTGTCAATACGTATGGACGTGAGGCGGTTCTTGCTAACAAGGATGTTTTCGGAGAACAGATATACCGTCCGGTTGACCGTCGTGAAAATTATGTGAAACGTTGCGTGGGTCTTCCCGGAAACCGTTTTAAAATTACCGACGGAGTTGTCTATATCGATGGGGTTGCACAGCCTCAGCCTGAGAATGTGCAGTTCAACTATTATTTCCAGATGAACGGACCACTTACAGAAAAAGAGTGGAAAGAACTTGATGTGGCAGTGGATGACCGCCATCAGATACCTGTTGGTCCCAATGACCTGGGCAACGTTGCCGCTATGGGATTTGTGGTTAATGAGGACGGAAAAGTACCTCCGATATACATGTCTCCTCTTACTGAGGAGATGAAAAAGAAACTTCAGTCAATGCCTGGTTTCATGGTGCTTGCACAGACACTCCCAGCAGAAGGGGAGGGGCTTTTCCCGGAAGGACTGTCGCAGCATTGGACTCTGTTGAATTATGGCGGTGAAGATGGAATATTGATTCCTGCTAAAGGGATGACTGTGGAACTCACACCTGAAAACTGGTCTCTTTATGAGCGTCCGATAAGGGTATATGAGAACAATCCGACGGCACACATGGGCAAGGACGGCAAAGTATACATAAACGGCAATGCTGCCGACAGCTATACATTTGGCATGGATTATTATTTCATGATGGGGGACAACCGTGACAACTCGCTTGACTCTCGTTTCTGGGGCTTTGTACCGGAAGATCATGTGGTTGGCACTCCCTGGCGTGTGATTGTGTCATTTGACAAGGATCGGTCTATTTTCAATGGCGGAATACGCTGGAACAGAATATTCAAGGATGCCAATCCTGATAAGGGACAATAAATCATTTCATTGACGGGATGATAGAGAATGCCGCCACATATCTGCCTCCAAGACTTTTTGCATCGATCGCCTGGTGGGTCGAAGCAATAAAGGGTGATTGTGTGCGCATAGGCGGAACCGGAAGGTGGAATAAACGGGAAAAGAGGACTCACCGCTATGAGATAGCCGATGTGAGAGGCCGGCTTGCGCTTACGGTGCCTGTGAGCCGCAGAAGCGAAGGAACGGCGAATGCCGACATGTGGCACACTGTGCTCTCGGAACATGGCGAATGGTGGCATGTACACCGTGTGACGCTTGAAAGTGCTTACGGACGTACTCCGTATTTCGAGCATTATTTTCCTGCATTGGCTGATTTTTTTAAGGTTTCAGCAATAGAGAAGTTCGTCAATTTGCCGGAATATATCGCGGCAACCACTGGTGTGGTGATGAAGCTGCTGGGTCAGCCTTCTGATGTCGTGCTCAGTGCCGATCTCCCTGTTATGACCGAAGAATTGCCTGAAATACCGCAATATTATCAGGTGCGTTATCAGCAGCTTGGTTTTATAGGCGGGCTGAGTATACTTGATCTGTTGTTTAATATGGGTCCAGAGGCATTGCTTTATCTGCGCTCCCTCGCAGGCCTGAATCCCGACGGAACACCATGCAGATGAAGTATGCGCTTATAGCCCTGATTGCCGGTCTGCTCTGGTCTTGCAGCACTGTGAAGCATGTGCCGGAGGGAGAATACCTGCTCAATAATGTAAAGATCAAGGTCGAGACCGACTCCACCGACTGTGGCAAGGAGGTGGAGCCGTCGTCGCTTGTGAATTATCTGCGTCAGCATCCTAATCACAAGGTGCTCGGTTTCCTAAAGCTTCAGCTGGCTACCTACAATCTGTCGGGCCGTGACAGCACAAAGTCGGTAAACCGCTGGCTTCGCCGTCTTGGTCAGGCTCCTGTGATCTACGATGAAGCTCTTACTTCCCAGTCGCTGCGTCAGCTGCGCCTTGCTCTTGTCAACCGCGGCTATACTGATGCAATCGTTTCTGTGGACACGTTTGCCCGTCCAGACAAAAAGAAGATTGATTTGACTTACCGTGTGAGTCCCGGTTGTCCTCATGTGGTGAGAATGCTTAACTACGATATTGCAGATGAGGCTATATCGAAAGCCATTATGGCCGATTACGACAAGATAACCTTGCAGCAGGGGATGTATTTTGACCGAAACATGCTTGAGGCCGAGCGTGTGGCTATAACAGAGCGCCTGCACAACAAGGGATATTATGAGTTTGTAAAGGATTATATAACGTTTGTCGCCGATACGTCGGCCGATTCAAAACTTATAGACCTGACGATGAAGGTGCGTCCTCCTTATCGTCCCGACGGTACTCCAGGAAGTATCACTGATCTTCATAAAAGGTATATTGTCAACAAGGTCTATATTGTCACAGACGCAGAAAATTATGATATAAACTCGGCCACATTGCCGGCCGATGCTGATTCGGTGAATTACCGAGGTGTTACGGTTGTTTACGGTCAGGACCGTTATCTGCGCCCAGGAGCACTCGAAGAAAAGGTTTTTCTTCAGCCGGGAAGCATCTACAGCGAGAATGATGTGAACCGAACCTACGAGGCTCTGAGCCGTCTTAACATACTTAAGTATGTTAACATTGTAATGCGCCGTGCACCAGGAGAGCTTGACGGCGACGGTTTGCTCAATGCATGGATCTACGTGTCGCGCACCAAGAAACAGGGAGTGTCGTTTGAGCTTGAAGGAACCAACTCAGAAGGTGACCTCGGTTTTGGTGCCGGAGTAACATATCAGCACCGTAATCTGTGGCGTCGGTCGGAAATGCTTACAGCCAAGATACGCACTTCCTACGAGAGCATATCGGGAAAACTTGAGGGGCTGATCAACAACAGGTATACCGAGGTATCGACCGACATAGGTCTTACTCTGCCAAGATTTGAGTTTCCGTTTCTGTCTCGCGATTTCAAGCGAAAGGTGAAAGCTACGAGCGAAGTTGCTGTGACGTTCAACTATCAGGAGCGTCCGGAATATACCCGTATTATTGCAGGAGCAGGTTGGAAATATCACTGGACCCAGCGCAACAACACCATACGCCGCACCTTGAATCTTGTGGATATCAATGTTGTGAGTCTGCCTAAAAGCACGCTTGATTTTCTAAACACCATAGCGCCGGCCAATCCGTTGCTACGTTACAGCTATGAAGATCATTTTATAATGGATATGGCTTACTCATACTATCGTACCAACCGGCGTAACAATGAGAATACCCGTCGCGGAGTCGTGGCACAGCCTGATATATACACACTTCGTGTCTATGGCGAAACTGCGGGAAACCTGTTGTATGCAGCGTCGGCGATAGGAGGCCGAAAACGGTCGGATGGCGTATACAAAGTGTTTGGCATTCAGTTCGCGCAATATCTTAAGGGTGAGATTGACTATACGCGTCTGTTTACACTCGATTCCCGCAATTCATTTGCGTTCAGGGGTACACTCGGTGTGGCGACCCCTTACGGGAACTCGAAGATGATACCGTTTGAGAAACGCTTTTATGCCGGTGGCGCCAATGGTGTGAGAGGCTGGGGTGTGCGTACACTCGGTCCTGGACGCTATGATACCCGCAATTCGGTTAGCAATTTCATAAACCAGTGCGGCGACATCAACCTTGTGCTCTCGGCAGAATACAGGTGCAAGTTATTCTGGGTGTTTGAGGGGGCTTTGTTTGTTGATGCCGGCAATATATGGACTATCAGAGACTATGAAACCCAGCCCGGAGGTGTGTTTGAATTCAAGGATTTCTATAAGGAAATCGCTGCTTCCTACGGTCTTGGCCTCCGGCTTGATTTCACATATTTCCTGCTTCGCCTGGATCTTGGCATGAAAGCCCGTAATCCGGCGATGAATCAGGAGCCTTGGCCTCTGCTGCATCCTAAGTTCTCACGTGATGCGACATTCCATTTTGCTGTAGGTTATCCATTCTGATCTTTTTATCACATAAACGACGCATGAAGACGGAATTAGTAATATTTGACCTTGACGGGACTCTTGTCAACACCATAGCCGATCTCGCTTCGGCAACCAACTATGCTCTGAGTGTCGCGGGATATCCTACGCACCACATGTCGGCTTACCCCTATTACGTTGGCAACGGCATAACGAAACTTATCGAGCGTGCATTGCCTTCAGAGGCCCGCAATGAGTCGGAAATAGAGCACGTGAGAAGTATTTTCAAGGAATATTATGACGAACATCTTACTGATTGTTCGTCGCCATATCCCGGTATTGCCGAATTGTTGAAAGAACTGAGGCGCCGCAATATCAGGATAGCGGTCTCGTCCAATAAGTATCAGGCTGCTGTGGAGCGTATCATAGGATATTATTTTCAGGATCTGGAGTGGGCTGCTGTGGAGGGCCAGAAGCCTGATGTACCGGTAAAGCCAGATCCGTCGATAGTTTTTCAGGTGCTTCTAAAATCACCTACAATGAAGAATGCCGTGCTCTATGTAGGGGATTCTGGCGTGGACATGGAAACGGCGCGTCGTGCCGGAGTGGAGTCGGTGGGTGTGACATGGGGTTTCCGACCGGAAAGCGAGCTTGCGGAAAACAACGCCTGCCATATTATCAATAGCCCGGCACAGCTTCTTGAGATAATTGACAATCATATTGATTAAACCTAAACAATGATGGCATCATTCGGTATAAAGGATCTTCTTGATATCCTTCTTGTAGCTTTTGTACTTTACTATCTCTACAAACTGATGAAGGAGTCGGGATCGATAAATGTGTTTTACGGTGTGCTCGCTTTCACAGGGGTATGGGTGTTTGCGTCGGTTATTCTTGATATGCGTCTGACGGGAACACTGCTTGACAAGTTCATGAACATCGGATTCCTTATACTGGTGATTCTTTTTCAGGATCAGATCAAGCGTTTTCTGGTTGAACTTGGTTCGCGGAAGCGATGGCGATTGCTCAAGGCACTTCTTCATCACGGTCATGGCAAGGAGAGGGACGAGGAAATGGCAAAGAGGGCTATCGTGATGCCGGTTGTGTATGCCGCTCTTAATATGGCAAAAACAAAGACAGGCGCACTGATCGTGATCGAACAGGGAGTCTCTCTGCAGGAATATGAAAAGACCGGGGATGTGATTGATGCGCTGATCAATTCGCGGCTGATAGAAAATATTTTCTTCAAGAATTCGCCACTCCACGACGGTGCGCTCATCGTGGCACGCGGCCGTCTGGCTTCGGCCGGATGTATTCTACCTGTGAGTCATGACACTGATGTGCCGCGCTCGCTCGGATTACGTCATCGTTCGGCTCTTGGAATTTCTCAGGCGACGGATGCACTTGCAATTGTGGTGTCGGAAGAAACAGGCAATATATCGATAGCTCATCGTGGCAAGCTGCGCACGCGTCTTACAGGCACTGAACTCGAACATGCTCTGAGCGAACTCAATCTCTGAGCGGAACTGTGAAAAAGGACGATTTTATCACTCCGGCTGCTCATGTCGGGTTCCTTGCAAAGAGACTTTTTGGCCGGGAGGAGGGGCGTATAAAGGATGGCGCCGTGGCTTATCTCGAGCCGGGTGGCGGCGGTCCGACAGAACAGCATACGCACAACCATGACCACCTTTTTATTGTGGTGAAAGGGGAGGCGACAATCAGACTCGGCGATAGGGTCGTGAAGGTGGCTGAAAACGACTCTTTCAGGGTGGACGGAAGTGTGCCTCACTCAGTGTGGAATGAAACCGACGAAACCGTCGTGATGGTGGGGATCACAACGGAGTAGGGCCGGAGGTATGCGCGTCCTACGAGCTTTATCGAGTGAAAGCGAGCCGGTTAGTATATGTGAGGTTGTTTTGACACGGCACCGTACGATAGGATTGGTTCGTCCATACACGGCGGGGTCGAGAGCTTCCGTCCGGAGGATCAGCGGAGTGAGGAGGCGAGCGCACGCATCGCTCGTTCAGGTGACTTGCGTCGGTAAAGTATATCGTAGACGCAATCGAGTATCGGCATCTCGACGTGCCACAGATTGTTTATTTCGTGGATGCAATTGGTGCCGTAGTATCCTTCGGCAGTCTGTTCCATTTCCATGCGTGCGGCATTCACAGAATATCCTTTGCCTATCATAGAGCCGAAGTTGTGGTTTCTGGAGAAACGGGAATAGGATGTGACAAGCAGATCGCCGAGATATACTGAATCGCATATATTTCGGTCTGGCGCCGGGTGTAGAGTGCCGATGAACCTGTCCATTTCTCGGATAGCGTTGCTTGCGAGTACCGCGAGGAAGTTGTCACCCATTTTCATGCCGTGTACTATGCCGGCGGCTATCGCATATACATTTTTAAGTACTCCGGCATATTCTATGCCTTCGACATCGGCTGAGATGATGGTGTGAAGGCTCGGTGATGCGAGGCTTCCGGCAAACTGTTGGGCAAGCCCGGCATCGGGACATCCGACTGTGAGATAGCTTGGCCGGTTGAGGGCTATCTCCTCGGCATGGGTGGGACCTGAGACAACAAGCATGCGGCTGTGGCTGACACCGAAGCACCGGTGCATGTAGTCGGTAACAAGCTCGTTGTCGCCCGGAACAATGCCTTTAACCGCCGTTATTATGATTTTCTGTGATATGTCGGCGGTTAGTTTGGCAGTGTGTGCTTTGAAATAGGGACTCGGCATGACGAGCACAATAGCATCGGCTTCACTGCAAATGTAGTTTATATCGCTTGAGAATGTGATGCGGTCGACATCAAACTCAATGTCGGAGAGATATGCCGGATTGTGGCGTGTGGCACGGAACTCGGCTATGCGGTCGTCGCGCCTCATGTACCAAAGTATCTGCCCGCAGTTGCGTAGAAACAGATGAGCAAGGGCGGTGGCCCAACTGCCACCGCCCATAATTGCTATTTTTCCCTCAAATTTAGTCATTGGCGGACTCTTCGGGTGTATCCTGGGTATCTGCCTCATCTTTGGCAGAGGCTTTCTTCTCGGGTCTCATTTGCGGGAAAAGGAGCACTTCCTGAATTGTCGTTTGTCCGGTCATGAGCATTACAAGACGATCCATGCCGATTCCCATGCCTGATGTCGGAGGCATACCGTATTCGAGGGCGCGGATAAAGTCGTGGTCGATGATCATGGCTTCGTCGTCGCCTTTCTCGCTAAGTCGCATCTGCTCTACAAAGCGCTCATACTGGTCGATCGGATCATTGAGCTCGGAATAGGCGTTTGCAACTTCTTTGCCGTTGACCATGAGCTCGAAGCGCTCAGTGAGTTCGGGGTTGTTGCGGTGGCGTTTTGTGAGGGGCGACATTTCGATGGGATAGTCGGTGATGAATGTGGGCTGGATGTATTTGCCCTCGCATTTTTCGCCGAATATTTCGTCTATGATCTTGCCTTTGCCCATCGATGGATCGATTTCTATTCCCATGCCTTTGGCGGCTTCGCGCAGTTGGTCTTCCGACTTGCCTGTTATGTCGTATCCAGTGTGCTCGAGTATGGCTTCGGTCATTGTGACGCGACGGTAGGGAGCTTTGAATGAGATGATGTTGTCACCGACTTTGACGTCGGTAGTGCCGTTGACGTCAAGACTGATTTTCTCAATCATCTTTTCGGTGAAGTCCATCATCCAGTTGTAGTCTTTGTAGGCTACGTAAATCTCCATGCAGGTGAACTCTGGGTTGTGGGTGCGGTCCATGCCTTCGTTGCGGAAGTTCTTGGAGAACTCATAGACACCTTCGAAGCCACCTACAATGAGACGTTTCAGATAAAGCTCGTCGGCAATGCGCAGATAAAGAGGTATGTCGAGCGCGTTGTGGTGGGTGATGAACGGGCGAGCGGACGCTCCGCCGGGAATCGACTGGAGAATAGGAGTCTCTACTTCCATGTATCCGGCGTTGTTGAAGTATTCACGCATGGAGTTGAATACTTTTGTGCGTTTGATGAATATATCCTTGACCTGCGGGTTGACAACCAGATCGACGTAACGTCGGCGGTAACGCAGTTCGGGATCGTCGAAGCTGTCGTAGGTCACACCGTCCTTTACTTTGACGACCGGTAGCGGGCGAAGTGATTTGGACAGTATGGTGAGTGACTGGGCGTGGATAGAGATCTCGCCTGTCTGTGTGCGGAAAACAAAACCGGTGACTCCTACATAGTCGCCTATGTCGAGAAGCTTTTTGAATACAACGTTGTAGAGATCCTTGTCTTCACCGGGACAAAGTTCGTCGCGGTTTACATACACCTGAATGCGTCCCTCAGAGTCCTGCAACTGCATGAATGAGGCTTTACCCATTATGCGGCGACCCATTACACGTCCGGCTATAGTGACCTGACGTTGCGGAGCGTCGTCGGTGAAGTTTTCTTTTATCTCAGTGCTGCGGGCGTCGACGGGGTAGAGAGGTGCGGGATATGGTTCGATGCCGTGCTGGCGGAGTTGGTCGAGCGATGCGCGACGCACGCGCTCCTGCTCGGAAAGTTCGTTGGGATTCATTTAGCTTACTTAAAAGTGTAAATTGCCTATTTTCTGCAAAAATAACAATTTTGGATTTAATGGCATAAAAAACACCGACTGCCAGTGAGGCAGCCGGTGGAATATGGTTATGGAACGTATGAACGATCACTCGTGACGCGGACCGCGGGGACCGCGAGGAGCTCCGCCGTCGCGTCGGGGTGCGCCTCCATCACGACGAGGTCCACGATCGCCGTCTTTGCGTGGTGCACGTGGAGCGCGCTGGGGCTCAACCCATCCTTCGGGTTTGGGCTGGAGCGCACGCATAGAGAGGCGGTACTTTCCTGTTTTCTTGTCGATTTCAAGAAGTTTTACCTGTACTTCGTCGCCTTCTTTCAGGCCGGAAGCTTCCATGTCGGGAAGACGGTCCCAGGATATTTCAGAGATGTGAAGCAGACCGTCGCGGTTGGTCATGAATTCAACAAAAGCTCCGAATTCAAGAATAGAACGGACTTTTCCTGTATAGGTCTTGCCTTCTTCAGGCAGCGCTACAATGGCGTTGATCATCTCAAGCGCACGGTCGATGGATGCTTTGTTGGCTGCAGCAACCTCTATGTAGCCTCCTTCGGGAATCTCGTCGATAGAGACGGTAGCACCGCTCTCTTCCTGGATGCCCTGTATGATCTTTCCGCCCGGGCCGATTACAGCGCCGATGAGCTCTTTGGGGATGATCATTGTGACAATGCGTGGCACGTGTGGACGGTAGTCCTCGCGAGGTGCGGGTATCGTCTCGTTTATGATACCGAGGATGTGCATGCGTCCGTCGCGGGCCTGGTTGAGTGCCTGCTCGAGTATTTCGTAGGACAGGCCGTCGCACTTGATGTCCATCTGTGTTGCAGTGATGCCGTCTTTTGTGCCGGTCACTTTGAAGTCCATGTCTCCGAGATGGTCTTCGTCGCCAAGAATGTCGCTGAGGACAGCCCATTTTCCGTCTCTTCCGTCGGCAATGAGTCCCATTGCGATGCCGCTGACGGGCTTCTTCATGGGCACACCAGCATCGAGAAGGGCAAGAGTACCGGCGCAGACGGTTGCCATAGACGATGAGCCATTGCTCTCGAGGATATCAGAGACGATGCGTGTGCAGTAGGGGAAATCGTCGGGCAACATGCGCTTGAGGGCACGGTGGGCGAGATTGCCATGACCCACCTCACGACGGCTTACACCACGTGCGGGACGGGCTTCGCCTGTTGAGAAGGGGGGGAAATTGTAGTGAAGGAGGAAACGCTCGTGACCTTCGTTGAGCACGTCGTCGACAATTTTTTCGTCGAGTTTTGTGCCGAGAGTCACGGTGGCGAGGCTCTGTGTCTCGCCGCGTGTAAATACTGCTGATCCGTGAGGGCCGGGTATATAATCCACTTCCGCCCAGATGGGGCGTATCTCGGTGGTCTTTCGGCCGTCGAGACGTGTTCCTTCGTCGAGAATGCAGCGGCGCATAGCTTCTTTCTCTACGTCGTGATAGTAGCGCTTTACAAGCGATGTCTTCTCGTCGCGCACTTCCTCGGGAAGAGAGTCGATGTATTCCTGGCAGATAGCGGCAAAGCTGTCGGCACGCCAGTGCTTATCGGCACATCCGGCCTTTGCAACGGCATAGGCTTTGTCGTAGCACTTTTCGTGTACGTCTTTGCGGAGATCTTCGTCGTTTACTTCGTGGCAGTATTCGCGTTTTGTTGTGGCTCCGGCGGCCTCAGCCAGCTCAAGCTGAACACGGCAATGGTCCTTGATGGCTTCGTGGGCTACTTTTAGAGCGTTGAGCAGGTCTGTCTCGCTGACTTCGTTCATCTCGCCTTCAACCATCATGATGTTGTCGGCTGTAGCTCCTACCATGAGTTCCATGTCGGCCTTTTCAAGCTGCTCGAAGGTGGGGTTTATGACAAATTCGCCGCCGATGCGGGCAACCCGGACTTCGGAAATGGGGCCGTTGAAAGGTATATCACTGACAGCAAGCGCTGCTGAAGCTGCAAGGCCGGCAAGTGCGTCGGGCATATCCTTGCCGTCGCTCGAGTACATGGTGACGGTGACGAAAGTGTCGGCGTGGTAATTGTCGGGGAACAGCGGACGAAGCACACGGTCGATGAGACGAGAGGTGAGAATCTCGTAGTCGGATGCGCGTCCTTCGCGCTTTAGGAATCCGCCGGGGAATCGTCCGGCTGATGAGTATTTCTCTTTATATTCCACCGTAAGGGGCATGAAATCAACACCCTCACCGGCCTCTTTGGCCGAAACCACGGTGGCCAGAAGCATGGTGTCACCCATGCGCAGCTCTACTGCGCCGTCGGCCTGTTTGGCCAGCTTGCCGGTTTCCAGTGTGATGGTGCGACCGTCGGACAGCGTTATAGTCTTTTTGATTGACTGTGGCATAAAATTCTAATATCTTTTTCTCTATAAATTATCGCAAAGATAATATTTTGAAATGGCATAACCAACATATATATCCTGTGGTGTGTTGTAAATAAAAAGATATTTTCCACACACATTATTTCATCACAAAATGCGTCGATTCTTTATTTTTTTTGGGTTGTTTTTTCCTTTGGTTTCAATGGCTGCGCCTGTCGATACTCTGTCGCTTGACCGCTTGTCGTGCGAGGAGATCAGGAATGCGTATATGAAACAGTCGCACAAGATTGTTAAGTTTGGGGATGGACCTGACGCCTGTGTCGATTCTGTGAAAAAAATCATCGAATATTTTTATTATGATCAGTTCCGTCATTTTCAGGATCCTCTTGCTCCGTATTTCATGCTTATGAGCAAGGATGCCAAGCTCGCTATGGGTATAGGCGGTGCTGTGAGGATGCGTGTATGGGGCGATTTCGCCGGCTCGATACCTGCCAACGGTTTCATACCCTATCTCATACCAGTGCCTGAGAGTCCGGAGCACCGGTCGCGTATAGGAGGGACTCCGGCCGGATCGGCATTGTTTCTGCGGGTGATTGCCCGCAATCCGGTGCTGGGTGATCTTACGGCTTACGTACAGGGTGATTTTTCAGGACCTGATAATGTGGGTTTCAAATTGAAGAAGGCGTATATAACCGTTCATGACTGGACTGTGGGCTATGCATCGACTACTTTCAGCGACGCTCAGGCGGAGACACCTGTGATAGACGCCGGCGGACAGAATGGCCGCACATCGCGGTCGTCGATACTTGTGAGGTGGATGCATGATTTCGGGAAAAAAAAGAAGTGGACTATGGCCGCTTCTGTAGAGTTGCCCGACAGCAGGGTGGATGCCGATGGCGTCAAGACCCGTAAACTTGATGAGTGCTGGCCTGATGTAGCTGTTTTCGGGCAATATAATCTACCGCACAACGGGCATTTGCGTCTGTCGGGTATCGTGCGAGGTTTTCACTATCGTGACCTTGTTTCGGAACGTACACGTAATATTGCCGGATGGGGACTGCAGTTGAGTGGAGCGGTGTGGATTTTGCCGCGTTGGGGTGTGTTTTATGAGGTGAGCGGCGGACGCGGTTACAGCAGCTATACGGCCGATCTGTCGGTCGGCGCTTATGATCTTGTCGCAAAAGGTGATAAGCCGGGACAGCTTTATGCTCCCAAGACCACGGCGATAAACATAGGCACTCGTTATAATTTCAGCCAGCATGTATATGCCTGTCTCGCTCTTGGAGAGGTGCGTTATCGTCCGGATTATAAGGTAGAGCAGGATGATTATCGGCGGGGACGCTATTGTGCTGTAAATCTTTTCTGGGAACCTACTTCTCGACTTCAGGCCGGTGTCGAGCTGCTGCTTGGTCAGCGTCAGGATTTCAATCGTGAGAATGCTTGGGCCCATCGTGTGGATGCGCTGCTTCAGTTCAGTTTCTGAGGACAACCACGTTTCAATATAATTATATGGGAAAAGGGAGTTTCATTATAAATGAAACTCCCTTTTTGGGTAAAATAGCGAAATATGAAACAGAAAAATCAGTCAATTGTTTCGTCGGCAGGGTAGCCTCCCATTTCACGGATAGCGTTTTTGAGCATCACATACTGCTGGAAAAGATGGTTTACAGGAACCTCGTTCTTTGTGTAGTCATGCATCGGGCTCTTGAGATAGAAGCTCAGGAAGCGCTGTATGCCATAGCGTCCGGCGCGAGCGGCGAGGTCGCTGAGCAGCACAAGGTCCAGGCAGAGTGGAGCTGCAAGGATGGAGTCGCGGCAGAGGAAATTGATCTTGATCTGCATGGGGTAGCCCATCCATCCGAAAATGTCGATGTTGTCCCATCCTTCCTTGTTGTCGTTGCGGGGAGGATAGTAGTTGATACGCACCTTGTGGTAGTAGTCGGTATAGAGGTCGGGCTGCTGTTCGGGAACGAGGATCGACTCAAGTGTCGAAAGCTTTGAAACCTCTTTTGTGCGGAAGTTGGCGGGTTCGTCAAGCACAAGACCGTCGCGGTTGCCGAGGATGTTGGTGGAGAACCAGCCGGCGAGTCCGAGACAACGAGTGCCGATGATGGGTGCAAAACCACTCTTTACAAGAGTCTGGCCGGTCTTGAAGTCTTTACCGGCGATAGGCATCTTGGTTTTTTCGGCGAGTTCCCACATAGCCGGAATGTCGACAGTTGTGTTGGGAGCGCCCATGATGAAGGGAGCACCCTCTGAAAGGGCTGCATAGGCGTAGCACATCGAGGGAGCGATATTTTCGGTATCGTTTGCCTTCATGGCAGCCTCGAGGTCGGCAAGAGTGTTGTGTATCTTCTCGTTGACGGGAACGTAAACTTCGGTTGACGCAGCCCAGAGCACAACAATGCGATCAGCGCCTGACTCCTGCTTGAATTTGCGGATGTCTTCCCTGATCTGGTTTGTCATGTCCCAACGGTCGGAACACTGTTTAACGTTGTCACCTTCGAGACGCTTGGCATAATTATGGTCGAAAGCAGCCTTGAAGGGAACGATTTTTTCGAGCTCGTCTTTTACAGGATTGATATCTTTTTCTTTGAGAACCTCGCAGTTGATTGCGCTCTCATAAGCATTGGCAGAGTAAACGTCCCATGCGGCAAACACGATGTCGTCGAGTTTGGCTATAGGCGCGATCTCGCTGTAGTGGAGGTATTTTTTATTTTCACCTTCGCCTACACGGATTTTGTCGTACATTACGTTTGATCCTACGGGCTTGGCAAGTCCTTTGCGTGCCATGAGGACACCGGTAATAAATGTAGAGCTCACGGCTCCGAGACCAACAACCATTACGCCGAGTTTACCTTCGGCTTTCTTTACGTTGCTCATTATTTTCTTTAACTTTTAAGTTTTTAATTCTGTTTCAATATTCCTCCGGGTGATTATTATCGTCGGAAATTGTTGATTTCGGGAAGTGCTGTTTTAAATATAAAATATAGTTTGTTGTCTCCCGAAAGCGTGCCAAAATTACGTCTGTAATTTAAATTACAAAAATTCCTGGCGTTAAATAAAAGTTAAAATAAGGCAATTATAGCAAAATATAGGTGTATATGGTTAAAATTATAAAATGTTTATTTTGTTGTTGAATATAAAAGTAAAATTTAGTTAACTGTGCTTGGTGGCTTGCAGGAGGGAAAACTATTCATCCGGAAGAATAAAATCAGGAAAAAATTTGCATGGGTGGAAAGATTGGGTTACTTTTGCATCGCTTTTAAGCCAATCGGGGTGTAGCTCAGCCAGGTTTAGAGTACGCGTCTGGGGGGCGTGTGGTCGGAAGTTCGAATCTTCTCACCCCGACAGTGAATGGCGGTCATCGATAAGGTGATCGCCATTTTAAGTTTTTGCAGTCGGCAGAAAACGGTCTGACGATAATGGTGGCCGGGAACATATCTGACAAACCAAATACAGGATATTATATGAATAGAATCGTTGTTTCTGTCGCTACGGCTATGTCGATGGCATTGTCTGTCGCATCTTGCGGTAGCGAGAGCAAGGTGCCTGCTCCCGAGGAGTGGGCATGGCTCGGATTTGAACGTGTTGCGGACAAGCCTTTGCTTGTGCCTGACACGACGGTGAAGTTTTTTTGCCCGATGACCGGTGACTCGGTAGGGTGGATGGAGAGCGATGTTTTTAACCCGGCGGCGGTGGTGAAAGGTGACAGTATTGTCGTGCTTTTCCGCGCAGAGGATAATTCGGCCACAGGTATAGGAAAGCGTACGTCGCGAATCGGATATGCACCGTCGGCCGACGGTGTGAATTTCACATATGAGAAGTCGCCAGTACTCTATCCGGCTAACGACAGGGAGAGGGCTCACGAGGTTCCCGGAGGCTGCGAAGATCCGCGCGTGGCAATGACTGAGGATGGTGTGTATGTCATGTTGTATACCCAATGGAACCGTGAGGTGCCGCGGCTGGGCGTAGCAACTTCGACCGATCTGAAAAACTGGACCAAACATGGTCCGGCGTTTGCCAATGCCTATGACGGACGTTTTGCCGATCGTGCCGCCAAGTCGGCTTCGATTGTGACGCGTCTCGACGGAGACCGTCAGGTCATAGCAAAGATCGACGGCAAATACTGGATGTACTGGGGAGAACAGTTTGTAAATGTGGCGACGTCGGACGATCTGGTAAACTGGACTCCGATGGTCGACGAAAATGGCGAGCTACTGAAGGTGATGGAGACACGTCCCGGAAAGTTTGACAGCTCGCTTACCGAGTGCGGTCCTCCTGCCGTAATAACCGACAATGGCATACTTCTGCTGTATAACGGCAAGAATTCCGATGGTGAAAAAGGTGATACGGCATATACGGCTAAATCGTATTGCGGCGGTCAGGCTCTTTTCGATATCAAAGACCCGACCAAACTGATAACAAGACTCGACAAACCGTTTTTTGTGCCTGAGGCCGATTTCGAGAAGAGCGGGCAGTATCCCGACGGGACGGTGTTTATCGAAGGACTGGTTTATTTCAAAGGCAAATGGTATCTGTATTACGGCTGTGCCGACTCAAAGGTAGGTGGAGCCGTTTATGATCCGTCGAAGGGCGACTGATAGAAAGATCGTCAGCATGAGAGCAGCGCATCGGCTATGACGCGTGGGAAGTGAAGCTGCTCCAGTTCGTGGATCTTGCGGGCGACATCTTCGGGGGTATCTGCGGTTTCGACCGGTGTGGATGCCTGAAAGAGGATGTCGCCTTCGTCGTATTGCTCAGACACGAAGTGTATGGTGATGCCTGTCTCTGTCTCGCCGGCGGCTACGACAGCCTTGTGGACGTTGTCGCCATACATGCCTTTGCCTCCGAATTTAGGGAGCAGCGACGGATGTATGTTGAGCATACGATGGTTGTAGTGCGCTACGAGGAAAGAGGGTACCATCAGGAGGAATCCGGCCAGAACGATGAAATCGATCTCATATTGCCGCATGAGCGACATGACAGCTTTCTGATCGCGGAGCATTTCGCGAGTGATGACTCGCGAGTGTACACCAAAACTTGCGGCGCGCTGAAGCACACGGGCGTCGGTGCGATTGCTGACCACAAGCACAACTTCGGCGTTGAGATTCCGGCTCTGGAAGTATCGGATTATGTTTTCGGCATTGGAGCCGTTGCCGGAGGCAAATATGGCTATTTTTTTCATTGGAGCGTCAGGCGGTCACAGTGGATTAAAATGTGAGGGAGTGCATCGGTTGAGAATGCACCCCCTCGTGTTATTGTAATTCAATTGAACGGTTGTGCCTTATCATTCAGGACATCCGTCATTATTGGCACGCTTTGTCATGCGTTCGATGCGGGCATCGAGGTCGGGGTGCGATGAGAAAAGCTGGTTTATTTTTGAGGTCTTGCCTACACCTTGTTCCTCCTGAAGGGATTTGAGTCGGAGGAATGATTTGGCCATTGCACGGGGGTTTTTGCCGTGATCGCGCAGGAACTCATAGCCATAGTCGTCGGCTGCGTGTTCGGCTTTCTGTGAGTAGGTTGCCGATACAAGAGCCTCTGAAAGGTCGCCAAGCTGCGACTCGGTGAGTGCGGCCGCTTTATCGGAGGTCGCTCCAACTGCGTCTTTTAGAGCCGAAGTAAGAAGTGCCTGCTTGAATGCGTTTTTGGAGTCGTGGTGTGCGACGTGACCGATTTCATGTCCTATGACACCGAGAAGTTCGTCGTCGCTCATGATATCCATCAGAGATGAAAACACTCTCACGGAACCGTCGGCACATGCAAATGCGTTTACATCTATCACGTAGTAGACCTTGAAGTTGAGCGGGAGGCCGTCGGCAGAGGTGAGTCCTTCAGTAAGGCTGTCGAGGCGTGCCACATAGGCGGCAGTCTGTGGATCGTCGGCTTTGCAGACACGGTTGTTTGCGTCCATCCAGTCGATATACTCCTTGACATACTCGGTCATTTGCTCATCGGTGAGAGTTACTGCCTTTGCTGCTTTTGCTGCGGCACTGATTGTTTTTTTGTTGATCAGTTTACCGAACTGAGCTTGCGCGGGAACAGTTGCACAGAATGCTACGGCAATGAGAATAATGATTTTACTTAACAGTTTCATAAATTTTTTGTAATGGTTTATTTATGTGTTGTTTAGTTGTGATTTTATACGGCAAAATAGCAGGCTTCGGGTGATGCGAGCATCATGCCAGTGGTGGTGGCCTGCGGTGAAAGTGCACCGTTTTCGGTAATGTCGATTCCGGCTGAAGAATAATCAAGAATCTTGTCGAAATCGAAAACCAAAGACTGATCGGGTAGTGAGGGGTAACCTATGGCCGGGCGTATGCCGCGATATTTGTGAGCCATGAATGTCGTCGGGCCGAGGGTCTCGAGAGGAGCATAGCCCCAAAGAGAACTGCGTACTCTGAAGTGTATGATTTCAGTTGCCGCCTCGACCAGACGGTCGGCGATAGACTGAAGAAGAAGAGTCTCGTAGTCATCGCCACGGCGTTTGGCCAGATCAATTGCTTGTGCTATCGGTCCGGTTGTAGTGACGAAAAAGAATCCGGCATAATCCGGCATATCTGAAGTAAGGAAATCAGCCAAAGCAAGCTGTCTGCCCGATTGAGATGGAGAAAGTCTACGTGGTGTTGTGAATGAAATGTTTTTTCCGTCGGGTAAATTCACGGTTACTGTTTCATTGGCGGATCTTGCGGACAGGAGAGCCACACGTGCCTGAATGTTGTTCTTTGACATTACAGCAAGCCGGCGTCTGGCTTCCTTGACAAGCTGCATAGCTTCGGCGGCTCGACCTCTGTCGCTCTCGGGAATTGCGGCAAGCCATTGCGCGCGGCAATGGTCGCAGCCGTCGACATCGGTGAGCGATGCAAGTGAGGGCGGGAGTTGCCATGCGCTTAAAAACGCTCTCCAGTTTATATATGGTGTAGCTTGCTCAACGGATACATATAGATCTGTTATGCCAGGATTCAGTGGTCTGGGAGATGGTTTTGACGTGACGTGGCGCCTGGCACGGGCTTCTTCGATTGACAGGGTTGTGCGTGCTTTCAGTCTTTCCTCATAATCATTGCGCATTTTTTGCTGCTGACCAAGATGTTCTGAGATTGTGCGGCACTGACTGTCTCCTAAAAACTGAGCTGCAACTCCCGGCAGTATTGCTGCGTCGGTGGTATGTATGACTGTTCCATCGGGGTAGGCAGGTGCTATTTTTACAGCTGTGTGTAGATCGGAGGTTGTGGCACCTCCGACAAACAGCGGCATTTTCATACCTGATTCCTGCATCATTTCGGCGATTCTGACCATCTCTCCGAGAGAAGGTGTTATGAGTCCGCTCACTCCTATCGCATCAGCTTTGGATAGACGGGCTTCATTGATAATCTTGTCAGGTTCTACCATTACACCAAGATCAATTATGTCCCATCCGTTGCAACGCATGATAACCGATACAATATTTTTGCCGATATCGTGAACATCGCCTTTTACTGTGGCGAGAACCATGCGTGGCTTTTGGTTTTGTGATGAACTGCCGGAATTGTCGGCTTCTATATATGGAGAAAGGATATCAACAGCCTCTTTCATGGCACGGGCGCTTCTGACAACCTGAGGCAGGAACATACGGCCTTCTCCGAAAAGACGTCCGACGGTATTCATCCCATCCATAAGCGGGCCGTTGATTATGTCGATAGCTTTTGCCGCGTGTAGATTTATTTCATCTTCCAGAAGATCCTTCAGCCGGTCAAGGTCACCACGTATGATTTTCTCGGAAAGTATTTTGGCTGGATCAGAACCAGAGCAAGGAGCCGATATTGTTTCAGTGGTTCCTGTTGTACTGTTTTTTTCTTCGAGTATGCGTGAGGCAATGGCAATAAGCCGTTCGGACGCATCATGCCCCGGATTTCGCCAAAGCACATCTTCGATAGCCTCATGCAGCTCTGTCGGGATTTCGTCGACAGCGGGAAGTGAAGAGGCATTCACGATTGCCATGTCCATGCCGAGTGAAATGGCTCTGTTTAGAAAAAGTGCGTGCATCGCTTCTCGCACTTTATTGTTGCCGCGGAAGGAAAAAGACAGGTTGCTGAGACCTCCGGAAACTTTTACTCCGGGCATATTTTCTTTAATCCATGATATGGAGTCGAGGCAGTCGGCGGCAAGGTTGTCGTGCTCCGGAATGCCGGTTGCCACGGCAAGTATGTTGGGATCGAATATAATCTCCCAGGGATGAAAGCCTACATGAGGAGAGGTGAGCAGGTCATAGGCACGGGAAAGTATCTCTTGCCGACGCTGTAGTGTTGTGGCTTGTCCGGATTCATCAAATGCCATTACGACAGGAACAGCTCCGTAAGCTTTAATAAGACATGCTTTTTCGATGAAAGGCTGTTCTCCTTCTTTCAATGAAATGGAGTTTACGATCGCTCTTCCCTGAAGCAGAGTGAGCGCGTCAATGATTACGTTGAAGTCGGAGGAATCGATCATCAGCGGTACTGCCGAAGTGACCGGATCGGAAGAGAGTGCGCGTACAAATTTTTTCATTTCAGCACGCGCGTCGAGCATTGCGTCATCGAGATTTATGTCGAGGACACGTGCGCCAGACTCTATTTGTTCTCGTGCAATAGCAACTGTGGCTTCAATGTTTCCCTCTTTTACGAGACGAAGAAATTTGCGGCTTCCGGCTACGTTGCAACGTTCTCCGACGTTTAGGAAATTGTTTTCAGGAACTACCTCAAGCACCTCAAGCCCTGACAACCGTAGAACGGGTGTCATAGATGGTATAGCACGTGGATCGCATCCGGAGACAGCATCTGCTATGGCACGGATGTGATCGGGAGTGGTGCCACAACACCCTCCGACGAAATTAAGCAATCGTTTTTCTCCGAGACGCCTTATTTTTTCCGCCATGTCGGCAGGGAGTTCTCTGTAGCATCCCATTTCGTCAGGCAGGCCGGCATTGGGGTAGATGCCTGTGGCGCATGGAAGCGTCTGCAAAGACTTCAGCGGGGATATCATTCCGTCGACACCAAAGCCGCAGTTCAAGGAAACCGCCCAAGGACCGATGTGTGCGATTGCGGCAGTAAAGGCTTCGAGAGTCATGCCCGAAAGGGTCCTTCCGGCTTCGGCGAGTGTGACGGATATGATTATAGGCAGTCGGATTTCAGCCTGTTTCATTGCCTGCATCACACCGAAGGCGGCAGCCTTGGCATTAAGGGCATCGAAGCAGGTTTCTATAATAATGATGTCTGCTCCGCCTTTGATGAGATTGAAGGCCTGGATCCTGACAGTATCGGCAAGGGAATCGAAGTCGGCGGATGTATCGCCGAGTGTCGATGCCATTGTCAGGGACTTTCCTGACGGGCCGATGCTTCCTGCTACCCAGACGGTGCGGTCAGGGTTGGCACTCATAAAATCATCGGCGCTCCTGCGGGCTATTGCGGCCGCTTCGAATGCAATTTCTCCCGAAATGTTGTCAATGCCATAGTCGGCGAGAGAGTAACGGTTGGCATTGAATGAGTTTGTCTCGACAATGTCGGCTCCGGCATCAAGGTAGGCTCTGTGAACCGACATGATTTTGTCGGGTTGTGTAATGGAGAGAATATCGTTGCATCCTGAAAGGGGGAGAGGATGATCTGCAAATCTGTCGCCACGGAAGTCGTTTTCGGTCAGGCCAAGGTTCATGACCATAGTGCCCATTGCGCCATCGAGAATGAGTACACGTCTACGAGCTGCTTCGCAGAGGGCTGTGAACGAGTCCTTGTAGGGGAGGGCAGACAGATTCATGATTTTATGGATTTCTACTTACTTTGTTTCCGTTGAATGTCATTTTGCAAGAACTGCCTTTGTGGGAGGCAGGGTTATGTTGCGTGTATCGACAGCTTCGATTACCACGCGGGCAAGATGGGCAAACGCCTGAGCTGTGATGTTGTCGCCGAGAGCAATCGGCTTTCCGTTATCGCCGCTGTCGCAGATGGTTTCGGTAACCGGAATCTGTGCGAGCAACGGCACATTCAGTTCTTCGGCGAGATGCGCGGCACCTTCTTTGCCAAACAGATAATAGCGTTCTTCGGGATGACGCTCAGGTGTAAACCAGGCCATATTTTCTACAATGCCAAGAACCGGAACATCGATTTTGGGCTCCCGGAACATTGCTATTCCTTTGCGTGCGTCGGCAAGAGCTACTTGTTGAGGAGTGCTGACAATTACGGCTCCGGTTATCGGCAGAGTCTGGACAAGCGTCAGGTGAATATCGGATGTGCCGGGAGGCATGTCGATAAGAAAGTAGTCGAGCTCTCCCCAGTCAACATCGTTGATCAGCTGTTTCAGTGCATTGGAGGCCATTGCACCTCTCCAGATAACAGCGTTGTTTTTATCTACAAGAAATCCTATCGACAGTATCTTGACGCCGTAGCGTTCGGCCGGAATGATAAGATCACGTCCGTCGACTTTGTGCATGTAAAGCTGATAGTCTTCGATCCCAAACATTTTAGGAATCGATGGACCGAAGATGTCGGCGTCAAGAAGCCCCACCTTATAACCTTCGGCTGCAAGTGCCACTGCAAGGTTGGCTGCTACGGTAGATTTGCCGACGCCTCCTTTGCCAGATGAAACGCCTATGATATTCTTTACTTTCTTCAGCGGTAAATCTGACGGATCAGGAAGCTGCTGGCGGTAATGTGGGGTGATGTTGCCTTTTACTTCAAGAGAGGCGTCGCCGAATGTTGTGACAGCAGCCTCGGCAGCTTTAATAATGGATTTTATAAACGGGTCGGTAGGGCGATCGAAATGGATGCGGATTTCGACATTTTTTCCCGTGACGATAATGTCATCGGATGTTACCATTTCTGACTCTACGATATTTTTTCCTGTTCCGGGGTATCTGACGTTTTTTAACGCTTCGATAACTATGCTTTTCGTATCCATTTTTATTTATTTCTGATCGGTTGGCTGAATGTTTCCTTGAATCACTCCACGTGAATATGATCTATAGGTGTCGCGTGGTATGTCTTCGGCACCGGCTGGCTCCTCAAGAGATCTGGATCCCGGTAGCTGGAAGGAAATGTATTTTATGGTCAGTCCGCGTGAAAGCCACTGTTGTTCGTAATGGGTGCGTATCTCGGTGAGTGCCGCTGGAAACATTGAAGAGTTTTCCGGATTATGAAGATCGTCGGTCCGGCTGATAGGCATAATCTCATTATGGGATAGCAACAGCGAAGTATAGGCGTAGAGAAACGGAGAATCTGTTTTCAGATTTATTATACCAGAAGGGGAGAGTATTGAAGCATATAGCGACAACATGCGTGTAGCTGTCAGGCGTTTGCGAGGTTTCTGCATCTGTGGGTCGGGGAATGTGATCCATATTTCCGAAACTTCTCCAGCGGTGAAGAAATTTGAGATTAACTCGATGTCGGTGCGCAGAAATGCTACATTTTTAAGTCCGAGTGCTTCGGCCTGCTTTGCGCCGGTCCACATGCGTGCGCCTTTTATGTCGATTCCAATGAAATTCCTGTCGGGAAAACGGCGTGCGAGTCCTACCGTGTATTCTCCTTTGCCACACCCGAGTTCGAGCGTTATAGGATTGTCATTACCAAAGAAATCAGCCCATTTACCTTTTAGTGGGAATCCTCCAAGCCGATTCAGTTCGGCCCAGGGATATTGAAAGACGAAGTCAAGAGACTTCATCTCGCTGAATTTTTTTAATTTGTTCTTGCCCATAAATCAATTGCAAATTTAAGACTTTTGATTGTGGTTGTGATATTGTCGACCTATTAAATTTGCGGATCGGATTTATGAAAAAATCTCTCGCCTCACTCCTACGGGAGAAGCCAGGCGAGAGTTCCAGAGAAAATATATATGGTTGTTGTGGTTAAGCCATGTTCTGTGCTTTGTCTTTTGCCATGTCGGATATTTTTGCAGCTTTGTCAGAGACCGAGTTCAATGCATCGGCCGACATGTCTTTTAAAGCTTCTTTGGCATGTTCAACTTTGTCTGCGATCTTGTCCTTGATGCCGGAAACTTTATCGGCGATCTGATCTTTGATGTTGCCGATTGTCGATTGCGCTTGTTCGGTCATGTCGGCAGCCTTATCTTTTACTTGTGAGATTTGTTCCTTGGTCTGCTCTTTTACCTGATCCATTTTTGCTTTTGCTGCGACCTTGGCAGATTCAGCAGACAGTTTGGCAGATGCCGCAGAGATTTTAGCGGCGGAGTCAGAGACGATTTTATCCATGTTTGAGTTCATAGTATTTTAAAGATTATTGTTTGTGTTCTTAGGGAAAACATATAAAAAGTGTATTAGGTTTTCAGAATATTTCTATTTTGAGTTTTTTATGATAATGATTATTTGGTGTTAATTAGTTGAATTACGTGTACATATAATGTTTTTAATGTTTATTGGCTGTAATATTTTTCAGTGGATGATAGTATGTGCGTGTCTGTTAGATCAGTTGTGTTAATCAGATTAAATGTGTGTTAATTGTCATTAACAATCGATGCTGGTTAAAAATTGCATCCAAACAATTATCTTTGAAAGTTAGTTTATCCGGAATTTGATATGAATTCATTTCAATGGACGGTCGTCGGCACGGTAGAGTTGCCTGCGCTGAATTTCGATCTGCTCGAGAGGTGGCTTATAATGGTTGCCCGAGATCATGGCAAACTTGTCGGGGACCTCAATTATATATTCTGTGATGACACGGAAATCTTGCGTGTAAACAGAGAATATCTCGAACATGACTATTTTACCGATATCATTACTTTTGATCGTACCGGCAGGGGAGTGGTTAGAGGTGACATGTATATATCACTTGACACGGTAAGAAGCAACGCTGATGAACGTGACGGCGATTATGACACTGAGCTGCTGCGAGTGGTGGTGCATGGTCTTTTGCATCTTTGTGGAATCAATGACAAGGGGCCCGGAGAGCGTGAAGTCATGGAGGGCCATGAAAATGAAGCCCTTTATTTGTTGTCTCAATTGGTAAGTAATAATGAATTTTGATTTTGACATAATCGTGGTTGGAGCCGGCCATGCCGGATGTGAGGCTGCGAGATCTGCGGCACTTCTTGGGTCGTCGGTGCTTCTATTGACCATGGATATGAATAAGATCGCACAGATGAGCTGTAATCCTGCGATCGGAGGTATCGCCAAGGGGCAGATTGTTCGTGAGATCGATGCTTTAGGTGGGTATACAGGCATAGCCACTGACCGTTCGTCAATACAGTTCAGAATGCTCAATCTTTCAAAAGGCCCTTCGGTTTGGAGCCCCAGGTCGCAGTGTGACCGTATGGTTTTCAGTCTTGAATGGCGTAAAGAGCTCGAGTCGACTCCCGGGCTGACATTCTGGCAGGATTCGGCTGTAGAATTGCTTACGGATGACAATGGTTTTGTTTCAGGAGTGAAAACTGCGCTTGGCGTAGAGTTCCGTGCAAAGGCTGTGATAATTACGGCCGGGACATTTCTTGATGGCCTGATGCATATGGGCCGGCAGATGTGGGAAGGCGGCAGAATATCCGAGCCATCAAGTCATGGATTGGGCACTCAGCTTGAAAGGATGGGTTTAAGATCCGGACGAATGAAGACCGGAACTCCGGTGCGTCTTGACGGACGTACTATAAAATGGGAGCTTGCCGAAGTTCAGCCATTGGAGAATACACGCGGAAAGTTTAGTTTTCTGCCTGAAGAAAAAACCGGGCTTATTCAAAGAGAGTGCTATACAGTACAGACTAATGAGGAAACTCATAGGATAATAAGGGAGGGACTGCCTGATTCGCCACTCTATAATGGCCAGATAAATAGTATAGGACCGAGATATTGTCCAAGTATAGAAACGAAAATAGTTACATTTCCCGACCGTACTTCTCATCTGCTGCATATTGAGCCGGAGGGTGCGGATACGGCGGAATGTTATTTAAACGGGTTCTCTTCATCGTTGCCTTTTGATGTGCAGTTGCGTGCAATGCGTACAATTCCGGCATTGTGTGATGCTCAAATGTATCGTCCCGGTTACGCTATAGAATATACATATTTTGATCCGACACAGTTGTATCATTCGCTTGAGTCAAAGGTGTGCCCGGGGCTGTTTCTTGCGGGTCAGGTCAATGGTACTACAGGATATGAGGAGGCTGCAGCGCAGGGACTTCTGGCCGGAATAAATGCCCATAGAAAGATTAATGGAGATGATCCTGTCGTGCTGCATCGTGATCAGGCTTATATAGGGGTTCTGATAGATGACCTTGTGATGAAAGGAGTGGATGAACCATACAGGATGTTTACTTCAAGGGCCGAATATCGGATTCTGTTGCGTCAGGATAACGCAGATGAACGTCTGACTCCGATAGGGGAGGAGATAGGTCTGGCAAGCAATCATCGGGTGGCGCTGTTTCGTAAGAAGATTGGGCGCATATCGGATTTGACGCAATTTCTGAGGAATACCTCATATGCACCAAAGTGTATTAATCCATATCTTGAAAGTCTTGGATCATCGCCTGTGGCGCAAAGCGGTCGTCTTTCCGAGGTGCTTGCACGTCCGGGGGTAACACTCGCCGGGCTTGCGGATGTAAGTTGTGATCTTGCCGGATATTTGTCTTTGCTTCCAGAAGAGGAAAGGTCGGATATTGAAAACTCCGTAGAGATTGCAGTAAAATATAGGGGTTATATAGAGCGGGAAAGAGAGAATGCGGAGAAACTTCATCGTCTCGACAGATTGAGGCTTTCTACTGATCAGGACTATCTTGGCATGACTGCGCTTTCTACTGAGGCACGTCAGAAACTTGACCGTATACGACCGTTGTCGATAGCGCAGGCATCGAGAATCCCGGGGGTTTCTCCTTCAGATATCAACGTGTTGCTGTTGATGTTAGGTCGTTAATGTTTCACGTGGAACAACAAACTAAGAGAGATAAAATGGATATGAATTATGTAAAGGGATGTGTGAGGGATGTGGTGGATTTTCCTCAAAAGGGTGTAATCTTTAGGGATCTCACCACTGCATTTAAAGATCCTAAGGCTTTAAAGATTATTGGTGACAGCCTGACCGAGATTTATAAAAATAAGGGAATAACTAAAGTTATTGGAATTGAGTCGCGCGGTTTTATAGGTGGGGCGATTCTTGCAGACAGAATCGGGGCTGGATTTGTACCGGTGAGAAAACCTGGAAAACTTCCTGCTGACATAATAAGCGAGTCCTATGAAAAGGAATATGGAACAGATACGATAGAGATGCATCGCGATGCTGTCAGCAATGATGATGTCGTTGTAATCCATGATGACGTTCTGGCAACAGGAGGAACGATGCTTGCAGCCTACAGGTTGGTGAAAAGTATGAATCCTAAAAAGATTTATATAAACTTTATTATCGATCTTACAATGCTTGGCGGTCGTAAATTGATGCCGGAAGGTGTGGAGGTTACGTCGCTTATAGAATATTGAATGGCTGTTGCGTAATTCTGAGAGTGGGGAATGGCAAAACATCTTGACAAGAAGCCGGACGATCTCAGAGAGAAAATAAGAATTCTCCCTGAGACTCCCGGCGTATACATGTATTATGATAGCGGAGGAACGGTTATATATGTAGGTAAGGCGAAGAATCTGAAAAGGAGAGTGACGTCTTATTTTAATCGTACACACGATAGGTTGCGTACAAATCTGCTCGTTCGCGCCATTGCCGATATGACTTATATTGTCGTGCCTACAGAGCAGGATGCTTTGAATCTTGAGAGTTCAATGATCAAAGAGTACCAGCCCCGCTACAATGTGTTGCTCAAGGATGATAAAAGCTATCCCTGGATTTGTGTAACGTCGGAAATGTATCCTCGGGTTTTCATGACTCGTAACCGATTGCGTGACGGCTCGAAATATTATGGTCCATATACCGACGGCAACGCGGTGAAATCGGTTCTGGCCATAATAAAAGAACTTTATCCTTTGAGAACATGTAAGACGCTTATCACTCCTGAATTTATAGACCGGGGCAAGGGTCGACTGTGCCTGTCGTATCACATGCACCGCTGCAAGGGCTGTTGTAAAGGGCTTGTATTGTCGGAGGTCTATAATGCATATATTGACCGCGTCAAGCAAATACTGAGGGGTGAGACCCGGGAACTGATGGATTATCTGCGTGCTGAAATGGAGCGGCTTTCAATGGCCTTGAAGTTTGAGGAGGCGCAGGAACTGAAGATTCAATATGAGGCTGTGGCAAGATATCAGGCTCGGAGCGTGATAATTTCTCAGACAATTGAAGATATTGATGTATTTGGGGTTGATGAGGATGACGATGATGTGTTTGTGAACTACATGCATGTGCGTCGTGGTGCGGTGGTGAAAAGCCTGACGTTGCAGTACAGGCGCATGATGGGGGAGAGCGTAGGTGAAATGATCGCTTATGCGATGCAGGAGGTAAAGGATGTGACCGGCATTGTCTATGATGAGGTTATTGTACCTGTCGTACCTGACATTAAAATGGATGGTGTGACATTCACCGTGCCGCAACGGGGAGACAAAGCCAAGTTGCTTGAGGTGTCGGAAAAGAATGCCCGACAGTATAAAATCGACGCTCTGAAGCATCTGGATAATCTTGATCCGGAGCAGCGTACTGAAAGAGCCCTGGAACGTATAAAAAAGGATTTCCGTCTGTCGGAGCTGCCGCGTCATATTGAGTGTTTCGATAACTCAAACACACAAGGGACAAATCCGGTAGCGTCGTGTGTAGTTTTTAAGAACGCCAGACCTTCAAAGAGAGATTACAGGCATTTCAACATTAAGACAGTGGAGGGGCCCGATGATTTTGCTTCCATGAAGGAAGTGCTTATTCGGCGCTATACCCGCCTGATGCAGGAGGGTGAGGGGTTGCCTCAGCTTATTGTGGTCGACGGAGGAAAGGGACAGCTCAGTTCGGCCGTAGAGGCTCTTGAGGAAATAGGACTTCGAGGAGTGATAGCGGTTGTAGGCATTGCAAAGCGTCTTGAAGAGATTTACTTTCCGGGCGACAGTGTGCCTCTGTATATTGATAAAAATTCGGAATCGTTGCGAGTGGTTCAGCAGCTACGTGACGAGGCTCATAGGTTTGGAATAACACATCATCGCAACCGACGGAGCAAGTCGCAGCTTGTAAGCGAGCTTGACGGAATAAAAGGGATAGGTGAGGTGACGCGTGCCGAGCTTTTCAAGAAATTCAAAAGTGTGAGGCGAATGAAAGATGCCACTCTTGAAATGCTTATCGATGCCGTAGGCTCATCGAAAGGTCGTATACTATATGATGCTTTTCATGCAACTTTAGGCGACGATGCTAATTTGAAATAAAACAATACTTATGGCAGGTTTAAAATCATTGGCGAAAGATACGGCCGTTTATGGGATGAGTTCGATTGTCGGGCGTTTCCTTAACTGGTGTCTTGTGCCGATGTATACCCATGTTTTTCCGGATGAGCAATATGGAGTGGTCACACTTGTCTATTCGGTTGTGGCGCTTTTGCTGGTGTGTCTGACTTATGGAATGGAAACAGGTTTTTTCCGTTTTGCCAATCATGAGAGATGGAAGGATTCTTTGCAGGTCTATACGACTGCACTGACAGCACTCGGATGCTCTTCAATATTGTTCGCCGCTATAACTTTGATATTCAGTGATTTTTTTGCGGGATTGATTGACTGTGCCGGCCACCCATCCTATGTGTGGATGATGGGTATTGCAGTATCAATCGACGCATTTACCTCATTGCCATTTGCTTACCTGCGATACAAGCGTCGTCCAATGAGGTTTGCCACATTAAAACTTGTTGGCATAGGTATCAACATAGGGCTTAATATATTTTTTATTCTTCTGTTGCCTCGTCTTGCTTCCGTCGGAATCCTTACATGGATGTGGTCGGATGATTTTGGTGTGGGATATATATTCTTTGCCAACATGATTGCGTCGGTTGTTACATTGTTTCTGCTGTTGCCTGAGTTGAAGTTGAAGTGGAGCTTTTGCGGGACTCTGTTGCGTGAAATGTTGGTTTATTCGTTTCCGTTGCTTGTGCTGGGATTGGCAGGTATCATGAACCAGTCTATAGATAAAATACTTTATCCGCTTTTGGTGTCGGACAAGGCAGAGGCTATGTCAGGGCTGGGAATATACGGGGCAAACTATAAGATTGCCATAATCATGGTAATGTTTATTCAGGCATTCCGGTTTGCTTATGAGCCGTATATTTTCTCACAGCATAAAAATCAGGCGGGAGACCGTAGAAAAGAGGGATATGTGCAGGCCATGAAATGGTATGTCATATTTGGAATGCTTATATTCCTCGGAGTGATGGAGATGATGGATGTTGTGAAATGGTTTATCGCACCTTCTTATTTCAGTGGTCTGAGAGTTGTGCCGATAATCATGATTGCTGAGTTTTTCTTCGGAGTATTCTTCAATTTGTCGGTCTGGTATAAAGTTACCGACAGGACGATATACGGAACATGGTTTTCGATTCTTGGCCTGGTTGTGACGCTTGCGATGAATTTCGTTCTCGTTCCGGCAATCGGGTATATGGGGTGTGCTTGGGCCGCGCTGTGTTGCTATGGTGTAATGATGTTTGCGTCGTGGATTGTCGGGCGGAGGAAATATCCTATAGGCTATGATGTACGTTCGGCATTGTTCTATTTTGTCGCAGGCATAGGTATATGGGGAGTGACTTCGTTGCTTCAGTCATTTACCGATATGCCGGATATTGTGTTGTGGGGATTGAGGATAATTGCGATATTTACATATATATGGATTGTCTTTGTGAAAGAAGGCATCCGTTTGTCTCGAATAACAATAAAAAAATGAAACTTATATTTTTTGATCTGCATGAAACGTGGCTTGATCTGCTGCCTGTCACCTTCACGCGATGTTCGGCGAAAATAAGACTTGGTATTGACACTCTTGCCGATAAATGGATTGCCGCCATACCACAATGTGAGATTGCCGGGTACTTGGGAGAAGAGTATCTTTCCGCTTCTGATGCTGTCTGTCTTGAGGATGGTGAAAGAGCACTTTATTTAGCCGGTAATGTGCTTCCTGATCTTCCTCTGGTAGCATTTATCAGTCGGTATTTGGGCGCCGAGAAGTGGGCCATGAAATCAGGCGACCGTCTGGTGGCCGTGAAAGGCACTGATTGTGACTGGCGGAACTGGACAGGTCTGCCCGTGATAAAGGTGCCTGACGGAATAGATGTAAGAGCAGTGGACCGTCCTTATGATATATTCACTTACAATGGTGAGTTTATCAAGAAAGATTTTGGAAGGCTTGTTTCCGGAAAGGTTTTTATTTTGCCAAATAAGACAAACACCGTGATAGGTGATCCTGCGTTGGTCTATATCGCGCCGGGAGCCGAAGTTGACGGAGCCATACTCAACACTACCCATGGCCCTATATGGATAGGATCGGAGGCTCATGTGATGGAGGGTGCTTGTCTGCGCGGACCAGTGGCGATAGGTGATCACTCTTCTGTGAATATGGGCGCCAGGATATATCCTGATACAACGCTCGGTCCATGGTGCAAGGTTGGTGGTGAGCTGAATAATGTGGTTATGCAGGGCTACAGCAACAAGGCGCATGACGGATTTCTGGGAAATGCCGTAATAGGAGAGTGGTGTAATCTTGGTGCAGGATGCACTGCTTCGAATCTAAAAAACGATTATACGCCTGTAAAGCTTTGGAATTACCGTACGCGCCGTTTTGAGAAAACCGGATTGCAATTCTGTGGCCTTATAATGGGTGACCACTCCAAAGCGGGTATAAATACGATGTTCAATACCGGAACTGTCGTTGGGGTAGGCTGTAATATTCATGGAACCGGATTCCCGAGAAATTTCATAGCTTCGTTCAGCGAAGGCGGGGCTTCCGGTTTTATTGATGTACAACTGCCTAAATTTTTTGCAACAGCTTCTATTGTGATGGAGCGCAGAGGTAGAGTGCTTGATGAACATGAGCGCAGGCTCTATGAATCTATCTTTGATTTTGCTGACACATTTAAGTAGGCAGTCTGATTATGAAAAAAATTATATTGGCATGTTTTGCCATTGTGGTGATGCTTGCCGGATGCAAGACTACCGAGGCTAACTACAAGTCGGCTTATGAGACTGCTAAAGAAAAGAATGCGGCATCAGGGCTTGGGGCTATAGATTCGGAGCTTGCTGCAGAAGACAGTCCTAAGGAAATAAAGATCGGTGATGTGCAGTTGCCGGTGATCAATTGCCGGCTTTATAAGGCTACAACCGAGGGGGATGATGCTATAGTCCCTAAGCTGTACAATATAGCGGTCGCCAAGTTCAGGCAGAGGTTTAACGCACGTTCGTTGTGTCAGCGTCTGCGTGATGGTGGATTTGACGGCGCGTTTGTTGCTATTGACATGGAAAAAAATTATTATGTGATGACCGGTACGACCGATGATGCCTCTGAGGCGTCAACACTCCTCTCTGCTACAGAATCCAGTGATGTGTTTAGGGCAAAATCACCGTTTCCATGTGTGATTGTCTCATTAAGGTGAAAAAAAAGTAATATCTTTGCAGGAGAAATAGATTAGTAGGAATATCTGTCATGCACATTTCACCTAATAAAATTTGGCTGTCAGCCAAGGATTACTTTTTCATAACATTCGGCATATTTTTGTATGCCTTTGGTTTTTCAGCCTTCATCAATCCTGAAAGGGTGATTATGGGTGGTATGGCCGGAGTCGGACAGATCGTGTATTATACGACACTGAAACTGTTTGGCTTCGGAGTGCCTATCGCCGTGGCAATGTACAGTGGCAATCTCATACTTCTGGCAATAGCCTATAAGACTGTAGGCAGAACGTTTGTTGTGCGCACGATATTTGGTGCGACTGTGATTTCTGCGTTTGTCGGAATTCTTGCCCCGATGTTTCCCGAACCGATTATCGCCAACCAGAAGTTTATGAACGTTATAATCGGCGGCATACTCTGTGGTGTCGGTATCGGTATGGCTTTCGTGCATAACGGAAGCACCGGAGGAACAGATATCGTAGCGGCTATCGCGTCAAAAAAGACCAATGTGTCGGTCGGCCGGGCTATGCAGTACACAGATTTCTGCATTATCAGTTCGTCGTTCCTGATCTCCGGTGTGATAGAGAATGTAGTGCTTGGTTTTATTAACTTGTTTGTTTGCTCGTTTGTGACTGACCAGATGATAAACACCAACCGTCAGGCTGTGCAGTTTACTATTTTCTCCAAAAAATGGGAGGATATAGCTACTGTGATAAACAACAATGCGCATCGAGGCTGCACAATAATCGACGGCATAGGATGGTATACCAAGAAACCGACCAAAATACTTATGGTCATGTGCCGTAAAATTGAGTCTGTCACGATATTCCGAATAGTAAAAAGCATCGATCCGGATGCATTTATCACTCAGGCCAATGTCAACGGTGTATATGGCAATGGCTTTGATGCAATCAAATTGAAAATAAAGCCTGTGAAACCGGCAGAAGTGGTGGCGACAAATTCGATCCCGGCTGCTGATTCCACAGTACAATCCGCCAATAAAGAGTCATGAGCAAGGAGTTTAAGCGTACACTGGTGACCACGGCACTGCCTTATGCCAACGGTCCAGTACATATAGGCCATCTGGCCGGTGTCTATGTCCCGGCTGACATATATACACGTTTTCTTCGCCTCCGTGGTGAGGATGTGGTTATGATAGGCGGTAGCGACGAGCATGGTGTTCCTATTACTATCAAGGCCCGCAACGAGGGTGTGACTCCGCAGGACATTGTCGACCGCTATCATGGTATCATCAAGGATTCCATGGCCGGACTCGGCATATCGTTTGATATTTATTCCCGCACATCATCAGATATCCACTCGGAGACTGCAAGCGAGTTCTTCCGTCATCTTTATGATAAAGGTGAGTTTATCGAGAAGACTTCGATGCAACTCTACGACGAAGAAGCCGGACAATTTCTTGCCGACAGATATGTTACCGGTGAATGTCCGCACTGTCATGCCGAGGGAGCCTATGGGGATCAATGTGAGAAGTGTGGTACATCGCTCAATGCGACCGATCTGATAAACCCGCGCAGCGCTATTACCGGAAATGTTCCTGTGATGCGGGAAACCCGACACTGGTATCTGCCGCTTGACCGCTGGCAGGGATTTCTTGAGAAATGGATTCTTGAGGATCACAAGGAGTGGAAAAGCAATGTGTACGGGCAGTGTAAGTCGTGGCTTGATCTTGGCTTGCAGCCGCGAGCTGTGAGCCGTGATCTTGACTGGGGTGTACCTGTGCCAGTGGAAGGTGCCGACGGTAAGGTGCTATATGTGTGGTTTGATGCTCCTATCGGTTATATTTCCAATACCAAGGAACTTATGCCCGGTAGTTGGGAGACATATTGGAAGGATCCCGAGACGCGTATCATAAATTTCATAGGCAAGGACAACATAGTGTTCCATTGCATTGTTTTCCCTGCGATGCTAAAAGCCTATGGTGACAATTTCCAGCTGCCCGACAATGTTCCGGCCAACGAGTTTCTCAATCTTGAAGGAGACAAGATCTCGACGTCGCGTAACTGGGCTGTATGGCTTCACGAGTATCTTGTGGATTTTCCCGACAAGCAGGACACTCTCCGCTATGTGCTTACGGCAAACGCACCAGAAACAAAAGACAATGATTTCACTTGGCGTGATTTCCAGACTCGTAACAATTCCGAGCTGGTTGCTATCCTCGGCAACTTTGTGAATCGCGCTATGGTGCTTACCCACAAATATTTCGAAGGCGTAGTCCCGGCTGCTACCATGTTGACAGATGTCGACAGGTCGGCTCTTGGAGAGGTGTCGGAGGCCGGTAATGCTCTGACTGCTGCTCTTGAAAGCTTCCATTTCCGTGAAGCGTTGAAGGAGGCTATGAATATGGCTCGTACCGGCAACCGCTATCTGCAGGAGACAGAGCCGTGGAAAATAGCTAAAAGCGGTGATATAGAGCGAGTGGGTACAATACTCAATACTGCATTGCAGATATGCGCTTCCATAGCTGTCGCATTTGAACCTTTCCTCCCGTTTATGAGCGCTAAGCTGTGTAAAATGCTTGGAATGGGTGAACTAAACTGGCTTATGGTCGGTAAAGCCGACAATATTGTCTCCGGCATACAGCTTGGAGAAGCAGAGCTCCTTTTTGAGAAGATCGAAGATGATGCTATCCAGGCGCAGATCGATAAGCTTAATGCAGCCAAAGAAGCAAATAAGATAAACTCTTGGAAAGCGGCTCCGCAGTCGCCTGATGTGGATTTCGATACATTCATGAAATCAGACCTGCGGGTAGGTACCGTGCTGGAGTGCGACCGAGTGCCAAAGGCTGACAAACTGTTGCGTTTTCTTATTGATGACGGTCTTGAGAAACGCACGATAGTATCTGGTATAGCGGCACATTATAATCCGGAAACGCTGATCGGTAAGCAGGTGGTATTTATTGCCAATCTGCCTCCGCGCAAGCTTCGCGGTATTGTCAGTCAGGGCATGATACTGTCGGCGGAGAATGCCGACGGCAGTCTGACATTGTTAACGCCTATGGCACCTGCGACTCCAGGCGCACAGGTAAAATAAACAAACACATGCAGCGCCCCCGCATACTCATCATCTATACCGGTGGAACCATCGGTATGATCGAAGATCCGGAGACACATACCCTACGGCCTTTCAACTTTGACCATCTTATTGATAATGTCCCTAAGGTTAGGTTTTTAGGATATGATATCGATCATGTGCAGTTTGCTCCTCCGATCGATTCTTCCGACATGGATCCTGCCAAGTGGGGGGAGATATGCCGTATCATAGAACAAAATTACAGTGCCTATGACGGTTTTGTGGTGCTTCATGGCACCGACACGATGGCATATACAGCCTCGGCATTGTCGTTCATGCTTGATAATCTCAACAAGCCTGTGATTATCACCGGGTCGCAACTTCCTATCGGAGAGGTGCGCACCGACGGAGAGGAGAATCTGATCACTGCATTGCAGATTGCAGCCGCTACCCGGCACAACGGTGACCCTATGGTTACTGAGGTTGCTATTCTGTTTGAGGACTATCTCTGGCGTGGAAACAGATCTACAAAGATGAGTGCCGACAATTTCAACGCGTTCCGCAGTAACAATTATCCTCAGCTGGCACGCATAGGCCTTGGTATCCTGTTTAATGAAGATGCGTTGTGGCGTACACCTTCGCGGCGTCCACTCAATGTCCGCACAGATATGGATACAGCTGTAACAATTGTCAGTGTCTATCCGGGTATAACGGAAGAGGCTTTGCGCCATCAGCTTTCAGTGCCTGGTGTCAAAGGTATAGTTCTCAAGACTTATGGAGCCGGAAATGCGCCTACTGCTCCGTGGTTTGAACAGGCGATTGCCGATACTACTGCTAAAGGAGTGGTCGTGTTGAATGTCACTCAATGTGTAAACGGGTCGATTCATGAGGGGCGTTACAGTGCGGGCGACCGCCTTTGGCGTGCGGGAGTTATATCCGGTCAGGATATAACTACAGAAGCGGCTATAACCAAGCTTATGTTCCTTTTCGGTCTTGGTCTTGGTGCCGAAGAAGTCAAACATTATCTGGCCGATTCGCTTTGTGGCGAGATGACGGTGTGATAATTAATTCAGCAAGTTATGAGAATAGGAATCACACATGGCGATTTCAATGGTGTGGGATATGAGGTGATACTTAAGGCACTGTCGGATGACCGCATTCTTGAGTTGTTTACTCCGGTCGTTTACGGTATACCTGCGTTGGCTGAGTGGTACACACGGGCATTTGATTTGGCGCCCCTGTCATGGCATGTGGTGTCGGACAGCAGCGAGATAAAAAACGGGGCATATAATTTTGTAAATATAGATCCCGAAGGCAAAGTGCCGGAGGTGCATGCCGGAGAGAGCGTTCCGGAAGCCGGTGCTGCTGCTCTCGAGGCGCTTGAACAGGCGGTCGTAGCTCTTAAGGAAGAAAAGATAGACGCTCTTGTTACGGCTCCGATAAACAAAAACAATATACAGGGTGACAATTTCCATTTTCCCGGTCATACAGAGTTTCTTGAAGACCGGCTTGGAGAGGGAGATGAATCTAAGGCACTGATGATACTTTGTTCGGGAGGTCTGCGCGTGGCGCTTGCAACAGCCCATGTGCCATTGTCGGAGGTATCACATGCAATCACCAAAGATGGCATAAAAGAGAAACTGGAAATTTTTAACCGGTCGCTTATGCGCGATTTCGGGGTGACTCATCCTCATATTGCGGTTCTGTCGATTAATCCTCATGCCGGGGATCATGGAGTGATTGGAAGTGAAGATGACGAAATTGTCGCTCCTGCTATTGCGGAAGTACGTCAGGCTGGCATACAGGCATTTGGTCCTTATCCGTCCGACGGATTCTTCGGAGCCGGGCAATACCAGAAGTTTGACGGTGTTCTTGCCATGTATCACGATCAGGGGCTTATCCCGTTCAAGACGCTGTCGATGGACGAGGGTGTGAACTTTACGGCAGGGTTGCCTTATGTGCGTACTTCACCTGATCATGGGACAGGCTACGATATTGCTGGACACGGTGAGGCTTCGGCCGACAGTCTGCGTGCGGCGATTTATACGGCTATAGACATTGTGCGTAACCGAGACCGTTATGACGAGGCCCGCATAAATCCGCTTGTGCGCACGTTGCCTGAACGTGGACATCGTCAGCGTGACCGTCAGCCCGATTAAATCATAATCGGAATAACAGCATTTCTTCAGATGTGCGTGTTACCGGACGAAATGCCGATGCACGCCAGGGAGCAAGCCATACAGGTGTGCCTTCGACAACAAGAAGGCGCGCCTGTTTTTTTTGCGTAGGCGAGGCATGGGCGTCAGAGAGAATATCGCTCACAAGCCGGGTTTTTCCATTCATGCCGAATGGAGCTATGCGGTCGCCTTGTATGGGTTGTCTCCAGATCCAGCCGGCCGGAAGTGGCTCGCTTGCATCCATCGCATAGAAAGGAATTTTGTCAGTTGCAAATTGTCTGATAATTTCCATAAGGTTGCCGCCGGAGATCCGTTCGCACGAAAATTCACCACACATGTCTGCGAGTTTGAACGGGTCATCGGCTTGGAAACAAATATCTTGATGGCTTTCTTTGGGTGATACGGCAAGTGTGCCACGATGTATACTTGCAATGTGGGTTGATGACCCAAAGTGTTTTGCTTCACGTGATCTTATAGCAGAAGCCATATTGTCGGCTTGCGATGCATTGAAGCCATATTCTCTTACGATTTCAAAAATGACTCTGCGCGGAGACGCTGAAATGTCAGTAAGTTTAAGTAAATCATATATCCCCGGAGATAATGTTATCCGCTGTATCGCCGATTCAAGAGCCTGATGCAAGATAGCATAGTCGTCAGCAAGATTTCGTGTTGTTGTGTCCAATCCCTGCAGTGCATCGGGAAAATCTTTTTGAATAGCAGGTATAATGTTTAGACGTATCCTGTTTCGCTTTACGTCGGGTATTAAATTGCTGCTGTCGACTATCCAGGGCAGATCATTGGCCGAGAGAAAGGCCTCTATTTCAGATCTTGACGCATGCAGTAAAGGGCGGATGAAACGACGTTTAGGATCAAACTCGTCCATACCGCATAATCCACGTGTGCCTGTACCCCGAAACAGGTTCAGCAACAATGTCTCGCGGTTGTCTTCATTGTGATGTCCGAGAGCAAGCCATGTAGTTACCGGAAGAGACGACAGTATGCTGTCGAACCAAGCATAACGCAGCTGTCGGCATGTCATTTCTATGGACTCTCCGTTTCTTGCGGCAATATCTGGTACATCTTTGAAATCAATAGATTGAAATGGCGCCGAGAGTTTTTCAGCGATTTCAAGCGCAATTGCTGCGTCACGGTTGCTTTCATCGCCTCTGAGATGAAAATTGCAGTGCAGCAGGAGTAATGGCCTATGGCGGTTTTCCATGATGATAGCCTTAGCCATGGCTGCTGCAAGAGCTACAGAGTCGGCTCCTCCGCTTAATGCCACAGCAATGCCGTGGGACAGTGGGATCCGGTAGAGTGTTTTGACTGCAAGTTGGATAATATCGGCCATTCCAGAGGTAGTCGTGAGAGTGAAAGTCGCTCAAAAGTAAGTATTTTTTGGGGAATATGGGAAATGTTGTTATTTTTGCGTGCTTAGTAGCAAAAATGGCGCTTTACAGCGCTTGTCCGGAGTGCCGTCACGCTTGTGTGTAGGCATGTAATGAAAAGAAATATAACTCACTATCACATCACGTTCCCATAAATGGCAACATTAGAGAAAATCCGCAGCAAGTCGGTGATACTTTTTACAGTAATCATTGTGGCTTTGCTTGCATTCATTCTCGGCGACGCTTTCACGTCGAGTCGCTCGTTCTTTGGTCCCGGCACTACTGCCGCAGAGATTTCGGACCGCAAAATTGACATTCAGGAGTTCAACCGTCAGGTAGAGCAGCAGCGCGAGGCTCTTCAGCAGCAGGGCATGACCAATGTGGACCATGCTGCAATTCAGAATCAGGTGCTTCAGCAAATGCTCTTCAAGGAAGTCCTTGACAAAGAGATTGAAAAGCTTGGTATCACAGTTACCGACAGCGAGCTATCGGATGCAATGACCGGAGCAAATCCATTGGCAACTGTCACACAGACAGTGCGTCAGATGGGCTTCCCGGATGCAGCGTCGTTTTATGACTACGCATTCAATCCCGCAAAATATAATGTGCCGTCGAACTATGCACCACAGCTTCAGGCTATGTGGATCAATCTTGAGAATCAAGTGGCAGAGCAGCTTCGCCAGCAGAAACTCGGTTCTCTGTTCAGTGGTTCGCTGAAAGCCAATAAGCTTGACGCCAAGTCATATTATGACGAGAATGCCGTTACCGCCAAGGTGCGTTATGTCAAGAAAGATCTTTCGACAATTTCCGACAGCGCGGCGCAGGTTATGAAGAGCGATATCGCGAATCTCTACAACGAGCGTAAGAATCTCTATGAGCTTGCCGAGGAGACACGTCCGATTGACTATATCGTAGTCGACATAGTTCCGAGTGAAGAGGATTATCTCGCAGCGCAAAAAGAAGTGGAGGAAGCTCTTGTCGCTCTTCGCGAACAGCCCGGTACAGAGGGGGTGAGCGGTAATCTCAATTTTGTTGTGAACCGTAAATCAGCTTCAGCCGGCAAGCTCGCCGCTAATGTCAAGGATCAGATCGATGATCTTCGTAACGATGGTGTTAAGCTTCTTGCATTCAACAACGACAAATACACTATCGCCAAACTCGTCAACACTTTTGAGGATGTCGATGATGTAACTATCGAATATGTGGGTGTGACAGCTCCTTTGTCGCAGCGTGACAGCGTGATTGCTCTTCTTAACAATGGTGCTGATTTCGATGCGCTGGTTGAACAGGGTTTCGTGCAGGGTGCACCTCAGGAAGAAACCGTGTCGCTTCTTGACAATAACTATGCTGCATTTAAAGACGCACTGTTATCCCAGCCTCTCGGACAATATTTCCTGCCTGCAGGCAGTGAGAATTCAGAGATAGCCGGTGCTGTCAAAGTAGTGTCGCGTACAGCGCCTCAGACTATATATGATATAGCAGAGATAACCTATGTAGTCGAGCCGTCGAGCACCACTGTCAACAAGCTTTCCAACGATCTTAGCAACTATCTGGTTGAAAACAATACGGCCGAGAAGTTCCGTTCGTCGGCAGCTGTGAAGGGGCAGCATATTTTCTCCGGCTATGTTACGCCGTCGTCGCTCTCGATCGCCAATTATTCCGACACACGTTCTCCTGCCAAGTGGGCTATGAACGCCAAGAAGGGAGAGGTCAGCGGAGTATTCGGTGACGAGCAAAGCGGACGTTTCATCGCTGTTGCCGTTAAGGATATCTACAAAGGCTATACACCGGAGAGCGATCCTGATCTCAGCCGTGAGCTTGCAGCCGAGATACGCAACAACAAGAAGGGTGAGATGATCATGGCCGATATTGCCGGAAAAGCCAACAATATCGAAGAATACGCAACTGTGCTTGATTCACCGATCGACACGACAGAGATCACATTCGGCCAGCGTATTGTGCGCGGTTTCCCTGTAGGTCAGGCTACACTTCTTGCTGAAGGAAGCGTCACTCCCAAAGGAAAGATCGCCGGACCTTTCGCAACCGACAATTCCGTTGTTGTAATGGAGGTGATCGATACAGAGAATGCCGGACGAGAGTTTGATTATGACAACGATGCCATGATGTTCAATCAGCAATATGGCGCACCGGCATTGTCGCGCAATCTATTCGGCATACTTCTTGGCCGAGACAAGATCACAAACAATCTTCAGCGTTTCTACGCTGAGTGATGGTGAGCTCATTATTTAGATAACCATCGGTGGACGGATTTGCCCGCTTGCAACCACCGGCAAAAAAAATGCTAAAATGAATTACTTGTTCACATCGGAATCGGTGTCGGAGGGACATCCCGATAAAGTTGCCGATCAGATTTCCGACGCAGTGCTTGACCAGTTTCTGGCGCACGATCCCCAAAGTAAAGTAGCATGCGAAACCCTCGTCACCACCGGCCAGGTCATAGTGGCCGGTGAGGTGAGGAGCAGCGCTTACGTCGATCTTCCCACTACGGTGAGAGAGGTTATCTCGAAGATCGGATATAACCGCAGTGAGTATCGTTTTGATGCTGAGTCGTGCGGTATTCTGTCGGCTTTGCATGAGCAGAGCCCTGATATAAACCGCGGAGTCGACCGAGGTTCAATCGAGGCGCAGGGCGCCGGTGATCAGGGGATGATGTTCGGATATGCTACCGATGAGACTCCTGAACGTACACCTCTGTCGCTTGACCTGAGTCATGCTCTTCTAAAGGAGCTTGCTGAAATACGCCGCAATGGAGACGCTTTTGTGTATGAAAACGCAAATGGCGAGACTGTGAGTTATCTTCGTCCCGACAGCAAGAGCCAGGTTACGGTAGAGTATGACGGTGAAACGCGCCGGCCGGTAAGAATCCACACGATTGTGATATCGACGCAGCACGATGAATTTATTGTGCCCGGCAACGGAAAGTCGCAAGAAGAGGCTGACCGTGAGATGATAGAGGTGATGCGCAAGGATGTAGCAGAAGTGCTTATACCTCGCGTAAGGAAGAATCTTCCCGAGCATCTTAAATTGTTGCTTGGGGATGATTTCAAACTTCATGTGAATCCCACGGGAAAATTTGTGATAGGAGGACCTCATGGTGATACCGGGCTTACAGGGCGAAAGATCATTGTCGATACCTACGGAGGCCGTGGCGCGCATGGCGGTGGTGCCTTCTCAGGCAAAGATCCGTCGAAAGTCGACCGTTCGGCTGCTTATGCGGCACGCCATATAGCAAAGAATATTGTAGCTGCGGGGCTTGCCCGTGAAGTTCTGGTACAGGTGGCATACGCTATAGGTGTGGCAGAGCCTGTGAGCGTGAATGTGCAGACTTATGGAACTGTACGTGCCGGACTTACCGACGATATGCTTGCCAAAGGTGTGACAGAACTTTTTGATCTGCGTCCGGGCGCAATAGAGAGAGACTTAAAGCTACGCAATCCGATCTATCAGGAGACAGCCACTTACGGACATGTAGGCCGGACGCCACGTGTGGTGAAAAAGGTCTTTACGTCGCGTTATGAGGATCCTGTTGAAATGGAGGTAGAATTGTTTACCTGGGAAAAAGAAGACCGGGTAGATGATCTGAAACGGTATTTTGATGGGAAACACCCATGAAAGTAAACTGCGCCGATTTATCGGAGCCCAATTCGGACTGACCGGACGTATTGCCGAATCCATGTCGGCAGAACGCCACCGGCGTCTTTGGATACATGCTTCGTCACTTGGTGAATACCAGATAGCGAGGCCGGTCCTTGCAGAGCTTGGGCGCCGTATGCCGGATCTGGCTATAGTTTTGACTTTTTTTTCGCCCACAGGCTTCGATACCTTGGGCGGCAAGACCAAGAGGGAGTGCGGAGCCGATTATGTGTTCGCGCTTCCTCTTGATACACCCGGCAATGCCCGCCGTATGCTTGAGGCTGTCGCTCCCGAGGCGGCAGTTTTTATGGTTTCAGAGCTATGGCCTTATTACATGCGCGAACTTAAGCGTCGCAGTATTCCTGTGATGCAATTGTCGACACTGCTTTACGACGGTTGTTCGGCACTTAAATGGTGGGGAGGAAGCCGCAGAAATATGCTCCGCCATCTTGATGTAGTGGTCGTTCATGATGACGTAACAGCCGACAGACTGGAAAATATCGGATGTAAACGGGTGCTGAAGACCGGAGATCCGTTGTTTGACAATGCGGCGGCTATTGCCGCAACCGAATGGAATGATCCTGCTTTAGAAAAATTTTCGGAGTCGGCCGGTGGAAGAGTGCTTGTGGCAGGCAGCGTACATGACCGCAATGATGTGGAGATTATCGGTTGTGCAGCCCGAAAGCTGCCGCAGATGAAGATTATTGCCGTTCCGCATGAAATTACGGAAAAACTGATCGGAGAAATCGAGAGGGCCATGCCCGGCAATTGCGTAAGACTGTCGGAGGTCTCGGAAACGACTGACATGAATGACGTTGGCACTCTTATTGTGGACTCAGTGGGACAATTGTCGAGACTTTACCGATATGGTCGTTACGCTTATGTGGGTGGTGGATTCACACGGTTATTGCATAGCGTGATAGAACCTATTGCCTATGGATTGCCTACTTCCTACGGGCCACGGATAGAGCGTAAGGCTACTCCAAGGGTAATGATGGAACTCGGCATAGGGCGTGTTGTGAATAACGGAGATGAGCTTGCACGTTGGATAGAGACACTTGAAACTGACGATGATCAAAGATGCAGGGTGCATGAGGACGCTTTGAAATTTGTAGATTTGAACAGTGGATCTGCCTCAGTGATCGCCAAGCAGATAGAGGATCTGATAAATAAAGGAAACAGACCGGAATATGAGCAAAGGGAATGATAATGAAGGCCTGGGCTGCGGCCAAAGGATTCAGAAAAATCTTATTACAGGATTTCTGAGTCTGTTTGCCCTTTTGCCGTTGTGCGTGCTTCATTTTATAGGGTCTGTACTGTCATTTTTTGTCAGAGCTATAGGTTACCGCCGGAAAGTCATCAGGAAAAATATCACGGAGTGTTTTCCTGAGATGAGCGTGCGGGAGCGCCGCCATATAGAAAATAAATTTTACCGTCATCTATGCGATGTGATGATGGAGAGTGTGAAATTGTTTCATATCAGTGACGCTGAAATGCGCCGCAGAGTGACCGTGAATGGCGTAGAGGCATTGAATTCAGAGATTGCCGATGGAAAATCGATTGCAATCATGCTCGGCCATTATGGGAACTGGGAATGGGTGCAGGAGATAGGCCGTTATATCAGCAGTGACGCGATATGCGGGATGGTATATCGTCCTATGCATTCCAATGTGTGGGACAGGGTTTTCCTGCAGATGAGATCGCGATGGGGTTTTCTGCCTATACCGCAGAAAAAGGTTGTGAGAGAACTTATAGGTATGAGTATGAGGAAGCAGAGCTGGGCAATAGGCTTTATAGCCGATCAGCGTCCTAATAGTGCATCCTTGAATCATTGGACATATTTTATGAATCATGACACGGCATACTCTCCTGGAGCCGAAGAAATTTCAAAGCGGGTTGACGCGGCATTTTTTTATCTTGACATAGCCCGTCCGCGCCGAGGACACTATACGTTTACGTTTGTGCCGATAGAGCCTGATAAGGATGACAAGGATCCATACGCATATACCCGTAAGTTTCTTGAAATGTTTGAGCAGACGGTGCGACGGGACCCGTCGATGTGGCTGTGGAGTCACAACCGTTGGAAATTCGGCAGAGAAAAGTCGTCAGGAGAAGTAAAAAAGTCGTAATTTAACGAAAAATATAACTCTGAAAAGAGAATTGATATGAAGATAATCTGTGTGATACCGGCGAGAGCTGAGTCGACGCGTTTTTTTGAGAAGCCACTTGCTCTTATTCTTGGCAAACCCATGATATGGCATGTGTGGAACAACTGCAAGAATGTGCCTGAGTTTGATGAAGTTTACGTGGCGACTGACTCCGATAAAATCCGCAATGTGGCAGAAGGGTTCGGAGCCAAGGTGCTGATGACATCGCCTGATCATGATACAGCTACTGAACGGCTCTATGAGGTGTCGACACGTATCGATGCCGATCTCTATGTAATGGTGAACGGTGACGAACCATTGCTTCGTCGTGATGCGATAGTTAAGTGCATACCTGATGAAATCAAGGAGGGAGAGCTGTATGTGTCGAATCTTATGACCGATTTCAGCAATCCTGTGGAGGTTGTTGACGCCACTAACCTTAAAATTGTCGTTGACAGCCATGACCGTTGTCTGTTTATCTCCCGCAGTCCAATCCCTTATCCGAAGGGAAATATGGATTACGTCTACCATAAGTTTGTAGGCGTGGGTGCATTCAACCGTCTTGCTCTTGAGTTTTATCACACCACCCCCCGTGGTCCGATTGAAAAGATCGAGGAAAACGATTCTTTCAGATTTATAGAAAACGGAGTGCCAATCTATTATTACAACTGCTACAGTAAGTCGCTTTCGGTCGACAACCGCAAGGATATCGCCGGAGTGGAAGCATATCTGCGTACAATACAGGAATGAGAATCGGAGTCGATGGCAAGAAGGCGCTTGGCAATTTTACCGGCATAGGCAACTATAGCCGGAGGGTAATCAACGGTCTTCTTAAAATCGGCGATGATGTGACGGTTTACGGTCCGAGAAAGCATAACCGGACAGCAGCGGCACAGATCAGTGCCGCTGCAAGGATCGTGACTCAGCCTTTTTCCATGCCAGGAAAGACTGGTTTTGAACTTTGGCGTGCTTTTGGGTTGCCGCGACGGCTTGAGAGCGACGGTGTTGACCTGTTTCATGGCCTTAGCAACGAGTTGCCGGCTAATATCACATCGGCCGTCTGTAAAAAAGTGGTCACTATACATGACCTTATCTTTTTGCGTCATCCGGAGACTTATCCGGCAATGATGCGCCGCACTCTTGAGGCCAAAACGCGCAAGGCGTGCATCGAATCCGACGCGATAGTGGCCGTTAGCGACTGGACCCGCCGGGATATAGTGGATCTCTATGGCATATCACCGGAGAAGATTCATGTCATATATCAGAGTATTGATCCGGTATATTTCAATACTGTCGATGATGCGGAGGTAGACAGGATAAGGAATGTCTATGGAATATCCGGCAGGTATGTGATATGTGTAGGCACTATCGAGGAGCGTAAGCGGGCATGTGTGGCTGTTGACGCTCTGCGTTTCCTGCCTGATGATGTGGAGGCTGTGATAGTGGGTAAGCGCACGCCCTATCAGCAGAAGGTAGAGGAATCGGCAAGCGTGTTCGGCAACAGAGTCAAGATACTCAACGGAGTTCCGACACAGGATCTTCCCGCTCTCTATGCCGGAGCATCGGTGGCTCTGAATCCGTCGAAATATGAGGGTTTTGGAATCCCTGTGGCCGAGGCACTTGCCATAGGTACACCTGTAATAGCGTCGAAAGGATCGTGCCTTGAAGAGGCCGGTGGTCCTGATTCGGTTTATTTGGAAGCTGATTCTCAGTCAGCAGAATGGGCTTCGGCAATCGAGAGAATTCTTGAAGATGACGGTTTGTCTTGCAGAATGTCGGTGTCAGGCCGGGAATATGCTGCCCGCTTCACTGACCGCATCCAGGCAGAGCAGTTGCATTCGCTTTATATGTCACTGGTAAAATAATATAGTGGATGTCAGGTCTTTTCAAGGGGAAAGAACAGTCAGTTGCGAAACCACGTTATGAAATTCTTGACGGATTGCGTGGGGTTGCGGCTGTAATGGTGGTATGGTTTCATTTTTTTGAGGCTTTTGCTACTTCGGCAGTTGATCAGCGCATCAATCACGGCTATCTGGCGGTGGATTTCTTTTTTGTTCTTTCCGGTTTTGTGCTTGGCTATGCCTATAAGGATCGTTGGAAAGAGGGCCTTACAGCTGGACGTTTCATGTTGTGGCGCATCATCAGGCTTGAGCCTATGGTGGTATTTGGCGCCGTGCTTGGCGCTGTGTCGTTTGTGATGTCGGGCTGTGTGAAATGGGACGGTAGCTCTGTGTCGGTTACAGCAGTGGTGATATCGTTGCTATGCGGTATCTTTATGATTCCGGCATGGCCCGGCTCAGTTGTCGATGTGCGAGGATACACTGAGATGTTTCCGCTCAATGGTCCGTCGTGGTCTTTGTTTTTTGAATATATAGGGAGTTTGCTATATGCGACGGTGCTGTACAGGATGTCGACCAAAATGCTTTCGTTTTTTGTTGCGTTGACAGGTGCCGCTCTTGCCGCAACAGCATTTGCCGATCTTTCGGGAACGTATCATATAGGCAACGGATGGTCGCTTGCCGGCTGGGGGTCCCTGATGGGATTCCTGCGGTTGGCTTTCTCATTTTCTGCCGGTCTGCTGCTGTCGCGGGTGTTCAGACCCAGGCGCATAAATGGAGCTTTCTGGATTGCTGCTATTGTAATCGTTGCAGTCATGGCGTGCCCTTATGCAGGCGGATCGGAGCCTTCAGTCATGAATGCGGTATATGATTCGGTGTGCTCGCTGATCGTTTTTCCTGCGGTTGTCGCATTGGGAGCCTGCGGGGTCACGACCGACCGCTGGTCGACCGCTGTATGCGGTTTTGTCGGGCGTATTTCCTACCCGTTGTACATAACACATTATCCGGTAATGTATCTGTTTTATGCGTGGGTGTGGAAAAACAACATCCCGTATGAAAACGCATTGCCTGTGTGTGCGTTGCTTTTCGTTGGTATAGTTATCATTGCATGGGCGGCAATGCGGTATTATGACGAACCTGTGCGGCGTTTATTGATCAATCGTTTCAGATCGAGACTGTAGCGAGGCTTTGCGTACTATAGAGGTAAGATAGTCGCGGGCGTCATCCCATGGAACATAAATGTCGTTGCGTCCATCGATAAGCGGAACCGGTACCTCATTGAAATCGGCTCTGACATAATAGCGTCCGGATGTGGCTCTGAACAGTTTTAACTGAAGGTTGGATGCCATCGGCACAACGTGGAAGTTCTGCCAGTTTTCTGCGACAGATGCAAGGTTGTCGGAAATATAATAGCATCCGGGCAGCCGCAGCAGTGAAAGAAGAGGCATCATGGTCTCGGCGTGTCCGAACCGCAATTGAATTCTTGCATCCAGACGGCCATCGATTACCTGATCGGTAGTGGAGATTAGATCGCGTATTAACGCAGCCGCAATGTCGGCGGGAGCCGATGAGTAGCGGCTGGCCGTGCGAACAAGATACTGATCGAGATTTCTTGCTCTCCATAGGGCGTTTATTTCCTTGTCGGTAAAGTAGTGCCTCAGGTCTATGTCAATCCCCATAGCTTGTAATCCTGCAAGCATATTGTATTCGGCAAGAGATGCGTCGCGAAGCCTTCCAGTGTCGATATTGGCAGTGGATAGCCGTAGCGCCGGTGCTGACGGCACTATGCTGTCGCAATATATGGTGTAAGCTTTTTTGTAAGGCTCGTCACGTACAAAATCAATATAGGTTGTGTCAATGTCAAACGGTCGCATCAGTGGTGAGTTTATGCGTCCGGACGATGTATATACAGTGATGCTATTGTCTTGACGTGCCATCTCGTGTGTGAAACAGTCCATGCTCATTATGCATCGTGGGACATAGGATGAGATAGCCTCGATCGTTGCGTTTCTGACGAGGTGCGGATATGCCTCGCACAAGCGTGCCGCTATTCCTTCCTGCTCGGCCATGCCGAGGCTGTCAAGTGTGCCCCATCGTCCGGCCGAACGGTCTATGATTTTCCGGCACAAGGAGCGTAGCTCGGAGCCAAGAGGTGTCAGTGTTCCGTTTTTTTCCGCCTCATCAAGAAATCCGAGAACTTTTTTTACTTTGTCAGAAGAAGTGAGATACCGTGCACCATGTCGTCCTACATGATTGATCATGATAGGAGTAAGTGAGTCGGGATGTGCAATGACATGTTTTGGAGCCATATACGGCATTGCGCTTCCCTGGCATTGCTCGAATGAGAAGTTTGTCTGTGCGTTTCCCTGCATTGAGAGCAGGATGAGGCCTGTGAAAACAATAGATAACCGTAACATCACAATCGGTTTGTGAGTAAAATAATACGGGGTGCACTGCCATAGGCTATGCATCCCCGTGTGGTGTAGAAATCGAAGGAATCCCGTTCTGTAGGCTTACTGGGGAACGATTGTCGAACCGTCGCTTACAACAGTGTCCTGCGAGATGGTGTCAGTGATGTTTTCGCCGCCACCGGGAGTAGGTGTTTCAGTAACAACAATCTGCTCGTCGGCAGCTTCAGAGACCTCTTTTACATAAGTTGAGTCATAGGCTGCATCGGGAAGAGGAAGCGGTGCATTAGCCTCGTTTTTTGTGTTTTTAGGAGCACAGGCGCTCATGCCGGCAATGGCGAGGAGCGCAGCTCCGTAAATCAGTTTTTTCATAATATCGATATTTGGTTGCATAATCGGTGATCAAGACAGGCGGATAGAGATGACGCCTGTCGCCCTCGTAGTTTTTATTAAATAAACGTTGAAAAGGGAAAAAAGTTTGGCCATTTTCGCAGAAGTCTTTTGAAAAAAATGCTTACTTTGCATAAAATCATACTCACATCATGCAAAAACATCGTATATCTCTGGCTGCTTTGGGAGCAGCGATCTGTCTGTCTGTTTCGGCTCAGTATGGTCCCGGCGGACTTTCAGCCAACGACTTGAAGTCTATTGCCGATTCCTATACACCCACGACTTCTGACAAGGCTATCACTAACGCTCTCGCGTCGGGCAGCATCAATACGCTTGCCTTGAATCAGGAGCGCATGAATAATTTTGATACGCACTTCTCTCACAAGGTGCCGACCAAAGGTATCTCCAATCAGAAATCATCGGGACGTTGCTGGCTTTTCACCGGTCTGAATGTGTTGCGGAGCGACATGATCAACAAGCTGAATCTGCCGTCGTTCCAACTGTCGCAGAACTATAATTTCTTCTATGATCAGCTTGAGAAGAGCAATCTTTTCCTTCAGGCTATCATCGACACTGCCAAAGAGCCGAGCGACAACCGCACGGTCGACTGGCTGTTCCATAATCCGTTGAGCGATGGCGGGCAGTTTACTGGCGTGGCCGACAATATCATGAAATATGGTGTGGTTCCGGCAACTGTTATGGCCGAGACAGCACAGAGCAACTCAACCGGCACGATGCGCATGCTCCTGAGTAACAAGCTTAGGGAATGGGGTCTGCAGCTGCGAAAGATGGCTGCTGGCGGATCAAATGTCAAGACACTCGAAGCCAAGAAGATGGAAATGCTCAAGGAGGTTTACCGCTTCCTCGCTCTGAATCTCGGCGTGCCTCCCACGGAGTTCACATGGACACGCTACGACGCCAAGGGAAAGCCTGTGGATACGCGCACATATACGCCGCAAGAGTTTTATAAAGAGTATATAGGCACAGATCTGCGCGGCGACTTCGTTATGATGATGAACGACCCGTCACGTCCCTATTACGAAGTGTATGAAATCGATCTTGACCGTCACCTCTACGACGGAGACAACTGGAAATTTGTGAACGTTCCTATCGAGGTGATCAAGAAGACAGCGATCAAGTCGATCAAAGACAGCACTATGATGTATTTTTCGTGCGACGTGGGCAAGTGCTATGACCGCGACCGCGGTGCGCTTGATCTTGAGACATACGACTATGAGTCGCTTTTCGATACCACTTACGGTATGAACAAAGCGGAGCGTATCGCTTCGGGAGCCTCGGCTTCGTCGCATGCCATGACTCTCGCCGGTGTTGATCTCGATAAGGATGGAAAGCCGGTGAAATGGTGGGTGGAAAACAGTTGGGGCCCTGGTGCCAATGACGGTCATCTGATAATGACCGACGCCTGGATGGATGAATATCTTTTCCGTCTGGTGGCCAACAAAAAGTATGTTCCGGCTGTTGTGCTTGAAACGCTCAAGAATAAAAAGCCTATCAAACTTCCGGCATGGGATCCGCTTTACTCGAGCGAAAGCCTTGAAATACCTGAATGAAACAGACAGAAACAACAGACCAGATAATCTATAGCCACCCGTGGGAACCGTTTGTTCCTGCGGGTGCGCGCATTCTGGTGATGGGGACGTTTCCTCCCGGAGATCATCGTTGGGCTATGGATTTCTATTATCCCAATCCGACCAATGATTTCTGGAAGATGATGGGGATCGTGTTTTTTGGAGATGCTTTTGCTTTATACGATAAGGAGTCTCGCAGCTATCGTCTTGATGATATAAAGCGGTTGCTTATCGAGAGGCACATAGCAATGCACGATACGGCACACAAAGTTGTCAGGCTCAAGGGTAATGCGTCGGACAAGTTCCTGCATATAGTCGAGCCGGTGGATCTGGCGGGGTTACTCGCAAAGGCCCCCGATATAACGGCCCTGTGCACGACAGGGGAGAAAGCTTCCGATGTGATTGCAGATCTTACGGGATGTGTGCGTCCGAAAATGGGCGAGATGACCGAGGGCGTGTGCGACGGACGCCGTCTGCATATCTGGCGTATGCCGTCGACGTCGCGCGCCTATCCGATGAAGGTAGAGAAAAAGGCGGAGTACTACCGCCGGATGTTTGAGGCGGAAGGGATCGTGTGATCTCAAGCAATAACAAAGGATTAGGGAATATTTTAAACTTGTAATTGTACCAATTATTATTTAAATACCTAATTTAGAAATATTATATTTTTAAAATGGGAAGCAGTGAAGAAGAGTCTTATCATAGCCGCAGCGACGTTTGTTCTGAGCGCCTGCGGCGGCAACAGCGATCTGATGATGGTGGTGGGTACTTACACCGACACCGAGAGCGAGGGTCTGTATTCTTATGTGTTTGATGAAGAAGCGGGTGAGGCCCGGTTACTCGACAGTTGCCGGGTGGAGAATCCGTCGTATCTGACTTTGTCGGATGACGGCCGGCGCATCTATGCTGTTAGTGAGATGCATGATAATGAAGCGGCTGTGGTGGCTCTGACGCTCGACCCTACAGACGGCAGCTTCGGTATTATCAACAGCCAGAAGACATGCGGTGCGGATCCATGCTATGTGTCGACCAACGGCAAAGTGGTTGTTTCGGCAAATTATGGCGGTTCAATGAGCGTTTTCCCGACTAAGGCCGACGGTGGAGTCGGTGAAATGACCGGGTTTTATAAGGGTGGTCTCGGAGGTCCTGACAGTATAAGGCAGGGTGAGCCCCACATACATTGTACGGAGTTTGCACCCGACGGAAAGAGCCTATATGTGACTGATTTCAGCGCTGACAGGCTACTGGTGTTTGCAGTCACAGATACTTGCGTCGGACAGCTTAAAATGTGTGTGGATATGCCGGCTGACAATGGTCCGCGCCATATCATATCTGATCGTTCGGGCAAACACGCTTACGTCATAGGAGAGTTATCAGGAATGATAACTGTGTTTGATGTAGACGGCATGGATATGAGCATCCGGCAGATCGTCGATGCCGATCCGGGCGACTCGCGGTCGAGTGCCGACATTCATCTTAGCCCCGACGGCCATTATCTTTATGCAAGCGTGCGCCAACCGACCGACTGTATCGCGATTTACAGCGTCGACGCAACAACGGGTGAACTGACGGAGGTGGGGATACAGAAGACAGGGCTTCATCCGCGCAATTTCAATATCACTCCTAACGGGAAATATCTGCTTTGCGCCTGCCGCGACAGCGATCGTATTGACGTTTACCGTATTGATGCGGAGACCGGGTTACTAACCGATACCGGGCGGCCTATTAAGCTCCCGCATCCTGTATGTGTGAAATGGGTACAGTGATGTTTCGCTGCTCTGCAGCTCTGGATTGGTGTGCTGTCTCACACCGGGTTCGCTTCGCTCACCCGGTGCTACTTATGTTTCGGCAGCTGCCGCAGCCGCGTTTAGGTTTGGGTGGATTCACCGTGCATTCTTTTGCGCCCTGGTGCTATGTTTGTTTAAGTAGCTGCCGCAGCCGCGTTTAGGTTTGGGTGGATTCACCGTGCATTCTTTTGCGCCCCGGTGCTATGTTTGTTTAATTAGCAGCCGCAGCCGCGTTTAAGTTTGAGTGGATTACACCGTGCTTTTTTGGGCGACCCCGGTGCTATGTTTGTTTAAGTAGCAGCCGCCGCGTTTAAGTTTGGGTGGATTCACCGTGCATTCTTTTGCGCCCTGGTGCTATGTTTGTTTAATTAGCAGCCGCGTTTAAGTTTGAGTGGATTACACCGTGATTTTTTGGCGACCCCGGTGCTATGCTTGTTTAAGTAGCAGCCGCAGCCGTGCTTAAGTTTGGGCGGATTACACCGTGCTTTTTGGGCTATCCGGTGCTAGTTTGTTTAAGTAGCTGCCACTGCTGTGCTTAAGTTTGGAATATGAGATCGCATTGATTTATGTGCCCTTATGAAGTATGTAAGATTATATGTAGCTTAAGTTCTTTTTTTGGTCAGTGGGAGAAGTGGGAGCGGGTGAGTGAACGTACTTTGTTGCTGAGCAGTAGTACGGTGATCATGGTCGGAATTGCCATGAATGCGTAGAGTAGATCGCATAGGCCTACGGCGGCTTGTAGCGGCACGACGGCGAAAAGGATAAGAGTGATAATAAAAAACCATGTGTGGATGCGCGCACGCCGTTCACCGAAAAGATAGGTGGCGCACCGGTTGCCGTAGAATGAATAGCTGAAAAGCGAGGACAGCCCGAAGCAGAGGACTATAAGCATAAGAATATACTCTCCATATGGGATTGCGTTTCCAAATGCCTGCATTGCGATTTCAAGACCTTTGACACCATCGACACCGGAAAAATCTCCGGCAACAAGTAGAGCAAGTGCTGTGAGTGTGCACACGAATCCTGAATCTATGCCTGGGCCGAGCATTGCAACAAGCCCTTCGCGCACGGGTGAGGTGTTCCGGCTTTCGGAATGCATGATTGTGGCTGTGCCGACTCCTGCATCGTTGACAAGTGCGGCACGCCGGGCGCCGATCAGGGCAGTGCCGATGAGAGCACCAAAGCCGGCGCGTAGGTTGAACGCTTCGGAAAATATAGACTGCAGTGCAGCGGGCACCTGCTGGTAATGGTCTATGAGAATGTAGACTACGGCTATGAAGTAGATGCCTACCATGAATGGCACCATTACTGATGCAACACGCGCGATGCGGCGTATGCCACCGAGCACGACAAGTGCGGTTATAAGTGCGAGAGTGATGCCTACGAGCAGTCTGATGAATGTTGACTGTGGCATTGAGACTGTCTGTGCTGCGACCGACAGCCATGATCCGGCCGAATGGGGAGTGATGATCGCTACAGAGGCTTCGGCAAGCTGGTTGGCGTTCATGATACATAGTGTGCCGAACATGCCTGCCACGGCGAAAGTGACGGCAAGCCATCGCCAACGTGGGCCGAGAGCATTTTCAATTATGTACATTGATCCGCCACGGGTTGATCCGTCGGGTAATGTGCGTCTGTAGGCTATTGCGAGTACACCTTCATGGTATTTGGTGCACATTCCCACCAATGCGCTCACCCACATCCAGAATATTGCTCCCGGTCCGCCTACGACAAGGGCGATTGCCACACCTGCAATGTTGCCCATGCCTATTGTGGCGGCTGTGACTGAGCATAGTGCCTGTAGGGATGAGATCTGCCCAGCCGTTCCGTCGGATGAGTCGCGTTGTCGGAGCTGTCTGACGGCTTCCGGCAACCGGCGTAGAGAGACGGCTCCGGATCTGATGAACAGATATAGCCCGCCTCCGATAAGTATGAAAAAAAGCGGGTAGCCGCACACGAAGTCGGCTACCGCTGTCAGATAATTGGAAAATGTATTCAAAATGAGAGGAGTGGATTGCCTGTCACTTACTTCCTGAGGCTGGAAACGATCTCGCGTGTGTCGCGTGCGATCATGAGTTCCTCATCGGTGGGGATGACGGCTACTGTGACTTTTGATCCGGGTTTTGTGATGACTGCTTCCCGGCCACGTATTCCGGCATTGAGTTCCTCGTCGAGATCCACGCCGAGGAATGCGAGCGGGCGGCACACGTCGGCGCGGAGTCCGGTCTGGTTCTCGCCTACGCCACCTGTAAAGACGATTATGTCGACACCTCCCATTTCCGCTGCATAAGCTCCAATGTACTTTATGATGCGCTGTTCATACATCTCGAGGCCGAGTGTGGCGCGCGGGTCGCCGTTGTTTACCGCATTCTCGATCTCTCGCATGTCGCTCGAGATTTCGCTGACGCCAAGCATGCCGCTCTCTTTGTTTATGACTTTCTGGAGGCCGTCGGCATCGAGGTTGTGTCGGTGCATGATATAGGTGAGAGCTCCGGGGTCTACGTCGCCGCAGCGTGTTCCCATCATGAGTCCTTCAGTGGGGGTGAGTCCCATGGATGTGTCGACGCTTTTGCCTTCAAGAACGGCTGTAATGGATCCGCCGTTTCCGATGTGGCATGTGATTATCTTGAGCTTTGTTATGTCGACTCCGAGGAACTCGCCCACGCGCTGGCTCACATACCGGTGGCTTGTGCCGTGGAAGCCGTAGCGTCGCACTCCGTCCTCGGTGTAGAACCTGTAGGGTAGCGCATACATGAAGCTCTTTGGCGGCATGGTCTGGTGGAATGCCGTGTCGAACACTCCAACCTGTGGAACGTCGGGCAGAACAGCCTCAATGGCCTCGACACCGGTGATGTTGGCGGGGTTGTGGAGCGGTGCGAGGTCATAGCACTGTTTTACCATATCCTTGACTTCGTTGTCGATGAGCACTGATTTGCTGAATTTCTCGGCACCATGAACCAGACGATGACCTACAGCGTCTATCTCGCTGAAGTTTGAGATTACGCCCACACCCGGGTCGGTGAGATTGTCGAGTATCGCTTTTACGGCACCTTTATGGTCAGTGAGGCCGAGTTCGGTTATCTCTTTGGAGCCTTTTTTGAAATCCTTGTATTTTAGAAATCCGTCGGGTAGTCCGATTTTCTCGACACCGCCTTCTGCGAGCGTGGCATCGGTGTCGGTGTCGATGAGTTTATATTTCACACTGCTTGAACCGCAGTTGAGCACGAGAATTTTCATGAGAAATGTGATAAAGATAAAGTTCTTATGCTTTGTTCTCTTTCAGACCGATCGCCTGATTGCAGGTCATGATGATGGTCTTATAGATGTCTTCGGGGTAGCATCCGCGCGACAGGTCGTTGACCGGTGCCGCAAGGCCCTGTAGCACGGGTCCTACGGCTTCTACGCCGCCGAGACGCTGTACGAGTTTATAGGCGATGTTGCCTACTTCGAGACTTGGGAATACAAGTACGTTTGCCCGTCCGCTCAATGGAGAATTAGGAGCCTTTGAGGCGGCAACCGACGGTACAATTGCGGCATCAGCCTGCAACTCGCCGTCAAGTATCAGATCAGGAGCCATTTCGCGAGCGATGCGTGTGGCTTCGATGACTTTGTTTATGCGCTCGTGTTTTGCGCTGCCGTTTGTCGAGAAGCTGAGTATGGCCACACGGGGCTCTATACCGGCGATGTCGCGTGCTGTTTGTGCGGCCGATACTGCTATCTGTGCAAGTTCCTGAGCATTTGGATCGGGTACAACGGCGCAGTCGGCGAATATGAGGATGCCGTCGGTTCCGTAGTTGAGTCCTTTGGGAAGCAGCATCAGGAATGCGCCTGATACGACTTGTATGCCCGGCTGTGTCTTTATGACCTGAAATGCTGCACGAAGCACGTTGCCGGTTGTGTTCATGGCACCTGCCACTTGTCCGTCGGCATCGCCGGCTTTGACCATCAGGCAACCGAGATAGAGAGGATTGTGAGTGGTCAGGCGAGCTTCTTCCATGGTGATGCCTTTGTTTTTGCGAAGCTCGAAGAATAGGGGGGCGTAGCGGTCTATGACAGCTTCGTCGCCGGGATCTACAATATTGGCTTTGTCGATGTTGTGGAGACCGAGCTCGCCTGCAAGACGATTAATCTCAGCAGGATTGCCTATGAGGGTAATGTGTGCGAAGCCGTCGGCAAGAATGCGGTCGGCAGCGGTGAGGGTGCGTGGTTCAGTGCCCTCTGGCAACACGATGTGCTGCATGTTGGCCTTGGCCTTCGCTTTCATTTTGTCAAACAATTCCATGATACTGATTTGTTATGGAGAAGTTCTGTTATTATTCACTATCCCAAAGGTATGTTTTTTTTCTTAAAATGCAGACAGTAATGGATGATGTGCCGCAAATTTTTTTGGTTATCTTTGTGATAAAAGTTAACCGACCAATCATTTCAGGATCATGAAGAAAATGTTTCTTGCGGGAGCTGCGGCTCTGATTGCAGCAGTAGCATCGGGCTCTGTCGCACAGGATAAGCCATTGTGGCTGCGTAACACGGCACTGTCGCCCGATGGCTCGACAATCGCGTTCACATTCAAAGGTGATATATATACAGTGCCGTTTGGCGGCGGCAGCGCAACACGTCTGACTGCTTCACCGGCTTACGACAGCTGGCCCGTATGGAGCCCCGACGGCAGCACCATAGCGTTCGGCAGCGATCGCGAAGGGTCGGTGGACATCTACACTGTGGCTGCGACCGGCGGCACTCCTGTGCGTATCACGACCCACTCGGGCTCGGAGACACCGCGTGCCTATCTCGATGACAACCACATTCTGTTCAGTTCAAATATTATGACTGACGCTCAGGCGGCCATGGGTCCGTTTCAGGCTCAGACCTATGTAGTGGAGGCCAAGCCCGGCGCGCGTCCAGAGCTGTTTATGTCTTATCCTGCCATGAGCATCAGTGTTGACGGTGACAGGCTGCTCTATCAGGACCGTAAGAGTTATGAGGATGTTCTGCGCAAGCATGAGCGTTCGTCGGGTACGTCGGACATCTGGCTACTGACCCTTGGTGCCGACGGGAAAGCCAAGAATGGCAAATTCAGCCAGCTTACCACTTTCAACGGGCAGGACCAGTGTCCGGTGTGGAATCGTTCGGCCGGTGGAGGTTTCTATTATGTGAGCGAGGAAGACGGCACACTCAATGTGTACTATGCGACTCTCGACGGTCGTGAGAAGCGGCAGCTTACCAAATTTACCACTCATCCGGTAAGGTCGCTCAGTGCGTCGGCCGATGGCAAAAAGCTTGCATTCAGCCAGGGAGGAGAATTATATACACTTATCCCCGGCCAGCAGCCGCAGAAGGTGAATGTGGAGATCACGGGTGACCTTTATGCGCGTGACGTTGTGAAGAGTCTCGAACGTCGTGGCGCTACAAACATTTCGGTAAGCCCTGACGGGGATGAGATAGCATTTGTGCTCCGCGGCAATGTATATGTGACTTCGGTGAAGTATCCTTCGACAAAACAGATAACATCTACGCCTGAACAGGAACGTGTGGTGAGTTTCGGAGCCGACGGACGCACACTGGTCTACGACAGCGAGCGCGATGGCCTCTGGCAGCTCTATACGGCCCGAATAAAGAACCCTGATGAGAAAAAATTTGTATATGCCTCGGAAATTGAAGAGACACCTCTCTATAGCGGTGAGTCGCCTGCGTTCCAGCCGGCATTCTCGCCCGACGGCAAGAAAGTCGCATTTATAGAGGGACGTACCGAGATCAAGGTGATAGATGTTGACAGTAAGGCTGTCAATACAGCACTCGACGGAAAATACAACTACAGCTATACCGACGGTGATGTCAGTTTCTCATGGAGTCCTGACAGCCGCTGGCTGCTTACCAGTTACTTTGACAATGGCGGCTGGAACAATGTGGATATAGCTCTTGTCGCCGCAGATGGCTCGAAGGTTGAGAATCTGACAAAAAGCGGATACAGCGATGGAAACGCACGCTGGGCACTCGATGGTAAAGCGATGATCTACAGCTCTGACAAGCAGGGTTACCGCAGTCATGGCAGCTGGGGCGCCGAGTTGGATGTCTACATCATGTTTTTTGACGGAGAGGCTTATGACCGATTCTGCATGAGCGAGGAAGAGGCTGCCATTGCCGAAAAGGCCGACAAGGAGAAGAAAGAAAAGGAAGAGAAGGCCGTAGAGGAGAAGAAGAATTCCAAAAAGAAAGGCAAGGATGCCGACGAAAAGAAAAAAGATGAGGTGAAGCCCCTCACCTTTGATCTCGCCAATGCACCTTACCGCAAGATGCGTCTTACTCCCAACGCTTCCAATCTCGGAGATTTCTATCTTGACAAAAAGGGAGAGAAACTTTACTATATAAGCGCGTTTGAGGGAGGCGGTGACCTTTGGGTCAGAGATCTTAAAAAAGGTGATACACGACTGCTTAAAAAAGGAGTGGGATTCGGAGGCATCGAGCCGTCGAAAGATGGTGAGTGGATAGCTTATATAAGCTCTGGTATATCGAAGATAGCGCTTCCTTCGGGCGAGGTGACCAATGTTGAGTTTGAAGCTCCTCTGGCTCACAACGCGGCAGCAGAGCGCCGTTATATTTTCGACCACATGTGGCGTCAGGTAAAGGAGAAGTTCTATGACGAGAATCTACATGGTGTCGACTGGGAATTGTATCGCACCGAATATGAGAAATTCCTTCCTCATATCAATAATAATTATGACTATGCCGAGATGCTCAGCGAGATACTCGGCGAACTCAATGCCTCCCACACCGGTGGCCGCTATTCGGCACCCGGAGCGTCCATGCGCACGGCGAGCCTCGGCGCTTTCTATGACGAAAGCTACAAAGGCGATGGTCTTAAAGTGGCAGAAGTGCTCCCCGGCGGTCCGCTTTCGACTACCGCCAGCGCCGTAAAGGCAGGTGAGATCATAAAGGCTGTCGACGGAGAGCCTATTGTCGCCGGGAAAGAATATTTCACGCTACTCGAGGGTAAGGCCGGCAAGAAAGTGCGTCTGACAGTCGAGAGCGCGGATGGCGCCCGCCGTGACGTGACTGTGAAACCTTCGTCGTCGGACCAGGCTCTTCTTTACCGCCGCTGGGTAGAGCGTAACCGTCAGATTGTCGATTCGCTTTCGGGCGGACGTATAGGCTATGTGCATGTGCAAGGGATGAACAGTCCAAGTTTCCGCACCGTGTACGAGGAAATGTTCGGTCGTCACCGCAACTGTGATGCAATCGTTGTGGATACCCGTTTCAACGGCGGTGGCTGGCTTCACAACGACCTTGCTGTGCTGCTTGCCGGCAGGCAGTATGTGAAGTTCACTCCCCGTGGACGCTATATAGGCGGCGAGCCGTTCAGCCAATGGTACAAACCGTCGGTGATGCTTGTCAACGAAGGCAATTACTCTGACGGACATGGAGCTCCTTATGCTTATCAGACTCTTGGACTCGGCGAGGTTGTCGGAGCTCCCATACCTGGCACCATGACTGCGGTGTGGTGGGAGAATCAGGTCGATCCGTCGATTGTGTTCGGTATACCTCAGGTCACCAATGCTGATGTAAACGGAAATGCACTTGAGAATAAGCAGCTTGACCCCGATGTGCTTATCTACAATTCGCCTGCTGACGTGCTTAACGGCCATGACGCACAACTCGCCGGCGCTGTTGCCCGTCTGCTCGAAAAGATAGGAAAGTGACGGACGAAAAGAATAGTATCTCGATAGCCGGGCTACAGGCAACCGTCGACAACTGGATCCGGGGTGTCGGCGGGGGCTATTTCTCTCCACTGACCAATATGGCGGTGCTTACCGAAGAGGTTGGTGAGGTGGCCCGGCTGATGTCCCGTACTTATGGCGACCAGACATTCAAGCCGTCGGACAGATCGCATTCCTTGGCTGACGAGCTTGCAGATGTGCTGTGGGTCGTAGCTGCCATAGCCAATCAGACGGGAGTTGATCTCACATCGGCTTTAATGAACAATATAGAGAAGAAAAACCTTAGAGATAAAGAACGCTTTAAGAAGTAAACGATTATGGAACATCAGCATCAACATGGAGGTCATGACTGCCACTGCGGTCACGATAATTCACATGAACATCATACCGACAAATACCGTGAGATGGTGGCTGCATCGTCGGCTCCGGCCGATGACAACACTGTGCTCAAGGCTGTAGAGAAAATCATAGCCGGACACAAGACCGAGAATGACAATGCAGATGTGTGGCGTTTTCTGCTGTCGACAATTGACCTGACAACACTTAACGCTACCGACAGTTCTCGCTCTGTGACGCGTTTTGTGGAGCGTGTAAACGATTTTGAAGATGAGCATCCCGATCTGCCGTCAGTAGCGGCTGTATGCGTTTATCCGAATTTCGCCCAGGTGGTGCGTTCGACTCTTGATGTGAGCGATGTCAATGTCGCCTGTGTGGCGGGTGGTTTTCCATCGTCACAGACTTTTCTTGAGGTTAAAGTTGCCGAGACGGCCCTTGCAGTAGCCGATGGTGCCGATGAGATCGATATTGTCATGAATCTTGGCGATTTTCTTGACGGCGACTGGGAAAGTGTCACCGACGAGATTGCCGAGATAAAACATTCATGTCATCAGGCACATCTGAAAGTGATACTTGAGACCGGCGCATTGCAGTCGGCAGCCAATATACGTGCGGCTTCGGTATTGTCGCTCTATGCCGGTGCCGATTTTCTGAAGACTTCCACCGGAAAGGGATATGCCGGTGCGTCTCTCGAAGCCGCCTACGTGATGGCCTGCTGCATCAAGGACTATTATGAGGCGACAGGCAAGAAGGTCGGCTTCAAGGCGGCGGGAGGCATCACTACAACAGCCGATGCTGTCGCATATTACACTGTGATCAAGGAAGTGCTTGGAGAAGACTGGCTTACTCCTGATTTGTTCAGGATAGGAGCAAGCCGGCTTGCCAATAATCTGCTCTCGTCGATTCTCGGCGAGGAGACAAAATTTTTCTGATCTATGGAAGCCAATGACGATCAATATTGGATCGTAGTCAATAGAAATCATGCAGGCCCCTACACGGTCGGCCAGCTTAAATCTATGGGTATCGCTCCCGACACATATACGTGGCGTCGGGGGTTGACGCAGTGGGTTGCCGCGTCGGATATCCCGGAGCTGTCGGCTGCGCTCTGGCCGGCAGAACCGGAATCTTCCGTCGCTCCTGTTGTTGAGCCGGTGATATTTACTCCGCCTGCTCCTCCTGTGCGTGTTGTCGCCCAGGTTGCGCCTGTCTCGCCTGTCACAGTCCCTGCAGGGCAGACGGAGGCTGATAAGGCAAATTGTCCTCCGAGTTATCTTTGGTGGTCGATTGTTGTGGCTGTCGTTTTTTCGCTTCCGCTTGGAGTTGTGGCTATCGTGTTTGCTGCACAGGTCGGCAAGCAGTGGCGCGACGGTGATGTGGCCGGTGCCCGCCGTTCGTCGGAAAGGGCCGCCTGGTGCTCGGTTATCGGCTTTGTCCTCGGCCTGATGGTGATGCCTTTTCAGATATTGACAATGCTGCTGTAGTCATTACAATAAATTAAGGATGATAAATATAGGGCGCACTTTTGTGCGCCCTATATTTATGTGATTGTGAAACAATTTCTCGCCCCGCTTTGCGGAGGGTTCGGCTATTGCTGTGACCGGGAATATCTTGACGCAGACTGTTCATGATTGGCCACTGAAAATAAAATGGTGCCGGTTCCGGCAGAGAAGGGGGGTCAGATGCGGTCGAGGACAGTGCGGATGAGATCGGGCATGGCAGTCTTGTAGTTGGGGGCGGCTTCATGGCACATGCGGTTGGCGATGATGCTGCATACTGTCATGGCACGGTGTCCCATGAGTAGGCTGAGTCCCTGAAGCGGGGCACTCTCCATCTCGTAGTTGGTGACGGGTTGTCCATCGTAGCGGAAAGTCTCTATGCGGCTGTTTAGATCGGGATTTGACAGCGGTAACCGCAATTCACGCCCCTGAGGGCCATAGAAGCCGACAGCCGATATTGTGCATCCGCGCACCATGTCGTCGCCTCCGATCTGCTCTACAAGCGTTTTATCGGCCTCTACGACGTATGGGCGTGCCCATGTCGGATTCCAGCCGACGTGATTGCAGAATTTCTCTTCGAAATCGAGATCGGATACTTCGTTGCGTCCGGCATAGTAGTTGAGCACTCCATCGAAGCCTATCGAACGGGAGGCAATTACCGGAGTGCCGATTTTCAGTTCGGGCTGTAGCGATCCGGAAGTGCCTATGCGCACCATTGTGAGACTACGGAGGGTGTCGTGCACTTCGCGTGTGTCGAAATCTATATTGGCGAGTGCATCCAGCTCATTGATGACAATATCTATATTGTCGGGACCTATGCCGTGGCTCAGGCACATCACGGGCTTGCCTTTGTAGGTACCGCCTATGGTATGGAATTCACGAGAGGAAACCTCAAAATCGCGTGTATCGAAAAATTCTGCCACCATGTCGACTCGTCCGGGGTCACCGACTAATATTATGTTGTCGGTGAGTTGCGAGGGGTGTAGGTGCAGATGAAAGCATGTGCCGTCGGGATTGATGATCAGCTCGGAAGCCGGTATTGTCTTTTTCATGTTATGGATTTTTTGGAGTAGTTCAGGCAAGTCGGTATCGTCCGCCAGGATAATTAGCTATATAGCCTTTGAATTCCATGTCGACAAGCCGTGCCATGAGCTTGTGCATAGGCGTGTTTAGCGCTATGGCCATTGTGTTGATGTGGCCCTCGCCGTTGGTCGAGAGGAAATCTATTATCTCCTGTTCTTTTTCAGTATAAACAGTGAAGATCTCCTTTTGGATTCCCTGAACTGATTTTTCCTGCATCCATCCCATCGCTGTCATGAGGTCGTCGGCGTTCTGGATGAGTGCGGCGCCGTTTCCGGCGATAAGCCTGTTGCAGCCTTTGCTGTAGGGGTCGGATGTGCGTCCCGGCAAGGCAAAAACGTCGCGGTCATAGCTCTGGGCAATGCCGGCAGTGACAAGGGCACCGCCTTTTTCGGCCGACTCCACGACGATTGTACAATCGGCAAGAGCTGCGATAATGCGGTTCCTTGCCAGAAAGTTGCCGCGGTGAACAGGGGCGTCGTGGGGGTATTCGGTTATAAGCATTCCGCCGCCATGCACCATGTCGGCTGCTATCTGCCTGTGGGCTGATGGATAGATTGTTGACAGCCCGTGGGCGAGCACACCCGCAGTGGGGAGTCCGGTACGCAGAGCCGCTTTGTGCGCCGTGATGTCTATCCCGTAGGCCAGACCGCTTATTATGAGGGTTCCGGGCAAAGTCTCGGCTATGTCGTCTACAAGGCGGTTGACAAATCCGATACCGTAGGGTGTGGCATGGCGTGTGCCAACAATGGCTATAGACCTATGGAAATTCAGGTCACAGTGTCCTAAAGTATATAGAAGCACCGGAGCGTCGTCACATTGCTGGAGACGTTCCGGAAAATCTTGATCGGTAAAATACAGGGGCTTTATGCCGGAGGCTGTGGTAAAATGCAGTTCCTCACGAGCTTTTTTCAATGTGGATTCCCGCAGATCGCTGTCGAGCAGTTTTGTGCTGAACCCAAGCATTGCTGACAGCTGTGATGCTGTGGCTGTGAAAAACGTTTTTTCGTCGGGTAGATGTTCGAGCAGACGGTGTGCCAGACCGAGTTTCATTCCTCTTAGCGATGCAAATGCCACACGCGCGACTGCGTCACGGTCAACAGGTGTATATGGTATTGCGTTTGTGTGCATGGAGAAATGATATGAATGCGAGAAGCCCGGTTGCGTCTGTAGGCATCCGACCGGTGTTAATCGCGGCGCCTCCGTGTGCTCAGAGCAGTATGTCTGCCAGTTCGTTTCCTCGTAACACCATGCCGTCGCGTTTTGCTACTATGGTCGCCACTGCCGAGGTGACCGGATTTATCGTGTCGGGCCAGCGGAATATATCCTGATGGAATATAAAACGCGGTCCCTTTCGCTCAACCCAAAGACAGCTTTTGGCCAGATCGCCGCCACATAGCGACGAGCGGTATTCGATCTCGAGACGGTTGAGCACCGCTATGATCCGCTCCTCAAGCATATCGGCAAACGACATGCCGCGCCATTTGCAGAACATGTGCCGTGTATGCTCCAGATAGTGCAGATAGTTGGCGTTATTGACTATTCCCTGCGCGTCGGTCTCGTAATCGCGCACCTGTAGAAAGAGTCCGAACTGATATGGTACCCCGGGACAGAGATCCATCTGTCCGTCGACGGGCGTCGACGAGATGTCAGACATTGAAGCGGAAGTGCATTATGTCGCCGTCCTGCACGATATATTCCTTGCCCTCGACCGACAGCTTTCCAGCTTCTTTCACTGCAGTTTCGCCTCCGAGGGTCACATAGTCATCATACTTGATCACTTCGGCGCGTATAAAGCCTTTCTCGAAGTCGGTGTGGATTATTCCTGCGCATTGCGGAGCCTTGTAGCCTCGGCAGAATGTCCATGCGCGCACTTCGTCGGGTCCTGCGGTAAAGTAGGTCTGCAGGTCGAGCAGATGATAGGCCGCGCGTATGAGCCGGGAAACACCGCTCTCATCAAGTCCGATCTCGGCAAGGAATTCTTTTCGTTCTTCCCATGTGTCGAGTTCGGCTATTTCGCTTTCGGTCTGTGCGGCTACGATGAGTATGTCAGCGCCCTCATTTTCGACAGCTTTGCGCACTGCTTCGACATACTTGTTGCCGTCCACTGCTGATGTGTCATCTACATTGCACACATATAGAACCGGTTTGGAGGTGAGCAGAAACAGCTCGCGGGCAAATTTCTGTTCGTCCGGGGTTTCAAAGACCACTGAACGGGCTGGTTTGCCTGCCTCGAGTGCTTCTTTGAGCTGCTGCAACACACCTGCCTGAAGCTTAGCGGTTTTGTCGCCGCCGGTCTGAGCCTGTTTGATGCATTTTGCAAGACGTGCGTCGACGGTCTCGAGGTCTTTTATCTGAAGCTCGAAGTCGATGATCTCTTTGTCGCGAACCGGATCGACGGTACCGTCGACGTGGGTGATGTTATCATCGTCGAAACAGCGCAGCACATGAAGTATAGCGTCAGTCTCACGTATGTTAGCCAGAAACTTATTGCCGAGGCCCTCTCCTTTGCTTGCTCCCTTGACCAGGCCGGCTATGTCGACTATCTCAACGGTTGCGGGCACTACGCTGCGGGGCTCACACATTTCGACAAGACGTGTCAGACGGTCGTCAGGAACAGTGATGACACCCACATTGGGCTCGATGGTGCAGAAGGGGAAGTTGGCCGACTGCGCTTTGGCGTTGGAGAGACAGTTGAAAAGAGTGGATTTACCGACATTGGGTAATCCTACTATTCCGCATTGAAGGGCCATAGTTAAGTTTTATGCAGGTTTTGTAGCTGTATATATGGTGCATGCACCGAATGTGAGCCGGTTGAATGTAGCATCGTGAAAACCGGCTTCGTTCATCAGCGAGGTCATTTCGCTTCCTTGTGCCACGGCTCTGACGCTTTCCGGCAGATAACTGTAGGCGCGGCGGTCGTGTGATAGCATACGGCCGACCAGCGGGATGAGAGTGCGGGTGTAGATGTGATAGAGACCTAAGGCGACGGGATTGACCGGAGTCGAGAGCTCAAGCACCACGACGCGTCCACCTGGACGAAGCACTCTTCGTATTTCGCGGTATCCGTCAAGCATCGAGGCGAAGTTGCGTATGCCGTAGGCTATGGTCACACAGTCGAATGTGTTGTCGGCCATTGGCAGATGCAGTCCGTCGGCTACTTGCAGGGTTATCTGTCTTTCAAGGCCGGCTTTTTCTATCTTGGCCTGGCCCGCCTCTATCATTCGTTCCGACAGATCGGCGCCGTCGACTTTCGCCATAGGCAGACGCCTTGCCAGAGCTATGGCGAGATCGGCGGTGCCTGTAGCGAGGTCGAGTATGCGGACGGGGGAGTCCTGTGCCGCCGTTTCCACGGCTTTACGCCTCCAGGAGCGGTCGACGCCGAGCGTCATGGCGCGGTTCATGAAATCGTAGGCCGGCGCGATTGAGTCAAACATTTCGCGCACCTGCGATGTCTTGCCGCGTGTGTCGCCTTCATAAGGGTTGATTTGCTCTGCCTGGAGTTTCATGTGTCTTTTGTCCGACGGAGTGTTATGATTCGGTTATTCGCCGATTTTGCCCAGACAGTCGAGTACGTTTTTGCCGATGCGCTCTTCTATGTCGTCGGCTTCGGCTTTCTCGAAACGGTGTCCGGTTATGTGCTCGTAGAGTTCGATATAGCGGTCGGAAACCGATTTTACGAACTCCGGTGTCATTTCGGGTACGGTCTGACCTTCTTTTCCCATGAAATCATGGTCTATAAGCCACTGGCGCACGAACTCTTTGGAGAGCTGACGCTGTGGCTCGCCTTTGGCGAAGCGTTCCTCGTAGCCGTCGGCATAGAAGTAACGTGATGAGTCGGGGGTGTGTATCTCATCGATAAGAATCACCTTGCCGTCGCGTTTTCCGAATTCATATTTTGTGTCGACGAGGATAAGGCCTCTGGCCGATGCTATTTCGGTGCCGCGGCGGAAGAGTGCGCGTGTGTACTGTTCCATCACCTCGTAGTCTTCAGCCGATACGATGCCGCGGGCAATTATCTCTTCTTTGGATATGTTTTCGTCGTGTCCCTCGTCGGCTTTTGTTGTAGGGGTGATGATGGGTTCGGGGAAGCGTTCGTTCTCACGCATGCCGTCAGGCAGCTTCACGCCGCATATCTCACGGCATCCGGCCACATAGTCGCGCCATGCGCTGCCGGTGAGGTAGCCGCGTATGATCATCTCTACCTTGAAGCCTTCACAACGGTAGCCAACGGTGACCATGGGGTCGGGAGTGGCAAGCTTCCAGTTTGGAACTATGTCGGCTGTCGAATCAAGCATAAATGCCGCGATCTGGTTCAATACCTGACCTTTGTAGGGGATGCCTTCGGGCAGGATCACGTCGAATGCCGATATGCGGTCGGTAGCCACCATCACGAGCAGATCGTCGGAGATGGAATATACGTCGCGTACTTTGCCGTGGTAGACCGATGTCTGGCCGGGGAAATTGTAGTCGGTGCGGGTGAGAGCTTTCATGTCTTTTTTATAGATAGAGAGTGGATTTATAGTTGATTTGTGTCTGATTATTCTGTTTCGGCGGAATTGTCGTTGGAGTTGTCCGCAGTAGTGTCGGATGCTTCCGAGTATTCTTCGTGCTCCCGTTCATAGGCCTCGACAATGCGCTGCACGAGCGGATGCCTCACTATATCTTTTTTGTCGAACTCGACTTTTCCTATGCCTCTGACTCCCCGGAGCACCGATAGCGCGTGGATGAGTCCTGACTGTACCGAGCGGGGCAGATCGATCTGCGTCACATCGCCGGTTATGATCATTTTTGCATTCATGCCCAGCCGGGTCAGAAACATTTTTATCTGGTGCCTTGTTGTGTTCTGGGCCTCGTCGAGCACGATGATAGCGTCGTTCAGGGTGCGTCCGCGCATGAACGCGAGCGGAGCGATGCGTATCACGCCCGTCTCCATGTATTCTTTAAGTTTGGCGGCCGGAAGCATATCTTCGAGGGCGTCATAAAGAGGCTGAAGATACGGGTCGATCTTGTCCTTCATGTCGCCTGGCAGAAAGCCGAGCTTCTCACCTGCTTCGACAGCCGGACGCGATAGGATTATTCTGCGTGCCTCGCGGTTTTTCAACGCTCTCACTGCGAGAGCGATCGCAATATAGGTTTTGCCGGTCCCGGCAGGACCGAGGGCGAATGTCAGGTCGTTTTCCTGAAATTCTTTTATGAGTTTCTGTTGATTCTGGTTACGTGCCGATATAGGTTTGCCGTTGACACCATAGATGATGGCGTGGTCGGCGTTGTTTTCAGGCTGCGGTGCAGAACCCTTGACAATGTCGATTATGACCTCGTCGGTTAGCTTGTTGTAGCGTTCGCACCATGCCTCGAGCTTTTTTATCTTTTCCTCGAAGTCGGCTGTATCGTCGGGAGATCCCAGCGCTTTTATGACTTGGCCCCGTGCGGCTATGCGCAGTTTCGGATAGAGACTTTTGAGGAGTTGCAGATGCGAGTTGTTGATTCCGTAGAACGCTACGGGATCGACATTTTCGATGATGATAGTCCGCTCGTTCAAATTTCCTTGGTGAAATGGGTGTTGATCAGGTCGGAAGAGAGAAAAACACGCCGTGCCGGCATGGCACGGCGTGCATGTTTTAATATTGTAGGTGACTTGGCTTATTCGGCTTTACCGTTTGAGCCGAGCACATTTTCGATTTTGTGCTTGTAGAGCTTTGTCATCTCGTCACGAGCCGGACCGAGATATTTGCGGGGGTCGAACTCACCGGGCTTTTCGGTGAACACCTTGCGCACGGCTGCGGTCATTGCCAGACGGCTGTCGGAGTCGATGTTGATTTTGCATACTGCGCTCTTGGCTGCGTTGCGGAGCTGCTCTTCGGGGATACCGATAGCGTCGGGAAGTTTGCCGCCTGTAGAGTTGATCATGTCGACATACTCCTGGGGCACACTCGATGAGCCGTGAAGCACGATGGGGAATCCGGGAAGTTTCTCCATGACAGCGTCGAGAACGTCGAATGCCAGAGGAGGAGGAACGAGCTTGCCGGTTTTCGGGTCGCGGGTGCACTGCTCGGGAGTGAACTTGTAAGCACCGTGGCTTGTGCCGATCGAGATAGCGAGGCTGTCGCAGCCTGTGCGGGTAGCGAAGTCGATAACTTCTTCGGGGTCGGTGTAGGTGTGGTGGTCGCTGGAAACCTCGTCCTCTACGCCGGCGAGTACGCCGAGCTCACCCTCGACAGTAACGTCGTACTGGTGTGCGTAGTCTACAACCTGCTTTGTGAGAGCCACATTTTCCTCATAGGGAAGATGGCTGCCGTCGATCATAACCGACGAGAAACCGCTGTCGATACAGCTCTTGCAGATCTCGAAGCTGTCGCCGTGATCGAGGTGAAGTACGATCTGGGGGTTCTCCCAGCCAAGTTCCTTGGCGTATTCCACTGCTCCCTGAGCCATGTAGCGGAGAAGGGTTGCGTTGGCATAGTTGCGGGCACCCTTTGAAACCTGAAGGATTACCGGCGAACGATCTTCGGCTGCAGCCTTGATGATAGCCTGCAGCTGCTCCATGTTGTTGAAGTTGAAGGCCGGGATGGCATAGCCACCCTTGATAGCCTTGGCAAACATCTCACGGGTATTGACGAGCCCGAGTTCTTTGTAGCTTACCATGTTGTTGCTTTTGTTGTATTTACAAGTTGAAAAGTACTCTATTGAAATCCGGTGGCGCTGATGCTGTTGCGCAGTCGTGTAAAAGGCCGATGCCATTCTGCTCCACATTGCAAAAATACAACATTATATTTTCTCCACCAACCCTTTGCCCCGGAAAAACATCCTTCCTAAATTGACATGTATTGTGAGGGTTATTCCTGTATGTGTAAATCGGTGGAACTATATTCTGAATATCCATTTTCCAACGGGAACTTTCATAATCAGGTATGATAAGGACTGTGTTCCGATCCAGACGGTAATGAGCTTGATCAGGTATGTGTATTCTTCTAATTCGAGTACGGTTTCCGGTATAATTTTATTGACTGCGTAAATGACAAAAATGTCCAGAACAAATGCAGGGAGAAAAAGGCGGGACAATCGCTTTATCCATTTGGATATAAATACTCCTGGTTTGTATAGTAGCAGGCATATAAATGTTGCCAAAGAATAGGCCATGCACATGGCGCTTCCAAAGTTATATTCTACTTCTGCACCGTGAGGATAGGATACGTATTTTAGAAAGAATGAATAAATTATTGCTGATGCAATTGGGATTACGATGTATAATGAGTGGCTTTTGGAAGGTCGATAGAATGATTCCCTGATTTTTGGAAGAAAGGCGTGCACTGTTGCGCCTATTAGAAAATATAAAATCCAGTTTTGTATCCTGAATGTTTGTATGATTCTTTGTTCAAAACCGATGGTTATGTTTAGCGAGAAGCAAACATTGCAGATTGTAGCAAATGATATAGTCGCTAAAATCAGAAACTTGGAGCCGAATTTTTTGTGCAGATTATGGATTGCAGGTAATAAAAGATATATGAGGCACATTGCGCCAAGATACCATAAAACCCATAATAAGTTGCTCTTTTGTAAAAACGGGCCGATCAGATCTGTTAGCCAGGCATTGATGTCGAGCCAGTCTATTGGTAAAAATATCCGGTTTATGATTGCGATTGGTATTGTGAAGAATAGAGGGAACTTGAAAATATTTAATATTTTCTGTTTTGAATATGTCCAATCTCCGTTTTTCTTAATTAGAAAGAAACCGGAAACCATAAAAAACAAGGGAATGGCAATTCCGGATATTGTCGCCAGAAGAAAACAAACAGGATTTCTATTTGTTGGGGGAACAGTGTGAAGTGTCATGACAAATGTCATGGCTAAAACCTTTATAAGGTCTAATGAGGTATTGCGTGCGGGGGGGGGTATTTATCTGGTTCATAAGTGTTTAATGCGCTTCTTTTTGTGTGGTTTGGTTTTCTTCCGGCGATAATTGGTCAGTCAGCCATTTTCTTAGTGTTTGACGTACATTGGTTAGATTGCTCCATTCGATATAACCGTGGTCTCCTTTGGGGGCAATTATTATGGTGTTCTTGATGTTATTTTGAGTCAATGCGTCTATGTAGGCATAGGAGTTTTCAACAGATACGGTATTGTCTTTATTTCCGACAGCAATAAATGCGGGTGGTGTGTTTGGGTCAATATTTAAATAGGATGAGTATTTGGCTTTTAGTGAGGATGATGGTGAAGTCCCTAAAAGATTCTCTCTGCAAACTTTATGTGTGAATGTGTTGGTGTGTTTATCCTCCATGCTGGTAATCGGGTAGAAAAGAACTTGAAACGCAGGTCTGCTGTCTTTATCCGTCTGTGTAGATATTAGGGATGCGAGATGCCCGCCTGCAGAGAATCCCATGATACCGATATGCTCAGGATCAATGTTTAGTTCAGATGTGTTTTTTAGATAGCTAATCGTTCTGTTGACATGATCAATTGGTGAATCAGGGTTTCCCCAGGGTAGATTATATTCCAATACAGCGGCGGCATAACCTGATTTTAGAACAAATGGAACCCAGTTGGTGCCTTCGTAATCTTTAGCATGATAGGCATAACACCCGCCCGGAAGTATAAGGATCAATGGTGAGGGTGCCGCGTTTGGAGTTGTTGGAAGATATAGATGCAGTTTGCTGTCGGGTGTGTGTGTTTTTTCATACCTTTCATTCCAATCATATTTTTCGGATGAGCCATGTGATGTTTCAAACTCGTCTTCATAAACACAGGCTTGTAATAATAATGAAAACAACAGGACGGTAAGAGTAGTCTTTAAGGGTTTCATTTAGATAGAATTAATTGGCGGCTGCAAATATAGGTATTTTGGTGAAATCATCGTAGGAGATGTTAGGCGCAATTCTTTATGGCTGCTGTATATGGTCCGGTTATTTTATAAAGGAGCGCTGTTCGGATTTGTAATTTAATAAAAGCCTTGACAAGTCTTATGTGTAACTGGGCTTATCATTAAGAAATGCGTGGAAACTGGTGAAAAAGAGTTGTTGAAAACAGTGTCAATAGTTGTGAATGCGAGTCAAAAAGCCTAAATTTGCACAGTCACCGCCAGATTGAGTTGTTAAGGGCATGATCGCACGGTGGCCGGATACCTGAAAAAGCAATTAATCAAAACAATAACATCTAAATTCTCCCTATGTGGTTAACTAGTTCATCGATAGGACGAAAGCTCGTTATGGCCCTCACGGGTTGCTGCCTGGTCCTGTTTGTTACGTTTCACGTGCTGATGAATACTGTGGCTTTATTCTGGCCGACAGCCTATAACCTTATCTGCGAGTTCTTGGGCGCCAACTGGTATGCTCTCGTCGCAAGTGTAGGACTGGCTGCGCTCATGATCATCCACATCATCTATGCATGCTGGCTCACGCTTCAGAACCGTCGTGCACGCGGATCGGAGCGTTATGCCGTCAACGATCGCCCCAAGCAGGTCGAGTGGTCTTCAAAGAACATGCTCGTTCTCGGTATCGTTGTAGTCGCTTTCCTCGTGGTTCATCTTATCCAGTTCTGGGCCAAGATGCAGCTTGCCGAGATCATGGGCATACACGATCCAAATCCTGCCGACGGTATGTACTTTATCAATCAGGCATTCAGCTGCTGGATTACACCGGTGGTCTACATCATCGGTTTTGTCGCTCTCTGGTTCCACATGAACCATGGCTTCTGGTCGATGTTCCAGAGCGCCGGATGGGACAATGACATCTGGATCGGCCGTCTCAAGACTATCGGCTGCTGGTGGACTACTATTGTAGTCGGTCTTTTCATCATTCAGGCTATTGTGTTCAGTGTGCAGGCCAACATTTAATTCTCCCTTTCAAGAAGATTACCTATCATGGCAGACATAAAGAACCTCCAGGGGATGATCGACTCGACTCCCATCATGAAGGATTACGCCGACATTGAGTCGTCGAAACTTCCCGAATACCAGATAGACTCCAAGATTCCCGAGGGGCCTGTGGCTGAAAAGTGGACTAACTACAAGGCCCACCAGAAGCTCGTGAACCCCGCCAACAAGCGTCACCTCGATGTGATCGTGGTCGGCACCGGTCTTGCCGGAGCTTCAGCCGCCTCGACTCTCGGCGAACTCGGTTTCAACGTCTATAACTTCTGCATCCAGGATTCACCCCGCCGCGCTCACTCGATCGCAGCTCAAGGTGGTATCAATGCAGCCAAGAATTACCAGAACGACGGTGACTCTGTTTACCGACTGTTCTACGACACAGTCAAAGGCGGTGACTTCCGTGCGCGTGAGGCCAACGTATACCGTCTCGCCGAAGTCTCCAACAACATCATAGACCAGTGTGTGGCTCAGGGTGTGCCTTTCGCACGTGAATACGGCGGTCTGCTCGCCAACCGTTCGTTCGGTGGCGCTCAGGTATCCCGCACATTCTATGCAAAGGGTCAGACAGGCCAGCAGTTGCTCCTCGGCGCTTATGCTTCGCTCAACCGCCAGATAAAGAAAGGCACTGTGCGCAGCTTCAACCGTCGTGAGATGCTCGATATCGTCATCATCGACGGCCGCGCACGTGGTGTGATCATGCGTAATCTCATAACCGGTGAGATCGAGCGCTATGCAGCTCATGCAGTGGTGCTTGCAACCGGTGGCTATGGCCGTGCGTTCTTCCTTTCCACAAATGCCATGGGCTGCAACGGCTCGGCTGCCGTTCAGGCATTCAAGAAGGGCGCTTATCTTGCCAACCTCGCTTTCACACAGATTCATCCGACCTGTATACCGGTTCATGGCGAAGACCAGTCGAAGCTCACACTCATGTCTGAGTCGCTCCGTAACGATGGCCGCATCTGGGTACCCGCCAAGAAGGAGGACGCCGAGGCTATCCGCGCAGGCAAGAAAAAGCCGACCGATATTCCCGACGAAGACCGCGACTTCTATCTCGAGCGTCGCTATCCGGCGTTCGGCAACCTTTGTCCGCGCGACATCGCCAGCCGTGCAGCCAAGGAGCGCTGTGACGCAGGTTACGGCGTAGGCACAGGCAATGCCGTCTATCTCGATTTCAAATATGCCATCCAGCGTCTTGGCGAAGATGTCGTGCGCGACCGCTACGGCAACCTCTTCGAGATGTATCAGATGATCTCCGATGACAACCCCTATGAGACTCCTATGCAGATCTTCCCGGCCTCCCACTACACTATGGGCGGTATCTGGGTCGATTATGAGCTCATGACATCGGTGACAGGCCTATTTGCTATCGGCGAATGTAATTTCTCGGATCACGGTGCTAACCGTCTTGGGGCTTCCGCCCTCATGCAGGGCCTGGCCGACGGTTACTTCGTTCTGCCTTTCACGATGCAGAATTATCTGAGCGATCAGATCAAGGTGCCACGTTTCAAGACCGATGCGCCTGAGTTTGACGCTGCCGAGAAAGCCGTGCGTGACCGCATCCAGCGCCTCATGAACATCAAGGGAACAAAGAGCCCCGATCAGATCCATAAGCGTCTCGGACACGTTATGTGGGATCTCGTTGGCATGGGCCGTAATCTTCAGGGTCTTGTCAAGGCTCTCGATGAGATCGAGGAGGTTAAAAAAGAGTTCTACAGCGATCTCCGCGTAGTAGGCCAGGCCGATACTCTCAACATCGAGCTTGAGAAGGCTCTCCGTCTCGAGGACTTCCTTGTGATCGCCAAGATGATGGCTATCGACGCTCTCCACCGCAACGAGTCGTGTGGCGCTCACTTCCGTGAGGAATACCAGACAGCCGACGGTGAGGCTGCCCGTAACGACGAGGACTACATGTATGTCGGTTGCTGGAAGTATACCGGCGACGATGAGAAGCCCATCCTCCTCAAGGAGCCGCTCAACTATGAGGCTATCAAGGTGCAGACCCGTAACTATAAGTCGTAATCCTCCCTTTCAAAGCAAGCAATCCAAATGGAACACAATATTAATGTAAACCTCAAGATATGGCGTCAGCGCGGTCCCAAGGAAAAGGGTGCTTTCGTCAACTATCGCGTCGAGAACGTTTCCACCGGAACGAGCTTCCTTGAAATGCTCGACATGCTCAACCAGCAGCTCGTCGACAAGGGCGAGGAGCCCGTTGTCTTCGACAGCGACTGCCGTGAGGGCATCTGCGGCATGTGCTCCCTCTACATCAACGGTCATCCCCACGGACCTGTACAGGGCATCACAACCTGCCAGCTTCACATGCGCAAATTTAAAAACGAGGACACAATCACCATCGAGCCTTGGCGTTCGGCTGCGTTCCCTGTTATACGTGACCTTATGGTCAACCGCAATGCCTATGACCAGATCCAGCAGGCAGGCGGCTACGTGTCGTTCAACTGTGGCGGTGCCCAGGATGCCAACGCGCTGCCCGTCTCCAAGGAAGTAGCCGACATGGCTATGGATTCTGCTACCTGTATCGGTTGCGGTGCATGTGCGGCTGCTTGTAAGAATGGCTCCGCTATGCTTTTTGTAGCAGCTAAAGTCAGCCAGTTCGCTCTTCTGCCCCAGGGTGAGGTAGAGCGCAAGCGTCGCGCGCGTGCTATGGTTGCCAAGATGGACGAGCTCGGATTCGGTAACTGCACCAACACAGGAGCGTGTCAGGCCGAGTGCCCCAAAAACATCTCCATCTCCAATATCGCTCGTCTCAACCGCGAGTATCTTCGCGCAAAGATCTCCGACTGATCTGTCAGTTGGCCATAGTATCAGCGGGGACAGAGAATCCGGAAACTGGAAACTCTGTCCCCGTTTCATTTTTATTACTGCGACCATTGAAACCTGTACCTTGAAAACCAATCGATCAATAAACCGCTATGACCAAAAATTTCTTACTGTTGTTGCCTGTGCTTGTCGGTGGATTTGTCTCTTGTGATAATGATACGTCCGGCTATAAGTGGGACGGAATGACACTCACCGATGGCAATGCAGTGATAGGCTCGGTCGTGACATCTCATTCCCGTGGGCTTGATCCCAATATCGACATTGAGCCGGTAGGCACCGGTCTCTACAGGATCAGTGTCGGTTATATAGCAGAAGAGGAGTCCGATTCAGCCTTTTACACTCTTGACTTCGTCGCGCCGCAACAAGCCGGCTGGTGGATGATTCCTTCGGTGTCCTACAACGGCAACCACTGGGGACGTGGACTTGAGCCCCGCGGAGCCCGCACCGACGGAGGCTGGTATACCTATACTCACCGCATCACCCCTATCCCGGGCATAACCTATTCCGAAACGCCTGAATATGCGATTGCCCTATGGGCCGAAGCGCCACGGAACGACCGCGGGAATTTCTCCTGTTCGATAATGCCGGATACAGCATCCACCGTTCACAGGCTCATGTGGCCTGAGGAAGAAATGCCTGTAATGTATTGCGCACGCGACAAATACACTTCAGGCTACCGTGTGCCTGGCCATGTGGCTGCGGGCGATACACTCACTATGATAGCTTACCTTAGTGTGACGCCTGTGCTTCCCGGACATCGCGCCCAACACAAGTTTCTCACCGAGGCATGGAATATGGCGGAAAAGACATCGCCCCATGTGCACACTCCCGCCGATCTGTGGGAATATGGTCTCCAATATGCCGAGAACATGCTCTATAGCGAAGAGGGAAATTTTGCAGGATTCACCATAGGATACAGTCCTGATGAAAATAATGAAATTCAGCGCCGACGTGGTTACGAGATCGGCTGGTGTGGTCAGAATGCATCGTTCGCCAACTCCATGCTCGCCGATTATCTCCGTCATGGCAATGAGTCGCGACGCGATAAAGGCATGAAAGTGCTTGATTCATGGGCCGCACTCGCTCCGCTGTCCAACGGCTTGTTTATCACCAACTACGATCGTGTGATAGGACTTGACACCATTCCCTCGGCGCTTGTTTTCGACGCCTGCAATCTCGGCACGGCCGCACTCAACTATTTCGAGGCTGCCGATCTGGCTAAAGCCTGTGGTTATGAGCGCGATAACTTCGAGCAGATAGCCTACCGCATCTGTGACTTTGTCCGTGATGACCAGCAGCAGAGCGGTGTATATGGTCGGGGCTGGCATCCCGACGGCACATGCTATGTGCGCGAAGGCACCATAGGAGCTTTCATGGTGCCACCGATGCTTGAGGCCTACAGACGCTCGGGCGATTCTGCCTACTTCGAGTCAGGATGCCGTGCTTATGAATACTATCTCGGTCAGCTAAAAGCCGACGGCTACACAACGGCCGGAGCACTTGACACATGGTGTATCGATAAAGAGTCGTCGATCTCACTTCTGCGGGGAGCAATGCGTCTATATAGGATTACAGGCGAAAAGAAATACATCGACGATGCGGTAGCTATTTCCGACTATCTTTCGACATGGCTGTGGCATTACAATACACATTTCGATGATCCCCATAACGATTTCAACAAATATGACTATCACACCTTCGGCGCCACATCCGTCTCAACACAGCATAGGCATCTCGATCCCTATGCCGTGTTCTGGGTGCCCGAGTGGCTTGAACTGAGTGAGGTTACCGGTGATCCGCAGTGGGCTGAAAAGGCTGTCGCTGTGTGGGAGAATGCCGCACAACTTGTTTCTGACGGCAATCTTGAGATAAACGGTGTAAGGCGTCCTGCAGGTTCACAGAACGAGGCGTTTTTCCCAAGTCGCTGGCACTGGACGGGAGAGGAACCCGCCGAGAGGTTCAACCAGTGGCTTGTGGCATGGCCCGGAGCTTTCAGGATGGAGACTCTGCGCCGTCTTGACGCTGCCGACTGGACTGATATGCCCCAATGATATAAACCGTATAAATTATTACCGGATTATGAAATATAATATCTTAACAGCACTTATAATATCTATTGTTTTTCTGGCGGGATCTTCTTGTTCCCATCGTATTGTAAAAACCTACAGTAATCCTGTGGTGACAGCTGATGCGCCTGATCCCTCGGTAATTCGTGCCGGAGATGGCAAATACTATCTCTATGCTACCGGACACGGTTATTCTATCTTCCGTTCCGACGATCTCGTTTCCTGGAAGCGTATCGGCCCTGTATTTACCGATGAGACCTGGCCGTCTGCCATACGCAATGGTCGTCGTGGTGATCTGTGGGCACCTGAAATCCGTCGTATAGACGACAAATATGTTCTTTTCTACACCCTTTGGTTTGGCGATGTGAAATATAGCGTGATAGGCTATGCCGTCGCCGATAATCCGCAGGGACCTTTTGTCGACAAAGGCGTGCTCATCGACAGTCAGGAGATCGGTGTTCCTCAGTCGATAGATCAGTTTTACTATGAGGAAGACGGTAAGGCTTGGATTTTTTGGGGAAGCTTCCGCAACCTCTATGTGATGGAACTTGATGTGGCCGATGGAGTTGTAATCACACCCCGCCCTGAGACAAAGCAGCTTTTCGCCGGCACAGCCTTTGAAGGAACAAACATCTATAAGCGCAACGGATGGTACTACTTTTTCGCTTCTACCGGCGACTTTTCCGGTGGTACCGAAAGTACCTACCGCACTGTTGTGGCACGTTCGCGCAACCTCTTGGGGCCGTATCTCGACAAAGAGGGACGAAACATACTCGACAATGGCCACACTGTGATCATGGAGCGAAATGAAAAATTCTCAGGACCGGGACATAATGCCGGACTTATTGAGGACGCCCGGGGACGTACATGGATGTTCTATCATGCCTACGATACATCGGCTCCCGATATTGGCCGTCAGGGCATGCTCGATGAAGTAAAATGGGATAAAGATGGTTGGCCTTACATAGCAACCGGTACGCCATCGCCTATCGCCAAAGCGCCGGTTATCGACTGATCGCCTCCTGTCGTCAGAGAATTACACATTTTGTGAGAGCATAAAGAATAGTGTCGTGGGCGTATTGTAGTTGTACTACGCCCACGACACTGGTTTATCGACAACCGCCTCAGGCGGTTGCATTATATTGCAACTTGCGTCCTGTCGGCGTTCCTCATTTCTTAATGGTGTATGTCCCGTCGTCATGCCTTACCAGGGTCACCGGATGTTTTGTAAATTCAGTTCCTTTATATATCCAGATTATTTCATTCCGTTTGTCTAAATATTTCTTCGCTTCAAACACAATCTCTTCCGTGTCGTCATTGAACAACTTTATCCACAGTTTAGTGTATTTGCTCATCAAAGGATTAATCATGACATACTCGCGTTTCCCTTTCCATTTGTATATTAAAATATCCACATCACAGATTGCATTGTTTATTGAGAGATATTTGCATCGGTTTGTGATAGCTGTAATGAGTACTCTGTCCTCATTATATTGAACTTTTCCGTCTTGTCTTTCTATGAGGATATCATTTCCAGCCTCATCTTCAACGTAAAAGAAAAAAGGATGTGGGGCGGCGTCATCAATCATGACATCATCCTTGCACGCCCAAAGAGTCACAGACGCCGCCACGCCGACCAGTATCCACAAAAAATATTTCATCTTTTTCATCTTTCTATTGTTATTACTTGGTTGTTCTTATTAAAGTTATCAAAATCCGAAAAGACCTTATAATCATCTCTTCCGACAATTCCTTGTCCGTAGCATAGATAATAGGCATCAGAGGAGTTATTCCAACCGTAATTGAAATGTAGGTATATATATCCGCCGATTCCTGATTCCCTCATATAAAATTCACCGGTTTCTTTATTGTAGTAATCAGTCCATGAAGAATATTTGTCGTATCCGTCAATAACCCATGCATGACCACCTAAATTCGGGCTTTCCCCTTGCATGTAAAAAGGTTTGTTGCCGTGAGGCCATGAAAGCTGTAGCAATGCTTCCTGTTTCTTCTGATGATAGATATTTTTCAGAATGCAGTTGGCTCGGAGCCATATCAGGAAGAAACTCCGGCTCTATGTCGGTAGTTGTGCACGCCACTGCAAGCAAAGCAACAGTGATAGTAGAGATAGGTGTTTCATGCTGTGTATGAGTTGAATGTGAATGATCTCGGATTGGCTTGCCGATTCTTACGGCTATAAAATAAGCGCAGAGCCAACAGGTTGCATTGTGTGTATGCAATTCCGTTTAGACTCTACGCGTATTTTCAGCCGCAATATAATTATTGGGGTTTAAAAATCCAAATAAATCAGCAAAAAATATTAAAATTTTGACAAATTCAGTCTCGGGTGCTACAACTCCCGGATATACCCGCCGATGCGTCCTATTGGTGTCACGCGTCGGGAGGGGAGAGCGGCGAATATCAGCGCACGTGTCATCAGCAGATCGTCGTGGCATCCCTGTCGTGCTGCCATCGATCCGTTGGGCAGACGCTCATAGGTGAGAAGCTCGTTGCATGCCAGTGTGTCGCGTTCCATATATGTTCCTTCTCTCACACGCCCCACAAGCTCTGTTATAGCCCATGTCTTGGTGGCGCGGTTCATGTGAAATCCGGGCAGACCGGGTTTTCCGTCGGGGCCTGTGCGGTGATAGAGGTTGCGGTAATGTTCTCCGATGCGGTTGAGTATATAGGTCGACGGGTCGCCGTCGGTGCGTTCGCTCTCGAGCGTGTTGCTCTCCACAACAAGCAGTGCATCGCCATACCACCGGGCTATCTGGGCGCATTTCCATCCCAGCAGGTCATGGTCGATGTGGCCGCGCCAACAGGCCGCTACACGCGGTATGCACTCGTCGGTCAGTCCGCAGTCCATTACTGTGATGACGCTCCAGTCGGCTCCCTCGCTCACACCGCCAATGTCGACTCCGACGACATAGCGCTGTCCGGCACGACGCTGCGGGTTATCCTCAGGCATTTCCCATATGCGAAGTCCGCCACGGCTGTCTGGCAGAAACTTCAAGCCGATAAGAGAGTTTGCACCGGTAAGGCCTCGGCCTGATATCTCACCTCTGGCTATCGGTTCGTCGCAGTTCTCGCGCAGACGCTCTACAAGCTCTTGCCCGAATACTCCTGACCCCGAATGAACGAATGCCTCTATTGCTGTAGTAGGATATTCGGCTTTCATCTGTGAATGGGAGGCATATTCGCGACGTTTGCGGTGATACCATCCTATCTGGTCGAGTGAAAGCCCCTGCTCCCATAAGCCGCGCTCATATTCGTCAAGGCTGTCCCAAAGACTGCGCCGGTCGGTGACTCTTATACGGTATATCTCGATTTCGTGCCAGGCTACAAACACAGCCTCTTTGTCACTCTCTCCGGCCACGGCGCGTTGCCACTCGCGATGAAAGAAACTTCCGGTGCCGTTGGCTGTGCTTTCCATCACAAGGAGCGTGCCGGCACCGTTATGGATTCCGCCGATCGCGCGGATGAAATCGTCAGGGTTGCGGCGTGTAGTGTCTCGCCAGAATGCCACTTCCGACAGGTGGGCCATAGCGTAGTCGCCGCCACGCACCGCCTCCTGGTTTTCGATCGAACTGATTGTAACATGGCAGTTGCGTCCGGCGATCTCGCGTACATTCAGCGCGCCTTCCCATGACCTGAATCGTGGCGTTACTTTTTTGTTCTTGCCTGCACTCTTTTTGGATTTTCCGTCAGCGTCAAGCTCTTCCCAGTAATCTTCCGGGTAGTTGGCGAGCAGTTTGCTGTACATCCCTCTTATTGTAGCCGATGTGTCTTTGACCTGCGAGCATATTAGTGAGTGACAGTTAGTGTAAAGCACAGTCTGCCACCATGCCATGTAAATCTGCACAAGCGTCGATCCGCCCCATTGACGGGCTTTGAGCAGAATCACTCTCACCGGTTTCCCATCCAGCCGCATTCTCTCCATCACACCAAGCAGCTTGCGTTGGGGAGCATTGAGCCTGAATGCTATGTCGCGACCGCTGATTTTGTCCTTGATGCGTACACAGGTCACCGCCCAATACTCGAAATCATGGCGGCAACGCGCCTTCACATAAGCGATGCGGCTTCGTGCCGTTTTGTAGGATTTATCTTCTATGAGCGATACCGGAAGCAGGCACACTCCGTCACGCTTTTCACCGGTATCTACTTTTGTACGTTGTCCATGGCAGCCGATCCCTTTTACCGGATCATAGGTTACTTCCTGACGTTTGCGGCGGCGGTCGTCCTCGCGCGATATTTTTCTGAAATCTGTTGTTTTCTCCTTCTCCATTTTTTGATGCTTATTTCAGGTGCAGACTTACACCGCTGAGTCTCATGTCGGGTGATACAACACCTTTCAGACCAATCGTGAACCTGTGGCGGCGTCCGGAGTTCACGGGGAGAAACAGAGATTCTCTCATCGGACCGCTTATCATGGCCGACAGTAGCAGGCGCACCAGAGCTATCGATGCCGCACCGCCGTCGGTGGTGGCTGTCAGACGCGCTTTCACTGCCGAAGCCACCATGGCAAGACCGATGGCTGTGATGCGTAGCACTGAGCCTAAGGTGCCGCGGGTCGGAGTTGGCATATAGCCGGGAATCTCTGCCCTACAGCTCCATTCCACTTCTTTTTCGTTGTAGGTAAGGTAGTGTGAATCGCGCAGTATGCCTTCTCTGTCGACGATGCGGAGCCGTCCGTCGCCACAACTCAGTGATGATTCAACCGTAGGGGTGTCGCGTAAGTAGAAATGATCGGGAGCTTCTGACGGTCTCACCTGAGCCTTGCCGCCATCAAGCATTATCCATAGGTCGCCACCGGCCCATCCTATGCCTCGTGCTGTTGCCGGGGTGATACCGGGAAAGTCGGTTACTTTACTTCCTTTTACATTAACGGCGCATCCGCCTGCGATTGCCGCAACTCCGCGGTCGGCGGTTCCGGAAGCTATTGCCATGCGGCATGTTACTGCACGGCCGTCAAGGAGTTGCATAGCTACCGGTTCATGATTTGCGTTTGTCACACATAGGTTTATGCCGCCTTCTCCGAAGATGTAGAACCTGTCCCGGCTGAAATCCCAAGCCGATGAAAGTGCAGTTGCCGTAGTGATTCCTGTGATGCGGTTTCCGGGTGACGACATCATTCCTGCCGGTTCGAGGCAGCAGGCGGCATTCGTCGAGATTATTGAGCCGGTCATGCGTTTTAATGCTGCCGTTGAGGCCTGTACCGTAAACTCATTGTCGTTGCTGTAGGAAAGTTTTTGCGGAAGCAGTGTAGGAGAGAGCCATACCGAAATTCCGCATCCTGCAAGAGGCATAAGTTCGAAAATCTCGATTGCTGTGCCTGTGGAGGTTTTTACTTTCAGAGTCATTGTGCCGCCATCTTCGCCCGGCCACACTATGAGTGGCGACAATTGCAACGGTGCATTGGTGTAGCCTGACGAATTGCAGACGGCACGCTTTTCTTTTTGTTCAACCGATACTGTGGCTGTCCACGATTTAGCATCAAGGCTATCTGTTGAATAGTGTCCTGCGCCCCATTGTTCAAATGGTAGCACATTTACGTTTCCCCATAGAGTTGTATCTCCGTTGTTGGCGACTGTGTCGGCGGTGAATGAGGCTGTTGTCCAGCCACCTCCGGCAAGTGTTGTTTTATGGACAGGGCGCGCTTTTTGTCGTTTTATCAGAGCATTGCGCAGTCCTTTGGCTAAATCCGATGCTTTTCGTCCTGCTCCCGGAATAGAGATTGCAGTTTCCCTGCCGAGATTTTCTTTGGAAAACGGATTGCTGATGCTTGCTACTTTTTCGCTCAGTTGGTCAAATCTTGCCAGTGCTCTCAGCACTATGTCGGTCAGGTGCCCTTTGTCGCTTGTCATGGTTGATGCCATTCCCGGCATGAAGAAACGCAGCATACTGTTCTTCGCATCTATGCGGTTCCACACTATACCGTCGGTATCGACACCATGCAGAGGGCCTACAGCCTCCACTTCCAGTTGTTTTATCTGTTTGGCTGTGTTGTCATAAATTTCTTCGGGTAGTTTAAGTAACGGTTTGAATGACTCGACGCGAAGAGTGCTTCCGGACCGCCTTCCTCCTTCGATGGAGGTGTTTAGTTCATCGCTCAGCTGATACCCCTTGTCAGTACCAACAAGTGTCACGGGCGATAGAAACAGTGTATGTCCGTTTTCATCTCTGAGTCTGTAGCGCACAAGCAGTGGCGCTATGCAGCGTCCGGCTGCCCGTGCCATGTTTTCGATTTCTTCCATTGATGCCGTCAGGTCATTGCGTAGTGCTTTGCTGTCGACATTTGTAAGCCGTTGTGATGTGCTTGTGTAGCTTCCTTTTAGGTTCGCTTCGGCTATCTCCGATGTCAGAGTGGAGAAGCTGCCGGCTCTGATCATGACTGTAGGAAATACCGGATGCGCCTCATTGATCAGCCATCTGTTTTCGGTATTGTCTGTATGGAGTTTGTAGACCTTTGTGGCGGTCATGACCACAACATGTGAGCCGTCACCTTCAGCCACGGCACATAGCGGTCTCGAGGGGAGAGGCGCAATGGTGTGGCATTCGGTGGTATCGCGGCCTCCGTCACTTCCGGTCACTATGGTCAGGGCATTGCCGGTGCGCATCAGCAGGCAGCGGCCTTTGTCCGGATGATCCCAGCATAGTATCGGCTCGGTTCCGGCTCCTACATTGGCGAGAGCTTCGAAATCTTCCACAGGGACCAGTCTCCCTGGCTGTCGTCCAGGTTTAAGATTCACGCATGTCACAGGTCCCTGCCATTCGGCTGTAGCGGTTGCATCCATGATCCCGCGGTCAGTGCGAGGGAGTGACGCCTCAATATCCACTCGGCGTGATTGGGGTTGGTTTGATGTGATTTTCATAGTATCAGATTAAGGTGTTGTATTTTAAAAAAATAGCATTCCCGGCAACTTAGGTGTTATGAGGCTGTATCGGTGGCCTCCCCTTTGTGCCGGGAATGCAAATCTAATACCGCGTCTTACGCGGTAATGTGTTAAATTACCCTTTGCGCAGGTGGTAGTCTACAAGTCCTTCCATAGGTGCGCGGCTGATAGCGCCGAGAGAGCAGTCCATGGCGTCGGCTGCCTCATGAAGCACATCCTTGAAGTACCAGCCGATGGAGCCTGTTACATTTATGAGTTTGTTTTTGTAGTTGTCATAACGCATGATGTTGCGTGTGAAAAACGACTTGAAGGCATTGAGCACCAGACGGTGGATAGCGGGCTCTTCTATGTTTTCGAGGAGAAATGGAGTCACTGAAGCCAGAAATCTGTTGGCATCTGATTCATTGTAGACACGATGTACCACTGTCACAGGATCGAGGTTGTAGCGTTCCTGAAACTTTTTCACAAGACTTTCGGGAAGCACGCCTTTCATCACGTCGGAGATGAGCATACGGCCGAGTACGGCTCCGCTTCCCTCGTCTCCGAGAATATAGCCCAGCGAAGGCACATTGTCGACGATTTCCGTACCGTCGTAGAGGCAGCTGTTTGACCCGGTGCCGATGATACAGGCGATACCGGGCTTGTCGCCGCATAGCGAGCGGGCGGCACCGAGCAGATCGCTCTCGACCGTAACAGTAGCGTTAGGGAAAACTTTGGAAAGAGCTTCCTCGACCTTGAGTTTTACCGATGCGTCAATGCACCCCGCGCCGTAGAAATATATATGGCTGAACGACATGCCTTCTGTCTTTTCGGAAACTTCCGACTGAAAGATTGACAGAACCTTGTCTTTCGGAAGTATCAGGGCATTCAGGCCCGATGTCGAAAAGCTGTTGACGGCATCAAGGCCGTCGATGCAGCACCAGTCTGTTTTGGTGTTTCCGCTGTCAGCGATAAGTATCATAGCTATTTTTGATTAGTGTCGTGATCTTTATATAGTTTGTAGGGTGCGCTCTTGGACTTGAACGCGTCACATCCGCCCATCCAGAGAGTTTCTATATCCTCGACGCGGTGTCGCTTGCCGAAGAGTGTCCTTATTTTTTTGCTTCCTGTGACTTTGTCAAACATGTTTAGACGTGAGGCCGCGCGTCCTTCGAGCATTTTGTGTGCGGGATACATTTCAGCTGTCTCCTGTGCTACATAAAACTGGATAAGGGTAAGTGTCGCGGCTTCACGGTCGGTGATATAGCACTCCACTCCTGCCGATGGTTTTCCTTGTCCCATTGAGTAGAAAGGAGTGAAATGGATAGGACGGAACTTCACTCCGGGTAGATTCAGGGCGTTAAGTCGGGCGCTGAGTCCTGCTGCATCGGTAATCCATGGTGCGGCAAACAACCTGAAAGGCATGGTATATCCGACACCTATCGACATGTAGTCGAGTTCGCCCAGAATGCCGCTTGCGGGGTAGTAGAGCGATGTTTCGGCTGTAGGGATATGGGGCGACGGCAACACCCACGGCAGTCCTGTCGCGCTGTAGTCCATGCTGCGGTGCCATCCTTCCATCGGTATCACTTTCAGGTTCACAGTCTTGCCTGACTCCAGCAACCCCTCTCCGTTGAGGTAGAGTGCGAGCTCGCCGGGAGTCAGACCGTAAAGATACGGGATCGGAAATTGCGAAACAAACGATTTGCAATCATCTTCGGTAATTAGTCCTTCGACTTTACCTCCGACCGGATTCGGGCGGTCAAGGACTAAAAACTCTTTGCCTGCTTTTGCGCAGGCATCCATGCAGAGTCCGAGGGTCGAGATGAATGTGTACGACCGGCAACCGTTGTCCTGTATGTCATAGACCATTACGTCGATATCTGATAGCATGGCTGCCGATGGTCGCCGGTTGGCACCGTAGAGCGAGTATACTTTTACGCCTGTGGCCTTGTCGCGGCTGTCGCTCACTTTCAGTCCGGCATGTTGGTCGCCTCTCACTCCATGCTCAGGTGCGAATAGTGCCACAAGGTTCACCTCAGGTGCTTCGTGCAGTATATCGATTGTAGAGCGGAGGTTGTGGTCGACACCAGTGGGATTGGTGATAAGTCCTACACGCTTGCCTTTGAGCGCTTCAAAATTCCTGTTTGCAAGCACTTCTATACCGGGTCTCACCTGAGCGACCGAAGCTGCTGCGAGTGCTGTTGCTGCGATTGCAGTAAGGATCTTTTTAATCATATTCAGTCCCTGTTGTCTGTATTTTTATGGCCGTTGCCTGTAAATGCCGTCCTGTTTATTCTCACCATAGCGCACACGGCGTATGTGGAAACGCTGCACAGCATTACAAACCAGAAATAGTTTATATAGCCCTGGGCTTGATCGCCGAAGATGTGAAGTTGGCTCACCTGCTCGTGGATCCATCCGGCGGCCATACCGGGCAGCATCATGCCAAGTGCCATGAACGCCGTGCAGAAAGCATAGTGTGACGTTTTGTATTCACCGTCGCAGAAATAGATCAGATACATCATGAAAGCTGTGAAGCCGAAGCCATAGCCGAGCTGCTCGAAGCCGATACATGCGTTTATGATGATTGGATCCTTTGGTTGTGCCATAGCCATGTAACAGTAGACGAGGCCCGGCAGTGTGATAGCCATTGCCATAGGCCAGAGCCAGTATCTGAGGCCGCGCCGCGCTATGCAGATGCCGCCGATGATGCCGCCTGCGAGCAATGCTGCAACTCCGGTTGTTCCGGTAGCGATGCCCACAGCCTTGGTGCTGAGTCCAAGTCCACCCTCATCGAGCGGAGCGAGAAGAAACGGCCCCGACACTTTCAGCATCAGCGCTTCGGCCAGGCGGTAGAGCAGCATGAACGCTATTGCCGTGACAATATGGCGTTTGCCGAAAAATGTAGCGAATGTATTACCGAATTCACGCAGAATTTCACTGGTTCCGCCGGGGCGTGTCACGCGGTCGCTGTGCGGGCGTGGCATCGTTACTGTGTGATAGACCGATATGGCAAGAAACACGACCGACAGCGAGACGAATGTTACAGACCAGGCATAGGGTATATTCCCGTCTGTGCGTTCCTCCATCTCTCCTGCGAGCCACAGCATACCCCCTTGTCCGATCAGTGACGCTATGCGGTAGAATGTGTTGCGCAGACCCACATAGGCAGCCTGGTCTTTGGGAGTCAGTGCGAGCATGTAATAGCCGTCGGCGGCGATATCGTGCGTGGCTGAGAAAAAGGCCATCAGCCAGAAAGCGGAAAGAGTCGATGCAAAGAAAAACGGCAGCGGAAGGCACAAAGCCACAAGTGCCATGCTGATGCCGATACAGAACTGCATTGCTATTACCCAGTTGCGCCGTGTGCCGAAAATGTCGACAAACGGACTCCAGAACGGTTTGATCACCCAGGGAAGATAGAGCCATCCGGTGAAAAATGCCATTTCTGTCAGCCCTACACCCATGCGTGTGTACATCACAACAGCAAGTGTGTTGACGGCAAAGTATGGTAGACCCTCGGCGATATATAGAGTCGGGATCCACATCCACGGACTGCGGCGGTCGGCATGATTGGTTCTATCGGTCATTTTCAGTAGAGTTTTTCAATTATGGCGCCGGGATAGTAGTGGCTGAGTATTTGTTGGTAGGTGAATCCCTTGCAGGCCATTACAGCGGCTCCAATCTGGCAGAGACCTACACCGTGTCCCCATCCGCGTCCTTCAAGATGCCATCCGCCGTCCTTGCGTCTGGTGGCTTCAAGGGCGGAGCTTTTCAGATGCGTTCTGCTGAGCCATCTTCTTATAGTCAGTTCCTTGCCTATGATTTGCCGGTTGAGGGTCCCGATTATCTCAAGCAGGTATATTCGTCCCGACATACCGCGTCTGAGTGCATTTAGCTCCGTTATTTCTCCGAAGTCGGTTCCTGAGCGCTGTTTTAGTAGTTCCTCAAGTTCTCCAGCCTTATAGTCGGTTGTCCATCTGAAGGTTGCAGAGTCTTCACGGTCATATCCGTTGAGGGTGCGCTCAAGTATCTCGGGGGTTGCCTCTGCGCAATATGGGTCTGCTACGGAAGTCAGATAAGGATGTCGGCGCGGTTCCCAGCATACTGCAAAGTCTTCTGTTATCCCGCCGCAACATTTAGAGAACCGGGTGTCGCATATCTTGTTATTGTAGGTCAGTACTTCGCCTCTGGTAGCCATGATTGCTTCTACTGCAGGCTCTTGTGATGCTGTTTCCGCGATGCCCTGATAGCGTTGGCAGTGATCGTCGGCACACACATCGAAGCCCCTGTGGTCCTCTCTGTCCTGCCAATCGATGATTACCCCCTCTTCTTTCCGTCGGTTTTCAGCATCGGAAACCGGGGTGCCGTTGTGTCTCAGATCGCGGCGTATCTGTGCCATCAACCAGCTGCGCGATATCACGGCATGGGCCTTAAGCAGCTCTATTGGTGATTGCGCACTCATTTCCGAACCGATTACACTCTTCAGATATTCTTCTGTGCCTATGATGTTTATGGCTGTCAGAGTGCCGTCGGGATGCCGCATGATTTCAAGCTCGCCGCCGAAACGTTGAGTCTGTTGTCTTTCCCAGTGAAATTTCTTTCCTATTGTTACTCCAGGTAACTCAAACATGGCATTGTCACCGCCGAGAAACCTTGCCTCGATCATTGGAGCGGTCATGATCCCCACTCTCACCTTGGGCTCTTTATTCAGCATGGCATGACACATGTTTCGTTATAGATTGAGAGTATGGTTTTTTCATCGAGCCGGTTGAAATCAATCCGGCGCGGCAGTACGAGCACACCGGCAGCATCGATCGATGCGGGGCTTACTGTCATTCCCTTTTCATCGGTTGGATCATAGGTATAGAACGATGGTCTGTGACGTGGACGCGGAATAACTGCTATTCTCACCCCTTGCTCTGTGGATGTGGCTAACATGTTGAATCGGGGTTCCCATTCCTCATTACTGTCTATGGGAAATGTCGGATATAACAGATTTGCAAGCTTATAGGCATCTTCCGCGGTAGTCGAGTCAATCACAAAAACAGAGATCGGTAATCCGTTTGCTTTCGACATAACGGCATTGCCTGTTTGGCCGACATGTTCTGGTGACGTCGCGTCCAGTGCATTCCAAAGAGATAGCTCGGTGGATGCTACTGCTTGAAAATGCATGTGGTCCGGTGCTGAAGCGCCACAACGAGGACCGTTGTAAAAAACAGTATATCCTTCAAGTTCACTGGCAAGCTGCCACATGTCGGTGATGCGTCTGCCTATTTTCTGGCGCACATGAGAGTGTGCGGCTATTACGTAGTGATGGTCAAATATGGGATACGGGTTTACGAGAATGTCATACTTGCCGTCAAGGAAGGGTACGGATCTCTGGCCTTCAAGCCGGTTTTGTGTACAGAGGAAGCATGGGCGTGCGGCTATGGACGCGGCATCGACTTTTGCTGCAGAACTGATAACACGTGCAGGATTATAGATTGCCCGCACTTTCATTGGTCCGAGATGAAAATCGCGGTGCTCTATGCTGTTTAGCGCGCGGTAATTGTCTCTCATCAGTGCTATGGATGCAATCTGTTGCTCACGCAATGATTCTATCTTTTGCAGCAGGTTCATTTTCCCTCTCTTTCGGTGTTGAGACGGCGGCGAGCCTGTAATTCCCAGCTGCGTAGTCTGTCTTTGTAGGTGTTGTTGGCGTTCATTTTCTCACGGCTTGGAGCGGCATCGCTGTTGCCTTCCCAGCGGCGGCAGTTGTAGAGAACATCGTAAATGCGTCCTATCTGATATTCACGTGAGATTCGAAGCCCGATCGCATAGTCCTCCCCGTAGCTTGTGTTGGGTAGCCCAATTTCCCGTAGCAGGGGAGTGTAGAAACAGCGGGGTGCGCCAAGCCCGTTGATGCGAAGTGCGTTGTTGCGCCCATTGTCGGGTGTCCATTCCCGATGGTCGATCACTCCCGGTGGCAGCTCGCGGCCGTCGAAATCGGTAAGACGGTAACTGCCTATGATCATAGGCACTTGCTGGCGGCGGAATTCCTGAACTATACGGCTTATCACATTGCTGTCGCAGTATACGTCATCGCTGTCGAGCTGACAGGCATATCGGCCGCATTTCTCATGTCGGGCGGCCAGATTCCAGCAACCGCCTATACCAAGATCCTCACGGTCAGGTATGATGTGGATGAGATTATTATGGGTTTTACCTATTCGGTCGATAATCTCGGTTGTTCCGTCGCTGCTGTGATTGTCCACGACAATCACGTTGTATGGGAAGTCGGTTTTTTGCGATAATGCGCTTTCAAGTGCGTCGCCGATGGTTGTGCAGCGGTTTTTAACCGGAATTATCACAGTGGCCTCTGTGTCGAATTTTTCTTGCTCAAGATCGATTTCTTTGAATGCGGGAGCGAGCCATACGCCTGTTGCTTTCAAGTAGGCTGTGCATACTTCCTCCATTTCGATCTGTGATGCGCGGTTACGTGGATCTACATAGGAAAACTGGGCCTCGTGATGTGAGGTTGACGATGTATTTTCTTCGATAGTGTAGAGATATTCGTTGATATGTACGATTTCTCCATACCGGCTGAGTCTTAGCCATAAGTCATAGAATCCTGCCGCACGATATTCCGAAGTCATTTCCGCTACTGCTTCACGCAGAGATGCGGTTTTCAATGCTATAAGCTGGCCGAAATCAAAGTCATCGCGCAATGCTCCTTCTTGCTTGTCTATAAGTTGGCAGTCGGTGGTTTTTCCTTGGGTGTTGCGGTGACGATAGTCGGCATAGAGCATCACGGCTCCTGTGTCGGAGCCTATGGCTGCCATGCGGGAAAAACAATCTCTCCCCGGTATCAGAGTATTCTCGCCGAGCATTATGAATGTGTAATCGCCGCTACAATTGTTGGCAATGCTCTTTATCATTGCTGTAGAGCGTAACGGTTTGTCGGGGTCAAGAAATTCAACGTCGATTGTCGCGTCCTGCAATCGGCTGATTATCGGTTGCCGGTCGGTCTCATGTCGATAGGGGAGAAATAATTTGTTCATCGGTTGAGAGATTTGAGTATCAGTTCCATGAGACGCTGTCGCGCATCGGCATTCTGTATTGTTTCAAAAGGAAATCCTATGGTTACAACGTCATGGTTCTTGTTGTGATTGATGATACCGGCTACACCCCCGTTGTCGGGATAGGTGAGCAGTGTGGTTGTTTTGTGACCTTCGGCAGGTGCGAGAACATCGACACTTTCCACCGCATAGAAATCAGGATTGATATCTTTTTCAAACGTCAGATTGATTGGTTCGCCTTTCAGAAGTTTGTTGGGAGTGCTTTGGGCTTTTTCTGTGGTTACCCGGCCTTTGTCAGACATTCTCACACCAAGCACTTCATTGGCGAATTTCCTTCCGGCTGCTGCGGTTATTGAATCGGCCGACGTGTTGTTCCACATGTCGCTTACAATATAGCTTCCGCTTGCTATCACACTTCCGCCCGATGTGGTGTGGCGGCGCAGTGCCTCCTGAAGTTCTGCCGGGAATGTTCCGTATTTCCGTTTCCCGGGTATAAACTCGATTGTTTTCTGTTTGCCGAGAATGAGATCCACTGTTCCGCCGTTGCGGTGGTCGCGAAGGGGGCTTGTGAATGCGTCCAGGCTTTCCGACACAAACGGATATCCGGCTGCAAGTATTGCCGCTCCGTGCATAGCAACGTAGTCCATTGTGTTGCCGGCTATCTCCATTGTCTCATAGTTGTCGGTCGAAGCACCGAAGCCGCCGAGGTCGTCGTTCACCCATTCGGCATATCGGTCAAAGTCATATTGGCTGCCGGTATAGCTGATGTCTTTGACATAAGCCACGCCGTGATCCTTTTCGTCGGAGAAACCGGCCTGCTCGCCGTTGTCAAACCAGTCAGGTCCGCTTACACGGGTGAATCCGTTGACGATTGTTACCTCTTCTCCTTTAGTTTGCTTTGGTGTTCCCAAGGAAAGGACTTCCGATGGAAAGCTCTTGCCTCCGGAGTTGCCGGCTGTGATACGGAATGAATAAACCATGCCAGGTCGAGCGCCCCTGAATTGATAACGCGGCAATTCCACACGGGCCACTTTTTTAAAAGCTCCGTTTCCCGATCGCATTTCCACATCATACCACTCAGGCTCGGCAGTAGGTTCGAGCGGGTCTTCGGTAGGTTGCCAGGTAAGCATATATACGCCTTTGTTGTCACGGTCGTGACCGATAGAAAATTTGCTGACAGGCAATGGCTGGATCATGTACATGCGGTTGTCGCGTTCGGCCAGATACCAGAGCAGTCCTTTGTATACGGCTCTTGCCACAGTGAATCTGAATGTAGGGTCAAGGCCGATCCTCATGTCGGGAAAATTCTGGTGGCTCAGAAGTTCAAGCAGAAATGCCGGAACGCGGCTTGTGCGGGCTTCTGCATAATTCTTGTCAAACATTGAACGACGTGTCCATGTCGAGTCCACAGTGGCGCGTATGTCGTTGACGACTGTTGTCACTACATAGTCAGCGAGGTCGCGCCCTGCGAGACGGGAGCGTCTGCCTCCACCCGGTTTTCCTCCGTCGGTGCTGTATATGGCGAGTGTCCCGACTGTGCTGTCATCGTATGTAAGTCCGGCATCGGTGTGCCACCCCATTGAAAGGTCAATGGGAATTCCGAGCCCTTTCCAGCCCGGGTTCATCGATGATCCGCCGCTCATATAGTTGACCCATGGGCCTCGGCCTTTGTAGTCGTCGGCATAGTCCGACACGTGGTCCGACACTGAATAGATTGAGTCTGGAATGCCCGACCACTGCATGAAGTATCGTGCTCCTTCGCAGAAACGAGGATAGCCGCTCGTCTGAGGCTCGTTGCTGCCTGTTTTGTCGGAACCTCTGGCGATATTTCCCATTCCGCCTCCGATTTTTATTGCGTCGGCCGTTAGTATGGCATTTGCTCCGGGGCAGATGTTGCTGAGTGTGACTACTTTCTGTATTCCTTTGTCAAACTCGAAATCTCCTAAGTAAACCCATGTTCCGGCTCCCATGGATTGGTTCACGGAGAAATGCGAGTCTCCTCCCATACCATGCACGGTGTAGGGTGCTGAGTGGGCCGGACGTTCCGATCTTCCGTAACTCACATAGATGGCGTATGTGCCGCGCTTTGGAAACTCTGCCGAGTATTCTACCGCCGATGACTCGGCTTTGCGGTCAACAGTTGTAACTGCACGGTATTTTCCCGCTTTGAATGGATTTTCTCCATCGCTGAGTATCTCTCGCGGTAAACCGAACCCAGCTCCTGTTCCGTCATGCCACTTGTGCTTTCCGGTCCTTTCTGCGTAGCCGGCGCTTGATGCGGCTCCTCCGTCGCGGTCGACTATGATTTCAATAGGCGAGGTGTCGCGCTCGCGTGGGCACAGCACGTAGGCTCCGGCATTTTCAAGCATCGGGATCAGAAACGGATAAACATACCCCGGAGTATACAGATCTTCGACTGTCTGCATGATCTTGCCCCTTTGCCACTGCCAGCGGTCAGTGCGTTTTTCATAATAGCGACCGTGACTTGGCCAGATAGCCAGATTTGCGCCTGTCATTCCTTTGTCGTAGTCGGTTTCGTCAAGACGTCTGACAAACGGTCTTGTTTCACTTGGGCCGGGATTCTTTTTCGATGCTCCGCGCAGTAGGCGCTCTATTGGCGTGCGCACGACAATTATCTTGATTGTGTAATCGCGTTTGTCGGCTGGAAGAGCCTCGGCAAGTGCCTCATACAATGAATCAAGATCTTCTTCTGTGTAGGGTAGAAATCCAGCTCTGTCGTTACACGTGAGGGTGACGGTTTTGTTTGACTCGTTTATCTGGGCTGACTTTACTATCACGCCTGCTACATTGGTATAGGCAGGTATCCAGTTGCGGTAAGCCTCTGTCAGTGCAATTTCAAGAGCGCCGGTTTTTTTTCTGGTACGTCTGGCATCGGCTCCTGCAAATGGCATCGTGGCCAGAAAAACTGCCAGTATGATTCGTGTCAGATTTATAGACATGTAAAGATATGGAAGAGAGAAAATATGATGTTGTTGAATAAATGAAAATGATAATTGGTTTTGTAAAGTTACTCAAAAGATTTGATATATGGACTGACCTGTTTTGTGGTGTCTGATCCTTTTAACTTTTCAATAAAAATATCTGAAATAAAAGTTATAATATCGGCTGTTTCTATATTTTGTTTCGTTTTATCGCAATAGAATGTTATTTTTGCATCACTACTAAACCAAACAAAACTCACAAAACAAAAGATGAATATAGCACTTTTCATACCGCTGTTTCTAAGTCGTATCGGCGGCCCTCAGATTCTTATTATTCTGGTTATCATCCTGCTTCTTTTCGGTGGTAAAAAGATTCCAGAGTTGATGCATGGTATCGGCAAGGGTGTACGTTCATTCAAGAAAGGTCTTTCCGATATTGAGGATAACGTCAAGGATATCGATAAGGAAGAACCTAACACGAAATAAGGTTCTGGCTCTGTTTTATTGATAAGTTCTTAAATTTAAAAGGTTTTCGCGGTCACATATCTGCTTTGTTCCGGCATATTTTTGCTGGCATGGTGTATATGTGTCTGCATGCCTTGTATAGACTTCAAAATGGCGACTGGAAATAATACTGAAATGGCATTTTGGGATCACCTTGAGGCTTTGCGTGGTGTTCTCTTCAAGGCTGGCGGCGTGATTATTGTAGCTGCTGTGGCGCTTTTTATTTTCTTGCGCCAGATCATGGATGCCGTTATTCTTGCTCCATGCCATGCCGATTTCCCTCTTTACAGATTACTGTCTTTCATGGGGGGATCGGGAAATTCCGTCTGGCTTCCTTCCCTTGGTAGCGAGGGTTTTCATGTTGATCTGATAAACATTGAGCTGGCGTCTCAGTTTTTCATTCACATGTCATTGTCATGCTGGCTTGCCGTTGTGCTTACATTTCCAATACTGATTTATATATTCTGGACGTTTGTCCGTCCGGGATTGTTGCCGCGTGAACGCAGGGGAGCTGTCAAGGCATTCTTTTTTGGAAATATCATGTTTTATGCCGGAGTGGCAGTAGGATATTATCTCGTATTTCCGCTCACACTTCGCTTTTTGGCCGGTTATCAGCTCAGCGATTCCATCCCCAATACAGTGTCCATATCATCCTATATGGATAATTTTCTTATGATTATCCTGCTGATGGGTGTTGTGTTTGAGTTGCCGTTGTTGGCATGGCTGCTCGGGCGCATGGGGTTGTTGACTCGTAATTTCTTCAGCAAGTACAGGCGTCATGCTGTTGTGGCACTCATGATAGCAGCTGCGATTATCACACCTACAGGTGATCCGTTTACTCTGATCATGGTGTTCCTTCCTATCTATATTCTGTGGGAGGGATCGGCAATGCTTGTACCGGCTGCCGCACATGACATCGATGATGATGAAGAAATCGCTTCTGAGCCTGTTGAGTCCTGACAAAAAGATATTACCCAAGTCATACATACAGAAAGCCGTGACAGTTTTGCTGCCACGGCTTTGTTTTTAGAGGTTGGGTGTATCTATATCATTCAACCGGTATGAAAATCACGATGCGGTTCCAGTTGTTGGTATCATAAATCTGGGAGTCGCTGCCGGCTGCCTCAAGCACAAGACGTTCGGGATTGATGCCGTAGTTGTTGATAAGCACATCGGCTACGGCCTGGGCACGCTGTTCTGAAAGCTTCATGTTGTAGTTGCTTGTGCCGGTCTTCTTGTCGGCGTAGCCTCTTACTACGATAGCGAGATCGGGATTCTGCTTGAGATGCTGGGCTACGTTGTATACGTTGACCTGCTCCTCCGGGGTGATCACGGCTGAATTAAGAGCGAATCTTACAGTGGCCAGAATCGGAGCGGGTGCAGGATCAGGACATTCTACTACCGTAACCTCCGGACATGGAAGCTGTGATTCGGCCTCGGCAAGTGCGGCGCCTGTAGCTGCCAGATCGCTGCGGAGCGAGTTGATTTCATTGTTCAGGCCCGAGATATAGGCGAGATCATCACATGGGCTGTAAGTCTTGAAACTGCGGGGGCCGAGATTGATCGATACGCCTGCGATTGCGGTTGCATTGATATCGATAGGTTTGCCACCGACTGTGTTGTTGAAATTGTCTCCGAAGAATCCGAGACGTCCCTCAAGAAACAGGTCGACATAGTCACATGTGCGGAATCGGAACTGGACACCTGCCGATACGGGCAGAGTGACTGACGTCTTTTTCGGCTTGCCGTTGTCATCATATACATTGATGGCATCGCTCTTCATTCCGCGGGCATATCCTACACCGATACCTACAAACGGAATGACCGATACGGGTCGTTTGGCGTCGACACCCATTACAGAGTTGAATGCGTCCCACATGATGTCGAAATCGGCTTCTCCCATTTTAGCCTTTGATATATTGCCGCCATTCCATTTCAGCTGACGGTAGCTTGCACTTGCGCGCCAGGCGAAGTAGGGTGAGAACCAACGGCCGAAACCTACCTGATAGTTGGGTTGTACTCGACGTTTTGCATCTCCCTTGTAAAGCATGTTCTCGACATAAGGGATATCGATACCTGCGCCAAGTTGGATAAACCAGTTCTTGTTGTTGTTTGCGTTGTAGAACGTCTTACAGTTCTCGTCGGGCATAACCGTTACCGAAGTTGTCTCTTCGGCAATCATGTTTTGTGCATCTGCGCTGAATGCTGAAGGGACAAAACTGCAGCCTGCTATGGCTGCAAGTGTCACCAATACGTGTTTTTTCATTTGTGTAAATAAAGAATTAGGTTTGACAAAGGCACCGGCCCTTTCCTGATCTGATCGGCAGGTTAAGTTTAATGGGCATCATGTGAGAGTGCCTGCTTTTGTATAACACATCCGATTTTGGACGGGTTCAGATACAACTGATTTTTCACATTGTGAAAATCGAATGTTAAAACATAGGGCTTTTCACTTTTTATAAAGCTAAAAACACTTATCTTTGCAGCGCGAAGTGCTTGTAGCGTCTTCTGCTCCGATGGTGGAATGGTAGACACGAGGGACTTAAAATCCCTTGACCATTGCGGTTGTGCGGGTTCGAGTCCCGCTCGGAGCACTGTTATAAAAATACTCCGGACTGATATCTCGGCCCGGAGTATTTTTATTATATATATTTAGAAATCAGAGAAAGCCAGAGGCACAAGTGTAGCCACGGAATCAGCCTCAAGCACATTTGTCTGTGATGCCATAAGCACTCTTATTCCGTTTCCGGCAAGTTTCTCATACTCGAGCAGCACTTGACGGCACGCCGCGCATGGACTTATGTTGTAACTTGTCAGTTCTTTCGATCCGCCTTCGCGGGCGGCGATGGCGATAGCCGTAAAGCGGCGGCCTATGTGTTTTGAACCGGCGTAGAATGCCGCTGTGCGCTCTGCGCATATTCCAGAAGGAAATGCCGCGTTTTCCTGGTTTGCTCCGGTCACGATTGTGCCGTCGTCAAGTCTTATTGCGGCACCGACATGGAAATTGCTGTAAGGGGCGTATGACCCATCTGTTGCTGCGCGGGCCGAAGCCACAAGTTCAGCATCTTCTTTGCTGAGTTCGTTATAACTTTTTTCAGTCAGTCGCAGTGTGATGAGTCTCTCTTTCATGTCGGTTTTTTAGAAATTGAAGTGCACGCCGGCTTGTATCAGGCCTTGTGCGCCATATCCCAGTTCGCCGAAGATACCCACGTTGCGGTTAAGGCTGTATTCGACTCCTACCGGAACAATCTGGAATGCACAATATGATTTGTTATAGCTATCGCCATCGTGTGGCATGAGGTGTGTGATTTCCGCTCCTATGCCTACATGTGCGTAGACCTTTACAGCCCTGCGCTGCCAGTAGTCATAACGTGCGTTCAGCATGATGGCGTGATAGGCCAGGCTGCTGCTGTGTTCTCCTTTTGTTGACGTGCTGCTGAACGTGTAGCTCGGGCCGATCCAGAGCTTGGGGGCTACGCGGAAGTTTACGCCGGCGGTGAGTGCGCCCCAGGCATTGTTTACTTTGTGCCATCCGTCATGCATGTCCGATGCATCCATCTGAGTGTAACCGCCGTAGCCCAGAGTCAGCTGGGCCGGTACTTGTGCGTTTGAGCTTGCTGTTCCGATGCCCAGAGCGATCAAAGCCGCCATGAAAAACTTTTTCATCATAGAGTGCAGAATAATAGGTTTGAGTTAAAATTTTTTACCTAATAACACTTCGGCGGCATGATTGGTTCGGTGCGACTTCAGCGATTCTTCATGCGGGTTGTGCGGAGAAAAAAATACAAAAACAATACAGCGGCAGTGAAAAGTGATACCGAGAAACTCAGTATCAGACCGTAGAGGCCGAGACCGGCAGTGAAGCCAAGCAAGTAGGACGACGGTATGCCTATCAGCAGATAGCTCACAAAAGCTATCCATAGCATGGGCAGCACATTGGATGTGCCGCGTAGAGCGTTGGCAAATGTGATTTGTGTGGCATCTCCCACCTGATATAGCAGAAGCGGGAAGATAAGAGTGAGAGTCATGGCAATGACCGGTCCGTCCTCTGTGAATGCGGAGATAAGATAGCGGTTCAGAGCAAGTATAAGCACCGAGGCGGCGATCACAAGCATAAGCATGATGTGGTAGCCTGCAAATGCCACACGACGTTGGCCCTGACGGTCTCCAAGTCCGGTTTCATTGGATACAAGCACGGCAATTGCCGATCCGATGCTGTAGTAAATGCAGAACCCGAGAGTGCTTATGACAATAAAGATCTGGAACGAGGCAAGTTCAAGTGCTCCGAGCCATCCTGCCATGAGTGCTACCACGCTGAACGACGCGGATTCCATCGTAGACTGTAGCGATACCGGCCACGATACAATGTTGATCTGCTTTACGCGCTGTAATGACATCCCGGTTGTTTTAAACCCGAAGGCATATTCCCGGTTATGTTTTCTTATGAAGAAGATGCAGGTGATAACTATAGCGCAAAGCCATCGGGCTGTAAGAGTGCTTATGCCGGCGCCGAACAGTCCCAGTTCCGGTAATCCGAAGTTTCCATATATCAGAAGCCAGTTGCCTATGATGTTCAGTACATTCGAGCCGAGAATTATCCACATTGGCATAGCCGAATTTTTTATACCCCATGACCATTGGGCGAATACCTGAAAAATTGAGATCGGCAATATACCTCCAAGATAAAGCAGGAAGTAAGGTCGTATGATAGGCAGCAATTCGTCGGGCTGGCCGAGATGCTCGACATTGAGATAGAGTATCCCCATTAAAAAGGATACCATTATGGCAAACAGGGCGTTTATTATAAGTCCGGTGCGTATTATTCCTCCGATTTCGCCTTTTCGTTTCTGAGAAAATAGCGCGCCTACGAGCGGAGTCAGGCCATAGGAAAACCCTGTGCAGGCAAAAATTGCGGTATTGAACACGCCGTTGACAAATGATGCTGATGCCAAAGCCTGTGTCGAATATCGCCCTACCATGATATTATCGGCAAAACCGACAATAATCATGCCCACCTGGCCTACAAGTATCGGTAGGCCGAGGCGGGCAATCTGTGCGTAATCGTTACTGTATTTTTCCAGAAATCCCATTATTCACGGCTTGAGCCGAAGAAGCGCAACAGGTACAGGAACAGATTTATGAAATCAAGATATAGGGTCAGCGCGCCGATCGTTGCAAGAGACGATGGGTTGAATCCGTTTGAATGAGCTGCCATGGTTTTGATCTTCTGAGTGTCCCAAGCTGTCAGACCTATAAAGATAATCACTCCGGCAATTGAAATGATCCAGTCGAGGGTTGAGTTGGCCCAGAACATATTTACGAGGATGCAGATTACAAGACCCCACAGTGCCATGTAGAGAAATGATCCGATCTTGGTCAGATCTTTCTCTGTGAAATATCCGTAAATGCTCATGGCTCCAAAAGTTCCTGCTGTGATCAGAAATGTCTTGAATATTGACGGAAGACTGTAAGCCACGAAAATCAGTGATAGAGCCAGACCGTTGACTATCGCGAAAAGATAGAATAATCCGGTGGCTGCAGCCGGTTTCATGCGGCTGACTCCGCCAGAAATGCCCAGTACGAGCAGTATTTCGACAATAAACAGACCCCAGTAGATCCAACGGTTCTGAATCAGTGTCATTTGAAATTCAGGAGCTATGATTGCCACGCCCCATGCTACGGCAGCTGTTAGAAGCAGGCCGAGGAACATTTTTACATACACACGCTTCATTACCTGACTTACACGTTGGTCAAGCGACTCAGTGTAGGCAGGAGGCGTGGGAGGGATGTTGTAGTAGTTGTTCATTATGATTTTTATGTTGTTTTTTCGTTGGAGTTATTGCGACGTGATTTTCAGTCGCATGCCTCATTATAACAATTTATATGTACAGATTGCTCACATTCGCTCAGGCACTTTGATGCCAAGAAGAGACATGGCGGCCTTTATGGTGCGTGCCGTCACAGCCGAAAGTTCCAGACGCAGTGACCTCACTGCCGCATCCTCTTCTTTGAGTATCGAATGGTCGTGGTAGAACTGATTGTAGAGCTTGACAAGCTCGTAAGTGTAGTTCGCTATGATTGCAGGGGAGAAATTACGTCCCGCCTCTTCTACGGTGCCTGCGAAATCGTTGAGCCATTGGATAAGGGCGATTTCTTTTTCGTCAGGTACGACTGTCGAGTAGTCGGTTGTCTCAAGGCCGGTCTCATGCGCTTTACGGAGCACAGAGCGTATACGGGCGTAGGTGTATTGTATAAACGGACCTGTATTTCCGTTGAAATCAATTGTCTCTTTAGGGTCGAATGTTATGTTCTTGCGAGGATCCACCTTTAGCAGGAAATATTTAAGAGCACCCAGACCCACTGTCTCGGCGATCTCTTCGATTTCAGCATCGTTCAGGCCGTCCAGTTTGCCGAGCTGTTGTGAAACCTCGCGGGCAGTCGCCACCATTTCTTCCATCAGGTCATCGGCATCGACCACAGTGCCTTCGCGGCTTTTCATCTTTCCTTCAGGGAGTTCAACCATGCCGTATGAGAAATGCACGAGATCTTTGCCCCACTTGAATCCGAGTTTGTCGAGAAGAAGCGAAAGAACCTGAAAGTGGTAATTCTGCTCGTTGCCCACAACATATATCATTTTGTCGATAGGGTAGTCGTGGTAACGCAATTTGGCGGTGCCTATGTCCTGAGTCATATAGACCGATGTGCCGTCACTGCGCAGAAGCAGCTTGTGGTCCAGGCCTTCGGCGGTCAGATCAGCCCATACCGAGCCGTCGTTTTTTCTGTACATTATGCCCTTTTCGAGGCCTTCAAGCACTTTCTCTTTGCCTTCGAGGTATGTGTCGCTTTCATAGTATATCTTGTCAAAACCGACACCCATGCGGCGATATGTCTCATCGAATCCCGAGTAAACCCATTCGTTCATCATTTTCCAGCATCCGCGCACATCCTTGTCTCCTGATTCCCACTTTCTGAGCATCTCGCGAGCTTCAGCCATAAGAGGAGACGATTTTTCGGCGTCTTCCTTACTCATGCCGCCGGCCATCAGTTCTTCAAGCTCCTGCTTGTAGTGACGGTCAAACAGCACATAGAAATCACCGATTAGGTGGTCGCCTTTTTTGCATGCTTTTTCCGGAGTGATACCGTTTCCCCATTTCTGCCATGCAAGCATCGATTTGCAGATATGTATGCCGCGGTCATTCACGATATTTGTCATGACTACACGGTTGCCACATGCCTTGAGTATTTCCGACAGACTGAATCCGAGCAGATTGTTTCTTACATGGCCGAGATGAAGAGGCTTGTTGGTGTTGGGCGACGAATATTCGACCATCACAAGAGGACTTGACTCCGTCTCTTTTCTGATACCGAATTCCGTATCTGAAGCAATGTGTTTGAGTACACTGTTCCAGTACGTAGGTTCGATCACAAGGTTCAGAAAGCCTTTAACCACGTTGTAGCGGTCTACGGCCGGCTCATTGTCGACAAGCCAGTCCCCGATCTCTTTGCCTACTGCTTCCGGAGATTTCTTTGCCGCCTTTACCCACGGGAACACCACAATGGTGAGATTGCCTTCAAATTCCTTTCTTGTTGCCTGAGGAACAATGCTTGAGGCATCAGTGTTTGCGCTGTAAAGCTCATTTACCGCACGGGCCACGCCGGCCGCTATGATATTGTCGATCGACATTCTCTTTGTTCGTGTTGTTTGTGAATTATGTATATGCTGCTCAAAGATATTGCAAAATTAATGAAAAAAAGTTCTTAGATAAATTCTTCGGCTTCTAAATCGCTCCTTTGTGTCTGTTTTGACCAACATGTTGGACTAAACTGCTTGGATTTGCTAAAAAGCATATTTATCCGATTCACACATTATTATTATTTTTGCAGTTTGAAAATAGGTACAAAATTCAGAACTAACGTCAGAAAAATTATATTTACAAAGATGATTAAGCAGCTATTTTTTGCAGGCGCATCGGCAATCTCTCTTTCCGTTATGATTGCTTCATGCTCATCCGGTGGCCAGCAGGGGCCTGCTCAGGGACAGGCGCCCCAGATTGCGGTTAAGACTCTCTCGATTGGATCTTCAGCTCTCGACCACTCATATCCCGCGACAATAAAGGGTAAGACGGATATCGAAATACGCCCGCAGGTAAGCGGTTTTATTACAAAGGTTCATGTCGATGAAGGACAGCATGTAAGAAAAGGACAACCTCTTTTTACGATTGATCAGGTGCAGTTCCAGGCAGCTGTAGATCAGGCTCAGGCAGCTCTCGCATCGGCTAAGACTGCTGTGCAGACTGCTACTCTCACTGCCGACAACAAGCAGAAACTTTATGATAAGAATATAATAAGCGAGTATGAGAATCAGCTCGCCAAAAACAATCTTGCTACAGCGCAGGCAGCTTTGGCACAGGCTCAAGCAGCTCTCACTACTGCACAGAAAAATCTCAGTTATACTGTCGTGATCGCTCCAAGCGACGGTGTTGTGGGCATGATACCCAACCGAGAGGGTTCGCTTGCCTCACCTTCGATGGTACAGGCTCTCACAACTGTCAGCGACAATGGAGAGGTTTACGCCTATTTCTCGCTTACTGAGCGGGATCTTCTCGATATGACAGAAAACGGAGCCGCAACACTTCAGGAGCGCATTGCAGCGATGCCTGAGGTTCAGCTACGTCTTTCCGACGGACAGATTTATCCTCTTTCGGGCAAAGTGGCTACAGTTTCGGGGGTAATAGACAACAATACCGGTTCTGCATCGGTGCGTGCGTTGTTCAAAAACAACAACGGTATGCTCCGTAGCGGATCAACCGGACAGATTCTCCTTCCTGTCAATCAGGATAGTGTGATAATCATCCCTCAGAAAGCGACCTATGAGCTTCAGGACCGCCGTTTTGTATATGCTGTGACCGACAGCAACACGGTTGTAAGCCGTCCGATTGAGGTCGCTCCGCTTAACGACGGAAAGACCTATGTCGTGACTTCCGGTCTTAACCCCGGTGAACGCATTGCTGTTGAGGGTGTAGGTGTGTCGTTGCGTGACGGCATGAAGATTTCTCCTGTGGAGGCTGCTTCTGCGCCGACAGCAGCCGAGTGACAGATCTTCACAGACTCGACTTTAAATACTTTACAAGATTTATCAAGCATACGATAAATGAAACTTGACAGATTTATAAATCGTCCGGTATTGTCGACGGTGATTTCGATTTTCATCGTCCTTCTGGGTCTTATCGGACTTTTCTCTCTTCCAATCACCCAGTTCCCCGATATCGCGCCGCCTACAATCTCGGTGAGCACGACTTATACCGGTGCAAACGCGCAGGCGGTGCTCAATTCTGTTATTGCGCCTCTTGAGGAAGCGATAAACGGAGCCGAGGGCATGACCTACATGGAGTCGACCGCTACCAACACAGGCTCGGCCAATATCAGTGTGTATTTCGAGCAGGGCTTTGACCCGAACATGGCTGCCGTCGATGTGCAGAATCGTGTTGCAAAAGCTCAGAGTCTGCTTCCGGCCGAGGTGACTCGTGTGGGTGTGCTCACGCAGAAACGTCAGACCTCGATGCTGCTCAATGTGGCACTCTACGACAAATCCGGCAAGTATAATGAGGAATTTATTGACAACTATGCCAAAATCAATGTGATTCCTCAGCTTCAGCGTGTGTCGGGTGTAGGTGATGTGATGAGCTTCGGTGCCGACTATTCGATGCGTATATGGCTGAAACCCGATGTGATGGCGCAGTACAATCTCATGCCTGACGACATAACCTATGCCTTGTCGGAACAGAATGTAGAGGCTGCTCCAGGTGCGTTTGGCGAACAGGGTGATCAGAGCTTTCAGTACACCATGAGGTACAAAGGCCGCCTTGTTCAGCCTGAGGAATTTGAAAATATAGTCATATCCGCCAAGCCTACAGGCGAGGTGCTTCGTCTTGGAGATGTCGCGGATGTAGAGTTGGGACGTGTCACTTATGGTTTCCATAATTCTCTCAATGGATACCCGGCCACCAGTGCCATTATTTTCCAGACGGCCGGATCAAACGCGACACAGATCATTAATGACTGTCTGAAAGTAGTCGAAGACATGAAGAGCGAGCTCCCCGACGGTCTCGAGTTCGCTATCCCGATGAACAACAATGACTTCCTGGATGCTTCTATACACGAAGTGATCAAGACCCTTATTGAGGCGTTTATCCTTGTGTTCTTTGTGGTTTATGTGTTCCTTCAGGACGTGCGTTCGACAATTATTCCGTCGATTGCAATTCCTGTCGCGCTTATCGGCACATTCTTCTTTATGAACCTTATCGGGTTCTCAATCAACCTTATCACTTTGTCGGCTCTTGTGCTTGCGATTGCGATTGTGGTCGACGATGCGATTGTGGTGATTGAGGCTGTGCATGCCAAGCTTGATGCCGGCTATAAGAGCCCGCGCAAGGCTTCCATCGACGCAATGAGCGAGATTGCCGGCGCTCTTATCTCGATCACGCTTGTGATGATGCTTGTGTTTATTCCAGTGTCATTCATATCAGGCACGTCGGGTGTGTTCTACCGTCAGTTTGGTCTTACAATGGCAATTGCCATCGGCCTTTCGGCGCTCAACGCTCTTACGCTTTCTCCCGCACTATGTGCGCTCTTCCTCAAGGCTCACGATGAAAAGCCACTCAAGCAACGCATGAGCGAGGCTTACAGTGCAACTGGTGAGATCATGGCAAAAAGGGCAAAGAAAGCATTTGCACTTGATCTTCCTCCTCTTGTCACCGGTGTCGCACTCGTGGCTACAATTCTGTTCATGGTGCTCGGTTGGTATAGTGAGCCCTCTCACATACTCAAATTCACTGTCGCTGTCGCAGTGGCGGTTGTAACTATGCTCGGTATTGTCGGAAAGCGTTTTCATAAAGGCTTCGAGATTGGTTTTGGCCGGGTGTTGAAAGTCTATAATGTGGCGGCATCGTGGTTTGTTCACCATAAGATCACATCATTTGTCACGGTGGCTGTCTCTATACTGTTGCTTGTGTGGATTATGGGACGTACCCCAACCGCGCTTGTGCCAAGTGAGGATACTGGTGTGCTGTTCTGTATGGTCGATATGCCTCCGGGCACATCGCAGGAACGCACCATGGAAGTTCTTGACAAGGTGGATGGCATTCTCGCCGGTATTCCTGAGATTGAATACCGTATGAAAATTGCAGGATACAGCTTCATGGCTGGACAGGGAGCTACATACGGCACATTCATTATCAAGCTTAAAAATTGGGAAGATCGTAAACAGATTGATCAGACTTCTAATGCGATACTTGGCAAAGTCTATGGTATGGCTGGTGCCATGATCAAGGACGGACGTGTGGTTTGTTTTGCACCTCCTATGATCTCCGGTTATTCTATGACCAATGGTTTCGAGCTTAAAATGCAGGATAAGACCGGTGGAAATATCGATGAATTTTTCGCGATCACACAGACTTTCCTGGCCGAGCTCAACAAGCAGCCTGAGATCCAGGTGGCAATGACGACATTCAATCCCACTTTCCCGCAGTACATGATCGACATTGATGCTGCCAAGGCAAAACAGGCCGGCATCTCTCCTTCGACAATACTTTCCACGCTTCAGGGATATTATGGAGGTATGTATGTGTCCAACTTCAACCGTTTCGGTAAGATCTACCGTGTGATGATGCAGGCTTCGCCTGAGGCACGTGTTTCGCCCGAAACGCTGTCGGCCATCAAGATACGTAACGGAGGCGAGATGGCATCGTTGTCCAACTATGTCACACTTACCAAGATATATGGTCCTGACCTCCTCAACCGATTCAACATGTTCCAGTCGATTTCGGTGACAGGACAGCCTGCTGCGGGCTACTCGTCGGGTCAGGCGCTTGCCGCCGTGCAGCGTGTGGCAGCCGAGACACTTCCTACCGGTTACACCTATGAGTATTCGGGTATGACACGAGAGGAGGCCCAGTCGGGAGGAAGTACCACAGCGATTATTTTTGCTCTCTGTCTGCTGTTTGTATATCTTCTTCTGTCTGCACAGTATGAGAGTTACATATTGCCGTTGTCGGTTATACTTTCGATACCGTTCGGCCTTATGGGAACATTCATCTTTGCAAATATCTTTAGTATATCCAACAGCATCTATCTGCAGATCGCGCTTATCATGCTGATCGGACTTCTTGCCAAGAATGCGATCCTTATTGTCGAGTTTGCGCTTGAGCGTCGTCGCACCGGCATGTCGATCATTAATGCGGCTATTGCAGGTGCTACAGCACGTCTGCGACCGATTCTCATGACCTCGCTTGCTCTCATTATAGGACTGTTGCCTATGATGTTTGCCAACGGAGCAGGTGCCAACGGCAACCGTGCGCTTGGCGCGGGATCCATAGGCGGTATGCTCATAGGCATGATCCTGCAGGTTCTCGTCGTTCCGGCGCTTTTCGTGATCTTTGAGATTATTCAGGAAAAGATCACGCCGCTCAAATGGGAAGACACCAACAACGATGCAGTTGAAAGTGAGATCGTACAGTATTCAAAAAGTAAATAAAAAGCATCATCTTGAAAATGACTGCGAAAATTCATAAGACCCTCGTGTCGGCAATGGTGGCGGTAGCCATCATTCCGGCACTCACGGGTTGTCATATCTACAATAAGTTTGACATGTCCAAGCAGGCCGGAGACGATGCTTTGCTTCAGGAATATGTCAAGGCTGCCGACCAGACTGCCGCCGAGGGTGCCATAGGTACACTTACATGGCAGACGGTATATACCGATCCCGTGCTTCAGGGATATATACAGCGTGCACTTGAAAACAACATCGATCTTGAGAACGCGCGTCTTAACATCGAGGTCGCACATGCCAACATGCAGGGAGCGCGCATGAGCTATCTGCCTTCAGTGGCGATTTCGCCTAATGCAGCTGCTGCATCCTATGATCATGCTCCGTTCGCCAAGACCTATACGATACCATTGGTGCTCAACTGGGAGTTTGACATATTCGGAAAGATACTCAATGCAAAGCGTGGTGCAGAGGCCTCTTATTCCCAGTCTAAGGATTATGAGCAGGCTGTCCGCTCGCAGATTATAGCCGGTGTGGCAAATCTTTATTATGCCATTTCGTCGATTGAGGCCCAGATTGAATTGACGCGTGAGACATCGGAGATATGGAAGAGTAATGTCGAGACCATGAAGGCCTATAAAGAGTCGGGACGCACAAATGAGGCCGGTGTGGCTCAGAGCGAAGCGAATTATTATAATATCTGTGCCTCGCTCAACGACCTTGAGATATCGCTTAATGAAGCGATGAACTCTTTTTCATTGCTTCTTGGTGAGATGCCGCATACCTGGGATATCCAGCCTGGGCTTGCGTTGGAAATACCAGGGGCGATTTCCGATGGAGTTCCTATGGTGGAGCTTGCCAACCGCCCCGACGTTAGGGCCGCCGAACGTGCTGTCGCGGTGGCTTATTATGCTACCAACTCTGCCCGTGCGGCTTTCTATCCGGGCATAAATCTTACAGCCAATCTCGGTTTCACCAATTCAATGGGCGGAGCGATCCACAACCCTGCGGTGTGGTTCACACAGCTTGCAGCCTCGCTTACGGCTCCGATTTTCTCGCGCGGACAGAACATTGCACGCCTCAAAGCTACCAAGGCACAGCAGCAACAGACTCTCAACACGTTCAGCTACACTCTTATGAGCGCTGCCGCTGATGTGCATGACGCTATTGATGCCTATGAGCGCAATTCCGACAAATCTGTTTGGCTTGGCCGTCAGGTCGAAGCCTGGCAGCGTTCTGTTGATGCCACGACCGAATTGTTCAAATACACCGACACTACCACCTATCTTGAGCTTTTGACTGCCCAAAGCGGCCTGCTTTCGGCTCAGATGGGCGCAATAAGCTGCGATCTTGCACGCACCCAGTCCGTCATAAGTCTCTATCAGGCGCTTGGCGGCGGAGGTATTGCCGATAAAGAAATCTAATACCTGACACTAAAAAGATCCGTCATGATTTCACCACTCGCTCATGTTGACCCTGCCGCAAAGATAGGCAGTAATGTCACAATCCATCCTTTTGCCTATATCGAAGCCGATGTCGAGATTGGCGACGGATGCGAGATCAAACCCTATGCCAGCATACTCAATGGCACACGCATGGGAAGCGGTAACAAAGTTTTTCAGGGTGCCGTTATAGGTGCGCTGCCTCAGGATTTCCGCTGGAAAGGCGAGAAGACCTATTGCTATATCGGAAACAACAATGTCATCCGTGAGCATGTGATCATCAACCTGGGCATAAATCCTTCCGGAGGCACGCATATAGCCGATGACAACTTCATCATGGCCAATGTGCACCTCGGACATGACTGTACCATAGGCCGCCACTGTGTGCTCGGAAATGGAGTGACTTTCGGCGGAAGCGTCAAGGTCGGCGATTGTGTCATACTTTCCAGCAATTCGATTCTCCATGAGGGGTCTGAGGTTGGAGACTGGGTACTTGTTAAAGGTGGTTGCCGCATCTCCGGAAATGTGCCACCCTATGTTATTGTGGCGCACAATCCGGTAAGTTATTTTGGCGTAAACGCCTATATTATGCGTAAAGAAGGGTTCGATCCTGATGTGATTGATGATATAGCCAAAGCTTATCGTCATGTTTATCAGAGCGGAACTTCAGTATTCAATGCGTTGAAACGCATTGAGGCCGATGTGAAGGAAGGCGAGTACCGCAACAAGATTGTCGACTTTATCCGTCGCAGCAATCTGCAGATTGTGGCGGTTCCGGTTGATCTTGAATAGTATAATAGCGAATCGCAATATTTCAGAGGCGGCAATTGGTTTTAGACCTGTTGCCGCTTTTTTGCGTATTATTTTCATCAAAAGCATTATGGAGTGAAAAAACTCTGAAAATGTGAGTAGATAAAAATGTAAATGCCGTTTTAATATATTCCCCATTGGACTTTCCCGGGGGAAGCAATGTATAAAACTGTCGCGAAAATAATGAGTCATAGCCTGTGTCTGCCGTATGAACGACATTGAATTGTGGAAATTGGTTCTGAAGGGGGATTCCTCAGCGCTTTCAATGCTGTATTGCAGGTATTATGAGCTGATGCTTAATTTCGGACTGAAATATTCCCCCGACGTGGACCTTGTGAAAGACTGCATACAGGATGTTTTTGTGAAGATATGCAGCAGCCGTCGTCTTTCTGATCTCAGCTATGTGAAGTCATATCTTCTCGCATCAATGAGAAATGTCTTGATCGATAGGATGTCAGCGCTCAAGGCCGAAGAAAATATCGAAGAATATGGCTTTTGTCTCGATGTCGATGATACTGCGCTTGAGCGCTTGTTCAGGCATGACGACGATAAACTGCGTCTGAGCCGCAGGCTACTCTATGCCTACAGGATGTTGCCTAAAAGTCAGCGGGAGGTGCTTTATCTGCGCTATGTCAAAGGGCTTTCGCATAAAGAGGTTGCGGCTGTGCTTGAAATAAATCCTCAGTCTTCGATGAATCAGGTCTATCGGGCACTTGAAAGATTGCGTGCCATGCTTGGTGCTGATTTCACCAAATGTATCGCTTTATTTTTTTTGCAGGGCGGCGAGGTGCTTAACGGCTGCCTGTGAGGATCCTAATGTTGTTGTGGGTGGATCTGAAGCATGTCTTGAATTGATCTACGGACAGTTTTTGAACAAATTTTTACTTAAAAAAGAGTAGAAAAATTTTAGACACACGTCTTAATTATCGTATATCGCAAAACAATGGAAAAACAGAAATCAGACATTAACGAGGTTGTGCGCCTGTTGGTCGGCTACGTCAACTCAAAAGAGGTTCATGTAGACCCCGACGAGGTCATGCGGTCGTGGTTTGATGTTTCACGAAGCATAAGGATTTACCGCCTTAAACGTGCTTACCGCCGTGCCGTGCGGTTGGCGTTGCTGACGGTATCGGCCGCGATGATCGTCCTGTTTGTCGGTTTTCCCTTGCTCAGGCGGTCGGCAGTTGACCCGGTTGATTCGATAAAGGACTATGCTGTGCAGACTTTGCCGGTGCATGATAGTGGCAACGACAACATTGTGCTTATGATTTCTGATGAGGAGCGGATAGATGTGGAAAGAGAGGAAGCTGAGATCGTATATACGGCACAGGGAGATCTGACGGTCAATTCCGACACGGTCAGCACTAAAGCGAAAAGTGTCGATACAGGTGCGGCTGCGGTCTACAGCCAGTTGATAGTGCCTAAAGGCCGGCGGTCGCAGATGTTGTTGTCCGATGGCACCAGGTTGTGGGTAAACTCCGGAACGAGAGTGGTATATCCGCAGGAGTTCAGAGATGACAGGCGTGAGATAATTGTCGAGGGAGAGGCGTATCTTGAAGTCGCCTGCGATATTGAGAGGCCGTTCACGGTCATTACACGCGATTTCAATGTCATTGTGACAGGTACAACGTTCAACGTATCGGCTTATCCTGCAGAGACTGAGGCCTACGTAGTGCTTGTTGGTGGATCGGTCAATGTGGATAACGGCAAAGGTGAGGAAGTGACGATGTCCCCCGGGCAGTATCTGGCAGTCGATAGTGTCGGAGTGTTGGGTACTCCGGTCGAGGTGGATGTTGCGCCATTTGTGAGCTGGACACATAATATGCTCATATACGACAATGAATCTCTTAGCGAAGTATTTAAGAAACTGGAGCTTTACTATGGCCGCCGGTTTGTCGTAGAACCGGGTGTGTCTGATATGAGAGTCTCAGGTAAACTCGACCTTAAAAGGAGCCTTGAAGAAGTGATTTCCGTCATTGCCTATTCCGTTCCGATAGTGTGCGATGAGGAAGACGGCTGCATATATGTGAGACCAGAATAATCCAGGACATTCAGTTCGAAGACTCAACAGAAATAAACCAACCGTTAAAATCAAATGCCGATGGAAAAGAGAGAACCATGAAAAAAGAAACGGCCGGATGATATTGACGGTATATCCGGCCGTCGGGAGAGAGAGAAACCTTAAACAAGTAAAGTTAATGCGAATATAATGATTAATAATTACATGAACAATTCATGTATGTGGAGAGCCATGCGAGCCGTGATGATTCTCTGCATCTGTTTTGTTTCTTTTGGAGCCGGTGCATCCGGCTCTGCCAATGTGCACGATAAACTGCTTACAATAGAAGTCAAGGACAAGACTGTCAAAGATGTGCTTTCTAAAATCGAGAAGGAGAGCGAGTATATATTCTTCTACTACAACAAAGGCATTGACACCCGGCGCCGCGTGAGTGTGTCGGCTAAAAACAAGCCTGTGACTGCGATTCTCGATCAGATTTTCAATAATACAGGTGTGACTTATGTGATAAACGGGCGACAGATCTCACTTAAGAGCAACATATCCAAACAGGTCAAGGAAACGCCATCCGATACACCTAAACGCAAAGTGACCGGAGTCGTGACAGATGCCGACAACGGAGATCCGGTGATCGGAGTTACTGTAATGGTTGATAATATGGCAGGATCCGGCACCTCGACCAATATCGACGGAGAGTTCTCCATTGAGGTTCCTGACAATGCATCGCTCAGATTTTCAAGTATCGGCTATATGCCGCAGGTTGTGGCTGTGAAAGGCAAGAGTGTACTTTCCGTAAAACTCGAACCCGACAGTAAGGTACTCGATGATGTGGTGGTCATAGGTTACGGTTCTCTTCAGAAAAAGCAGGTGACATCATCGATTACTTCTATAAAGGGCGAAGATCTTATGACCGGTGTCGGAGGTGCTACAGTGGCAACCGCTCTTCAAGGTAAGATTGCGGGTCTTACAATCGACGGCACCAATTCGCCGAACTCAGGCGCAAGTTTCCAGCTTCGCGGCGTTGGTTCGATCAATGCCGCACAAAGTCCTCTCGTCATCATCGACGGTATGACCGGAGGGAGTCTCAGTATGCTTGCCCAGGAGGATATTGAGAGCATCGATGTGTTAAAGGACGGTTCGGCAGGTGCTATCTACGGCACACGCGCCGCGGCAGGTGTGATCCTCGTGACCACTAAGAAGGGCAAGCCAGGCAGGGTGAACGTGACTTATACCGGCGAGCTTACTACCGAGTTTATCCGCAAAAAACCGGAGATGCTTTCAAGAGACGAGTATCTTGATATCGTCAAGCCTGCTCAGACCGACTTCGGAGGCAACACCGACTGGTATGACGAAGTCACCGTGGATCATCCTTTCACACAACAGCATATGCTCACCCTTCAGGGAGGTACCGAAAACCTGTCGATTTACTCGTCGCTTATGTATAAGGATGCCGAGGGTGTGATCATAGGCGACAACCGCAAGGACTATTCGGGACGTATCAACGCCACCTACAAGCTGTGGGACGGCCGCGTCGAAATCGGCGTGCGCATTCAGGCACGCGAGAAAGACGCCGATACCCGTGGCGGCACAGGTACCATCAACAGTGCGATGAAACTCAATCCCACCATACCTCTTTACAGCCCGACAAATCCCAATGAGCTTAATGTGTATGAGGCCGGTGCCGACAAAGAGACCACTCCCGTCGCGGCGGTAGAATATACTTATAACAATAATAAGAAGGACTGGCTTCTTGCCAACGCCACAATCAAGATCCGTCTCTGGGACGGTCTTAGCCTTCAGGGTTCGGCCAACATCGACCGCGAGACGAGCCATGGAGTTTACTATGAAGATCACCGTCACTGGAATTCATGGTACAACAACCGCCGGGGAGAGGCCACACACAGCTACAGCAAGGACAACAAAAAGAATTTCGATGCTTATCTGACCTATGTCAAGGAGTTCGGAGCCAACAGGGAGCATCGCGTTGATGCCACCGCCGGCTGGTCATATTACCAGAACGACGGCTCGGAGTCTTTTTCGGTGAGCAACGGCGATTTCTCAATAAACGGTATAGGTCCGTGGAATATAGGCGAAGGCACTCTCTACAAAGAGGGTAACGTCAACGGAGTGAGTATGAATTCGGGCAAGGGCGTCAGAACTGCTCTTCTCTCATATTTCGCGCGTGCCAACTATAGCTACGACGACAAGTATATGATCAGCGCATCTATCCGTCACGAAGGCAGCGGTAAGTTCGGCAGAAACCATCGTTGGGGTAACTTCTGGGCTATTTCGGGAGGCTGGCGCATCAGCCGCGAGAACTTCATGGAAAGCACCCGCGACTGGCTCAGCGATCTCAAGATACGTGTCGCCTACGGTATAACCGGCAACAACTCGATCCCCAACGGCATCACTGCACGCCGCCTTACCAACGATTACGGAAACTGGTACAATGAGACGACAGGCAAATGGCTTTCGGCCTACGGACCCGCAAACAACGTGAACCCCGATCTCCAGTGGGAGGAGAAAAAGGAGTTTGACGTGGGAGTCGACTTCTCGTTCTTCAATGACCGTCTTTTCGGCAAGTTCGACTGGTATAACCGCAACATCGACCATCTCCTTTTCTCTGTCGACGCTCCTCAGCCTCCTTATGTGTGCAACTCGATCTACCGTAATATCGGTGTGATGCGCAACCGCGGATGGGAAATAGAACTCGGGGGCATTCCCGTCCAGAACAGAAACTTCAGTTGGACTTCGACGTTCAACATTTCGCATAATGCCGGCAAGATCGTGAAACTTGCCCTCAGCGATCAGGAGCTCTCCTATAAGGATTTCAGTGATGGCAGCGGTGCCAATGTACGCCTTAGAGAGGGATCGGAACTCGGCAAGTTCTTCCTATATCGCTACGCCGGTCTTGACGAGGACGGCAAGTTCCTTATCTACACGAAAGACGGAGATGTAGTATCGGTACACGACAGCAAGAATCTTGTGAAAGACAACAAGTATTACACCGGCAACGCATTCCCCGCAATCATCGCCAACTGGAACAATACGGTGCGTTACCGCAACTTCGATTTCGGCCTGCAACTCAGATCATGGCTCAATTTCGATGCAATCTCCAACTACACCTGGCAGATGGGTATAGCGCAGTCAAAAAGCGCATACAACATTATCAAGCCGATGTATGAGAAGAACAAAGATATCAAGGACTCGCAGTTTCTCACCGATCGCTTTCTTGAGGATGCGTCATTCCTGAAGATCGAGGCGATCTCGGTCGGCTACAATCTCAACACCTCGAAGTGGACCAGATATTTGCAGAAAGCCCGTCTGTATCTTACACTGCGTGACGTGTATACCTTCACCAGGTTCAGCGGCATGAATCCCGAGATTCCCATCAACGGTCTTGCCCCCGGCTTCGAGGAGCGCAGCGGCTCGAGCGTATATCCGCAGACACTCCGTTGCACCGCAGGCGTACAGCTGACGTTCTAACCATTCACTCTCAACACGGGAATCAAAAATGAAATTCAAGAATATACTTATACCCTCCCTGATGGCGGGAATGCTTGCCTCATGTAACATCGACGAGGTCTACTATTCGGAGACTACGGCCGAAACATTCCTGACAAGCCGTGAGAATATCGATCAGATGGTTGCGCGTCCGTTCGCGCACTGGAGCGCTCTGGTCGACTATATGTTTGAAATCAACGAGCATGGAGCCGACTGCGTGATACGCCCCCTGCGTTGCGACGGCAGTTCAACGAGCTTCAGCGCCTCATACCAGCGCAAGCGCAATCACACGATAATCGCCGACGACGGCATTGCGTCCACCGCATGGAAAGAGCCGCTGCAAGGTGTGGCCCGATGCCTCGACGTACTTGCCAACCTCGAGACTATCAATTACGAGGCTATAGGCCTGACGGAAGATGACAAAAAGGCTGACCGCGGGCAGATGAAAGCACTGATGGGCTACTTCTACATGCTCGGTCTGGACTGGGTAGGCGGATTGCCTCTCTACACCTCCAATGACTCTCCTTTGTTGCCGCGTTCTACTGCCAAAGAGACATTTGAAATGGCGGAAAATCCCCTGACACAAGGTGTTGAGGAACTTCCTGCACGTGTCGATCTTCACCAGAGAGTAGCCGGGAATCTCAAAAAAGCCGCTGCGGCAATGATTCTCGCCGAACTCTACTTCAACGCCGAGGTCTACATTGGCGTCCCGATGTACGACAAAGCCGCACAGATCTGTCAGGACATCATTGACGGCAGGTATGGACCGTATGAGATAGAGCCACGCTGGCAGGATACTTTCGGCTGGACCAACCATACCTCCAGTGAGATCTTGTGGGGTGTTCCTTGCTCCTATGAGCAGAAGCGTTCTACCAACTACTGGAGCATGTCGTCATGGTATCCCCGTTACATTCAGGATTATCTGGGACTTGCCACCAATCTCCGTTCGGGAGGCAACACTTATTGTCTCGCTCCATCGCGTGACCCTGAGTACAATCTCTACAAGGAGACACGCCCCGATATCCGCCTCGGCTCTCCATACGAGAAGTTTGACGACGGTGATACACGCAAGAGGTGTTTCCGTGTGTTCGATTACGACAGCAACGACTATGAGGGCATGTTCTTTGTCGGCAAACTGAGCGATGACCGCTACGAGGGGCGCGTGTGCCGCAACTACCGTTCATTCCAGAGAGGTGACACGACGGTGATCTATGATAAGATCGCCCCCTGGTCGCAGCTCGTAGAGAACGGAGGCACGTATGCTACAAAGGCCGAACTGCCTTCCGACAACGACAGCCGTGTCGCCGACGAGAATGACGGTGTGCGTCTGGTGAAATTCCCTCTTCCCGACGAAGAGCATTACAAGATGTACGGTTCCAATGCTATCGCCTATATGCGCCTCACAGAGACTTATCTTACCCTTGCCGAGTGCAAGTTCCGTCTGGGCGACAAGAAGACTGCGGCCGAGCTCATCAACACTGTGCGCAGGCGTTACTTCGAAGGTGGGGCCGATCCCAATCCTGCTACCGAGGGAAATATAGACCAGTGGCGTATACTTGACGAGTGGCTGATCGAATTCCTCGGTGAGGGCCGTCGCCGCGTCGACCTCATTCGCTGGGATGTTTACCACACCGAGCGCTGGTGGGATCACGAGCCGACCGGCAACAAGCACGAGTGCCGATTTCCGATCGCAAACTCGAGCCTCGCGACCAACACACTCATCAAGCAGAATCCAGGGTACGGCGGTGAAGAACTTGCTCCCGACGAGATCTGATTGGTTAAATATGTATTAAATCCTGAAAGCGCGGTCGATATGATCGCGCTTTTTTATCGTAACCCGCATTGTGCATACAATCACGCTGTTGCATGTGTAGATTCAAGACCGAAATGTAAAAACTTCGATCTTGAATCTACAGGCGGCAGTGGAGTGGGTAGACTTTCGTTTGTCATCCGTTTTTCGTAAGTTTGCAATAATATCGCGAAACATAATGAAGAAACAGTTTAAAATATGTCTGACAGCAGCCATGGCGATTTTAATGCTATGGAGCTGCGACAAAAGCGAAACGGCAATAGATCCCTTGGACTCCGTGCCGTCCGATGCCGTTGCGGTAGCCAAGGCCGATGTTCTAAATCTTCTTTCCGAAGCCGGTTGTCAGGCCGAAGCCGGCCGATATTCTCTTACTCCGGCTTTACAATCGTTGCTTGGGGCTTCCGACACGTCGACACTTACACTTGTATCACTTCTTGCAGACCTGGCACCTGAGATTGATCTGGAATCGGTTTACTGGTATATGCCTTCTGCAAAGTCTCAGCCGATCGTAACAACTCTTGCTACCGACGGTACAGCTCTTCTTGACCGTCTCGATCAGACATCGACTGCTTCGGTGAAAATATCAGATTACAGCATATACACATATCCGGGTGCATGTGCCGTGGTGCGCGACGGTCAGATCTGGATCGCCCGTTCGGCCGATCTGATAATCGATACAAATGATACTGCTGCCAGAAAATCATTTTCATCCGATTCAGTGAAAAAGGGAGCTCTTGATGCTGAGGGCGATATCGTGGCAGTGGTTTCATGGGTTCCGGCTTCTGTTCCGGGAATTGATGTGCCGGTGTCGTCGTTTATAACCGCTTCGATGCGGTGTCTGAGAAGCGGGTTTCATCTTCATGCAGGATTGAAGGCCCCTGATGGTACGCCTGTCTATATAGGATCGGATATAGGAGTGATAAATCCCTCGTTTGTGAGTCTTATCCCACGGCAGACAGCTGTATGCATAGCTTTGGGTGCGCTTGACTGGCAAGAGATGTATCCGTCGGTAGTTGATGCTCTGGGAGGAATCTGTGGTGACAACTGGCGCATGATTCTGTCGATGCTTCGTCCGTATATAGAGTCGATCGACGGCACGGTGGCGATAGCTGTGGCTCCGGCAGCCGGAGCGCAGTCACTCGGCGACTTCGATCTTTCATCGTGGGAGGTTTGCCTGACGGCTTCTATGCCTCAGGAAAAACTTGACCAGCTTACCACGCTCGTCTCTACCCTCGCTTCAATGAGCGATTTTCCATGTAAGTCCAACCGCGACGGCACCTATACTCTTGCTCTTGGCGATGACAAGGCGCTTACAGTCGGAAGCGTAAAAGGTAATTTCGTAATAGCCAACTATGATGTTGCCATTGCCGGAGCGCCTGTATTTGCGCCTGTATTCGATAGTAAAGTGCTGGCGATTGAAGCCAACATTCCTTACGGAGGTGATCTTTCCCGCATTATCGGACTGCCATGGGGGCTTTCTGTCGATGCCGGCGTAGGTGGTGGAGAGGCTGATGCCACGGTTAAGTTAAATGGCATAAATACAACTCCTCTTAAAGCTCTTGTAGAGACTCTCGCAAAATGAACTGTATAACTCTCGACCATGTTTTGCCACGTGCGTTTGCCGTGACTGACGGCTCCTCGGTGTGGGGGCGGCGGATATCTTTTCGTCGTGGCGAGAGAGTGAGGGTGGAAGCCTCGTCGGGATCCGGAAAAACAACACTTTGTGCGTTTGTCATGGGTATGCGTGGTGATTATTCCGGCAATATTCTTTTCGACGATTCTATTGCCGGTTCGTTTTCACCGGAGCGCTGGAGTGCCATTAGACGAGAGCATCTGGCATGGCTTCCGCAGGAAATAGGGTTGTTTCCGCAGCTGACATTGCGTGATAATATCCTGCTTAAAAATTCTCTGACAAATTTCCGTACGGAGGCATGGATCGAAGAAACATGTTTCAGTCTTGGAATAGGTGAGTGTCTCGACCGCCATGTCTCGCGTATGTCCATAGGTCAGCAGCAACGAGGAGGGCTTGTCAGAGCTTTGTGCCAGCCAGCTGATTTCATTTTTCTCGACGAGCCGGTGAGCCATCTTGACGCACATTGGAACGCAGCCGTAGCAGAGCTTGTCGACAGGGAGCTGTCGGAATCTGGAGCGGGGCTTGTTATTACCTCGGTCGGGCACCATCTTGATATCAGAATAGATACATGCATCTCGCTATGACAAGAGATAGAAATATTCTGCGGGATCTGTTGTTGCGCGACATTAGTGCCGCACAGCTTGTGGTTTATGCGATCGGATCTTATCTCGGACTGCTTATCCTTACAGGCGCTTTGCAACTGTGGCGCGATTTCTCGACTTCGCCCGACGGATCTTCCGACGATCCGTTTGCGTCGGAAGATTATGTTATTTTTTCTCCTAAAGTCAAGGGGCTTGGGTTCAGTGCGGCACAAGGTCTGCCAGATACGTTGCTCACGACATTGAACAGCCAGCCTTGGGTTGTATCGGCCGACAGGTTTTCAGCAGCCGACTTTTCTGTTACAGTGTCGGCTGACTTCGGTGGTGACCGGTTGGCTTCGGCTTTGTTTTTTGAGTCGGTCCCCGACGGTTATCTTCAGCCACTCCCCGACAGTTGGGCCTTTGATCCGTATGGTCCTGATTCTGTGATCCCGATTATACTGCCGCGGGACTATCTGGCACTTTACAATTTCGGTTTCGCACCTTCCCGTGGCTTTCCATCGCTTGGCGAGGAGGTGATCATGCATATTCCATTGTCGGTTTCACTGGCCGGCCGTGGACGGCAGCAGGTGTTGCCTGCGCGTATTGTCGGTTTTTCCAATCGTATAAACACAATATCCGTGCCTGAGGCATTTCTGCAATGGGCCAATAAAAACTTTGGCGACGTAGGGAAGTCGGATGGATCATCCTCCCGTATAATCGCTCATATATCCGTAGAGGCATCCGATCCTTTAGTGCGTGATTTTGCCGAATCCCACGACCTTGATATAGCCGGAGACGACGGGAATGCTTCGCTGTCGCGCATACTTTCGGTGATTCTGGCTATTGTAATGGGGGTGGGCGCCATTCTTTGCACACTCTCGGTCGTCATTCTCACGGTAAGCCTGTTTCTGTTGCTATACAAGAGCCGTCCGGTCATCGTCAGACTTGTATCACTCGGATTCTCCATCCGGTCGATTCGCGCCGTTTACGGTCTGATGCTTGCATTTGTCAATGTAGCCGTGTGGCTTGCATGTGTCGCCACTCTTGCAGTCGGACACAATTTGATTTCTCCTCTTCTTGCCGATGCTGCAGTCGGAGGAGCCTCTCTTTTGGTAACAGTTGTGATATCGTTCCTGCTCATGGCGTTTATTCATGCAGTAGGGATTGTGACAATCAGAATTAAAACAAGAATCTAAAATAAATACCGCTCCCAATGCGTAAGATCATACAGGCATCAATCGGACTACTTGTCATGGTATTTTCGGTTTCGGCGCTCCCTCCCGAGACTGACAGTAAAAAAAATGCACCTGAAGTTCCCGATCTTCAGAAAATAAAGGAGGAAGTCAATAATCCTCGATCACGCTATTACTATCCTGAGCTTATGAAGCGCTACGAGGTGTATGATACCACGCGTCTCACCATCGATGATTACCGCCATCTTTATCTCGGAGCTATGTACCAGGAGGATTACAATCCCTATCGCAAGTCGGAGTATCGCGACCGGATACAGGAACTTTACTACCGTCCCGATCATTCACGCCCCGAACTCGACTCCATCATTGCCTATGCTGAACTTTCTCTGGCTGATGATCCATTTGATCTTGAACAGATGAACTATCTGATCTATGCGCTTAAAGGACGTGGCAAAACCAACAAGGCTGCCATATGGCAGTATCGCCTCAACCATCTGTTGCAGGCGATAGTGTCTACCGGAACCGGACTGGATCCTGAAAATGCCTGGTATGTGATAAATCCGAGGCACGAGTACAATATCGTCAACTTCCAGAACCGGGTGGTGGAGTCGCAGCAGTTTCAGGAACCATGCTACGAGTATATAAAACTTGTGCCTCTCTCCGATCAGCAGGGGCGTTCGGGAGCCGACGGATATTATTTCAACATACGTCCGCTGCTTGAAGAATACTACCGCAAGTATCCCGAACAACTTTAGTGATTGAATAGAAAAATTTATATATTTGCGAATGGCTCTGTCTCCGGTCTGCTTGGACAGGATGCATCGGGTCTCTAATCAACACAATTACCAACTTTAAAATTTGAATATGAAAAAGCACAATTTCTATGCCGGCCCCTCGATCCTGAGCCAGTACACGATCGAGAACACTGCGGAAGCAATCCGTAATTTCGCCGGGACGGGGCTCTCGATCCTTGAGGTGTCCCATCGCAGTAAGGAATTTCAGGCTGTGATTGATGAGGCCGACGCTCTTGTCAAGGAGCTCCTTGACATTCCTCAGGGCTACCACGTCCTCTTTCTCGGCGGAGGTGCGAGTCTCGAGTTTGCAATGGTGCCGATGAATCTTCTTGCCACTAAGGCTGCATACATGGATACCGGTGTGTGGGCCCACAAGGCGATAAAGGAAGCAAAACTTTTCGGAGAGGTGGAAGTCGTCGCTTCGTCGAAAGAAGCCAACTATACGTATATCCCCAAGAATTATACAATTCCGGCTGATGCCGACTATTTCCACTATACCTCCAACAATACCATATACGGAACAGAGACACGTTTCGATCCCGAAAGTCCTGTGCCTTTGGTGTGTGACATGTCAAGCGATATCTTCTCACGCCCATTCGATGTAGGCAAGTATGACCTTATCTATGCCGGTGCCCAGAAGAATCTCGCTCCGGCCGGAGTGACGATCGTTATAGTCAAAGAGAGCGCGCTTGGCAAGGTCGCCCGTGCTATCCCGACGATGCTTGATTACCGCACGCACATTGCCAAAGGGTCGATGTTTAATACACCTCCGGTGCTTCCGATATTTTCAGCATTGCAGACATTGCGTTACTACAAGCAGCTTGGCGGAGTCGCCGAGATAGAGAAGATAGATCTTGCAAAGGCCGAGAAGCTATACAATGCCATCGACGACAGCAAGATGTTTGTCGGCACGGTTACAGCGCCTGAGGACCGCTCTATCATGAATGTATGTTTTGTCATGAAGCCTGAGTACAAGGAGCTTGAAAAAGACTTTGTGACATTCGCCACCGCTCATGATATTGTAGGCATCAAGGGACATCGCGATGTCGGAGGTTTCCGTGCGTCACTCTACAACGCCATGCCCATGGAGAGTGTGGATGTGCTTATCGAATGCATGAAAGAGTTTGAGGCAAAACATTGACGTTATTACATCTGCCCGTTATGGAAATACTCGTTGCAACCGAAAAGCCTTTTGCTGCTGTAGCTGTCGAAGGCATCGAAAAGGTGGCTGCCGAAGCAGGTCACACAGTGAAACGCCTCGAAAAATATACTTCTAAAGATGAATTGCTCAAGGCTGTGGCTACTGCCGACGCTATCATTGTGCGCAGTGACAAAGTTGATGCCGAGGTGCTTGCTGCTGCTCCAAAACTGAAAATAGTGGTTCGTGCCGGGGCCGGATACGACAATGTGGATCTCGTTGCCGCCAAAGAGCGCGGAGTGGTTGTGGAAAACACTCCCGGACAGAACTCCAACGCTGTAGCCGAGCTTGTGTTTGGCATGGCTGTCATGGCTGCCCGTAACATGTACGACGGCACATCGGGATCTGAACTTAAAGATAAGACACTCGGTATACATGCTTTCGGTCAGGTTGGCCGTAATGTGGCCCGCATAGCACGTGGATTTGGCATGGAAGTGAGTGCCCTCGATCCTTATTGTCCGGCTGAAGTCATTGAAGCGGCCGGAGTGAGGCCGGTGACCGATATAAAGTCGTTGTATGCCGGCAACAGGATTGTGTCGCTTCACATTCCGGCCACACCCGATACTAAGAGATCAGTAGGATATGAACTTGTCACTCTTATGCCTAAGGGTGGTATACTTGTCAATACAGCCCGAAAGGAAGTCATTGACGAGGATGGTCTCGCACGCGCATTGCGCGAACGCACCGATCTCAGATATGTGGCTGACGTCAGGCCCGACACCGCAGCTGCAATGGAAGAGGAGTTCAAAGGCCGGGTGTTTTTCACTCCGAAGAAGATGGGAGCACAGACTTCTGAGGCCAACATAAATGCCGGAATTGCCGCCGCCCGTCAGATAGTCAGCTTTTTTGCCGACGGCGACACCCGCTTCCAGGTCAATAAGTAAGAAACTTTACAAGATATGGGCGACTTGATTGTCGCCCATGTCACTGTTTATAAAAACCGATCATCATGCGCATAGATTTCTTGACAGTTTTACCTGAAATGTTTGAATCGCCACTCGCGTGTTCGATCATGAAGCGTGCCGCGCAGAAGGGACTGGTTGAGTTTCATGTGCATAATTTGCGTGATTACACAACCGACAGGCATCGCAAGGTCGATGACTATCCTTTTGGAGGAGAAGCTGGCATGGTCATGAAGATTGAGCCGGTCGACCGCTGTCTCTCGGCTCTGAAAGCCGAGCGGCACTACGATGAAATCATCTATACTTCGCCCGACGGAGAAATTCTGTCGCAGCACATGGCTAACTCTATGTCGCTTCTTGACAATATAGTCATACTCTGCGGGCATTACAAGGGCATTGACCATCGCATACGTGAGCATCTTGTCACCCGTGAGATCTCTATAGGCGACTATGTGCTCACCGGAGGCGAGTTGCCGTCGCTTGTGATCGCCGATTCCATTGTACGGCTGATTCCGGGTGCGATAGGCGATGAGCAGAGCGCTTTGTCCGATTCGTTTCAGGATGATATCCTCTCGGCTCCGGTATATTCTCGTCCGGCTGTCTATAACGGGTGGGAAGTGCCGTCGATTCTTTTGTCGGGACATGAAGCGAAAATAGCGGAATGGCGTCATGAGCAGGCGCTTGAACGAACACGTCTGTTGCGTCCGCATTTGCTCGATAAACTCAATAATACCGATGATTGATCCAGCTCTGTACCTTATACCTGTCCCGCTTTCCGATGCGACACGACCGATCGAGGTTTTGCCTCAGCCGATTCTCGAAATTGTAGGGCAGCTGCGTTATTTTGCGGTGGAGAATATCCGCAGTGCGCGCCGCTTTATAAAAAGTGTCGATCACGGTGCCGACATTTCGGCAATGCATTTCGATGTGCTCGACGAGCACACCGATCCGGCTGATGTGCCTGCGATGCTCGAACCTTTACGCCAGGGAATGCCAATGGGTGTTATTTCGGAAGCGGGGTGTCCGGGAGTGGCTGACCCTGGTGCGCTTCTGGTTGAGGCTGCCCGACGTGAAAATCTCGACGTACGTCCGCTGGTGGGTCCTTCAAGCATTCTTTTAGGCCTCATGGCATCAGGTTTCAACGGCCAGAATTTCGCGTTTTCAGGTTATCTGCCTATAGAACCTCAGGCCCGCAAGCGTCGTTTGCGACAGATTACCGAACGTATCCGCAATGAGAGGCAGACGCAGATTTTCATTGAAACGCCTTACCGTAACAACCGGCTTATAGCCGAGCTTGCCGCGACACTGCCCGGAGAGTTCTCGCTCTGTGTTGCATGTGAGCTTACTGCGCCTTCGCAGGAAGTGAGACTGATGACTCTTTCGAAATGGCGCAACGCTTCTTATGATTTCTCAAAACGTCCGGCTATTTTCCTCCTTAGCTGAACAGTAGCATTTGTTTATGGCACGCAACAAACGCCGATTTGACCCTTACCGACAGCCCGGACTCTTCGATAAGATGCCGGGAGAGCGGGATGTTGCATCCGGTGAGTTGCAGGTTGCGATTTCAGGAGGAGAGATGCCCTCATCTGTTCCGCCTCCACCTCTTTCGGAGTCGCCTCTCGGTGAACTTGCCCGTCCGAATTCAGTGAGCCGGCTTAAGTTTATTTCCTTTGGTAGCGGGAGCAGTGGCAATTGTGCGTACATTGGCGACGATCGCTTTGGAGTTCTGATTGATGCAGGTGTCGACTATGCCCACGTTATGGGCGAGTTGCGCCGTCAGGGTATTTCCATGGATAAGGTGAGAGGCATAATTCTCACTCATGACCATGGCGATCACACGCGGTATGCCTACAATATTTTGCGTAACAACCGTCACATGGCGCTGTATGCCACACCGAGGGCTTTCAACGGTATGCTGAGACGTCACAGCATATCACGCCGGATCAAAGACTATCATCACCCTGTTTACAAGGAAATAGCATTTAATGTCGGCGATTTTGTGATTACGCCTTTTGAAGTCATGCACGACGGTACCGACAATGTGGGCTTTCTGATTTCGGCTGGCGGTGGTGCATTCCGATTTGTTGTTGTCACCGATCTTGGAGTGGTTTCTGAGCGTGCGCACTTCTATATGTCGCAGGCTACCGCTCTTATGCTTGAGAGTAACTATGATGCGGCCATGTTGCGTGACGGGCACTATCCTGAATATCTCAAGGCACGCATAGCCGCGGAAACAGGTCATCTTGACAATGCCGATGCAGCGGACTGGTTGCGTGAGAACTACACGCCGCAGCTCAGGCATGTATTTCTGTGTCATCTCTCCAACGACAACAATACGCCGGAAATCGCTGTGGCTGCGTCGAGGCAGGCATTGCTTGATGCGGGTGCCGCATCGGTAGGCGATGGGTCTCTTTCGCTTGATTCACGTCAGGCGCCGGTGCAGCTCGTTGCATTGCCGCGTTTTGATCCCTCTCCTATGTATATCATCAGATATTGATAATAAATCAAATATATGACATCTATGAAAATACTTATTGTCAACGGCCCAAATCTCAATCTTCTCGGAGTGCGTGAGCCGGGAGTGTACGGCGACATTTCTATGGATGATTATCTCGAGGCTTTGTGTGCTGACTATAAAAATATCGAGATAGAGTATTTTCAGAGCAATCATGAGGGGGAGATCATTGACCGTCTTCATGAAGTCGGTTTCGATCTTGAATATAAGGGGGTGGCTCTGAACGCGGGTGCCTACACGCACACATCCCTTGCAATTGCCGATGCCATCCGTGCTATCGAGATCCCTGTGGTTGAAGTGCATATCTCAAATGTGCATTCACGTGAGGAGATACGCCACCGTTCACTTATTGCTCCTGCTTGTAAAGGTGTGATTGCCGGGTTTGGCCTCGATTCATATCGTCTTGCTGTTGAAGCTATCAAGGAGCTGTAGATAGCGGCGTGCGACAGACTCTGCCTCAAATTTACCGGCCGATAGTCTGAGCTGGTGCGCATCAGGAGCAGAATCGCTAAGCGCCCACTCAAGCGCGTCGGATAGCCCTTGTGCGTCTCCGGGATCTACAAGGCGTCCGTTCAGATTATTTTCGATTATGTCCCGCTGCCCTCCGCTGTCGGTCGCGACTGCTACACATCCGTTGGCAAGACCTTCGACAATGGTTGTAGGAAGCATCTCGAAATGCGAAGTCGACAATATGACCTTGCTCTCTCTCATCAGTCGGTTTACTTCCTCGCTTTTTATAGGACCAAGCCATCGGTGGGGCATTCTTAGTCCTGACAGTGCGTTACCGTTTCTCAGGCCTCCGAAGAACACGGCTTCTGCATTTCCGCATCTTCTGTTGTCATGCAGCAGATTCAGTGCTTTGATTGCAAGAGGTAGATTTTTCACGTCTTCATCGAGACGTGCCGCACCCATCAGTATGACCGGTTTGCGTGATGAAGTGGATATACTTTCAGGTGGAGGAAGCGCAATAGGATTGGGTATCACGGTTATGTCCTTGTCGCATAGTAGTGTACTTTCTGCCGCCCGCGAGGCAAGCCATGTGCTTACAGCTACAAATTTGAGATTGTCGGCATTCTGATATAACTGTGATTTGCGGTTCCAAACACGCCGTGACAGGTCATGTTTCCATGCCATGCAGTGGAGCAGGGGGCATTGTCCGCATTTTTCATTTTTTTTCCACCTGTTGCATCCGCCGGGCAGGTGGCATATTCCTGTCATGGCCCATTGGTCGTGCATGACTGCCAGAGTCGGCTTTTTCAGTGCCAGTATCCGTTTTATTTCGGCAAGCGAAAGAAATCCCTGACAAATCCATCCGATTACTATAGCATCGGCTTCTCTGATGAATTTATGTGAAGCTGCGGCTAATCCGGCAGAGGCGGTTGATACTTTCCATAGATCGGTTCGGTTCAGCCCGTTCTGTAGAAAAATCTCGCCTCGTTCTGCTACAAAAGGAAAGAGACGGCTCCGGCATTTTGTGCCGGAAACCGTCTCTACAAAATCATTATTCTCATACTCGTCCCTGCGTAACACAATCATGCGGGCGTCGTGTCCGAGACTGCGCAGTGCTTCTGTGATCCGTCGTGTGACTATGGCGGCTCCGCCGGTTGTCTCTGAAGTCGATAGCAGTGCTATGCGCATGAAGTAGGGAGAGATGGGAGAAAGTACTTTAAAGAAGTTTCTTTACGTTTGATTCAAGCTGCGACAGATCCTCGATGCGGGCAACCAGATCTCCGTTGCTGTTGAAGAGAAATGTTGCGGGAATACTTCCTACGTTGTACTGCATCAGGTGGATAGCCCCGATTTTAGGTGAGTTGTAGACGGTAGTCCAAGGTAGATTGGATGCCGAACGACGCCAATTGAATTCATCGCTGTCGAGTCCTACCTGATAAATATTTACGCCTCCTTTTGTATCGTCGGCAATTTTGTTGAGAAGTACGTTCAGAGCAGGCGCGAAGTCCGACGAGTAGGTCGTGAAGTTCAGAATAGTCGGTTTGCCGTTCCCTACGACATCCGACAATTTCACTTCTTTACCGTTTTCATCAAGTAAAGCGATATCGGGATACTGGATCTCCGATGCTTCTATGTCGGTTTCGATTTCGCGTGGCGGACGTGTGGCGCGTTGTGCGGCGATATAGAGGTTTGTCAGGTAGTTGGTGCGTGGATCTCCCGGCCGCTCTCTGGTATAGGCGTTGGCTACAGCGCCTATTATGCGCAGGTCATTGCGGTCGGCCGGATTGAACAGCGGTGCTCCGCCTGGCTGCAGCTTGTTAATGATGTAGTAGGCTGTGATACCGGCAGGATCGGTGAGCAGAAGTTCGCTGATCTGACGTTTCAGAGAGTCGGTGCTGACACCTGATTTTGAAATCATAGTGTTGACATTCTGCATCATATCGGCCTGTGGCGTTCCGGAAAGCTTATATGTGCGGTCGATTGCCGGGGCGGTGGCATTGACAGTTATGGTCTCTATGGAGTCAACCGGAAAATATGCCGAAGAGTTGCCGATTGTGAGCCTGTAGATTTCAGGCCGGTTGGGAGCATCTTCCTTAAACGAGAATTTACCATCGCCGCTCAGACGCAATGTGTCCATCATGTACCAGTTGCCGTTGGCTGCCATTCCTTCGAGGACGAGGAGTTCGTTTTCGGCATCCGCTATAACTCCGGTTACTTCCCATTGGTTGTTATGGCTGCATGAGCTAAGGGCGATCAATGCCGCACAACCGGCTGCGGCGATTGTCTGGATATAGGGTTTCATTTTATATTTTCGTTTATAGCTGCCGCGATATGTATCATCTCGGCGGCCGGAAGTTGAAGTTTCGGTTTCTTGAAATCAAGATCTCCCTCACTGTTGAGAGGCACAAGATGGATGTGGGCGTGAGGAACATCCATTCCTATCACAGCCACGCCCACGCGCGCGCATCCTGTAGCCGTTTTTAGTCCTCGGGCTACTTTCTGTGCAAACTTCATCAGGTCGGCGATTTCGTCGGCCTCCAGGTCAAAGAGGTAATCGACCTCGCGGCGCGGTATCACAAGGGTGTGGCCGGCAGCGATCGGATTTATGTCGAGAAATGCATAGTGGCGGTCATCCTCCGCTACCTTGTAGGAGGGTATTTCTCCGGAAGCTATGCGTGAGAATATTGTAGACATCAGAAGCCTATTTCCTGAATTTCAAACTTCATTAGTCCCGATGGAACGCGTATTTCTACAACGTCGCCTACTTTATGTCCGAGAAGACCTTTCGCAATAGGTGTCGACGAGGCGATTTTCTTTTCGCGGAGGTTTGCTTCCGAATCGGCTACGATAGTGTACTCGACAACACTGCCGTTTGTCATATTTTTGATCTTGACACGGTTGAGTATCTGTACTTCATCGGTGGTAAGTTTCGACTCGTCTATGATGCGGGCGTTGGCCACGAGATCCTTGAGCTGCGAGATTTTCATCTCAAGCATACCCTGTGCCTCTTTGGCTGCGTCATATTCTGCGTTTTCCGATAGATCGCCCTTGTCGCGTGCTTCGGCGATGGCGCGTGAGATTTCAGGACGCTTCACCGATTCAAGATAGGCGATTTCTTCCATTTTTTTCTTATAACCTTCTTTGGTCATGAAAGTTATAGCCATGTGTAATAGTGCTTTTAGGATTTGTAATAGAGGGAGATAGCCAGGCAAGACACAGTAAAAAAGAAGAATCCCGGGACTGCTTTTTCGCCGGAACCCTTGTATTGCTCTTGTGAGACTGTATCTGCATGGCACATCCGTGATGAATCCGGACCTCTTTTGGCGCTCGGTTATCTCACAGTTGCTCTGCAAAGTTAATACTTTATATATTCCAAAACAAAAATATCGTCGTTAAGTTTACCCGCTCCTACCGACGTATTGCCGCCCGGCAGGAAACTGCGTCAAAATAGACTTTGGGCGTGCGGCAGTACGCCCACGTCCGTCGAAGACCGGATGATAAAGCAAAGCCCCATATCACTGCTTGTTTAAATCGCTTCAAAGACCTATCTTCGCACTATAATTCTGATTAACATAACAACTCAAGCAATGAAGACACGTGATATGCTGGTCGATGAACTGCTCGACCTCGCGTTTGCTGAAGATATAGGCGATGGTGACCACACCACTCTTTCGACAATACCTGCCGACGAGATGGGGCGTCAGCGTCTTGTCGTGAAAGAGGAGGGGATACTGGCCGGTGTGGAGGTGGCGGCCAAAGTGTTTGAAAAGCTCGATCCCTCGCTCAAAATGACAGTGATGATCGGCGACGGCGCTCATGTGTGTCCGGGCGACATCGCTTTCACGGTCGAGGGGCCTGTGCGTTCCCTCCTCATCGCGGAGCGCACGATGCTAAACATCATGCAGCGCATGAGCGGCATCGCTACTACCACGGCGCGATATCAGAAACAGCTCGAGGGGCTGCACACCAAAGTACTTGACACGCGCAAGACAACACCGGGCATGCGTATGCTCGAAAAAGAGGCTGTAAAGATCGGAGGTGGTGTAAACCACCGTATCGGGCTTTTCGATATGATATTGATAAAAGACAATCATGTTGATTTTGCTGGCGGTATCATTCCGGCTGTGGAGCGGGCGCGCGCCTATTGCCGAGAAAAAGGGCTGGATCTGAAAGTCGAGGTGGAGACACGCAATTCAGCAGAGATCGATGAGGCGCTCAAGGCAGGAGCCGACCGTATAATGCTCGATAATTTCACTGTAGAGGCTACGCGTGAGGCCGTGAAGCAGATCGCGTCACGTGCCGAGATAGAATCGTCCGGCGGAATTACGATTGAGAATCTGCGGCAATATGGTGAATGCGGAGTGGATTTTGTTTCGGTGGGAGCTCTTACTCACTCTGTGAAAGGTCTTGACATGAGTTTCAAAGCCTACTGATCTTTCTTAAATATGCAGAGGAGGGCATGTATTCACATGCCCTCCTCTGCATATTTTATTTTCCGTCTCATAAAAAATAAGACAGGGCGTCGAATGAGTCGACGCCCTGTCCGGGGTTATAATTTCTCTAATGAGGGAGATTACATAGAACGCTTGGTCTTTTTACCCCAGCCGTAGGTTGCTGCTGCGCCGAGTTCCTCCTCGATGCGGAGAAGCTGGTTGTACTTGGCCATGCGGTCGCTGCGCGAAGCAGAACCGGTCTTGATCTGACCTGCGTTGGTAGCAACGGCGATGTCGGCGATTGTAGCGTCCTCAGTCTCACCGGAGCGGTGTGAGATCACTGCGGTGTAACCGTTGCGCTGTGCGAGTTCTACCGCACGGAGAGTCTCTGTGAGCGAACCGATCTGATTTACCTTCACGAGGATCGAGTTGGCACAACCTTCTTCGATGCCACGCTGCAGATATTTTACGTTGGTGACAAACAGGTCGTCACCTACGAGCTGGCAACGGTCGCCGATAAGGTCGGTGAGAACCTTCCAGCCTTCCCAGTCGTCTTCGGCCATGCCGTCTTCAATTGAGTCGATCGGATATTCGGTGATGAGCTTTTCAAGGAATTTGGCCTGCTCCTCGCTGGTGAGTTTCTTGCCGTTGGGCTCCTTCACAGTGCCGTCTTTCAGCTGATGGTAGTCATAGACACCATTCTGATAGAACTCCGATGAAGCGCAGTCAAGACCGATGGTCACGTCCTTGCCGGGCACATAGCCGGCTTTTTCGATAGCCTTGATGATGACATTGAGAGCGTCCTCTGTACCGTCAAGAGCAGGAGCGAAACCGCCTTCGTCACCTACTGCTGTCGAGAGGTTGCGGTCATGAAGCACTTTTTTCAGGTTGTGGAATACCTCGGTGCCCATGCGGATGCCTTCCTTGAAAGTGGTGGCGCCGATGGGGCGGATCATGAATTCCTGGAAGCAGATGGGGGCGTCAGAGTGAGCGCCGCCGTTGATGATGTTCATCATCGGAACAGGCAATGCATAGCTGTTGCATCCGCCGATGTATTTATAGAGAGGCATGTCGAGATACTCGGCTGCTGCCTTTGCAACTGCGAGCGATACGCCGAGAATAGCGTTTGCGCCGAGGTTGCTCTTGGTTTCTGTGCCGTCGAGTGCAAGCATCTTCTCGTCGATTGCGATCTGGTCGAGAGCGCTCATACCCTTGAGGGCTTCTGCGATCGGGCCGTTCACGTTGGCAACGGCTTTCTGTACGCCCTTGCCCATGTAGCGGCTCTTGTCGCCGTCGCGGAGTTCGAGTGCTTCGTTTACGCCGGTCGATGCGCCGGAGGGAACAGATGCACGGCCGCGTACGCCGGATTCAAGGATAACGTCCACTTCTACTGTGGGATTGCCGCGCGAGTCAAGTACCTCGCGGCCGATGATCTTCTCAATCTTCATAACTTCGAAAGCTATTTAGTTTGTTTAAATTGATTTCTTCCCCCAAAGATAATGCTTTTTTGTTAAAATCGTTGTGAAAAATATCAAACCGTTGCTAATTTCCGAATCCGGTTATCACTTTAACTCGCAGAGGGTCTGCGCCGGCTTTTATTGCGGCGAGAGCATCGGCTTCAGCGTCTTTTTCGCGATAGCGGCGGCGGTTGAGCAGGGCGCGGGCCACAAGCAGATCCGGATCGTCAGGTGACATTTCAAGACCTTTAGCTATATCCTCCGATGCCACCCCAAGGTCGTCGATGCGTATGTTGCATATCGCGCGTGCGGCATACAGTTCAGGCGAAGCCTCATTGCGTATCAGCCTGGTGTAATAGGGGATCGCTTCGTCTGGGCGTCCGGTAGCCTCCAGAAACAGTGCTTTGGTGAGTATCACCTGCACATTGTCTGGCTCAAGGTCCTCTGCCTTTGTTATCGAAGCTTCGGCACCATTGAAATCGCCTCCGCGCAGTTGCAGGAATCCGAGTTGAAGCCACGGGTCAAAAAGGGTAGAGTCGAGCTGTGTGACAAGGCGATAGTCGGCGAACGCTCTGGTGGTCTGTCCGGTAGCGTTTAGTATCCGTGCCCGGTTGGTGAGCACTGTCACCGAGGCGGGAGCGATGGCGTGGGCCGCGTCGAGCATAGCTATGGCTGCAGAATCCTGCCCGAGATAATATCTCAACATGCCGGCATTGGAAAGCAGTAGCACATTCGACGGGTTCGATGGCTCGAGATGCATGGCTTTGTCAAGAAACTGCAACGCTTTTTCCCATTCCTCGTGGGCTATTGCGGTGTCAGCCTGTTCTATGGCCTGCAAGTAGGGTGTGTCGCCTGTCGGCACACTGTCTTGTGGTATATCCTGTGCCGTCACATATATCTGACAAAGCAGCGCTATAAGGAGTAAGAGTAGTTTTTTCATTCGGATTGATGTTTATCGTCCGCCCGATGCCCTGCGGTAGAGAGCGATGGCGACTATTGTGTAGATGATGTTTGGGATCCACATTGCAACCATAGGCGATGTTAGCCCTGACACGGCAAATGTGGAGGTCACGGTCATAAACAGGATATAGCTGAAACTCAAGGCCAGTCCTATGCCGATGTTTAGCCCCATGCCGCCGCGTACTTTTTTGGAGGAGAGCGACATGCCGATTACCGTAAGGATAAATGCCGCTGCTGTCATGGCATAACGGCGGTGGTACTCGATCTCAAATGACTTGATGTTCGACACGCCGCGCTCTTTCTGCCGTTGTATGTAGGCGTTAAGTTGTGGAGAGGTCAGAGTCTCGTGGTCATTCTCCGATATCAGGAAATCGCGTGGCTCAAATTTTATGATTGTGTCGAGTGATGTGCCGGTAGTTATGATTTCACGACCGTCCGCAAAGTCGCGTATCATATAGTCGCGCACGGTCCAGTTGTAAAGAGTATCCCATTTTATGCTCTGCGATGTCAGCCTCGATACAAGCTGTTTGTCCTTGAAAGATTCGAGTGAAAACTTATAGCCGGTGCGCAGGTTGTTGTCGTATCTGGTCATATAGGCGATCTGGCCGGGAGCTACCTGTAGCATTATATTGCTTCCGTAGTCTACACGTTTGTTTTTTACATAGGTGTTTGTAAATTCGATACGTTTCACGTTGGCAGGCGGAATCACATAGGCGCTCAACACGAATGTGACCAGCGCTATTACCGCAGCCGAAGCCAGATAGGGGCGCAAAAGCCGTTTGTAGCTTACTCCTGACGAGAGCATCGCTATTATTTCGGAATTGCCGGCAAGTTTCGATGTGAAGAAAATCACTGCGATGAAAGTGAAAAGCGGACTGAACTGATTGGCGAAATAAGGCAGGAAGTTCATGAAATAGTCGAAAATCGTAGCCTTGAGCGGTGCCTTCAGAAAAGCGTCAAGTTTCTCGTTGATGTCAAACATCACCGTGATTGCAAGTATAAGCGCGATCGCGAATACATAGGTTCCTAAGAACTTGCCCATTATATATCGGTCAAGGATCTTGAACCGTCTCCACATCCGGCTTATGCGGTTGCCGGCTATGTGGCTTCCGGGCGCTTTTTTTGCGACAATGGCTATTCCGCTGCCTATTTTCTTCAGTCTGGTCATTACTTCAGGCCTTTCTTATAGACGTTGCATAAGACGTGGCACCATCATTTCCTTCCATGTCTTGAAGTCGCCTGCAACGATATGCTTGCGTGCTTCGCCGGTCAGCCACAGATAGAATGCCAGGTTGTGTATCGACGCGATCTGTAGGCCGAGAAGCTCGCCCGACACCATGAGATGACGTAGATAGGCGCGTGAGTAGACTCGGTCTACCTCGCTTGCGCCGTCGGCTTCGATCGGAGAGAAATCATCGGCCCACTTTTTATTGCGCATGTTCATTATGCCGTTTTTGGTGAACAGCATTCCGTTGCGTCCGTTGCGTGTGGGCATAACGCAGTCCATCATGTCCACGCCACGGTCGATGGCTTCGAGTAGATTCACAGGAGTGCCCACTCCCATCAGGTATCGCGGACGATCGGCCGGCAGCACCTCGTTGACCACTTCGATCATCTCATACATTACTTCTGCGGGTTCGCCTACGGCAAGACCTCCTATGGCGTTTCCGTCAGCGCCGAGTGCTGCGACTTCCTCGGCGGCCTGGCGTCGCAGATCGGTATAGGTGCAGCCTTGTACGATAGGGAAAAAAGTTTGACGGTAACCGTAGAGGCCTTCTGTCGATTTAAACCGGTCCCATCCGCGGTGGAGCCAGCGCATGGTCATGTCAAGCGATTTCTTGGCGTATGATTTGTCGGCTGTACCTGGAGTGCATTCGTCAAGAGCCATTATTATGTCGGCTCCGATCACTCGCTGTATGTCCACTGTGCCCTCTGGTGTGAATAGGTGCCTCGATCCGTCGAGGTGGCTTCTGAATTCCACTCCTTCCTCTTTCAGCTTGCGGGTGGAGGCAAGAGAGAACACCTGAAAACCGCCGCTGTCGGTAAGTATCGGTTTCTCCCATCCGTTGAATTTGTGGAGGCCTCCGGCTCCTCGTAATATCTCAAGCCCGGGACGCAGATACAGGTGATAGGTGTTGCCGAGAATGATCTGAGCTTTTATATCGTCGCGCAGCTCGCTCATGTGCACTCCCTTGACCGATCCGACTGTACCCACAGGCATGAACACCGGTGTGAGAATTTTGCCATGATCAGTCGTTATTTCTCCGGCTCTTGCGTTAGAGTCGGGTGCGGTTGCCTGTAGCTTGAAATCCATGAATGGGGTCTGAGTTGGTAAATGTCTCACAAATTTAGCGTATTTATCCCCTTTAAACGCAATATTCGCCCCTTTTTGTGTATATTTGCATTTACAATTGTTATCGGCGCACTATTGTGACGGTGGCAGTGTCTGAATAGTAAAATTTTATCAATCACCCATATATGGAAATCACTGGCAAAATTATCCAGGTCCTGCCTCCTGTGTCGGGTACGAGCAAGGCCGGCAATGTCTGGAAAAAACGCGAGTATGTTCTCGAAACTCAGGAAACCTATCCTAAAAAAGTCTTTTTTGATTTTTTCGGAGACCGTGCCGATCAGTATCCGCTTGAAGGCGGTCAGACAATAAGACTCAGCTTTGATATAGAAAGTCGCGAGTACAATGGCCGTTGGTACACAAGTATCCGTGGATGGAAAGCCGAGCATCTCGACGGTGACAATGCCCAGCAGCCTGTCGACAACAACTATCCGCCTGTCGACTTCCCGCCGGCTCCGGTAGGAGATACTGCGGTATCAGGCTCCGACGACCTTCCTTTCTGATCATCTCTTTTAATTAAAATACAAAAGGCAGCGGTTGAGTTAACGTTATTGGGACTCACACGGTGCCTTTGTTTTTTATCGGTTAATTTTGAAGTGGATTATAATTTAGTCATACGAAATACAGGTAGCCGTTATGTCGTGCTGACTTCTGACGGCCGCGAGGTCTTATGCGCTGCAAAAGGCAATTTCCGCATAAAGGGCTTGCGCACGACCAACCCTGTGGCTGTAGGCGATCATGTTGAGATAAGGCTGGGTGCTACTCCCGGAGAGGCATTTATAACAAAAGTCCTGCCTCGTGCCAACTACATTATACGTCGTGCGAGCAATTTGTCAAAAGAGTCTCATATTCTGGCTGCCAACATCGATCAGGCGCTGCTTGTGGTAACCTTGTTTCATCCTGCCACTTCAACTACATTTATCGACCGTTTTCTCGCGACAGCCGAGGCCTATGGGGTTCACGCTGTCATAGCCATAAATAAAACTGATCTTATTCAGTCCGGTACCGATGAATGCGAGTATCTTGAGGCATTTGGATATCTTTATCGGTCAATAGGCTATGAGGTTGTCGATATATCGGCCCGTACAGGCGACGGAATCGAAAAACTCCGCAGTATACTGAGTGGAAAGATAACTTTGTTGTCAGGAAATTCAGGAGTAGGTAAGACTACCCTTATCAACAGGCTTATACCTGGGCTTGACCTTCGCACGGGACATATATCCGACATTCATGGCACAGGCATGCATACAACTACGTTCTCCGAGATGTTTCCTGTCCCCGATGATAATGGAGGGGGGTATCTTATTGACACGCCGGGTGTAAAAGGCTTCGGTACCATCGATATGGATCCGCGTGAGGTCAGTCATTATTTCCCGGAAATTTTTTCTACAGGGAGAGAGTGCCGTTTCGGTGACTGCACTCACACCGGAGAACCGGGCTGTGCTGTAGCCCATGCTATCGAGCAGTCTGCAATCGCGCAAAGCCGCTATGCTTCTTATCTTTCTATACTTGACGACGCATCGTCGGGCGTTGCCGATAAATATCGCAAACCGTTTTGAGTCATCAGGAAGATATCGATTATACGCCGCTATCGCTTCCCGATGTGTCTATGCGGCTGCGGCGCTGTCCCGATGGCGTTATAAGGGTTTTTGATCCGTTGCGTCGCCGATGGGTGGCTTTTACTCCTGAAGAACGCGTCCGCCAGCATTTTGTGGCATTTCTTGTCGCATCCATGCACTATCCTCCAGGACGAATGGCTAATGAAGTGGCTATAAGTCACAACGGCAGATCACGACGGTGTGATACAGTTATCTATGATTCGGCGGCGCAACCGGTGGCGGTTATAGAATATAAATCTCCCGCAGTAGTGATTACTGAAAAAACATTTGATCAGATTATCCGCTATAACATGGTGCTTGGCACACGTTGGATCATAGTCAGCAACGGTGTCAACCACTATTGCTGCAAAGCCGATCCGTCGGCGCCGTCAGGCTATACTTTTCAGAGAGACATACCTTCTTATGCCGCCCTTATAAGCCTGTGAAACGGGCATTACACAATTAAGCACCGGGGGGTTGTAGTATGGGGATGCAAAAATAAGTTGTGGAACAGTGTCTCCCGGCCGCATCTACACACCCAGAATGTTTCTCACGATCCACCATGCGAAAAAAAGCGTGATGTAGATCCATCCTGCGGCTGGGCCAAGGATAAGGCTGCGTATACGCTTGCGCTTACTGACAAATGGCAGCCACGTGGCAACAGCGGCAAGCATTGCATATCCGATACCTGCGATTAAAAACAGATTATAGTGTATGGCACTGATAAAATTTCCGTGCAATGCCGCATGCATCGCACGGGTCGCCCCGCATCCCGGACAATCATACCCCGTAAGAATCTTTAAGGGGCACTTGGGCATCCAGAGTGCCTCATTTGGATCGACGCACCCTATTGTTATTATCGCAATTATTGCAGTTGCCGCTGCGATCGCAACGATCAGATTGCTTCTGCAAATGCGCCTATGAATATGCAAATTATATAGATTGTGCTGATGACAAGTCCTGAACATGCCGATGCGATAGCCCAGTTGCGTGCCAGACGTGATTTGCGGTAGGCTTCATTGGCATTTCCGCGGTTCCATTCTGAATCTACCTGTGATGCATAGATGATAGACACGACACCGAGAGGGAGGCAGCATAATACGGTAGAGAGAATTGCCCATACAAGATTGTTGGGCGGTGCTATGTTTGTCATGGGTGCGCCGGGCTGCTGTGGGGTATAGTAACCGGTGGCGGGCTGTGCATAGCCGGCGGTCTGGGGCCTGAAGATGTAGGCAAGTTCTGGTACTTCGCCTGCCGGCTTCCAGTCGGCCATACCTGCGCACCACACCATTGTGCTGGCGGTTACTCCGTTGACAGTGAGTTGCGATTCTTCTACAGGACCTTGCTGGGTATTGTTTTTGTCCAGGAAATAATATTGTGCCATTGTGTCAGTTTGTTTGTTGCAATAGCAAAGATAGTCAGTCATAACCAAAATGACAACTACGCGGATTATTTATTATCTTTGTGCCGTATTTTTTAGAGAATAATGGATTATAAGAATATATTGACGGGACTTCTCTCTCGGAAAATCAGAGAGAATAAAGCCGATACGATAGTTTTCTCTGACCGGCCGTCGGTCAATGATGACTGGAGAAACTACTCTTGGCAGGAGTTTGCCGGTTTTGTTGACGATGCGGCTTCGGCTTTCTACGGAAAGGGGCTCAAACCGGGAGAATGTGTGGCAGTATATTCACCTAACCGCGCTGGCGCGCTCATTGTCGATTTTGCCGCATACAGGCTTAGGGCTGTTCCGGTTTCAATATATTCTACTTCAAGCCCCGATCAGGTCGCCTATGTGGTCAACGACAGCAAGGCGTCTATACTGTTTTGCGGCGGTCAGGAGCAATATGACAACGCACGTCGCATACGCACATTCCACAGCGGCTTCTGTCATCTTGTGGCGATGGACGATGTGAAGATCGACAGTGACGACACCACTACTGTCTCTTTTTCAGCGTTTATTGAAAAAGGACACAATTCACTTGAAGAGAATCGTGAGGCTATAAATGATATTACTGCGTCCGCTCAGCCCGACGATGTGGCGACTCTGATCTACACCTCAGGCACTACAGGAGAGCCAAAAGGAGCGATACTTCTTCATAGTTGCTTTGATGAGGCCATACGCTTTCACGACCGGCGGTTTGCTGGATTCAACCCCAGGCTTGACACATCTCTTTGTTTCCTGCCGCTGAGTCACATATTTGAAAAAGCCTGGACGTGTTACTGTATGCACCGCGGCGTGCGCATTTTTATCAATCGTGATCCGAAGGATATCGCTGTGGCGGTGCGGCAGGTATGTCCTTCTTTCATGTGTTCGGTGCCGCGGTTCTGGGAGAAGGCCTACGATGCCATACGGGAAAAAATCGATAGCTCGTCACCTCTCCGTCGTGTCGCATTCCGGGTGGCTCTTGCGGTAGGCCGCTCACGAAATCTTCATTATATCCGTCTCGGTTTGCCTGTCCCGAAATTCCTTGAATGGCGATACCGTTTTTGTGACCGCAATATTTTCCGTCCTATCCGGCGTGCTATGGGTGTCGACCGTGGCAAGATGTTTCCTACGGCCGGTGCTCCGATAGGCGATACTGTCAATGAATTTTTCCATGCAATAGGAGTTAATATCCTTGTCGGATATGGTCTGTCAGAGACTACCGCTACTGTTTCGTGTTATCCTGAAACCGGGTATTGTATAGGATCTGTAGGGCTGCCTCTGTCTGGCATTGAGGTGCGTGTGGATCAGCAGACACTGGAGGTGCAGGTGAAATCTCCTACGGTCATGAAAGGTTATTGGAACAAACCGGAGGAAACCGAAGCCGCATTCACGGCCGACGGTTGGTTTCGAACAGGCGATGCCGGACGTATCGATGAAAATGGTGCGATTTGGATTACTGACCGTATCAAAGATCTTATAAAGACTTCCAACGGTAAGTATATCGCGCCTCAGGCTCTCGAGAGTCTTCTCACCGAAGACCGGTTTATCGAGCAGGCGGCTGTGATTGGTGAGGGTCGTAAATTTGTGACTGCGCTTATTGTGCCTTCGATAGATGCGATAAGACGTTATGCGCGCACCCGCCGGGGCATGAAACAGGCCGATTCAATTTCCAGTGAGGCGCTGCTTGATCTTCCGTGGGTCAAGGAGTACATCATGAAACGCATCACCCGCATCCAGTATCGCCTTGCGCGTTACGAGTGGGTAAAGAGTATCACGTTGCTCTCAAAGCAGTTCACTATGGATAGCGGGGAGCTGACCAATACACTCAAACTGCGTCGTCCGGTCATCAACGACCACTATAAAAAAGAAATTGACGACATGTATGACAATTCATCCAAATAAGGCTTGGCGGTCGTCCTGTAATTCTGTGACCACCCGCAATTGTCTGACCGCCGGAAAATTGTTATACTTTAAAGTAACTAAAAAGGACGCATGACAGCGTCCTTTTAGTTGATAATACACTTTTATTTTGTCGTTGTCGTCAATTCGATTACCATTACCGGTTCACCATCGGCAGGATCGGGGAGTTGTAGCTGTATGCCATGCTTCCATTGATCAAACTTTACAGGAGAGCCGTCTATAAACATTTTTGCTGATTTCACTTTGCAGTCGAGCGGCATATAAAGATCTTTGCCGGGATGGTTTGTTATGTGCACATACAGTTTGTCGCTCTTGCGGGTGGTGGATCCCCAGCTTTGACCTGACAGATCACCGGCTTTTGTTCCATAGATGGTTTCACCATATTTATCAAGCCATTTTCCCAAGCCTCTCAGTGACTCAGCTGCCGGTTCTGGTATTGTACCGTTGGGGCGTGGGCCTATGTTCAGAAGTAGATTGGCGCCTTTGCCTGCAGTAGAGATAAGCATCCCTATCAATTCGGCGGGCGACTTGCAGTCCATCTTGTTCAGATGATATCCCCACGATCCGTTCACTATCTGCTGGCATGTCTCCAAGGGTAGCTCGCTTACTCCGCCGGCATTTCCAAACCCCGATTTGTTTTCACCAGGTAGATCTCGCTCAAAAATCTGAAAATCCTCACCATATTGGATCGCGCGGTGATGGTTGTTGGCGATCAGACATGTCGGTTGCAGTTTATGCACCATGTCAAATTGTTCGGGAAAATGCCAGTCCATGCTGTCGCGTCGGTGATCGAAAACGCCGTCAAACCAGATGCCGCCGATCTTGCCGTAATTTGTGAGCAGTTCGGTAAGCTGATTATTCATAAACTTATAGTAGGAGGCATAGTCGCCCTCGTGTTTCTTGAGGTTGTTGTATTCGTTTGCGCTCCATCCTGTCGGATAATCGTCTCGGTACCAGTCTACATGGGAGTAGTAGAGGTTCAGTCCGAAATCCTGTTTGTGGCATTCGTCGGCAAGCTCCTTAAGTATATCTCTTTTGAAAGGAGTTGCATCAACAATATCATAGTCGGTGTATTTGCTGTCGAACATTGAGAAGCCGTCGTGATGTCTCGATGTGATGCACATGTATTTTGCGCCAGCCTCTTTGAACAGGTCTATCCATTCTTTGGCATTGAATTTCGAGGGATAAAATGCCGATGCAAGGGCAAGATACTCGTCTACCGGAACATTACTTCGGGTAAGTACCCATTCGCCCTGTCCGGGCATACTGTAGTAGCCCCAGTGGATGAAAATGCCAAATCGCTTCTGTTCAAATTCCTTACGGGCTTGCAGGTTCTCTTCGGTCGGAACATACTCCCGGTTGCCACTGCTTTCGGTTGCTGATTTGGCGAACAATGCCTGAAGGTTTGCTTCGGCGTTCTGGGCATTGGCCGTTGTTGTGATAAGGCCGATAACAGCAAGCACAATACTACGGCTCAAAAATTTGCTGATGCGCATGATTATTATGTATGGATAAATGATTAGGTCGGGTTGTTATAGAAAATAAGGTCGTTGTAAAGATAATGTTTTCTTTGATACATATATATAGCCTGACTGTATAATTTGTTATTCTGCAATTTATTCAGGTTAAACAGAACAAGGATGCACACCACTTGTGCATCCTTGAAGGATATGCTTGAATGTTTTTTAGATACTTGGTTTCAGTTAACTTTAACCCGTCGTGCGCTTTTTCCTGCTTTTACTATGTATATTCCGCGTTTTTGCAGAAGCAGACGGAATGTTCCGGCATCAATCGTTGTGTCTGAGACAGTGGATCCGAGTACGCTCAAGACCTTCACATTTATGGTGTGGTCGGTCTTTACATATATATATCCGCCTCGCATGGCCAGATTTACTCCGGGCTCGTCATTCTCTGCTGATTGATATTCTGCCTGTGACATGAAAATATCCGAAGAGATATCCACATTTTCCCATCCTCCTCTCAGGCCGTTTCTGAACTGCGCGACCGCAGTCAGGGCAACAACCATTAGAAGGACGAATATGATTATTCTAATCATTTTCTAATGAGGAATATCTCTGTCGGAAAATGGTCTGAATACCCGTCAAGCCATTTGCCGGATGCATGTGTGCGGAGTGGGGTGCCGGCATAGCGGCTGTCTGGTGGATTTTTCAGAAACTCGAAATCGTTTATTCTGGCACTGTCGTAGCGCAGATTACCTGTTGCCACACCTTTCTTGTTGTCGATAAGGGTGCCTGATACCAGTATTTGGTCAAAAAGATTCCATTTGCCACGATAACTCAGAGTTCCGCATGTGTCCTCATCCCATATATCCCACCACGGATTGTAGAATGAGTGGTTTTTCACATTATCCGGATTAGCGGCAGCGGCAAGTGTCACAGCTACAGAGTAGCTCGATGGATCATCATTGAGGTCTCCCATGATGATTACATGCTGTCGGGGGCGTTCTTTCCAGTATTTTCCTGCGATTTGTTTCGACAGTTCGGCGGCTTTGATGCGGTTTGGACGGGATTCATCCTCGCCGCCAAGCCTCGAAGGCCAGTGATTGACAATCACAGTGAGAGTGTCGTCGCCAAGAACCCCTGTCACAGCCATTTGATCTCGTGTCGCGAAATCTACGGTTGTCAGAGGGGCATTGAGTACTTCTGTAACTTCAAACTCATTCGGATCATATAGCAATGCCACATCGATTCCTCGGCTGTCTGGTGAATCGTGATGTACATATTTCAGTGCTCGTTCACTTAGTGGTGGTGTGTTGACCAGATCTCGCACAACACTTTCGTTCTCAACTTCCGAAATGCCGATGATGGCAGGGCCCGACGGAGTCCTTTCATCGCTCATGGCATGTATTGCCGTGGCAAGTTTCTGGAGTTTTGCGCGGTATTTTTCGGTGTCCCATGCGCGGGAGCCTCCGGGAGTGAACTCAAGATCAAATTTGCCGCTCTGGTTGATTGTGTCAAACAGATTCTCAAGATTATAAAACGCAATGCCGTAGACCTTGTCCTCGCCACAGTCCGTTTGATCGGGCGGAGCGGATGTTAGGCTTGTTGTGATACATGCGGCTCCGGTCAGAGCAAGTGCGGCTATGAGATGTCTGAGTGATTTCATTGCGGCAGGTATTTCAGGTCTTGTCAGCCGATCTTATCGACTTCGAGGTCTCCGTTGATGACTTCGTTCCATGGCAGCCCCTGTTTGGGAAGCTGCTCCATGAATGGATCCGGATCAAATTCCTCCACGTTGTGTACTCCCGGTTTGTTCCATTTGCCGGTCAGGAACATCATGGCGCCTATCATTGCCGGCACTCCGGTGGTATAGCTCACAGCCTGCATACCCGTTTCCTTATAGGCGGCTTCATGGCTGCAGTTATTGTAGATGTAATATGTCATCTCGTTGCCGTCTTTGCCTTTTCCCGAGATGCGGCATCCTATTGAGGTCTCGCCGTGGTAGTTCTCACCGAGGTCCTGTGGATTGGGTAGTACAGCTTTCAGGAACTGAAGCGGTACTATCTTTACCCCATTGTACTCTACCTCATCGATACGGGCCATGCCTATATTCTGAATTACACGCAGGTGAGTCAGATATTCTTGTCCGAATGTCATCCAGAAGCGGGCGCGTTTGATTGTCGGGAAATTTTGTACCAGTGATTCAAGTTCCTCGTGATAGAGCAGATAGCTGTCTCGTTTGCCTATGTTGGGGTATGTGAGATCTGTATGTATTTCAAGCGGGCCGGTGGTAACCCATTGGCCGTTCTGCCAGTAGCGGCCATTCTGAGTGATTTCGCGTATGTTGATCTCAGGATTGAAGTTGGTTGCGAATGCCTTGCCGTGGTCGCCTGCATTGCAGTCTACAATGTCAAGAGTCTCCATCTCTGAGAAATAGTGTTTTGCGGCGTATGCGGTAAACACAGCCGACACGCCGGGATCGAATCCGCAGCCCAGAATGGCTGTCAGGCCGGCTTTTTCAAAACGCTCGCGATAGGCCCATTGCCAGCTGTACTCGAAATGAGCTTCATCCTTAGGCTCATAGTTGGCCGTGTCAAGATAGTTGACTCCACATGCCAGGCATGCCTCCATTATCGTCAGATCCTGATAGGGAAGTGCTACATTGATCACGATATCGGGGCGGTGGCGGCGCAGAAGTTCACAAAGCTCGTCGACATTGTCGGCGTCTACACGGTCGGTGGTGATGTTGTCAGCGCCTATTTTTGCGGCTATTGCGTCGCATTTCGATTTAGTGCGCGATGCAAGTACTATCTGGTCAAAAACTTCGCGGTTTTGGGCGCATTTGTATGCTACGACTGTGCCGACTCCGCCGGCACCTATGATCAGGACTTTTGCCATGGCTTATTTGGTTGCTTGGTTGGAAGCGTTTATTTTTCTTTTCTGCGAAGATAAACATTTTCTGCATTCGGCGATTGCGAAATTGGCCTAAAAACAATCGGTGTAAGTCTAAAAAAAGAATCCGGAGCAATGCTTTCAGGCATCGACTCCGGATCCATAGTGGTTTTGTTACCGATTGGATGTTACTGCTGCAACTTGTACAGTCGGGGCAGTGCGGCGTTATTCTGTTCCGCGCTGTAGCATCCGAACGAAGCGTATTTTATTGAATACTGTATCGTCTTATTGTAGAAATTGGCTATAGTCCAGGTGCCGTCGGCATTTGTTGTAGCTTTCCAGAAGCAGCCGTCATATTCCGGATCCACATCGTCATTTTTGTAGAACGTGTTGTAGGTGTCATCGTTCACATAGATTATCTGTCCGTAGGAATCGATGATGTAGAAGTAGCCGTCTGGAGCCGTGTGTTTCTTGTCGTTGGCTCCTGTGTAGCTTGTTGTGAGATGGAATGCATTGACATCAGTGGGAGTCACGATAACTCCGTCCTTATCGCTTATCGGTTCGGTGTAGAAATAAGAGTAGTAAGGATTTCTGGTTGATGTGAATGGTGTGGCGCAGATGCCCTCGGCTACAAGCAGGTAGGAGTGTTCGAGCTCAAGAGTGCCGTCGGTCACGAGGTCATACATGGCTTTGCCGATATACTTCTCAAACTTCCACGAGCCGCTATCTTTTTTGTAGCGTCCGGTTACAGTCTCAAGTCCGTTGTCATTCTGGCTCCAGCTGCTTCCGTCAAACACGTAAAGTGCCGTTGCATTGCGGTTATATACCACATAGACCTCCTCTCCTGTCTGGGCATAAGGGAGCTTGTTGCGCAGATAGGACGGCAGATATAGTTCGGCATCTTCAAGTTTGTTGTTGGAGAATCCCATAGCGGTGTAGTCTTCGGGATTCAGAACAACTATGCCTGATGCTGTATACCATTTCGAGCCGTCGTAGGTGTATACCGCATTGACAGTTCTGGTAGTCGGATTGACTATCGGATAGCGGCCCGATGCGTCAGGGTCAGCGTTGGCGGTAAGCACGTTTTCTCCGTCGGAATAGAAAAGAGCCGGATTCTCCCCGGAGGCGTAGTTGTAGGCGCCCCACGATGAGTAATTGGTGCTGTACTGCATCCACTTGTCCATCGCTTTGTTCTTGATTGTCCAGGTGCCGTCGCCGTTGTTGTCGGTCACGCTCCACAGATAGCTGTCGTCTTTTACATCAGCCTTGTCCGATACGTTGAAACTGTTGAAAGTGCCGCTCATGTACAGATAACGTCCCAAGGCATCCTGCATGGTCATGAACTCACCGTCGACATCTGTGAACTTGTAGACATTCTCGGCTTTGCCGCCGCTCAGTGTGCCGTCGGCTTCAATAGTGACGTTGTCGTTGTTGTTGATGTACCCGTAAGTTTTGTCTGGGTTGCCGCCCAGAAGACCGTCGGCGATACCGTTGTCGGCAAAAATGTACACATTGCCGCCGTTGAATTTTACAGGCACGTATTCGGCATCGGCAAATACAGGCTCTTCGGTGGCGATATTGTAGGTTACCACACAGAACTGCCCTTTTTCGGCATCGGTCATTTTTTCTTTAAGAAGAGCCGGAATCTTGTCGGTCGCGCTCACAGCAGGAGTGAACGCCTGTATGTAGTCATCTTTACTGCCCCATGCGCTTTGATAACCGTCCTTGTCGACGGTGTAGGCTGATGCCGATGCGATTATGGCAAGAGTCGGATCGGTTTCGCTTGCTTCGGCATAAACCATATCGATCCAGCTGCCGTTGTCCGACAGGTAGTAAGGAAAAGTAGGGCTCTGCATGAATGCCGGAAGAGCCGTCGTTGCCGGAAACGAACCTTCGGAGTTCAGATAAAGATTGGTTGCTATCGCCTTAGCCTCTGCTTTTTCGGCATCGGTGGTTGCAATCGCCTCCATCAGTTTGGCTATTGTCTGGTAGTCACTCTCTGTTAGCGTGTACGAGACATTGGTTGTCGGGTTGTTGTAGTCTGTTCCTGGCTCAAATCCATCGAGCATCTCGTCGTTCCAGGAGTTTACGCCGCAACTGCCCAGACCGATGGTCAGGCCGGTAGCCGTCAGCGCTTTTATAATGACTTTATTCATCGTTTTTTCTTCTGATGCTTTTTAGAAATGGAGTTTCATTCGCAGATTGAACGTGCGGCCATGGCTGTAGAATACTCTATAGGCGGTTTCCCATGTGCCGGGTGTGCTGTGGTCTGTGTATGCGTCCATTATGTAGTAGTTTCCGAGGACGTTGTATACATTGGCCGAGAAGGTGCAACGCACGTCGCCTGTGATCGGGAAGCTGTAGCTTGCGTTCATGTCGAGCTGGTTGCCGAAAGGAATGCACCAGGGTTTGGATATATCAAGTGTCTTGCCGGGCTTGAGTTGCGATGAGTTGCTTGAGTTGGTAAGTGAATAATCGGAATAATTGCGTGCATTCATTGTCCAGTCGGCTCCCACTCTAAAGCCGGAGAAAGGCTTGAACTGTACACCGAGCGCTCCGGTTGTCTGAGCCGATCCACCCACTTTCACACCTTTCTGGTTGATTTTGGTCCAAAGGTGATTTTCGGCCATGGGGGTAGTTACTTCGGCAGGATGGCTTTGGTCGCCAAGCGATGCGAGGGCCTGGCCCTGGCTGTTGTAGTAATAGCCGATAGGAGCGTTCTGCCAGGTGTTGTCGGCCCATGCAAGCATACCTGAAAGCTCGAACCATTTGGTGGGCTTGTAGACGAAGTTTAGCTCAAGGCCCATATATCGCGAGTCTACGCCGTTCATGGTGGCTGTATAGCGGCCGCCGTCATACTCCAGTGTGCCGGTAGATATCATCGTGCGGTCCATCCACAGGGTGTAATATCCGTTGAGCTGTGCGGTGAATGTAGGCGAATGGTATTCATATCCAGCCTCGAATGCTCCTACTTTTTCGTTGCGGGGATTGGGGTTTACGGCATTTGAATTGGCAGGCGAAACAAACACACCGTACTGCAGATAAGGTGCGCGGGTGATATAACCGCCGTTTACAAACACATTGTTGTTTCTGTCTATGTTGTAGTTGGCTCCGCCTTTCACCGATCCGGCAAAGAATGTACGTGTCGGAGACTTGCTGTCCTCAGGATTTACATAGAGATGTTCGTAGCGGGTATATGTGTTCAGGTTCATAGCTCCCGACAGAACCAGGTTGAGGTTTTTGTCGAGAAGATTGTGCTCGATTTGGCCGTAAACACCTTCCTGCCAGATGCGGCTGTTCCAGTTGCGGTAAATCACATCACCTACTCCAAGTTTCTGCTGGCGGTAAGCGGCCTGTTCTTCTGCTGTGGCGAATGTGCGGAAGTTGTTTGAGGCCGAGCGGTAGTAGTCGATAAAATAAGCTCCGTCATATAGATCGCTTATTTCGTTGGTGTGCTTGCCGTTGTAGTAGCGTATGTCTATACCGGCAGTGATTGATGTGTTGTCGGTGATGTCATTCTTGTAGTTGGAGACGCCGCCGTACCATTGGTGGTTGTTCACCGAGTTCGACATGATCATCAGCGCGCCGGTGGTCGATGCGGCATTCATGCGTTGCACGTTATCGTATGCGAAATATCCGTTGGGATGACGCATCTCATAAGTTACGCCGTTGTTGGTTATGGACTTCCAGTTGAGCGCTCCGTTTGTCGATCCGAACCAGTAGTCGTAATAGGTTCTGGTGCTTGTACCGATCTGGGCGCCTTGGCCGCTTGTGCCGCCACCGGTTCCTATCGATGCGTAGATAACAGAGCTGAGCGATGACTTATGGTTGATCTGCCATGTATGGTTGATCATCGCTACCGGCTTGTTGTATTTGTTGATATGCGACGAACGCTCCTGACCGGAGAGGTCAAAGCCATAAGTCGGGTTATAGCGGTACTGCTGTCCTTTAGGCATATAGTTGGCGGCGTTCTGCCATCCCTTTACCGACAGACCGTCCTGCGAACTGCGCTGGTAATGGGTCTGTGGCGCTCCTGTCACGGTGAATGAGATCTGATTGTTCTCGTTCAGTCGCTTCGATATGTTCAGGAAGTAGTTGAACTGTTCATACTGTGTTCCGAGCACATATCCGTTTCCGGTTTTACGTGAGCCGAGGAACGTCATTGCCCAGCCGTTTTTCATCAGGCCTGTCGAGAATGATATGCCATAGTTCATCGCGTTGTCATTGCCGAGACCGTACCAGGCTGTGCCTCCTTTTTTGGAGTCGAGTCCTCGGGTTATCATGTTGATTGTGCCGCCAAACGAAGGTGAAGAGATTATGGTCGCACCGAGCCCGCGTTGCACTTGCATCGAAGAGATGATGTCGCCGAGTCCGCTCCAGTTGGACCAATAGATTCCTCCCCACTCCATGTCATTGACAGGTACACCGTTTACCATTGTAGCGGTGTTGGAGGCCTTGAAGCCGCGTATGTTGATTTTGGCATCGCCGAAACCGCCGCCGTCCTTCGTTGCCCATACGCCGGGAGTGGTTTTCAGTATTTCTGGAAGCTCCTGGTTGCCGAGTTTCACATCGATGGTCTGGGCGTCAATAGCCGATACTGCCACCGGAGTTTTGCGGGTCCGGGCAATCGATTGAGTCACCACTACATCCTGAAGCATGTAGGCTGAAACTTCCATTTTTACTGTGCCTATCTCTGAGGTAGCGGCTACAGTCAGGGGTTTCATCCCCACGTACTCAATACGTAGTTTTTTAGTTCCGTCAGGCACTTTGATAGTGAAATGACCGTCGATGTCTGTAGGTACACCGTTGTTGGGTTTCCCGTCAGGTGTCACTACTGCCCCTATTATGGGCTCCCCCTCGTTGTCGACGACTGTGCCGTGGCACGTGATATCAGCATAGGCTGTGGCCCATACGACTATCAGTGCGGCTGTCAATAGAAGAAATCTCTTCATAAACACAGGCTGATAATGATAAATTTTATAAAATGTAAATTGTATTTCAATATTCTATTAATGTCAGACGGCTCGTGCTTGTTCCTTGCAGAAAGACATGGGTTTATCGGAAACTTCGGACTGCAAAATTAAGATTTTTTTACCATTTATCAGAATGTTTCAAGTTAAAATATAAGTTATTTCGAGTTGCAAATATCTCATGATCGTGCATAGATAAAAGAATCTTGATTTGGATGCAAGAAATCATGGTGTTAACAAAAATTTCTATATCTTTGTAAATATTCCCGCACAAGTTTTCTGCCGATCCGCTATTCGGGAAATCACGATGAATAACTGTGTTGGATCTTTTAGTCTGATTATAAATTTTTTTGTCTATGCGATTTGACCCAAGCCGACTTTTGCTCTTGCTTTCGATTCTTCTTTCTTCGGTATTTACTGCCGGAGCGCAGGTTTATCTTGGCGAAGATGACGATGATCTCGAGGAAGATCCTCCTGCTGCGGTTGTGCTTGAGGATTTCTTTGGCGATGAGGCCGATGATGAGCTGACAAAGGTGGAGCCTGACACCAATGTCGTTGTTGTTCCCGATACACTGGTTATTGACACCACGATTGATGTCAGTGATCTCATGCTTCCGCGGTGGTTTATCGCTACCCCTATCGTGTTTACTCATTTTGAAAAGTTGGACTCGGTTGCTCCTTTCTCTCGTACATTCAGCGGCAATCCGGCTCTTAGTTGGGCTGAGCGGGGTGTGAGTGCACGCCGTTACCTTCAGGAAACAAGGCAGCGTTTCTTTGTGCGCTATCCTGAGCTTGTGCGCTATAACCTTGCCGACCTGCCTGATCCACCAAAGCAGTATGTGGCTTATGCCGACCCCGAGCATGCCCGTATTGTTGTCGAGGAAATCACGGTGTCTCCGGCTCCTGGCGATACTGAACTTTCGGTAGATACACGCCGCAAGCATTGGATAGAGTCGTTCAACGGGTCTGCACAGTTCGCACAGGCATATAATTCCGCCAACTGGTATCAGGGTGGAAACTCCAATGTCAATCTGCGCATAGAAGGGGTTTATAATTTCAAGCTAAACACAGCCTACCATCCAAACATCATGTTCGAAAACACGATTCTTTACAGGCTGTCTTTGAACTCGGCTCCAAATGATACTTTGCGAAACTACAATATTTCAGAGGACCTGTTTCAGGTAAACTCCAAGTTCGGTTTCAAGGCGTTTAAAAACTGGTACTATACAATCACCTTGCAGGCAAAGACACAGTTTTTGCAGAATTATGCGGCAAATTCCAATAATCTGAAGGCAGCTTTCCTTTCTCCTGGAGAACTCAACCTCGGTGTCGGTATGACATATAATTTTACCAACAAGCCTAAGACTGTCAATCTGGGACTTTCGGTTTCGCCGTTCTCATATAACTTGAAATCCTGTCTGTCAAGAAAAATGAATGAAACCGCACTCGGTATAAAAGAGGGACATCGCACTGTGAGTCAGTACGGTTCGAATATAGAGGCGAAATTTTCATGGCAGATAGCCTACAATATTTCCTATAGCTCCAGATTCTACCTGTTTACTGATTATTCCTATGTGCAGGGTGATTGGGAGCACACTATCAATTTTTCCATAAACCGTTTCCTGTCCACAAGGGTTTTCACACACCTCCGTTACGATTCTTCGCGTAACTCGGACACCGCATGGAAATGCTGGCAGATGAAAGAGCTTCTTACATTCGGCTTCTCCTATACATTTGCCACAGTCTGACCGTACACTATCTCATGCGGTTGTGCTCTATCCTGATATTGTCTGTATTGACGGTCATGGCGGATGCTTTCTCCATGACTGCCGAGACACTGGAGGGATATGATACACAAGAGGAGATTGTCGGGCGGCTCTCAAATCTTCCTATGGTTGATCTTGAGGGAGTGTGGCTGTTCCCTGCGACCGGACAGTCGATAGTGATTGAGAGGGAGGATCCTGGCGCGATGCGGTTCAGGGTCGTTTCTGTTTCATCATCGGGAATCGGCATTGAAAGTGGTACACTTCTTGGCTACGTCGTGCCGACAGCCAAGGTAGACACGTACGATGCCTCTATGGCCGAGATAAATGCCGACGGATCGGTGCGCTCTTCTCAGTGGTCTAAAAATCGAGTTATAAAGTTTACATTATCATTGTCGGGCGGACGGCTGTCTTTTACGCCTGTGCGTCGTGGCATACGTGTCAATTGGTGGCGGTTGCTGCCCTATATGTTCCGTTTTTCGGTTCGCTCCTACGATGACCGGGCCAGGGGGCTTGATGGCTGTATAAGGTTATGGCCTCGTGACAATTCTAATCCACCTTATCAGCCACGCTATCTATGATCGGATTATTGCCGTCTTTTTGTGTAAGGTTGGTTGTTGTCGCTTTTTTGTTTTTGGGCTCGACGGCAGTTTTGGCTCAGCGCACAATACGTCGGCCTCTTAAGGCTAGAACAGTAGAGGTTGTTGATTCAACTGTGCGTCTGGATAGTGTTGCGTTTCCTGGAAAGCTTGTTGTGGTTTCAGGCTATGAAAAACCATTGCGTTCTACCAGAGAGGCATTGCATGTCACAAACAATGACTCTACTCGATTGCTTAAGGCGGTCACGCTTGATATATCATATTTTGATGTCAATGGAACTCAGATCCATAGACGTGTTGTAGATCTGGATTGCGATATACCGTCGGGTGAGACAAAAATGATATCATTCCGCTCTTGGGACGTGCAAAACCGATTTTTTTACGCAGTCGGTCCTAAGCCTCGTTCTCATGCATACCCTTTTACTGTGAGGCTTGAGGTAAAGTTGGCATGCTATTTTTCAGGTCAGGGTACAGGGTCGTAGCCTGATCCGCCCCATGGATGGCAGCGTGCTATGCGTTTCAAAGTGAGCCATGTGCCCTTTATCGCTCCGTGCTTGGTGATTGCCTCGATTGCGTATTGGCTGCATGTAGGTATAAATCGGCAGCTGGATGGAAACATCGGAGAAATGCTCAGTTGATAAAACCTTATGGGTAATATGAGTAGCCTGCGTATCACTTTGTGGTTACTCTTTTTCGGTTATATCTGTGTCTTTGGCAGTGATGCCTGTTATTTTAGTAAGAAGCCTCTCCATTGAGGTTTTTATGCGCTTTGTGTCTATGAGTTTGTCGGCGACATATATGAACACTACATCTGCGTCAGGGCATCCTTCCATGTGGTCTCGACGTCCGAGGCGGTAGCATTCCCGTATTCTGCGTCGCATCGTCACACGGTCTACGGCGTGGCGCAGACGCTTTTTGGGAACAGAAATGACGAATTTAAGCCCGCGGTGATTGTCTTTTCTAAATAAAGCAGGCGCCCACACTACCCTTAGGGGATAGGCAAGCGCGCTGTGTGTCTCTTCACCTCCTCTGCGACCTGAAAAAAGGCGGTCGATAGTGGCGGTGCTGCAGAGTTTTGTAGGTTTAGGCAGGCTGTATTTTTTCACTGCTGCTTCTGCTCGGCCAGATAAAGATCCAGAGCAGTGGTCATCGATGGTGCGCCGGGGGTGGGAGCCTCAAGATCGAGTCGCAGACCGGAATCTTTCACAGCCTTTGCTACGGTAGGGCCAAAAACGCCGATGCGAATGTCTCCCTGCTCGAAGTCGGGAAAGTTTTTCTTTAGCGATTCTATGCCTGAAGGGCTGAAAAACAACAACATATCGTAGTCGAAAGCCTCGTCAGCTCCAAAATCGTTGCTCACGGTGCGATACATGACGGCGGTTGTGTATGTTATACCGGCTTTTTCAAGCGGTGCTACGTCGGCGCCATCATGTACATCCGACACAACATAGAGAAATTTCTCTTTGTTATGTTTCTGTAGCATTGTGACCAAACCGTCAAGTTTACCTGTGGATCCAAAAAATATACGGCGTTTGCGGAATGTGATGTACTTTTGAAGATAGAGCGCGATCTGCTCATTGGTGCAAAAATACTTCATTGTGTCAGGTACGCTTACGCGTGTCTCTTCACAAAGACGGAAGAAATGATCAATAGCAGTACGGGCAGTGAAAATAACTGCCGTGAAATCTGAGATGTTGATCTTTTGCTGGCGGAATTCTTTTGCCGACAACCCCTCCACTTTGATAAAAGGGCGGAATACCACTTCTACACCATGGCGATTCGCGATGTCGAAATAAGGCGATTTGCCCGACGAAGGCTGAGGCTGGGAAACCAGTATTTTTTTTATCTTCACGCTTAGAATGGTTAATTGGATTAAGCTTAGGAAGGCTGTTCCTTGTGTAGATTCCAATCAATACAGGGTAGATGTCTATGTCCCGACCGATAGCAAGAGCGCGGCACGGCCGACAACAATTACCGGGATGATTTCAAGGGCGCAAAGATACAAAATAAAGTAAAAAGACGATAATATATTGTTATAAAAAAATGAAATCCCTTTATAAATGTAGCACATACGCATCAGGATATATAAAGATATTCCTGAAATATATATCCATGCCGGATTGTCGGTCCATAGCACCGATACGGTGGTCGGAATAAGAAGACTGATGCCGAGAATCCCTTGGGAAGTGATCAGCGTATGGCGCCACAGGCTTGCATTCTGAGGTGTTGTAAACACATAGCCTACTGTCGAACTTGCAATGTAGGAAAACAGATTGAAAACGGCGGCTATAGCTGATAAAATGCCGGCACGTGAGGCATAGGCCATATCGCTTGTGGCAACTGTTGAACTCCAGCCTGCAAGTAGAATGCCCTCAAATATGGATGTCTGCACAAGCATGAGCAGGATAATTCGGGTATCTGAGGCTGTGTTGTGCACGTCAAATATGTTTGCACGTGATCTGTGTGACAAAAGATCGGCGAAAAATGTCGAGACTATATGTCTGAGATGCGAGGCGTTAAGTCCCATGATCACAAACAGGGCCAGTATAACGGATAGGATAATGTTGTCAGGAGTGTGTACTCCCGATGGATGCATGTCCATACCTATGGCTACGCTGGTCGGAAACATCACATGACTGGCTTAATTGTTGTTGCGGAAGTCGGTCCGCACTGCATCAACCACATTTATGATGTAGTCGCCGGTCTTTTCAAGACAACTCACGATGTCCATGTAAAAGATTGCGGCCTGATATTCGTAGTGGTTCTCGTTTATGTTTGTTATGTTTTCGGTTCGGAGCTGGTTGCGTTTATTGTTCAGCTCGCGCTCGGTGTTGTACGATGTCAGTATATCGCTTTCGTGCGGAGTCTCTACTGTCGACAGGAGTTTTACCATGTTGGTCATGGCTTTGTCAACATACTCAAACATCGTGTCGATATTATGATATATCTTCTCGTTGAAATGCACGTTGGCCTGCTGTTTGCGCAAGAGTATTTTCCCTATTCCAAGACAGCAGTCGGCAATACTTTCGATCTCAGTGACGATTGAAAGCATCCCTGCCACATGTCGTTTTGAGATGTTGGAGAGACGTCCTTCGGCTACATGTTTCAGGAAGTTTCCGATCTCCAGCTCCATTCTGTCGGAAATTTCCTCATATTTTTCAAGTCGTGAATAAATGCGGTTGAAATCGTCGTTGCCCGGTTTGGTGTGCACGAGGGTCTGTGCCATTCCCACCATGCGCCCGACGCGTTCGGCAAATACTTCCAGTTCTTTTTCGGCTTGCGCGATGTTAAGCTCCGACACGCCGAGTAGTCCGCGTGAGATAAACTTGAGGGTGAACTCTTCTTCTTCGCGGTGGCGTGAAGGAATGATCCATTCAAGTATTTTTACATAGGCATTGGTAAACCATATCATGATGAGCATGTTGAGGGTCGTGGCAAGCGTCGGGAATACCGACATGCCGAACGATACGCTCACTTGCATCTGGGTCATGGTGTTTAGTGTGGCATTGCCTGCGGGGAGTGTGCCGTCAAACAGATGATTGTAGATATCGGGCGATGTTGTCTGAAGATCGTTGACGAATCCGTAGAGAAGGTTTGGATCTCCCTGTCCGAATTTTTCAGTAATCCAGGCACAAAGATCGCAGAACGGATAAAATATAGCCATTACCCATATCGCTCCCGCTGTGTTGAAAAGGAGCATTGCTATGGCTGCGCGTTTTGCGCCTATATTGCCGCTCAATGATGCTAATATGGGAGTGATTGTAGTGCCTATTTTGGATCCGAGGATGATCGCGCATCCGAGATCAAATGATATCCATCCTTTGCTGCACATGATCAGTGTGATGGCAAATGTGGCAGCCGACGATTGGATAAGCATTGTGACTATAATGCCGACAAACAGGAATACGATGACTGATCCGTAGCCCATTGAGGCATAGCATTCCAGAAAAGCAAACATTTCCGGGTTACTCTGTAGGTCGGGTACATATCTGCTTATCAGCGACAGCGCCATGAACAGAAGTGCAAAACCTATAAGGAGTTCTCCTATTGATTTTGTACGGCTTGTTTTGGCAAACAGCATAGGCACTCCGAACGCGAGAATCGGGACTGCGACGGTAGCTACGTCTACCTTGAAGCCGAACAGAGATATAATCCACATGGTGAATGTAGCTCCGACATTGGCACCTAATGTGACAGCAAGGGACTGTGCCAGTGATATAAGGCCGGCGTTGACAAAGCCTACGACCATCGCCACTGATGCCGATGAGCTTTGAACCAATGCTGTGATGAAGATTCCCGTAAGCGCTCCCGCGAAACGGTTACGGGTCATTGCGCCCAAAATGGTGCGCAGACGATTGCCGGCAGCTTTCTGAAGGCCCTCGCTCATCACCTTCATGCCGTAGAGGAACAACCCGACTGATCCGAGCAGCCCTAAAAAATCAAGGAAACTGTAATTCATGTGCAGTTTTGTAGTTCTACAAAGATAGACTTATTAGAGCCCTAAAGCAAAAAAAAATATTCACATGTCAGAATTTGTCAATTATTGTGCCTGGTTGTTATTTTTTGTTATAAATTTGTAATTGGCATTCGGTTTGGCCGGATCATAATAATTAAAACAATATTTTATGTCACAAAACATTTCATTTGCTGAAGCCGTAAAGTCTTGTTTCAACAAGTATGCCGACTTCAATGGTCGCTCGCCTCGTGCTGAGTACTGGTATTTTGCGCTGTTCAATGTAGCGGTTGTTATGGTTCTTGCGGTTCTTGGAGCTATTATAGGTAAATTGTTCATGTATGTATACTATGCCTATGTGCTTGCAATACTTGTTCCGTCTATTGCTGTTTCTATTCGTCGCATGCATGACATAGGCCGTTCGGGTTGGTGGGTGCTTATCTCGCTTGTTCCATTTATCGGCTCTATCTGGTATATTGTCCTTGCTGCCCTTCCTTCGCAGCTTGGTCCTAATCAGTATGGTCCTAATCCCTACGGGCAGGATACGATCGCTTAATCTTCCGGTTCGTTCAATTATGAAATAAAGCCGTATTGTTCAGTCGATGCGGCTTTTTTCAGCTTCAATGTAAAACTGTAATTCCTCTTGTGGCGATGAAAGAGAGATGTATCCTTCTGCAAGTCGTCCGTTGATCCATTTTGCCGGTTTGCTGTTTTCTGTTTTCATGGATGCGGAAAGACCGAATCTTCCACGGGATTCCGGATGCAAAAGCCGTGAAGTGGCTTTCCATGATACTACGCCCATAGTTGACCGCATGTTTACCTCGATGCATGGATTGACTTTGGGAGTGTTGTTGTCATTGTAGATCATCATGTCTACCCCGAAATAGCCTTCGTAGGGTACTGGAGTGCCTATTATATTGCCCATGATGGTTTCCATCTGCTCTTGTAGCATTGAGAAATTTGTTGTCGGGCATAGTCGGGAAACGATATGTAGTATTTCTGAATCCGGAAGAAGCAGGTTGGAGGAGTATGTGTCTCCTGATGTTTCAAACAGAGAATATCCGGTGAATTTTACACCTGTCTTGCGATTCAGGGTAAATAACATGGCAAATTCGGCTATCTTTTCAAATTCACGCTCGATCATCACTGATCCCTGTCGGGAAATTGTGGCATTGCAACGGGATAAAAATACATCGGACGATTTGAGAGATCCGTGAAAAACGCCACGCCCACTACCTGATAGAGGCGATTTGCCTACAACATTCTTCCAGTGATGTAATGCTGATTCGGCTTCGTTGAGGCTGAATGCTTCGATGGGGTCAAGTCCGGACTTTATTTCACGATGTACTGCTATGGATGTGCGCCGGTGACTGAGATTTTCTATCCGTTGGATGTCGATGTTCCTGACCAGGTTCTCATTCCATTTGGTTTCTCTTCTTTTGAATGCTCTTTTAAAGCATTCCATTGACCATTGCGACCATCCCCATGGCTTTAATTCGCAGACAGGTTCTCTATTCCATAGATTCATGCCATGGTCCCAGTGCTGGTTCAGTTCTTCTGGAATGTAGGTTTCTTTTTCGGCCAGTATGTAGTCGCCTTTCTCTCCAAGCAATAACGGAAGCCATACTCCGGCACGCTCAAGTGTTACGGCTGCTGTCGGAGGGGTATAATAACGTTGTCCCGACGCCAGGGCAAGATCGTTGCCCGGATTGAAAATGTGCAGTGCGCCCATGGAAAAATCGTGTGGATTGAAAAAGTATGGCAAATATTATATGCAAAGATATATGCGTTTGACCGTAAAGAAAAAAATCCCTATTTTTGTGGTAAGAATTCTATTGGGTAAATAGACAAAAATCAAATAGCAAGAATGAAAAAGAGTGCATTGCAGCAGGCCCGTTCGGCCTACCAGCCTAAATTGCCTCAGGTGCTCAAAGGCGCTGTCAAGGTAGTTGAAGGACGTCCCACTCAGTCGGTGGCTGATCAGGAGGAAATCAAAAAACTTTTCCCTAACACTTACGGTCTCCCCGAGCTTACTTTTGAAGTTGCGGAGGGTGGCGCTCAAGGTAAGCCTCTTAATGTAGGCGTGATCCTTTCAGGTGGCCAGGCTCCCGGCGGACACAATGTCATCAGCGGTCTTTTCGACGGTATCAAGAGTGTTAACCCCGACAGCCGTCTTTATGGATTTCTCATGGGGCCCGGTGGATTTGTTGACCACAACTATATTGAGCTGACCTCTGAAATCATCGACGACTATCGCAACACAGGCGGTTTCGATATAATTGGATCAGGCCGTACTAAGCTTGAGAAGAAAGAACAGTTCGACAAAGGTCTTGAAATACTCAAGGAGCTTGGTATCACTGCTCTCGTGATAATTGGTGGTGATGACTCCAATACAAATGCAGCGGTTCTTGCCGAGTATTACAAGCAGATTGGCGCAGGTGTTCAGGTGATAGGTTGTCCCAAGACTATCGATGGAGACCTCAAAAACGACCTTATCGAGACATCCTTTGGTTTTGATACGGCAACAAAGGTTTATTCTGAGGTGATCGGAAACATTCAGCGTGACTGCAATTCCGCTAAAAAATATTATCACTTTATCAAACTCATGGGGCGTTCAGCCTCCCACATCGCTCTTGAGTGCGCTCTGCAGACTCAGCCGACTTACTGTATCATCTCGGAGGAAGTGGAGGAGAAGAATCTGTCTCTCAATGATATTATAGAGAACATCGCGCAGGTTATCGTGGCTCGTGCCAATGCAGGTATGAACTATGGAACTATTCTCATTCCTGAAGGACTCATCGAGTTTATCCCTGCGATGAAGCGTCTTATAGCGCAACTCAATGACCTTCTTGCTGAAAAGGCCGCTGAATTTGGTGCGATTGACAATGCCGCAGAGCAGCGTGCATGGATCATAGAGCATCTTGACAAGGAAAATGCCGAGGCTTATGCTTCGCTTCCTGAGGGTGTTGCACGTCAGCTTTCGCTTGATCGCGACCCCCACGGCAATGTGCAGGTATCTCTTATCGAGACAGAGAAACTTCTGAGTGAAATGGTTGGCAAACGTCTCCGTGCCCTCAAAGAAGAAGGTGCCTACACCGGTAAATTCTCGGCTCTTCACCATTTCTTCGGATATGAAGGACGTTGTGCCGATCCGTCAAACTTCGACGCCGACTATTGCTACTCACTTGGTTTCAACGCCGCTCAGCTTATAGAGGCTGGTGTTACCGGCTATATGTCGTCGGTGCGCAAGCTCACCCTTCCTGCTGCTGAATGGGTTGCCGGTGGTATTCCTGTAACCATGATGATGAATATGGAACGTCGCCACGGAGAAATGAAGCCGGTGATTCAGAAAGCGCTTGTAAAGCTCGACGGAAAGCCGTTCCTCAAGTTTGCCGAGCAGCGTCAGAACTGGGCGTCAGGTGTAGAGTTCATATATCCCGGTCCTATCCAGTATTTTGGTCCGACTGAGGTGTGTGATCCTACTACTATGACTCTCAAATACGAGCACGAGTAATATCGCTATCGCTTAATAATAAGGCAAGAGGGCGATGGCAGCAGCAGTCTTGGCTGCTATCGCCCTCTTGTTGTTTTTGAAATAAACCCATCGTATTTTATACGACATAGTCATTTGCAATGAGAAAGCAATTTATTCTCTCCATTATTTCGGTTATAGCTTTCGGAGCGACAGCTACTACACCTCTGTTTATGCGCGATGCCGCTATTTCTCCTGATGGACAGAAAATAGCATTTACCTACAAAGGTGATATCTGGACAGTGCCTGCCGCCGGTGGCAACGCTACACGTATCACAATGACCGATCAGTATTATGAGGCATCGCCGGTATGGTCGCCTGACAGTCGTTCATTGGCTTTCCGCTCAAATCGGGCAGGATCTTTTGATGTATATATTACTGATGCAACTGGAGGAGAAGTCAGACGCCTTACTTTTGATTCAGGAGCAGAAACACCAGAGGCTTTTACTCCCGATGGAAAATCATTGCTGTTCTCTGCATTTAAGACTCCTACAGCTGAGACGGCCGCATTTCCTTCATCAAGGCTTACACAGCTTTATAGCGTGCCGGTTGAGGGCGGACGTCCGATGCTTGTATCTGCGACACCGGTGCTCTATCCGGTATTTTCGCCGGTAAATAAGAATATACTGTATTATCAGGATATCAAGGGATTTGAGGATCAATGGCGTAAACATCATACATCTTCCGACACGCGCGATGTCTGGATGCTCGACCTAAAAAGCGGCAAGCATGTAAATCTCACAGAGCGTGGGGGAGAGGATCGCAATCCTGTCATTTCTCCGGATGGAAAAACACTTTATTTCCTGAGTGAGCGCAATGGCGGATCCATGAATGTCTATTCAATGGAACCTCGCAAGGGCGCTGCTCCTTCTGCTGTGACCTCGTTTGAGTCACATCCGGTAAGATTCCTTTCAGGAGCAGGTGACGGCACTCTCGCTTTCACCTATGATGGAGAGATATACACTATGCGCCCTGGCTCTCAGCCTTCAAAAGTTGATATTTCACTCTCTGCCGATTTTTATCAGCCGGTTAAACGCATTCCTGTCAGCAGTGCACAGGGAGGAGTGCCTTCGCCCGACGGCAAGCAGATCGCATTTATCAATCGTGGCGATGTGTTTGTGACATCGGTAGAGTTCCCGACAACACGCCAGATTACAAAAACAGTAGAAGGTGAAAGCCAGATCAACTGGCAGCCTGATGGTAAGGCGATTGTATACACTTCAGAACGCGACGGGCATTGGAATATATATAAGGCAACAGTAGGCCATGACGGAGATCCGGATTTTGCTAATGCTACAATCATAACTGAAGAAGCTCTCTTTCCGGCATCCGACGGTGTTGAGCGCACATGCCCGTCCTACAGTCCGGATGGCAGTAAGCTTGCATTTGTAGCCGATAGAAATAAACTGATGGTCATGGATGTGGCATCGGGGAATGTAAAGCAGATTACCGATGGCCATACCCACACTTCGCGTGGTGGCTCGATCAGTTACTCATGGAGTCCTGACAGCCGTTGGATTGTAATGGACGGTATTCTGCATCATCATGATCCATATTCCGACATTATTCTTGTAAATGCCGCCGACGGTACTTTGATACCTCTGACCGAGACCGGCTATTTCGATGAATCGCCTAAATTTGTCCTTGATGGAAATGCTGTCATGTTCGGATCGGACCGTTATGGTATGCGTGCTCATGCATCATGGGGATCGGAGCAGGATGTCATGATTGTGTTTCTTAACTCTGACGCCTATGATAAGTTCCGTTTGAGCGAGCAGGACTATGCGCTGCGTACAGAACTTGAAAAGGAAAATGCAAAGAAGAGTGCGGAAAAGGATAACGGGAAAAAGGAGGAAAAGGACAAAAAGAATGAAGACAAGGTAAAAGAGATTGTTGTTGAGCCTGACGGCATTCAGGACCGTATCATACGTCTGACCCCCAACTCTTCAAATCTTGGCGATGCAATTATTACTGCTGACGGAGCTTCTCTATTTTATCTCAGTGCGTTTGAAGGCGGTTATGATCTTTGGAAAAAAGATTTGCGCAAAGGAGACGTGAAACTTGTTTCCAAAAATGTAGGAGCTGGCTCTCTTGTTTCAGACAAGGATGGTAAAAACTACTTCCTGCTTTCTCGTACAATGCGTAAACTCGATCCTAAGTCCGATAAGCTTACGCCTATATCGTTCAGCGGGACAATGAGTCTTGATGAGGCGGCCGAACGTGAATACATGTTTGACTATGTGAAGTGTCAGGAGCGTGAGCGGTTCTATGAAAAAAATATGCATGGTGTTGATTGGGAGAATCTCACGGAGCATTACCGTCGTTTCCTGCCGCATATCAGCAACAACTACGATTTTGCCACACTGCTTTCGGAGATGCTTGGCGAGCTGAATGTATCGCATACAGGTGGAAGGTATACAGCACCGGCCAATCCGAATCTTGACCGTACGGCATCGCTTGGCCTGATGTATGATATGACCGAAAGAAACCGTGACGGCCTTGTTGTGAGTGAGGTGATCGATGGCGGCCCTATGGACAAGTCGTGGAGTAAAATAAAGGCAGGTGATGTTATCACTGCTATCGGAGGTAAGAAACTGAAGTCCGGTGAGCCTGTAGAGCCTCTTCTTGCTAATTTGGCAGGACAGAAAACTCTTGTTGAGTTTACGACAAAGTCAGGTAAGACCGACAGAGAGGTTGTTGTTCCGATTTCGGCATCTCAGGAGAATGAGCTTCTTTACCGCCGTTGGATAAAGCAGCGGGCCGCCGACGTGGATCGTTGGAGCAATGGTCGCCTCGGATATGTGCATATCCGGTCGATGGGAGATCCGAGCTATCGCGACATGTATGCCGACGTGCTTGGTAAATACAATGACCGCGACGGCATAGTGATTGATGTGCGCTGGAATGGAGGTGGCCGACTGCATGAGGATGTAGAAGTGCTGTTTTCAGGCAAGCATTACTTCACACAGGTTGTGCGTGGTGTCGAGGCTTGCGCCATGCCTTCCCGGCGCTGGAACAAGCCAAGCATAATGGTCATGGCGGAACCATGCTACAGCAATGCCCACGGCACGCCATGGGTCTACAGCCACATGGGGCTCGGCAAACTGGTGGGGCGTCCTGTGCCTGGTACGATGACTTCGGTCAACTGGGTCACCATGCAGGATCCTTCAATGGTATTCGGTATTCCTGTGACAGGATACCGCACTCATGAAGGTACTTATCTTGAAAACTCTCAACTTGATCCGGATGTGCATGTGACAAATACCCCTGAAGCTTTGCAGAGCGGAGAGGATACACAGCTCCGTGTTGCAGTTGAGACACTGCTTAAGGATATAGACTCACAAAAGTGATTCAGGTAACCGACATACACAAAAGCTATGGCTCGCTCCACGTTTTACGTGGGGTGAGTCTTGTAATTCCTGATCATCAGGTGGCTGCTATTGTCGGGCCCAGTGGTGCCGGAAAATCAACATTGCTTCACATCATAGGTACATTGGATCGTCCGGATTCGGGACAAGTGATCTATGATGGAGTTGATGTGTCTATGTTGTCTGACCGTCGTATATCACGGTTTCGTAACAAGCATATAGGTTTTGTTTTTCAGGCCCATCAGCTTTTGCCGGAGTTCACATTGCTTGAAAATGTGATGATGCCGGCGCTCATTGCCGGAATGACACCGTCGCGGGCGGCTGAAATGGCTATGCCGCTTCTTCGGGAGGTGGGACTTGGAGATCGTCTCGGTCATAAGCCTACAGAACTTTCGGGCGGAGAGGCTCAGCGTGGAGCTGTGGCAAGAGCACTTGTCAACAGTCCATCGGTAGTCCTTGCCGATGAACCGTCGGGCAGTCTTGACTCACGTAATCGTCGTGATCTTCATGATATATTCTTCAGGTTGCGCGATCTTCATGGCACTACATTTGTTACAGTCACACACGACGAGTCGCTTGCATCACGATGCGACAGCATATTCCGCATTACCGACGGCGAAATTTCACCATGCGCAATCTGAGTTACATAATTTTTTTGATAATAGTGCTGCTGACTTCGTGTTCCGACGGAGACCATGAGGAGTCAACACCGTGCAGCTATGATATTGTCTGTCTTAAAGAGCAGAGCGATGAGCGGGGAAGTGTGTTCTCTCTTTATCGTCCTGATGGGTCTAAGGAAATCATCTACACAGATCCCAGAGCAGTTGTCGATTTGTCAAAAATATCGGTCGGTGACAGACTTATGCTTGCTTATATACCTCATGGCATTCCCTATGAGAGCGGCACAATCACGACACGAGGATATTCCACTATATACAATTCGGAGCTTATGGTGAGCCCCAAAGGTACTGAAAACTCTATCGAGGATTGGCGTCGCGACGGAGTTTTCTTATATAGTATCTGGCGCTCTGGCAATTATCTGAATGTGAGAGCGCGTCTGACATATTCAGAGGAATCCCGCGAGTTCTTGCTTGTTGTCGATGCTGCCGATGTTGAAGCACGGAATCCTGTGCCGACAGTGCGTCTGGTGCATCGCATGTCAAAGCCGGTTGAGAATTTTGAGCGTCAGCTTTATTCTTCATTTGATATAAGTGCGTTGTGGGGGCAACCTTGGATCAGAGGAATTAAAGTCGAACTAGCCAATACCAATCTCGATACCGATACTTTCATCTTCACAAAAGAATAATAAACTTAAATCTACAATATAACACTGTCATGGAACAGCCAAAGAAAAATCCTCAGGAAATACAGATCGAACTCACTCCCGAAGTCGCTTCGGGACACTATGCCAATCTTGCAGCAATAACCCATACACCCGGAGAGGTTTTTATCGATTTTATCGCCTTGACACCCAACATGCCCAAGGCAAAGGTGCAGTCGCGCATCATAATGACTCCGGAAAACGCAAAGAATCTTCTTTTTGCTCTCACTGACAATATACGCAAATATGAGGCTGCTTTCGGCCCCATTGAGCCGAAACGTCCTGTAGGGCCTGCCGGACAGGGTGGCCGTTCGGGTGGCAATGGCGAGATCCCCAATCCATTCATGGCCTGATAGATCATCTGATCAACAATTGCGATATGATAAAAGAAAACAATCTGGCGATCTATAACTCGCTGTCGCGGCACAAAGAACTCTTTGTGCCTGTGCATGAGGGTATGGTCGGCATGTATGTATGTGGTCCAACTGTCTATGGTGACGGACATCTCGGTCATGCCCGTCCTGCGATCACATTCGATATTCTTTTTCGTTACCTGAGTCATCTCGGCTACAAGGTGCGATATGTGCGTAATATCACTGATGTAGGCCATCTTGAACATGATGCCGATGAGGGAGAGGACAAGATCGCAAAAAAGGCCCGCCTTGAGCAGCTTGAGCCTATGGAAGTTGTCCAGCATTACCTGAACCGTTATCACAAGGCGATGGAAATGCTCAATGTGCTTCCCCCGACAATCGAGCCGCATGCCTCAGGCCATATAATAGAACAGATCGAGTATGTTAAGAAAATACTTGATGCCGGATATGCCTATGAGAGCAACGGATCGGTCTATTTCGATGTACCTAAGTATAATGCCGATCATCACTATGGAAAGCTGTCGGGAAGAAATATAGATGAGCTTCTCAGTGAGACTCGTGTGCTCGACGGCCAGAAGGAGAAGAATAACCCAGCCGATTTCGCTCTTTGGAAGAAGGCTTCTCCGGAGCATATCATGCATTGGCCATCGGGATGGAGTGAAGGTTTCCCCGGCTGGCATCTTGAGTGCTCTGCAATGAGTGAGAAGTATCTCGGAGTGCCTTTTGATATTCATGGTGGCGGTATGGATCTCAAATTTCCACATCATGAATGCGAGATAGCACAGTCGGTCGCACGAAATGGCCGTGACACTGTGAAGTATTGGATGCACAACAACATGATCACTATAAATGGGCAGAAAATGGGCAAGTCGCTCGGTAACTTCATTACTCTTGACGAGTTTTTTGAGGGAACGCATCCGCTGCTCGCCCAGGCGTATTCGCCTATGACGATCAGGTTTTTCATCCTGCAGGCCCACTATCGTTCTACTGTTGATTTCAGCAATGAAGCATTGCAGGCGTCGGAGAAAGCACTTCAGCGTATGCTCGATGGTCGCAGGCGTCTTGATGAGCTTAAGCCGGCTTCTGATGCCCCTGCGTCCGATGAGGTTCTGCAGGTTGCTGCTAAGTGCTATGAGGCGATGGACGACGACCTAAATACTCCCATTGTTATCGCCAATCTTTTTGAAGCTTGCCGTATAATCAATTCGGCGAAAGATGCCGGTCTGAAGCTCTCTTCGGGAGATATTGAGGCTCTTAAGAGTACGTTCGATACATTCCTCTATGATATTCTCGGTATAAAGAACGATTCCGTAGGAGGAGCGTCGATGTCGACACGCCCTTATGAGGAGGCAATAGATCTGTTGCTGTCAATACGTGCTGAGGCAAAAGCAAAGAAGGATTGGGCTACAAGTGATCTTATCCGTGATCGTCTTGCTGCAATGGGATTCACAATTAAGGACACAAAGGACGGCGTAGAGTGGACTCTCCAGAAGTAAGCCGGTCGGTTGCGATGGAAAATTCCCGGTCGTGGGAAGGTCATATCGCGATGATCGTAGCAAATATATTGTGGGGCGCTATGTCCCCTGTCGCAAAAGCTGTAATGCAGGAAGGTGTGATTTCGGGAATCACCCTTTCTGCTTTACGCATTTTCGGAGGGACGTTATTGTTTTTATTAGCATCCTTACTGCCATCACGCATAACTGGAGACATTCCTATTGACCGTCGCGACTTATGGAAGATCTTTATTGCATCGGTAATAATGATCAGCGCCAATCAGGGATTGTTTATTCTCGGTATAAGTTATACTACTCCGGTCGATACTGCTGTTATGTGCACTACAACACCGGTATTCACGCTTATACTGTCGGCTGTTTTCATAGGTATGCCAATGACACCGCTGAAAGTGTTTGGGGTCGTGCTCGGCATAGGGGGCGCTCTCATTCTGTCGTTTTATGACTCGGTAAGCGAAATAGCATCAAATCCACTTCTCGGCGACGCCCTTTGCCTTGGCGCGCAATTGTGTGCGGCGATTTACTATGTGTCGTTTCTCGGCATCATACGCAAGTATCCGCCTTTTACACTCATGAAGTGGATGTTTATATTCTCATCGCTTACATGGGTACCTTGCACTGTTCCATGGCTGCTTGATGCCGACTGGGGTGCTGTTTCGTCGGTTTCATGGTGGTCGGTAGCCTATATTGCGATATTTCCTACTTTTATCGCCTATATGCTGATACCTTTTTCACAAAAAAGGCTAAAACCTACAGTGGTATCAATGTATGCCTACTTGCAGCCTGTAACTGCTGCGATACTTGCTTCACTGATGGGACTTGCGATATTCGGCTTGGTGAAAGGCATGGCGTCACTTCTTATTTTTGCCGGAGTCGCCTGCGTGACATCAGCCACATCAGTGTCCCGGAGTAAAGTCTGATTTAAAGGATGGTGGATGCCGCTGATTTCTCACGTCTGATAATAGATAATCTGCATTATCAGCCTACCGGGCAGCAGGTTGCTCTTATCGATGCGCTTTCCCGATTCTGCAATTCGCCGCAGGGCCCCGATAATGAGGTGTTTCTGCTTAACGGTTATGCCGGAACAGGAAAAACATCGGTTGTCGGTGCAATGGTTAAGGCACTTGCCGCAGTAGGGCGTCGCAGTGTGTTGCTTGCACCTACCGGGCGTGCTGCCAAGGTGTTCAGTCGGTTTGCCGGACATCCTGCCTACACGATACACCGTCGCATATATCATACTGATCCGGACTCCGGAGAGTTCAACGCTCTTGCCGAAAACACAGCCCGTCCCGGTACTGTATTCATTGTCGACGAGGCTTCGATGATAGGAGCTGATAATCATGTCACATGCACGAGTCTTCTTGATGATCTCATTCAGTATGTGTATATGTCAGACGGTTGTCGGCTGATTCTGCTTGGCGATACTGCGCAGCTGCCTCCTGTAGGGTGTACTGAAAGTCCGGCAATGTCACGTGATGTGCTGCGATCGTTCGGGCTTAAAGTGACGCGTGTGGTACTCACTGCTACCGTGCGTCAGGCTGTAGAGTCGGGGGTGCTCTACAATGCTACATGGCTACGGAAAGCGATGCGCATTGATCCGCTTCCGGTACCACAACTCACATTGTCACCGTTTGAGGATGTGGAGGCTGTCGATGGGAGCGACCTTCCCGACGAAATTGCCGATGCCTATGCCCGTTATGGAGTGGAGGAAACCATTGTGGTCACTCGGTCGAACCGTGCGGCCACACAGTATAATCTTGCCATACGCAATCAGATACTCGAACGCGAGGAAATGCTTGTGCCGGGAGAACTTGTCATGATTGCAAAAAATAATTATTTCTGGACCAGCAGGATCAAAGGTTTTGACTTCATAGCCAACGGCGATATTGCCCGTGTTGTAAAAGTACACGGAGTAGAGGAGCGCATGGGCATGAAATTCGCGGATATAATACTTGCTTTTCCCGATCGGGATATTGAATTGGAAGTGAAGGTATCGCTTGATGCTTTGATATCCGATACACCGGCTCTTTCGCACGATCAGATGCAGCAGCTTGTGGAGGTTGCCATATCGGACTCCGAGCGTTATCCGGCGTCAATATCAGTGGAGCGACGTCTTAAAATGCTGCGTTATGATCCTGTTTTCAATGCACTACAGATTAAGTATGCCTATGCGGTCACATGTCATAAGTCGCAGGGGGGACAGTGGGATTCGGTTTTTGTGGATATGGGATATATTCCGCCGGAGGCACAAGGAATTGATTTTTATCGGTGGTTATACACATCGGTTACGCGAGCAAAAAAAGAAGTACATTTTATAAATCCTCAGCTGCCTGTCAAATAAGCCGATATGAATGAATTTATTTTTCAAAAGCAATATGGCGATTTATTTTTACCGTTGGGTATGTATGTGCTTAGAATTGTGCGGGATACAGATGCCGCGCAGGATATTGTACAGTCGGCATTTGAAGCGGCCTGGTTAAGAGTTGACGAGATACAGAATCTGAAGTCCTACATGTATAGGGCAGTCTACAATGCGGCTATTCAATGGCTTAGAGAGAAAAATAAGACAACGGTCCTGTCTGAGGAAATGGATATTGCTGTAAACGATCATAATGTGAACCGCTCGGAGCGTGACGCGCAGTTGTGGAAGGCAATCGATGGTCTGCCTGAGCGATGTCGTGAAATTTTCCTGATGAGCAAGCGCGACGGCATGTCGTATGGTGAAATAGCCCAGGAACTCGGGATTTCTATAAAGACCGTCGATAACCAGATTTCCAAAGCTTTGCGAGTATTGCGAAACTCGGCAGACATTAATCATTTGCGGAATTTTTCTGTGCTGTTGTCTTTTTTATGAAAATCGGATAGGGTGTTTCGGGGGATTCTTTGTCTAAGGGGTATGGAAAAACAATTTAGAGAATCTGTAGATTTTGTGTCGCATTATTACAGGCGGGATGCATTCATTGCCCACCGCCGGTTTGTGCGTCACACAGGCTTGTGGAGGTGGCGGGGTGTCGCGGCAGCCCTGGCAGGATGTGTTTTGGCTGCATCGGCTGCATTTGTGTATGTAAAAGTACATGAGGCAGATAATATTCCGGAAACAGAGGTAGATGGAAACCATGAGCCTACAAGAGAAGTGTTGGCGGAAGTGAAACGTATAGAGTTCGCCGACACACCGCTTGACAGTGTGGCCACTCGTATAGAGGAAGTATATGGAGTGAAGGTGCACGGCCGTAATTCTACAGATACGATGCGCCTTACATTGAGTTATGAGGGTACTGCGCAGGATCTTGTAGAGGCAATTAATCTTGCGCTTGATACACATCTTTCCATTTCCGAATAGGTAGACAATAAGCTGATGAAAATTAAATATGCCCTTATATTGGGGTTTCTATTGCTGTCGGTCTTGGAAATCAGTGCCGACGACATAACAATTCATGCAAAAAGCCAGCCTGCCGATGTAGTATTCCGACAAATAGCTGGGCAGAGTGGAAAGAACTTTGTTTATGCGTCTGATCTGTTGCGGGGGATTACGGTCAGTGTAAATGCCGATAACGCTACGCTGGAATCAGTATTGGCTCAGATGCTCGGTTCTACTGGTATAAGGTATACGATAGACGGTGACAATATAATTCTCTCTCGGAAGCCGCGTAAAGAAACCGTGCGGGTCACTATGAGCGGATTTGTGCGGGAGCAAGGCTCCGGTGAGCCGATTGTCGGTGCTATAGTGTCATGTGCCGGAGCAGGAGAAAACAAGACAGCTGTTGCAGCTACCAACACGATGGGATTCTATTCGTTGACGGTGCCTGCTGGTCATAGCACGATTTCTGTTTCTTGCCTTGGATATGAAGCAAGTGGGATGCCTGTCGATCTGCAGACGGACATGACTGTAGATTTTTCACTTGCTTCTGGTTCAACGGTTCTGAGAGAGGTCGAGGTTATGGGAAGCCGTAACCGTGAGCAGGCTCTCTCCGCGCCGTCGATAGGCACTATCAATGTCAGTAAGGCGGCAATTGCTTCTACTCCTGTTATTTTTGGAGAAAGTGACGTCATAAAGACTCTTCAGCTTGAACCGGGAATTTCTGCAGGTATCGAGGGGATGGCAGGAATGTATGTACATGGCGGTAATACTGACGAGAACATGTATATGCTCGACAACATACCGCTATATCAGGTAAATCATTTCGGTGGATTGTTCTCGGCTTTCAATATCGAGGCATTGCGCAATGTCGACTTTTATAAATCATCTTTCCCTGCACGCTACGACGGTCGGCTGTCATCTTATATGGAGGTCAATACAAAGGACGGTTCACTTGAAGCGCATCATGGATCGGCAAAACTTGGGCTAACATCTGGCGCGTTTAATATAGACGGTCCGATAGGTAGCGGAGGTACATCCTATTCGGTGGCTCTGCGTCGCTCATGGTATGATTTGCTCACAATACCGGCATTTGCAGTTGCCAACGCGATAAACAAGGATGATAAATACAATTTTGGGTATGCATTCACAGATCTTAACGCCAAGATTACACATCGTTTCTCCGACAGATCAAGAATTTATGCCATGTTGTATTTCGGAGAGGACTATTTGCGTGTAAAGGAAAGCTATGAGGATAGTGCCGAGCAGCAGGATATTGTAGATTATTCGGAGGATTACCATAAATTGCGCTGGGGTAATATAGTCGGATCGCTGGGTTGGAATTATGTGTTGAATCCCAAACTGTTCGGAGGGTTTACCGCGGCGTATTCACGCTATGCTTCCCGGCTTAGATCAGAAGAAGATAACGGTACCCGTATCGATGGCGTTACAAGCTCATTTACAAACGACTGTATGTTGACTGATAACAATATAAATGACTGGATTCTGAAAGCTGATTTCGATTGGCACCCTCATGTGTCACATCACATAAGTTTTGGTGCCGGTTACACTTATCATTCGTTTATGCCGGCACGCACATCCCGTCATCTTACAGCCGAGAATATAGATAATATCATCACCGATAGAGTAACGTCGTATCATGCGGGAGAGGCTAATGCGTATGCCGGAGGTGACTGGCAACCATTTAAGAAACTTCGCATAAATTATGGAGCCCATTTTTCAGTGTTTGATATCGAAGGACATGCTCATGCCCATATTTCGCCTCGGCTGAGCGCACGTTGGGCAGCAGGAGAGAGCTTGTCGATTAAAGCCGGATACGCCCACACGGTTCAATACGTGCACCAACTGATGCAAAGCTCAATATCGCTGCCGACAGATCAATGGGTGCCGATAATAGGTGGTCAGATGCCTCAGACTGCCGATAAGATTGCAGCGGGATTCTATTACTCGCCTGTAAGAGATTATGTCTTTTCGGTAGAGGGATACTGGAAGTGGATGGATAATCTTCTCGAATACGCTGACGAATACTATCTTTTGCCTCCTGATTCTGACTGGACTTCAAAACTTACGCCCGGCAAGGGCACTTCAAAAGGATTGGACTTCAAGGTGTCGAAAGAGTTTGGAAAATTTACGGGACACATAGCTTATTCGCTCATGTGGGCTGACCGGCAGTATGCCGACCGGAACGGGGGTAAACCTTTTTCCGCTCGGTTTGACAACAGGCATAAAATCAATATAATGGTTAACTGGCGTATAAACGACCAGTGGGAAATGTCAGGAGCCTGGACCGGAATGAGCGGTAACCGTTTTACTCTTGCGACACAGTTATGGAATGACCCGATGCTTGGCCCTTGGCACTATGATATGTTGCTCGGCTCTGATGTCAATAACTACAGGTTGCCATTTTATCATAGGCTTGACCTAAGTTTCAAACGATACACCAATAACGGATACTGGACTTTCTCGCTTTATAACGCTTACTGCAATATGAACACAATAGCAGTGCGACGCGACTATTCGGAAAAGTATACTTACGATACGGTCACAGGTGAGCTGGTAATGTATCCTACCTTTCAGAAAATCAAACTTATTCCTGTCATACCCTCAGTTTCCTACACATGGCTGTTCTGAAATATATATTACGAATAATCCTTCCGACGGTTTTTGCCACAACCGCCCTGTCGTCTTGTTATTCCGATTTTGATCCGGGAATAGACAGCACACCGGTACTTTGCATGAATGCCACGGTCACAGCAGGAAAGCCACTGCAGGTTGAGCTGACACGCACCTGGCGTTGGGACGAATCGGTGGAAATCGATAACAGCAGTATTGCTGTGAAAGATGCAGTAGTAAAATTATATGTAAACGATCAATATACCGAAGATCTCGTTTATCGTGAGGTTGAGACGGATTTTGATCCGTGGATACACGATCAGCGTGTATTGCGGGTATATTGCGCCGATAACTATGTTCCTGCAAGCGGTGACCATATACGCCTTGAGGCCCTTTCTGAAAAATACGGTTATGCTTCGGCTGTCGAGAGTATTCCGGGGTCTGTGACCATAGATAGGATTGAGCCTGCGGTATCTGCTGTTTCGGTTGCCGGGAATATATACAGATTTGATTTAAGCCTTCTGATATACTTTACTGATCCTGATGACTTGACTAATTTCTATCAGCTAAATGTGTCATCATCGCCATATCTTCGCGACGATAAATCGGAGGCGAGATCGGGTTTCAGTTCTTTGACTGTCGATATGAGTAACGAGCCTCTTTTTACCGAACATGTGTCGACGCTGGAGTCGGTTTTAGCTGAGACATGGGGTTATAGTTTCTTCTCGGACCGGCAGATTTCTGGTCAGAGCTATCCGCTGCATATCATGATAAAGGACTGTGAGTTCTATTATAGTAATCCGGATAATTTGCCTGAATATGAAGATGTAGGACTTGATATTGACCTGATGTCTCTGTCGGAGAGTTACTACAAACATGTGTTGTCGGTTTGGGAAGCCAATGACGGACTTGTAGGTTCGCTCGGAAGTGTTGGATTGGGAGAGATTGTACCGGCCTATAGCAATGTGTCATCGCGAGCCGGAATCGTGGCGGGAAACTCGGTGGCCAGTGTCAGGCTGTCGATACCAAGATTGTTAAAACAACATGTCGATATCGACACACAGGAGTAGCCGCAGGGCAGATAAATATAAAAGCCGTGATTCTTTATTGGAATCACGGCTTTTGTATTGTAAATATGTATATTTATTTCATCGCTTCGGCAACGGCGGCTTTAAGATTATCACCTTGTTTGCCACGGCTGACGATTGTTCCGTCAGGTGCGATAAGGATAATTGTAGGGATGCCGAGAATGCCGTACATGTCTGTCGGAATGTTCTTGCCATCCATAATAACCGGCCATGTCATTTCAAGCTCTTCCATAGCTTTGAGTGTCTCTGGGACCTGGTCCCATACTGCAACACCGACTACATCGAGCCCTTTGGGGCCATATTCTTCGAGAATCTCCTTGATCACAGGAATCTCGCGGCGACATGGTCCGCACCAGCTTGCCCAGAAATCTACGAGGGTGTAATGTCCGGGTTTCATAAGGCTGCTAAGAGTCTGTGTCTTTCCTTCGTAGGGAACCTCAAAATCTTTATATGGCTTGCCTTCGCCTGTCTCTTCTGCTACTTTTTTGCTTGTGAGCTGCTTCTGAATTGAAGAATAGGTTTTTAGAGAAGGATGGTCGTTTAGAGTTTTTTCGATTTCCGAAATCGACATGTCATAGGCTTTTCCCATGAAAAGGCTTGCACCTACGGGATTGTCGATATTTGCATTCATCAGGCTGTCGGAATATTTCTGATATGCACTGAATAGATCATTGCGCAGAGTTTCGGCATTCGGGTCGTTGTTGTCGATTGCCATTAGTTTGGCGTTGAGGCTGGCACTGTTTTCGTTCAACTCAGCCATAATGCTATTGAGGTTTGTGCCTGTCGCTCCTGTTTCGGGAGAGAATGTGATTTCTCCTGACTCAAGTACTGCTGCTCCAAGCGAAGGGCCGCCGTTGACGCGGATCTGCACAAGTATCGGGGTGGAAATCGTATCCTCGAAAACCACAGTGCCGTTGGCTACTGTAGCTGACTGGATAGTGTCGTTGTTGTTGCGTGAAATAAGGATTACTTCCTTGTCGTTGTGTTTGTCTCCGACATTGGCGGTGAGCTTATAGCGTTCGGTCTGTCCGCATGATGCCGCGAGTGCGATAAGGCAAAGCGGCGCGATTGATGATATTTTCATCGGGAATTATGGTTTTATGTTTTAAAATTTGTCAGTTCTCTTAGAGGTTGTCTAAATTTTATTGATTAGGATTTTTATGGCGGCAAAATCAATCATTTCTTCCGCTGATTCATTC
>CAJTPZ010000002.1:0-212 GCA_910578395.1 uncultured Muribaculaceae bacterium | reverse complement strand
CAAGAGTCAAGCCATGCGAAAGTTCTTTCCACCACCCATCGCAGAGGTTTGGGAAGAAACCCTTTGACTCCGTTTGGCGTGTTGGATACTTCAAGCTCAATGCCGAAATCTTTCTCGATACCGGCTGCGACATCACCGCGATAACCTCTGTCCGAAAGGACTTTTTCAAGGTCTTCCCAAATATCATTGGCCTGTCCGCACAGCTCATGAGC
>CAJTPZ010000001.1 GCA_910578395.1 uncultured Muribaculaceae bacterium | reverse complement strand
TGGTACTGCGAAAGTGGGAGAGTAGGTAACCGCCCTCTATCCGAATCCCCCCGGAGGATCTTATGATCTTCCGGGGGGATTCTTGTTTTATAAAGTCATGCCATGCCAAGCCAATCCAAGCCATGCTGGGGACGGTTTAAAGCTGATGGGGAAGTGGATTAAGTGCGATAATCCGCACCTCATCGCGCCCTTTTGTATGTAGCACCCCGCACCGGAGGAATAGGCTTGAAATGGAGCGAGAATGAGGATGGAGACTGAAGAAGCCACTCTCATAGATGTCTCTGTCCACACCACCGCTGAAAATAATGGATTGGGAACGGAATGTAAAAATGGAGCGTGGACGAGAGAGACGGATCAGACAAGAAATCTCTGTGTGCGGCCTGTATTCGTGTGTATTCTCCTTCCGCATCTTTGTAAAAGCCGCAACTCTCAAGGCCCCGGCATAGGAGCGTTGGGCCCAATACATGAGCCATACGCGCCGCCCCAGCATATAAAGTGTAGAGAAATTAAGTCCTCACATAGGTGGTACAACTCGTTTACAGTATTTCCGTTTTTCAGGTGTTGGACCTGTTGGGTATGCTCTTCGTAGCATGTTGGTGTTTCTATCTATTATGCATGGAATATTTGATCTATTTTACTAAATATTGTAATATAAATAAAGAGCCGTCTATTTCACGACGGCTCTTGTTGTGTGTTTTGTTTATCAGAATCAGAAGTCGAGACCTATCTTGATGGCAAATGCGCCACATGTTATTTTTGTGATATATGCGTCGAGTTTCTGCATTTCATAGCCAAGGCCTATATTCAGTCCGCATCTATTGGAGGTAGCTATGCGAGTGCCTATACTTGTGGAGAAGAAGAATCCTTCAGCATCGGCAACTGAGTAACCGATCTTCATGTCAAGGAATGGTGCGAATTTAGTATTTGAAATGGGAAGGGAACCGCGCAGATTTGCAAAAATAGGCACTCCCCATGCGTCGGAATCGTGATAGTAGTTTATGCCGGTACCGACACCTGCGAAGAAATATGGACAGAACTGATAGCCATGGGAGGTGGTGACGATTATCCGATCTACACCGAAGTCGCCGACGCCGATTCCATATCCGGCATCAACCATACCTTTGTAGCCTGTGTGGAGGTAGTTTTCGGATGAGGATATTCCGTTGGATTTGCCTCCGGTTGTAAACTGTGCGAAGACTGGCATCGCAACTGTCATCATGATGATGACGACGAGAGTTTTCAAAACTTTCATGATGTGAATAATTAATTAGTGAATATGTTTTGGGGTTATCTGGAATATTTCATTCTCCATATATTGGCTGTTCCTTGGGGATTGCCTCGTTGTGATATAAAGTAGATGTAGTTGCCGTCGGCACTCCATATCGGGCTGAGATCATCAGCGGCATGACTGGTGAGCTGAGACAGATTGGTTCCGTCAATACTACAAGTATATATATCGGTATTCCAATAGGTAAATTTGTCATTGGATATCCTGGATGAGCCTACCAATAACAGTACGTCACCTGTCGGCGATAACATCGGTGAATAGAATGAGCGGTCGGGATCAGATAGAATACACTCTTCTTCTCCAAGCTCTAAGTCGACTTTCCATATTTCGCCTTTGCCATTGGCTCCTGTGCGGGCTATGTATATGGCATTCTCGTTTTTAGCCGGATATGGGTTCATACCGACTGTATAGCTCTGTAGAAATTTATCTTCGATATTGAATGACCATATTGAGGCATTGTTATTTTCCAGACGTGTGAAAAAAATATTTTTCATGTCGGGACTGTAGATCGGAGAGTAATCCTGATATTCGGTTGTTATCTGTCTGCACACATATCCTTTATGTGAGTCAGTAATAAACATTTGGTTCGAATGGTTATTTGCTTCGGTAAAGCATATCTGTGTACCGTCGGGGGAGTAAGTGACATCAACTATAGATGTGCGGTTTGTGCGTTGACGTGATGGCCCCTGTTTTTCAGTATCTTTTATAAAAATATTGGTGAGGTTTTCGCGTAGAGAAATATAGGCAATATCTTTCCCGTCGGGAGAAACTGCAATAATCCTGTTGGTAAGCCATGAAATGCCCTTGGAATTCCGTTTTACAGGAGGCAGACACACATAGTCGCTTTCTTTAGTGACTTTAACTAATTCTATGCCGCTTTCTTCCGGAACGGATACTACTGAAAAATCGACGTTTTGAGAGCTTACCGATGGCGCGATAAGGAGCGATATTAAAATGATTTTTCTTGATCCTGAATGTTTATGAATGCGATTGTGTATCGAGCTGTAAAAATGTTTCTGAAAAATTTTCATAATAGACAACTTGCCGTGGCTCTTCTCCCGGACGTTGACTGGATTATAAAAAAAGCGTGAGAGCCATACTTGTTGCTCGTTCTACGGTTAGAGGCTCTGGCATGTGCCCATCTCAGTCGAACGAGCAAACTTGCAGAAGCCTCACGCAGAATATGCAATATGAACCATATATCGTCACAATGGTGAGACGATGCATGGCTGGTTATACATATCCACACAGGCATCTACTGTTTGCTCTATTCCAGACTGAGATTTGAAACTGCCAGATTTCTAACCGTCAAGAAAGAGCGTCGAGTAAACGCTTTTATTTAATTCGCCGACCCTCCCGCATTGCCCAAAACCGGGCCTCTGCATTGCGGTCGGCAGATGCAAATATAATTTAAAACAATTAGAACAGCCAACATTAATTAAAAAAAGCATGGAAATAATAGTGATTTAAAAGAAATGTCGGTTAATTGGATGTTGTTATAAAACAAAATCCCGCACCGGGGTTTGCCTGGGTGCGGGATTATGGCCGCTTATCGCGGTATTTTCTCACCTGATGTGAGGTTGTCGATTTTACTCAGTTTTTAAAGCGGTGTTGCCGCTGTTTGGTCATTATTTACTTTTCAGTTTATCGACGGTCTTGTTGTAAGTATCTTTGGCTCCGTCTTTGACCTTGTCATAAGTTTTTTTGGTGCCATCTTTAACTTTTTCGAAGGTGTCTTTTGTACCTTCTTTAGTTTTATCATAGACTTGCTGAGTGCCGTCCTTTGCTTTGTCGTAGGTCTTCTTGGCATTGTCCTTTGCCTTTTCGTAGGCCTGCTCAGTGTTTTCTTTTGCGTTTTTGCAGGTCTTCTTGGCATCCTTTTTTGCCTCTTCGGTGTTTTTCTTTACTTCCTTGCGGGTATCCTTGCAGGTTTGTTCGACTTTTGTTTTTTTGTCAGGATCGTCATTTGATCTGGCAAAGGATGTCATGTAGCCTGTTGCCATGATGGCTGCCGCCACAATTAGTATTGTCTTTTTCATATATTATAGATTTTATCGGAGCGCCTGTTTACGGCTCCGTGGGTTAGACGGAATTATAACACGCTGAATGACAATAGTGTTGTTGTAATAAATGCTAACTATTTTAAAATATTCTTAGTCGGAGAACACATATTCCATTAATATTACCTGTTCTTGCGGCATTTGTAGGGTTTTATTATATATCTGAAAAAAAGCGACTTCCGAGTTATTTCAGAAGTCGCTTATGTCTTTGTGGAGTATAGCGGACTCGAACCGCTCACCTCGACACTGCCAGTGTCGCGCTCTAGCCAGATGAGCTAATACCCCGTGACTGTTTTAATGTCGCAAAGATAGTGATGGAGTCTGTAAAATCCAAATTAAATGCTGAAAAAATAAAAAATGCATTTTTTTTGAAAAAAGTTGCTGAAATATTTGGTGGGAATAAAAAAGTGCTATATCTTTGTGCTCACAAACGACGGGCATGGGAGCATGAACGTCACGAAAGGGAAGATCTTTCGAAACAATCTCAATGGTGCGGTAGTTCAGTTGGTTAGAATATCGGCCTGTCACGCCGGGGGTCGCGGGTTCGAGTCCCGTCCGCACCGCAGGAGAGAGAGGAGAATGAGTAAAGCATACAGCCTTGTGCAGTTGCTATACTCATTCTTTTTTGTGTTTGGCATATTGTCTTATATAAGGTCGGATTATGGAGAATGTCATAGAACGGGGATGTGCGGTATAGGTAAAAGTGTTGTGGTTGCTGGGATGAATGATGAAATATCAGGGCTACTGATAAGTATGATTGTTAAGGTGTATTTTATGGTCAGCTAACTGTAAGGAATGGGTAGCTGCGATTGAATTTAATAAATTGAAATCGGTTTTTGATGAAATGGCATTATGATCGGACGTATTGAGAAAACCTGTGATTACGACGGACTGGCAATGGTGTGGTATGAATCGGTAAAGTCAACTCACGATTTTTTATCAGTCGAGGATATTGAGTTTTACCATAGGAGAGTGTCATGTGATTATATGCCAGAGGTAGAGTTGTATGCTATCAGGAATGACGATGGTGAATGGTGTGCTTTTATTGGTCTGAGCGCAAAGATGGTGGAGATGCTTTTTGTGCATCCCGGCGCGATGGGCAACGGTTATGGATCGGCTCTGCTTGATTTTGCAATCAAGGAAAAAGGCATCCGAAGAGTCGATGTCAACGAGCAGAATCTACGGGCATTGAAATTTTATTGTAACCGTGGTTTTTCTATATCCGGGCGTGATGATGTAGATGGAGAAGGTAAGTCGTACCCGATATTGCATCTTGAATTGTGAATCGGGGCAATTGCCAATAGCGGAGCCTGGCTGTAGTGGAAGCTGTGTGAAGGCCGTTGTCTTTTTTATGGATGAAAATATGCGTGAATTTGTCGGTGATGTACTAATTTAGTAGCATACATGTTTGAATTTATGATTAGATCCATTTCGATAACTGTGTTTTTACTTTGTGCCATTTTGGCATCTATGCCTTCATGCAAAAGAGGCGATAGGACGTGGAACGGGCATCATGGAGCGTTGTATGCGCGGCTCGACTCTGTGCTTGGAAGAATGGAGGAGGAACGGGAAATATCATTGTCGAGGATCGACTGGATGTGCGGTGAAGCAAAGTTTCTGCGGGATGAGGACGAGCTATACGCGGCTCAGCAAAGTATTGCGGAGGCTTATACATTTGTCGACCGAGATTCAGCTTTGAGTTATATGGCGAGAAATATCGCACTGGCACGTCGCATGAGCCGTCCGGACCATATAGGTGAATGTATGCTCAGGCGTGCGTTTATTCTGAGTGTATGGGGCTGTCATGATGAAGGATTGAGAGAATTGAATCGTGCCGGTGAATTCATGCTTTTTGATGATCTGCGTCTGCGGCATGATTTTCTGTATATCTATATTTCGGACCGTGCCGGAATGAGGAAGACTGATGGTGTGGCGCGTTGTGCGGAGTTTATGCGGACTATGCTTGCGGGCAGTGAAAATGACATGGCGCTTTGGTCACGGTGTTTCGGCACGCTTGATGCTGCCGGGCGCCGTGAACTTCGTAATGAGCTGGAAGCCCGTATAGCCGAACTGCGTTCCGGTGATATATGGCTGGGGCTTTTGAGCTATGAGGCCGCCCTTCTGGCACATGAGGACGGACAGGAGGCTGTTGCGGCAGAATATATGGCGGAGGCATTGTGCAGTGATTATGCTTCGCTCAGAATGTTTGCCGACGGTCTGCCGTTTATTGCCAGGCTCGCGGCTGAAGAAGGAGAAGAATTTTATGCCGATCGGTTCATGAAGAGTTATTCTCTTCTTTGTGACAACAGTGATAATCAATAATACCTAAATATGTCTTATGTCATGAAAAAAATATTTTGTGTGATGTCATTACTTGTATTGATGAACATGACGGCTCAGTCGAAAGTCGTAGAAATAGAGCTGTGGCCCGACGGCGCTCCCAACAGCAGCGGGATAACATCGCCTGAGATTCAGGAAGGCAATATCATTTCCTCGGTGACACGTCCGGTACTTTATGTGTATCCTGCGGCAGAGCCCAACGGCACCGCTATAATTATGTGCCCGGGTGGGGCTTATGCGAAACTGGCGTTCAATCACGAGGGCACGGATATGGCAGAGTGGTTCAATTCTATGGGTATAACTTATGCTGTGCTGAAATACCGTATGCCTAACGGACATGACGATGTGCCTCTGTCAGATGCCGAACAGGCGATGCGTATCATGCGTCTTCGTGGGTCGGAATGGGGAGTGGACACTAATTCGATAGGTATAGCCGGTGCTTCGGCCGGCGGACATCTTGCTGCCACACTTGCCACCCACTACTCATCGGCAGAGACAAAACCTGATTTTCAGGTCTTGTTCTATCCGGTTATCACAACCGAGAGAGGTGTCACACATCAAGGTTCAGTCGACAATCTATGCGGTACCGCTCCTACAGCCGAACAGATGCATCGTTTCAGCAATGAGCTTCATGTGAATGGCGATACACCTAAGGCATTTATTGCAGTTTCGGCCAATGACAGTGCTGTGCCGGTTGCCAACAGCCTGCGTTATTTCGAGGCTCTGACGCGCAACGGAGTGTTATCGTCGCTACATGTCTATCCGATCGGTGAGCATGGTTGGGGCTATTATGATCATTTTCCATATAAACGTCAATGGAAAGAGGAACTTGCCCAGTGGTTGCGCCAGGAGGTGCTTGACCGCTGAGATCGCCTTATACGTATATAACATTAATGGCCGACCCTATACGAGGTCGGCCATTAATGTTACATATCGGTATGATTTATTTTTTACCGGCGAGCACGTCTTTAAGTAATTCAGGCTCGTTTGTTGTGATGAAATCGACTCCCATGTCGATCAGCTTTTTCATGTCCTCGATCTTGTCTACGGTCCACACGTTGACTTTTAGTCCGAGGTCGTGGGCCTGTTTGACCCATTCGGGATTTTTGTAGATGACATTGTAGTGATAGTCGGCGCCGGCAAGACCGAGTGCCTTTAGCTTTTTAGGAGCAAGATCTCCATCAAGATAGTATACAGGAACATAGGGAGGCAACTGCTTCTTAAATTCCAGACATGCATTGATTGAGAAAGCAATGATGTCGGTGCGGTCGAGCAGACGGTAATATTTGAGTGCATCGACGATTTTGGCAACTGCGATATCCTCGCGTTCCAGAGTCGGAAGCGATTTCATCTCAAGCACCAGACGTGTATTGCCTGGAGTCGCTGCTACTGTGGCGAGATACTTGTCGAGGGAAGGCAGATTTTCGCCATTGTCGAGAATCACTGCTGTTGACTCTGCAAACTTCGCATTTACCATGTTTACACCCTTGAATGTCTGGTCGTGGTTTACGACAAGACCTCCGTCGGCATTCATCCACACATCCATTTCCGCGCCGTATACGCCTACAGAGTCGGCTTTATGCCAAGATGCGATAGAGTTCTGCGCCGATCCGGCGGTGCGCCAATGTCCGCGGTGCGCCACGATTTTTGGCTGTGCTACTGCACTCAGTCCGATCAGGGCTGCTGTGAGGAATGCTGCAATTTTCATGACTTAGGTTTTATTAGTTGAAATTTCGATTATTCAGCGTGGTATCGGAAATCCGGGAGATGTTGCAATATGCCAGGGCGATCCGGTCATCAAGCTGTCGGTTGCAGTCACAAGCATTATTTCTACTCCCTCGAGTCTGTCGGCCATTGCGAGGGCCTCGCTGCTGCCCATTACCATGCATGCTGTGGCCAGTCCGTCGGCTATTGCTGCGTCGGGAGCGATAACGGTAGCGCTTAGTACGTCGGTTTTCACCGGGCGTCCTGTCACCGGATTTATTGTGTGTCCGTATCTTTGGTCAGGACTATAGTCACGGTAATTACGGTAGTTGCCGGATGTGGCTATGCCACAGTCGGTGACTGCAATCCTGAGCAGTTCCATGTGTGATGGAATAGAATCATTTTCGACAGGTGCATCTATCTGAAGCAGCCATTCGGTGCCACGTGGGTTGCGGCCAAGAAGAGATACATCGCCTCCGATTTCGACCATACAGTCGGTGACGCCGTTGCGATGTAACATCTGGGCGATTTCACGGGCAGCAAGTCCTTTTCCTATGGCTCCGAAATTAAATTGGGTGAGTTGCGATTTCTTAGTGATGACACCATCGGATGTTATGCTGCAGCCGGCAATGCCTACAGTGGCCAATGCGGCTTCGATCTCGTTATCGGCGGGTATGCTTCTTTCTTTTGAACGGCCGAATCCCCAAAGTTCGACAAGAGGGCCTACCGTAGGGTCACAGGCTCCGCCACTCATAGCTGCAATATCTTTTGAGGCTTCAAATGCGCGGCGCAGTATGTCGGATGCTATTACGCTCTCGCCACGGTTGAGAGCCGTGACAGGGCTGAGAGTGTCGAAAACCGATATCTCACGTTCGATCAAGACGAGCAGTGAGGTGATCGAGTCGTTCAGGTCGGTGCCGGAACGATAGGATATGTTGCACGCTGTTCCACAAGTGAGTCCACGATAGCTGCGCCATTGTCTGCTTCCGCAACCCGCGGCCATGGCAACGACACATATCGTCATAATCAACTTAAACACACCTTTCATTCCGCAAATTTAATCCATTAAGTTGTTAAACAAAACAAGCGGAATGAAATTGTGCCGCGAAAGCTGCGGTTTTCTGTGTGAAAGCTCGACGAAAAGCTCAGTTGGTGCCTCCGGCTCCCGATTCACTTTCAGAACTGGAGTTGCCTCCTGCAGAAGAACCGCCTACAACGTCGTCGTTGGAGATGCTTTTCTTAACTTTCTTGACAGACGTGTTCAGGCTGCCAAACCGGTAGCTTACAGAGATCCCAAATGTAGTCATGCGGTACTGGTAGCTTCGCGAGCGTGAAGTCATGCCATTGTTCCATGACTTGCTTATGTAACCCGGATTGTGTGTGCGTATGGGATTGGAGATGCTCATGCCTACGCTCAGACGATCCTCTTTGAGGAATGAGCGGCGCAGATTCAGCCCCCAGTTGATATTAGAGAGTCCGTAGGCATCCATGCGTGAGTAGAGGCTCGGTGCTGAAACCCAATAACTGCCGAATACCGAGATGTGCATTTTCCATGGCAGACGCTGTGATAAATTGCCGAAAATCATCTGTCCCCAGCCGGAACTTTTCTCGCCGCTGTACGGGTTCTTGACATAGGTGTAATTGGCTCTGGCGTTGATCATCAGTGATGTCTTGGCTGTAGGACGCCAGCTGATGTAACCGCCGATGCTGACGCTGCGTCGACGGCCTGCGTTGGCATATCCCGAGTAGGTGTGATCGCCAACGGCATGAGCGACACTGATGATCTCGTTGTCGGCGAAATTGAAGTCGGAGTTTAAACTTACCGATACTTTCGCTCCCATAAGGTTGTAGTTGAGTCCAAGCGAGTTCTGCCGCACGCTGGAGAGGTCGGGGTTGCCCTCTGAAGTTTCGTTAGGTGAAGTGTTGACCGCCGGATTCAGGTAGTAGATACCCGGACGCTGGATGCGTGAGCCGAAGGACAGTTTCAGCGAATTTCGCTGGTTGATATTATACATCACCGATGCGTTGGGCACCCAGTCGTTGAGATTGGCGGAGAACGGATCAGCCGACCCGTCGAGAAATTTTGCCGAAAGATGCGAGTACTCGTAGCGTACTCCGGCACGTGCTCCGAATTTGCCGAGGTTAAGGCGGTAGTCGGCGAACAGAGCGCCGATCTGCGTGATGTGCTTGAAGTCGGAATAATCGGTGTTTAAGCCGACATATTCGCGCGTGGTGTTGCTGTGGTTGTCGCGATAGATGAACTTGCCTCCGATATCAAAAGAGTTTGCCTTGTTGATCGGACGCGTCCAGTCGAGTTGTACGGTGTGTTCGAGGCCATCTTCGCGGTTGTCGGCGTGAATGCCAGTGTATTGCATCGGTACATTTTCGGTGTCGGTGTAGTCGGTTTCCGATATGGATTTGTTCAGCGTACCCGATATTCGGTATGAGAGGATGATCGCCTCGCCCTCACGGTCGGTAGAGCGCTGATAGTTGAAGCTGCCGTTGAGGTCGGTCCACCGTTGCGGATGTGTCTTTCCGATGGTCCGGTAGCTGTAAAGTTTGTTTCCTTCGGCGTCGAGCATTGTTGTCGACGAGTTGGAAATGCTGTTGCCGGAAGAGAGGAAGCCTCCGAACTCAAATGTGAACAGGTTGTACTTGTCAAGGTCAAGACTGCTCTCAAGTCCCCAGTAACCCATGACACTTTTTCTGTCCGACTCGCTTTCCGACAGCAGGCTGTTGCCTGTCTGCAGATATTTGGTTTCGGATTCCGACCGGCTTTTTGAGCTTGTGCCACGGGTGGTGATGGAGCCGCCGCCATAAATCGAGAGAGAGAGCTTGTCGTATTGCGCCGACATCCATAGGCTGGGCATAGGCGCGTCGGTGCGAGAGTTGTAGCCGAGTCCCACATTTCCCATCGCACCTTTGGTTATCACGTTTTTGACAGTGATGATGTTTAGAATGGCGGTCGTGCCTTCTGCGTCCTCACGTGCTCCGGGGTCGGTTATAACCTCTATTTTCTGTATCATGGATGCCGGAAGTGCCTTGAATATCTCTTTGGCGTTGTTACTGTAAGAGTTGTTTGGGCGTCCGTTCTTGTAGATCTTGAAGCTGGTTGAGCCGTTGACTTTGATTGTGCCATCGGGGTCGACGCTTACCAGTGGCACCTTGTTAAGTGTCTCGTCGAGCATTGAAGTCTTGGACTCGGTGTCGCTTGTAACGTCGTAGCTGATACGGTCAATCTCTACTGACACAAGCGGTCTGGCGGCCTCGACCACGACTTCGCCGAGCATATTATCGTCTATGTGGGTAACGATGGTGTCGAGAGTGGCTACCGGATTTGCGGCAGTCACTTCAAAGTCTCTTACTGACGGAGATTTACCAACAGAAACGAGTATAAGACGATATGCTCCCGCATTTTTAAGGGTGCAGCTGAATGCTCCGTCATTTCCGGTCACACCCATGCTCACCGGTTTTACAGAATCGTTCTGCTGAAATATCCTGACGGTAGCGTATATCTCAGGTTCTCCATCGCTGTCAATGGCAATACCTTTTACAGCAAAGCTTCGGGCATTTGCCGCAGTCGCTATGAAAAGCAGTATAAACAGAATGATACTGCGTGTGTTGAAACGTGACATTCCTATTGGTTATATTTTAAATTGTAAATGATTCTTATATTATATGATGCAAATATAATGTAATGTATTGTGAAAATGCGTAATTTTTAGGGGGGGGGTAAAAATATGTTAAAATTTGCGGGTGTATATCTGAGATTACATACTGTTGTATTTTACGTAAACGTTTGGTTGTATTATAAGACTTTTGTCAAAAAAGAACAGGAGAATTGAAAGTTTTGTATGTTCAGGTTTATAGTCAGGCGATCAGGGATAATAAATATAGGAGTGGAGTGATTGACAGCATTTAAAAAAGCAGATTTGGTGCGGGTTTTAAGATGCTTTTTGTTATTTTTAGATCAATTTTCCGTTGAGCCAGTGTTTATATATCGGAAACAACCAAGTATTCATCTTAAAAATAAAATATGATCATGAAGCACTCTTATGTATTCCTTGCCGATGGTTTTGAAGAAATAGAAGCCGTGACACCGGTAGATGTTCTGCGTCGTGCGGGCCTCGATGTTAAGACTGTGTCGATAAGTGACTCTCATGTTGTGACTGGCGCCCATGGAGTGAAATATACTGCCGATATGCTTATGGAGGAGGTTACGTCTGAGGATATCCAATGGCTTATTCTTCCGGGAGGTATGCCTGGAGCTGAAAATCTCTATAAATGCCGCCGGCTGTGCGACATGTTGAGAAAACATGTAGCTGCCGACGGAAACGTTGCCGCGATTTGCGCCGCCCCCGGAGTAGTGCTGGGGCTGCTTGGGCTGCTTGACGGCAAGGAGGCTACCTGTTATCCCGGTTTTGAAGGCATGTTGGGAGAAAAATGCTTCCACGTGCCTGTGCCTGTGGTTTCTGCCCGGAATGTGGTTACAGGCAACGGCCCTGCCGCCGCTCTTTCATTCTCGCTTGCGATAGTTGCTGCAACTCTCGGCGAGGGGCCGGCAAAGGAGATCGCTTCGCAGATGCAGTATAAGAAATAGGTTATTCGCGGAAATAAACACGCTTCACGCGCTGCGAGACAGATGTGAGTATCTCATAAGGTATGGTGCCCAGTGTGTCGGATAGTTTTTCTACCGGCACATTGGGCCCGAATATTTCCACACGGTCGCCGCTTGCGCATCCCGGACAGTCGGTCACATCGATCATACAGATATCCATACAGATGTTGCCTACTGTCGGGCATAGCACTCCGCGCACCATCATGCCGGCCGCACCGTTGCCGAAATGGCGGTCTATGCCGTCGGCATAGCCTATAGGCAGCGTAGCTATTACCGAGTCGCGGGAGAGCACACCACGTCGGCCGTAGCCTACGGTTGCTCCGGCAGGCCATCTTTTAACTGATATGACTGTCGTATATAGCGCCGAGACAGGAGTCAGCCCATCTTCTATTTCGCGTGGAAGTGTGGGTATGCCGTAGAGCCCGATGCCGAGACGCACGCAGTCCATCTGTTTTTCCGGAAAACGCAATATGCCGGCGGTGTTCAGTATGTGACGTTTGAAAGGACGGTCGGGCAGACTTGCGGCCAGTCGGTCACACATGCGAGTGAAAAGTTCAATCTGCTGATCACTGTAGTCTTCCATGCCGATACAGTCGGCAGTGGCAAGATGCGAGAATACAGATTCCACTTCAACGTTGCCTGACGGGATGCTCCGTAGTTTTTCTGCGAGAGTTTCCAGATCGGATTCTACAAATCCCAGCCGTCGCATGCCGGTTTCCAGTTTTATATGTATCGAAGCCTTGCGTCGTGCCGCAACCGCTGCGGCTGCGATCTCGTCAAGAAAATTAAGGTCGTAGACCGTTGGCTCAAGGTTCATCCTGATTATTCCCTCAAGGTCATGGCTGCGCGGGTTGAGCACTATCACGCGACATTTCACGCCATGCTCGCGCAGGTGTTGTCCTTCGTCGGCTACAGCCACGGCAACAGCTTCGACTCCCTGAAGCTCGAGAGTGTGAGCGAGTTCGGTAGCTCCTGCGCCATAACCGTCGGCTTTGAGCATACATATGAGACCTGTCGACGGGCTTAGATGCGAACGGAAATAATTGTAGTTTCTGACAATTGCGTCGAGATTTACTTCAAGCACTGTTTCATGCTGGCGTGCTTCGAGTTTTCCGAGCAGCATCGCTATGGATTGTGAAGCTGGTCCGGCAGAGTTGATGTAGATTGTTTCGTCGGAGAACCCCATGTCGCCGACAGCTGACATGAGAGAAGCAAAAGAATCAAATTGCTCGACTCTCATATTTTCGGTATCGGAAATCCTTTTTTTGCCAAGGCCGGTTATAATCAGACGTCTGACTCCGTATTCGTTCAGCAGATGTATTATTTCATCGGTATTTATGTAACCTGATCGGCCGTCGGGAAGGGGATCACACGGAAGTATGGCGGTAAGAGGCTGGCCGGGTCGGGCCGTACGACGCACAAAGTCGAGCGCAGGGCGAAGCGACAGCGCGTCGCGGGTGAATCTGTCAGCTATTACTTTGCAGTTGTTCACACCTTCGAGCACAGTGAGCCGTGTATCGATATGCTCAGGCGTTTCTGCAAGCTTTTCCCATGCATGGCTATGCATTTTTTTGCCTTGGAGTGCATAGAGCGTGGCAATAACAGTTATAAGATTGTTTATGTCGGCCTCCGATGAAAGTGTTGTTTCGACGCGCCGCCTGTCGTCACTGCCTACGGTTATGTCAAGCAGGGTGGATCTGCCGTTCCTGTCAATTGAATTCAGCTTTACATCGGCGGGAATGTTTTTTGTCGACCATGTGATTTCCTTAAGAGAAGAGTTTTCTCTATTTCTCAGATCCATGACACCTGCCGCGATATCTTTGTCGTCGGCGCAGTAAACTATAAATTCAGCCCGTCGGGCGATTCTCAGTTTTTCGTCTATTTTCTCTTTATGGGTAGTAAATCCGCTGTCGTGTTCCGAGGTAATGTTGGTCACTACTGCGATATGAGGCCTCAGCATGTTTTCGAGGCGTTGCATTTCTCCCGGTTCTGACACTCCGGCTTCAAAGAATCCGAACGATTTTTCGCGTTGTGCGGCTATAAGCGAAAGTGGTACGCCGACCTGTGAGTTGAAGCTTCTCGGACTTCTTGCAGCCTCGTCGCCGAGTATCTCGCCGAGCCATTCTTTTACAATTGTTTTTCCACGTGATCCGGTTATGGCTACCACTTGTCCGCTGAAACTGTCGCGTGCATCGGCGGCGAGCCTTTGCAGGAGTTCCATTGTGTCGGGTGTGTGTATGAATTCGGCACCGGCATCAGTCATCGCTTTTTCATTTACAATGTCTCGGCTCACAACAAAGTGTCTGACTCCTTTGTCAAAAAGCTCGTTCACATAGTCGTGACCGTCGCCAGAGGGAGTGACAAGCGCTACAAACATCGTTTTGGCCGGCTCGGTGAGCGAGCGGCTATCGGTGAGAATATATGGTGTGACAGGCAGATTATTCATTACTTCTCTTTTTTTATTCTTTCTATAGCATTTGCGATGCGGGGCGAAAGTTCGCTCAGCGAAGAGGTCAGACGATCGGTTTCTTTCTCAAACAGGATTGTGGATCCGTTACGTTCGCCGAGTTGCCGGTGGCTTAGACGGCGTGTGAGTGCCAGACATTGTTTTGTGAGGTCTTTCTCGTTCTCATCGAGGTAGGCTGACGTAAAACGTTCAAACACATAATCGGCACCTACCTCCGAGGGGTGAACCATGTCGGAAGCATAGAACCTGTAGTCGCGGAGTTCGTCGGTAAATATTTCGTAAGCCGGAAAATAGTCGACGTTTACGCTATATTTTTCTTTGATTTTGTGACAAGCCAGCAGCAGGATTGATTTTGACAGTCGGTCGGCTACAAGACCGTATGATTTATGTCGGACAGGACTGACGGTGAGTATGATTCTTATAGTCGGGTTCTCATGAAGCAGTTTCTGGATAAGTATATCCCATTCTTCTATGATGCTTTCAAGGCTGAGATCTACAAGTTCAAATTCGCGTCCGGGCAATTTGTGGCAGTTCCCGGCGATCTCACCTGTGGCGAGATATCGGAATGCCCTTGACGATCCTAACGTGATCATGAGCACAGCATCCTTTTCTCTTAGCATTGCGGCTGCATGCTGCATACGTGAATTTGCACGGGAAACTACTTTAAGCGGGTCCGGTGATGAAAATTCAGAGTGGTGGCTCATAAGGTGCCATATTCCGTCGGGTGTACATACAAGCTCGTTGTGACTGTATTCGCGACTGTCGAGCGTCCGTGTGAGTGTCGAGGCTACGCTCGAAGGATTAAAAAGAGTGCCGGCGGGATTTATATCTATATCAAACAGCCTGTCGCGTAGCCTGCGGCCAATTTCATTGGCAAAACATGAACCGAAGGTCACGACAGATCTGTCGTGACTGAGTTTCCAGGATGCTTTCCCGATTTCTACGCGTGTCATGAATTCCATGTCGTGCTCTAATAAAAATCCACTGAAGTTATTTCAAACTCTGTGCGGCGGTTGATCTGGTCGGCTATAGTACGGTCCTGCTCGTTTTCAAGACTGTCGATATAGTCGGCCGTGAGTGCCGTCCCTTCCTGAAATTGCGGGAACTGCCGGAAGAGTCGCGGTGTTACCGTCTTGGGCTGTGATTTTCCGTAGCCTTTTGTAGAAAGACGTCGCGGGTCGATTCCTGCCTTATTTATAAGATAGTCGACGACCGATTCCGCTCGTAGTTCCGAGAGTCTGAGGTTATAGTGGTCGCTACCGATACGGTCGGTGTGTGAACTTAGCCTGATAGTGATAGTCGGATTCTCTTTCATGACATTTGCAAGGCTGTCGAGGGCTTCACGTGATTCGGGCCGCAAAGAAGCTTTGTTGTAATCGTAGAAAATGTTTTCGATGACTATGGGGCGGTTTACAGGTGCGAGGGTGAATATCACCTCATAGAGTGCGTCCTCCTCGACGTTGTCAGAGGTGAACTCCTGGCGTGCGTTCATGTAACCTTCGGCTGATGCAAGCATGGCATATCTCACGCCAGGATTTAGGGTGAAGCTGAAAGAGCCGTCGTCGCGAGCGTGTGTGCGGCGGTTGGAGCCGTCATCACCTACTATTCTGATCATTGCTCCAGGAACCGCATATTCCTCTGTGTCGCAAACGTATCCTGTTATGTCGATGCTTAGATCGGGGAGTTCAAATTCATATATATGATCGTAACCGCGTGCATCGTTGCGGTTGGAGCTGAAAAAGCCGCTTTCGCCTTTGCCGAACACTATGCCAAAGTCATCGGCTTCGGAATTTATGGGAGAAAGCATGTTTATTACCTTCCAGTCGGTTCCGTTTCTCGTAGCCTTGAAAATGTCAAGACCGCCCAAGCCGGGATGTCCGTCCGAGGAGAAATAGAAAGTGTCATTGTCGCGCACTGATGGAAACATCTCGTTGCCAGGCGTGTTTATGCTGCTGCCGAGATTGACGGGGGCACCGCCTCTGTCGAGACTGACGCGCCATAAGTCATAGCCCCCTTGTCCGCCCGGAATATTGCTTGCGAAGTATAGCCATCGGCCGTCGGGCGACACCGACGGGTGCGCATAACTGCATATGGTGTCGCAAGTTTCAAATTCAAACGGCACAGGTTCGTCCCACTGTGCGTCGCGACGTTGCGACATCCAGATCTCCAAACCGGTGGTGCGGTCGTGTTCTTGTCGGGAGCGCGTGAAATACATCGTCCGGCCGTCGGGAGAAAATGCTGCCGCGCCTTCGTCATGTTCGCTGTTTATATTTCCTTCTGCAGGTTCGGGGCGTATCCACTCGCCCCGCTCGTTGCGGGCCGACATCCATATATCGCCGTTTTTCATTCCGGTAATTCCGCTGTGTTCCCTTCCTGACGAGTGGTTGTTGGTCGATGTGAAATATATGCGGTCGAAATCCGATCCTGCAAAGGCCGGAGAATAGTCGCTGCGATGCATATTGATCGTTTTTGCACGCTTCACACGATATCGTGTGCCGTTCTCTTTGCCGAGCGCCAGCTTGCAGCCTTCGATACCGGCAGTGGCTTCTGCATCGGGCCCATGGCAGGCAGTATATTCCTCGTAAATTTTCATTGCCTCGGCATATTTCCCTTCACGTTGCAGCGATTGTCCGAGCATGAGTGTGATCTGAGGGTCATCCTGTCCGTAGCGTATGGCATTGCGCAGCATGAGCGAAGCACGAGCCGGCTGATTGAGTCTGGTGTGGCAAATGGCGAGCTTGCGGGCTATTTCTCCTCGTCGGGCCCGCTGGTTGCGTTTGGTCAGCCTGTTGTAGACCTTGCGGTAATTGCGCTGTGCGTCGTAATATTCCCCCCGGTCGAGCTGGGCATCGGCAGTAGAGGTGTCAAGGCTTCGGCATCCGGCGAGCAGGATTGTCAGAATAGAAAATAATATAGGCAATAAACCTTTGCTGATCATTTTCAATCCATATATGACGACAATATGGAGTCGGTCATTTCGGTGATTGTGTTGTCAAGGTCCTCCAGACTGACTTCGTTTTTCTGTAGCGTCTGCCGTGGGTTTTCGGCCGGAGATATGTTCTTGACCGAAGCAAACACCCTGCCCGACGAGTGATAGCGTTTCTTGTAATAGGTCTCGTCGAGATCACTTCTTATGACACCTTGGCTTGTTGAGGCATGTATCATCTCGCCTGACCCTATGTAGATGCCCACATGTGTCACACGGCCGTTTTTCTTGTTTGAAAAGAATACCAGATCACCGGGCGCGAGTGCCGATCGGTTAATCGAGTTACAGTACTTCTGCTGTTCCCAGGCAGTGCGTGGCAGACTTACCGACATCACGTCGCGATAGATTTCCCATACCAGTCCCGAGCAGTCGGTTCCGGATTTCGAATGTCCTCCGTAGCGGTATTTTGTACCGAGCCACGAGAATGCCTCCGCCACTACGGGCGACAGATCGGCTCCGTGCTGGTTTTTAGGATTGTTTTTCTCCTTTTTTCCGGGCTTCTTTTTGGTATTCTCTGATGTTCCGGCATAGTAGATATCGTCGGAATCATATTTTGCCCGGGACACGGTGTGACGCCCCGGACCGCATGAGGTCATGGCGGATCCGATAATCAGAGAAAAAGATATTAATAAGATCGATAGATATTTGCTTCTGATTTTGGTCATTGTTGACGTTGGTGGGAGATGAGAGATTCTGTCGGTTAACAACTATAATGCAAAAGTATAAAATATCTTTAGTTTTCTGAGGGTCGTTATAGCCAACATTAAAAATATCTTTATACCCTCCGTCTTTAATTAAATTAATTTAATGCGCTTGACTTTTAGTAGTTTTCGAGGTCTACTTATTGTAACTTTGTGATAGTGCAAACATCACATCGACCAATCTTGAATTTCAATCACACATTAAAAAAACGTTCCAGAAATTTATGAAGAAAACCGGAATGATACTCCTTGCCAGTTGCGCTGTCGCAGTGGCAAGTTCTCTCACGACAGCTTTTGTTATGCGTGCGGCCGGTGGTTCTCACGACGAAGACAATTTTTATTCTGCTCAATCAGAACCTCGTGACGGGGGAAATTTCTATACGGTAGGCAGTGTCACTACTCCGGCCACTGATTTCACTTCGGCGGCCGAAAGCACTGTCAACGGTGTTGTCTCGATAAAGAGTTATGCTACACCTCGCTCACAGATGGGGCAGGGTGGCGGAGGATACGATCCTTTTTATGAATTCTTTTTCGGTACGCCGAGTCCAAGGCAGCAGCCGCGTCGCCAGCAGCAACAGCCGCAGCAGCTCGGACTCGGATCAGGTGTAATTCTCAGCGAAGACGGTTATATCGTCACCAACAACCATGTGGTAGAGGGCGCCGAGATGCTCGAGGTTACTCTCAATGACAACCGTTCGTTCAATGCCACTGTGATCGGTACTGATCCATCGACCGATCTTGCTCTTGTCAAGATCGAGGCCGATAGCCTTCATGTGATTCCTATCGGTGACTCCGAGGGCCTTAAAGTGGGTGAGTGGGTTCTTGCCGTCGGCAATCCGTTTGGTTTCACCTCGACGGTGACTACGGGTATTGTCAGTGCCAAGGGACGCAACATCTCATCGATCACACGCAGCGGCAACACTGGTATCGAATCCTATATCCAGACCGATGCGGCTGTCAATCCCGGTAACTCCGGTGGTGCGCTTGTTAATCTTGCCGGAGAACTGGTGGGTATAAACACTGCCATTTATTCGCAGACAGGCAACTTTGCCGGCTACTCGTTTGCCGTGCCTACCTCTATTGTGAAGAAGGTGGTGACCGATATCAAGCAGTATGGTGCCGTGCAGCGTGCATTCCTCGGCGTGCTATTCTCCGAGCTGACCCCGCAGATTGCCAAAGAGAAAAACATTACGGCCACTACGAGCGGCCTTTATGTCGGTGAAGTGCAGGAGCGCAGCGCGGCTATGGAAGCCGGTCTGAAAGAAGGTGACGTTATAGTTGCCATAAACGGCAATACGACCACTTCTACCGGGCAGCTGCAGGAGGCCATGGCAAAACTTCGCCCCGGTGACAAGGCTAAAGTCACATTCTACCGCGACAACAAGAAGGAAACCGTCACTGTGACATTGCGCAACAATCAGGGTACAACCAACGTTACCAAGGCAGGAACTGTCACCGATCTCGGATGCGCCTTTAAGGCTATCTCGCCAGAGACCCGCAGACAACTCGGCATCTCATCGGGTGTTCAGGTCAGCGGGTTACAGGACGGCCGTTTCAGACGCGCCGGCATAAAGGAAGGCTTTATCATCACCGACATCAACAATAGCCGTGTGGCTTCGGCCGACGACGTGGAGAAGATCTACGACGCTATCATGAAGAGTGCCGACGGCTATGACAAAGTGATGTTTATCACCGGACTTTATCCAACTGGCAAAAAGATGTACTACGCAGTTGATCTTGTCGACGGCGAATAAAGTACATACTCATTCTCCTCTCTCTATCCTAATCGGTGGTTCCCGGTCATTATGGCCGGGAACTTTTTTATATAGTTACGGATTCTTAAAAATATAGCCTTGGCCGGAAGATTTAAAGATTGTGTTATTAGTCTGTTATATAGGTGTGTATATAACATTGAATAGTCGGAATGAAAGAGATTTAAACATGTTGTGTTGTATATTGGAAACATATTTTAGTATAAATTAATATTGCGAAAAGGCGTAATGATGAAAAAGTATATAATTTTGCAAATAAATGTTTCGCCCATTAAAGCCGGCAGTGCTTTTGAGTGTGACAGGAACTGTTGCTGACCACCTGATATAGGCAGCTAAATATTCCACAGTTTAAATATGCTTGACAATTAATGTTTAAATAAGTTCAATCTCCTCAGTATACGGAGATTGAATTCATATAATAAACCAACAGACTAAAAATCAACACAAAAAAGTAACAAATGAAAAGATCTTATGGACAGACAGTAATACTCCTGATAATGGGGTTATTGCTCTCCGTAAGCGCTTATGCGCAAGACATTTCAGTGAAGGGTGTTGTCCAGGACTCAAACGGTGACCCGCTGATTGGCGCTACGGTCGCAGTAAAGGGAACCCAGACTGTCGTCGCAACCAATTTTAACGGAGAATTTACCGTTAAGGCTCCAAAGAGCGGTGCGATTATCGTGACATATATCGGTTTCAATCCGGTAGAGATGTTTGTAAGCGAGTCGCCTATGGTGATTGTGATGAACGAGTCGTCGGAGCTTCTCGATGAAGTCGTTGTGCTCGGTTATGGTGCTGAGCAGCGCAAACAGGACCTTTCTGCCGCAGTGGGTGTGGTAACCAATACCGCAGAGCTTGAAAAGCGTCCTGTGACGTCTACCGAGGCAATGCTTCAGGGTGCGCTTCCGGGCGTGACAGTATCATCGGCAGGCGGTGACCCTACATCGACACCTTCGATCGTCATACGCGGTCAGGGATCGCAGAACGGTGATAATGTGCTCTGGGTAGTCGACGGAGTCCCAGGCGCGCCGATCAACTCTTTGAGCGACATCGAGTCGATAGTAGTGCTCAAGGATGCGGCGTCGGCTGCTATCTATGGCGCCCAGTCGGGTGCCGGAGGTGTGATCCTCGTTACAACCAAGCAGGCCAAGGCCGGAGACGCTTCTATTTCCTATGAAGGGCAGTTCGGTGTCCGTAATGCGGCCAAGACTATTACCCCCTTGAACGCCGAGGAAGAAATCAGAATGCGACAGATATCCTATGCAAACGCCGGACTGGATCTGCCTTATGCATGGAACACTGCCAACAATCCTTGGATAGGTACTACCCGCACCGACTGGATGGACGAGATTTTCCAGACCGGTTTTTATCAGCGTCACAATGTGGCTCTCAATGCCGGTACAGAAAACTTCAACAACCGTCTTTCGTTCTCTTACAACAACGACGAAGGCACTCTCCGAAGCACTTACAGCAAAAATCTCGGTATTCGCTATCAGGGCAAGTTTAATCTAAACAAGTGGGTTACTGTGAGCGAAGACCTGACCTGGAAGAACTTGGAGTCACGTTCAAAGGGTACTGACGACGGTTATACCGGTCCTATCCTGTCGGCGATCTGGATGCCTGCATGTGCATCTGTCTACAATCCTATTGACGGGACTTACGGCGGAACGGCCAATGAAGATCCTGCTTACATCGCGCAATATGGCGAAGGTCTTGCTTCGGCTCATGGCGACGTGGTAAACCCCGTGCGTCTCTTGGATGCAGAAAACCGCTACAACCGCAGCACCGATCTTTGGACCACCACTACGCTGCAGATCGGCAATATCGTGCCTGGCCTGCGTCTGGTAAGCCGCTTTACCTATAATATATATCAGAATAACTATAAGAATTTCAATCCGATCGTCGACGAGCCGGGCAAGCCCAATGCCAACAACAGGCTTACTGTCTCCAACTACCGCACCGACCAGTGGAAATCGGAGTCGACACTTTCCTATGACAATGAATTCGGCAAAAACCGTGTCAGCGGTCTTTTCTCTTTCACTGCCGATCATTGGGAGTCGCGAGGCCTTCAGGCGATAGGTCAGAATTTTTCTGATGAGAGCAAGTATCTCCAGTATCTGGAAAAGGCCGGCAACATCGAAAGCGCTTCCGACTGGCTGACCGGTCCCGATGCAAACATCGCTCTTGTCGCACGTCTCGGATATGTATATGACGACCGCTATTTCGTGACAGCCTCGTGGCGTCGTGACTATGCCGGACGTCTTCCCAAAGACAATAATTATGGTGATTTCCCGGCTGTAACAGGTGCATGGAAAATTTCGAGCGAATCGTTCTTCCCCAAAAATGACCTTGTGCAGCTCCTGAAGATACGTGGTTCATGGGGTCGTGTAGGCAACCTCGGTTCGATTGGCATGGGCTACAAAGCAGCATTGCTCGGGTCGTTCTATAAGGCCGACTACGGCCAGGCCGGCAATCAGAAGCCTTTTGGCTCGGTCATATACAACCATAAGTCGGTAAATCCGAAGCTCACATGGGAAACTTCTGAACAGTGGGACCTCGGACTTGACGTGGATATGTTCAATGAGCGTCTCAGCCTGTCGCTTGACTACTTTGACAAACGTACATATAATCTGATTCAGTATCAGACTATGAACTGGCCCGGTTCGATCGGTCTCGACGCTATGCTTGTCAACCTCGGCGAGGTGTCGAACCGTGGTTTCGAGTTGTCGGCCAACTGGAATCACCGTGTCAACAAGGACTGGTCATATTTCATTTCAGGTAACCTGGCTACTCTTACCAACAAAGTCACTGACATAGGTGTCAAGAATCAGGATGGTACTCCTGGTGTATGGACAGGTGGCGGCGGTTTCCGCTCGGTTCTGCCCTATATGTATCAGACCGCTGAAGGCCAGCCGTTGAGTTCCTATTACCTTATCAAGACAGCTGGAATCTTCCAGAGCGATGAAGAGGCGGCTGCTTATGTCGACAAAGACGGCAACCGCATTCAGCCCAATGCCAAGGCTGGTGACCTCAAGTTTGTCGATCACAATGGCGACGGCCGTATCGACGACAACGACCGTCAGTATATGGGAAATGCAACTCCTGATCTGACGTATGCCTTTAATCTGGGCTTCACATGGAAAGAACTCACTTTCAGCACCATGTTCCAGGGTGTAGGCGGCGCACAGGCTCTTTATGTGGGCAAGTCGCTTATCCTCAGTGATGTTGATGGTAGCTTCAACCGCTCAAATGAGATCCTTAACGCATGGAGCGATACCAACCGCGGCAGCAATATCCCGAGATTGTCCAAGACCGACAACAACGGAAACTTCTCGACTCCGTCCGACTGGTATCTTGAAGATGCCGACTATCTGCGACTGAAAAACGTGACCCTAAGCTACGATCTTTCGCGTCTGGTTCAGAAGAGCAACTATCTTAAGAGCCGCCGGAGTATGCTCAGTGTATATTTCTCGGCAGAAAATCTCTTCACGATAACCAAGTATTCGGGCATGGATCCTGAGTGCGGTGGATGGGATGCGCTGAAGTATCCTGTGGCACGCACATTCTCTTTCGGTATCAACCTAACTTACTAATCAAGGAAACAGAAATGAACAAATATATTTTTGGAACTGCCCTGATGGCTTTGTGCCTTAGCTCATGCGACGATTTCCTCGATGTTCAGCCAGAGGGCAATACCACTACCACGACATATTTCACCAACGACCAGCAGTCGATCGATGCGGTGAACGGCCTGTATGAGCGCACTCATATCGAACAGATGTTCGGTCGTGAACTCTTCTGGGAGCAAGGTGCTGCAAACGATATCGTGTGGGGAAGAACCCGCAGCTATCCGACGCTGGCTACCATGAAGTATACCGGTGACGAGAGTCCTATACGTGATTCTTACAGCTATTTCTACATGATTATGGCAAGAGCGAACTACATTATCAAATCGCTTCTCGCCAAGAATCAGCTGACTGAGATCGAGACACGGTCTCTCGGGGAGTCGTATTTCATGCGTGCTTTCAGTCATTTCTGGGTCGCCCATCGTTACGGCACTGATAAGCTCGGTGTGCCTTTCGTGCGTTGGGAGGATTTTGCCGGTGAATATGACAATTCCATACCTCCGCAGCGCGAGACAGTGATGGAGAACTACCGCTTGATCATAGAGGATCTTGACATGGCGATGAGATATCTTCCCACATTCGAGGAGTATGGCGCCGATGATCAGGGACGTGCCCATCAGGCTGCGGCTCTCGGATACAAGGCCAAGACTTATGCATACTGGGCTACATGGGATGAAAGCAAGTGGAATGACGTGATCACCTGTGTCAACAGCCTTGAGAGTGAATATGGCAGGGGACTTGCCGATACTTTCGATGAGGTGTTCACATCCGACAAGACTAAGTTCTGGAATCGCGAGTATCTTTGGTCGATTCCTTCGGACGGCGGCACTACCGGCGGCGGTCTTGAACTTCCCGGTGTCATGCTTGAGAATAAAGGATGGGGTGTCTACAACGGATGGGGACAGATCAAGCCTTCAAACGACATATATGAGGAGATGCTCAAAGATGGCGAAGGCAATGACCGCATTGTACGTTCGATGTTGACCTATGGACAGAAATTCATGTTCCTGGGCTCTGAGCGCACATTCTTCTCGGCATCCGATCTTGATTCCGGATTCCAGGTATATAAGTATCATGAATCATTCGGCATGACTGACGATCCGATTGGCAACGGTTATGTCAACGCCAACGGCAACTGGCCTACGGTGCGTATCAACTTCCCGTTGCTGCGCATGGCCGAGCTGATACTGTTCCGTGCGGAGGCCTACCTTATGCAGAACAACGGAGCACAGGCGGCTGTAGATATCAACAGTATACGTGTGCGCTCGCATCTCGATCCCATTCAGGGAGCAGCCACGATGGCCGATCTATATCACGAGCGCCGCTGTGAGCTTGCGTTTGAGTACAGCAATCATCTGTTTGATCTGAAGCGTTGGCATCGTTCTTCCAATTCCGACATAAAGGCTCTTGCTGCTGCCGAACTCAATTCACGTCCGACTGTAAGGTACTATGTCGACCGTAATGATCCTGCTTCGTCCTATACTGTTGATTACTACAATGATTATCAGGATAAGGCTCCTTATCAGGATTATATGATGACCTTCCCTTATCCTTCGCAGGAGGTGGTAAAGTCCAACGGACAGCTCAAGCAGCTTCCTGAGTGGCAGTAAAATCAAAAGTGCACGACACCGTTTTCTTCCGGTAGTCTGCATAAAGCGAAAACCCGTTCATAAGCCAAGGCCTATGAACGGGTTTTTTGTTGCAATATATCGGACGTAAAGCGGTTTAATAGTAGAAAAAATGCTGCAATATGCTGAATTTTAGTAAAAATAAGTATATTTGCAATTGTTTTATGACGCGCGACATTTGTATGTTGCGAGTCTTTGCATTGTATAGCATTAATTGCCAAATGATTAATATTACATTTCCCGACGGGAGCATAAAATCCTTTGAGCAGGGAGTCACTCCGTTGCAGATTGCCGAGTCGATAAGTCCGCGTCTTGCAAAGGATGTGCTTGCAGCTTCTGTCGACGACAAGGAATGGGATCTTACCCGTCCGATCAATGCCGATGCGTCACTCCGGCTTTTCAAGTGGGAGGATGCCGAAGGCAAGCACGCTTTCTGGCATAGCTCGGCGCATTTGCTCGCCGAAGCTCTCCAGGAATTGTATCCCGGAGTGAAATTCGGTATCGGTCCGGCTGTGGAAAATGGCTTCTACTACGATATTGATCCTGCCGGACATGCGATCACATCGGCCGATTTTCCAAAAATTGAGGAGAAAATGATCGAGCTCGCACGCAAAGCCGAGAGCATTGTGCGCTCCGACATTTCCAAGACCGACGCTCTCACCATGTTCGGTGACCGTGGAGAAACATATAAGTGCGAGCTGATATCGGAGCTTGCCGACGGCACGATCACTACCTATACACAGGGCGCTTTCACCGATCTGTGCCGTGGACCGCACATCCCTGATACATCTCCTATAAAAGCTGTCAAGATCACTTCGCTTGCAGGTGCCTATTGGCGTGGCGACGAGAAACGCAATCAGCTTGTGAGAGTCTATGGCATCACATTCCCCAAAAAGAAGATGCTCGACGAGTATCTTGCGATGCTTGAGGAGGCCAAGAAGCGTGACCACCGCAAGCTCGGCAAGGAAATGGAGCTTTTTGCGTTCTCATCCAACGTAGGTGCCGGTCTGCCTTTATGGTTGCCTAAGGGTGCCGCTCTGCGCGACCGTCTCGAGCAGTTCCTGCGTAAGATCCAGCGTCGCTATGGCTATCAGCAGGTGATCACACCCCACATAGGCAACAAGATGCTTTATGTCACCTCAGGTCACTATGCGAAGTATGGCAAGGATTCGTTCCAGCCGATTCATACTCCCGAAGAGGGCGAGGAGTATCTGCTCAAGCCGATGAACTGTCCGCACCACTGCGAGATATTCCGCGCTTTGCCGCGTTCCTATCGTGATCTGCCGCTCCGTCTCGCCGAGTTTGGCACGGTCTACCGTTACGAGCAGAGTGGTGAGCTTCATGGACTGACGAGAGTGCGTGGCTTCACGCAGGACGACGCCCACATCTTTTGTGCGCCCGATCAGATCAAGGATGAGTTCTTGAAAGTGATGGATATTATCCTTTACATTTTCAAGGCACTGAAGTTTGAAAATTACGAGGCACAGATATCTCTGCGCGATCCTGATAATAAAGACAAGTACATCGGTTCCGACGAAAACTGGCATCTTGCCGAGCAGGCTATTATCGAGGCTTGTGCCGAAAAGGGACTTAATGCCCGCACGGAGCTTGGTGAGGCTGCTTTCTATGGGCCTAAGCTCGATTTCATGGTCAAGGACGCTATCGGACGTCGCTGGCAGCTCGGTACTATTCAGGTCGACTATAACCTTCCGGAGCGCTTCCAGCTCGAATATACCGGATCTGATAACGCCAAGCACCGTCCTGTCATGATTCATCGGGCGCCTTTCGGCTCGATGGAGCGTTTTGTGGCTGTGCTGCTTGAGCACACTGCCGGACGTTTCCCTCTCTGGCTTGCTCCAGAGCAGGCTGTCGTGCTTCCTATCAGTGAGAAGTTCAACGATTATGCTCGCAAGGTAGCCGCTACACTTGAGGAAATGGATCTTCGTGTCATAGTTGATGACCGTAACGAGAAAATCGGCCGCAAGATACGCGACAATGAGCTCAAGCGCATACCCTACATGCTCGTCGTAGGCGAGAAAGAAGCAGAAAACGACGAAGTTTCTGTAAGAAAACAGGGTGAAGGTGATAAAGGTACAATGAAAATTGCTACCTTTGCAGCGCATTTGACCGAAGAGGTTAATAAAACAATTCAATAAATAAAAACTCCCGACGATCCTTAATGGACCATAACCACAACAACAACTCCTCCAAAGGCTCCACTCCCGGCAATAGCCAGAGCGGACGTCCCGGTGGAAGTTACTCTTCGGGCGACCGGCAGTCAACGTCCCCCTCGCAAGGCGGTTTCAACCGTCAGCAGCAGGGTGGAGGCCAGCGCCCCTACAACAACACTGGTCAATCCCAGTCACCACGTCCTCCCTATCAGGGTAGGCCGAGGCCCGCAGGAGCAAGTGCTCCGCAGGCAGCCGGGCAGCGTCCTGCGCCTCAAGGCGGATCGCGTCCACCTTATCAAGGTGGAGGTCAGCGCCCCGGTTTCGGGTCACGTCCTATGGGAGCCCGCCCGGTTCCAAGGCAGGAAAAACAGGAGCTTCACGCTATCAATGAGCGCATTCATGCGCGGGAAGTGCGTCTTGTCGGCGACAATGTTGAAAACGGCATCTTTTCGATTCAGGAAGCTCGCCGCATAGCCGATGAGCTTGAGCTTGACCTCGTGGAGATTTCGGCAGCCGCCCAGCCTCCTGTATGCAGAATCATAGATTATCAGAAATTCCTCTATCAGCAGAAAAAACGACAGAAAGAGCAGAAAGCCAAAGCTGCCAAAGTCGTGGTGAAGGAGATCCGATTCGGCCCTCAGACCGACGATCACGATTACAACTTCAAGCTAAAGCACGCCCAGGGATTCCTTCAGGAAGGCTCAAAGGTCAAGGCCTATGTGTTCTTTAAAGGCCGATCGATTCTTTTCAAGGAGCAGGGAGAGGTTCTGCTTCTCCGTTTTGCAAATGATCTGGAGGAGTATGGCAAAGTCGAGCAGATGCCAGTACTCGAGGGTAAGCGCATGATTATTATGTTGAGCCCCAAGAAGAAATAAAGAAGAAAACGGCTCTCCCGGTTGCCGTCGAGGTTTTCCGGAAAGCCACATTTAAATATCGTTTTATAAACAAAAGAAATGCCTAAGATTAAGACTAACTCCGGTGCCAAAAAGAGGTTCGCCCTTACCGGATCAGGAAAGATCAAGAGAAAGCATGCTTTCAAGAGCCACATCTTGACCAAGAAGACCAAAAAGCAGAAGCGCAATCTTACCCACTCGGGTCTTATTGCCGCTGTTGATTCAAACAACGTTAAGTCGCTCCTCGGTCTCCGCTAAGGCTTTCCGCTTCGGGGCTGAAGTCCCGGGCTGATTTATGCGTGTCATGGCATTGCCGCAGACTCGCTCAAAACTCCTCATTTCTATAATTTTCTAAACCGCAAGCCAGCCTCCAAGTACTCTTCACTATATAAAAGAGACGCTGGCAAGCACAAAACTGAAAGAAAATGCCAAGATCAGTCAATCATGTGGCCTCACGTGAGCGTCGCAAGAAGATTCTTAAACTCACACGCGGCTACTTTGGCGCCCGCAAAAACGTATGGACCGTTGCCAAGAACACTTGGGAAAAAGGTCTTACCTATGCTTATCGCGACCGCAAGAACAAAAAGCGTAATTTCCGCGCTCTCTGGATCCAGCGTATCAATGCTGCCGCCCGTCTCGAGGACCTCTCCTACTCACGCCTCATGGGGCTCATACACAAGGCTGGTATCGAGATCAACCGTAAGGTTCTCGCCGATCTTGCTGTCAACAATCCCGCAGCTTTCAAAGCTATCGTCGATAAAGTAAAGAACGCATAAACTGCGATCATATTACTATATGGTAAAAGCGTCGTTCCCCCGGCCAGGGGAGCGACGTCTTTGTTTTTGGTCGGTTTAATGAAGTTTCAGGAAAGAAAGGTCGCCGGCATTTATTCCTCCTGTGTCCGGCGACCTTTCGGAAGTGTGTGTTTTTACACAGGGTTCGGTCTGATCGTTACGGATGCGGGTTTAAGAAAGTTGGTCTTTGTTTTATATGGATCACTGCAGAATAGTCATATTGCGGTCTGTGTTCATTGTCTTTGTTTTTGTTGACTTTGGACAGTACAATGAAAATCGCGATAGAGAATATTATTATCACTCCTATGTAAATGCAGATTATAACATTGTTTTTAATGAATTGAAAGAAAGTTTTGCCGGCAAAAAAGACTTTATGGCAACTTGCTTTGCAATTATGTTTGGGAAAGCATTTCGATGACATAAATTCATAATTGCATCTCAGGCTCTTGGATGCAAGCTGATTGGTGATAATTGAGTTTTAAACAGGCATATAAAAAAGGTGAGCCACTTTCAACGTCATCTTCATTGACAGCCTCACCACAAGGCTTAGAAGTAGATAACACGAAATAGCAACTCACCGTGGGCTGTATATCGTGTTATGGATATGCAGGCACGTGAGAAGCGTTTTCGAGCGTCTCTGAACTTCTAATTGAACAAGGTGGTGATTTGTCAATGTCAGAGGAAGCTAAAAAACCTTCCTATATATGTCTGTCTCAGGCCTGATGGCTTGAGATGTGCAAATTTAATAAAATCCGACGAAAAACAATTACAGAGTATAAGGAAGAATATCCGACAGCATCAATCAATTGTAAGGATGTGTCTGATTTGCTTTTCACGCAAATGTGTTGCTATTTCACCGGTAAAAATAAAATTCATAAGCTGATTAAGCAAACATTATGAATGATTGGGGGATATAAAAAACAGCAGGTATCTCATAATATGGAGATACCTGCGTGAAAGACGTGAAGTCCTGTTGCCAAAGATGGTTGTAAGAATTTCAGAATTCGTTGTAGATACCGATCTGTGCGATAGCGAGGTCGGCATCGGCTTCATCGACGTTGATGCGCACGGCGTCGGCATATTGGCGGTCGAAGCGGTGGAGCTTTACCCGGCGGTTGGTAGGAGCAGTGCCATCAAATACCTTATGCCACTTGCCGTTGATGCGGCATTCAATGTTGTACCTGCGGAGTTGTCCATCCTTAACTTCGGTTATCACAACTGCGTTGAGTTCTTGGGATTCGCCAAGCTCGATTGCGATCCAAGGTTTTTTTACCGACGGATTGCTGTACCATGCGGTTCTGAAATTGTCATCGGTTACAAGATCATGGATGTTCATGTCGTCGCTCCATGATCCTGTCGCATGGCATCCTTTGGCGATGTTTGATGCTGTGATCGGAGCGCCGGTTCGTGCGATTTTCACTTGTTGTCCGTCGTTCTTCCATATCTTGCCTATCTGTTTCAGAGCGGCAAGCGCATTGTCGTCGATAAGTCCGTCGCGGTTGGGCGCAGCGTTGAGTATGAAAGTACATCCCACTTTGTTCATGGGGATAAGATTGTCGTTGACCATGGCGGCCGGACTTTTAGTGTCCTTGTTAGGGAAATATGATTTCCAGAACCATGTGTCCTGAAGCTGGTAGCAAGCCATTGACGGAAGAAAACTTGTTTCTTTCTTGATTTTCTGGCCGGCTCCTTGCTCGTATGTCTTTATATCGGAGTAGAAAAGACCCTCGGCAGGGTATTTGGCTCCATTCAGATCCATCACAAGGCAGTCGGGCTGTATCGATTTGCAGAAATCGTAGATTTCGTCAAAAGGAATATCATCATAGGAGATGCGTGACCATGGGGCGTCCCATCCGTCGATCATAAGGGCTGTGACAGGCCCGTAGGCGGTAAGGAGTTCACGAAGCTGGTTTTTTATGATATCGACATGATAAGGTTCGATTTTGTTAGGGAGGATTTTCTCATGTAGATCAAGTATCGAGAAGTGAAACATCACCTTCATGTCGTTTTTTGCAAGCGCGTCGGTGAGCTCTTTGACCACATCACGGCTGATGCCGCTGTTCATCGAATTGTAGTCGGTGGTTTCAGTGTCCCAAAGGCAGAATCCGTTGTGGTGTTTCACCGACATGCACACAAAGCTCATGTTGGCGCTTTTGGCTCCCTCGACCCACTGGTTGCAGTCGAGTTTCACCGGATTGAACAACGACAGGGGTGCGTCAGGGTCAGCCCAGTCATTGTCGAGATATGTACCCATGCCGAAGTGTATGAAAAGGCCGAATTTCAGGTCCACAAAATCCTGTTGTAGTTCATGCAGGGATTTGGCAGCCACCGACGTCTTTACACCGAAGCAGAGCATGATAAAGCCTAAAAAGAGCTTGAATGTAATTCTGGTCATGTTTTTATGGTTGATTGGTTTTAGGTATTTTCAGCAAAGATAATAAAGAAACGTATTAAAAAAATGTGTTAAATGACACTTGTGACATAAAGGTTATGACCGTTTTGTTATTTTTGTGAAAATCAATAAAAACATCTGAAACATGATAATGAAAACAATTTTGCGCATGTTGTGTGCTGTCGCTGTTCTTGGCATGGCCGCATGCGGTGTGCGGTACGGGGTCACTCATCCTTTGAAATGGCATGAGATGAACGACGCATCGGTTGTCGGTGATCTTGTCACGGTGAGTGACGGTGGCGAGCTTGTATCGGAACACAGTTATACGGATTTTATTCTTACCGGCCAGGCTTTTACAGAGCCTGACGCAAGCGCGTCGGTCTGGTTTCATGTCGGCGACAATTCCGGCTACGAGGTGCTGTTTCATAATGGACCCATGGATGGACAGCGCATGACCGGATCACTTGCTACAGTCCGGAATCTTTATAAGTCGATGGCTGCCGACACTACATGGTTTGACTTCAGTATATCCGTGCGGTCACGCAATATCACTATCGCTGTCAACGGCGTTGACGTAGTCTGTTATACTGAGCCCGGGCAGATTTTCCGCACAGAGGAGAATGCTGGGCGTCGTCTGTCGTCAGGCCGTATTGTTATCCGTGGTGACAAAGGCACTGTGAAATTCCGCGGACTTGAGGTGACCCCGCTTGCACCTGGCACCGTTAATCCTTGTGATACCATGCCTCCGGTCGACGAGACTGTTGATCAGATAATACGCCTCCAGCAGCGTAATTTCCCGGTAATAGACTATCATGTGCATCTCAAGGGTGGTCTCACAAAGGAGATGGCTCATGCCAAGTCCATGAACTACGGTATAAATTATGGTGTAGCTCCAAATGTCGGTGAAGGTGGAGTCGGGCGTATGCTTGCCGACGATGCCGAGGCTATTGATTATTTCAATGAAGTGTCGGCACATCCGTTTCTTATGGGCGCACAGGGCGAGGGCCGCCGATGGATAGTGCAGTTCTCACCGGAAGTGCTTGACAGATTCGACTACTTTTTCACCGATGCGATGACTGTCGTCGACCGAGGCCGCATATCACGCATATATCGTCCTGAGGAAGTCTATTGGGATGGACGTTCAAAGCAGCAGTATATGGATATGATTGTCGATCAGACAGTCAAGATTCTTACTAATGAACCGGCCGACATATATGCAAATGCGACATATATTCCGGAGGACTCCATGAACGACGATTATGCTCTTTATTGGACCGACGGGCGTGTCGACCGCGTGCTTGATGTGTTGCAGGAATATGGCATAGCGCTTGAGATTTCGCCGCGCTACAGGATACCGAGTTTCGACGTGATACGCAAAGCAAAGGACCGTGGTATAAAATTCACGTTCGGCACTAATAACGTAGATGCTGATTTTGGACGGTGCGAGTATGCTATACAGGCTATAGAAGAATGTGGTCTTACTCCCGATGATATATGGTTCCCTTCAATGGGTACACGCAAAGGGCGCAAAGCTGTTGATTACAACAATTTCGGTAGGAAATAGCCGGAGATGTTTACAGAATGTTGACTCTCTTGAAGTGTGAAAAGAGGGGCATACTGACCGTATGCCCCTCTTTTTTACCTGCTTGTTCTATTGTTGAATTTATTTGAGACGGAATTTGTAGCCAAGTGTCATCGACAGATTCATGCATCGTGAGCCGTGAAATGTATCGGTGCGTTTTGAAGGAAATACATTGCCGATACCGAAATAATATCGCACTTCAAGCTGGATGCTGTGTTTTTGGTTCATTATGTATTCTCCGCCCACTCCGGCCGTGATGCCGTAGTCGAATTTGTTTTTCACCTCCATTGCAAGTTGCTCAGTGCGTCGCGACGACGGGAACCCATCCACAGCCGACGGATTGGTGTAGTCGAAGTTCGACGAGATGCTTTCACCTATCATGTAGGAGACTTCCGGCCCGAGATTGAAAACACATTTCATCTTGCGTCCTCCGAAAAAAATATGGGTCATCACCGGCATGGTTATGTAGGTGAGTTTACGGGAATACTCAAATGGCAGTTCCTCGTAGTTTTCCTTCCATCCGCGTTGTACCAGATTCAGCTCGGCGCGTAGTCCCACATGGCGTTCTTCGGCATAAGTGAATGATGCACCCATGGTTATGCCCTGGTTGAATGACTGTTTTATCGATGGTGTGAACGCCATCATGGACATGGTCGCGCCTGCATGGCCTCCTACTGAAATATGTGGCTTATAGTGCTCGGCCATCGACGGAGTCCATATGGCAGCGGCTGTGATTATCAGAGTTATAAGGCGAAGTCTCACTTTGGATTGCTGCTGGTTTTATCGGGTACGGTGATGATCTCGTGTCTGGTAGTGCCGTCAGTCGTGAAATTGATGAAGTAGAGCGCGTGATTGGTCCAGCCTTTGTCACCGGGTTCGAGCATCGGCCTGAAAGAACTTTGTAGACCGTCATAGACAATTTCCTCACCGTCGGGATCAGGCACTATGAGCGAGCCGCCGTTCTCGCGCAGAGAGTTTATGGAGTACATAGCGACATCAAAGCCCAGGAGAGCCTGATTGGGTATGGCATCAGTCATGTCTTCCCCGAACCAACGCGCATAGTCGGTAGCGACGTGGCGCGCCAGATAGTCACCTGTAGGGCTGTAGAACCGTGAATATATCGTTGCGTTGAGTTCGCCGAGCTGGTCTATATACTCTCCTCTGAATGCTATCCATTCAGGATATCCGAACATTGCTACCTGCCCACCTTGCGAGAGTGAGTGGTTGCGGAAATCGCGCAGCGCCGGTGAGAACTTGGCAAATTCAGTGCGTGACGAAGTCATAGGTATGAATACCGTGGAGGTGTCGTTGCGAAGTTCCTGCAACTCTTCTGAGGTGAGCACACTGTGAAATGCTATTACCTTGTAGGAGATCTTGTTTTTATCGAGAGCTGCCTTAAGCTGTTCGGTAAACGGTGCTTTGTCGGCTGCTCCGTCGACACGTCCGATAAAAACAGGAATGTATCCTTCAAACTGTTTGATGAAGCGGTCGATGGCGCCGGCATACATTTCGTTGTGGGGAATGTTGGCTTGCAGTAGGCGTGGTGCTGTTTCCTGCTGGCTGTCTTTTACTGCAAATGGGTTTATGATCCATGCGCTGTCGTTACGTGCTTTCTGTACGACACTTGCTATGCCGTTGGATGTTTCCGGGCCGATGAATAGATTGAATTTCTCCATTTCCTGACGTTGTGACAGCGTTTCTGCAAACATTGTCGAGTCGGAAGTGTCGTAGAGCGTTATCTCGACCGATTGGCCCGAGCGGCTCAGATTGTCGGCGCCAAGCAGCAGACCACGGTAAAATTCAGTATATAGGCGTCCGGCACGGGAAGGCTCCGATTTTTCGATCTCAAGCGGCAGCATTACAGCGATACGTAACGTGTCGGCAGGTATATCCTCGTCTTCGGTTCCGAAATCGATGCCGTCCATTTGTACGTCAGACTCATTTTGGCTGTCATCGCACTCTTCCGTGGAAAAGTCGTCATCTTCATTTTCGTTGTTTACACCGGAAGTGATTTCGATTTCCACATCTTCATCCTCTGAGTTGGGTATCACTATGACCGTTCCTGCTTTGTAGGCTTTGGGGTTTATGCCGGGATTTGCCGCAAGCAGTTCATCAACGCTTATGTTGTTGGCATATGCGATACCATAGAGCGATTGCCCCTTCTGGATCTTATATAGACGGCCGTTGGTAGAGAGAGCGGGAGATACCGGCTGAGTGTTTACATCGGCTTTAGAAGTTGGGGACACAGGTGCGGTTTCCTGATTTTCAGTATCATCTGTGTATTCATCGTCATCCGAGAAAGTTTCTACCGGAAAGTAGAGCGTCGAATAGGCTTTCAGACCGTCGACTGTCGCTGGGTTGTACTTCTCGATATCGCTGCGCGATACACCCAGAGAACGGGTTAGCGAGAAGAATGTATCTTTCGGCTTGACCTGGTAATAGTAATATTGACGGCCATTGATCTCTTTGACAGGAAGATCTTTCACATTGTCGGCGTCAATATGTGGAGCTGCAGCGGATAAAATTGTCACAAGCAGTATGAACCGTAGAAAGCGGCGTAGAGAGGTTGGATTCATTTTCTTATAGGTCATGGACATTTTTGTCTTGACATAGATATACGACTAATATAAAAACAAAAGTAATCCAAAAATTCAAGAAACTCTTAACTTTGTTGCAAATTAAAGCAGACACGATGAAGGCAGAAATAAAAATAGACCGTCTGAAAGTTTTTGCGCGCCATGGGGTTCTGCCACAGGAACGTGTTGTCGGCAATGACTTTGAGGTTACTGTATCGGTGATTGCCGACCTTTGTGAAGAGCAGATCGAAAACGATCGACTGTCGGCAACTGTCAATTATGCGGATCTTGTTGAAGAGGTGAGACAGGAGATGGCTGTGCCGTCGCTTCTTATCGAGCATGTCGCATGGCGTATAGTGCGTTCCATTGTGGATCGTCATGCCGAAGTGGAGAGTTGCCGTGTAACAGTGGCAAAACTCTTGCCTCCTATACCGTCGGCACAGATGAAATCTGCATCGGTGACAATCGCATTTCCGTAAAATCCGATACATCCGTATGGAAAGTTATTGTATATTTGTTGTGAAATTACACAACATCAGCTGATTCAATGGAGAAGCAACTCGCACTTGACCGCCGTTACCTGCGCATGTCGCGCATCTGGGCTGAAAACTCCTATTGTCAACGTCGCAAGGTAGGAGCTATATTGGTGAAGGACGGCATGATTATATCCGATGGATTCAACGGCACACCGGCCGGTTTTGAAAATGTATGCGAGGATGAGACCGGTGCTACAAAACCTTGTGTGCTTCACGCCGAGGCCAATGCGATCACAAAAGTAGCGCGCAGCAATAATTCCAGTTGCGGGGCGACACTCTATGTCACGGCTTCGCCTTGTCTCGAGTGCTCTAAACTCATAATTCAGTCAGGGATAACCAGAGTGGTCTATAATGAGGAGTACCGTCTCTCCGACGGGCTTGGACTGCTGCGCCGCGCCGGTGTTGAGGTGGTGCATATCGATAGGCTTGAAAGTGAAACAGACTGAGATCAATAAGTTTTTTAGGATCTATGGATAAGAAGATCTCCGAAATCCGGATATGGGTGCCTTTTATTATAGCCGTTACGCTTGTAGCGGGCATATTGCTGGGGCATCTGATACATAGCAATGCCGGAGAGTCGAAGACTGAAAGAAAACTTGCGACCATTCTCTCTATGGTCAAAAACGAATATGTCGATGTAGTCGATATAGATTCTTTGCTTGAGTCGGTCTTGCCTGAGCTTATGGAAGGACTTGATCCTCATTCGGCTTATATACCGGCCTGTGACCTTGCCCAGTTCAATGAAAATCTTGAAGGGACTCTAAGCGGTGTCGGGGTTACTTTTACAATGAGTAATGATTCCGCCAAGGTCATCGAGGTGGTTGGCGGAGGACCGGCACAGAAGGCCGGGCTTCAGGCAGGAGACCGCATAGTTACTGTAAACGAGATGCCTGTCTCCGGACAGGGACTTTCGGCCGAGAAAGTAAGTTCGATGATCAAGGGCGAGAAAGGATCTCATGTCACTCTTGGCATAAGGCGTTCTTCGGCATCGCGTGTGCTTGAGTTTGATCTTGAGCGAGGTGAAGTTCCTCTCAATTCCATCGATGCTTCCTATATGCTGAGCGATAGTGTCGGTTATATACGCGTTAATCAGTTCAGTCGCACGACCTACGATGAATTTCTCAATGCATTGAGCGATCTCATGACTGAGGGAGCCGAATCCTATGTCATTGATTTGCGTGGAAATCTTGGCGGTTATATGGAAATAGCCGTGTTCATGGCCAACGAGTTTCTTCCTGCAGGTTCGCCGATAGTCTTTACCCGCACACGTGACGGTAAGGACGATCGCATCTTCATGAGCGACAACACAGGATCGTTTCACAATGCAGGTATAGTTGTACTGCTCGACGAATACTCCGCCAGTTCATCAGAAGTATTTGCCGGAGCTATACAGGACAATGACCGCGGACTCATCATTGGCCGACGTTCATTCGGAAAAGGACTCATTCAGCGTCAGGCTCAGCTCCCTGACAGCAGTGCCTTGCAGATGACAATCGGGCGTTATTACACACCGTCGGGACGCTGTATTCAGAAAGATTACTCGAATCAGGCCAGATACCGTAACGATCTTGTTGACCGGTTCAATCACGGCGAGGCATTCAGCGCCGATTCTATAAGGCAGGACACTACTGAAGTATACCGCACCATGCACGGACGTGTTGTTTATGGAGGCGGAGGCATTATGCCTGATATTTTTGTGCCGTCTGATACAGCTAAAATCACAGGTTACTATCTGAATGTGATAAATTCGGCTCTGATGCATAAATTCTCGTTTGATTATGTCGACACAAACCGCGACCGTCTTTCGGTGGCATCGGATCTCAAAGAATTCGAGACGCTGCTCCCTTCCGATGATATGCTATTGCGCCAGTTTGTGAACTATGCGGCTCAAAATGGTATAGCTCCGCGGTGGTATTATATCAACATTTCGCGTGATCTTATTGTTAATCAATTAAAGGCTATGATTGCCCGGGATATACTCGGGCTTTCGGCAAGCTATGAGGTGATCAATCGTCTGGACTCCACTGTGAACCGTGCGCTTGAGAGCATCCTTAGTGGCGAAGCCGACTCTCTTGTGCCGAAAAATTGATTTGGATAATGAAAAAAGAAGAGATACGACGCAGGGTCAAGGCTCAGAAAAGTCTGCTGACTGCAAAAGAGCGAAGTGATGCTGCCAATGACGTGTTTCGCCGTCTTGAGCGTACTGCCGCATTTCTGGTGGCTGACAATATTTTGCTTTATCACTCATTGCCCGATGAGCTGTCAACACTCGAATTCATAGATCGGTGGCATACACGCAAGCGCTTTTTCTTGCCCCGTGTCAATGGTCTGGATCTTGAAATTTTGCCATACGACCGCACCCGTCTTGCGCTTGGCGCCTTTCACATCGAAGAGCCTCAAGGCGATGAGACATGCGATATATCTCAGATCGAACTTATTGTGGTCCCGGCCGTAGGGTTTGACCGTTGCGGTAACCGGGTAGGGCGGGGCAAAGGATATTATGACCGGCTGCTTGCCACTGCCAAGGCGGTGAAAATAGGTGTAGGTTATGACTTTCAGCTTATCGAGGAAGGTATAGAGGTCGAGCCCCATGATGTAGGTGTTGATGTTGTCATAACCCAGTCTCATGCCATAAGGATTCGTCGCCGTTGAACTTATTTATCCCATCGGATGTTTTATTAACGAGAGATTTTCTTGAGGAAAGTCTCTCGTGTTTGTTCATCACATGATAGGGATTTTATGTATTCGCGTAATTGTAAGACAGAAGAGAAGTGCCGTATCAGGCGCATGATCGGCCTGGGAATTGTGGTCGCACTGTTATGGATAGCGCTCTTTGTGCTGTTTGCGGTGGCGGCGGTCGCTGTTGTGCCGCAGGACATTCCGGCGCGTCTCAGAAATATGGCCGACTGCAAAGTGCTGGCGGCTGTTGAAGTGACATTGCCCATGGCGGCTGATGACCGAGACCAGATTGACTACGGTATAGTGGCTCTGAGCCGCGCCGCCGGGTCGGATACTCTGTTGCCTGTCGACTATTTGGTGGAGTGGACTCTTCCCTCACCCGAAGGTACAGTCTCCAAAGGATTCACTTCTTATTTCGCTGGACACCTGTATCGTTTCCGTGACTCGCGTCTGCGTGAATACCATTTCGACGATAATCCCGATCCGTTTCTTTCGGCCGACGGAGGAGTGCAGCGCAGCACACAGTTCATGGATGTGCTTCCGTACTTCCTTGCCGACGAGATCGAGCGTATAATTTCCGACTCCACTTATACTGTCACATGGAATGAGAATGTAAGTGTCGATGGGCTTCCGGCATCGGTTCTTAGAGCCGACCAGGAGATAAATGGTGAGATTGTGGGAGAACTGACTTATGTTTTTGATACGGAAACAATGGTTCCGCGCAGGATAGTGAGGGAGATGAGCCCCGGAACTATTAGCGAGCAGACCGTTACTGTACGTTATTCAGTGCCCGGGGGAGATGTCGTTTCTCGAGATGTGCCTGTAACTGAGGATGAGGTTATGGAGATTTATCCTGATGTATTCACCCGTTTCCGCGAGAAAAATTACCGCCTCACGAGCCTTCCCGGCCAGCCTGTGCCTGAGATTGCCTTGCAGTCGGCTTCCGGATCACGCTACACGCATCCGCGCGGAGAAAAATTCGCGGTGCCTACTGTGATAGCTTTCGTCGACGAGAATGTCTCTACAACACCCGATGCGGCAAAGGCTGTCAGAAATGCTGTTGCATCTTTGCCGTTTACGAGCGACATTGTCTGGGTTTTTATGTCTTCGCGTCCCGATGACGTGGTTGATGCCATTCCCGGCGGAGTGCAACAGGGAGAGACGCTGCTCTATGGAGGCCGTAACGTTATTCGTGAGTTTGGTGTGACAGAAACACCATCGATCGTTATTGCCGGTCAGACCGGCCGGGTTGTCGATGTAGTGGTGGGCTACAACAAGGATCTTGAATCCGACGTTATAAAGAAAGTGGCTCTCGCACGATAAATGATGCGGGTAGTCATGATATTCTTCTCTAATTAAAAACTTACTATGGAAACTATCTATTTTAAAGAACATGAGTGCCACACCTATGGCAGTCTGCCTGCTGTTGGACAGAAAGCTCCTGATTTCAAGCTTGTGACTCCGGATCTCAAGGAGGTTAAAAATGCGGATTATATAGGTAAACGTGTGGTGCTTAATATATTCCCCAGTCTCGATACTCCGGTTTGTGCTGCAAGTGTGCGTCGTTTCAATCAGGAAATGTCTAAACTTGAAAATACAGAGGTCCTTTGTGTGTCAATGGATCTGCCTTTTGCGGCAGGCCGGTTTTGTGTGGCGGAAGGACTTGAAAGGGTTACGCCTGCATCAGCTTTCCGTTCGCCTGAGTTTGTGAAAAATTATGGCGTGCAGATTGTCGATGGACCACTTGCCGGATTGCTTGCACGCGCCGTTGTTGTGATTGACGGTAACGGTAAGGTGATTTATAGCGATCTGGTAAGGAATATAACTGAAGAACCTCATTATGCTGAGGTTGTCGATGTTATCAACCGTTGGCCGCAAGAGCCCTGTCTGCCGTATTCCTGAAAAAAACTTGAAAAAACACAGGAAAAAGGGCTTGGATGCAAAATAAAATGTGTAAATTTGCAGGCCATTACTACAAAACCGCCTTACCAGCGGGTGTAAAACTCAACTGCAAGGAAATAATCAAGACGATATAACGATGAAAAAAGACATCCATCCCTCCTCCTATCGCGAAGTGGTGTTCAAGGACATGTCCAACGAAGAGATCTTCATCACACGTAGCACTGTAGCTACACGTGAGACAATCGAAATTGACGGTGTGACTTATCCTCTGGTAAAACTTGAAATCACCAGCTCGTCGCATCCATTCTTCACAGGCAAGCAGAAGCTTGTTGACACCGCTGGTCGCGTAGACAAGTTCATGAGCCGCTACGGCAACCGTAAGAAGAACTAAGCAGCAACTGAATCAATAGGTTGCATAAGACCTTTAAGGCGTATATCGATTATCGGTATACGCCTTTATTTTATTTATAGTCTATCGGTTTTGATTAAGAACAATTCATTGATAGGTATGTTATACTATTAATTAGAGGCGCTGCTACCGGCATGGTGCTCCGGCCATAAATAACTTAAATTTAATACTATGATTGACAAAAATTACCGATATGGTGATGCCAAGACCGATGTTTTCGGTTCCGACGCCATGTTGCAGCCGGCTCCGGTCGACAAGATCCCCGATGGGCCTACAACGCCTCAGATTGCCTATCAGATGGTAAAAGATGAAACATTTGCACAGACTCAGCCACGTCTCAATCTTGCTACGTTTGTGACGACCTATATGGATGAGTATGCCACAAAACTAATGAACGAGGCTATCAACATCAATTATATTGATGAGACGGAATATCCGCGTATCGCAGTTATGAATGGCAAATGTATCAACATTATTGCTAATCTTTGGAATACACCTGAAACAAATACATGGAAAACAGGTGCTCTTGCCATAGGCTCCTCCGAAGCATGTATGCTTGGTGGAATTGCGGCATGGATAAGATGGCGCGAAAGGCGACAGAAAGCAGGCAAGCCTTTCGATAAGCCGAACTTCGTGATATCTACAGGTTATCAGGTGGTTTGGGAGAAATTTGCACAACTCTGGCAGATAGAGATGCGAACAGTGCCTCTCACTCTTGAAAAAACGACTCTTGATCCGGCTGAAGCGCTTAAAATGTGTGATGAAAACACTATATGCGTGGTTCCTATAGAAGGTGTGACCTGGACAGGACTTAACGATGATGTGGAGGCTCTTGACAAGGCATTGGATGAATTCAATGCCCGGACCGGATATGACATACCCATCCATGTCGATGCAGCCAGCGGAGGTTTCATTTTGCCTTTCCTTGATCCTGACCGCAAATGGGATTTCCGGCTTAAATGGGTACTCTCAATCAGCACCTCGGGACATAAGTTCGGTCTTGTATATCCGGGTCTGGGATGGGTTGTCTGGAAAGACAAGAAATATCTTCCCGATGTGATGTCGTTCAGTGTTAATTATCTCGGAGCCGAAATCGCACAGGTGGGTCTTAATTTCTCCCGTCCGGCAGCTCAGATTCTCGGTCAGTATTATCAGTTTATCCGTCTCGGTTTCGAGGGGTATAAGAATATCCAGTATAACTCACTCTCGATTGCAAAGTACCTTCACCAACAGGTGGGCGCTATGGCTGAATTCCAGCCGTATTCTCAGGAAGTGCCTAATCCTATATTCACATGGCTGATGAAACCCGATTTCCAGAAATCGGCTAAATGGACACTTTTCGATCTTCAGGACAAGCTCGCTCAGAAGGGGTGGATGGTTCCGGCATATACACTGCCGGCCGATATTCAGAACATTGTTGTGATGCGAGTGCTTTGCAAGCAGGGATTCAGTCGGGATATGGCCGACCAGCTTCTTAATGACATACGCTTCGCTATCACAGAGTTGAACGCTCTTGAATATCCTACACCATCGCGTATTGCCATGGAAAAGAATGTGCCGCTGGCTGTAAAAACGTTTAATCATACCGGTAAGTAGGTTATTATAAGGTTTATTGATGATAATGACCGGTCGGCTTTGGCAGCATGACTGCGTGGCCGGCCGGTTTGTTTTTAGTACTGATGATATGGATAAGACAATAAGTGAGGCGCAGATAAGGAAAGCTGCCCAGGATGCCTATGATGCCGCCAAAAATCTTACCGGAGGTGCCAATGCCGATTACATTCCCTACCTGGCTGATATTGACTCCGGATTGTTTGGTTTGAGTGTGATGCTTACCGACGGTACGTCGATAAGTATCGGCGACACATCCTATAAGTTTGGCATAGAGTCGGTCTCTAAAGTGCCTACCGCGATACTCGCAATGATCCAGCATGGTCCTGAGGGAGTGCTTGAGAAAATAGGAGCGGATGCGACAGGACTTCCGTTCAATTCGATTATTGCGATACTTCTTGAAAACGACCATCCGTCTACTCCTCTTGTCAATGCAGGGGCAATTTCGGCATGTTCGATGATCGGGCCAAAAGGTGACTCCGAAGCTAAGTGGAAAGCTATAACCGACAATATAACTGCTCTGTGCGGGTCTGAACCGCAGCTTATAGACGAGCTTTATAAGAGTGAGAGCGCTACTAATTTCAATAATCGTGCTATTGCATGGCTGCTGAAAGACTATGGCCGCATTTATGATGATGTGGAAATGAGTCTGGATCTGTATACTCGTCAGTGTTCTTTGGGAATAACAACTGATCAGCTTGCTGTAATGGCGGCAACAATCGCCAATGGTGGGGTAAGCCCGTTGACTTCCGATCGGGTTTTTGATGCGGAAATAGCGCCAAAGATAACGACGCTTATAGCTACAGTCGGGTTCTATCAGTCTTCAGGTGACTGGCTATATACTTCTGGTATACCGGCAAAGAGCGGAGTCGGAGGTGGTGTGTTGGGCGTTTTGCCGGGTGTGCTTGGTATTGCGGCGTTTGCGCCGCCACTCGACGTTGCCGGCAATTCGGTGAAAGCGCAGGCTGCCGTAAAGACATTCATGCAGTCGCTTGGACTCGGGGTGATGGACGGAAATCGTGTGACTATACAGAAATAATTTAAACAGAATCGAATATGGCAACAAAACCAACATCAGGTGTCGGAGGTGGTTCGTCGAAAGCGGCGGCAGTGAAGTCGGCGGCAAAGCTCGGTGTATTCACCCTTATGATAATGAACATCGTGGCGGTTGTTTCGCTGCGTGGTTTGCCGGCTGAAGCCGAGTATGGAATGAGCTCCGCGTTCTACTATCTGTTTGCGGCATTGGTATTTCTGATTCCTGTATCGCTTGTAGCTGCTGAACTGGCGGCAATGTTTCCTTACCAGCAGGGAGGCATGTTCCGGTGGATAGGAGAGGCGTTCGGCCGTAAAGCCGGGTTCCTGGGGATATGGCTTCAGTGGGTTGAAAGTACTATATGGTTTCCCACAGTGCTTACATTCGGAGCTGTATCGCTTGCGTTCATAGGCATGGACCATGTGGCGGATTCTCATTTGGCATCCAATAAGATTTATACAATAGTAGTGGTGCTTGGTATATATTGGCTTGCTACCCTTATATCGATGAAGGGGCTTGGCTGGGTAGGAAGGATCTCGAAGATAGGGGGCATCATCGGTACTATTATTCCGGCAGGTCTTCTTGTGGTGTGCGGTGTGATATATCTTGTTTCGGGAGGTACGCCGCAGATGGATTTTCATAGTGATTTCATCCCCGATTTCTCCAATTTTGACAATGTGGTTCTTGCCGCGTCGATATTCCTTTTCTACGCAGGCATGGAGATGTCGGGTATACATGTGCGTGAAATGAGAAATCCGACAGTGGATTATCCCAAAGCAGTGTTTGGCGGAGCTATTGCTACGGTTCTGATATTTGTGCTCGGTACCTATGCGCTTGGTGTTATTATTCCGGCTAAGGACATAAACCTGGTGCAAAGTCTGCTTGTGGGCTTCGACAATTATTTCAGGGATTTCCACATGGAGTGGTTTACCCCCGTTATAGCTATTGCTCTTGCGTTTGGTGTGCTTGCCGGAGTTCTTACTTGGGTTGCCGGTCCGTCAAAAGGCGTGTTTGCGGTCGGGCAGGCCGGATATTTGCCTCCATTTTTCCAGAAGACAAACAAATCGGGTGTTCAGAAAAATATTCTCTTTGTTCAGGGTGGGGCTGTGACTCTGCTTGCTATGCTGTTTGTGGTTATGCCTTCGGTTGAGAGTTTCTATCAGATACTTTCACAGCTTACGGTATTGTTGTATCTGATTGCCTATTTGTTGATGTTTGCAGCTGCGATCTATTTGCGTTACAATATGAAGGATGCCAAGCGCCCGTTCCGCATCGGCCGTCGTGGAAACTGGCTTATGTGGCTGGTGGGTGGTGTAGGTTTTCTGGGATCCCTGTTGGCATTTGTGCTTAGCTTTATTCCTCCTGACCAGATTCCTATGGGATCTCCCGCTGTATGGTATGCGGTGTTGTTTGGTGGTGTGGCTCTGTTTGTGATCCTTCCCTTTATAATCCTTCATTTCCGTAAGCCTTCATGGGTGAATCCTAAGAGTGATTTCGTTCCTTTCCATTGGCAGAAAGATGCCGACTCGCAGGCAAAGCTTGTTGCTGCTCAGAAATCATTTGAGGAGTCCGGAAATCAGTGACTGCTTTAAATTATAGTGAATTGAATAACAAAGGCGAGCTTTAAGCTCGCCTTTGTTCGTATAATAGGTTATGCTACACTAAAGTAAAGAAATATAGAAAAAGCGGAGAAGATTTTATCTTCTCCGCTTTTTCTATCGGGTTGGCGTCAGGATTACATTCCCATGCCGCCGCCCATGCCGCCCATGCCACCGCCGGGCATCGGGGGAATAGGCTTATCTTCCTTTTTGTCGGCGATCACACATTCGGTGGTGAGGAACATGCCGGCAATCGAAGCAGCGTTTTCAAGAGCCACGCGGGTTACCTTGGCCGGGTCGATCACACCTGCGGCGAGAAGATTCTCGTAGTTGCCTGTGCGGGCGTTGTAACCATAGTCACCGTTGCCTTCTTTGATCTTCTGGATGATCACTGCACCTTCAAGACCTGCATTGGCTACAATCTGGCGGAGGGGCTCCTCGATCGCGCGCTTCACGATATGAATACCGGTTGTTTCATCTTCGGTCTCACCCTTGAGATCCTCAAGATCAGCCACGCAGCGGATGTAAGCTACGCCGCCACCAGGCACGATACCCTCGGCGATAGCAGCGCGGGTTGCGCTCAGTGCGTCATCTACGCGGTCTTTTTTCTCCTTCATCTCTACCTCGCTGGGGGCACCGATGTGGAGCACGGCTACACCGCCTGCAAGCTTGGCGAGACGCTCCTGATATTTCTCTTTCTCGTAATCGCTCACAGTGTTTTCCATCTGGATCTTCAGCTGGCCTATGCGTGCTGCGATAGCGTCTTTGTCGCCGGCGCCGTTGACGATGGTGGTGTTGTCTTTGTTGACTGTGATTTTCTCGGCTCGGCCAAGAACGTCAATGCCTGAAGTCTCGAGGCTCATGCCCTTCTCTTCCGATACAACTGTGCCGCCGGTGAGAACTGCGATATCCTCAAGCATGGCTTTGCGGCGGTCGCCGAAGCCGGGGGCCTTCACTGCGCAGATTTTCAGAGAGCCGCGCAGACGGTTTACTACCAGAGTAGCGAGTGCTTCCTGATCGACATCGTCGGCTACAATGAGCAGAGGACGTCCGCTCTGAGCGATCTGCTCCAGAATGGGAAGAAGGTCTTTGAGGTTGGAGATCTTGCGGTCATAGATGAGCACATAAGGGCTCTCCATAACACACTCCATCTTCTCGGTATCGGTCACGAAATATGGAGAGATATAACCGCGGTCAAACTGCATACCCTCGACAACGTCTACGTATGTCTCGGTGCCTTTTGCTTCGTCGACGGTGATTACACCCTCTTTCTTCACTTTTTCCATGGCTTCGGCGATCAGACGTCCGATAGCTTCGTCGTTATTGGCCGAGATGCGGGCTACATCTTCGATCTTTTTAAGATCATCGCCTACTTCCTGGCTCTGGGCATGTATGCCTTTCACTACGACTGCCACAGCCTTGTCGATGCCACGCTTGATGTCCATTGGATTAGCACCGGCGGCAACGTTCTTCAGGCCTACGGTGATGATGGCTTGTGCGAGAACGGTAGCGGTTGTCGTGCCGTCGCCTGCGTCGTCACCGGTCTTTGATGCAACTTCCTTAACGAGTTGGGCGCCCATGTTCTGGAACGGATCCTCGAGCTCGATTTCACGGGCTACAGTAACGCCGTCCTTGGTGATGTGGGGTGCGCCGAACTTCTTGTCGATAATTACGTTGCGGCCTTTCGGACCAAGTGTGACTTTCACTGCGTCGGCGAGTGCGTCAACGCCTTTTTTGAGCTCTTCGCGAGCTTTGATATCAAATTTTATTTCTCTTGCCATGATTGCTTTTCTTTTGAGTTGGGATTGTTTTATTCCTCGATGATAGCAAGGATATCGCTCTGACGCATAATCAGAAGCATATCGCCGTCAATCTTGATCTCAGTGCCGGCATACTTGCCGTAGAGAACTGTGTCATTCTCTTTTACTACCATAGCCTCGTCCTTTGTTCCCTGGCCTACTGCCACGACAGTTCCTTTGAGAGGCTTTTCCTTCGCTGCGTCGGGAATGATGATGCCGGAAACAGTTACTTCCTCGGCAGGGGTAGGCTTGATGAGCACACGATCGGAAAGTGGATTAACCTTCATGATATTTTGCTTTTATCTTGGTTGTTAATTGATTATTTCTGTTTGAAGCGGTTGCAGAGCACTTTTGTCAGAATTTGGCTTGCAACGCTGCTCGCACTTTTTCTATGCACAAAGCGTGCCAATATATTTGCACATGTCAGTCCTGTCATGTCGTATGACAGAATTTATTGCACTGTAAAACCTGACAATAATTTATTAGTTCCTTGGTTGTCAAAATAAAACCCCTCCGAGAAGCATTAGCACAGGCGGAATACCGTCGACACTGTCAAGCCGGAGAGGAAAAGTCAGGTTAAGTGAGACCGAAAGGAAGCTTCCCTTTCGGCTCTGTCAATGTTCTGGCACGAGTGCGACGAGGATTTCTTTCTCGTCGGCTTCGTTTGGCTGAAGTGTGATTTTGTTTTCACGAGCCAGCCATCCGATAGCTGCAAAAACTTCTTTGTCTTTGAGCTTCGTGATTTTCTTGAGCTGTTTGGTGCCGAGGACGTCAGCTTCACTAAGTGCGCTCCACACCAATCCGGCCCATGTGCCGATGCTTTCTACGTTCATTTTTCAGTTATATTTTAATTAATTTGCTTTCTACTGAAACAAACTGTGTTAAGCAGTAGATTTGCAATAATGTGCCAAATATAACGAATTTCTGAAAAATTAACAAAGACTTATACGGATATATAATCTGTTTTAATTGTTGTATACGATGTTTTTTGAGATTCAGACAAAAGTCTGCTCTATTGCGACAAGATCATCCTGAAGCTGTTTCTCAAATGTCAGACGCTCCTCTATTGACTTGCAGCCATGAAGCACAGTGGCATGGGTGCGCGACAGGCGTGCGCCTATTGTCGTGAAAGGCAGGTTGATATGTTTTTTGGCAAGATACATCACCATTTGGCGCGCGTCCGAAACTTCCCTTTTGCGGGTTTTGGTGTAGAGAAGTTCCGGATCGATCTTATAGTATCCGCTCACATTCTGTGTGATTATCTCGAAGTTGATCTGGCGTTTGGCCGATGCAGGCACATGGTTGATGATGTTCTGTACCAGATTTATAGAAATATTCTGGTTCAGGAATGTAGCATGAGCCATGATTGATACCATTATACCTTCGATCTCGCGTACTGACCCGGTAACGTTTTGTGCGATAAACTCCATTACGTCGGTCGGTAGGCTTATGCCTTCCTGGTCGGAGCGTAATTTAAGCACTTGCATACGCAGCTCAAGATCGGGGCGCTCAAGTTCGACAGTCATTCCCCATTTGAAACGAGTGAGCAGTCGGTCGGGGAGGCCGTGCATGTCGGCGGGGGCGCAGTCACTGGAGAGTATGATCTGCTTGTGGTTAAGATGCAGGTGGTTGAATATGTGGAAGAAAGCGTTTTGGGTTTTCTCCTTCCCCATGAGATCCTGAATGTCATCTATTATGAGGCAGTCGATACTCTGATAGAATTGTATGAATTCGTTGTGTTTGCCGTTACGTGTTGCCACAGTGTACTGGCTCTCGAAAAGTCGGGCTGTGACATATAGTACTCTTGCAGATGGGGTGTGCTCTTTCACTCCCAGACCGGTGGCATGCATCAGGTGGGTTTTGCCTACACCAGAAGGGCCATGGATAAAAAGAGGGTTGAATGTTTTGCATGTCGGGTCGTTGGCGATAGCCTCACCTATTGATCGTGCAAGATTGTTACATGCGCTGCCGCAGTAGTTGTCAAACGTATAGCGTGGATTGAGCTGAGAATCTATGTCGGGCAGATCGGAAGATTTCGGTGCGAAATCAAGCGGGCTTACGGCAGTGGAGGTGTTGACGGGTCTTGCTGCCGGAGATGCGTTGTCGGTTTTGACTTTTACTTCCGACTGTTTTTCACCTCCGATGACATTGAAATTATAGAAAAGTTCTACATTGTTTCCCAAAATGCGTCTGATCACCGGCTTCATTATATGTATGAAGTGGGTTTCAAGATGCTCATAGATATAAGGAGACGGAACGTGCAGGTCAAGCCGCCTGCCGTCAAACGACAGGGGGGTGATGGGTTTGAACCAGCCGTCGATCTGAGGCTGGGGTATATTGTCGCGGAAGATTGCCATGCATTCTTCCCATTTGGCTGCAAGTTCCGTAGATGTCATTATCTTTGGGGGAATTAAAAAGGTGTCGTCGGTGAACAATCGAAATATTGTTCCGTAGCATTATCTTACTTATTACGTTAACAAAATTCGGTCAATTTTTTTTGAAAAAAAACTCTTTTTTTGTTTGTGTTTCCGAAGATGAATTTTGGATATTGAAACACAGTGATTTGCATTCGTAGGCACATAAAAGTTATCAACAATTAATCTAATTGGTTTAAAATGAGTGATATATCCTGGATTGTGTTTGCGCAGATTAACAAAATTTATTAACAGCGGTTTTTCCGTGGAACGCCTATCGTTCCAAACTATAGTGTGAGGAACACTTCGAAATTTTACATCAGGCTTATTTGTATTTAATGTAAATAACGGTTTTCTTTTATCGGATTCCGATGATGCTACAGGCGTCACTTTTCTGTAACTTCCGGTCTATATTATAGTGATAATGAATCGTAAAATTCAAAATTTGAAAATAAATATCCCTGTATGATTGAAAAATGTTACTTTTGCGGGATATATGGGTGCAAATAAGGTTAAATTTAGTTCAAAGATCGGTTTGGTCGCTGCGACTGTCGGATCGGCGGTCGGCCTTGGTAATATATGGCGGTTTCCTGGTGAAGTTGCAAATGGCGGCGGGGCGGCATTCCTGATTGTCTATATCGCATGTGTATTTTTGCTTGGAATCCCTGTCATGGTGTCGGAATTTGCACTTGGCAGAGGAGGAAAAAGCGATGCGGTGGGAGTTTTCAAAAATCTTTCACCGGGCAGAAAGTGGTGGATAGGAGGCATGATTGCCATTGTGGCATCCTATATGGTGCTTTGCTTCTATATGGTGGTTGCCGGATGGACTTTTGAATATCTGTGGCAGTCGGTTACAGGAAATCTTTACAATCCGGGCACTGGAGAAGCATTGGAGTCGCTTGCCGACTATAAGGTGCAGTTTGCTGACAGGATGCAGCAGTATATACGCAATGACTGGGATCCGCTTATCAACACCTATGTCATGATAGGGGTGAACTTGCTTGTGCTCATGGCGGGAGTGCAGAAAGGCATTGAACGTATTTCCAACGTGCTTATGCCGTTGTTGTTCATAATCCTGGTCTTATTCTGTATTGTCGCTCTGTCACTTCCTGAGGCTGGAGCGGGATTGGCTTATTTCTTTCAGCCCGACTTTTCAAAGCTCACGGCAAAAGTGATAATTGATGCACTTGGACAGGCGTTTTTCTCACTTAGTCTTGGCATGGGCATCCTCATTACTTATTCCTCATATTTTCCTAAAGAGACAAAACTTACACGCACTGCGGTCACGGTATCGGTGCTTGATCTTCTTGTAGCTGTTATGATGGGAATTATTATTTTTCCGGCCGTAATGTCATTCGGGTTGCAGGGTGAGGCTGTGCAAGGGACAACACTTGTGTTTGTCACATTGCCTGAGGTTTTTGCACACATGCCCTTGACACAGCTCTGGTCATCCTTGTTTTTCATGCTGCTGCTTGTTGCCGCGCTTACATCTACGATCTCAATTGCGGAAGTGACTATAGCGTTTTTTCAGGACAGGCTAAATATGCGTCGTATCACGGCTTGTCTTGCAGTGTTGATGCCTCTTTTCCTGTTCAGTACTCTTTGCTCGTTGTCGCTTGGATCATTGGATAATGTGAGAATTTTCGGCAAAACAATATTTGATTTCTTCGATTTTTTTGCAACCAATATCCTTCTGCCTGTAGTGGCAATGATGACATGCGTATATCTCGGATGGTTTGCCCCTAAAGGGTTCATGGAAAAGCAGATTACAAATGGCGGAGCTATCAGATCATGGTTTTTGAAACCGGTATTGTTTATTATCCGCTGGGTAGCGCCTGTTCTGATATTTATTATTCTGATTTCTCCGCTTATATTCGCATAGATGACACGTCGCCAGATAAGTGCTGTGTTGGTTTTTGCTGCGTTGATCACTCTTGCTGGAGTAGCTTCGGTTGTAGCCGTTTATTACGAGAGGGGGCAGGCGGAGTGTGTGCCTGTTCAGATCGGTGTGATTGAACCGGAACCGATAGTAGCGGATACATTATCGTCAGTGGAAAAGAATAGCCGGAGACAGAAAAAGAAGAAAATTGCAGTCCCGGATCTTAACGATAGTCCGCTTTATCATGAAACAGACCGCACTGATATACCAAATTCATAACTGAAATTCAATTACGATTCGTACGAAATGTCAAATAAATCAAAGCAGCAACTGTTTGCTACTCGTCTCGGTGTGATAGCTGCGACTGTCGGCTCGACTGTCGGACTTGGCAATATATGGCGTTTTCCTTATGAGGCCGGAGTGCATGGCGGAGGAGCATTTCTGATTATTTACATATTCTTTATTCTCATACTTGGAGTGCCTGTCCTTTGTGCTGAATTTGCCATTGGACGATCCACCCACAGCAATGTGCTCGGGTGCTTCCGGATGCTTAAACCTCATCAGCCGTTTTGGAGGATCGTGGGAATTATAGGTGTTACATCCGGAGTGATGATATTAAGTTTCTATTCGGTAATTGCCGGATGGACACTCGAATATTTTATCGCATCGCTGAAAGGAGATATTGCAGGACGCTCGACCGACGAATTTCACACCATGTTCGGCGATTTCACAGTGGGGATGCGCCCGATTGTATGGACAGTTGTTTTTCTTCTGATAAACTATTGTGTTATAGTGCGCGGAGTTCAGAAAGGAGTTGAAAAGGCATCCAATGTGCTTACTCCTGCACTCATGGTGCTTTTGATTGTGTTTTGTATAAACTCGCTTATGATGCCTGGAGCCGCTGAGGGTTTAAAATTTCTGTTCAAACCTGATTTCTCCCGGATTACCCCTGCGGTAGTGATCGGGGCTATGGGACAGGCTTTCTTTTCTCTTTCTCTCGGGTTGGGATGTATGCTCACTTATGCATCTTATTTTCCGGATAAGACGCCTCTGGTGCGGAGCGCGACAGTCACAGTCGGACTTGACGTAATGACTGCGCTTATGGCAGGAATTCTGATATTCCCTGTTGTATTTACTTATGGGTTTTCCCCTCAGGAAGGTCCTACGCTCGTTTTTGAGGTGCTGCCGGCTATTTTCTCTCAGTTGAGCGGTGGTTGGTTTTGGGCTCCGTTGTTTTTTCTTATGCTTTTTCTTGCATCGCTCACTTCTACAATATCTATGAGTGAGATAGGCATTGCATGGCTCACGCAGGAGCGTGGGATGAGCCGGAGTAAAGCATGTGTGCTGGTGATTGCGGTTGCGATGGTGTGCGGTGTGGCGTGCGCATTATCGTTCAGCTATTGGGCGGGGCTTAAACTGCCGCTTGTTGGAGAATTTAACGTGTTTGGGTTCTTTGATTATACTTCTTCCAATGTTTTGCTGCCGCTTGGAGGTATGCTGATTTCGATATTTGCCGGTTGGATACTCGACAGGACCATATTGCGTCGTGAACTTACTCATCCACGCACGCTGCTTTCTTCACTGACTCCGGTTATTGTTTTTCTGTTACGCTATGTATCGCCTGTGATGATACTTGTGATATTCATTGCCAATATCTGACTTGATAATTAAATTTGTAGATAATAAACAATATCGTCATGGACACTCTTACTTCAATAATCGATAAACATAACGGACCCGGATTTTCTTTTGAGGTGTTGCCGCCGCTAAGGGGACGTGGCATAGATGGACTTTTTGAGAATGTGGAGCGTCTTATGCCATATGATCCTCTATATATCAATGTCACAACCCATAGAAGTGAAATTGTGTATAAGTCTATGGCCGACGGTCTGTACCAGAAAGTGACGGAGCGTTCGCGTCCGGGCACGGTAGCTGTTGCGGCAGCTCTTCAAAACAGGTTCAAGATACCGGCGGTTCCTCACATTATCTGTAGCGGATACACAAAAGCTGAAACGGAATATGCGCTTATTGATCTTAATTTTTTAGGAATAAATAATCTCCTGCTGCTTCGTGGCGACAAGGCAAAACATGAGCCTGTATTCCAATCCACGGAAGGTGGCCATGCCCATGCGTCTGATCTGCAGGGACAGGTAAACCAGTTTAACGACGGCTACCTTCTTGATGGCGCGAAAATGGATATTTGCACTGGCGTGCGGTTCAGCTACGGAGTGGCCGGGTATCCCGAGAAGCACGAAGAGTCGCCGAACGCAGCTATGGACATTGCGATGCTCAAGGCAAAGGTGGATGCCGGAGCCGGTTATATAGTCACGCAGATGTTTTTCGATAACCGACATTACTATGACTTTGTTGACAAATGCCGTAATGCCGGGATTGATGTGCCGATAATTCCGGCGCTCAAACCCATAGTGAGTTTGCGGCAACTTACGCTTTTGCCTCGTGTGTTCAAGGTCGATCTGCCACAGGAAGTGGCCGGCGAGCTGATGAAATGCCGTGATGACAAGGAGGCTAAGGAAGTAGGGGTGGAGTGGTGTGCGACACAGGCGCGTGATCTTATTGCTAATGGCGCGAAATCAATTCATTTTTATAGCCATAACGCTGTCAGAAGTGTCGAAAAGGTCGTTAAGATGGTCTTTTGATATTGTTTAGTAAACCGTCACACCATGAAATTCGCAGATATAAAAGGCAACTTCGAAGCTATAGGACGTTTGCGTCGTATGGTGGATGAAGACCGTTTGCCACATGCCATAGTAATCGAAGGTTCCGAAGGAACTGGAAAATTGATGATGGCACGGGCTCTGGCGCAGTATATCCATTGTGAGAACCGTAGCCCCGGAGGTGATTGTTGTGGCGTGTGTGCGTCTTGTATTCAGCACAGCCATCACAGTCATGTCGACTTGCATTTCAGTTTCCCGATGTTGAAGTGCGGAAACAAAAAGACCGATGATACTGAAAGTGAGGACTGGATCGAGGAGTGGAGAGAATTCCTTGACCAAAGTCCTTATGCCGACATGGAAATATGGCTTTCTAAACTTGGAAACATCAATGGGCAGCCTGTGATATACAAGGGTGAGGCCGATGCCTTGCGCAGGGCATTGTCGTTTACTGCACGTGCGTCACACTATAAGATCGCTATCGTCTGGCTACCGGAGCGCCTCAATGATTCATCGGCCAACAAGTTGCTGAAACTGGTTGAAGAGCCGTTTTCCGATACCCGCATCATCATGGTGAGTAACAGTCCTAAGGATATTCTGCCCACTATTTATTCACGGCTGCAGCGTGTGGAGGTGAAGCGTCTTTCTGATTCAGATACCGCAGAGGTGTTGCGGACTATGCGTCCTGAGATGTCGCAGACTGATGCGATGGCTGTCGCGCATGTGGCGGAAGGAAACATAAATCTGGCACGTAAGCTTACCGGAGTTGACGGCAGTGTCAATCTGCAGCGTTTCATTGAACTTATGCGTATGGCTTACCGTAAGGATATTGCCGCACTCAGGAAATGGGCAGTGGATATGCATGGCATAGGACGAGAAGCACAGATTGGGTTCCTCGCTTATTGCAGCCGTATGCTTAGAGAGAACTTTATTGCCAATTTTGGAAATCCGTCAATAAATTATATGACAGTCGATGAGGCTGCGTTCAGCCGCAATTTTTCAAGATTTATAACACCTGCCAATGTGATTCAGCTTACCGGTGAGATGGACCGCGCGGCAAATGATATAGCTGCCAATTCGGCGGCACGGATTGTATTTTTTGACCTTGCCGTAAAGATCGTACTTCTTATAAAGCAATAAGCCTGTGTCATGGAGAACCGCACCGATCCGTTTCTGAAACAGATTGCTATAGCATACGACAATGAGAATCCCGATGGTCTTGAAAGACATATTTTTGTGTTCCCTAACCGCCGTAGCTCGTTGTTTTTTCAGAAATATCTTCGTGAGGCCAAAGGTACTCGCCTGAGGGACTTCAATGTGCCGTTTCTTTCTCCGGAGACTGTAACTTTTGATGATCTTGTAGAGCGCTGGTGCGACAGCGTCATAGGAGAGCGTTCCGAACTTCTGATTGCGCTGTATGCGTCATATCTTTCGGTAGCCTCGGATGTTGGTGTTCCTGATGAGGCAGTCATGGATCTGTCGGCATTTATGTTTTGGGGAGATGTGAGTCTCAATGATTTTAATGAGATCGATTTGGAAATGGCGGATGCCTCGGATGTGTTGCGTAACCTCCAGGATCTGAAATCCATAGAGACAAATCCGCTTGATTCAGAGAAATGGGAGTTGGTAAAACAATTTTGGGATACTACCGGCTTTGAACATCTTATACCTGACGAGACCGACGATTCACGTTTATGGATCGACTATGAGCTTCTGGAAAGTGATGATGGCCGGAAACATACAGCCTCGCGCTCTTTTTTCAAGATATGGCAGATACTTGGCAGTCTTTATAAGGATTTCAGGAAACGCCTGTCGGAAATGGGACTGCATTACCGAGGCATGGCATTGAGGAATGTCGCTGAAAAACTTGTTGCCGAAAAAGATCAGGAAATACTTTTTACTGGGCCTGATATTAAGTATGTTTTTGCCGGATTCAATACTCTTTCAAAGGCGGAACTTACTGTTATGGATGTTCTTTATCGCCGTGGTGTCGCTGATTTCTTTTGGGATACAGGGATTTCTTATTTTGGCCTGAAGGAAAACGGTGCAGCGAAAGAGGTGGAGAGTCTTAGTAAAAAGTACCCGTCTCCTTTTGACTTGGATGTACCGGAGCATACTCCCCGTATAAGTATCATAGGGGTTCCGTCGGAAATAGGACAGGTAAAAGAGGCTTCGTCGGTTTTGGCGTCATTGGACATTAAACCGCATGAGGCATCATCAACTGCTGTTGTGCTTGCCGATGAAGCATTGTGTGTCCCGTTGTTGCATTCTTTGAATCTGAGAGATGGGGTGGATGTCAATATCACTATGGGTTATCCGTTGCGGTTGTCGCCGGTAGCTTCGGTTGTGGAGACATTATCACTGATGCATGCCAGGGCTCGCTACATCAAGGAGGAGGACACTACGACATTTTTCAGAGATGATGTCAATAAACTTCTTTCTCATCCATTGTTTTTGCGGCTCGCTCCCGAAGAGTGCCGTGAGCTGGCAAAACATATCGAGCGGTTGCGGCTTTTTAATATTCCGGCTGTCGGGTTGCAGCAGGCGGGAGGAAGGCTTGCGCCTTTGTTTATAGGATTGAAAGGTATAGAATCGGGAGAGGCTGCTTTTCAATGTATCAGAGAGGCTGTTAATTGCATTCTGGATTTGTTTCCTGAACCGGTATGCACTACGTCGGAATTGCCTGAAGGCGAGGAATCAGATGAAGTGGCGTTGGATCTGTGGTTGCTTGATCGTAGTTTTTTGCGTGGATACCTTGATGAACTTGATATACTTCAACAGAACATTTTGCATGTTCTTGGACACAATGTGAATTATGGCGGCACGTCGGCAATGAGGGCAATCGCCAGAATTATGTCTGGCCGTAAAGTGAGCTTTAACGGAGCTCCGCTTCGAGGTATTCAGGTGCTTGGCATTGATGAGACTCGCACTCTCGATTTCGAGCGTATAGTGGCTGTATCAATGAATGAGAGAGTTTTCCCAAAACGGTCACAGTCACCTACGTTTATTCCGCATACACTTCGGCGTGCTTACGGATTGCCAACAGCCGAGCGCAAGGAAGCAGAGATTTCCTACTCGTTTTACCGCATGATTGCACGTGCTGAAGAAGTGTGGCTTGTTTACAATGCCAATACCGAAGGCATGACGTCTGGGGAGATGTCGCGTTATCTATATCAGCTTGTATATGCCTATCATCCCGAAGGTCTGACATTGGTAGTAAAGAATTATCATGTCGATGTGTTTCCCCATAATGATATCAGGATTGAAAAAAGCGATATTGCCATGACCCGGTTGGCTGATTTTCTTCCTGATGCTCCGGTAGACAGTCGGCGTTATTTTTCGGCAAGTGCCATAAGGCAGCTTCTTGACTGTGAGCTTAAGTTCTATCTTGAATACGTCGCCGGATTCCAGATGCCCGATGAGGTAAAGAGTTATATCGATGACAGTATATATGGCAAGATAGTGCATGAGACTTTTGAGTGTCTGTATAATCATCAGGCCAGGAAGCAGAATCGCGCCGACGGAGGTGCGTTGCTTACGTCTCAGCTTCTTTCGTCATTGATGCGGGACCCGTTGGTCGACAGGTATATTATAAGATCAATAAATCATATATATCATTCACGTAAGGGGGCGGAAATCGCATCCGTATCCGATGAGCTTGACACACCGCTCGATGGGGAGTCTACTATGTTTGCCGCTTTGATAAAGAAAAGTGTCATTAGAGTTCTTGAGGCTGAAGCGGAGTGGCTGAAAGATAAATATGAAGTTATATACATGCATGGAGAGAGTGACGACAGGCTGTCATTATCTCTTACTTCGGATTTGAGGATTAATTTCAGACATATTATTGACCGGATCGATTTGGTGAGAGACACGCAGCAGTCGGAACCTTATCTAAGACTTGTGGATTACAAGACGGGACGCGAGGAACTCAGGGCATCGACTGTCGGACATTTGGTTGACTATGGCTTATCAGGAGATAATGTACCTCCTCATGGCATAACACAGTTGATGCTATATTGTAATTCTTACAGTGAACTGACTGGAAACATAGGCCGTATCCAGCCGTTTATATATAATCTGCGTGATATAGTCAACAGCGGGAGTATTGAAGAGATAAAAGTAGGGCCGGCATCTGTTGATCCGGCTACAGGAAAAATGTCGCGCAGTCTGCCTATATTGACTGATTACAGAGATATAAACGACGAATTTATGACATTGATGTCAGAAAAAATATCCAGGTTATTTGACAATACAGTACCTTTTGAACAGCCTGAGAGTGATCGTAATTGCAGATATTGCAATTTTCGCGAAATATGTAACCGTGGATGATTGAATATGCGTAAAGGGCTTTACATACATATTCCTTTCTGCCGGTCGAAATGCTGGTATTGTGATTTTTATTCCAAGCCATACGGCAGTATGGAGGCAGAGGCCTATATCAGAGCGCTTATGCGTGAGAAGGATCTCAGATTCGGGAGTGAGCCATGGAGCGAAGATGGAAGGGAACCTGAGTGGAACACCGGTTATATAGGCGGTGGGACTCCGTCGGTTTTGCCTCTTGATTTGTTAAGACAGGTAATAGGCATCGCACGTATTGAGCCTGGCGGTGAATACACTATTGAGGCTAATCCTGAGCAGGTTGATTCTGGCTGGATTTCAGAAGTTGTATCAGCCGGTATAAATCGGGTCAGCATGGGTGTCCAGTCATTCATACCAGCTCTTCTTGGTGCTGTCGGGCGTGATTTTCAGCCAGGCAGGGCCATGAAGGCGATTGAAACACTTTGTATGTCCGGCTTGAATTTCAGCATTGATCTTATTTACGGTCTGCCCGGACAGACAGTGGAAATGTGGGAACAGACTGTAAAGCGGATGCTTGAATATCGTCCTCCTCACTTTTCTGCATATTTGCTGTCTTATGAACCGGGCACTCGTTTGTATGCTCGCATGATAGCTGGAAAGACAGAAGAGGTATCCGAGGAAACGGCAGAAGCGATGTATAGGATTTTATGCCGTGAAGCCGGTATGGCGGGTTACCAACATTATGAGGTTTCCAATTTTGCTTTGCCTGGATACAGGGCTAAGCATAATTCCTCTTATTGGGATGGCACTCCGTATCTTGGACTCGGTTGCTCGGCTCACAGTTTCGATGGAGTGGACAGGGCAAGTAACCCGCCATCTGTTTCGACATATATCAGGGATTTGTCTCAGGGCAAACTGCCGCTTCAGGTAGAGAAAGAGTCGGCTGTCGACAGACTTAATGATACTATAATAACATCGCTTAGGACCTCGGAAGGTTTCAGTATTCCGTCGGATGCGACACTGGCGCTTCGTAATGCCGTTGAGCGCCATCTTCTTGCAGGTACTCTTGTAGAGACCGATGATGGCCGAGTGTTAATACCTGAGCGTTTATGGCTACGTTCCGATGCTGTGATGCGTGACCTTATACAGGTGTGATGACCTGAAACACTATAGCAGATATATTCCGGCTTTCTCGCAGGCCTCGATTTGCTGTTCAGGCCAGATCGAAGCCTGTACTTCTCCGATATGAGCTTTCTGGAGCAAGAACATGCAAAGGCGGCTTTGTCCGATTCCACCGCCGATAGAATCGGGTAATTCTCCTGCAAGTAATGATTTGTGGAAGCTGAATTTAGATCGTTCCTGACAACCTCTTGCTTCAAGTTGGCGGGCAAGAGAGTCGGGACTTACGCGTATTCCCATTGATGATAGTTCAAATGGGATTCCAAGTACTTTGTTCCATAATAGAATATCGCCATTGAGTCCGCAATGCCCATCTCCTGTAGGAGTTATCCAGTCGTCATAGTCGGGGGCACGGCCATCGTGGGGTTCACCGGATGCGAGTGGCGCGCCTATGCCGATTATAAATATCGCACCGTATTTTTCCGTAGCTTTGGTCTCACGCTCCTTTGCCGTTAGTTCGGGATATTCTTGTTCAAGATCTTCTGAGTGTATAAATGTGATTTCTTCAGGAAGAGTCGGGGTGATATGCGGAAATTGCCGGAATACCATTTTTTCACATGCTCTTACTGCCTGATATATTTTCTTTACGGTGTCTTTAAGATAATCAAGATTGCGGTCTTCCTGATTGATCGTTTTTTCCCAGTCCCATTGATCAACATATAATGAGTGCAGATTGTCAAGCTCCTCAGTGGTGCGTATTGCATTCATATCAGTATATATGCCGAACCCGGGGGCGATGTCATAGGCTCCAAGTTTTGTGCGTTTCCATTTTGCAAGCGAGTGTACGACTTCGGCGTGACGTCCCTCCATGGCGGTGATATCAAAACCTACCGGTGGCTCTACTCCGTTTAGATCATCGTTAAGTCCTGTACCTGACAATACGAAAAGAGGGGCGGTGACGCGCCGGAGATTCAGTGCTTCACCAAGAAGTTTCTGAAACTCGTCTTTTATACTCTTGATCGCTACTTCGGTAGTTTCAGGCAGAAGTTTTAACTTATATTTTGCAGGAATAATCAACGGCATATTTATAAACTTGAAATGAATAAGCAAAAATAGTAATAAATGCAAATATGACAACCTTGATAAGGAAAAATGCATGATATGATTTTTTTGTGTAAATTTGCACGATTAGGGGAAGGACATGGTAATTCTTGTTGAATATTACATAGATAAAGGACGTTGAAGCCTATATATAAATACATATCGGTTGTTGTTTTGCTGTTGTCATTTACAATAGTGGCGCAGGCACAGTCTAAATCAGAAAGGACGTCGTCACGTTCGTCGGAAACGACAACACAGGCCAAGGTCAATGAAGTCGAGCCTAAAGTCTATTCGTGGAAACTTGACGGGCCAATGGGGTTGAGAGAACCGGCAGTTGTCGATACTAATTATATAAATTACTCGATGCAGTCGGTTCCTTCGGCGGTGAGTTCGGCTTATGCGACGACCGGAAATCTCGGTGGTCCAGGTATGAATATGATCTTTGCTGACCGACGGGCAATGACAGATTTTTTCTTTACTGATGCATTGCAGGCATGGCTGCCGTCGCAATCTAAAATCCGCTATTATAATTCACGTATACCGTTGACGTTCTTGAGCTATAATTTCGGAGGCGGACGATATAACTCGCAAGACCGTCTAAATGCCATATTTTCAGGAAATGTAAATAAACGGTTGCAGATAGGCGCGATGACTGACTATCTGTATTCAAAAGGCAGTTATGATAATCAGGCTGCAAAGTGTTTTACATGGGGTTTCTCTACTTCATATATCGGAGACCGTTTTGATATTCAGGCTTACCACTATCATTATAATCTTCTGAATCAGGAAAACGGGGGCATTACAGATGATTTGTATATTACAGATCCGGCAGAGATACAGGGAGGAACATCCCGTGTAGATCCAAAGAATATTCCTACAAATCTCAACATGGCCTCAAATAGAAACAAAGGCACTGATATATATGTGAATGGCCGATATAAGCTTGGATTCTGGCGGGATATAACAACAGAGGAAGATTCAGTAGAGCGGTTGGAATTTGTGCCGGTAACAGCGATAGTATATACATTCAACTGGAAAGAAGGCAAGCATCGGTTCCGTAATCCAAACAGTGAGGAAGATCATACATTCTGGGAAAATACATATCTTAATTATGCAGGAACTGAGGATTTTACCACCTATTCATCGTTGAGCAACACTGTCGGGTTGTCTCTTCTTGAGGGATTCAACAAATATGCCAAGTTCGGCATTTCGGCTTATGCGAGATTTGATCTTCGATCCTATAAACAGACAACCGACACGGCTTTGTTTCTTGAAGATCGCGGGATGCTGACTGAATATGACGGTCCGGTTCCTGTCGGTAAGAAAAAAGACGGACGGTTGACTGTCGGTGCTCAGATTTCCAAGCAGAATGGGGCTATATTACGTTATGGGGCGACCGGAGAGCTTGGCATTTCAGGCCGCACAGCCGGTGATGTGTATCTTGATGGTCATATCGACACACGTATTCCTCTTGGACGTGATTCTCTGGATGTCAATGTCAGAGGCGGGTTTGTCAATGCGGCTCCGTCTTATTTTGCTGAGAATTATATTTCAAATCATTTTATATGGGAAAATGATTTCGGAAAGACGAGGCGGGTGAAAGTAGGTGGAGAGGTTTCACTGCCACGCACCCGCACATATATTTCTGCAGATGTTGAAAATATGCAGAATTATGTGTTTTTCAATAGATCGTGTATGCCGGAGCAGCATGGAGGCAATATTCAGGTAATGACTATGCAGTTGCGACAGGATTTTGTTTATAGGGCTTTGCATTGGAACAATAGGGTGGTGTGGCAGAAAAGCTCAAATTCAACAGTGCTTCCGTTGCCATCGCTTGCTGTAAATTCCAATTTGTATATACTGTTTAAAATAGCACGGGTACTTGATGTGCAGTTTGGAGTAGACTGTGATTTTTACACGAAATACAAGGCATACGGATATCAACCGGCGACAATGACTTTTTATACACAGGATGAGGTAGAGTGCGGTGGCTTCCCATTTATGAATGCTTATATCAACATGAAGTTAGGACGCACACGGTTCTATGTTATGATGTCGCATGTCAATCAGGGGCTGTTTGGTAAGCCAGATTATTTTTCGCTTCCACATTATCCGCTTAATCCCCGCCGTTTCCAGCTCGGCTTGTCAATTGAATTCCGAAACTGATGGATCTTATTGATAAAATTAGAGCCAGGCAGATTTTATTGCTGCGTGCAGGTTTGTCGGTGGTGGTTTTGACGATCGTAGTTTTTCTTGTCAGACAATGCAGTGTTCCTGTCTCGCATATTTCAGATGAAAGAGCCGGAGGCGACACATTGAATGTGGCGGTCGAGCTTTCGCCCATGACATTGTCGACCGCATCAGATACAATTGGCGGTTTTGGTTATGACATTCTTATGAAAATTGCCCGAGACAACGGTATTCCGGTAAAGATAAATGCATTTAGTTCGCTTCCTGAAGCTCTTGCCAGACTCAATAGCCGAAGGTATGATCTTGTTATCTCGGATATGCCTGTGACCGCTTCGCTGCGGCAGAAGTATGGATTTACGGTACCTGTCTATCGGGATCGGCAGGTACTTGTGCAGTTGGCTGATTCATTAGGGGGAGTGCCTGTCAAATCGCAGCAGGAACTTGGAGGAAAAGAAGTCTGGGCTGCAGTTGGAACACCTGTAGTGGCACGCTTGCACACGCTTGCCAGTGAAATAGGTGACACGATCTGTGTTTATGAGAGTGACAGCTACACGGAAGAGCAATTACTTATGGCTGTGGCTATCGGTGAAATCCCAAGAGCAGCTTCCGGTCAATTTGTCGCCCGGCGCATGGCAGCTGATTATCCGCAACTCGACACATCGGTTGATCTATCGTTTTCACAGTTGAAATGTTGGACGACTCACAAAGAGGACACTCTGCTTCTCGACTCTCTTAACAGTTGGATAAACGCTTGTGTCAAAAGTCGGGATTTCAGTATTCTTCTGAAAAAATATGACTTGGAGTAATATTATATGAACCGTGAAATCTCGTGAATAAGATTGCGAGGAATGATCGGAAGAGTAAGTCTTGAGACAAATCTTTTCTTTATGATGTCTTTGAATGCACGAAGCGTCGTGGCCTGAGAGGCTATTGCTACAATCGGTATATCCGGATCAATGCTCTGTACGGTCTGTTCGATGTTGATCACATCGGATTCATCTGCATCGATGTTGATTATCACAAGACCTGGAGTAACCGATGAAATTATGTCGTTTGTCTCGTCGATGTTTCGGGATCGATGAATATTATAATTATTTGATAGAACGGCGTTATAAAGTATATAGTTGCTGTCGTAGGGTTCAATGATCAGAATGTTTTTGTTGGAAGATGATTCTGAACTGGATTGCCTATCGTCCGGTAAATCAACTGTTGGCTTTCTGTCCTGGATCTGATCAGTATCATTTTCAATCAAGATTGAGCCTGTGATTGCAACAGCCTTACCTTGTTCGTCGGTTTCTGAGGTAAGGGCTGTGATTTTGGCATTGTGATAACATTCGGGTGATTCCGAGGTGTTATCGGCAATTCGGACGAAACCTACCCATCGGTTCTTTTTGCCACATGCGAGTTCGTTGAATGCATTTGCCAGCTTGATGCGGTCTTCAGGATGTATAAGTTTTACAAGACGCTTGTTGTCTATATGTCCCCGACGCGATATTGTTGCATCATTCACGGAACTTGATTTGTCATTTGTGCGTATACGGTCAAATGAAATGAGTTTATTGGTGATGTCCCATGTCCATGGTATGAGACGGGCCGACAACAATGCGATTTCGAGCTGTCCTTTTGTCAGTGCGAGATTTCGCTTTGAATCTGCCAGTTCGCTGATATCAACGGCATATACGTAGCACTTTTCAAGACCGGGATCACGCATGAACAGCCATTTGTAGGTTTTCCCTGATGCAGGAAAATAAATAGTATAATTTACAGGGTGACTGTCTTTATTGGTCATGGCCTCCTGTACTTTTTGAGTCAGCTGTTTGTGTATTGAAAGGTAATGTTCGCCTTCTCTTGTGTGCATGTTGTTTTCGCGCAGTATATCGCGGTAGCGCTGGTTGGTCTGGCCGAATTTAAATGATTCTATATTGTTGTTTTCATCAAGTTTCAGATGGATTGTCAGAAAAGCTACAGGCATTCCTTGCACGATGCTGTCGAGTTGTTTGAAAAAATTGGCTTTCATGCGCTGGTCTTTTGTAATAATATGCATTATCACAAGAGATGAGAACATTATGAATGATACAATTATGATTATCCATTGATAGCGGTCCCACAACGAAGGAGGTTCGTTTATGATTTTTACACCGTCAGGAATTTCCCCGAATGCGTGATTTGTCTCTATGTAGCGGTCGTAGTTGATTATGTCGATGCCTTTCTCTACTTTGATATTCGGTATTGAGTCAAGGCGGTCGCCGCTAAGCATGTGGTCTATCGCGCTGCGTACGTTCTGGCTGAATATATCCTCGTCATAGAAATGTCCGCCTACAGCTCCGACCTGAAGGTACATTGGCGACAAGGTGAAAACAGGATTCGGAGCGGTCGCTATTGTCGTATAGTCTTGAGTGACAAGTACAGGAAAACCAAGTACACCATGTCGTTCGTAGCTCCATGTGCTCAGAAGAAGTCCTGTGGATTCTTGATTTTGTGATATAAACTGATTTATCTCCAGATTCTGATCGCTTGTACATAATTTCCACTCATATTTCAGAGATGGATATCTATCTTTTAAGTAGGTCTTTATCTGTTGGTCAACATATCGGTTGGCCCATTTTTCATCGCCTAAGAATATGATCTTTTTCATATTAGGCATTGACTTGACCATTAGGTCAATTGTTTTTTGCGGAAAATATGGCTGCGATACAAAAAGCAGGTTTAGGTCCTTGAAAACAGAGTCTACAGGTTGCCAGGTGGAAAAGTCCACAAAATTTTTGATGTCGGTGTAGTAGTCGCTTCGTCGGCCCACACGGTCGGTTATACCGACATATACCATAGGAATATCTTTTCCCCATTCCTGTCGTATGCGCTCGACCATTGTTATGGCAAGGCCTCCGATTATGACGACATAATCGGGTTTCGCTTCACTGTACTTTTGGAAGATGGTATTTACAATGATATTGTACAGAGAATCGTTGCGTACACGTGTATTCTCAAGATGCTCAAGGCTGACTTTGACCTTGTGATGACTTGCTGCCTTTATGATAGGCTCAATATCGACTACCCATGGCTTTGTCTCATTATAGCTGTTTATTACTACCAACAGTGGTTTAAGCTCAGTGGAGTCGTTGTTCACAGTGCTGTCTTTGCCATTTGCGGCCATAAGATGCACAGGTAGCAAAAACAGAATAAGAAGCAGTAAAAAGATATTGTTAAGTGCTTTGTATCGAGAGAATCGGCTCATGTCAATTTGTTGATGATTGAATGAGTTGTAAAGATAATGTAATTGTATTGTGAAGACAAAATAAAAATGAGATCCGCCATTTTTTTTTGGCGGATCTCATGAGATAGTGATGTATCTAACAGATTGTTATTTCTATTATTTTGTTGAAAAGCTAAATACCGTGTGGCTTGAATAAGGCTTTTCGGGAGAGATGGTGGCAGAGGGCCACTGGGGTTTGTTGGGGGTGTCGGGGAATTTTTGTGTCTCGAGGCAGATTGCGTTACGGGGATTGTAGACGATTCCCTTTTTACCTGTGACTGTCGAGTCAAGGAAGTTGCCGGTGTATACCTGAATTCCGGGTTCATCGGTGAGCACCTCAAGTACGATTCCTGTTGTGGGTGAGTAGAGTGTTGCTGCCGGAATCTTGTCGTTGCCGGGGTTGTCAAGCACCCAGTTGTGGTCGTAGCCAAGGCCGTTCTTGATCTGTTCGAAGTCGAAGTTGTCGATGTCGTCACCAACGACGCGACCGGCTGTGAAATCCATGGGGGTGCCTGCGACCGGAAGTATCTCACCGGTTGTCATGAATGTCGAGTCGACCGGAGTGAAGTTGGCGGCTGCGAGAGTGAGGGTGTTGTTGGAGATTTCCTCGTTGGGGTTACCGTTGAGGTTGAAATATGAGTGGTTGGTCATGTTGATCACCGAGGGAGCGTCGGAGGTAGCTTCATACTTTATGTCGAGCGCATTGTCGGGAGTCAGTGTATAGGTGAGAACCACGTTGATGTTTCCGGGGAAGTTGGAGTCTCCGTCGGGAGAAGTCATGGCGAGTTTGAGGGTATTGTCGGTTGCCTCTACTACGTCATATATGCTGTATTGCCAGCCGTCGGGACCGCCGTGAAGGCAGTGTCCGTAGTTGTTCTGTGGAAGTTGGATTGTGTCTCCTTCAATGACAATTTTTCCTTGGTTGATGCGGTTGGCATAGCGGCCTATTGCAGCACCGAAGTCTGTTTTGTTGTTTTCGGGAAGGTAGTCTGATATGCTGTCGAAACCGAGGACTACGTCGGTCATATTGCCTTTGTTGTCCGGTACCATGATGGAAACGATACGTCCGCCGTAGTTTGTAATGCAGGCTTCCATGCCGTTTTCATTTGTCAGAGTGTATAGACCGGTTTTTTTGCCGTTGACATCGGTTACAAATTTTTCAGGATCGAGACCCGAGAGAGTGATGTTTTGTTGCTTGTCGGCTGAGTTGCAGGCGGCAAGAGCCATCAGGGATGTTGCAGCGATGGCTGAGTAGATTTTGTTCATTTGATTAAAGATGAATGATTCAGAAATATTATGCAAAAATAAAAACATTTTTAGAAAAAGTTTTGGGAATATAGAATAAAGATTTTACCTTTGCAGGGCAATTACGGGAACAGACGCAAGGCTCGTAGTTAAATTGTATGGTTCCTTGGCCGAGTGGTTAGGCGCCGGTCTGCAAAACCGTTTACAGCAGTTCGAATCTGCTAGGAACCTCTAAGATATGGCACTCCCTTTTAAGTGGTGTGCCTTTTTTATATGCTTATTTGCAGGAAGAATGTGTTTGAAATGCGAAGTGGAGACGATATGAAAAAGGAATATAGTGTATCTTATTTTGCTTTCCTGATATTGTTTTTGGGTCTTATGTCGGCTTTTGGCCCATTTATAACCGACATGTATCTGCCGTCGCTTCCTGCCATGTCGGAGATCTTCAGGGCATCGGCATCGGCTGTTCAAAGTGGAATCTCGACAGCTTTGCTTGGTCTTGCGCTCGGGCAGGTGTTTTTCGGCCCAGTGAGTGACCGCTATGGGCGTCGTCCGGTTATGGCAGCATCACTTGTGTTGTTTTCATTGTCGACAATTGCTGCTATATTCTGTGACACAATTGAGACGTTCAATATTTTGCGTTTTTTTCAGGGTATCGGAGGCGCTGGGTGCATTGTGCTGTCGAGATCAGTTGCGACTGATTGCTATACGGGGCGTGACCTGGCCAAGACAATGACCCTGATCGGTGCGATTAATGGAGTCGCTCCTGTGACAGCACCTGTAATCGGCGGAGTTGTATCGGAATGCTACGGTTGGCAGGGTGTGTTCTGGACTCTGCTCTCAATAGGAGGTGTATTGTTGGTCATGACATTGTTCTTCAAAGAATCCCTGTCTTTTGAAAATCGTTTTAAGGGAAGTTATAAGAGTCTGTTCGGGCAGTTTGGCATAATGTTGCGCAACAGATTTTTCATCCGTTATATCCTGCTGTATGCTTTGGCAATGGCATTTTTGTTCGGCTATATTTCGTCGGCATCATTTATTGTTCAGGAAAAATATGGGTTCAGTGAAATTGCATTTGCTGTAATTTTTGGTGTGAATGCACTTGGTACGATGATAGGCAGCATTGCGGCTCTGAAACTTCCGACACTTGAATCTGCTACATTGACCGGTGCCGTTATGCTTACTGTGGCATCGGCTGGTCTTGTTCTGAATGCTTTTTTTGCGGAGATTTTCTGGCTTTATGAGGTGTGTACATGGATTGCGATCACAGGATGCGGCTTTATATTTCCGTCGGTCACCACACTTGCAATGAATGCCGGGCGTAAGGCTATCGGTGCGTCATCGGCAATAGTCGGGGCATCGGGTTTTATAGCAGGAGGACTCGTGTCTCCGCTTGCTGGAATCGGAGACATGTCGCAGACCTCTGCATTCATAATGCTTGGCTGCGGAGTCCTGTCCTGGATATTTTCACGTCGAATGTAGCGCATCTATTTCCCTATTGACGAGAGCAGCAAGTCGACAGCTTTTGTTGGATTGCCTTCGGCTTCGTCAAGACATCTGATAAATTGGGAGCCTATTATTGCGCCAGAGGCGTGTTTCTGTGCCTGATCAAATGTGATGGAATTCGATATGCCGAATCCGATGAGGCGGTTATGCCGCAGGTTCATGTTGCTTATACGGCGGAAATAGTCAAGTTGATTTTCGTCGTATATTTCGCGGGTTCCGGTGGTAGAAGCTGCCGAGACCATGTATATGAAACCGTCGCAGTGCTCGTCAATCAGGCGTATCCTCTCGGGTGAGGTCTCTGGGGTTATAAGCATTATCACAGGTATGTCATATTTTACACTCAGTTGTTTGAAATCGGTCAGATAATCGTCGAATGGGAGATCGGGTATTATCAGGCCGTCGACACCGGAGTTGTTGGCATCCTGAAAGAATGTATCGATACCGTAGTACATTATCGGATTTAGATATCCCATGAGTATAAACGGCATGTCGCTGACTTTTTCACGGGCTGTTTTAATCTGGTTTAGAAGAATGTGAAGAGTCATGCCATTGGAAAGTGCGCGTGTGTTGCTGGCCTGAATGACAGGGCCGTCGGCCATTGGGTCGGAGAATGGTATGCCGATCTCTACCATGTCGACGCCACGGGCGGCAAGAGCTTCGATGACAGGAACAGTGCTATCTGCTTGGGGATATCCGGCAGTGAAGAAAACTGATAATATGTCTTTATGCTTTTTCCCAAAAAGGTCGGTCAATCGGTTCATATTCGTTGAGTTTGCGTAGTTGTAGAATAAAGTTGGAAATTTTTGTCACATCTTTGTTGCCCGGAGAAACTTCAAAGCGGCTGTTGAGATCGATGCCGGCAAGTCCGGGCCGCATTGCTTTCCTGATGGTCTCTATGTCGTCAGAGCCTATGCCCCCGCTGAGCATGTATGGAATGCCGAGAGTATAGCTGTCGAGTATCGACCAATCGAATTTATGTCCGTTGCCGCCTGGAGTGTCACCCGAATTGTCGAAAAGCAACATCTCCACGTTGCCGCGGTATGGCTCATGAAGCGTAAGAAAAGACTGGTCGGCTCCGACGGGTATCTTGATCGCTTTGATTACAACAAGTCCCTTATGGCGCAGATCGCGACAGAATTCCGGCGATTCCTCGCCGTGAAGCTGCACAACATTGATGCCGTAGCGCGTTGTTGTGTCTATGATTTCCATTGTTGTGGCGTTGACAAATACACCGACAGGTCTCACATAGGGAGGAAGACTTTTTATGACCAACGGATCAAGACCTAAGGCATTGCGTGGCGAGGGCTGATAAAAGATAAACCCCATGAGCATAGGCGTAAGGCATGATACTCTGTTTATGTTGTCAGGATCACGCATTCCGCATATTTTTATCATCATGTCGGCATGACGTGGCGCGGATGTGTATTCAGATTGTTTCATGTATGAATTTTTTTAGAGTCGCACCAGGATCGTATGTAGACATAAAGGCTTCACCGATAAGGAATCCTGTGAATCCGGCATCGCGTAGACGTAGCATATCGTCGGGTGTCTTGATACCACTTTCTGCTACGAGGAGAATTCCGGACGGAAGCCGTGAGGCAAGATCGAGCGAATGGGTTATGTCGGTATGGAATGAAAACAGATCGCGGTTGTTGACTCCAAGCATGTCGGGTGTAAACGTGATCTTGTCAAGCTCGATGAAATCGTGTATCTCTACAAGAGTCTCCATGCCGAGAGAGTGCGCGAGACTATTGTATCGGGTTATTTCTTCGCTTGTGAGTATTGCCGCGATGAGCAGGATCGCGCTCGCGCCCAACAGACGTGCCTCATAGATTTGTGCCGGTGTGACAATGAAATCCTTGCGTAGAAGCGGTATATTGTTCGATAGCTTGCGTGCTATTGCCAAATCGACAGTCGAGCCGCCGAAAAAGCGGGTATCGGTGAGCACCGAACAGCCTGCTGCTCCATTGTTCACGTATGCGGGTATTACTTCGGCCGCATCAGCCATAGGAAATATATCACCCTTTGATGGAGATCTGCGCTTGAACTCCGCTATTATGCCTCCGGGAGTATTGCGAAGACTTGATGACATAGAGAATGTCGGAGGCAATTGATTACAGTCGGCAATCATTTTTTGCAAGACAGTATCATTGGGATACAGAGCCATGACCTCGTTGCGCCTGTTCCGGGCCATTTTACTTAGAATGTCGTTCATCGGTTGATTTCGCAGAATTTGTTGAATACTTTGCGTGCTGCTCCTGAATGTATTGACTCGCAGGCAATGTCGCTTGCTTCTTCGATCGAGAGTTTAGGATCGAGTGTGATAAGTGAGAATGCGCTGTTGGCGATCACGCAATTTTCTTGAGCCTGTGTAGCTTTGCCGTCGAGCACGGAGTCGAAAATTGCGGCTGCGTCGGCGATTGTCTCGCCACCCCGTAGTTCATTCTGGGTCGCGGTATTCCAACCAAGGTCATCAGGAGTATATATGCGCTCTCCGGCAGATCCGGAGATCTTGAACGGCGCTGTGAGCGAAATCTCGTCATATCCGTCGAGTGAGTGGACGACGGTGCATGCGATACCCTCGTTCTGGGCTATATAGCTGTAGAGACGCATAAGTTTAAGGCTATAGACGCCAAGAAGCTGATGCCTTGGTTGCACGGGATTGACCAATGGACCGAGCATGTTGAAGAATGTGCGCACGGCAAGCGATTTTCTCGCAGTGGCGACACTCTTCAGTGCGGGGCTGAAAAAAGGAGCGTGGAGATAGCATACACCGCTCTTGTCAAGTGAGCGTGCCAGTTTGTCGGTGTCGGAGGTAAATTTCACTCCATGATACTCGAGCACGTTGGATGCGCCGGAGACAGAACTTGCCCCATAATTGCCGTGTTTCACGACTTTGCGGCCTGCCCCTGCCACGACAAAGCAGGAGGCTGTGGATATGTTGAATGTGTTTTTGCCGTCGCCGCCGGTGCCGACTATATCGATGGCTTCGACATTGTCCAAATCAACGGGATGTCGCCTGTCGAGAATCGCGTCGCGGAATCCGGTGAGTTCGTCGGTAGTGATGCTGCGCATGAGAAAAACAGTCATGAAGGCTGCCAGTTGGCAATCGTTGTAGCGGCCATCGGCAATGTTGTGCATGACGTCGCGGGCTTCGGCACGGGATAGATTACCGTGCTCAAACATGTGGTAGAGAAGGTCTTTCATAATATGATCAGTGTCTGATCCAGTTTTCGATGATTTTTATTCCCATTGGGGTGAGTACGCTCTCGGGGTGGAACTGTACACCATGTATGTCGAGCCACTTGTGGCGCATGGCCATGATCATGCCGGAGGCATCAACGGCAGTTATTTCAAGACAGTCAGACGGAAATCCGTCACGGTCGACAACCCAGGAGTGATACCGGCCGACTTCAATTTCGTCGGGAAGCCCGTCGAATATATAGTCATTGCGGTCTGTTATTATTGCAGGTGTGGCGATGCCGTGGTGTACATCAGACAGATTATGCAGACACGCTCCGAAGTACTGTCCGATTGCCTGATGACCGAGGCATATGCCAAGTATCGTCTTTTTATCTGTATAACGTTCAAGCATTGGCATGAGTAATCCGGCTTCTTCGGGTATGCCTGGTCCGGGGGATATTATGATTTTATCGTATGATCCGATCTCATCGAGTGTGATCATATTGTTGCGTCGCACGTCAGGGTTGGTCCCGAGCTGGCGCAGAGCGTGCACTATGTTGTAGGTGAAAGAATCGTAGTTGTCAAAAACGAGTGTTTTCATGTTGGTCGGGGTCATGGGTTGAAACGGGTTGCCATCTGCACGGCACTGCGTAGTGCATCGAGTTTATTGTTGGTTTCTTGTAGTTCTGCAGCCGGTGACGAGTGGGCCACGATGCCGGCTCCGGCCTGTGAGTATAGCCTGAGACCGGTGCTTAGGAATGTGCGTATAGTGATCGCCTGATTGATAGAACCGTCAAATCCGAGATATCCTATGCAGCCTCCATAGATCTTGCGAGAGTGTGGTTCGAGCCGGTCGATTATCTGCATTGCTCTCACTTTTGGCGCTCCACTGAGCGTGCCTGCCGGAAATGCCGATGCAAACAACGCGAATATGTCGGTGTTGTCGGGAAGATCGGCTCTCACACGTGATACCATGTGTATTACGTGGGAGTAGAATTGTATCTGGCGCATGAATTCTATGCTGATGCTTCCACCTGAGCGGCTCAGATCGTTGCGTGCGAGGTCGACAAGCATAATGTGCTCGGCGTTCTCTTTATCGTCATGTAGCAGTGCCTCGGCAAGCTCGCGGTCGCGCGTGTCGTCACCTGTGCGGCGGAATGTACCGGCGATAGGATCGATATAGGCTTTGCCGTTCTTGATTCTGAGGTGTGTTTCGGGTGATGAGCCGAACACACGGAATGAAGAGAAGTCGAAGTAAAACAGATATGGCGACGGGTTGATTGAGCGCAACGCGCGATAGACATTGAAATCATCGCCTTTGAAGCTTTGTGAGAAACGCCGTGACGGCACGATCTGAAAGATGTCGCCGCGTTTGCAGTGTGCCACGCATTTCTCGACGATCTCCATGAAGCTATTGTCGGTAAGTGTCGAGGTGACCTCGCTGTCCGGGTAAAAGCCGTAGAGCGGCATATTATTGTTTTTCAGTATGCTTATGAGCCGTTTTGTTTCTGGCTTCTCTCCGTCGGGTATATTCTCTATGATGGTCATTTCGTTGCGGAAGTGGTTGACCTGTATGATAAAACGATATAAGATATAGAGAATATCGGGAATGTGGGAAAATTCAGGTGCCGGATGACATACTGTCAGAGTAGGCTCGAAATAACGCATGGCATCGTAGGCAGTGTATCCGAGAAGGCCGTTAGCGAGACCCTCGACAGCAAGTTCGCTGAATCCGGCCACGTAGTCGCGCAGCGAACTTATAATCAAGTCGGGGGTTGCTTTTGTGTGTGTAGTGTGTCCGTCCGGCCAGGTTTGTTCGATCTCTTCGTCAAGCACCATGTAGTGGGCGATCGGATCAATGCCTATTATCGATACCGAATTGTGGGTGGTGTGATAGTCGGAGCTTTCAAGCAGTGCCGACTGTGGATATATATCGCGGATCTTCAGGTAGATGCCTACCGGGGTTTCGAGATCGGCGGGAAGAAGGGTCGTAATTGTTTTCATATCTACAGATATTTTATGTATGTAGCAAGGTCCTTATCGCCGCGTCCCGAGAGGTTTACAACGACAATATCATTTTTGTCGAACTTGATTTTATCAAGTGCTGCCAATGCATGAGCAGACTCGAGCGCCGGTATTATTCCTTCGTGACGTGTAAGTAGATTGGCTGCCGCAAGAGCTTCGCTATCGGTTGCGGCAATAACTTTAGAGCGGCCTGTATGCGCCATATAAGCGTGTAGTGGTCCGACTCCGGGATAGTCGAGTCCGGCAGATATCGAATAGGGTTCGATTATCTGTCCGTCGTTGGTCTGTATGAGCATCGTGCGTGATCCATGCAGAATGCCGGGAGTGCCGGTGAGTATTGATGCGGCTGTCTGGTCGGTGTCGATGCCGAGCCCGGCAGCCTCGACTGCTACAAGTTGTACATTCTGGTCGTTTATGAAGTGGTAGAATGCTCCTGCGGCATTACTTCCGCCTCCTATGCAGGCTATGACATAGTCAGGGTTTTCGCGTCCTTCTTTTTTTAATAACTGTGATTTGATTTCACGACTTATTACCGACTGGAAGTAGGCTACGATCTCAGGATAGGGGTGAGGTCCGACGGTGCTGCCAATGACGTAGAAAGTATCGGTGGGGTTGCAACACCAGTCGCGTATGGCCTCGTTTGTCGCATCTTTAAGGGTTTTGTTGCCAGAGTATACAGAATGGACCTCAGCACCGAGCATACGCATGCGTTGCACATTTGGCTGCTGTCTGTCGACGTCGGTAGCTCCCATATACACGATGCAAGGCATTCCGAGTAATGCTGCTACAGTTGCAGTCGCCACACCATGTTGTCCTGCTCCGGTTTCGGCGATGAGCCTCGTCTTGCCCATGCGCTGCGCCAATAGGGCGGAGCCTATCGCATTGTTGATTTTATGTGCTCCGGTGTGATTAAGATCCTCGCGTTTCAGATATATGTTGGCACCATAATGTCTTGATAAATACTCTGATTTATATAGAGGTGACGGTCTGCCTACGTAGTCGGCAAGCAGAGTGTCCATTTTTCTTGTGAATGACGGATCGTCCAGGGCCTCGGCAAAGGCAATCTCAAGATTTTTGACATTATTGTAGAGTATTTCGGGAATATATGCTCCGCCAAAATTTCCATAGAATCCCTTTTCGTTTACAGGGAGAATAGTTTTTTTATTGTACATGTGCAGGTATATAAAAAGAAAACCATCGATGACCGGTTTTTAAGCCTGGATCCATCGATGGTTGATCTTGTATTGCTGAAATATATTGCTTAAATGCGCGTAAAAATATGCACGTCAACGCCATCGAAAGGGATCCTTCCGATGCCACCAATAAAATTTCTGGTTAAAGCAGGTCGACATGTTTATTTTGTTTTTCTATGTTACCGAGGCAAAAATATAATCTTGTAAAATACCATGCAAATATTTTCTAATTTTTTTTGAGTACGAATCCGGCGGTGAGTCCATCGTAGGAAGTCAGCAGTGAAGAAATGGATTTGGCCGACGAATTGCCTGTGACTGACGCGATTGTCTCAACAAGATCTATCAGACGGGAAATATCGAACGTGATTTTTATTTGGCCTGTAGCAGTTTTAGATATATAGGCATTCAGTTTACCGGTACTGATTTTCCCCATTGCTTTAAAATTGAATATAAATTCCTTGTCGGATGACCCGGTTGTGATTTCTCCTGACAAGGGGATCTTTTTTACTGTCATCTTGAAGTTTCCGGCAGAGTCGACCGCCAGAGTCATTTTGTCGATGCCGATGGTTTTGTAGTATGGGCGAAGTTTGTTGACAACAGTGGTTGAAGCGACTGATCCTCCCGCTTTTTTGAGCAGATTGTCGCTCTTGAATTCTACGGCCGGTTCTACGTAATCCCAATTTCCTTCAATGTCGGCAATTGTGACTTTGCCTGATCCCAGTATATTATTTGCCACGGTTCCGAGGCCAAGTTTCGAGAGAATGTCGGAGGCTGACTGTGCTGATGCCGATAGAGGAGTCAGCATGATTGCAGCTATTAATGAGAGTATGGTGATGATCTTTTTCATTTACTGTATTTTATTGTAGAATTGTGATGTAGGTTTCAATCGCTTCCCTGATTTCTTCAAGGCAGATATACTCATCGGACGAATGTGAGCGTGCGGAGTCCCCAGGCCCCGCCTTTAATGATGGCCAGGGCATAAGAGCCTGGTCGGATAATGTAGGAGAGCCAAATGGTTCAAGGCCGAGCATGGCGAATCGTGATACCAATGGATCGGCAGAAGAAATCGATGAAGGATTGAGACGCGTAGACCGGGCTTTAATGTCTACGTCGGGCAATGCAGTTTTTATGAGGTCCAATGTCTCGATATTGGAATAGGCATCGGTGGTGCGTACGTCAGCAACAAACTTGCACAGGTCGGGAACTACGTTATGTTGTGTACCTGCTTCTATCTGTGTTATTGATATTTTTACAGGTCCGAGCATTTCCGATACATTAGGAAACCGGAGTGATCTCATCGCTGATATTGCAGGAAGGGCTTTATAGATTGCATTTATACCCTCGTTGCGTGCTGCATGGCCTGATACTCCATGAACCTCGCAGTCGAGCACCATGAGCCCTTTTTCAGCGATTGCCGGCCGCATTCCCGTCGGTTCTCCTACAATAGCCTTATCGATGTGTGGCATCAACGGCACCATCATCTCCATGCCGCCGCATCCGCTCACCTCTTCCTCGCATGAGGCAAGAAATATGAGCCGGTATGAAGGTTTTGAGCCGGTATGAATGAAGTGAAGAAAAGTTGCTGCAAGTGATACGAGCGAGGCTCCTGCATCATTGCTCCCGATGCCATAAAGACGGTTTGTGCTTTCGTCAAAATATGGTGTGAATGGGTCGAGAGTCCATCCCGAAGACGGCTTTACTGTGTCGATGTGACTGTTGAGCAATAGCGTCGGGCGGTCTTGGTTTTGCTGATGATCTGCAGGAATTACGAGCAGATTGTTGCCATGTCGGGTGACTTCTGCTTTATCACCACACTGGGCGCGCATAAAGCATTCGAAAAGATCTGCCGCTTTGTTCTCTTCACGGCTCTTGCGTGGAATTGCAATCAAGCCCTTGAGCAGGTCAAGGGCTTGATAGAATAGTTCGTCCCGGATGTCGGTCATTTTTTAGTTATTTCGTTGACAAGGGAAATTATGTCATCGGCAAGTTTCTGCGCCTCACTCATTGAATGTGCCTCTGAATAGATGCGTATGATAGGCTCTGTATTGGATTTACGCAGATGTACCCACGAGTCGTGGAAGTCGATTTTTACACCGTCGATATCAGTGATTTTATCGTTGGAATATTTTTTCTTGATTGCTTCGAGAATTGCATCTACATCAATACCTGGAGTCAGCTGCACTTTGTTTTTTGCGATAGCATAGGCCGGATAGCGTTTTTTAAGTTCGCTTACCGAAACCTTCTCATGGGCGAGGTGCGACAGGAAGAGAGCTACACCTACAAGAGCGTCGCGGCCTGCATGGATGGCCGGATAGATTACACCTCCGTTGCCTTCACCTCCTATGACTGCTCCTGTACGTCGCATTTCAGTGACAACGTTTACCTCGCCTACTGCAGCCGCGGTGTAGGTGCAGCCGAGGGCATCGGTGACGTCGCGTAGGGCGCGTGATGAGCTTAGGTTGCTCACTGTAGGACCTGGTGTATGGCGAAGTACATAGTCGGCTATTGCGACCAGTGTGTACTCTTCGACAAACATTTCGCCGTTTTCCATCACGATTGCGAGGCGGTCTACATCGGGATCCACGACGAAACCGACATCGGCGATTCCGGAGCGCATCATCTCGGAGATCTGTGTCAGGTTTTCGGGTATAGGTTCTGGTGTGTGTGCGAAACGTCCGTTGGGCTCACAATTGAGTTCTATGATATCTTTGACACCGAGTGCGCGCAGAAGTGCTGGTATCGCAAGACCGCCTACAGAGTTTACAGCATCCACTGCGACCCGGAAGTTGGCAGAAGCTATAGCTTCGCGATCAACAAGAGGTAGAGCAAGCACTGCGTCAATATGGCGTCTGAGCCAGGTGTCATTGTATTGTATCGATCCGATCTTGTCAATAGTTGCAAACTCGAAATCATCGTCTGCCGCTATGCGGAGTACTTCTTTTCCCTGTGCGTCGTTGAGAAACTCACCGTTTGCATCAAGAAGCTTGAGCGCATTCCATTGTGACGGATTGTGAGATGCAGTGATTATGATGCCTCCACATGCGTTTTCGCCAGTAACAGCTATCTCGGTAGTCGGTGTTGTGGCAAGTCCGATGTTAATGACTTCAAACCCCATTGATGCAAGTGTGGATGTAACAAGCTGTGAGACTATGGGGCCGGAAAGCCGGGCATCACGTCCGACCACAATGCGGCGTGCTTTGTCGGCGGGTGTCGTTTTGTCGATAAAAGCTGCATAGGCAGCAGTAAATTTAACGATATCGACCGGAGAGAGTCCTTCACCGGTTTTTCCGCCTATCGTTCCGCGAATACCGGAAATGGATTTTATGAGAGACATTTTGACAGGTGTTTTTGGGGTTTCTGAGATGAATGAAGCGTGGGGGTGCCGTCAGGTTTGAGCACGGAAGTAGCGGATATTGTAAAGAAACGGTATCACGGCAGAGATCTCATCGGAGATACCAGCCTGTGATTTTACAACCAGATTTACACGACAGTCGACACCAAGCAGCTTGAGCGGCTCCTGAATACCTGTTCCATAGTAAGAGTAGGTTGCAAGTGTGAAGTTCTGGAATCTGAAACTGGTCGGTAAAATTGTCATGTCTTCATCGTTTCCGTCGGCAACAGCCTCACCGGTTTTCCATAGGGTGTTGAGGTTGGTGCGCATAAATCGGAAATAAATGAGGTCGTCATAAACGGCTTTGTCTTTACGGTTACCCGGGTCGAGCACCTGCATATAGAGTGTGCCTTCTTTGTTCAGGCGATAATAGGGGGCATTCTCGCCGGTCTCAAAAATTGTATCGGAGGGAATCGAATTTATTACTCTGTGGTTGGCAAGAAATGCGTTTACTGCATGATCTTCTTCATTAAGCAACTGAGCGTAGCTTTTGCGACCGCCACATGATGAAAAAACAACAGCGATCATAGGAATGAGCAGTGCGATCAGTGGCAGTATCGGTGATTTTATTTTTATCATGGGTATATGAAAGAGTGGAATTGTCGTTGAAATTAATTATGACGGATCTTAGTCAATATGTGGTAAAAAACCTGAGTATTCAGGTAAGACTCTGTGAAGAGTGTCGACGGCTTCTGACAGACTGCCTTTAAATTCTCCGCCTGCGGCATTGAGGTGTCCGCCTCCGCCGAAATGCTCTGAGCATAGCCGGTTTACCGGAAATTCTCCTTTTGACCTCATGGAAACCTTGATGAATCCCGGTTCCTCATGCATGAAAACTGATACCGCCACACCGTTAATGCTGAGAGGAATGTTCACCAGACCCTCGGTATCGCCTTTGACATAGTTATAGTTTTTAAGTTCTTCAGCTGTCAGTGTGATTAGCGCGGCTCTTCCGTTAAGTAGCATTTCCATTCGGTTGTCAATGGCAAATGCATTTAGTTTCAGCTGGCTCAATGATTTGGTGTTGAGACGTTCCCAAAGATTCACTTTGTCGACTCCGAGACGAAGAAGATCGCCTGTGATTGTGTACAGATCAGGATCGTTGGCGTTATAGGAAAGGTTGCCTGTATCAGTCATTATACCGGCCATGAGACATTTGGCCGTTTTTTTGTCGATAAGCGGTCTGAGGCCAAGCGCACATATTACTTTGAAAAGAAGTGCGCATGTAGATGACTCTGTAGGTCGTGATATCGTGATATCGGCAAATGGTTCCGGATAGAGGTGGTGGTCGATAAGTACTTTGCGGGCTTTTGCTCCGGAAATAACCGATGCGGCTTTGTCAAGGCGATTTATAGCGTTGAAATCAAGACAGAAAATCAGTTCGGCTTTATCGATGAGCGACTTGCAGAAGTCTTCCTGCGCCGAAAGGGGAATTATATCTTTGCATCCGGGCAGGAACCTTAGTGAGCGCGGAGGGGAATCAGGAGTAATGATATGGGCAGCTTTACCAAGAGTCGAAAGTATGTGAAACAGGGCAAGTGTTGAACCGACCGCATCCCCGTCAGGTTTGACATGACATGTTATGACTACATTGTTGCACTGCTCTATAAGTTGTGCCAGTGCTTTTATAGATTTTTTGTCTATGTCGTTGCCAATCATCTAAGTATTGCTGTTTACGCCTTGAAAACTATGAATATGCAAAATTACAACATTTCAGTAGTTTTGCAAGTGAAACCTTGAAAAGCGTGTTTCAGGGTAAATAAAAAGGGTGCTTTGTGTGCGCGCCGAGCTCTTAATGCCAACATGAAAATGTGTGGAATTCCGTATATTATGCCATGGATATGGCGTATGTAGGCTCCTTGTGATGCAGGAAAGCCGCCGTCGCTGGTGAATGGGCGTTCTCCTGACGATAATTGTGGCTGAGCGCATATTTCAATCGGAACAATGGCGACTGACAGCCCTCGGCACAATGCATCAGAAATAAAAAAAGCCTCTTCTGCTGCGGTGAAACGGGGAGAGCCGAGTCCGAATTTCTCTCTGAACTGTATTTGCCCTTTTATACTTGATGTCCGGAATGTGATTTCGGAAGAAGTGACCCAGTATCCGTGTGGCATCTTTCGGTGCAATCTTGTGTGCTCGGATGGATACGTTTTTCTTTTCCCCTTGATACGGAACAGTGCTATATCGAGGGCCTTGTCGGAGGCAAAAGTTTTTTTTATATCTTTAAATGCATCGGGAAGCAGAACAGTATCGTCATCGGCAATCATACAAATGTCGGCAGAGGCCGCGGCAATGGCTATGTTGCGGCTGATACTGAGCCCGCTGGTGTCGGAAATAATGACAAAAATGTCGTCGCGGTCGAGAGATTGCGGTATTTGGGCAATGCGTGTCATGCCAGGCATCTGCCAGACTATAACGTAGCTCACTCCTTCTGATTGAGGGAGTGGCATTTCGCTGACACGCACTATGCCGTCGGTGCCGATTGTTGAGATTAATATGGAAAGAGTCAGTGACAGGTCGTTGTTCAGGATAGAAATTCAGGACGGAATCTATGGCCTTTGATTTTCTGAGGTTGTGTCGATTTTAAAAGTAGCTCGGCTGATTCAGGTGTGAGGACAACTGTAGAGAATCGGTCCTCGACGTCTATACGCCCTACATCGGCTCCGTTGAGTCCGGCTTGTTTCGTTAGAAATCCGAGAATGTCTCCACGGGAGATTTTATCGCGTTTGCCAAGGTTTATCAAAAGGGTTACAGGCAGCTGAGATGAACCGGTGCTTGAACCGGAATGGGGTGGAGACCAGATACGGTCAGCGTCCATGAACTCCGGACGATCGTCTTTATCGGAGAGAATGGTATATATCTTGCCTGATGCCCCGGCTCGGGCTGTGCGCCCGTTGCGATGTGTCCAGGCTTCAGGTGATGTGGGAACATGATAGTGGATCACTGCCTCGATCTGGGGTATGTCGAGCCCGCGTGCGGCGAGGTCTGTAGCAGATAGGATCGGTGTCGTACCGTTGCGAAGAAGTGTGACTGCCAGCTGTCGATCCTGTTGCTCCATGCCGCCATGGTATATTCCGGCAGGAAGCCCGGCTTTGCGGAGCTCCTGATGGATTCTCTCGGCGCTTTCGCGGTGATTTGTGAAAACAATCGAGCGGGTGTCGGCCGGCATGGCCCGCAGCAGATCTATAAGGGTTCCGATTTTGTCGGGCAGTGGCGACGGCACTTCTATGATTTCGATATCCGGTGTGGCGGAGGCGCTGCCAGATGTGTCTTCTCTAAAATCGAAGGTCACTGCTTTGTCAAGCGACATGCTTTCTGGCAGACAGTCGATAGCTGTTGCCGAAGTGAGTATGGTTAGTCTTGTGTTTTTGAGCTTGTGAAGAATACGTTTCATCTCGTCCATGAATCCAAGTTCCAGACATTTGTCATATTCGTCGATGACAAGCGATGAAATCGTCGTAAGGTCGATGTTGCGTCGGCCGATGTGGTCGAGCAGGCGACCTGGAGTCGCAACGATGATATCGGGTGTGTTTGCAGCAAGAGAGTTGGCTTCGTCACGGAATGAGTGACCGCCGAAAAGAGGTGTGACACGATATGAGGGAGCAACTTTTTTCAACACTCCTGCAATTTGTAACGCTAATTCACGTGAAGGTGCGAGTATGACAGCCTGAACACCAGATCCAGGTCGGCGCATAAACCTCAGAAGCCTGATTGTAAATGCAATTGTTTTTCCCGAACCAGTAGGTGCGAGAAGTATTATTTGCCGGTCATCGGTCTCCGACATTTTGATTTGCATTGGATTAAGCTTTTTGAAGCCTGTAATCGCCAATATCTGTTTTTTTACAGATGATGAGTCCGACATGATGAAAAATAGTTTGAAAATACAGTTGCTGGAGAAAGACTCGTAATTCATTACAAATTTAGCCTAACTTAAAAAACAGAACCCTTGGACGTCGTTAATAGTTGTTAACACGAGCGTGTGCATGGGTTAATAGTAGGAGCCAATAATTTAAAACGTTGATTATATATGTTTTGCTCATTTTTATTGTGAGTGTGCAATAGGTTAAGAAAATGTTAAATCGTGTGTTTATCAAAAAATAAATCCTTAGTTTTGCATTAGAGCAATGGACGCTGACCAAAAAATATTGCAGCGCCGGTTACAAGCAGAAAATAAAATTATGGCAAAAGTATATGGGGCGGTCGACATAGACCGCGAGCGTTGCAAGGGATGCGGCCTGTGTGTGGCAGCATGTCCGTGTGATGTATTGTCTCTCCAGACTCGGGAGGTAAATGACCGGGGGTATCTTTATGCCTATGCCAGAAATCAGTCGGTATGTATCGGCTGTGCGGCTTGTTCGGCAGTATGTCCGGACGCTTGCATAGAGGTCTATAGGGTTGTGGACAGGGGTGAAGTGCCATTAAACTAAAATACAGCACGTGCATGAGTAATACAGAAGTAAAAGGAGATGTAGTGCTGATGAAAGGCAATGAGGCTATTGCTCATGCCGCAGTGCGCTACGGATGCGACGGATATTTCGGATATCCTATCACTCCTCAGAGCGAGGTGCTTGAGACACTTGAGGCGATGATGCCCTGGGAAACTACAGGCATGGTTGTCCTACAGGCAGAAAGCGAGCTTGCGTCGATCAATATGGTTTATGCGGGGGCATCGACCGGCAAGGCTGTGCTCACATCGTCGAGCAGCCCAGGCATCTCTCTGATGCAGGAAGGTATATCATATATAGCGGCAGGAGAGCTGCCTGCGCTTATCGTGAATGTGATGCGCGGAGGTCCTGGTCTCGGTACGATCCATCCGTCACAGAGCGACTATTTCCAGGCAACTAAGGGCGGAGGCCATGGAGACTATCATATGATAGTGCTTGCACCGAAATCAGTGCAGGAAATGGCTGATTTTGTCGGATTGGGCTTTGATCTTGCCTTCAAGTACCGCACACCGGCCATGATACTTGTTGACGGCATGGTGGGTCAGATGATGGAAAAAGTCGTTTTGCCGCCACAGCGTCCCCGCCGTACCGATGAGGAAGTGTTTGAGCAATGCCCATGGGCGGCTACCGGCGATGCGTCGAAGCGAGGCCGCAACAACATCATCACGACACTTGAGCTCGACTCTCATGTGATGGAGAAAAATAATGAGCGTTTCCAGCAGACTTACCGCAGAATAGAAGAAAATGAGGTGAGGTTTGAGGAATATATGACTGAGGATGCCGAATGGCTTGTCATGGCATTCGGATCAATGGCCCGTATATCTCAGGCGGCACTTAATTCGGCCCGTGAGGCTGGTGTGAAGGTGGGACTTATCCGCCCGATCACGTTGTGGCCTTTCCCTTATGACAGGATCAGAGAGATTTCTTCTAACATAAAGGGAATCCTCGTGCCAGAGATGAATGCCGGCCAGATGATCGAGGATGTCAGGCTTGCCGTTGAAGGGCGTGTGCCTGTGAAGCACTGCGGCCGCATGGGAGGTATCATACCGAGCCCGTCGGAAGTGCTTTCGGCTCTTAACACTTTAATTGAAGAGAAAAAGTGATGAATCGCGAAGATATACTCAAACCTGACAACAAGGTTGTGTCGCGTCCGCGTCTGCTCAACGACAATGTGATGCATTATTGTCCCGGATGCAGTCACGGAGTAGTGCATAAGCTTGTGGCCGAGGTCATAGATGAAATGGGACTTGACAAAACCGGTGCGATAGCCATAGCGCCGGTAGGTTGTGCGGTGTTTGCCTACAACTATATAGATGTGGACTGGATTGAGGCCGCTCATGGCCGTGCTCCCGCTGTGGCAACCGCAGTGAAGCGTCTTTGGCCTAAGAAGCTTGTGTTTACCTATCAGGGTGACGGAGATCTGTCGGCAATCGGTACCGGAGAGGCCATCCATGCAGCCAACCGAGGCGAGAATATAGCGATAATATTCATCAACAACGGAATATACGGAATGACCGGTGGCCAGATGTCGCCTACCACACTCGAAGGAATGAAGACTTCGACCACTCCCTATGGACGTCGTGTCGACCTAAACGGTCATCCTCTTGTGATCAGTGACTTGTTTGCCCGCCTTGACGGTACATGCTATGTGACCCGTCAGGCTGTCAACGATGCCGCGTCGGTAAGGAAAACCAAAGCAGCGATAAAGAAGGCGTTTCAGAATTCGATGGATGGTCTGGGGACTTCTGTCGTCGAAGTCGTGAGTCAATGTAATTCAGGATGGAAGATGTCACCGGTCAAGTCCAATGAATGGCTTGTTGAAAATATGGAGGCCAAATATCCGCTTGGAGATCTTAAAAATAATACGCCTAAGAAATGAAGGAGGAGATAATCATAGCCGGTTTTGGCGGTCAGGGTGTGCTTTCTATGGGCAAGATTCTTGCCTATGCCGCTCTTCTCGACGGTAAGGAAGTGACATGGATGCCTTCCTATGGTCCCGAACAGCGGGGAGGCACTGCCAATGTGACAGTGATTCTGTCGGATAAGGAGATCAGTTCCCCGATTCTCGATGAATATGACACAGCCGTGATACTCAACCAGCAGAGTCTCGATAAGTTTGAGAAGTCAGTGAAACCTGGCGGAACTATTATCTATGACCCGTATGGCATACATCATCGACCAAGCCGCACTGATGTGACAGTGGTGCCGGTCGATGCCATGGAGGCTACTTTTGAGCTTGGTAATCCTAAGACTTATAACATGCTTCTTCTCGGCGCGCTGATAAAGGTGCGCGGATGTGTGAGTGTGGAAGATGTGATGATGGGGTTGAAAAAGACTTTACCGGAGCGGCACCATCATCTTCTTCCTGACAATGAGGCTGCTATACGTCGAGGTATGGAACTGGCGTGAATAAAACGGTCACGATGGATGATTTATTGCCCCTGAAGATATTATGCATTCAGGGGCAAATTTTAATAATAAGGGGGATAGAATAAATCAGAGGGCATACGAAAAAACGTATGCCCTCTGTGGGTTTTAAGCCTTGAGCTGTCGCCTAAGATTTACGGGATAGAATGTCGAAGTTGTCGACAATTATCTCTGTGATGTTGTGTTTGATAGCATTGGCATCCTGCCATACGCGTGTGCGGAGTTTCCCTTCGACAAATAGTTTTGTGCCTTTGTCGATGTAACGTTCGGCAATTTCGGCTGCCCGATCCCACATGACGAGGTTGTGCCATTCGGTGCGTTCCGGCATCTCGGTGCCGTCGGCTGTTTTTTGTCCGCGCTCGGTTGTTGCGAGAGAGAATGTGGCGACAGGCCGCTGGCCTACATAGCGTATTTCGGGTTTCCGCCCGACGTTGCCTACAAGGATGACTTTGTTGACTGACACTTATAGTCCTTTTTCGAGCTGACGGGTGAATTTATCAAGGAATTCGTCGGCTTCTGCGCGTGACAGACATAATGGAGGAAGCAGGCGAATGATGTTTGTTCCGGCAGCTCCGGTGAATATGTGTTCGTCGAAGATGAGACGTTGGCGGAGTTCTTTGGCGGATTTGTCAAACTCGATGCCTATCATGAGTCCGCGACCGCGCACCTCCTTTATTCCCGGAATTTCTTTCAGGCGGCTGATGAGATATCCGCCGATCTCGCGGGCATTGTCGACAAGGTTCTCGTCGGTAATGATGTCGAGTACGGCGCATGCAGCGGCGCAGCCGAGGTGGTTTCCGCCGAATGTGGTGCCGAGCATACCGTAGACCGGCTGAAATTTCGGAGAGATGAGTACTCCTGAGAAGGGATAGCCGTTGGCTATGCCTTTTGCCATGGTGATAATGTCGGGGCGTATGCCTGACCATTGGTGAGCGAAGAATTTGCCGGAACGTCCGTAACCGCACTGGATCTCGTCACAGATGAGTACAGTGCCGGTCTGCTCGGTAATTTCGCGTAGCTGGTGCATGAAATCGTCGGTTGCCATGCGTATGCCTCCGACCCCTTGTATCGGCTCGACAATCACCGCCGCTACATCGCCCTTTGCAATTTCTCCTCGTACGGCTTCAATGTCGTTGAGAGGCAGGAATGTGACGTGGCCGTTCTGGTTGACTGGTGCCTGGATCTTTGGGTTGTCTGTAGCCTCGACTGCGGCCGAAGTACGGCCATGGAAGGCCTTGTCGAAAGCAATGATTCGGCTGCGTCCGGTGTGGAATGATGCGAGTTTTATCGCATTTTCATTGGCTTCGGCACCTGAGTTGACAAGAAACAGCGAGTAGTCATCGTAGCCGCTTGCTTTGCCAAGTCTGTCGGCAAGCTTCTGCTGTAGTGAATTGACGACAGAGTTGGAGTAGAACAGCAGCTTTGAGGCTTGTTCGTTGATTGCCTTAAGGTAGCGGGGGTGGCTGTGACCAACTGATATGACGGCGTGTCCGCCATAGAGATCGAGGTAGGGAGTGCCTTCAGCATCCCATACGCGACATCCGAGTCCGCGTGTTATCTCTATGTTGAACAGAGGATATACATCAAAAAGTTTCATTGTGAATATGAGTTGAATTATTGATGCGATAAAATTAATACTTTATGGCCAATTTAGCAGGATGGCAATAAATGAAATTGCTAAATTTGTGAGATGCTATTCCGTGTATTGTGTTTTTTAGCGATTGTGACCATTGTGCCGACCGTAAAGGCCGGTGCGGTGTTTCGGTCATCCACAATAGACGATAATTGCAGGGTCGGGAGTATGCAGTGGCGTAAGGGTGAATTTGTGACGCACTCGGCGGTAGTAGAAGCCGGAGAGAATGAGAGGCTTACTCTTGTGTTTGACTTGCTTGCGCCGGAAGGAGGCGATGAGTCATGGATGCCTTATCTGAGATGTCGTCTGCGTCACACTGATGCCGCCGGTGTTGATGACGGTTTGGTTGAAAGCGAGTTTCTTGATGGCTTCAATATAGCCGATATCGGCTATGGAGAGGAGTCTACGCCAGGGCTGACAACAGTTCTCTACAGGCATTACAGCGTTGAGGTGCCTCCCGCTGAGATGCGGGTACGACTGTCGGGAAATTACGTTATTGAGATTTTTGAGGATGGAACTCCTGAAAATGTGCTGATATCGGCTCCTTTTGCGATTGAGGAAGGAAGCGTTGAAATTGCCGGCTCGGTTACAGGTCGCACTGACACTGAGTGGAACGGAAGCATGCAGCAGCTTGAACTTGAGGTGACCGGGCTGAAACTTGATCATCGCGTCGGAATGCAGAATTTAAGACTCTATATAGAACAGAACGGTATGAAAAATTCATGCCAGTTATTACACCATCCGTCGCATGTAGAGGGAAACAAGGCCGTCTACGCCCACATGCCTGAGCTGATGTTCAAGGCTGGCAATGAGTACCGGAGAATGGAGACGGTAAGCCGGAAGAGATGTGGAATGCACGTCGCCGAGATTTTGTGGAATGATAATCTGTATCATGAGATCCTACAGACCGACTTTCCGAGAATTACTGCGGAATATGTTTATGACCAGACACAAGGGGGTGAGTTTACGGTGAGGGAGGCTGATGAAAGTGAAAAAGTGCCATCGGATCTTGATGCCGATTACACAGTGGTACATTTCGCTCTTGAAGGATCGGGAATCATGCCTCCGGATATTGTGCATATAGAAGGCGCTCTTACCGGTCGCCGTATCGACTCAGGATCGGCTATGTCTTATGAACCGGAAACCGGCACATGGCGGAAAGCATTGTTGCTGAAACAGGGCGCCTATGATTACCGTTATGCTGTCGGTAAGTCAGGAAAGACTGATGTCAGTGGAAGTCAAATAGAGGGGGATCACCACCAGACACAGAATGTCTACGTTGTCCGGGCCTATTACCGTCTGCCCGGAGAACGCACCGACCGGCTTGCGGGGGTGGCTGTTATCAGGGCGGAGGCCAATCTATAGTTTGATAGAAGTGAACAAGAATATAATGGAGGAAGAAGTCATGATGCAAATAGGAGATACTCTCGTTTCGCTCGATCTTGCAGAGCGTTTTTTCTGTTGTGATCTCGATACATGTAAAGGCCAGTGCTGTATCGACGGAGATGCGGGTGCTCCTGTGACAGAGGCAGAGGTGAAAGAGATAGAGGGAGCGCTCGAGGTTGTGAGCCGACACATGCTTGCCGACGGTATCATAGAGGTTGAAAAGAGGGGGTGCAGCTACATCGACAGTGAGGGAGATCTGGTGACAACAATTGTCGATGGACGTGACTGTGCGTTTACTTGTCGAGGTGAAGGCGGTGTGTGCCTGTGTGCTATAGAGAAAGCACGGCGTCTTGGCGAAACCTGTGTAGAGAAGCCGATCTCTTGTGCTCTATATCCGGTCCGGCTTACGGAGTATCCCACATTCACGGCAGTGAATTATCATCGTTGGAGTATATGCCGTTCTGCCGAGGAACATGGCAGGAAAACAGGAATGAGGCTCTATAAATTTCTTGAGGGACCGCTGACCCGTCGTTTCGGTCGTGAATGGTATGAAGAGCTTGTGCTCGCTTGTGAGACATATCTTGAGGAATGTGGCAAATAATGGCTTGAATAAAGATGTATCTGAAGTCGCTATCGATCACTAATTTTAAAAATATATCGGATGCCAGGCTCGAATTCAGCCGCGGTGTCAATGGTTTGCTCGGCAACAACGGTATGGGCAAGAGCAACCTGCTTGACGCGATATATTTCCTAAGTTTCTGCAAGAGTTTCACCGGGCTTACCGACCAGGGTGTGATGTGCCGTGATTCTGATTTTTTCTCTCTTCACGGGCAATATGAACGTCATGGAGTGGAGGAGGATGTGAGCGCAGGCATGAATCGTGGCAAGCGCAAGGTTGTGAAGCGCAAGGGTAAAGAGTATGACCGTCTTTCGCAGCATATCGGTGTTTTTCCGGCGGTGTTGGTGGCGCCACGTGATATTGAGCTTATAACCGGACCGGGCGAGGAGCGCCGCCGGCTTATGGACATGGTGATTTCGCAGAGCGATGCTACTTATCTCGACGCACTGATACGCTACGGTCGTTCGCTTGAGCAGCGCAACAAGCTTCTTCGTGCCCATGTGGTGGACCACCATCTCTATGAGGCTATAGAGATGTCGCTTGTAATGGCCGCACAGCGTATTCACGAAAAACGGCGTGAGTGGCTTCCTGAATATTCCGAGCTGATGTCCAACTATTATGAGGCTATTTCCGGCAATGGAGAGCGTGCGGCTGTGAATCTGCGTTCGCACCAGAACGAAGAGCCGGATCTGATGAAGCTTCTTGATGGAGCGCGACGTCATGATGAGGCTGTGGGCTATACTTCGGTCGGTCCTCACAGGGATGATCTTATAATAACGGTAGATGGGCTCGATGCCCGTCGGTCGGCTTCTCAGGGACAGTGTAAAAGTGTGACTCTCGGCATGAGGCTCGCGCAATATGATTTCCTCCGTGAGTCGACCGGGCTCAGGCCGCTGTTTCTACTTGACGATATTTTTGACAAACTGGATTCTACACGTGTGCAACGTATCGTGGAGATTGTAAAAAGCGATAAGTTCGGCCAGATATTTATAACCGATACCAACCGAGATCATCTCGACAATATCCTGCGTGAAAGCGGTGGAGACCGTGCTATGTGGCATGTTGAGAAAGGTGTGTTCACTCCGTTTGATGCAGTGCAATGAAGAGAACTGATCCAGAGCAGGTGGGAGACCTTGTGAAGCGTCTGTTGCGGGAGAATGATCTCGACGGCCTTGCCGATCGTCAGCTTATCTGCTCTTTATGGCCCGAGATTGTCGGACAGGGTATAAACCGATACACGACGCGACGATGGGTCGACGGTGAGAAACTGCATGTGGTGATTTCGTCGGCGGCTTTGAAAAATGAATTGACTTTTCATCGTGAAAGGCTTACTGAAGCATTGAACAGGGGGGCGGGAAAAACTGTTATTAGTGATGTCGTCATCCATTGAAAAAAGATTGTAATAGAAAAAATGAAAAATTATACCGATGTCATAGGACGGATCCCGTCATGCCCTAATCCCAAGGTGCCTGCACCGTTGGCCCCTATGTCGCATCTGACCGATGTGCAGTTGCGGTTCAGTGATATAGACATGCTCGGTCATGTGAACAATAATGCTTATCTCCAGTTGCTGGATCTTGCCAAGACGCGTTTCTTCAATGATTTGAGAGGTGATAAGATCCAGTGGAGCAATCCCGGGGTAGTGATTGTTAATATAAACATATCGTTTTACGCACAAGCCTTTATGGGAGAACGCCTTGGCGTGCTGACAGGGGTTGTTTCGGTTTCGGAAAAGAGTTTTGTTCTGGAGCAGCGTGTTGTCAATCTTGATACCGGAGTTGTCAACTGCGTGGCGCAGACGGTGATGGCTACGTTTTGTAAAGAGACAATGAAAAGCATTGTGATAGACGATGACTGGCGTGGCGCATTGATTTCGTGCATGAATAAGTGACAGGAAATATTGAATCATAACCTCAGTATTGTATTTTTTTAATGTGATACCGAGGTTGTTTTTTGTTGCCTTTTACTGAATCGGGATACTCGGTAGTGAGTGCTGAATTTTGTAGAGACAGTTACGGTAATCTGAAGTTTTTAGCTATCTTTCGGTTTATTATCTCGACAGAGGGGCCATGATAAACATAGAATGCAATGGATAGACGAGGATTTATGAAAAAGGCGGCTGCTGTTGTCGCCTCTACGGTGGCAGTGCCGGGTGTTGTCGCTTCGTGCGCACGGGTTGAGGCGAAAACGGGAGATGAAAATCTGATTGTGCCGAAAAACAACGGTCTGCCTATAACTGGAACATTTATTGATGAGATTTCCCATGATATACCGCATCAGAACTGGGGCGAGAAGGAGTGGGACGCTGATTTCCGCAATATGAAGGCAATCGGCATCGATACGGTGATAATGATACGTTCAGGCTACCGCAAGTTTATTACCTATCCTTCGCCTTATCTTTTGAAGCAAGGCTGTTATATGCCTTCGGTAGATCTGGTCGACCTGTATCTGCGTCTGGCGCGGAAGTATGGCATGAAGTTTTATTTCGGGCTTTATGACTCAGGCAAATACTGGGATAGCGGTGACATGAGTGTGGAGGTCGAGAGTAACCGGCATGTGATCGACGAGGTATGGGAGATGTATGGAGAAAGGTATAAAGACAGCTTCGGGGGCTGGTATATCAGCGGTGAGATAAGCCGCAGTACAAAGGGTGTGATCGGAGCTTTTCACGACATGGGCAAGCAGTGCAAGGACGTTTCGGGAGGCCTTCCTACATTTATTTCTCCCTGGATCGATGGAAAAAAGGCTGTTTGGGCCGGTTCCGGAGACCTTACCAAAGAGCAGGCTGTGTCGGTTGCTGAGCATGAGCGTGAATGGGATGAGATATTTGCCGGGATCCATGATGTGGTGGATGCATGCGCTTTTCAGGACGGTCATATCGATTATGATGAGCTTGATGCTTTTTTTGAGGTGAACAAGCGTCTTGCCGACAAATATGGCATGCAGTGCTGGACCAATGCAGAGTCCTTTGACAGGGATATGCCTATAAAGTTTCTGCCTATAAAATTTGACAAGCTACGCATGAAACTTGAGGCTGCAAAGCGTGCGGGCTATGATAAAGCTATCACATTTGAGTTTTCTCACTTTATGAGTCCACAGTCGGCCTACCTACAGGCCGGTCATCTATATGACCGTTATAAGGAATATTTCGATATAGTGTAGCTCTATTCACTGTTTCATGTGTTGATGGATTTATTCTCTTCTGCTGTTTGTGATATTAAAAAAACGATACCGCGACTGAACATCGTTCAATCGCGGTATCGCGCGTATATGTCGAAAGATATAATGTTATCTGTTGACAGAAGATGCGGTTTGTTACTTCGCGAGGAGGTCTTTTACTGCCTCGTTGGGTACCATGTCTTCCTTGAAAGTGTAAGCACCGGTCTTTGGTGACTTGATCATGCGGATCACCTTGCTATAGGTGCGGCCTTCACCCTTTTGGAGCGAGGCAACGGTTTTCTTTGCCATATCTTAAGAAATAAAGGGTGTTAACAGATTATTTAATTTCCTTGTGAACAGTGACCTTCTTGAGGATGGGGTTGTATTTCTTCAACTCCAGACGCTCGGTAGTGTTCTTGCGGTTCTTTGTTGTGATGTAGCGGGATGTTCCGGGCATACCGCTGGCTTTATGTTCGGTGCATTCAAGAATAACCTGAACGCGATTGCCTTTAGCTTTCTTTGCCATGACTTAATCAGTATTCGAGATATTTGATTTCAGTGAGATATCCCTTCTCGGCAGCCTGACGTATAGCTGCGTCGAGACCGAGTTTGTTGATGGTGCGCAGGCCTGCGGCGGTGAGAGTAAGGAGGATCCACGCGTCTTGCTCTACCCAATAGAATTTTTTGGTAAAGATATTCACGTGGAAACGGCGCTTAGTGCGACGCTTCGAGTGCGATACGTTGTTGCCGGTCATCGCTTTCTTGCCTGTAATCTGACAAATCTTTGACATGGCTGGTTTAAAAATATTTCAGTTTTAATTTCTTATTCTTTCACTGCAAGCGAGTTCCGGTCTCATATCGCTCCGGGCGCATCACTTCCCGGGAGCTTTCCGCGGCACGCTCCGCATTAATCAGGGTGCAAAGTAACCACTTTTTTTCAGTATAACCAACACTTTCGCAACTTTTTTCAATAAAAATTGTTCATATTGACTGTTTCAAGGCAGATGTGTTGGCGAGAATGTAACGGTAGTCACCTGTGTCGGGTCGAGTATGAGTCTGGCGGCATTATGTATGTCGGCCGGTGTGAGATCGAGATATTGTTTCATGACTGTAGCCGCGTCGCGGCCATATATCTCGTTTTGTGCCATGTCAAGGCAGCGTGGCAGGCATCCGAGGTTGTCGAGTGTGCGTGCGCTTTCAAACAGATTGAGGGCACGTTGCAGTGTGGTGTCATCTATGCCGGCAGCTACGACCGAGGCGATTTCGCGGTTGATGGCGTTGTATGCTTCGGTAGGGTCGACATTATCGCGCAGCTTGGCGTTGATGTGAAACAGACCTGGATCTCGGCTGCCGTCGATTGACGCATCTATGTTGTGGAACATATCGGTCGTCCGCACAAGGCGGTCGTAGAGCAGTGATGAGGTGCCTGTGCCGAGAACGTCGGAAAGTATGTCGGCCGGAATATAGAGTGCGGAGTCCTGTCCAGGCATGGGGTAGTTGATTGCTACAAGAGTCGAGGGTACGTTGCCGGATGTTTCGGCATGGCGTGGTGAGCAAGGCAATGGTTCGGCGGGAAGTATGCGTCGGATGGTCGTTCGATCGGGTATCGGGTCGAACCATTTTTCAGAAAGGCGTATTGTTTCGTCCCAGGAAATATTGCCGCAAACCGACAACACGGCACGTGATGGCGCGTAGTGGCTGAAATAGAAAGCGCGTACATCATCGAGTGTGGCAGCTGCCACATGGTCGGGAGTCAGGCCTATAACCGGCCAGCGGTAGGGATGATTTCTGAAGGCAGTCGATCGTATAAGATGGCTGAGTGTGCCGTAGGGCCGGTTGAGACATTGTTGCTTGAATTCCTCGATTACTACGCCTTTCTGCACTTCAAGTGATTTTTGAGAGAATGCAGGCGAGATCATGCGGTCGCTTTCGAGCCAGAATGCCGTTTCTGCATTATGGGCCGGCAGGAGATCGTAGTAGCATGTGAGGTCGGGCGATGTCCAGGCGTTGTCGGTGCCTCCTGCGCGCTCGATTTCACGGTCAAACGACGGGATGTTGACAGAGCCTCCGAACATAAGGTGCTCCATCAGGTGGGCTATTCCCGTAAGCTCCGGTTGCTCGTCGGCCGAACCTACATCGTAGATGACGGACAGTGCCACCATTGTGGTGGCACTGTCGTAGGAATGTATGACGCGTAACCCGTTTGAGAGAGTCGCGCGGTTGATTTTTTGCATGACCGGTTATTTCACAACACTCATTGAGATGATACGCACGTCATCGGTAGGACGGTCGTTTCCGTCAGTCTGGACTTTCTGGATCTTGTCGACAACGTCCATGCCTTTGGTGACTTCTCCGAACACTGTGTAGGCTCCGTCGAGATGCGGGGTTCCTCCGACAGTGGTGTAGTCCTTGCGGGCATCGGCCGACAGTGTGGCGGGATTTTCAGCGGCCTGTTTCTCGGCCTTGGCTATGAGCTCTTCCTGAAGTTTCTGCAGTCCGGCCTGGTCGCGGTTACGCCGCAGATCCTTGATCTTCTCGTTTTGCTGCTGTGCAAGCTGCTGGAAGATTGTGTTTATCTGCTGCATCTGCATGTTGCGCTCCAGTTGGCTGAGAGTTGAGTCGTTGAACACTTTTCCGGTGACAATGTAGAATTGCGAGCCCGATGAACGACGCTCGGGATTGATATTGTCGCCGGTGCGTGCTGCGGCAAGAGCGCCGCGCTTGTGATAGTGTTTCGGATAATCAATCTCTGCCTCCAGAGTGTAGCCTGGATCTCCCTCGCCGAGCATTTTGTCTTTAGGGGCGTTGCGGCTGTCGGGGTCGCCGGCCTGTACCATGAAGTCGTTTATCACGCGATGAAACAGGGTGCCGTTGTAGTAACCCTCTCCGGCAAGTTTGGCGAAGTTGTCGCGATGTCCCGGTGTGTCGCCGAAGAGACGCACCTGGATGTCGCCGAGTGTAGTTTTGATGTCGACAAGTATGTCTTTGCCGTCTGATGCAGTAGAATTGGACTGTGGAGTAGTCATGTCGGTTGTTTCGGCGTTATCGGATTTTTCTGACGAGCCTCCCGTGCAGGCCGACAGTGCGGTGACAGTGAGGCATAGAAATCCGAATCGCTTGAGGATATTCATTTCTTGGCAGTGGATGGTATTCAGAGGCGGTCGGGAAAGACGCGTTTGTAGATGCGGCGGAAGTTGTCATCGGAGCTTATCAGGCTCTGTGCGCGTTCTGCATAGTCTTTACCCCACAGACTTTCGAGCAGGTCGCCGATGTAGCGGCGCTCTTTGTCCCGGTCGATCGCGCCTTTTACGAGTTTGTCGATCGTATCGGCGAAACGTGATGCGTCGATTGTGCTGAGGTAGCGTGCCGCGCTTACGCAAAACTGTCCGTTCAGGTCGGTCTGCATTAGCAGATCGGTGACCACGCCGAGAGTATCAGTATCGATTGTATCAATGTTGTTTGCGATGTACTCATAGGCAGGAAGTCCGTCGGTAGCGTTTTTGATCCGCTGCATTTCTTCGTTGGTCATTGCTCTGAATGTTTTTGTAGGCTTGTTATGCGAATAGAGGCGACGGATAGACGCCCTGTTCTGTCAGTTCGGCAAATTTTTCAACGACTGCGGGGCGGTCAGCGGCATAGGTCACACCAAACCATTTGCTGTCGGTGTCGAGGACTTTTACCGTGGCCTTTCCGCTGTTGATGAGAGTGTCGATTACAAGCGGTATGAAGAATTCGGCTTTGGGTTTGTCGAGGTTGGCATCCAGAAATTTCTTGAACTCGTTTTCTGAGTATTCAAAGTATTCGGGTGTAAATCCCCAGAGGTTCATAGAAACCGGAGTCATGGGATCGAGTTTCTGCTCCTCGCCGTTCTCGTCGGTGAAGACAATCTCGTGATCGGGATTGTAGGATATGGCTGTGCGTTCCACGACCGATGTGAGCAGACCGTCTTTAGTTGAGCAGACACCTCGTGCCACAGAGCCGTTCTCGGTCATTGTGTTGCCTACCCTGAATCCTACCATGCAGTAGTCGCCGGGGGCTGTGTGTTCGCGTGAGAGCTCTTTGGCGATAACCTCAAATGCGTTCCGGCCGTAGAAGTCATCGGCGTTGATTACAGCGAAAGGTTCCTTGATAACGCTTTTGCCCATTAGTACAGCATGGTTAGTGCCCCATGGCTTGGTGCGGTCGGCCGGACATGTGTAACCTTCAGGAAGGTCGGTTGTGGCCTGAAATACAACCTCTACAGGGATATGACCTTCATATTTTCCGAGAACTTTCTCACGGAAGTCCTGTTCGAAGTCTTTGCGGATCACAAACACGATCTTGCCGAATCCGGCTTTGATAGCGTCGTAGATCGAATAGTCCATGATAGTCTCACCGGAAGGGCCGAGCGCGTCGAGCTGCTTAAGACCTCCGTAGCGGCTGCCCATTCCGGCTGCCAGCACAAAGAGTGTAGGTTTCATCGTTGGTTGATTGCGATACTTATTGTAAATCTTCAGGCTTTGAAACTGAAGACGATTGTTTCGTCGAATACTTCGCCTTCACGCAGCACTGTCAAAGGGAAGTTCTGATGATTTGGGCTGTCGGGGAAATGCTGGCACTCAAGTGCTACACCCTCGCGATTCTGATAAGGACGTCCCTCTGGATTGAGTGGAGTCTCTCCTCCGAACCAGTTGGCCGTGTAGAGCTGTACGGCAGGCTGTGTGGTGGAGATTGTAAGTTCGCGTCCGGTTTTCGGGTCACGGAGCCATGCGATAGGAGCGAGACGTCCCGGCACCCAGTTGTCAGCCACAAAACAATGGTCGTAGCCTTTTCCGATATGCAGCGCCTCAAAGTCGTCGTTAATGTCGCGGCCTATCGCTTTTGTGGCAGTGAAATCCATCGGGGTTCCTTCGACCGACGCTATCTCGCCGGTGGGTATCTGCCCGGCATCGGTGGGCAACCAGCGCGAACAAGCGAGACGGAGCTCATGGTCGAGTATGTCGCCGCTGTTCTCACCGGCCAGATTGAAGTAGGTGTGGTTGGTGAGGTTAAGGATCGTAGGAGCGTCGGTCACGCCTGTGTAATGGATGGTAAGAGCGTTGTCGTCGTTCCATGTATAGGCGACGCGTGTGTCGAGTGTGCCTGGATAGCCTTCCTCTCCGTCGGGGCTTATGCGGGAGAACGCGACCGTTTCGTCATCTTCGACGCATACGTCCCATATACGGTTCTGGAAACCTGTAGGTCCTCCATGCAGATGGTGCGGGCCGTTTGTGGCTTTAAGCCTGTATTCTTTTCCGTCGATCTGGAAAGTAGCGTTGGCGATGCGGTTGGCATAACGTCCGGGGGTCTTTCCTGCACAAGGACCGTCGGACATGAAATCGGCAGGATCAGCATAAGTGGTAACCACGTTGACGATATTGCCGGCCGAGTCGGACACATTTATTGCTGTCACCCCGGCACCAAGGGAGCTGAGCACTACGCTCGCGCCCTTGGAGTTTGTGATTGTGGCAAGTGTTATTTCCCCGTGTTCCGAGGCAAATTTTTCTATTTTTACTGCCATGACATTTTGTGTTAGAGAGGAGATGGTTTTTTAACCGATGCGGTGTGCGCCGTCGCTGATCACTACGTCGTAGACGCGAGGTTCGTGACCATATCTGGCTGCGAATTTTTCGCGTGCGGTAGCGATAAATCCGTCATAGAGCTCATCCTTGACAAGATTGATGGTGCATCCGCCGAAGCCGCCTCCCATGATGCGCGAGCCGGTCACTCCGCACTCTTTGGCGATGTCGTTGAGGAAGTCGAGTTCTTCGCAGGATACTTCATAGTCGGCAGAAAGACCGTGATGTGTCTCATACATGCGTTTGCCTACGGTCTCATAGTCGCCGCTGTTGAGTGCGTCGCACACATCAAGCACACGCTGTTTCTCACCGATTACAAATTTAGCGCGGTTGTAGTCTTCTGCGCTGATCTGATCTTTTATTGACTCAAGCATCTCCATAGACGCGTCACGGAGAGTCTCGATTCCAAGTTTGGCGGCTACGCGTTCACATGACTCGCGACGTTTGTTGTAGGGAGAATCGACGAGCTCATGCTTTACAACCGAGTCGATAAGCACAAGTTTGTAGCCTACAGGATCAAAGGGGAAGTACTCGAATTCGCTGGAGCGGCAGTCGAGGCGCATGAGGTGGCCTTTCTTGCCGAAGATCGAAGCAAACTGGTCCATGATGCCGCAGTTGACGCCACAGTAGTTGTGCTCAGTGCTTTGTCCGATGCGTGCAAGCTCGAATTTTTCGATCTTGTTGTCGTTGAAAAGATCATTGAGGGCAAATGCAAAGCAGCTTTCAAGTGCTGCCGATGATGACAGTCCTGCGCCGAGCGGCACATTGCCGGCAAATACGGCGTCGAATCCTTCGACCTTGCCGCCGCGTTTCTGGATTTCGCGGCATACGCCGAAAATGTAGCGGGCCCACTGTTGTGAGGGTGCGTCCTCTTCCTTGAGGCCAAATTCGACATATTCGTCAATATCTACCGAATAGACACGCACTACGCCGAGTCCGTTTGGTTTTATTTCTGCCTCGATATATTTGTCAATGGCTCCGGGAAATACAAATCCACCGTTGTAGTCGGTGTGCTCGCCGATAAGGTTGATGCGTCCTGATGATGCATAGCGGATGCCGTCGGCGCCGAAGCGGTTTTTGAATTCAGTTCTGATTTTGCTATCCATGATATTGATATTTTGTTTCTTTAATTGAGAAGGTTTAATATTACGGTCTGTTACAAGAAGTGTTCCGAGAAGCAAATATAACAAAACCCGCCGTTAATGGGGCGGGTTTTATGAAAAAATTATTAAATCACTGTCGGCTTGGAAGGGGCCGACGGTCGATTATTGGCCAAGATAGGCTTTTAGATGTTTGCTGCGTGGTCCCTTGAGCCGGCGTATGGCTTTCTCTTTGATCTGTCGCACACGCTCGCGGGTGAGGTCGAATTTCGCTCCGATCTCTTCAAGTGTCATTTCCTGACAGCCTATTCCGAAGAACATCTTGAGTATTTCACGTTCGCGCTCATGGAGCTGGCGGAGCGCACGCTCTACCTCGCGTGAAAGAGACTCCTGGTTGAGTGATGCGTCGGCCGATGGGGAGTCGTCGTTTGAGAGGACATCGAGAAGGCTGTTGTCTTCGCCTTCGACAAAAGGAGCGTCTACCGATATCGATCGGCCTGAAACTTTGAGTGTGTCGGCGATTTTGTCGACCGGCACATCAAGAGAAGCCGCAAGTTCCTCTGGTGACGGGCGGCGCTCGTTTTCCTGTTCGAATTTAGAAAGGGCCTTGCTTATCTTGTTGAGTGTGCCTACCTGATTTAGCGGAAGGCGCACTATTCTCGACTGTTCGGCAAGAGCCTGCAGGATGGACTGGCGTATCCACCACACTGCATAGGATATGAATTTGAATCCTCGGGTTTCGTCGAACTTCTGAGCCGCTTTTATGAGGCCCATGTTGCCCTCGTTGATGAGGTCGGGGAGGCTCAGACCCTGATTCTGATACTGCTTGGCCACTGAGACCACGAAACGCAGATTGGCACGGGTAAGTTTGTCAAGGGCTCTTTCGTCGCCCTGTTTAATGCGCTGAGCGAGCTCGACTTCCTCTTCAACGGTAATAAGGTCCTCGCGGCCTATTTCCTGAAGATACTTGTCGAGAGACGCGCTCTCGCGATTGGTGATTGAACGTGTTATCTTGAGCTGTCTCATGGTTCTTCTCTTTCTTTTCGCGAATATTAAACGCGCAAAATTACTAATTTTCTAACAAAAATGAGGTATAAAAAGCCGACTATTTTTGTTAAACTTTGCCAAGTGACTGCCGTTCAGATTTTATTGTTCATAGAAAGGGTGAAAGCACGGGACGGCCTATCCACACCTGAGGTGTGTCGAGACCGAAGATGTGGGCGATCGTCGGAGCGATGTCAAACTGCATCATGCTCTCGGTGATCTCATGGCCTTTGCGTATGCTTTTGCCGAAGATGATGAAAGGTGTCTCCATCTCCTGCATTGTTTTGCCGCCGTGATTTTTACCGATACCGCCATGGTCGGCGGTGACAATGAAAATTGTGTTGTCGTATATTCCTGCATCTTTTGTTGCCTGAACTATCTCTGCCACACAGGAATCAAGCTCGTGGAGCTTTCGGTAATACTGCGGTGTGTCATGGCCTGTGACGTGCCCTACATGGTCGGGCTCATCGTATACGATGTTGAGAAGCGTGGGCCTGGCCGATTTGATATATTCGACCGCAGCGGTGGTTGTCGATTGATTGAGCGGTTTTTGGGTAACTACGCAGTCATAGCTGAGGGCAAGTGTGTCGCACACGTAGCGTATGCCGTCCCACTCGGCTATGTTGCCTATGACAGCGTCGGGCTTTGCGCGGTGCAGAAGTCCGAAAACGGTAGGAAAAATACCGTCTTCGTCGACTACGCGCGATGGGAGGTCAGGCACGCGCGATCCCCATTCGGTATAGCCGTGGAGTTCCGGTCCTGCTCCCATGTACATCGAGGCCCAGTTGACGGCACTTGACGATGGAAGTACGGAGCGTTTGCCAAGCGTGTAGGAGCCCTCTTTCATGAGATTTTTTACATAGGGCATGTCGGCCTGGTCGAAGCTGTAGGACCCCCATCCGTCGAGACCTATGAGAATGACGTGGGATGCTATAGGTTCTGACGCTGATATGTTGGAAGAGAAGATGGCTGTGACGACGGCTGTCAGTATGGTTGTTATGAATTTCATGGGGCAGGTGGTTCTAAGGTTTCATTTATATGATATCCAGCGTATGATTTCACGTATGTCAGGCTTTTTGCCATACATGAAGATGCCGACACGGTAAATCTTGGCGGCACACCATATAGCTCCCGATATGGAGGCATAGAGTATTACGGCGGATAGTGCGGTCTGCCATACAGGAATGCCAAACGGCAGCCGGGCCATCATAACCATCGGAGAGGTAAACGGTATCATCGACATCCATGAGACCAGAGTCGAGTTCGGAGCGTTTGCAACCGACATGGACGCAAACATGGCGATGATGATCGGAACTATAATGATAGTCTGAAGCTGTGAGGCATCCTGGATGTTGTCGACGGCAGAGCCTACGGCGGCAAATAGCGAGGAGTAGAGTAGGAAGCCGCCGATAAGGAATATTATCAGCCAGAAGAACATCTGCATTATGAAGGTCGGTTTCGTGATCGTGGCAATAGCGGTTACAAGCTCGATATCGGCCGTATCGGCAAGCTGCGCTCCGGTCTGCATGGCATGGACATCGGTCATCATGTCGGCCGGAAGTATCGTAGGCATAACAACCATTGACAGGATCAGAAGACATACTGCCCATATCAGTATCTGTGTTACGGCTACAAGACCGATGCCTATAATCTTTCCGGTAAGAAGCTGTGTTGGCTTTACGGATGATACAATTATTTCAAGCACCCGGCTCGACTTCTCCTCGACTATGCTCTGCATAACCTGAATGCCGTAGAGAAGAAGGAAAAAGTAGAGCAACATGCTCATCACTATGCCGATGACGGCACTGATTTCGGTAGGCATCGAACCATGATCGTCGCTGTCGAAGCGCATTATGTTGACAGAGACATCGCTCTTCACGTTGTCGAGAATTGCCGACAGATCGTTTATATTGTATTCAAGCAGACGTTCTGTCTCTATAGCGTCATTTATCTGTTCAGCCAGTTCTTTTTCAAACTGTATGTTGCTTGTAGCGTTGAGGATGAGGTCGACGCGTTCGGCTGATTCTTTTGTGATGATGTCGGAGGTTATCACAAGGTATCCGTCGATGCTGTCGTTGTCAATCGGAGAGTCGGCCGAAGGGGTGCCGTTGAGCTGCACGAAACGCACGCTTTCGCCGGAGTTAAGACGGGGGAATATCTTGCCCGATGTATCGGCTACTCCTATTGTGATGGTCTCGGGTGATGTGGCTTGCTGAATAAGAATCGGCGCGCACATCAGCACAACCATTAGAATCGGCATGATGAGGGTGGAGAAAATAAAAGATTTTTTCGATACCCTCTGCATATATTCGCGCTGGACGACAATTAAAAATCTGTGCATGGCTACAGTATTGAGGATCAGATTGAGGTTGAACGGGTGGATTGCATCTCTAAGGAGGGTATTTCCGGGAGGTTGTTGCGGTTTACTGCATCGATAAATATCTCATCCATCGACGGGAGATCACGGTTGAAAGATTCGATTTCGACAAGACGGTTGGCTGTGTCGATAATCTGTGAGATTTTGATTCCTGGCTGCATTTTGAGACGGAGGCGTGTCACGTCGGGACATGATGTCTCGAAACGGTGCATGGAATCTTGCTCCGCAAGTGGTGTAAGGGCTTGTATAAGTCCGTTGTCGGGGCCGCGGAAAGAGATCGAAAGACGCCCCTTGCCTGCTTCGTTTCTGATGTCAGCCACGCTTCCGGTGAGTATGTTGTGGGAGCGGTTGATGAGAGTGATGTGGTCACATACTTTCTCGACGCTTTCCATATTGTGAGTGGAGAAGATTACGGTTGATCCGGCATCACGCAATCTAAGTATCTCCTCTTTGAGCAGATTGGCGTTTATCGGGTCGAAGCCAGAAAAAGGCTCGTCAAAGATAAGCAGGCGGGGCTGATGAAGCACAGTGACTATAAACTGTACCTTCTGTGCCATGCCTTTCGACAGTTCTTCTACCTTTTTCCCCCACCAGTCGGTTATGCCGAATCTTGAGAACCACTCCTGAAGGCGGCGTGTAGCCTCGGCCTTGCTCAGGCCTTTCAGACGGGCGAAGAAGAGAGCCTGTTCGCCTACTTTCATTTTTTTGTATAATCCGCGTTCTTCAGGCAGATATCCTATATCGTTGACATCGTCGGCATTGAGCGTGTGGCCATTGAATGTTACAGTACCGGAGTCGGGAGCCGTGATGTGGTTTATGATGCGCAGAAGTGTCGTTTTTCCCGCACCATTGGGGCCGAGCAATCCGTAGACGCTTCCTTCCGGTATGTTAAGCGATATGTCGGAAAGAGCTTTGTGGCCGTTATAACTTTTTGAAACGTTGCTGATCTCAAGTATATTCATGCGTATTGAATATTTGTCGATGAATTAGAACCCGACTGAAGTTTTGTATCGGAGAGTTAGATGCAAAACTACTGAAAAAAGTTTCAATATCTGATTATTTTTTCCAGAATGATTTGGAAAACAATATTATTACAGAGTATATTTCCAGGCGGCCTGTGAGCATTAGAAATGACAGTATCCATTTTCCGGCTTCGGGTACCGGCACGTAGTCGCCGCCAAGCCCGGTGTTTCCGGTGCATGATATAGCCGAATAAAATGAATCGATGTACGGGAGTCCGATAGATGAAAGCACAAATGCGCCGCCGGCGATCAGACCGATATAGATGAGAATGAAAGCTACGGTTTTATTGATGATTTCTGCGGAAAGTACGTTGCCTGAGATTGAAACACCTTTTATGACATTGGGGTGTATGACGCGGTAGACTTCGTTGCGCATAAACCGGTACACAGTGAGCATCCGGTCGAGTTTGGCGCCTCCTGAGGTAGACCCTGCACACCCGCCTACAAACATGAGTACCGTGATCATGACCATACATCCTGGTCCCCACAATGTGTAGTCACTTACGGAATAACCTGTGGATGTAATTGTAGAAACAACCTGAAACAAGGCGTTGACTATGATGTGCCCGGCAGGTATCGATGAAGTGTTGAGAGCGATAAGGATGGCGAATATAACCGATGTCACTGCTATGACCTTGCAGTAGACCCTGAAAACTTCATTGTTTGTCACTGTTTTTAATGACCCTGACAAAGCCTTGATCATAAGGATGAAGTTTATGCCGCCCACAAACATGAAGATTGTTATGACAACTGTGATGTAGGTCGAGTTCCATGCGCCTATGCTGTCGGCTTGAGTGGAGAAACCTCCGGTAGAGACAGTTGAAAGTGCATGACAGATACTTTCGAACAGGTCCATCGGGCCGATCCACAGAAGCAGTGTAAGCACAATGGTAAGTATAAAGTATATTCCCCACAGCATTTTGGCTGTCGAACTGATGCGTGGTGTAAGTTTGTCGTGGGTTATGCCGGTTACTTCGGAATTGTAGAGGTGGACTCCTCCCGAGGAGTTTAGCATAGGTATTACGGCAAGGGTGAACAGAATGATGCCGAGACCTCCGATCCATTGCATGAGGCTTCGCCAGATGAGTTGGCCATGGGATAGTGATGCCGGATCGGCAATGATAGAGACTCCGGTTGTGGTGAAGCCCGACATCGCCTCAAAAAAGGCGTCGCTGACCGACATGTGGGTGGATCCGAATATGAACGGAATCATGCCGAATATAGAAAATACAATCCAGGTTAGCGAAGTAAGCAGTATGCTTTCGCGTTTGCGCAGGGTTTTGGTGCGCGGATGTATGCAGTGGTTCAGCAGGATTCCGGTAACAGCTGTGGTAACAGCCGAAATCAGAAATATCATAGAGTCTTTTTCTCCGTAAATGCATGAGGTGGCAAACGGAACAAGGAGAAATGCCGACTCGATTATGAGCAGCCATCCCACGACTTTGAGAAGCACGGGAAAGTTTATAAGCCCGGTTTTATGAAGATGCGAGTGCTTCACGAGAAAAAACGCTCTATTTCGTGGAGATATCCTCCGAGACAGAAAACTACAGCCTGGTCTCCGGCACGTACTGTCGTGTTGCCGCTCACAAGCATCCCTTTTCCATCGCGGATTATGCCGGCTATAGTCATTTCACGGCTGAGTCTCAGATTTCTGATCGGAGCGGATGTTATTTTTGATCCCGGACGCGCTTCTATCTGTGCGACTTCGGCATCTGTCAGTGCCAGGCAGCGGCTTGTCGAGCCGTCGGTGTCGAGCAGAAGCTGGAATATCTTTGCCGAGGCAAGAAGTTTCTTGTTGATTACAGTACCGATGTTAAGAGCTTCGGCCTCACCTACAAATTGCAGGTTTTCCACTTCGGCTACCGATTTGTTTACACCGAATTCCTTGGCTGTGAGACAGGCGAGTATGTTTGCCTCGGAACTGTCGCTGAGGGCTATGAATGCGTCGGAGTGCACGGTGTCGGCATCGGTGAGCACGTCATTGTCGCGGGCATCGCCGTATATTATCTCTACATCGTCAGGCAAAGTCTCGGCAAGGTGACGGCAGCGGGCCTGGTCGTTTTCTATGATTTTGAATTTATACTCGTTTCCGGCAAGAGCGATAAGTCTTATTGCTATTCGTGATCCACCCATGATAGTGACACGACGCACCTTATACTGCACTTTACCGCATAGATCTCTTATGTCGTCGATATGTTGTCTTGTGGATGTGAAGTATACGATGTCGTTCTCGAGTATTATGTCGTCTCCGCGCGGTATGATCGATTCATGGCGCCGGCGTATTGCCGAGACGTGGAAGTTATGGTTGTCACGTGTGAGGTTACGCAGTTCCTGACCTATTATTCTTGCTCCGCTGTGCACTTTGACACCGGCGAGGATTATCTCTCCGCCATGCAGTTCAAACCAATGCCTTGCCCAAGAGTGACGCAATGCGGTCAGTATCTCTTCGGCGGCGAGAAATTCCGGATATATCGTATGGTCTACTCCTATGGTCTTGAAAAACTCGGCAGGTTTTTCGGTCATGAACTCATAGTTGTCGATACGGGCGACTGTGGATTTTGCTCCAAGCCAGTTTGCCATCGCGCAGGCCGTGATGTTGGTCGACTCAAAAGGTGTGACGGCAATGAAAAGATCGGCTTTGCCTGTCTCTGCGGCCTGAAGGGTTTTTATTGAAGTCGGTCCGCCGGCAAGAGTCATGAGGTTGTAATTGGCATCGAGCACTCCGAGTTTCTCCCGGTTTGCATCTACCAGAATTATCTCCTGGTTTTCCAGAGATAGGAGCTTGGCGAGATGAGTGCCTACATCTCCGGCTCCGGCGATGACAATTCTCATGCTTTTGCAGCTTTGATAATAGCTTCGGCAATTGATTTCGGATCAATTCCGCATATTTCCTGAAGTTGCGGTACAGTGCCGTGTTGCACAAACTCCTCTGAGGGCAGTCCGAGCCGGGTTACAGGTAGTGATATGTTGTTGTCGGCGAGCCATTCGGCGACAGCCGATCCGAGTCCGCCGTTTACCGATGCATCTTCGACAGTCACGATCGGGAGATTGGCAGCGGCGATTTCATGCATCATATTCTGGTCGAGTGGTTTCAGAAACGCTGCATCATAATGGGCCGCGTTTACTCCGGATTCTTTATCGGCGATTCCGATAGCCTGCGATGCCTGTGATGCGATTGTGCCAAGAGTAATTACAGTTACATGTTTTCCGTCACGCAGTTTTTCTCCACGTCCTATCTCCACTTTGTGCATATCGGTGTGCCAGTCGGTCATTGATCCGTTGCCGCGGGGATATCTTATAGCTATCGGTCCGTCGATCGCGTCCGGGAGCTGCACGGTATACATTATGTCGCGCAGTGCACGTTCGTCGCGCGGTGCGGCAATAGTCATGCCTGGAACTGAGCGCATGTAGGCAAGATCAAATGCACCGTGATGTGTCACGCCGTCTTCACCGACAATGCCGGCACGGTCGATGCAGAATGCAACCTTTAGCCGCAGTATGGCCACGTCGTGGATTATATGGTCGTAGGCTCGCTGAAGAAACGACGAATATATCGCTACATAAGGGAGCTGGCCTTCTTTGGCGAGCCCGGCGGCAAATGTCACCGCATGTCCTTCCGATATGCCCACATCGAAAACTCTGTCGGGCATTTCTTTCTGCATTATAGAGATCGAAGTACCTGACGACATGGCGGCGGTTATTCCGGTGATCTTGTCGTTAGTTCTTGCCAGTTCAAGCAGTGTCTCGCCGAAAACGTCCTGAAATTTCGGAGTGTCTTCGGCTTTATGTGATGACAGGCGCACTCCGGAGACCGGATCGAATTTACCTGGTGCATGCCACGACGACGGGTCTTTTTCTGCAGCCGGCATTCCTTTGCCCTTGATGGTGCGAAGATGTATGATGCGTGGCCCACGCAGATCGCGTATGTCCCGGAAAGCATCAACAAGCATGTCTATGTCATGGCCGTCTATTGGTCCGAAATATCTTACGTTTAGCCCTTCAAACATATTCTGCCTCTTGCCGATAAGCGATTTCAGGCTATTGTTGAAACGTAGTATGAAATCTTTACGGCGGTCGTTGAGCAGACCGATTTTTTTCAGCCAGCCGAAAGTTCTGTAGCGAACTGCGTTGTAGAGTTTTGAGGTGTGTATCTTACCCAGATAACGATGTAGTGAACCGACATTTGTGTCGATCGACATGTTGTTGTCGTTAAGGACAATTATAAGGTCGTTGGGTGTATTGGCCGCGTTGTTGAGTCCCTCGAAGGCAAGGCCTCCCGAGATGGATGCGTCGCCGATTACGGCGATCACTTTACGTCGGGGGGTGTCGTCATTGAGCTGAGTGGCCACAGCCATGCCAAGTGCTGCCGAGATTGAATTCGACGCATGGCCAGCGACAAATGTGTCGTATGGACTTTCGGTTGGCGACGGGAATCCGCTCAGGCCTCCCAGTTTGCGGTTGGTGTGGAAGCGGTCGCGGCGTCCGGTTATGAGTTTGTGTCCGTAGGCCTGATGCCCGACATCCCATACAATTCGGTCATAGGGAGTGTCGAAAACATAGTGTAAGGCTACCGTGAATTCGACAGCACCCATGCTTGATGCAAAGTGACCCGGATTTTCAGCAAGAGTCTCGATGAGAAATCTTCTGATTTCCTCGCACAGATCTTTAAGCCTGTTCTGCGGAAGCTTTCTCAGGTCAGCCGGCGAATCTATGGTCGATAGAAGTGGATATGTGTTTTTATTTTTTATCTGCTGATCCATCACGGCGGTATTTCTTGTATAGGGGTACAAACACGACAATGCCGGAAGCGACGATTATAAAAATAGTATAAAGGGTGATGCGCTGCGCCGATATGATCAGAAGGGTGCATATCGCGATCCATAGAGCCGCGATAAAGCAAAGTCTGACAATCTGCGGAGTGGTCATAGTCAGTGAGTTGATTGGATGAAGTATCGTGTCCGGGGATCTTTCGGTAAAATCCATAAGATCCTGCAATGCAAAAGTAGCAATATTTTTGATAAGAAAAAAAGATAGTCTCTGTCACAGAGACTATCTAAAATAACCTAAAACCTAAATTCAGACCTTTACAGGTGAGGGAAGTTGTGCCCTCACGATGTGTGGTTCATTCGTTCATGTTGCAAAGTTATTTCCGATGCCGGGTGTTTGCAATACCGAAAAATAGTGATTTTTCAATCAGGTAAATCTTGTGGATTAATTATTTCTTGGTATTCGGGCGCTTTGGAGTCACGGTCCGTGCAAAAAGTGACGCGATGAGATCCTGACGGTGCAAACGTCTGAGCGCACGTTCTATATCGGTCCGGTATGTGCGGTCATACCAGAAGAAGTAGCGTCTTTGGGCAAGTTTTTCTTCAGACGAGCGCGCTGTGAATATGCGTTCGCCGGTGTAGGGATGTATACCGGAGTAGTATATTTCGGTAGCGAGGGTCATTGGTGTCGGGGTGAAATCCTGCACTTGCTCAAGATGGAAATCAAGCTGTTTTGTTTTTATGGCAAGTTGGGCCATGTCGATTTCGGTGCATCCCGGATGACTTGATATGAAATATGGGATTATCTGCTGCCGCAATCCGCATCTGCGGTTCACATCGTCAAATATATCACGGAACTGATGAAATAGCTTGAACGGAGGTTTGCGCATGATGTCAAGTACGTAATCCTCGGTATGTTCGGGGGCGACTTTAAGGCGTCCCGACACATGGTGTTCTATCAGTTCGCTGTTGTAGCGGCGGTTGGCGTTGTCAATGTCACGGTTGCCGGTGCGGTGCATGGAAAGGTCATAGCGTACACCGGAACCGATAAAGGTTTTCTTTATACCGGGCAGTGCGTCGACAGCATGATATATTTCAAGAAGGGGACGGTGGTCGTTGTTAAGATTTGGGCATGGTGCCGGATGCAGGCACGACGGTTTAAGGCAACGACTGCATATCGAGCGGTCGCGTCCGCCCATTGCATACATATTGGCCGAAGGGCCGCCGAGATCCGATATATATCCCTTGAAGTCGGGCATACGGGTTACGGCTTTGGCTTCACGCAGTATAGATTCCTTGCTTCGCGATGCTATGAATTTGCCCTGATGTGCCGAGATGGTACAGAACGCGCATCCTCCGAAACAGCCCCGGTGGAGATTGACGGAGTGACGTATCATTTCGTAGGCAGGTATGGTTTTGCCGTTGTAGCGAGGGTGTGGCAGTCGTGTATATGGCAGATCGAATGAGGCATCTATTTCACCGCGTGTCATTGCCGGAAGCATCGGGTTTATCTGGACGGCAACACCATCTTTTCGGTAGGCTTGCCATAAACGTGTGTCAGGGTTCAGGCGGTTGCTCTGTTGCTCTATGTGCTTGAAATTGGCAGACTGCAGTCCGGGGTCGCGTAGTGCGTCCTCCCATGAATTTAGTATTATATCTTTTGCCGGATCAGGATTTTCAGGCATTTTGTCGAGCGTGCGAAGCAGAGCGGTCTGTGGCACGTCGGTTATTTCGGATACTTTTTCACCTGCTGAAATACGCCGGGCGATCTCTACGACAGGTTTCTCTCCCATGCCGTAAATAAGTATGTCGGCCGGGGCGTCAAGCAGTATCGAAGGCCGCAGTCTGTCCTGCCAGTAGTCGTAGTGTGAGAGCCGGCGCAACGAGGGCTCTATGCCGCCGGTGATTATGGGCGTGTCGGGAAAGAGCTCGCGTAGAATTTTGGTGTAGACGACAGTAGGGTAGTCGGGACGCATGCCGTGGCGTCCGTCGGGAGTGTAGGCATCGTCTGATCTGCGTCGACGGGCGGCAGTGTAATGGTTTACCATCGAGTCCATCGCTCCGGCACTGACACCGAAGAAAAGTCTCGGTGTGCCGAATTTGCGGAAATCCCGCAGATCGTCACGCCAATTAGGTTGCGGTACAATAGCTACACGATAGCCGGCGGATTCAAGCGTGCGTCCGATCACAGCGGCTCCGAATGACGGATGATCTACATAGGCGTCGCCTGAAAATAAAACTACATCAACAGCGTCCCACCCTCTTGCTTTCATTTCTTTGACAGAGGTTGGGAGCCAGAGTCCGGTGTCTTTGCGTATATCCATTCAGCGTGTTTGGTGAAGCGACATGATACAGCGTGAGCAGTCGAAATCGACGGCATAGCGTGTGCCGCGCCCGGTATCGAGTGTGAGCGGCGGTGTTAGGTCTTTACCTTTTGGTGTTCGCAGGCAGTATCCGAGTTCACGGCGAATGCAGTAGCGGCACTCCATAACCTGTATTTCTGTGTCGGGACGTGACACTTCTACAGCTTTTTGAATTGATGTCGCGCCGTGCGAGCGGTAAAAGTCCTCGGCGAGTCGGTTGGCCACATTGTGACGGTATGTGATTTCAGTACCTTCAGGAAGGGGTATGATGTTTTTATGCGGCCGTCGTTTCTCTGTCGGTCGTTTTGCGTGCCACGATGTCTCGAGTGCAGTTATTGCGTTTCTCCGCAGCGAAGCGAGTATAGAGGCAGGTATGAATAACGAGGAGTCGACTCTGTCGTCAAGTGTGTCGAGGTGAAAATGAGTGTCACCAAGTTTCTCAAGTACTCTTTGTCGTTGTTGTCCTTGAGGGGTGTGTGCCTGCTGTAGCGGTTGGTCTGTTACGACCGACGAAGTTGCTGCGCATCCGCGCAGGTCTTTCAGATCAAGGGCTATTACTCTTGATGAGACCGCTCTTAGTGTCATTGACAGCGGAATTGTGCGTCGGGCTGTTTCGCGTGACATGGCATCGTTCCAGATTTTGTCACTGTTTCGGTATATTGTGGAAGATACGCGAAGTCCGTCTGGCATTGAGGCTGGAATGATGTGTGTTCCCTCTGCGCGGTTGATGCGGAATCCGTCGTATGACCCGTCAGTTCGGAAATAGCCGAGGCCGTCACCGTTGGCAAGTTTTACTCCACGGTCGAGCGACAGATCGATATATCCTTTGCTGATTTTAGAAACAGTGCCTATGCGTATTCCCACCATTTTTGGTGTGTCGAGCCCTGCCATTTTTACCGTCTTGTCCGGAGGAAAAATGTAGGTCGTGAATCCTCTGTTGAATCCACGGCTGAGGTCTGGTGTAAATGTTATGTCCGTACGTCCGTAGCTGCTTCTTGAGTATCGGCCGTCTGAAGCGGCGATTATGGAGTCGAGAGCCTTGCTGTAGGCGGCTACGGTGTTTTTAACGTAGGTTTCATCCTTGAGCCGGCCTTCTATTTTAAATGATGAGACACCGGCATCTGCCATTTCGCTCAACAGGGATATGCGGTTTAGATCAAGTAGAGAGAGAAGATGCTTGTTTTTTATTATTTTTCGTCCGGTACCGTCTATAAGGTCGTAGGGTAGCCGGCACATCTGCGGACACTCGCCCCGGTTGGCGCTCCGTCCTGTAGCCATGAATCCTGCGCGGCAGTCGCCGCTGTAACATACACACAATGCTCCGTGGCAGAATGCCTCGAGCGGCACTTCGACTTCGCGGCTGAATTCTTTTATTTCGTCAGGAGAAAGTTCGCGCGGAAGCACTATCTGGCTGAAACCTACATCCTGAAGAAACCGTGCTTGAGCCGGAGTGCGTGTGTCGCACTGTGTACTGGCATGTAGCGCAATCGGAGGCAGATCGAGCTGTAGCAGTGCCATGTCCTGCACTATGAGAGCGTCGGTGCCGGCGTGATACAGACCTTTGATAAGTTTTTCCACGTTGCGCAACTCATTGTCGTAGACGATAGTATTGACGGTTACATATAGCTTTGCTCCGAACAGGTGTGCGAAATCGGCCACATGCTTTATGTCATCGATAGAGTTTGCGGCAGCGACACGGGCGCCATGGCTTGAGGCGCCCATGTAGACGGCATCGGCGCCATGAAGTATTGCCTGTATGGCAATGGTGGCGTTTTTGGCCGGTGCGAGAAGTTGCAGCTTACGTGGTAGCTTTGTCATTGCCGTGGTATGGGCCTATAAGGGGTATCTGGTGATACAAAGTAGTTTATCCAGTTGGAAAACAGCATTGAGGCATGTGCTCTCCATCTTACCACAACTTCTCCGTTTTCAGGATCGTCATTGCGGTAGTAGTTGGCGGGAATGTCGGGATGTATCCCCACCGAGCAGTCGCGCCGATATTCATAGTCAAGTGTGAGTGGTGAATATTCGGAATGTCCTGTGACATATATTTCGCTTCCGTCATGTGCTGTCACGATATGGATTCCGGCATCCGGGCTGTCGGTGAGTATTGTCAGTTCGGGATGATTTTCCACTGCATCCCGGTCAGGTTCGCTGTAGCGGCTGTGGGGCACAAGAAACTCATCATCGAAACCTCTCAGAAGCGGATTCTCCTGTGTGAGTTTACGGTGGGTGAAAACTCCCGATATTTTTCTCGGAAGCATTCGCTTCGCTATGCCATAATGATGATATAGCCCTGCAAGAGCCGCCCAGCAGATATAGAGTGTTGATGTGGCATGTGTGCGGGTCCAGTCCATTATCTTTTGCAGTTCCGGCCAATAGAATACATCCTCGAAATCCTTTTTTTCAACCGGGGCACCGGTGATTATGAATCCGTCGTAGTGACTTTCGGTGACCTCATCCCATTTTTTGTAATATTTGTCGAGATGTTCGGCAGGAGTGTTGCGTCCGCGATAGGTAGATGTTTCGATCAGTTCGACTTCGATGCCGCAAGGTGAGGCCGAGATGAGTCGCAACAGATCGATCTCCGTCATCTCCTTTAGAGGCATGAGGTTGAGGATGCCTATGCGCAGAATACGCCCTGTGGCGTATCCGTCACAGGGCAGCAGGTTGATGTTCTCTTTGCGTAGGGCTGCTATAGCCGGTAGCTCTTGGTTGATTATGACAGGCACTTTATGGCTTACTCGTAGTCTTCAGGTTCTATATCTTCATCCCAGATGTAGTCATCGTCAAGCGGCATCTCTTCCTCTTCGTCAATTGGCTCAGGCTCGGGGTTTTCAAAAATGAACTCATCTTCCTCCACAACGCGGTGACGTGCATCGAGCGGGCGGTGGGTGATAGGCTGCTCTCCGTCGATTATACGGTTACGGTCGTCGTTGATGGCTCTCCAAAGTATATCTTTGAGAGAAGTAAGTCCTTGTCCGCTTACAGAGGAAATAAATACATGTGGCACGTCGTCGGGAAGAGTGTTTGCGATTTCGGCGATCAGCTCGTCATCAAGCATATCGCTTTTCGAGATTGCAAGCACACGCTGTTTTTCCATGAGTTGAGGATTGAATTTCTCAAGCTCACGGAGCAGAATCCTGGACTCCTGTTCAATGTCGGTCGCATCGGCCGGCACAAGAAACAGAAGTACCGCATTTCGTTCAATGTGACGCAAAAAGCGCAGACCAAGACCCTTGCCCTCGCTTGCACCCTCGATTATTCCTGGAATATCGGCCATGACAAATGACCTGTTGTCACGATATGAAACAATGCCGAGCTGTGGCTCCATCGTAGTGAAAGGGTAGTCGGCGATTTTAGGCCGTGCCGCCGATATGGCCGACAGCAGGGTCGATTTTCCGGCATTTGGAAAACCTACCAGGCCGACGTCTGCCAATAGTTTCAGTTCAAGCACTACGCTTTTCTCAATTGCCGGTTCTCCGGGCTGGGCATATCGTGGCGTACGGTTTGTGGCTGATTTGAAATGCCAGTTTCCAAGACCGCCTCGGCCACCTTTCAGGAGTTTTATTTCTTGTCCGTCGTCGGTTACTTCGGTTAGATATTCGCCTGTTTCGGCATCAAACACAACGGTGCCGCAGGGCACTTCGATTATAGCGTCTTCTCCATCCTTGCCGAAGCTTCGGCCTCCGGTACCGGCTTCGCCGTTTCCTGCAAAAACATGACGTCGGTACTTGAGTGGAAGAAGCGTCCACATGTTTTTGTTGCCGCGGAGTATCACGTGTCCGCCTCGGCCGCCGTCTCCTCCGTCGGGTCCACCTTTGGGGATGTACTTCGCGCGATAGAAATGACGCGAACCGGCACCGCCTTTACCTGAGCGGCACAATATCTTTACGTAGTCTATAAAGTTTGACGATGGCATGGTGATATAACTTAAAAATAGTAACTGCTATATGGAATAACGTTGATGAACCCGAAAAATACCAATTATTAAGTAAAAGTAAGAATTTTTTTCAAAATGAACTGAGAGAAGTGTGTGGTCGTTTCTTAATTATAGTTAATATTGCCGTTGCAAATGCAATGACTGGAAAATAGAATGAATAGAAATATGATATCGCGGGGGATAGAACGGGTGCTGACAGTAATTGTGTCACTGTTTCCGGTGCTGTATGTGGCGGCTCAGGATAATGACAGCTGCCGGGTGGAAAGTGACATAGCTCCGGTGTCAGTGGGGCTTGTGCTGAGTGGAGGCGGAGCCAAAGGTATTGCCGAGATCGGTGTCATACAGGCTCTTGAAGAGAATAATATACCTATCGATTATATTGCAGGAACATCGATGGGCGCTATTGTAGGCGGTCTGTATGCGTCGGGCTACACACCCGACGAGATGATAGAACTGATACTGTCGCCCGGATTTTCCTACTGGTCGACAGGCCAGATTGACCCTGCCCTGCGGTATTATTTCGGAAGTACGGTTATGCGGCCGGAGATCGTTAGTATTAACCTTAAAATGAGATCCGACACCGCTTCATCGGTACTGCCTTCGAGCCTGATTTCTCCGCTTCCGATGAATTTTGCGTTTATGGAACTGTTTGCAGCCTATACAGCGCAGTCCGGAGCAGACTTCAACAAGCTCATGGTGCCGTTCAGGTGCGTGACATCGGATGTATACGCCAAGCACAAGGTGGTTCTGTCAAAGGGGGATCTGGGAGATGCCATAAGAGCTTCGATGAGTTTCCCTACGGTATTTCAGCCGATAGAGATCGATGGATTTCTTGCGTTTGACGGTGGTATATATGATAATTTTCCTGTAGATGTGATGCGTAGGGATTTTGCTCCCGGTATAATGATCGGCGTGGATGTGTCGGGGCCTAATGGCCGGACACCACAGTATGATATAATGCAGCAGCTTGAGGATCTTATCATGCAGGATAGCGACTATGAGGTGCCGCCGGCCGAGGGGATCAGGATAAAAATTCCGGCTGACGGGACTGCATTGCTCGATTTTCCGAAAGCAAAGATTATTTGTAAGCGAGGATATGACAAGGCGATGGAGATGATGGATTCCATAAAAGGACGTGTCATATCGCGCATTCCGGCGAAGTCGAGAGATCTGAAACGACGGGTGTTCAGGTCTAAGACACCTTATGTGAGATTCGACTCGGTTCATGTCGAAGGCGGCACTCCAAAGCAGAACGAATATATCAGATATCTGTTTACGGGCAACCGTGCCGATACATTTGGTCTGAAACATGCAAAAGAGGCATATTATCGGGCGGTGACTTCCGGAAAACTGCGTAACCTTGTGCCTCATGCCGTCTATAACGAAAAGACTGGAAATTTCACCCTCGACATGAAGGCAACGGTGAAGAATAGTATGAGTGTCGGTGTTGGTACTTATCTGGCATCGTCGGTCAACAGTATGGTTGTTCTTTCGGCAGGCTACAGTTCGTTGGCACTTAGAAGCCTTGATGTCGATTTCAACGGATGGCTTGGTCAGAGTTATCTTGCCGCTGCCGTAAATGGTAAAATGTTTATGCCGACGGCAGTTCCATCGGCGATTACAATGAGTGCGGTTGTGTCACATAACAGTGAACACCAGAGTGATAAAATGTTTTATGAGCGCAACAATCCGGTGTTCATGCGGCATTTCGAGACATATGGCAGAGCAGGCTATTCATGGGCTCTCGGACGCACGGGAGAAATGAGCGTTAATGCCGGTTATGGCTACTTGCGCGATAAGCATGCTACAACGGGGGAGTCTCTTATCGTAGACGAAAGTAAGGATGTGATAAGCTTCAGTCTCGGACAGGCTTCGGTAAGGGCAGTGTTCAATACCCTTGACAATGAGGTGAATCCCACCAGCGGTCATCGGTATAATTTTGTGGGCATGGGGCTGCTTGGCGACTACTCTGTACGCTCTGGTGTGAATGCGGCAGGAAATGTTGATGGACGGTCCTGTCAATGGGTTCAGGCAGAGATGAATATTGAAAAATACTTCAGCATGGGGCGGCATTTTTCATTGGGTATAGAGAGTAACGTGCTTGCATCGACAAGAAAGCTTCTCGACAGCTATAATGCTACTATTGTGACTTCTCCCGGATTCAATCCCACGGCATCGAGCTATAATTCGTTTCATTCGTCGCTACATGCCATGAGCTATGCGACGGTGGGTGTCATTCCTGTTGTGAAACTCTCGGATAATCTGCAGATCAGAGGCGAGGCACACATGTTTATGCCTTTCAGGTCTATTATGCCTGCGGCCGACGGTAGTGCGAAGTATGGCAAGTGGTTTCACGACCCGCATTGGATAGGCGACTTTTCAGTAGTGTACAACTTTCCATTCAAGGCATCTTTGGCAGGATATGTCAATTACATAGACAGCCCGGGTGACAAATGGAGCGTAGGTCTGTCATTCGGATTGTTTTTCCGTGCGCCTCAATTTTTGCGTTAAGCAAATTTAACAGATGTAAGTAGGACATTAACGTTTCAGTAGTATAATTTTGTCGGCATAACAACGGTGGATAAGCTGCCCGGATACATCGGGCGCAGTCCTTAAAAGGGAACGGGGTGAGAATCCCCGACAGTCCCGCTGCGGTATTTCCCACTGAAGAAAAGATCCCCGGCCGCGACACTATGAAAATATAGTGTCAAGAGAGCCACTGGATATATCGGCATATATCCGGGAAGGCGCCGGAAGGATCGGGAAGAGTCCGAAGACCTGCCGTTGTGGATTATATCCATGGGTTTTTAACATTTCCATGGAATTGTTTTACCTGAAAATTCTTTCGAGGATGAGAATGCAGGCTGTGGTCACATGTAGTTTTGTGAGATCACTGTTTATTACAGTGATGCTTGCGTTGTGTCTGGGGGTGACTGCACAAGTACGTGTCGACACGACTGAGGCCGGGGCAAAGGCTCTTGGTGAGACGGTGGTGACGGCTCGGTTCGATAGAAAGACATTACGGTCGGCAACACCGGCGTTCAGTATCGATAAAGAAAAGATGCTGCGCAATGGCGTGACCGATATTTCAGATGCTGTTCACCGTCTGCCTGGCGTGACCCTTCGTGATTATGGAGGTGCTGGAGGCATGAAAATGGTGTCGGTGAGAGGATTGGGAAGCGCTCACACGGCAGTGGTGTATGATGGTATGCTGCTTTCCGACGCTCAGAGCGGATCCATAGATCTTTCGCGGTACTCAACCGACAATCTCGAAGAGCTGTCGCTTGTGATAGGCGACAATGATGATATTTTCATTTCGGCAAAGGCCGCGGCTTCTCCGGCGACATTGTCGCTTGCGACTCCAGGCATGAATCTCAATGGCGAGAAGTTGCAGATGACTTCACAGATAAAAGTTGGCTCGTTCGGTTACGTGAGTCCCTTCATTCGGGGTACTGTAAGAGTCGGAGAGCGGATAGCCTTGGGGTTTACAGGTGAATACACCCATGCTAAGAACGACTATCCTTTTGATCTTGAAAACGGTAATATTGTAACTCGGGAGAAGCGTTCTCACAACCTCATGAATTCGGGGCATGGAGAGTTTAATCTACTTTGGAAAACCCGTGGCGATGGTGAGTTGTCGGCCAAAGTCTACTATTATGACAACAACCGCCAGCTTCCGGGACCCGTGTTGCTTTACAATGTAGATGCCTCGACCGGACGTCTACATGACCGCAATAGTTTCGGACAGGCTGTTTTTACCAGTCGGCTCGGAGAAAAGTGGAGACTGAGAGTATCAGGAAAATTCAATTGGAGTGGATCGTTATATACTGAAATAGATAAGAAATATCCGGGCGGAAGGCTCGAGCAGTTCTATTGGCAGCGTGAGGCCTATGCTGGCACTCAACTGCTTTATGAAGCGACTCGTGCATGGAGTTTTGATTATTCTGCCGACTACTCGTTCAACTCATTGAACAGCAATGATGACAAGACCGACGCGCATCCTCGTCGTAATACGTTTCTTCAGTCACTCACGGCCAAATGGCGTTACGGGCGCATTGTGATCCTTGGACGTCTTGTGCAGTCCAATTATTTCAACAGTTGTCGTGACGGATTCAAGCCTCTGGTAAATCACAACCGGCTGTCGCCTTCGGTGAGTGTGAGCGGGCGTCTTTTGAGGAGCGGATATCTTTACGGGCGTCTTAGCTATAAAAATATATTCAGGATGCCGACATTCAATGAGGCGTTCTACAACCGTTTCGGCAATCCTTATCTGAGACCGGAGAGTACCGACCAGTTCAATTTTGGCCTGACTTATCAGGCACCTGCCGCATACTGGTTGCCACAGCTTGTGATCACTGCCGATGTTTATCGCAATATCGTTCATGACCGCATTGTGGCGATACCGCAGAACATGTTTATATGGAGTGTTACCAACCTAAGCAGCGTGCATGTCACCGGTGCCGATGTGACATTGAACAGTACACTGAACGTTGCGCGGCGTCATGATATAGTAGTGAGCGGCACATGGAGTTATCAGCGTGCTGAAATCGATGTTGATGAGAGTGATCCTGTACATGGTTGTCAGGTCGCTTACATACCGCTTAATTCCGGATCAGGTTCGGTAGGTTATGAAAATCCATGGGTCAATGTGGTTGTGCATGGACGCGGCACAAGTGCGCGCTACATGTCTAATTCCAATAGCCCCATGACACGCATGCCCGGTTATTTTGAGGCGGGAGCGACTTTATGGCGTCGGTTTGCGCTTCGCAACGGAAATATGATCGAGGTGAGAGGAGACCTTATCAACGTGTTTGACAAACAATATGCCGTGATAGCCCGTTATCCCATGCCGGGGCGTTCATGGATGCTCACATTGAAATATATACTTTAAAACCAGATTAGAATAAAATGAAGAAGTATCTTTTTATGGCGGTTGCTGCCATGTTTTGTTTCTCCGGCTGTTCCGACAACGATGATCCGGATCCTGTGATTGACCCGGTTGATTCAACCAAGGGCGTGTTTGTTGTCAATGCCGGAGTGATGGGTACAAGTTCCGGAACTCTCAGCTACCTCAATCTTGAAGACAACGTTATCCTCAATAATGCTTTTTTTGAGGTCAATGGCCAGTATATAGGCGACACGTTCAATGATGGCATAGTTTTTGGAGATAATATCTACCTTGCTGTGAATGGCTCTAATGTCATTCAGGTACTCGATCGCAACACGTTGAAACTGAAAAAGACCATTACTCTCGACAATGAGAAGTCGGGTCCTCGTCGTCTTGCCGGATTGGACAATTATGTGTATGTGACACTTTTCAGCGGCTATCTTGCCAAAATAGATACCAAGACACTCAATGTGACAGAGACGATCGAGGTCGGTCCTAACCCTGAAGCAGTGGTTGTCTACAACAAGCAGCTCTATGTTGCGGTTTCCGACGGTATTAATTCGGCTAATGATTTTGCCGATGCGTGTGTGGCAGTGGTTGATCCTGTAAAAATGACTGTGACCAAAAAGATTTCAGCCGGTAAGAATCTCACAGATCTTGCGACCGATGGCGAAAAACTTTTTGTATTGTCGTCGGGCGAGTATGAGCTTACGACCTGGAAACAGATAAACTATGGCGTAAGGGAAATTAAAGGTGACAAGGTCTCTGATATTCTTTTCGCTGCGACATCAATGGCTTTGAACGCAGGCACACTTTATTACATTGACAACGGTTATCTGGCTGATGCTGTAAGCTATGGCAGATATGACATACGGTCAGGCGCTGTATCATCTTGGATCTCAGGTGTTGAAGTGAAATTCCCGGCCGGATTTGGTGTCGATCGGGTTACCGGTGATACTTATATCCTAAGCAATAACATGGGAGAAGGCGGATTTGCCGATTACACGTCTCCGGGATATATGGTCCGTTATGATGCAGAGGGCGGATATGTTGGAAAATATGATGTGGGAGTTTGTCCGACCAGAGTATTTTTTAGTTACGAATAATGAAATCAGGTATTAGGTATTATCTGTTGACTGTGGTTGCTTGTCTGTCGGTCCTCCTTTTGGGGAGTTGTGCCGGCCGGCAACCTCGGGAGAAGCGGGAGGGAGCGGCATTGCTGCTCCCTCTCGAATATTCAAGAAACCTTCGCCTGTACAGTCATCCCGACGGATGGACAGAAGCGGAGATCGTCAATCCGTGGGACACCACGAAATTGCTCCAGAGAGTTGCAATGGTGCCTGACAGTCTCGATGTGATTCCGTTTTCGGTACCCGAAGGATCGACCATAGTCAGGACTCCTCTCGGCCGAAGTCTTGTCACAACGTCGATGCATCTTAATCTGCTTTCCGAACTGGGAGCCGAAAAGTCGGTGGCCGGAGTCACAGATGCAGAGTATATCTATCTCGACTATGTGCGCGAGGGTATAAAAAATGGCAGTATAGTAGATTGCGGTATAACTGCGACACCTACAATCGAGCGTGTTATCTCGCTGTCGTCTGACGGAATTCTGATTTCGCCATTTGAGAGTGGTGGCGATTATGGTAAGCTTGTCACGCTGTCCACACCGATCATATACACGGCCGACTACATGGAGCCTGATCCGCTTGGACGTGCCGAGTGGATGAAGTATTATGGATTGTTGTTCGGAAAAGAGGATGCCGCCGACAGTCTTTTCTCGGTAGTGTCTTCTGAATTTCTGGCAGTGAAGGAGCGCATATCGCAATCGTTTGACAAAGATGACCAGAAACCGTCCGTATTGCTGGACCTGCCTTATCAGGGTGTATGGTATGTGTGTGCCGGCTCTTCGGTCAACAATATGTATATAAGCCTTGCCGGAGGGCGGAATCCGTTTTCGGCACTTGACGGGAAAACTGTGGCCATGGCGCCGGAAAGAGTTTTGATGGAAGCTGGCGACGCCGATGTATGGCTCGTAAGATGTAATAATTCAGGTGATATGACGCGTTCGTCTATGTTGCGCGACAATCCGATGGCTTCACAATTCAAGGCTTTCAGGCATGGAGATGTCTATGTTGCCGATACGGGAGATGGACACTATTTTGAGGAGAGTCCTTTTCATCCCGAATATCTGCTTGGGGATATTGCTGAAATTCTGCATCCGACAGGAGAACATGATATGCGTTATTTCAGTCGTATGCCGGAGTGATAGGTAACGGCATTATGGTAAATATCAAGCCGGGCTCGAATATTAAATTGTCGTAAGCTTAAATCACTTCATTCTATGTATATTTGTGGCAAAGAAAACTTTTGAATCTATGCTCGACGAAAATACAAGACGGGAAATAAAATCGTTGATTATGCGGGAGGTCGTTCCGGCTATCGGATGTACCGAACCGGTAGCGGTGGCGTTGGCCGTGGCAAAGGCTTCGGAAACGCTGGACACGGCTCCGGCTCGGATTGAGGTGGCTCTGAGCGGCAATATTCTTAAAAATGCTATGGGGGTAGGCATTCCGGGTACGGGTATGATAGGTCTGCCTATAGCGATTGCTCTTGGAGCTATAACCGGTAAGTCGGAATATGGACTTGAGGTCCTTCGGGATGTTGATGACAACGCTGTGGATCTGGGTAAAAAAATGATCAGTGAAGAGCGTGTGGAGATCAGCCATTATCCGGAAGCTCCCGACAAGTTGTATATTTCAGCTATTGCCCGTGACGAGTCAGGCGGTCATTTTGGTAAAGCAGTCATTTGTGGAGGACATACACGCTTTGTTCATATCGAAAAAGATAGCGAGGTGCTTTTCCATGAGGATTTTGCCGGAGAATGCGATGGCGCTGATGAGGAGATAGCTCTTACTCTCCATACTGTGTGGAGATATGCCGTGGAGTCACCGCTCGATGAGCTTATATTTATCAGAGAGGCTGAGCGCCTTAATCGTGCGGCGGCCGAACGTGCGCTCAAGGGGCAGGGGTTCGGCCATAAGGTGGGACGAATCATAGCGACAGCCGGAAAGAGCATGTATGGTGATACTCCGGCCCGACACATGCTGGCCATGACCGCCGGCGCCTGTGACGCACGCATGGCAGGCGAACCGGTTGCCGTTATGTCTAATTCGGGCAGTGGCAACCAGGGCATCACTATAACGCTTCCAGTAGTGACTTATGCGGAGGAAATCAATGCATCGGAGGAACAGACCGTGAGAGCGCTCGTGCTTGCCCATCTCACAAGCATCTATATCAAGCAGTCGCTCGGTAGATTGTCGGCGTTGTGTGGTTGCGTTGTGGCGGCTACAGGAGCTTCGATTGCGCTTACCTATCTTATGGGCGGCGATTTCACTCACGGCACCTATGCGGTGAAAAATATGGTAGCTACGCTCACGGGTATGATATGCGACGGTGCGAAGCCTGCATGTGCCCTGAAGATTATGTCGGGTGTAAACACCGCGCTTGTGTCGGCTCTTATGGCGATGAACGATGAATGTGTATCGTCGGCCGAAGGTATTGTCGACGATGACGTCGATGTGACGGTGCGCAACCTGACAGCAATAGGGCGTGAGGCAATGAACGAGACAGACCTGATGGTTCTTAAGATCATGTCGGACCACTGACCGATTATGTGATTGTTTATCTGTTCTGCTGTAAGTGCGATTATAGGTGTGGTTTTATAAAGGTTTTACACCCGGCTGTTTGGCATTTGTCCAAATAGTCTGGTGTTTTTTATCTTCAGGGGCAAGTATTTGAAGCCAGGTTAACATGATTCCGATATTGACAATCTATAATAATGCCGACTGATTTTCAGAAATGCATTTAGGATTATCTGTTTAATCAGGTATATATTAAAAAAGCGGAAGATATCTTCCGCTTTTTTTCAGGGTGAAGTGTGGGGGTCGAACCCACGACCTTCGGAACCACAATCCGACGCTCTAACCAACTGAGCTAATTTCACCATATTTATGTTTGATTCCCGATCTCTATCGGGTTTCAGACGGCGCAAAGGTAAGAATGTTTTTCTATTTTTGCAAATGTTTTTCGCAAAAACTTTACATGAAAAATATGTGTGGATTTCTTATTGGGTGACAGGAAGCACTTTCACGCGGACCGATGTGATGCGATGGCCTGTGACGTCAAGTACAAGAAATCGGCAACGTCCATAGGCAACAGGCTCTTTCTCTTTTACAAAATCTCCTTTTATGGTGAGCAATAGTCCGGCAAGTGTCTCGCAGTCGTCGGTAATGTCTTTAAACTCTTCTTCGTCGACTCCGGTAATACGGAAGAAATCGGTGAGAACGGTTTTTCCTTCAAAAACGTAGGTATCGTCGGGAAGCCGTTTGTAAGTGACTTCCTCCTCATCATACTCATCATTGATGTCACCTACGATTTCTTCAAGCACGTCTTCAAGTGTAACCAGTCCCTGTGTTCCGCCGAATTCGTCTACGACGATCGCCATGTGTATTTTAAGTTTTCGGAAATCTTCCATCAGATCATCGATCATGCGTGATTCCGGCACGAAATAGGGTTTGCGTATCAACTGTCGCCAGTCGAAGTCATCGCCCTTGTCGCGGTAGGGGATCAGATCACGGCTGTAGAGTATGCCACGTATGTCGTCGCGGCTGTCGCCCACGACAGGAAGTCGGGCATAACCCTTGTCAATGACTGTAGCAAGCACTGTTGTGAAGTCTTCTGAAATATCTATGTCGGTGATGTCGACACGTGGTGTCATGATCTCCGAGGCGGTTGTGTCGCCGAAACGCAGAATGCCCTCAAGCATCTCCTTGTCATCGGGTGTTTTTACATCGGTAAGTTCAAGTGCGTGACTCAGATCGTCGGTTGAGATATTCTGGGTCTGTTTGGTCACTACACGGCCCACAAGGCCGGATCCACGCACAAGCAGTGACGACACAGGCGATAGGATGTTCACTATGGCCGAGATCGGTGGAGTCGCCCAGCTTACCCACTTTACCGGGTTAGTGTCGGCGCACAGTTTGGGGACGATTTCTCCGAATAAAAGCAGGACAAATGTAAGTATTACTGATTGAAACAGGAAGCTTTGCCATGACGGTATGCCGGCAAGCAATGGGGTTAGTGCGAATGTTGTGAGCACGACGATGCTCACATTCACAAGATTGTTGGCGATAAGAATTGTGGCGAGAAGTTTCTCCGGGCGTCCGAGTAGATGTCTTACACTGTCGGCGACAGGAAGATCGTCGATCTCGTCGCTTTCAAGACGGTCGGGGGTGATAGAGAAAAATGCGATTTCGCTACCGGACACAAATGCTGATATTCCGAGAGCTATGGCTGCAAGACAGAGAGCCACTATCTGGGATGTTTCCATCATCAGTTGGCAAATTTTTCACGTATGACGTCGGCGATGATTTTTGCCGCACGTGATATCGGAAGAAGTGATGAATCGATTGTGATATGATATGATGCCGCGTCGCCCCATTCCTTGTCGGTATAGAAGTTGTAGTAGGAAGAGCGGAGACGGTTGGTGCGGCGAGCTTTGTCGCGTGCCTTCGAAGGGTCGGTGATCTCGCCGCGGGCGAGGATGCGTTTCACGCATTCATCCTCGGGGGCGTGGACGAAGATATTGAATACATTTTCGCGGTCGCGTAGCACATAGTCGGCTGTGCGACCTACGATGACACATGGGCCGCGGTCATAGAGGTCGCGGATGATATCGCTTTGTGAGCGGTAGAGTGTGTCGTCGCTTATAGAGTTGGAAGTAGGGTAATTGAATGTGGGAAAGCCTCCCATATTGAAGCAGAACAGTCCACTGAGAAACGAAGGCGAACGCTCGTCGTTTTTCTCAAAAAACTCCTGACTCATACCTGCGTTTTTTGCAGCCTGGGTCAACAGCTCTTTGTCATAATAGGCAATGCCGAGTTCATTGGCGAGGGTACGTCCAAATTCGCGTCCGCCGCTGCCAAACTGTCGGCCTATGGTGATGGCGTATTTTTCTTTCATGTGATATTAGACCCCTTTGAATTTTACTGGCATTGCAGCCCTGGTTTTTAATTCCTGGAATGTGTTTTCTGCATATACACACACGCCGTTGACCCATGTTGACGCGACAGCGTAGCTGAGCTCTATTCCTGAGTATGGAGTCCATCCGCAGGAGCTCTTCACATCGGAGTCTGTTATTGTGTGAGGGCGGTCGAGTGCTTTTACAAACACAATGTCGGCATGATAGCCGTTTCTGATGAAACCTCGGCGGTCGATTCCGAATATTTTTGCAGGATTGCCCGACATTAGTCTTGACACACTCTGAAGTGTGAGTTTGGCGCTAAGAGTTTTTTCAAGCATTATCGGAAGCGCAAACTGGACTCCTGGCATACCTGATGCGGCTTTGAGCGCTCCTCCTGTTTTGTCAGAGAGGAGGTGGGGAGCGTGGTCTGTGGCTATAGTGTCGATTTTTCCTGTTGCGAGGGCTGCTTCAAGAGCTTCGCGGTCGGTAGTGTCTTTTATCGAAGGATTGCATTTGACACGTGTTCCACGGCTGCTGTAGTCACGGGAGTCGAAAGTGACGTATTGCGGGCATGTCTCTGCTGTGATGGTTTTCTGCGATACGTCGGTGCCTGATGAAAAGAACTCCAGTTCGTCGGCAGTGGAGATGTGGCAGACGTGAAGACGGTGGTTGTGCCTCAGAGCGGTCGAGATTATGAGTTTGGTCGACTCTACGCAGGCCTGGCGGCTGCGTATCGCAGGATGCGCATCTACAGGCACGTTGTCGGCAAAACCATATTTTTCTATTGCCTCCTGTTGTTTGTAGGCTATGATGCTGTCATCTTCGGCATGTACAGCTATTAAGGCCTTGACTCTGCTGAAGAGGTCGTCAAGCCATTGGCCTGTGGTAGCTGCCGAGGCTCCGGTAGTTGAACCCATAAACAGTTTCACGCCTGGACGGTCGGTGAAGTCTGTTGAGGCGAGCCAGTCGATGTTGCTTGGTGTCGCGGCAACAAAAAAAGCATAATTTACAAGCGATGTTTCTTTTGCACGCTTCATTTTGTCCTCCCAGGCCTCGGTGGTGGTCGTTGGCGGGATAGTGTTTGGCATGTCAAAGAAAGTGGTGACACCTCCGGCTGCCGCCGCACGGCTCTCCGATGCGATTGTGGCTTTTTTTGTAAGCCCCGGTTCGCGGAAATGCACATGAGTGTCGATGACTCCGGGCATTGCGATCAGACCGGTGGCATCAGTCACGGTATCGGCAAGGGCAACAATGTCGCTGTTGGGATCGCCGTAGCCGAGACCGGTTATCAGACCGTCTGTTACGAGAATCCATCCGCGGGCTATGTCGATATCGGCATCAACGATGCGGCATCCTGTGAAAAGTGTGTGTTGCCTGTCCACTATGATTGTTTTTTCTGTGGGAATTTGCGGAATAGCGAGTCGAGCCGCAGCCTTATGACTCCAAGCATGGCTTCGCCGAAAATACTGCTGCTCATTTTGCTTGTACCGAGTATGCGGTTGACGAAGATTATCGGAACTTCCTGAATCTTGAAGCCGCAGTTTTTGGCTGTGAGCTTCATTTCTATCTGGAAGGCATATCCCTTGAAGCGTATTGAATCGAGAGGTATAGTCTCAAGCACTTCGCGCCGGTAGCACACAAATCCGGCAGTGGTGTCGTGAATTTTAAGCCCTGTGATCGCCCGCACGTATTTTGATGCAAAATATGACATGAGCACTCGTCCCATAGGCCAGTTCACAACATTGACTCCGGAGACATAACGTGAACCTACCGCCATGTCGGCATCGCCGTCGGCACACACTTCACGCAGTCTGGTCAGATCGGAAGGATTGTGCGAAAAATCCGCGTCCATCTCAAAAATGTATTTGTGGGATGGATTTTTGAGCGCTATGCGGAATCCCTCTATGTAGGCGGTGCCGAGGCCGAGTTTCCCGCTGCGTTCATGGAGATATATGCGGTCGGGATATTGAGCTTGTTTCTCGCGTACAATTGCAGCTGTGCCGTCAGGGCTTGCGTCGTCGACAATGATTATGTCAAAGGGAACGGGTAGTGCCTGTACGGCATCGATGATTGCTGCGATGTTTTCGCGCTCGTTGTAGGTGGGGATGATAACGACACTGTCGGCCACACTGCCTTTTTCTGGCAGCGTGACCGACGTGCGGTCTATCATTTTTTCAGGATGTTCGGGCATTATTTCTTTGCTATCGGACAAGCTGCGCATTTAGCGGAGATTTCCTTGAAAAAGTCATTTCCTTTATCATCAACAAGGATGAATGCCGGGAAGTTTTCAACTTTGATTTTCCAGATAGCCTCCATTCCCAGTTCTGGGTATTCAAGCAGTTCTACGCTTTTGATAGAGTCATGGGCCAGGATTGCCGCCGGACCGCCTATTGAGCCAAGATAGAAACCTCCGTGTTTTTTGCATGCGTCGGTGACTTGCTGGCTGCGGTTGCCTTTGGCAATCATGATCATAGAGCCGCCATGATCCTGGAATAGATCCACATAGGGGTCCATGCGTCCTGCCGTTGTCGGGCCGAAAGATCCTGATGCCATGCCTGCCGGTGTTTTGGCTGGGCCGGCATAGTATATGGGGTGGTCTTTAAGATACTGGGGCATGGGTTCGCCATTGTCGAGGCGCTCTTTGATTTTGGCGTGCGCTATGTCGCGACCGACGATTATGGTGCCGTTGAGCGACAGGCGGGTTGCCACTGGATACTGGCTGAGAGTCTTCAGTATCTCGTCCATCGGACGGTCAAGGTCGATTCTCACTACATCCCCTTCGCCTTGGTTGCGCATATCCTCAGGTATCAGTTCACCGGGATTGCTGTCAAGTTTTTCTATCCAGAGACCGTGACGGTTGATTTTGGCTTTCACATTACGGTCGGCCGAGCAGCTCACGCCCATGCCGATGGGGCATGAAGCGCCGTGGCGCGGAAGACGGATCACTCTTATGTCGTGAGCGAAGTATTTGCCGCCGAACTGTGCGCCCAGACCTATATTGTGGGCTGCTTCAAGAAGCTCTTTCTCAAGCTCGATATCGCGGAATGCGTGGCCGTATTCGTTGCCCTTGGTGGGAAGCTCGTCGTAGTATTTGATCGAAGCCTTCTTTACGGTCGCGAGGTTTACCTCGGCAGAGGTGCCGCCGATTACAAATGCGATATGGTAGGGTGGACATGCGGCGGTGCCGAGCGACTTCATCTTTTCCACAAGGAAAGGAACGAGAGTCTTGGGGTTGATTATAGCCTTTGTTTCCTGATAGAGATATGTTTTGTTGGCCGAGCCGCCTCCTTTTGCTACAAACACAAATTTGTATTCGTCGCCGTCAGTGGCATATAGGTCGATCTGTGCAGGCAGGTTGCATCCGGTGTTAACCTCGTCATACATGTTGAGAGGTGCGTTCTGCGAGTAGCGCAGGTTGCACTCGGTGTAGGTCTGGTAGACACCGGCCGAGATGTATTCTTCATCGTGTCTACCGGTATAGACGTTCTGTCCTTTTTTACCGATGCAGATGGCTGTGCCTGTATCCTGGCAGAACGGAAGCTCGCCTTTTGCTGAAATTTCGGCATTACGCAGCATTGTGAGTGCTACGTAGCGGTCGTTGTTGCTTGCCTCGGGATCGTGGAGGATCTTGGCGACCATTTCATTATGCTCGCGACGGAGCATGAATGCATTGTCGTGGGTCGCCTGTTTGGCAAGCACTGTCAGTGCCTCGGGTGCGATATTGAGTATTTCGCGGTCGCCGCACTTCTCTACCGAAACATAATCGGGAGTGAGAAGATAGTATTCGGTTTTGTCGGGACCCAGAGGAAACATCTCCTGGTAGTGAAACGGTTTTGTGGCCATGTCAGTTATGAAGAATGAACGTTTGTAATCTTTGGTTTTGTGAGCCTGCAAAAGGTTCTCTGTTCTTATTGCTACAAATTTAAATTTTTTGTCAGACCCTACAAAATAAATCTCCTTTCAGCAGATTGACCGTCTTAATTGGCCATTGTGATGTGATTTTTTGTTTTCGGATTATTAAGAAGATTTAATTCGGGTTATTATGTGAAAATGCTTTATTTGCATCATAATGCTATTTTACAGAACCTGTATCTATGATCGGTAAGAAACTCTTTGATTATTCAGTATATCATAAATACTTTTCACCCGAAGCAATGTGGAATAAAATCTCGGCTGTGGCAAGAAAGGCCGGCATGGAGTTGATTTATGCTGTTCTGTTGCTTTACTATGTCGCGATTGATCCGAATACACCTAAAGCTGATAAATTCCGGATATATTGCGTGATAGGGTACTTTATTCTCCCTGTGGATCTTATTCCCGATGCTTTGCCGGTCATCGGCTGGACCGATGATATGGCGGCTGTTGTGTGGGTGCTTAAGACGGTATGGAACAGTATTACGCCTGAGATCCGTGCCAAAGCCCGTAGGCAGCTTGCCCGTTGGTTTGGGGAAGTGGATCAGACGGAACTAAACAGTCTTCTGGTGCGTCAGTTGGAAGAATCATCCGATGATTAATACTGCCGCATTACTGTGACGCGTGTGAAAACCATTTTGGAGAGAACTGTGTTGTTCATCGAAAAGAGGCTTGGCTCTTCGGGATCGATCATGTTTTCACGGAGCAGTCACCAAAGGTCGAACAACAAAATCAAATAGATATGAAACTTGCAGAGGCATTGAGCCGTCGCTCCGCACTGATGGAGAAGATACAGCAGCTTAAGGTGCGTCTTAAAGACTGCATCAAGGTGCAGGAGGGTGACGAACCTGCCGAGACACCGCAGGACGTGATTGACGAGCTCGATAAGACGCTTATAGAGTTGCAAAGATTGATTTATCTCATAAATATAACAAACACAGTTACCAAGATTGATGGTCGGAGCATTACCTCGCTTCTTGCCGAACGTGATACTCTTGCTATGAGAGTGCGCACCCTTAACGACGGACTTAGTTATATAACGGAAAGAGAAGACCGCTACAACCGTAACGAGATAAAATATGTTCGGATGGTTGATGTAAATGAATTCCGTCGTATTTATGACAGAAGTGCGGCACGCTTGCGAGAACTGGATCTTAGAATTCAGGGCCTGGGATGGACGACAGAGCTGGTGCAAGAATAAAAGAGCTTATCCGGGTGTAGCGACCGGGGTTGGCGGCGACGCAAATCTTTTGACTGAAACAGGTGTTAATGGCCGTATAGGCGGCGGCCGACAAAGCAGTGGGCACGCCTTGGATCGTGTACATGAGCATAACGCATAACCTTCTCAGGTGACCGCAAACCACAATACCGTGCGTCGGCTACTCCATTCGTTTCATCCGGATATTTTTTTGAATAATATATACCGTAATTAAATAAAAATCTCCGGACTAATTAATGCCCGGAGATTTTATTTGTGTTGTCTTACCTGGATTCGAACCAAGACAGGCAGAACCAAAAACTGCAGTGCTACCATTACACCATAAGACAATCCTGAAAGTGGACCTTTTGCGCGTTATAGTGGGTCGCGATGGTTTCCACGGCTGCAAAGCTAATTATTGTAATGAAAACTGGCAATACTTTCGTATGCTTTTTTTCAACAATATGTATGAAAATGTAAAAAAGTATTTTTGGATATGGTCTGACTTTTGCCGACATTCGCGCTATAAAAAAAACACTTCAAAAATGGAATACCACGAAAATGTCACAAAGACAGGTGACGGGATTTATAATCACACACAAGTCTTTGAGGCGGCAAAGAATTATTTTGGAGGTGATGAGCTTGCTGCTAAAGTATGGGCAAGCAAGTATGCTCTGAAGGATTCGTTCGGCAATTTCTATGAGCTGACCCCCGATGACATGCATCGCCGTATAGCAGGTGAGCTGGCTCGTATTGAGGCTAAGTATCCCGACGGAATGTCGCAGGATGAGATTTTCGGATATCTCAGGGATTTCCGTTATATAGTCCCGCAGGGAAGTCCTATGTCGGGTATCGGAAATAATTTTCAGGTTGGATCACTGAGCAATTGCTTTGTGATCGGCCTCGACGGTTGTCCTGATTCCTATGGAGGTATCATGCGTATTGATGAGGAGCAGGTGCAGCTGATGAAGCGGCGTGGAGGTGTCGGGCATGATCTGTCACACATACGGCCGAAGGGAACACCGGTTAAGAATTCGGCCCTTACTTCGACCGGACTTGTGCCATTTATGGAGCGTTATAGTAATTCTACGCGTGAAGTCGCGCAGGATGGCCGACGTGGAGCTCTTATGTTGTCTGTTTCGATAAAGCATCCCGACAGTGAGTCGTTTATCGATGCAAAAATGACAGAGGGAAAGGTGACTGGTGCCAATGTGTCGGTGAGAATTGATGATGACTTTATGCGTGCCGCCACAGATGAGGCGGATAATGGATATATGCAACGATATCCTGTTGATGCGGCTGCCGGCGATGCGTTGGTGGAGAAGAATGTTGATGCTAAAATACTTTGGCAAAAGATTATACATAATGCATGGAAGTCGGCTGAGCCGGGCGTGCTTTTCTGGGATACCATTCTGAGGGAGTCGGTTCCTGACTGTTATGCCGATCTTGGATTCCGCACCATTTCAACCAATCCTTGTGGTGAAATTCCTCTTTGTCCCTATGACAGTTGCCGTCTTTTGGCTATAAATCTGTATTCCTATGTGGTAAATCCGTTTAAGCCCGATGCCGAGTTTGACTATGAGCTTTTTAGAAAGCACGTAGGTAAGGCACAGCGCATAATGGACGATATTATCGATCTTGAAATGGAGAAGATCGAGAAAATTATTGCCAAGATCGACGAGGACCCGGAAACCGATGAGGTGAAGAGTGTCGAGCGTCATCTTTGGGAGAAAATACGTGACAAGACTCTTCAGGGACGTCGCACGGGTGTAGGAATAACGGCCGAAGGTGACATGCTTGCGGCTCTTGGACTGCAATATGGATCTAAGGAGGCGACTGACTTCTCTGAGGATGTGCATCGTCGTCTTGCTTTGGCGGCTTATGAATCGTCGGTGGAGCTTGCAGAGCAGCGCGGCGCATTTGAGATTTTCGATGCGGAGAGGGAAAAGAATAATCCGTTTATTCTCCGTATGGCGGCAGAGGATCCACAGATGTATGAGAAGATGAAGCGTGTAGGGCGTCGTAATATAGCATGTCTTACAATCGCTCCGACGGGTACCACTTCGCTTATGACTCGCACGACCTCAGGTATTGAGCCGGTGTTTATGCCGGTTTACAAACGTCGTCGCAAAATCAATCCCAGCGATGAGGATGTCAGGGTTGATTTTGTTGATGAGAGTGGTGATGCATTCGAGGAATATACTGTATATCATCCAAAATTTATTGATTGGATGAATGCTGTGGGCATTGAGCCTCTACAGACCTATACCCGCGAGGAACTTGATAGTATAGTGGCGAAATCGCCTTATGCAGGTGCTACGGCAAATGATGTCGACTGGCTGGAGAAAGTGAGAATGCAGGGACGCATACAGCGATGGGTCGACCATTCTATTTCGGTGACGATAAATTTGCCGGCCGATGTGTCGGAGGAGCTTGTCGGGCAGTTGTATGTCGAGGCGTGGCGCTCGGGGTGCAAGGGGTGTACGGTGTATCGCGACGGATCTCGTTCAGGAGTGCTTATATCGCTTGAGAACAAGAGTAAAAACAAAGGGTCGCAGATGCCTGATATAGACGAGTCGCACCAGATGAAACGCCCGATGGAACTGGAGGCTGATGTAGTGCGTTTCCAGAACAATCGCGAAAAGTGGATTGCATTTGTAGGCTTGCTGAATGGCCGTCCATATGAGATATTCACAGGTCTTACTGACGACGAGGACGGCATTTTCTGTCCTAAGTCGGTGTCCCATGGCAAGATCATCAAGGCAATGGATGAGAATGGTACGAAACGATATGATTTTCAGTTTGTCAACAAGCGGGGCTATAAGACTACTATCGAGGGGCTTTCGGAAAAGTTTAATCCTGAATATTGGAATTATGCTAAACTGATATCAGGTGTCCTGCGCTATGGTATGCCGATAGATCAGGTGATAAAGCTTGTGCGTGGACTCGAATTGGATAGCCAGTCTATCAACAGTTGGAAAACGGGCGTGGAACGTGCATTGAAAAAATATGTTCCTAATGGCATGAAAGCCAATGGGCAGAAGTGTCCTAATTGCGGGCATGAGACACTCGTCTATCAGGAGGGCTGTTTGATATGTACTTCCTGTGGCTCCTCACGCTGCGGATAAAAGTATTTGCTGTGAAGACGACAAAGGCCGCTGTGATTCTCCACAGTGGCCTTTGTCATTCTGTTAATGCCGAATTTGACACTATTTTATGGATAGAAGCGCATCGATGATCTTGCGGTCATTGGAGAGGCGCGGCACTTTTCGCTGCCCTCCGAGCCGTCCTGTCGTGGCGAGCCAACGGTCAAACAGCCCTTTTGGTGCGGCAATCACTTCTGCGCGGTCGAGAAACAGCGAATGTGTGCGCTTGGCGTCATAGTCGCTGTTTACGGTTCGGAGTGTGTTGTCGAGTTCGTCGGCGAACGCATCTATCGATTCAGGTTGACGGTCAAACTCGATTAGCCATTGGTGGCGTCCACGCGATTGGTCGCTTGTGTAGACCGGCGCCGCTGTGTAGTTTGTTACATTTACTCCTGTCTTGCGGCAGGCAGCTGTGATAGCGGCATCGGCGTTATACACCATGACTTCCTCACCGAAAGCGTTGATGAAATGCTTAGTGCGTCCGGCAATGGTAATGCGGAGAGGTTGGGTACTTTCTATACGTACCGTGTCGCCGGGTGAATAACGCCACAGGCCGTTGCATGAGCTGATGAGCATTTCATAGATTTTGCCCTCTTTCACCTCCCAGGCAGGAATTGGCTCGTCAGCTCCTTGTTCGATAAATTCATAGAATACACCTGCGTCAAGCAAAAGCAGCATATGGCGCAGAGCCGGATCGTCCTGTATGGCGAAAAATCCTTCGGAAGCGTTGTAGGTCTCCACATAGTGCATATTGTTGTCTCCTGTCACTTTGCGGTAAAGATCGCGGTAAGGATCAAAGCATATTCCTCCGTGAAAGAAAACTTCGAGGTTAGGCCATACTTCTTTTATGGAATTTTTACCTGTGTAGTCAAGTATTCCTTTCAGCACGGCGAGAAACCATGACGGCACTCCTGAGATATTTGTGATGTTTTGTGTCGCGGAGGCTTTGATCAGGGAAGGCAGTTTTTGTTCCCAGTCGGCCATAAGGGCGATTTCTCGCGACGGCACACGATAGAAATCGTTGACTATACGTGGCACGCTTGATATAAGTGTTGCCGATAGGTCGCCGATGCGCACTCCGGGTGCGACAGTTGAATCGATGTTGTTAGGAGAGAAGCTGCCACCAAGTATGAAAGCGCGTCCTGAAAACATGCGGCTTTTGGGATTGGATGCAAGATAGGCCGCTGCTGCGTAGCTTGCTCCGGCGATATGGTTTGTTGAAAGGCCTTCTGATGTGATTGGTATGAATTTGCTCCTGCCGTCTGATGTGCCCGATGACTGTGCGAAGTTTGTTACTCTGCCGGGCCAAAGTATATCACGCTCTCCTGCTATCATTCTCATTACTAACGGACGTATCTGTTCGTAATGTGATATAGGAACTTTTGCGGCAAAGTCTGAATAAGTCTCTATGTCGCTGAAACCGTAGGTGATACCGAAGAAAGTCCTTTTGGCAGAGTGCAACAGCCGCTTGAGCACACGGGTTTGTATCTGCTCGGTTTTTCCCTGCCAGCGCTTCATGCGCTCGGCTCTTGGAATCAGTATCTTTCGGGCAATGGGTGTGCAGTTTAGCAACTTGGTAGGAGTGATGTTGTTATAAAATGCAACGGCCGCCACTTGACAGGGCGACCGCATGGATCTTTTGACTCACGACAGGTTTAACCCCGCCGAAATATCTGATTACTTGCTTGCGATTTCCGACGAAACAGTCAGGCGGAGACGACCCTTTGCGCGACGACGGGCGAGAACCTTGCGGCCGTCGGGGGTTGACATTCTCTGGCGGAACCCGTGCTTGTTCACGCGCTTGCGGTTGGAGGGCTGAAATGTACGTTTCATTTTGCTTATGTCGTGATTTATTGTTTTTTAGACTTTGTGGCAATGTGGCTGTCCACATTTTTGCGCTGCAAAGGTATGCAATTGTTTTTTATTGTGCAATATTTTTGTGGAAATCAAAAAGATTTTATCCATAGGTGATATTTTTTGCGAAGTCTTGTTTATAAGTCTTTTAATCGGTCGGGTTTTTTATTGGATATTGTGCTTTTCAGATACTTTGGTTTAATAGGGTGTATTTTTTGTGCAAATATGTTATCTTTTGGACTAATTAGGTTATTTTTGTAAATCAATGAATGACATCTATGTGATGTGGTATTATTTAGAGTCCAGAAAATAACGTAGAGGATGACGGAAAGAATGCTTGTTTTGCGCTTGTCGGCGCTCGGAGATGTGGCAATGACACTTCCGGCTGTGTATTCGCTGGCCCGTACATATCCGAAACTGACTGTGGTTTTTGTGACCGAGAATCGGTTTCTTGATCTTATAGTGGATGCGCCGGCCAATCTTAAAGTGATTGGTGTCGATCGTAAGGCTATGAGAAAAACTGGCGGCTCGATAAGGTTTTTGCATAAACTGCGCAAGGTGAAAGCCGATGCTGTCGCCGATCTGCACAATGTGCTCAGAACATGGACTGCCGACGCTTATCTCAGATTTATAGGCAAACGCGTGGTTATGGTCGACAAAATGCGCCGTGAACGTCGTAAAATAAAACGTGGGGGATTCGGTACAAAGCGGGCGTTTGTTGACCGTTATTTCGATGTATTCAAATCATTGGGCTATCCTTCCGATACTGCAGTGTTCAAAGGATTTGCATTTGAGGGAGTTGAAAGGGGGAGTGGGGTACGGAGAATAGGCATTGCTCCGTTTGCGCGTTATGCTACCAAAATGCTTCCGACGGCAACCGTCGGCGATGTTCTTGAGCATCTGTCCAATAGTGATGAAAAAGTGAAAGTTTCGCTGTTTGGAGGCGGAGAGAAAGAACTTGCGCAGCTTGAGAAATGGCGTCAGGAATATCCGGAAATGGTTGAATATGTTTCCGGGAAAATTGGATTGCGTGAGGAGTTGGCTGTCATGGCGGGTCTTGATGTGATGCTGACCATGGATTCTGCCAATATGCATCTTGCATCGCTGGTCGGCACTCGGGTTGTGTCGGTGTGGGGTTCTACAACTCCAGCCTGTGGTTTTATGGGATGGGGGCAGAGCGAGGATGATGCGATATGTTCAGGGCTTGAGTGTCAGCCATGTACAATTGCAGGATCAAAGGAGTGTCGACTTGGTACTCTGGCATGCATGAAGAGTGTCAGCGCCTCTGAAATTGTGGAACGTCTGCTCCGATAATATTGTGAATTTGTAGTATCTTTGTCTTGGCAGGTCGCAATGGCTTGTCGCATATATGGTTTCCTCCTATGAATAAAAAAATTGTGCCCGCACTTGCCGGTGCGGCGATCTTGATGAATTCAGTGATGAGCTCATGTGTTGAATCCGGTGAAGCAAACTCTGAGGAGTTTGAATATGTAGTGGACCGTTTTGCCGATGTGGAAATCCTGCGTTATCGTGTGCCGGGATTCGAGGATCTGTCGCTTGACCAGAAGCAACTGGTTTATTGGCTGACAGAAGCCGCTCTTGCAGGACGTGACATGATGTGGGATCAGAACTGCCGCCATAACCTTCCTGTTAGAAATCTTGTGGAGGCTGTGTATACCGGATGGGATGGAAAGAAAAATGATCCTCAGTATCAGGCTCTTGAGGTTTATCTGAAACAGCTTTGGATGGGAAACGGCATTCATCACCATTATTCTATGGACAAGTTCACTCCAGGGTTCAGCCGAGAGTTTTTTGAGAAGCAGGTTTCGTCTCTGCCTGCTGATAAAAAGCCGGATAATGTAGATGAATTGATAGAGGTTATCTTTAATCCGGCGGTGGAAGCAAAGCGGGTCAATCAGGCAGATGGCGCCGATCTTGTGCAGACTTCCGCTACCAATATCTATGCTCCCGGACTCTCACAGAAAGAAGTGGAGGAATATTACAACAGCATAAAGGTTACTGGTGATACGATGCCGGTATCCTATGGTCTTAATTCCCGTAAAGTGCGTGGTGCCGATGGGAAAGTGACAGAGGATGTGTATCGTGCTGACGGGCTTTATGGTCCGGCCATAAAGCGTGTGGTTGGGAATCTTGAAAAAGCGTTGGCGTTTGCCGAGAATGACAGCCAGAAAGCGGTCATAGCTAAACTTATCAAATATTTCAATACAGGTGACCTGCGTGACTGGGATGAATATTCTATCTTGTGGTTGGGTGATACAGACAGCCGGGTGGATTTTATCAACGGATTTATTGAGAGCTATGGTGATCCGCTTGGACTCACAGGCGCTTATGAATCTATTGTAAATTTCAAGAACAATGAGGCATCACACCGTACCGAGGTATTGAGTGCCGATGCCCAGTGGTTTGAGGATCGCTCGCCGGTAGATCCGCGTTTCCGCAAGGCGGAGGTCAAGGGAGTATCTGCGAAAGTGATTACTGCTGCGATTCTGTCGGGTGATGCATACCCTGCCACTCCTATAGGCATCAATCTGCCTAACGCTGACTGGATAAGAGCTGCACATGGCTCTAAGTCGGTGACCATTGAGAATATCACTGCAGCCTACGATGCTGCTTCACAGGGCAACGGATTCAATGATGAGTTTGTGATCGATGAACCGACACGGGAGTTGATGGAAAAATATCTGTTTGTCACCGACAACCTTCATACCGACTTGCATGAGTGTCTGGGACATGGCTCGGGACAGCTTCTTCCTGGTGTTGAAGCTGACGCACTCAAGGCTCATGCGTCGACACTCGAGGAGACACGTGCCGACCTTTTTGCACTCTATTATCTTGCCGATCCTCACCTTGTTGAGCTTGGATTGCTTGATGATCCTGAGGCGTATAAGGCTGAATACTATAAGTATCTGCTTAACGGTCTCATGACTCAGCTTGTGAGAATAGAGCCGGGTAAAGATGTAGAGGAGGCTCACATGCGCAACCGCCAGATTATTTCTAAATGGGTGCTTGAGCATGGTGCTCCGCATAATGTGCTCGCTCTTGTGCATAAGGACGGAAAAACTTACCTTCAGGTTAATGATTATGAGGCATTGCGCCAGTTGTTTGGATCACTGCTTGGAGAGGTTCAGCGTATTAAGAGTGAGGGCGATTATGCCGCCGGGGCAAAGTTGGTCGAGAACTATGGTGTGAAAGTCGATCCTGCGCTTCATGCTGAAGTGCTTGAGCGATATGGCAATCTGGATATTGCTCCATATCGTGGGTTTGTCAATCCGGTCTACACTCAGGTGCTTGACGACAAGGGAAATGTGGTTGACATAAAGGTTGATTATACTGAGAATTATATAGATCAGAATCTCCGTTATAGCCGTGACTATGCGATGCAGGGTTTGAGATGATGAAATAATGGATTGCAGATTTAACGGACAATAATAAAGATAGATGGACAATCTGTTGCGAATTGCCGTGCAGTCAAAAGGCCGACTGTATGACGACACTATGGAGCTTCTGAAAGAAGCCGGTATAAAGCAGAATGTGGCAAAGCGTACTCTTTTGGTACCGGCCCGTAATTTCCCTGTTGAGTTTTTGTTTCTTCGCGATGATGACATTCCTGAGGCAGTGGCGCTTGGCACGGCCGACATAGGCATTGTCGGTCTCAATGAAGTGGAGGAGAAAGATGCTGATGTCAGGGTATTGAGTGAACTTGGTTTCAGTAAGTGCCGTCTGTCGCTTGCCGTGCCTCAGTACGCTGGATTTTCAGGCCTTGACTGGCTTGAGGGAAAGAAGATCGCTACATCTTATCCAGGTATACTTCGCCGTTTTCTGGAGCAGGAGAGAATCAATGCGCAGATCCATGTTATTATGGGTTCGGTGGAGATAGCACCGGGAATAGGCTTGGCTGACGCCATATTTGATATAGTATCGTCAGGCTCCACTCTTGTGAGCAACAATCTTGAGGAGGTCTATACTGTGATGCAGTCGCAGGCTGTACTCATAGGCAGTGGAAGTGAAGATCTGTCGCCGGAAAAGAAGAATATTCTCAAAGAATTGCTTTTCAGAATAGATGCGGTTAAAGCTGCCGATGGGAAAAAATATGTGCTGATGAACGTTCCTGCCGATAAGGTGGGTGACGTTCTGGCGGTGTTGCCTGGGATCAAGAGCCCTACAGTGCTTCATCTTGCTGATCCTGAATGGCGTTCGGTGCACACTGTGATTGAGGAAAAGCGTTTTTGGGAGATTATAGGTCGTTTGCGTGCGGCTGGTGCTGAGGGTATTCTGGCACTTGACATAGAGAAAATGATACTCTGATGGAGATTCACTTATTGCCCAGACGCGAACAATGGAGCAAGCTGCTTAGTCGCGACGCTGTGGCATCGGTACATGATGAGACGGCAAGGATTGTGTCAGAGGTATTTGACACAGTCGCTCAAAATGGAGATGCTGCAGTCCGAGAATATGAGCGGAAATTTACCGGAGCGATCCGCACCTCGCTTAAAGTGTCGGAGGCCGAGATTGATGAAGCGGAGTCTCTTGTAGAGGTTCAGTTGCGTGAAGCCATAGCCGGCGCTGCGGCAAATATAGCATCATTTCATAGTGCACAGGTCATGCAGCCTGTAGAGGTTGAGACGGCACCTGGTGTCATGTGTATGCAGCGTCAGTTGCCTATCGACACTGTCGGACTTTATGTACCGGGAGGAAACTCACCATTGTTCTCGACCATATTGATGCTGGGCGTGCCGGCTCGCATAGCCGGTTGCCGCAGGGTGATCATGGCAACTCCGGCCGGACCAGACGGAAAGGTGAATCCGGCGATACTCTATGCTGCACGTGTGGCCGGTGTCACTGACATATATGCCATGGGCGGTGCACAGGCAGTGGCGGCTATGGCTATCGGCACGGAGAGTGTTCCGCGTGTTCACAAGATATTCGGTCCCGGCAACCGCTTTGTGATGGAGGCCAAACAGCTTGCATGTTATCGTCGTGGCACGGCTCTCGACATGCCGGCCGGTCCGTCGGAAGTTATGGTGATTGCCGACAGAGATGCCGATCCTGCATTTATCGCATCGGATTTTCTGTCACAGGCCGAGCATGGCCCCGACAGCCAGTCGATATTGCTCACCGACAGTGCCGAAGTGCTTGAGGCTACTGTAAAAGAAATAGAAAGACAACTTGCTGTGCTCCCGCGAGGAGATATGATGGGTAAGTCGCTTGAACACAGTCGTCTGATTCAATTATCTTCGATGAGTGAAATATTGGACTTCGCCAATGCCTATGCTCCGGAGCATCTTATAATAAACACTGTGGATGCTGACTCGATAGCAGCCGGTGTTAAGTCGGCTGGCTCGGTTTTCCTTGGCCCGTGGTCGAGTGAAAGTGCGGGCGATTATGCATCAGGCACAAATCACACATTGCCCACATCAGGTTATGCTGTGGCCTACAGTGGTGTGAATCTCGACAGTTTCTGCAAGAAAATCACATATCAGCGCCTTACTCCTGAGGGAGTGAGGACACTTGCCAAAACGGTGATGACCATGGCTAAGGCTGAAGGGCTTGAGGCTCACAGCAGGGCAATGGAAATCAGGCAGGAGGCTCTTCAAAAATCATGCTGAAGGAAATAGAATCACTATTGCGTCCAAATATAAGGGACCTTGAGCCATATACATGTGCACGCGACGAGTATAGCGGAGAGGCTAAAGCGTGGCTTGATGCCAATGAGAACTCTATACTTGGCGGATTGAACCGTTATCCCGATCCTTTGCAGCGAAAGGTGAAGCAGAAGATTGGGGAACTGCGCGGCGTTGAGCCGGAGAATATTTTTCTCGGTGTCGGCAGTGACGAGTGTATCGATGTGCTTTATCGTACATTCTGTCGTCCGGGTATCGACAATGTGGTGGCGATAGATCCCTCCTATGGCATGTATTCTGTATGTGCGGCTATCAATGACGTGGAATATCGCCGTGTGAGCCTGCGTGATGATTTCTCACTTGATACCGGTGCTTTGCTTGCTGCTTGCGATGGAAATACGAAGGTGATGTGGATCTGTTCGCCAAACAATCCTACCGGCAATGCGTTTGCGCTTGATGAAATAGAGAAGCTCGCCGGAGAGTTTGACGGAATTCTGGCTGTTGATGAGGCTTATGTGGATTTTTCCGACAAGGGATCGGCCATAGAGCTTCTTGACCGCTATCCGCGGCTTGTGGTGATGCAGACATTCTCCAAAGCTTGGGCGTCAGCCTCGATAAGACTTGGCATAGGATACGCATGTCGCGACATCATAGATGTTTTCAACAAGGTAAAATACCCCTACAATATAAATATTCTTACTCAGCGTCAGGCATTGGCTGTGCTGAGAGACGAAGCACGCATAGCCCGCACTGCGCGGGAGCTGGTCATGCTGAGGAATGATCTTGCCGGACGTCTGTGTGAAATAGATATTGTCGAGAAAGTATACCCGTCGGATGCCAATTTCGTTCTTGCTAAAGTAAAAAATGCCGATGAGGTCTACAGGAGGTTGCTTGAGCAGGGTGTGGTTGTGAGAAACCGCTCTAAGGTGCATCTGTGCGGTGGTTGTCTGCGTCTAACGGTGGGGACTGCTGCTGAAAACGATATGCTTGTGGCTGCGCTTGCCGGAGAAGAGCCTGGCTGCAATTATAGCGATGGCGATACTGTCGTTGCCGGTCGTATGGCGGCTGTGCATCGTGTGACTGGTGAAACCGACGTGCGCGTGGCGGTTGATCTTGACGGATCGGGAAAAACCGATATTTCCACAGGACTTGGCTTTTTTGATCACATGCTTGATCAGATAGGCAGGCATGGTGGCATAGACTTGACTGTGAAAGTAAGCGGTGACCTTCATGTTGATGAGCATCATACGATAGAAGATACGGCACTTGCTCTCGGTGAGGCATTTGCCAAATCTCTAAGTGATAAATTAGGCCTTGAACGTTACGGTTTTTGTTTGCCGATGGATGAGTGCATCGCTACGGTGGCGATTGATTTTGGCGGACGTCCGTGTCTTGTGTGGGAGGTTGACGGTTTTCGTCGTGAGAAGATCGGCGATGTGCCTACTGAAATGTTCCGCCACTTTTTTAAAAGTTTTTCCGACAAAGCCGCATGCAATATTTATGTCGAGGCTCATGGGGAAAATGAACATCATCGTATAGAGGGGATTTTTAAAGCTTTTGCACGGTCTGTGAAGATGGCTGTGCGACGTGACCCTTTCAACTTCAGTCTGCCGTCGACAAAAGGTAGTCTATGAATAAGAACTCGCTACGCCTTACAGCAAGCCAGAAACAGCAGTTGAAACTCAATCCGATGCAGGTGCAGTTCGGGCGTATGCTTGAACTGACCGGTCGTGAGCTTGAGGAAGAAATACGACGTACTGTCGACGAGAATCCTGCTCTGGAAATCAAGCCGGCCGAACATGCTGACGATGGAGATGTAAGCGATGCGCAGGATTCTTTTGATGAAAGTTCAGAAGATTTGCAGCGTGCTGATTACGGTTCCGCCGAAGATATACCGTTTTCAGGGACGGAAAACAGAGCGCGTGGAGCATCCTTGTTATGGGAATCAACTCATAGCGACACTGCATTGTCGCTCTATGATTTTTTGTCCTCGCAATTGGCCTTTGCCGGTTTGAGTGACGACGAGAATAAAATAGCGCTTTATATAGCAGGAAACCTCGATGACAGCGGCTATGCTACGCGTTTGCCTGTTGAAGTCGCCGAAGACATGTTGCTTGCTACCGGGTCTCAGCCATCAAAGGCAGAGGTACAGAATGCCTGGAATACCGTCAGATCACTTGATCCTGCCGGAGTGTGTGCTGTTGATTTGCGTGATTGTCTGCTTTTGCAGCTTGACCGTAATCCGTCGGAGAGTGATGAATACAAGCTTGCCAGAAATGTGATCAGCCAGTATTTCGACTTGTTCAGCGGTAGAAATTTCGACCAGCTGCGTAGCGCTCTCGGAGTTGATGAAGACACTCTTGGCCGTGCAATGGAGATGATAACACGGCTGAATCCTAAACCTGGGTTGCAATACAACCAGTTGATTACCGAGGATGCGGCTTCGGCTATAGTACCCGATTTCATGGTCGAAGTGATTGGTTCCGGAACTCTCAGACTTACATTGTTGTCGACTGTACCTGAACTTGAGATTGAGAAAACTTTTGAGGAAGGTGCCGAATTAAAGCATGATTCAGTAACAGAAGAGTCGGTGTCGGTGCGGAGAGCACGGCGTGATGCGGTGCTGTTTCTACGTCGCAAGCGCGATGAGGCACGCGCTTTTATCGGCCTGATGAAGATAAGGCAGGAAACCTTGTGGCGGGTGATGAGCGCGATAGTAGAGCTACAGCGTGAGTTTTTCCTGACCGATGACAAAAGCCGGCTTACTCCTATGGTGCTAAGGGATGTGGCATCGGTTACAGGCGATGACCTGTCGGTGATTTCGAGGGCGACTTCTGGAAAATATGTTATGACTGCAGGAGGTGTTTACTCCCTGAAGTCACTTTTCAACGAAGCAGCCGGTACAGGTGACAACACATCGGCCCACAAATTCGTTTCTATATTGAAGGAACTTATAGCCGGAGAAGACAAACAGCATCCGCTGTCCGATGAGAAGCTGACTGCGCTTCTGCGTGAGAGAGGTGTTGAGGCGGCCCGACGTACAGTTGCCAAATATAGAGAGCGCCTTGGAATTCCAGGTGCTAAAATGAGAAGACAGTTATGAACACGTTACAACATATAGCCCGCATCATTTCTGCAATTTTCAGTCCGATGCTTATTCCGGTTTATACGGTAGCTCTCGGGATAAAGCTCACATACCTTTATACGCTTCCCTCTGCTACGGTGTGGACGGTGATAGGGTGGACTTTTCTGTTTACCGCTATTGTGCCTGTTTTAGGTATTTTCCTTATGATGAAGCTTGGTATAGTTACCGACTCGGGACTCAACAGGCAGAGAGAGCGTATGTGGCCTTATATTCTTGCCGCTTTGTGCTATGTGGGGTGTGGATTGTTTTTGCGCCATCTACATGCACCGGCATGGCTGTATATGTTTCTCGTCGGAGGGGCAGTCGCAGGTATAGTGAATATGGTTGTGAATTTCAAGTGGAAAATAAGCGGACATGGAGCCGCTATAGGTGGAATGCTCGCGTTTCTGGTGTTTTTGGCCTATAACGGACTTAATGCATGGCCTATGGACGGTTGGATTTTCGGAGCGATACTCGCTACAGGTATTACCGGCACATCACGTCTGATACTTGAGCGTCATACCCTTTTGCAGGTAGCTGCCGGCACAGTCAATGGTGCCGTGTGCGTGTGGCTTGCACTGATGTTTGCTGTGTGAAAGCTGTTTTAATAGCGGAATATAAACCAATTTTATCAGATATAAAAATGACACCTCTTGTAAGTATCATCATGGGCAGCACTTCCGATATGCCCGTAATGAAGAAGGCTGCGGATTTTCTCAATGATCTCGAGATACCGTTTGAACTTCTTGCTTTATCGGCTCACCGCACTCCCGCCGAGGTAGAGACCTTTGCCCGTGAAGCCAAAGACCGTGGACTTAAAGTAGTGATTGCCGCAGCCGGCATGTCGGCTGCATTACCGGGAGTGATAGCTGCTATCACTCCGCTTCCTGTGATAGGTGTGCCTATTGATTCATCGCTTGGTGGCGTGGATGCCCTTCTTTCGATTGCGCAGATGCCTCCGGGCATTCCTGTGGCTACTGTCGGTATAAATGGAGCTATGAATGCCGCTGTGCTTGCAGCACGCATTCTGTCGTTGACCGATGATGGTATTTCATCACGTCTGAGCGCCTGGAGCGAAGGACTGTCAAAGAAGATTGTGAAAGCCAATGCCGATCTTGCCGGAATTGAGTATAAATATAAAGTGTGAACACCGTTGACACATGACAAGAGCCGGTCTCACCTATGCGAGACCGGCTCTTGTTTGTTATATAGATCGGTATCAGCGCCTTTCCATTGGGGGATTGGCTATATAAGAGATCCTAACGTTTTATTGAAGAAGTGATGTGCCCGTCAAACAGGGTGATCGTTCGGTGAGCGTAGGCTGCATCGCGATCGGAGTGTGTCACCATCATCACTGTGGTGCCTGCTGCGTTAAGGTCGGTGAGCAGTTCCATTACTTCGATGCCGTTTTTGGAGTCGAGATTACCGGTTGGCTCGTCGGCGAGTATGATGTCGGGGTTGGTGACGAGGGCGCGTGCTATCGCCACACGCTGCTGCTGTCCGCCCGACAGCTGACGGGGATAGTGGTTGACGCGGTGCGACATGTTCATGCGTTCGAGCAGCTCACCCACGCGGCTGCGGCGCTCAGAGGCCGAGATGTTGAGATAGGTCAGAGGCAACTCGACGTTCTGTCGCACAGTGAGCTCGTCGATGAGGTTGAACGACTGGAAGATGAATCCTATCTTGCCTTTGCGTATGGCGGTGAGCTGCGAGGTCGACAGGCCGCCGACTTCTTTGCCGTCGAGGAGGTAGGAGCCTGATGTGGGTCGGTCGAGTGTGCCTACGATGTTGAGCAGGGTTGATTTTCCGCAGCCCGAGGGGCCCATGACGGCAACAAATTCGCCGCGCGAGATTGAAAGGTCGATATCCTGTATGGCGAGTGTGCGCACGGTGTCGGTAGTGAACTCTTTGCAGATTTTATTGAGCTGTATCATATTTGTCTGGGTTATTCAGATTTGAGTGCTTCGGCCGGATCAGACGATGCTGTCGACCATGATATGGCAATTATTGAAATCACAGTCGCAATGAAGACTGCTATGGGGACCATGACGTAGATGGCCGGCAGGAAGGGGCTTGTCTTTGTGAACTGCTCAAGCCACAGGGTGGCGAGCCGGTTGGCGATTATCCCGCCCACTATGACACCGGGCAACGCGTAGATGACGATGTCGCGTGCGAGCATGGTGACGATGTCGTAGATTCCGGCTCCATTGGCTTTGCGTATGGCTATCTCACGTCGGCGGCGCTGTATCTCGTCGGCGAGGTAGCCCACAAGTCCCATCATGGTTATGAAGAAAATGGCTATGGCTGCAATGAAAGTGAGGTTGCGGAAGCGTGTTACGTCGCTGTACATTTCGCGTAGCTCTTCGGTGACAAGTGTCGGAACACGATTTATCTGCGGATAATTCTCAGCGATATGTTCGGCAAGTTTCCGAGTGTTTTCAACATAAGGTTCTGCCACGTGCACCTGCAATGTCGACATTTCGTCATCGTTTTGAGGTTTTATCAATATGAATGGATCTTTGTCATATGTGAGTGTGCGTATGCTGAAATCTTCTATAACACCAACAATTGTCATCTTTCTTCCGGGGTGACCTATTACGCGTCCTATCGCATTCTCAGGAGTCCAACCGCTTTCGGTACAGTATGACCGGTTGATTATTGCTTCGCCGACATCGCGGTGAAGTCGCCCTGAAAGGAGTTTGAATCCCATGAAATTTACATAGTCGGATGTCGCATAATCTATGTTGGTCGAGAATAATGACGTACCGTTGTCATCTGGTATTATTTCGCCACTGTATCCCCATATAGGATTGCTTCCCGAAAAACCGTAATCTGTTACGTAGGGTAGCGAGGAGACGTCTGATACTATGGCATCTTTGGCATTGTGGTCATAATGCACAATAACAAGTCCTTTCATGCGGTAGCCCGGATCGAGGTTCAGTGCGAAATTGAGTTGAGAGAGCACTACCGATGACATGGTGAGAATAATTGTCGCGCCGGTAATTTGGGCGAACAGCAGTACGCGCTTCCAATTGCGGCGGTTTTCAGTGAAGCTCCTGAATATTGTCGATACCTCGATGCGGGAGAGCATGATTCCGGGAATGAATCCGCCTATAATTATTGCGATGACTATAACTGAACCTGTCACCCAAAGCCGTGATGGGTTGAAAAGTTCATATACCGAAACCTGGAGAGTAGATTCGATAAATCCACGGAATGTGAATATAAACAAAGTGGCAAGCGCGAGTGCTGCAAGCAGTATAAATGATGTTTCGAGCACAAACATTGACAGTATGGAGCCCGTGCCGGCGCCACAACATTTGTGCACACCTACAGCTTTGGCACGCCTGGAAAGTGATGCGATGGCTATGAGCACATAGTTGAATATCGTTATTACAAGTATCGTTACAGCCAGTGAAACCAGAATGTACATCATTGACTTTATGCTTGAATCGCTTGAGAGTGATTCTGATACAGGTTTGATATTTATTTCGATTGATAGATCATCTCTTGCCGGAGCATTTTTCTCGACAATCTTCGCGATACGTGCGTTTATCTCGTCGAGGCTCAGATTACAGTCTGGTCTTTTGCGTAGGAATCCCCACCATGAGTCTCCACCTATCCAACGGAAATATTCGGCGTATGGCGCTATGGACGTTACCATATCCGTACTTACGGTTGAATTCTCAGGCAGCGCTTTGAATACTCCGGCGATTGAGAGACTCTCGTCGTAATTCTTGTTGAGATACACTGCGTTGCCGGCAACATCCTTTTCGTTGCCGAAAAGTTTTTTTGCCAGGCGATCAGATATGAATATCGACGATGTGTTGGCGAGATCCTGTGGATTGCCGCTCAGTAATTCGATACCGAGTGTCTCGAAGAACAGGGTATCGCCCAAAATGTTAGTCACGTCATCGCCGATTTTAGTATCGGAGGTTTCTACGTATGTGGTAATTCCGTTGCGGCTTGTCGCGGTTCCGCTGCTGAATATTTCTGACAGCTCTTCAGCGATAGACGACGGTATTTTTCCAGGAATTATTGTGGTTGGCGGTATGTCGCGGTCTTTCATGTGCCATGTGATCCATACCTGGTACAAATTCTGATGATCCTTGTAGGATGTGTCGTAGCTTTTGAGATAAGCGAATTTCGCCAGCAGAAGTATTGAAATGCCTATACCGAATGCTAAAGACACCGTCTTCAGGATGCTTTGTCGTGGCATAGATACGATACTTCGCCAGGTGTAAAGTAAATTGTTGAACATGATGTTAAAATTATGTTTTTACTTTAAATTGTCACAAATATCGTGCCAAAGAATATAACTTGCTGATTGGTAGCTGTATGTTATTTGCGCGGCGTGCTGTGTTGTCAAATTACTTGACAAATTGTGTAAAGAATTTTGACAACTCGTTAAAAATTAGTCTGGAATTTGGAAATAATAAAGCATTGTATAATTAAGGCTAAAGTGTATTTTTGCTGTATGGGTAGAGAGAGCAGACGGATAGTTGTCGTGGATGACAATGAGGGGGTGGGGCAGACGCTGAGTCTGATGCTCGGTCAGATGTCGGTTGAGCCGATATGGATTTCCACGCCCGAAAGGTTGCCTGAGATGATGGGGGAGTCGAAACCTGCTTGTGTGTTTTTGGACATGAATTTCCGTAGAGGCATGGTATCGGGTAACGAGGGATTTTATTGGTTGAAATGGCTGCGTGGAAACTATGCAGAGGTACCTGTAGTTCTGATGACTGCTTACGGAGACATAGATCTTGCAGTAAGAGGGATAAAGGAAGGTGCTACTGATTTTATGGTCAAGCCTATTGAACGCGGGCGTCTGATGGCTGTCATCGATGGGCTTCCTAAATGGAGCAGGCGTAATATCAGTCGTGATGATAAGTCGGATGGAGGGTATTTCTATGGAAACAGCCCTGGTATGAATCTTGTGCGTGAAATGGTGGAGCGTGTAGCGCCTACCATGGCCTCTATTCTCGTCACAGGCGATAATGGTACTGGCAAATCGGCTCTTGTCAGGCGGATACATGAGTTGTCAAAGCGAAAGGCCGGACGTCTTGTGCATGTGGATATGGGGGCGATTGCCGATACTCTTTTTGAGAGTGAGCTTTTTGGATATGCCAAAGGCGCATTTACCGGAGCTGTGACCGGAAAGGCCGGACTTATTGAAGAGGCCGACGGAGGTACGCTTTTTCTTGACGAAATAGCCAATCTAACTCCACGTCTGCAATCGAAATTGCTGTGTGTGTTGCAGGAGCGCTGTCTAACACGGCTCGGAGAAACAAAACCTCGTAAGGTAGACATAAGACTTGTGTCGGCGACGTCGGCCGATCCTGAACGTTTGGTGATGGAAGGGCTTTTCAGAAGGGATCTGCTTTATCGCATAAACACAATCCATATAGACGTACCGCCGTTGTGCCGTCGCGGGAGTGATATACTTCAGTTAGCCGGAAAATTTCTAAACAAATACAGCCGGATTTATTGTGATGGCAAAAGACTTGTCCTGTCAGACTCTGCGAGGAGCGAGATACTTGGTTACGCTTGGCCCGGAAATGTAAGGGAGCTTGAGCATGTGATGGAAAAGGCTGTTATAATGACTGATGGAGATGTCGTTTCCGCCGAAGTGCTCGGATTGAGGCAAATACCGATAAATACAGAAAATGTAGGTACTACAATGGCGGATATGGAGCGGGATATGATAGCCGGCCGCATTGAGGAGCATGGCGGCAACATGACTCTTGTGGCAAAGAGTTTGGGCATATCCCGTCAGACACTCTACAACAAGATAAAACGATACGGATTATGAGTGCGGCTTTTTTGTGGGCGGTTGGTATTGTTATTTCTTGCCTTGTAGTGATTGGTTGCCGTATGATTATAGTGACCCGTCATATGCGTCGTTCGACCGATATCCTTATCGAGGCACTCTCAAATGGAGATACAGCTTTTTTGCCTAAGGTTTTCGATAAAAAAGTCATGTGGAATCTTGATGCGATAAGAAAAGTGCTTGGCGATCTAAGGGACAGGAATATGATGCGCGACAGTTTTCTCAATGCCGTTGTAGAGCGGTCTTCGACTGGCATTGTCGTGTTTCGAGACAGTGATGGACGTGCTGTGCTTAGCAATCATGCGGCATTGAGGATGCTTGGACGCAATGTTGTGACGTCTGCCAGGCAGTTTGCAGGAACAAAGCTTGGCACATTGCTTGAAACGGGTGTGGGCATTACAGGCGCCGAGGTGATGAGGATAGAAGAGAATGTGGTTACCGTCGGTATTGTCAGGATTGAGACTGGAGGGAATGTGTTTGTGATGCTGACGCTCGATGATGTGACCTCTGCCGTTATCGATCGCGATATGGATTCATGGATGCGATATTCACAGGTCTTGGCACATGAAATCAATAATGCGCTGACTCCTATAGTGTCACTTGCGAAAAATGTGCTTGATTCACCTGAAAGTGATGTTTTGTCGGTTGATGTGAAGCAACAGTTAAAAACAATAGCGGGTGCTTCTGGTTATATGAGGAATTTTGTAAGATCCTATAATAGCCTCTCTCGCTTGCCTGATCCTGCACCAAAAGCTTTTCTCCTTTATGATTTTCTTGAACGTTGTGTGAATCATGTCAGATGCATGTTTGATTCTGATGGATGCGAGGTGCCGGATTTCCGTATAGACATGTCGGGTTCTGAAGACGTGATGGTCTATAGCGATGAGGGTATGTTAAGCCAGGCCATGGTGAATCTGTTGAAAAACGGTATGGAAAACGCACGTCTCGGAGACGATACAGGTTATGTGAGGATAACAGGATGTATTTTACCAGACGAGTCGGTTACAATAGAAATATCCGACAGCGGACCTGGAATACCTGACGAAATTGCCGATAAAATTTTTATTCCGTTTTTCACCACCAAACCGGGTGGCAGTGGTATTGGACTGTCGCTGTCACGACAATTGCTGCGACGCAATGGCGGAGCTACTCTGGGACTTGTAAGCAGAGGACCTCATCCAATGTTCAGAGTGGTTATTCCGTGAGATTTGCAAGCAGGTTTTCCGATAGAATATTTGTTACTTGTGTGAAATCAGGAGTGATCCCGGTTTCCATGGCGATAGACGTTACGCCTTTCGAGGTAAAACCGCAGGGATTTATCAGTTTGAACCAGTCAAGATCGGTTGTGACGTTGAGTGCAAGACCATGCATGGTGATGCCGTGGCTAACCTTGACACCGATAGCGCATATTTTTCGTTCGGTTGCTGTGCCTGTGCCGCACCACACACCGGTGGCGTTCTCTATTCGTTCTGAATTGACGCCGAAGGTGCGGCATGTGTCGATGACCGATTGTTCAAGTCGGTCGACGTATGACTTTACTCCGAAATGCCGGTCGCGCAGTCTTATGATTGGGTATGCCACTATTTGTCCCGGACCATGGAATGTAATGTCGCCTCCTCGCTCTACGCGCAGTATTTCGGCTCCACGTTGTTTGAGTGCCTTTTCGTCGGCGAGCATGTTTGCGGCATTTCCATGAAATCCAAGGGTAAATACCGGCATATGCTCGACAATTAGTATAGTCTCGGGCGCATCGCCTCGCTTTACCTGTTCAAGTAGCAGGTGCTGCATATCCCATCCTTCACGGTAGGGGAGCAGTCCGGGAACGATTCTGATATCAATGGACATGTCGTTCGGCGTGATAACTGCTGCGTACAAACGGTGAGCTCTCGATATGGCGAAATCCTTTATCTATGCCTATAAGACGGTATTGTTCGAAAGTTTCCGGCGTTATATAGGATTTTACTGGATAATGCTCTCTTGATGGTTGCAGATATTGACCTATTGTCATGACTTCGCAGCCTGCTTCAATCAGGTCGTCCATTGTTTCAATGATCTCTTCCGGAGTTTCACCCAATCCGAGCATGATGCCTGATTTTGTGCGTATACCATTTTTGGCGATATGGTTCAGCACCATAAGCGAGCGGTCGTAGGTGGCCGAGCAACGCACGTCGGGAGTAATACGCCGCACCGTTTCGAGATTGTGTGATATTACATCCGGCTTTTCGGCAATTACGATATCTATAAGTTCGGTCTTGCCCTGGAAGTCGGGAATAAGAGTTTCAAGAGTTACGCCGGGGCAGTTTCGACGTATGGCACGTATGAGAGCGGCCCAGTGGGTGGCGCCTCCGTCAGGAATATCGTCACGGTCTACTGAGGTGACTACTGCATGGCGCAGCCCAAGTTCTTTGATAGAACGTACTATATTGTCGATTTCAACCGGGTCGGGAGGTGTGCCTGGTCGACCTGTTTTCACCGCACAGAAACGGCATGCCCGGGTGCATGTGTCTCCCCCGATCATAAAAGTGGCGGTGCCGGCACACCAGCACTCGCCACGATTCGGACACATTCCGCTTGAGCAGATAGTGTTTATGTTTCTCTCGGCAAGCATTTGCCGGATTTTGCCCGACTTGACCGCGTCGGGAAGCTTGATGCGAAGCCAGTCGGGCTTGCGCATATAGGAATCTTTTTTTTCGGCCATTTGGTAGACGTGGTGACCACTGATCAGGTGGTCATGGGGTCATTCGTCATTTGGGTTGGTGCCCCGGTTCTTGGCTTTGTTTTTTGTTTTTGTCGCAGCCGATGCCATGTCCTTTTCCTCTTTGAGGTCAATTTCATTTTTCTGGCTGTCGATGACACGATACTGCAGATAAGCAAGCGACTGGTCGGGCATGATCTTGAAGTTTCTGCCGAGTTCAGTGCGCCACTTGCGGTAAAGCGACGTCAGAAGTCCTTTTTTGATGTATGCGTCGACAAACGGATGCACATACATGATGAAGTTGCGTTGATGCAGATCGTTTATCAGATAATCGAGCTTTTCCTTGAGCGTGTCGGTGAATAGCAGCGAAGGCTGTATCTCACCTTTGCCGAAGCATGATGGACAGCTTTCGGTGGTGACAATGTCAAGGGCCGGACGCACACGCTGGCGTGTAATCTGCATAAGCCCGAATTTACTCAGAGGCAAGATGTTGTGTCTTGCTCTGTCATTGGCCATGACTTCTTTCATGTGGTCGAAGAGCGCCTGGCGGTGCTCCTGCTTTGCCATGTCGATGAAGTCTATCACGATGATCCCTCCCATGTCGCGCAACCGAAGCTGACGGGCGATTTCGTCGGCAGCTCTGAGGTTTACCTCAAGTGCGTTTGATTCTTGATCGCTTGAAGCTTTTGATCGGTTTCCGGAATTGACATCAATTACGTGCAATGCTTCCGTTGACTCGATGATGATGTAGGCTCCGCTGCGGAATGATACCGTTTTTCCAAACGACGACTTGATCTGGCGTGTTATGCCAAATTTGTCGAATATTGGTTCTGGGGCAGTGTATTCCTTAACAATGTCACGGCTCTCCGGTGCGATTATAGATACGTAGTTGCGTATCTGCTGCGTGATTTCGGAGTCGTTGACGTAGATGTCCTGAAAAGAGGTAGAGAAAATGTCGCGCAGTGCGGTGACGATGCGACTCTCTTCTTCAAAAACGAGGGCGGGAGCACTTACTTTCTGTGCTTTGGCAAGAGCGTCTTCCCAGCACTTCATGAGTGCTTTGAGTTCGGTGTTGAGCTCGGCGACTTTTTTACCTTCGGCGGAAGTTCTTACTATTATGCCGAAATTTTTTGGCTTTATACTGCCGAGAAGTTGCCGGAGGCGAGTGCGTTCCTCACCGGATTTTATTTTCTGGGAAACAGAAATCTTGTCACAGAAAGGCATCAGGACAAGATATCGGCCGGTGAGGGAAATCTCGGTGGTAAGTCGCGGACCCTTTGACGATATGGGCTCTTTGACGATCTGCACAAGCAGCTCCTGTCCCGGCGAAAGTACATCGGCTATTGCGCCATGTTTGTCAATTTCGGGAAGGAGGTTTTTTTTCTGAAGCTGCGGTATGTGCTTTTTGTTGGCGAGAAGTTCGCCGACATATTGGGAGTAGGATGAGAACCTGGGGCCAAGGTCCAGATAATGAAGGAATGCGTCTTTCTCATAGCCGACATTGACGAAAGCGGCATTGAGGCCTGGCATGAGTTTTTTAACTTTGGCCAGATAAATGTCGCCGACGGCATAGGCAATCCCGCGAGACTCTTTTTGTAGCGATACAAGGCGTGAATCCTCGAGAAGAGCTACTGAGATTTCGTTGGACTGAACGTCTACGATAAGTTCACTTTTCATTACAAAACATTGGCAAAGGCAAAGGCCGCTATCCGGTGAGAGACAGGGCCAGCCTAAAGTGTTGATGAAGTGATGATCGGCGGTTAACGTGGCCTGTCCGCGTCCGGAAGCATTGACGCTACCGGAGCGGTCGGCCGCCGCCAAGATCGGATCTTACTTCTTCTTGTGGCGGTTCTTTCTCAGACGCTTTTTGCGCTTATGCGTGGCCATCTTGTGGCCTTTTCTTTTCTTTCCGCTTGGCATTTTGGAAGGTTGTTGAGATTATGAATATTATGGAGAGACTTGATGTCTTGAGTCTATTTATTGAAACCGTTGGAGCGATTATTCACCCTTAACGTTGTTCATGAACACTTTGGCGGGCTTGAATGCCGGAATTTTGTGCTCTGGGATGATGATTGTGGTGTTCTTGGAGATGTTGCGGGCTGTCTTCTCGGAACGAGTCTTGACGATGAAGCTACCGAATCCGCGAAGGTAAACATGTTCGCCGTTAACGAGGCTGTCCTTCACAATTTCCATGAACTTCTCGACGGTAGCGAGGACACTTGCTTTGTCAACTCCGGTTGTTTTGGAGATTTCGCTGACGATTTCTGCTTTTGTCATGTTTGTTTAAAATATGAATAAGATTAACTTTCAGAATATGATTTTTACCAACTAACAGCATCATCCGCAGTTTGGTGGGTGCAAATATGGCAATTTTTTTGCAAACGACATATTAAATTCACAAAAAAAAGTTTGTAAATCCGCTCGGAGTGGGGTTTTAAATCAATTTCTGATTAGAAATCGCTGAAGTATTTTGGGCGTATGACCATGCCGATGCGTAGCTCCGACCGATAGGTCTTATAATCGAGCAATCCTTCGCCATAACCGTTATAATATTGAAGGAAAAGATATTGATTGTCGTTTTTGGATATTTTGTATCCCAGTTCGAATATAGTGTTGAAACTTGGGCTCCATTTGGCCCTTTTCACAAATGTTAGTGAGCCCATAAAACGCCGGTTGTCGCTTATGTAGTTTACTCCGGCCTGGCATATCCCGACATATTTTGTTATGTCACGGTTGTTTTCGCCGTCGACAATCGGTATCCAGTATTTGCCATGGACCATCATGTTTCTGTCGATGATGATGTTTGCTCCGAATGAGATCCTGTTCCATGATCTTGATTGGATTGAGTCACGGCCGTTGCTCTCGTGCTCGATCTGAAAAATAGCCTTTCCGATATATGCTCCATCTGCGAAGAGGGGCTTGGCAAGGCCCACGCCTGGATTGAAGTTCAGGTCGTGAAAAGGCATCGAATTCTCAAGAACGTTCCAGAATGCCTTTTGGGTATAAAACAGGTATAGGTAGGTACCGAACGGAAGTGTCGATTTTGTTAGCTTCTGTGCGATGGATATCTGGAACTTTACGTTTGAGTTCTGCTTTGTGGGTTTCGGGCCGATCGATGTTCCGAAAATAAAATAGTTGTCTTTGTATAGTCCGAAATATGGCTCGTCGTCAAATGCCCTGCGGATGCTGTCGGCAATTATCTTGTCATTGTTGTTTTTTACTATTATCTGTGCATGGGAGCTGGTAATAGTCAGATTGCATAATATTAGTGTTGTCAGGAATGTGCGCAAAATGCAGCGCAGGCAGGACTGGGTATATGCTGGCTCTTTCAAAACGGCGTTATGGTTTGTTGCAGTATGTGTTAATGAAAAATACATATCTTTATGCCGTGCAAAAGTAGAAATATGGACACAAATACACAATCGTTTGTTGTGTCCTGTTGCGCAATATATTTGGTAAAAAATTCGTATCTTTGGCGCAAATGTGTCAGGAAAGAAAAGATATGGACGGCACGCAGCGCAGAGTCGCCGTGCTGGGATCTACAGGGTCGATCGGACGTCAGACACTGGATACTGTCGCATCGTATCCTGAACTGTTTGTGGTGAGTGTGTTGACAGCTGGAAGCAACATGGATATGCTGTCGGAGCAGGCGGCAAAGTTCCGTCCCTCAAAAGTTGTGGTCGCAAATCCACAGTCTCGCGACGCGTTCGAGGTGTTCAGAGCCGAGATGGCGTCAATGGGCATAAAAGCCAGTTGTGGGGATGAGGCTATAGCTGACGCCATGGCCGATGATGATACTGATGTCGTCGTCACTGCTACGGTGGGTTACAGCGGTCTGATACCTACCATTCGCGCCATAAGAGCCGGTAAGACTATCGCGCTGGCAAACAAGGAGACTCTGGTTGTCGCAGGAGATATTGTCACACGAGAGAAAGAAATCTTCGGCGTGGATATCATTCCGGTCGATTCAGAGCATTCCGCCATATACCAGTGTCTGCATGGCGAGGACTGCAATACTGTGGAACGATTGTGGATCACAGCATCGGGAGGGCCGTTCAGGTGCGTTGAGCCTTCCAGACTGGCAGGAATGAAAGCATCCGACGCTCTGCGACATCCCAACTGGAGTATGGGTGCCAAAATCACTGTTGACTCCGCTACGATGGTCAACAAGTCGTTTGAAATTATCGAGGCGCGCTGGCTTTTCGGAATTCCGGGGGAGCGTATTTCAGCTGTCGTGCATCCGCAGTCGATTGTGCACTCTATGGTCGAATATCGCGACGGTGCCCTAAAAGCGCAGTTGGGGGTCCCCGACATGCATCTCCCGATCAGATATGCCCTTGCCGGAAGCCGCAGACTTGAATTGCCTTCGGTCGAACGTCGGCTTACAGTGGCTGATATGAGTCATCTCACATTTGAGGAACCCGATGTAGAGAAATTCCCCGGGATTGCCCTCGGACACTATGCTTTGCAGCATGGAGGAAATACTGCATGTGTGATAAATGCAGCTAATGAGATTGCTGTTGATGCTTTCCTGCATGACCGGATTGGATTTACAGATATTGTAAGAATTATAGAAAAAACATTGGAGCGGGCCGATTATGTGCCGGCACCGACACTCGACGATTATGTTGAGTCTAACACTCAGGCCCGACGCATAGCAGCCGGGTTGATATAGAAATCAAAACTGTATTACGTGGAAACGACACTTATAAAAGCTTTACAGCTCATAGTGGCATTGAGCCTGCTTGTGATTGTGCATGAGTTTGGCCATTATATGTTTGCCCGAATTTTCGGAATGCGTGTGAGCCGCTTCTATCTTTTTTTCAATTACAAGTTCTCACTGTTGAAGTATATCCCTCGTGAAGGTAAGCTGCTTTTGCTCTCATCGGCCGACGACAAGGCTGTTGTGACCCTGAAAGTCGGTAAGGCGCATCCTGCCGGTGCGAAGGATGCGGAAAAGGCATCATGGCGGGACACGGTGTATGGTATCGGTTGGATTCCGCTTGGTGGATATTGCCAGATTGCCGGAATGATCGACGAAACACAGGATCAGAAATCGCTTTCGGAAGTGGCCGAGCCTTGGGAATTTCGGTCGAAGCCTGCTTATCAGCGGCTGCTCGTGATGCTTGGAGGCGTTATTATGAATTTTGTGCTTGCGGTAGTTATTTATGCCGGCATTGCTTTCCATTGGGGTGAATCGCATATCAACATGCGTGATGTGAGTGCCGGATTTGATTTTGTACCGGCTGCTCAGGCGGTGGGATTTCGCAATGGTGATATTCCGCTCATGGCCGACGGAAAGGAACTTGGAGAGTCTGCTTCATTGATTGATATTGTAGAGGCAAAAGAAGTAAAGGTGTTGCGCAACGGCAGTGACACTGTCAGTATCGCTCTGCCCGATGATTTTATATTCAGTGTGAACGACGAAGGAGGTTTTATGGCGATGCGTGTACCGGTTATTGTCAAGAGCCTTGCTGCCGGAGATCCGGCCGTGAAAGCCGGAGTAATGGAGGGAGACCGTTTCACTTCGGTAGGTGCGGTCCCTACTCCGTCCTATACGGAATTCAGCGCCGAGCTATTGTCTAATGCAGGTAAACCGACCGAATTCACGGTTGAACGCGATGGCGGGATTGTGACGCTTGAAGCCACACCTACATCTGACGGTAAACTTGGAATAGGGCTTATGCTTCCTGCCGAGATCTATCCGGTGCAGTATGTGCGATACGGGCTTTTTGCATCAATCCCCAAAGGCATATCCAACGGAGTATCCACAATGGGCAACTACGTCGGATCGTTGAAATATATTTTCACTAAACGCGGAGCCGAGAGCATAGGCGGGTTCGGCGCTATTGGGTCGATGTTTCCGTCGGCATGGAACTGGCTGTCGTTTTGGGAAACGGTAGCGTTTCTGTCGATCATACTCGCGTTCATGAACGTGATACCCATTCCGGCACTTGATGGCGGGCATGTGATGTTCCTTATATGGGAGATGGTGACACGCCGAAAGCCGTCAGAGAAATTTTTGGAGTATGCGCAGATGGCCGGCATGCTTTTGCTGTTTGCGCTGTTGCTGTATGCCAATGGCAATGATCTGTATCGTTTCTTCATAAAGTAGATCGGGATGAAGGAAATAAAGCTGAAAAAGGGGAAAGAGGAATCGCTCGGACGTTTTCATCCCTGGGTTTTTTCGGGAGCGATTGCCACAGTGCCGTCCGAAGGTATCGAAGAAGGAGAAGTAGTAAAAGTCGTTGGTCATGACGGACGCGAGCTGGGGGCCGGTGACTGGCAGATCGGTAGCATTGCCGTGAGGATGTTGCGTTTTGCTTCGCCGGAGACTGAAATCAACGAAGAATTTTTCAGGCACCGTCTCGAGGATGCATATAATTTGCGGCAGTCACTCGGGCTTCTCCGCGACGACAACGATTCTTATCGTCTGGTTCATGGCGAGGGAGATTTCCTGCCTGGACTTGTGATAGATATATATGGCGAGACGGCGGTGATGCAGGCACATAGCGTTGCGATGCATTACCGCAGGGAGATGCTTGCCGACCTTCTGACGCAGATTACCGGACTCGGAGTGAAGAACGTTTACTATAAGTCGGAAACAACGTTGCCGTTCAAGGCTCGTCTTGATCCTCAGAATGACTATCTTAAAGGTGCCATGACCGGAGATGTGGCACTTGAAAACGGTCTGAGGTTTCATGTCGACTGGCTTAAAGGACAGAAGACAGGTTTTTTCCTTGATCAGCGTGATAACCGGTCGCTGCTTGAGAAATACAGTCGTGGACGTTCGGTTCTCAACATGTTCTGTTATACCGGAGGTTTTTCGGTCTATGCGATGCGCGGTGGTGCGAAGCGAGTGGTATCGGTCGACAGTTCTGCAAAAGCGATAGCTTTGACCGATAACAATATGGAACTTAATTTTCCCCGTGATCCGCGTCATGAGGCTGTGGCAGAAGATGCCTTCCGTTATCTCGATACTATGCGTGACGGGGAGTTTGATCTGATAGTGCTTGATCCGCCGGCATTTGCTAAACACCGCTCTGCCATACCCAACGCACTGCGCGGTTATCAGAAGCTCAATGCGGCAGCCATGCGCAAGATTGCTCCGGGAGGTGTTCTGTTCACATTCAGTTGTTCTCAGGCGATTTCGGCACGTGATCTGAGGCTTGCAGTGTTTTCTGCGGCTGCATCGACCGGACGCAAAGTTAGAATACTGCATCAGATGACTCAGCCTGCTGATCATCCGGTATCGATCTATCATCCCGAAGGTGAATATCTCAAGGGTCTTATACTTGCAATAGATTAGTCTATATAAATATCATAGAAAGATGAAAAACCAGCGAATTTTGGTGGCCGGCGGCACCGGATACATAGGTAGCCACACTGTGGTTGAACTCCAGGAGGCAGGTTATAATGTTGTGATTGTCGACAACTTGTCCAACAGCAACATGGAAGTGATCGACGGTATTGAAAAAATCACAGGTGTGCGTCCTGATTTTGTGCAGGCCGATTGCACCGACATGCCGGCGATGGAGAAACTATTTGACAGTTATCCTGACATCAGAGGTGTGATCAACTTTGCTGCAAGCAAAGCGGTTGGCGAGTCTATGGAAAAGCCGATACTCTATTACCGCAACAACCTCAATACGCTCATGAATCTGCTTGAGCAGATGGCAAAGCATGGCACAAAAGGCATAGTGTTCAGTTCGTCATGCACGGTCTATGGTGAGCCCGACGAAAATCCTGTCACAGAGGCTGCGCCTATCAAGAAAGCAACTTCTCCCTATGGTAATACAAAGCAGATTTCCGAGGAGATCATTACAGAGGTTATTTCAGCCGGAGCCCCTTTCAAGAGTGTCATTCTGCGATATTTCAATCCGGTAGGAGCGCATCCGTCGGCTGAGATCGGCGAGCTTCCCAACGGCGTGCCTCAGAACCTTCTTCCCTATGTCACTCAGGCGGCTATGGGCATAAGAAAGGAACTCAGCGTGTTTGGTGACGACTATCCTACCCCCGACGGCTCTTGCATACGTGACTACATCAATGTGGTTGACCTTGCAAAAGCCCATGTTATAGCAGTGGAGCGGATGCTGGAGGACAAATCCGATGACAAAGTGGAGATTTTCAATCTCGGCACCGGAAACGGTGTGTCGGTGTTGGAATTGATCGATACATTTGAGAAGGCAACGGGAGTGACTGTGCCTAAAAAGATTGTAGCCCGTCGTGCAGGCGACATTGAAAAGGTATGGGCTAATCCCAAACACGCCAATGAAGTGCTTGGTTGGAAAGCCGCGACCCCGCTTGCCGACACTATGCGTTCGGCATGGGCTTGGCAGCAGAAACTGCGTGAGCGCGGCATCATGTGATCATGACATGACGGCAGGAGAGTGCCGTGTGTAAAATAAAAATAAGGTAAAATGAAGATTTCATACGTTGCTTACTGTATGACAATTGCAGCAGCAGGGGCTGTGGCTGGAGGATGTACTCCCAAAGGCTCTGCCCTCAAAAGCCTCGATACCACCTCGATAGATGAGACTATCGCAGTTGGTGAGGATTTCTACGGTCACGTAAACAAGGGATGGCAGCAGGCACATCCGCTTACAGCCGAACACGCACGCTACGGACAGTTCAATGTGCTTGACGAGCAGAACCAGGAGCGGGTGAAAGAGATCGTGACGACTCTTGCCGAAACTAATCCCCAAGCCGGCAGTGTGGCATTCAAGGTGTCCACAATCTACAATCAGGCAATGGACACTGTGCGCCGCAACAATGAAGGTGCGTCACCGATACTTGCCGATCTGCGTAAGATTGAGGAAAGTGCCGAGGATGATAATGCTATGACTGATCTTTTCATGTGGATGCATTCTGAACATGGCAGTCCGTTTTTCAATGCAGGTCCAATGGAGGATTTCGACGACAGCAATGCCTATGCCATGTATGTGAGTGGCGGTGGTATCGGTCTTGGCAACCGCGATTATTATCTGCTCGACGACGAGCGCAATACGGCGATACGCAACGCCTACCGCACCCTGATCCGTCAGCAGATGATCAATGCTGGCTATAGTGCCGGGGATGCGGAACGCATTATGAAAAATGTGATGAAAATCGAGACATCGCTTGCCGAAGAAACATGGAGTCTTGAGGAAAGCCGTAATATTGCCGCGATGAAAAATCCGCGTTCGTTCACAGAGCTTAAAAAGATGTATCCGGTAATCGACTGGGATCGCTTCTTTGTCGAGACGATGGGCATCGATTCGCTCGACAAGGTAATTGTGACTGAGATCAACACGGTGAAGCGTGCCAATGATCTTCTTGCTTCGCTTTCGCCACGCGAGAAGAAAGATTATTATCTTTGGAAATATGTGGCACAGGCGGCTCCTTATCTCAGTACCGATTTCACTGATACTTCTTTTGAGTTCAGCAAAGTGATGAGCGGTGTCGAGGAGCAGCGTCCGTTGTGGAAGCGTGCGTTGTCGATGACAGAGTCTGCAATGGGTGAAGCTATAGGCGAGTTGTATGTGGCAAAGTATTTCCCAGAGTCGTCCAAGCAGAAAATGCTTGACCTTGTTGAGAATCTGCGCGGGGCCCTTGGCACACACATCGATAATCTCACATGGATGAGTGATTCAACCAAAGCAAATGCACGTAGGAAACTTGCCGCTTTTACAGTAAAAATCGGTTATCCCGACAAGTGGAAAGATTACAGCACGCTTGAGATTGATGAAAGCAAGAGCCTTTATGATAACTTCAAGCAGGTGCAGAAGTGGAATAAAGACGACATACTCTCAAAATGGGGAAAACCGGTCGACAAGACCGAGTGGGGCATGACACCGCAGACGGTCAACGCCTACTACAATCCCATGGCCAACGAGATAGTTTTTCCGGCTGCGATTCTGCAGGCACCGTTCTTTGATCCGGAAGCTACCGATGCCGAGAATTACGGTGGAATCGGAGTTGTCATCGGTCATGAGATGACACATGGGTTCGACGATCAGGGACGCATTTTCGATGCTGATGGAAATCTGAAAGAGTGGTGGACAGCTGAGGATGCCGAAGCGTTCAATGCTCTTGCAAAGCAGCTTGTAGCACAGTTTGATTCGGTTGAGATTGCTCCTGGCGTGCATGCCAACGGCCAGTACACGCTTGGCGAGAACATCGCTGACCAGGGTGGCCTGCGTGTATCGCGCACAGCATTGCTTAACGCTCTTGCAAAGCAGGGGATCGATCCGAAATCAGAAGAGGCAAAGGTTGCCGGCATGACTCCCGAACAGTTGTTCTACATGAATTATGCCTATATCTGGGCTAACAACGCCCGTGATGAGGAAAAGCTCAACCTCACCTCGTCAGACCCGCACTCGCTGGCTGAAAACCGTGTGAATGTAACACTCCGCAACATCGAGCCTTTCTTTGAGGCGTTCGGCATAAAGGAGGGCGACAAACTTTACCGCGCTCCCGAAGACCGAGTAGTGATCTGGTAATAATTGCAAATAATTAATCTCTCTCATAAATTCCCTTGCCTTGGAACCTTTTGTACATCTTCACGTCCACTCACAGTATTCCATACTCGATGGCCAGGCTTCGATAGACGCGCTGGTAGATAAAGCGATAGCCGACGGAATGCCGGGAATTGCTCTGACAGACCATGGTGTGATGTATGGTGTGAAGGAGATGTTCAATTATGTGAACAAGAAAAACGGAAAGTTGCGCGAGCAGGGGCTGCCGGAATTCAAACCCATTTTCGGTTGCGAGATGTATGTGACCGAAAATGGGCTTGAGACGCGGCTATCGGGCGATAAGGGTAATCACCTTATCGTACTGGCAAAAAACAAACAAGGCTACAAGAATCTCTGTAAGCTGGTGAGTAAGGCCTGGACTAAGGGCTTCTATTACCACCCGCGGACTGACAAGCGTGAGCTTGAGATTTATCGTGAGGGTCTTATAGTTTGTTCCGCATGTCTTGGTGGCGAGATTCCGAAATTGATTCTTGCCGGTGACATGGAGAAAGTCGAGAAATCGCTCAAGTGGTACAAAGACACATTTGGCGACGACTATTATCTTGAGATGCAGCGCCACAAGGCGACGGTTCAGAATGCCAATCACGACACATATCCTCTTCAGGAAAGAGTTAATGAAAAGCTTGTGGAGCTGAGCGCCCGACTTGGTATAAAGCTTATCGCGAGCAACGACGTTCATTTCGTAAATGAGGAAGATGCCGAGGCACATGACCGGTTGATATGCGTATCGACCAATAAATATGTGGCCGATACCAATCGCATGTTCTATTCAAAGCAGGAGTGGATGAAGACCACCGAGGAGATGAACCGCCTTTTCGGAGATCTCCCCCAGACTCTCTCCAACACGCTTGAAGTGCTTGATAAGGTCGAGGTATATTCGATCGACCACGGTCCCATTATGCCGACTTTCGAGATTCCGGCTGATTTCGGAACCGAAGAGGAGTACCGTCAGCGTCTCACAGAGCAGGATCTGTTCGATGAGTTCACTCGCGATGAAAATGGTAACATTGTCATGAGTGAGGAGGCCGCTTTGAAAAAAGTGAAAAGCCTTGGCGGTTATGAAAAATTATATAGAATTAAGTTTGAGGCGGACTATCTGCGCAAACTTGCCTATGACGGTGCTAAAAAACGTTATGGCGACCCGCTGCCGCATGAAATCGACGAGCGTATAAATTTCGAACTGCACATTATGAAGACAATGGGTTTTCCCGGTTACTTCCTGATTGTGCAGGATTTTATCAACGCGGCCAAGAATCAGCTTGGAGTCAGCGTGGGACCGGGCCGTGGATCGGCCGCAGGTTCGTGCGTCGCTTATTGTTTGGGTATAACTCAGATAGATCCCGTAAAATACGATCTTCTTTTCGAACGCTTCCTGAATCCCGATCGTATTTCCCTGCCTGATATTGATATTGACTTCGATGATGACGGCCGAGCCGATGTGCTGCGTTATGTCACTCAGAAATATGGGGAAGAGAAAGTGGCGCACATTATCACTTACGGTACAATGGCCACAAAGCTTGCGTTAAAGGATGTGGCGCGTGTCGAGCAGTTGCCGCTTGCCGAGAGCGATCGTATTGCGAAACTTGTGCCTGCCCACATGCCAGAGGTCAATGGTAAGGAACTCAAGATCAACCTTAAGAACTGCTATGAGTATCTGCCCGATTTCCAGAATGAGTTGCGAAGCAGCAATCCTCTCATAGTAGAGACACTACAGTATGCGCGCCAGCTTGAGGGCAATGTGAGAAACACAGGTGTTCATGCCTGCGGTGTTATAATCTGCCGCGACGATATAACCGACTGGGTTCCGGTTTCTACGGCTACGGATAAACAGGAAGGTAAGCTTCTTGTAACGCAATACGAGGGACGTGTCATTGAGGAGACAGGTCTTATAAAAATGGACTTCCTCGGTCTAAAGACACTCTCGATCATCAAGGATGCCGTAAAGAATGTAAAACTTACGCGCGGTATCGACATTGACATGGACACAATTCCTATCGATGATCCGAAGACCTACAAGCTTTACTGTCAGGGACGCACGTTCGGTACATTCCAGTTTGAGTCGGCCGGTATGCAGAAATATCTTCGTGAACTGCAGCCGTCGACGTTCGAGGATCTTATAGCGATGAATGCTCTTTACCGTCCGGGTCCTATGGATTATATCCCCGAGTTCATCGCGCGTAAGCATGGGCGCAAGGAGATTGTCTATGACATTCCTGTAATGGAGCGTTATTTGAGAGATACCTATGGGGTGACCGTCTATCAGGAGCAGGTGATGCTTTTGTCGAGGTTGCTTGCCAACTTTACCCGTGGTGAGAGTGATACGTTGCGTAAGGCTATGGGTAAAAAGCTTATCGACAAGATGAATCATCTGAAAGGTAAGTTTCTTGAGGGGGGACAGGCCAACGGGCATGATCCTAAAGTGTTGGAAAAAATATGGGCTGACTGGGAAAAATTTGCTTCATATGCGTTCAATAAGAGTCATGCCACATGCTATAGTTGGGTAGCTTATCAGACGGCATGGCTGAAAGCCAATTACGCACCGGAGTATATGGCGGCTGTGCTGTCGCGCAACAGTGCCGACATCACGAAGTTGCGCGGCTTCATGGACGAGTGCAAGGCTATGAAGATACCTGTAAAGGGGCCGAGCGTCAATGAAAGTTTCAGTAAATTTGGTGTGAATTCCAAAGGTGAGATCCGTTTCGGATTGTCGGCGATCAAGGGTGTCGGCGAAAACGTAGTTGCGGGTATTATCGACGAGCGAAGGCGAGGAGGAGTATTCGAGTCAATCTATGATTTTGTCGAGCGCGTGCCTATGGGAGGCCTCAACCGCCGTGTCTTTGAGGCTTTGGCGCTTGCCGGTGCATTCGATTGTTTTGAGGGGATCAAGCGCGAGGACTATCTGGAAAAAAACAGTAAGGATGAGACCTTTGCTGAAAATCTTTTGCGATACGGATATGCATTTCAGCAGGCATCGCAGCGTGCCGAGGCATCGTTGTTCGGTGAGACCGATCCGGGCCTTAACACATCGGGGCGTCCGGCTGTTAAACCGGGCATAGAGTGGATTCCTGCCGTGAGACTCGAGAAGGAAAAAGAACTGGTTGGGATGTATCTGTCGGCCAATCCTCTTGATCCGTTCTATGTGGAGTTGACCCAGGCGCTTACTCCGTTGTCTGAACTTGAAAATCATATTGCGGAAGGTGCCGAAATATGCATTGGCGGTATGGTGGTCGATTTTGAAAAGAGATTGACAAAAAAAGGGTCGTTTTTCGGTATAATGAAGATAGAAGATTTCATGGGTACCTATGACCTTCGTCTTTTCGGAGATGATTTTAAGCTGTATTCGAGTTTTGGCACTCCCGGTTCTGCGATTTATGCGAAACTTGCATGGCACAAAGGCTATAATGGTGATCTGCGCATGAAAATTGTCGATATGCAGTGGCTTGGCGATATGCAAGGCCGCCTGTTGCATCAGCTTACTATCGACGTTGTGCCGGCTATGCTCAACAATGATTTTCTCGGTACACTTAAGGAATGTATGCACACAGGAGCGTCCGACAGTGAGATAGGCAGGATCAACTGGGCGTTCAGGGTTTTTGATGCTGAGTCAAACCGGGTGATACGCCTTGATGCCGGCCGCAAGATGCCGTTGACACGCAAGGTGCTTGAGACACTTGATGAAATGGAACTCGATTACAGAGTATCATGAAGAAATAAATACTACTAAATAATAATAATAAACTGAAATTATGGCACTTACATTTACAGACGCAAACGTCGGCGAAATTATTGAGTCAGGCAAGCCTGTCGTGATTGATTTCTGGGCTACATGGTGCGGTCCATGCAAGGCGATGGCTCCTGCTGTCGACGCTATGGCCGAGGAATATGAAGGGCGCGTTGTCATTGGCAAATACAATATCGATGAGGAAAGTGACCTTGCCATGAAGTATCGTGTTATGGCTATCCCGACGTTTCTCTTCTTCAAGGATGGTAAGAAAACCGATATCCGTCTTGCCGGACTCCAGTCCAAGGAAGTTCTTAAGGCCAAAATCGAGGAATTGCTTGCTCTTTAAGTATCGGTTATGTCAAAGTGTCCCGCGTGGCTTGTACCACTTAAGAGAGAGGTAAATTTTCTCTTTTTCCGTCGCTATCGTTATCGTCGGGTCGTGCGGAGGCACTTATTGAAATATTATACTGAAAGTCGGCCATTGTCGGGTCTTGATGATCCGGCAATGGTCGTAGCTATGTCCGACGGACGTCTGCTTCACGGTGGACTTGCCGATCGTCTGCGCAGTATTGCGTCGTTCTATCATTTTTGTAAAGAGGATGGACGTCGGTTTGCCATTCATTTCACGTGGCCGTTTCCGCTCGGCGAGTATCTGGTGCCGGCCGAATATGATTGGCGTTTGAAGGAGGGAGATCTCACTTATAATAGTTTACAGGCCGAACCTGTATATATGGACAATACCGGTGATACAGGCGCTCGCGAGATTGAATTTGAGAAAGCCACAGTAGCTGGATTTTTGCAAGACCGGAATAGGCAATATCATGTCTACAGTTCGTTTTATTGGTGTGAAGACAGCTTTGCCGATGATTTCAGAGAGCTGTTCAAGCCTTCTGACCGCATGCAGGCGCTTGTCGAAAAAGAACTGGAGCGCCTTGGAGGAGAGAGACGTTTTGTGAGTGTTTCCGCACGCTTTCTTGATCTTCTGGGAGATTTTCGGGAACCGAAACCGGGTCGACAGCTTGATGATGACGAGAGGGAGTCACTGATTACAAGATGCATCGATCAGTTGCAAAGCATTCATAGTCAGAATCCCGGAACTAAAGTGCTTGTCACAAGCGATTCGGTGACATTTCTTGGACGTGCCCTGCAATTGGACTATGTGGTCAGTCCAGAGGGGACTATAGCGCATGTCGACACCGATGTATGCAGCGATCATACAAAGACGTTCCTGGATTTTCTTTTGATAGGAAAAGGATATCATGCCTGGCAGCTCCGGATCGGTCCTATGTATGGTGGCAATTTTTCGTTACGTGCGGCTCAGGCCGGCAATGTTCCTTTCACACGTCTTCGTATTCCCTGAGTCTGTCGGGATTACTGTTTGAATTTATTTTGTAATCCGTCAAAAATAATGTCGGATAAATATATCTTTTGGGGATTTACACCGTCTTAATAGGTATAAATGAATTCCGGGATATGGCAAAATTAACACAACTGATCTTCGAGATGCTTGAGACTGAAAAGCCAAGGCTTTTTCAGTACGCGAGCTATCGGCTACATGACATAAAAGATGTGGAGGACATCCTTCAGAATCTGTATGTGAAATTTTTATCTGATCCAAAGCGCTTTGATAACGTCTCAGATGCACGTTCCTATATTTATCGGGTACTTCATAACGATTGTTGCGATATGCTCAGAAATTTATCAAAAACGTGTGCGTTGGATATTGAATCTTTTGAGACATTGGATTCGGAGTCTATGCAGCCGGATAATTTCGAAGAGGAGTTTGCTCTTATCAACAGGCTGCTGAATCTGCTGCCTGAAGAACAGTCGGAAACCATACGTCTCAGATTGCATAGCGGACTGCAATATCAGGAAATTGCTGAAATTATGGACGTCGGTCTGTCGACGGCAAAGGCGCGTTTTCGCTATGGTATTGAGAAAATCCGTGACAGGCTGAAGAAAGAAAAATTATTATAATTATCAAAGATATGAACGATAGAATAAATCATGATCAGGACTATGATAAAGTCATAGAAATGCTTACACCGCGTTTCCCAAGAAAAGGATACGGCAGGCGCCGTCGTCGGTTGGCGAAAATATGGACGATCGGAGGTATTGCAGCAATGTTTGTTTTGGTAATTACTGTTGCTGTAAAATCGGTAATGCCGGCATCTGCCAATATAGCGCCTGCGTCTGAAATAGTGTTCGGAGCCCTTGAATCTGCTGAAAATAGCGAGAACGGGAAGATTGATTTCGTGCTCAGAGGCATAGAAACCGATTCAAAGGCAATATATGATCCTGCCCCCGAGGCATCAATGGTTAATGCTACATTGTATTTCCTGAATAAGGATGGAAGAAGTATGTCACGCATCGATTGGCATGATGCCGAAAAGAATACTGTAATTTTTGATGGAAAAGATTACATACATTTGAGGAATGGTATTCAGGTTAAGAGGTGTTCTGATGATACCGGTCCTAAGTTTAAAGAACTGTTTGGTCTTGAATCATTGATCGGATCATTCAATGTGCTTGATGAAGAGATTTCGGAAGAGGGTAATATCATTACTGTCCGACATCGTAAAAACTCAATTACTTTCATTGGAGAGTTTTCACGTTCTGACAAAAAGCTCAGGAGTGCAAAAATTGTAGCGGAAAGCCCAACCGATAAGCAAATAACAATTGTGGAAACACAGTCGATTGATTTCAATACCACCATTCCCGAAAGCATGTTCGTTCATTAGTGATATTCCATGGCTCATGACACTGGTAATGCTATATACACACAACTGCATTTAAACAGCACCGGGTGATCAGAGGTGATCCCGGTGCTTCTCATTAAAGTTTCCAACCGCCGGTGAGCCACAAAGCCACACTGCTCCAACGGCCGGCTATGCGCTGCCATCCGGCAATGAATCGCAATCGCCATCGCGATACATCTCCATGCGAGTATAGCTTATTCAACAGACGGTGCGACAATTCGGTCGACCCTTCACGCGCATAGTCTCCGGCAAGTACTGCGCCTTTCATGTCTATCAGCTGAACCACATAGTCAAGTCCGGCCCTTTGGGCATATTCTCTTGCAATTGCCATCGAAGCTTCCCATTTACCTGCTCCCGATGTAAAGCTTTCACCGGTGATTGATTCCCGGTGCACCATTACGGTAACTGTAGGTTTGCCTGTATGGTATTGAAGCCTTGCGCCTGATCCGATTAGTCTCAGCGATAGTTCCCAGTCGTTCCATCCCCATAGTTCTTCATTCCATCTTCCGGCCCATTGTATTGTCTTGCGTCGGCAACAGTAACGTTGGGTTGAAAGAATACCGCGCATAACAGCATTGAACCATATATTGCGGCCTGCTTTACGGTGGACTCCGCATTTTCCGTCCTCTGTTTCATAGGCCACATCCCAATAAATCACATCTGCGTTGTTTGCATTTTCTATACTTTCTATCACGCTATGCAGATGATTGGGTTTCATCAGGTCGTCGCTGTCGAAAAACATCACCCAGTCGCTTTGGGCCTCGGCGAGTCCCCTGTTTCGGGCCGCACATGTTCCTGGACGGCTCTCTTTGACCATTGTCACGTTTAGCCATTGCGGCGCGTCTTTTTTGATCCATGCCTCGGTTATATCTATAGCGCCGTCGGTTGAACCGTTGTCGACTATAATGAGACTGATGCGGCCGGGTTCGATATGATCCTGTGAAGATATGGACATCAGAGTTCTCCAAAGCTTATTTTTGCGGTTCAGCACCGGAATAATGACAGTAAGCAAGGTGTTGGCCATATCTTTTATATATGAAATTTCCTTCGGAGTATATTCCTCCGAAGGAAAAGACCATCATTCAATAACTAAATTCATCCAATATTCATCGTTTGTTTTATTTTGTAGATATTCGTCCTCCCGACGATGCAGTTTTACTTATCGAGGATTTTACTGTCAGGTTATTACTGCCGACCGACGCTCCTGATGATGCGCGTAGGGTGGCTGCATCGGTCACACCGGCGATAGATATTCGTCCTCCCGACGATGCTGAGGCATCAAGATTTTTCAGAACGCAGTCTTTAATCGTGATTTTGGCAGCTGATGAACTGTCAAGTTCAAGATAGTCGCTTATGATTTTGTCGACTTTGATTTCGGCGCCCGAACTTACCTCAAATTCGCCAATTTTGCTTTCCACATTAGCTGCTGTGATATTGGCAGCCGATGATGCATCAAATGATACTTTGGCGGCGTTTATTGTTTCTTTGAAAATTATGTATCCAGCCGAACTTGCATCAGCATCAAGTGATTTGGTCAGGGTCAGTGGTGACTCGATCGTGATCTGTCCGCCTGAACTTGCTTCAAAATCACCGATTGCTGGTCCTGATACAATGACGTTGATGTTTAAATTGCCCTTTACCTGTATATTATCGTCGATTGTAATCTTGAGTGTGCCTTTTTTAACATAGACTTTCACGTAGTCGATAAGATTTTTGGGGGCCGTAACTTCGGCGGTCGGTGTTCCGGCAGTTACGCGATATGTTACATTCACACCTCGGTTCACATCAATTTCGTTGTATTTTTCAACGATGCCTAACTCATGCGTCACAAGATCTTTCGACGGTTTGATATATTCTTTGTTAAAGTTGAATACATCTATGCTGTTGTCGCTGAATGCAAAACAGGTGGCTGCCACAAGAAGACAGATGCACACGACAGTTATCGGACTTGTGATTGCCTGTATTAAAACGCTCTTTTTGTTCATAGCATGGATAGTTTTTTGTGCTCTATTCTTTTGACGCAGATATACCCTGTTTTGTTACATCGTCACACAAAAATATTGATGATTTTATGTGTAAAAAGTGTTAAATGGCCTTTTGTCGTAAAATTTCTCCGCCAAGTGAGGTCTTGACACTTTTGTAATTGTTCACAGTAAGTTTTCGGCAGTCAATCTCTCCGCCTAAGCTCGCCTTTGCCGATGCTACATTGGCTTTGCCCGAAATTTTGGCTGTTCCGCCAGTGGAGGCTTTTAGTCTGATATAGTCAGTTGTTATTTCTGCAATTTTTATTTCTGCACCGGTACTGGTGTCGACAGTGCATTCTGCCGCTGTCGCTTTATTGTTCATATTGATGAATGCCCCCGATGATGCTGCGATTTCAATGTCGGAACCCGATACGGTTTTGTTTAGATTCACTGTGGCTCCTGAACTGACATTTACCGATACTTCTCCATCGCTTTTTACAGATGAATTTACGTTGAGTATGCCGCCTGCACTTCCATGAAAGCTGTCGGGTATCATTCCTTTTATGTCTACGATTACGTTTTCACCTTTAAGGCTTATATTCTCCTTGAATTTCACAATCAGCGTATTATTGTCAACCTCAATTGCCGTAAGGTCCACTACATTTGTCGGTCCGCTTATGCTGGCGGTAAGAGGGCCCTCTCCGTTTGTCAGGTTCACGGTGATTCCTTGAGATACTTTTATTGCACTGTATTTTTCTTTCACGCTTACAGTCCGTGTCGATCTTTCGGCTGACGATTTCACTTCACGGCCGTTTCCTATTATATTGAAATCTTTTGGTTCGCTGGTTTCTGCTGCATTTGTTCCGGTGAATGAGAAGAGGGCGATGGCTGCTGCGAAAATTGTAAATTTATTCATATAATTATGGTTGGTGAATTTTTAGGTTCGTCTTACGTTATATATGACGGTTGAAACGGTTGTTTAGTTACAGTCATTTATGTTTTTTTATTGGTTTTTATGACCTAATTTTGTGCTATGACTTACAATCAAGCTGTCGAATATCTATATGACGCGACTCCGCAGTTCCAGCAGATCGGAGCTGCCGCCTATAAGCCCGGTCTCGATACTGTGCGCAGGTTGTCTCATATCAACGGAGACTCACATAAAAAATTTCCTTCCATACATGTCGCCGGCACAAACGGCAAGGGATCAACGGCACACACTATTGCTGCCGTCTTGCAGACCGCCGGATACCGTGTTGGGCTTTTTACATCACCCCACCTTGTTGATTTCCGGGAGCGCATACGCATCAATGGCATGAAGATACCGGAAGCTGAAGTAGTGGAGTGGCTTGAGAAATACATCGCGTCTGCGCCGGATCTATCTCCATCCTTTTTTGAGTTGACTACTGTGATGGCGTTTGACTGGTTTGCAAAGTCAGAGGTCGATGTTGCGGTTATCGAGGTAGGTCTCGGCGGCCGGCTTGACTCTACCAACATTATCACTCCGGTTCTGTCGGTCATTACCAATATTTCCTTTGATCACACGGCGCAGCTCGGCGACACACTTTCAGCTATAGCTTCGGAAAAGGCCGGTATCATAAAACCGGGTGTTCCTGTTGTGCTTGGTGAGGGTGATATTAATGAAGTGCGTGATGTTTTTGTTGTTAAGGCGGCCGAAGCCGGCGCACAGCTTCATATTGCTTCCGATAACATTCCTTTCAGTCGTTTTGAACGTATTGCCGACACTATCGTGTATTTCGATACTCCGTTTGGTTCAAGAATCGAAGCGGAGTTGTCGGGTGACTGCCAGACACGAAATGCAGCAACGGTATTCACAGCCTTGCTTCAGCTTCGCGATGCCGGATTCGTGTTTACCGACGAAGATGTTGCCAGAGGATTCGCAGGGGTCTGTGCCATCACAGGACTTGCAGGGCGCTGGATGAAACTTGGCGATTCTCCGCTGATTGTAGCAGATACAGGACATAACATAGGAGGCTGGCAGTATCTTGCACGGTCACTGTCGGCTTGGTCGGCCGGAAAAGTACGTTGCATACTTGGTTTCGTCAATGATAAGGATATAAACTCTATTCTGTCGCTTTTGCCCGCCGATGCGGTTTATTACTTTACCCGGGCATCAGTGCCGCGTGCTTTGGATCAGGAGCAGCTTCTTGTTGCCGCACGTGGTCATGGTCTTGATGGACGGGCGTTTCCCGATGTCGTCTCTGCTATAAGTGCTGCAAAGGACGCTGCCGGTCCAGATGATTTTATATTCATAGGAGGCAGCACATTCATTGTTGCCGATGCCATAGCTGAAATTATCTGACGCGACTTTAAAAGCGTCATTTCAGTTTGTTCGGAATACAAGATGGCGGCTGTGTCGAATTACGACACAGCCGCCATTTAGTTGGACTCGGAAATGATTGTCAGATCGGCTTGTAGCTTACAAATGCCTCCATTGCCTCATAGGATGCAAGACCAAGGTTCTGATAGAGTTTTGCAGTCGCGCGGTTACGCTCTTCGGCTCTCTGCCAGAAAAGACGGTCGTCGTCACCAAGGAATGGTGCGTTTTCCATCTGAGACTGATGTTTGAGGATTGAATTACGCTTGAAGCGTAGTTCCTCCGGACTGATAGGTACGGCCATCTCAATGTGGTCGATTTCCCATTCAGCCCATGCGCCTCGATACATCCATATTCGGCAATCGGACATCCATGGTTCGTTTTTAAGTTCATCGACAGCGGCAAGCACGGCATCGGTGCATACCCGGTGAGTGCCGTGGGGATCGGCAAGGTCTCCGGCTACAAAGATCTGATGAGGCTTCACATCGGTGATGAGTTTGCACACAATGTCAATGTCGGCAATTGTGAGGTCTCCTTTCTTGATTGCTCCTGTTTCATAGAAGGGGAGACGAAGGAAATGGATGTGGTCGGGCTTGACACCGATATAGCGGCATGCTATCGAAGCCTCGGCCTGACGGATCATTGTCTTTACCTCACGTATATCCTGAAGGTCTATGTCTCCGGCTGCCTTATGATCGGCGGTATGCTTGACAATGTCACTGAGTTTGCGGTAATCGGGAGTATCGAAGCCAAACATCGGTGCGACCTTATCCATGACAAGGAAATAACGAAGCATATCCTCGTCACCGACAGCGATATTGCCCGAAGTCTCATAGGCGACATGCACATCATGGCCTTGATCGACAAGACGCTTCAATGTTCCGCCCATGGAAATTACGTCATCGTCGGGATGGGGGCTGAAGACTATTACACGCTTGGGATAGGGTGTGGCACGTTCTGGCCGGTAGGTATCATCGGCATTAGGCTTTCCGCCGGGCCAGCCTGTGATTGTGTGCTGTAGCTCGTTGAAGACCTTTATGTTTACGTTGTAGCCTGAACCGTAGAGGGCTACCAGTTCACCAAGTCCCCAGTCATTGTAATCCTTGTCGGTGAGTTTCAGGATTGGTTTGCCGGTTTTCTCACACAGCCATACGATGGCGCGACGTATCAGTTTCGGGGTCCACTCGCATGTTGTCACTTTCCACGGATGAGCTATGCGTGTGAGTTTTTCGGCAGCCGAGAGGTCAAGAGCTATACGCGCATGGTTGTGGGTTTGCAGGAATGAGGCGGGTACATCTGACGTGATTGTGCCCTCGATTGTTTCTTTTACAGCCGATGAGCGGTTTTCTCCCCAGGCCATTGCCATGATTCTGGTCGAAGAAAGTATATTGCCAATGCCGAGGGTGATAGCGGTTGACGGGACAGTGTCGGTGTTGAAGTTGGTTGATATTGTCTGTCGGGTTTCTCCGCTGAGAAGCACAAGGCGGCATTTTGACGAAGGAAGCGATCCGGGTTCGTTGTAGCCTATGATTCCGGCCGGGCCGACTTCACATATCGTGAGGTCGAGACCTCCGCAATCTACTATTTCCTGTTCATAGTCGCGGCAGAGATGGAAGATGTCCTCTCGCGCCATTGTTGTCGGGAAAGAATGTATGTTCTCTTCCTGGATATTAACCTTGTCAAGTATGATCGAGCGCAGGCGTGCGAGTGTTGACGGACCGTCGGGATTTACAGGATAAAATTCGGCCAGATTGAATGCTGTCACTTTTTCAAAGGAGACTTCTCCTTTTTCATAGAGACGCACAAGCTCGGTGTAGACCGGTGCGGTGTTTGCACCTACGCCGAATGCGATAGCGCAGTGTCCTTTGGTTTCGACGTTTTTATTTATTACTCTGACAATATGACGGGCGAGATATCCGGCGCCATCGGGGACTGTCTCAAAGATGCGCGTGTAGATCTTCTCGTCGCGTGTCAGAGCTGCGACGTCGATGTCCGACTGAGCCTCGTAATATCTCCGCGAGACCGTGTCGATCTTGATCTGTGAGCTTAAGTTTGTCTTCATTTTGATCAGGGAATTGTATTGATTTTAAGTCGACAAATATACGAAGTATATTCGACGAAAAAAATAGCGAATGTCGTGCGTAGCACGGTTCGCGCCAGCGCAGCCGATTTTTAGAGTCAAATGTTCTCAAAAATTATATTCGACGAAAAAAATAGCGAATGTCGTGCGTAGCACGGTTCGCGCCGGCGCAGCCGATTTATTTGCGTGCGAGAATAGTCGCAGAGCGGTGGGCGACTGTGATTTTTCCTCCCTTTGATTTGCCAAGGCCGTCGGGATCTATCTGGGCGTCGGCTGCGATAATTGTCCAGTCGTGTTTGGCGACATTCACAACCTTGTCATCATCGGCGCCGTTGAAAATCACTTTTATTTCAGCCCACTCGTCACCATTGGCATTATTGCGTATGGAGTAGGATATGAGATTGGGCTCTGAAATGTTGTCAAAGACAATATTATGGGCGACATCCTCCGCCGAAGTCATGCGGAATGCCGGATGGCTGCGCCGCAGTGCGATCAGGTTCTTGTAGTAGTTGAACAGATCGGCGTTCTCATGTTTGAGATCCCAGTTGATGGAATTGATTGAGTCGGGAGAATTATATGAATTGTGAACACCTTGTTTATTGCGGAAAACTTCCTCGCCGGCAAACATGAAAGGAGTGCCTTGAGAAGTGAACACTATTGTCTGTGCAAGTTTTGCGGCGCGTTTGCGTTCGTCGGCTGTGGCGTCGGGCATCGACTTGTTGAGTTTGTCGGTCAGAGTGAGATCATCATGGCACGAAACATAGTTGATAACTTGCGTCGGTGCTTTGGCGTAAGGTGATTTTGAGTTGTTTCCTTTCGAATAGTCTATCTGCGGATGGGCGGTAGCTCCTGCAATACCTATCTTTACGGTTTCCTCGTTGCCCGGTTTGCCGGTGGCGAATCCACGGTCGTCAGCTTTTGAATAATGCCCTTTGATGGCGTCGCGGATGTCATCGGAAAACACGGCTATGCCAGTCATTTTGCCAACATTGTCTTTAAGTGCGCGATGATTTTGTCCGAGAGGGGAGTCGCCGGCGGTCCATCCTTCTCCATAAACAAATATATCGGGATGTATTTTCTTCAGTTCCGATGCTACACGATCCATTGTTGCAGTGTCATGGATTCCCATCAGGTCGAAACGGAATCCGTCTATGTGGTATTCGTCAGCCCAGTATTTTACTGAATTGACAATATAGTCACTCATCATCTTTCGCTCCGAGGCTGTTTCGTTGCCGCAGCCCGAAGCGTCGGAATAAGTGCCGTCGGGACGGTGACGGTAGAAATAACCCGGAACGAGGCGCGAGAAATTCGATTCGTCTCCCTGAGCTGTGTGGTTGTAGACTACATCCATGATCACTCCTATGCCGGCGTCGTGTAACGATTTTACCATTTGTTTGAATTCTCTGATACGTGTGGCGGGATCCGACGGGTTGGTTGAGTAAGAGCCTTCAGGTGTATTGTAGTTGAGTGGGTCGTAGCCCCAGTTGTAGTTGTTGGCCGGAAGATTGGCTTCGTCTACCGAATTGAAATCATAGCTTGGAAGGATATGGACGTGGGTCACACCGAGTTCTTTCAGATGATCGATGCCGGTGGCGTCGCCAAATGAGTTATGTGTGCCTGTTTCAGTGAGAGCGATAAACTTGCCTTTGTTTGCTATGCCCGACGTCGGATTTACTGAAAAATCACGGTGGTGCATTTCATATATGACCGCATCGGTAATGGACGGTGTTGATGGACGGCGGTCATCGTCCCATCCTTGTGGATTAGTGTTGCTGAAATCGATGATGGCGGCTCGGTCTCCGTTGATGCCTACAGCTTTCGCCCAGATTCCTGGTGTCTCGTCAAGCCATTTGCCGTCATGGTTGATGCGGAATGTATAGAATTTGCCATAGAGTTGTCCTGCTAATGATGCCTTCCAGGCACCGTTGGATGCACGGGTCATGTCTACAGTGAGTTCCGGTTCTGAATTACGTCCCGACGGATAAATGCGCAACTGGGCTTGTCGGGCCGAGGGTGCCCAGATTGTGAATAATGTTGAGTCGGGGTTTACTACCAACTCAAGGTCTTCGGCTGTATAGGCCGGATATTTGTCAAATTGCATGTCGGTGTTAATATCTCCGGCATTTAAAGGCAGTGCGCAAATAGCGGAAAAAATGCCGGCACCGGCGAGGAAAGTGTAATTCATCGGATGATTTAAAATCAAAAGTTTATTAGGGTTCCGGAGTTCGAAAAATCCGGAATAAAGCAATCGAAATATACATAAAAAATAGTATTCTCCAAAAAAAGCGGTGATAAAGATGGTTGAAATGGCGAATTTACTGTGATTATGAGCGAGAAAACAAAATAAAGATATATCTTTGCGGTCTGAAAATGATGAAGCGGGTCATTGACCGCTTCATAGTCTTAAATGTTTCATGAATATTTCAAGGTTTGGAAACAAAGATAAAAATAGATATTTTGTTTGAGACAAGCTGGGAAGTATGCAACAAAGTGGGTGGCATTTATACTGTGCTTTCGACACGGGCTCACACACTTCAGCGCTTGTACAATGACAAGGTGGTGTTTATTGGCCCGGATGTATGGACAAATGGTGCCGACTCTCCTGATTTTGTAGAAGATGATAAAGTACTCGCATTTTGGAAATCACGTGAGGCGTTGCCTTGTGGGATTAAGGTTAGAGTCGGTCGGTGGGATGTGCCGGGACGTCCGGTTGCTGTATTGGTGGATTTCGTTTCGATGTATGGAGTCAAAGACGAATTCTATGGCAAAATGTGGAATGAATTTGGCGTAGATAGTTTGCACGCTTATGGCGATTACGATGAAGCCTGTGCGTTTTCTCATGCGGCCGGCATTGTGATCGAGAGTATTCTTGGAGATGCGCCTGCATCCTGCAAAAACGTATTGGCTCATTTCAATGAGTGGACAACAGGCATGGGATTGCTTTATGTGAAGAGCCGTCTCCCTCAGGTAGGCACGTTGTTTACCACTCATGCGACGTGTATCGGACGCAGTATCTGCGGAAACGGGAAACCGCTTTACGATTATATGCCCGGATATTTTGGAGATCAGATGAGCCGGGAACTCAACATGGAGTCTAAACACTCACTGGAAAAAGCGGCGGCACATAATGCCGACTGCTTTACTACTGTGAGCGATGTCACTGCGATTGAGTGTGAGCAGCTTCTTGAAAAGCGTCCCGATGTAGTGACTCCAAACGGATTTGAAAAGAATTTCGTGCCTTCGCCGTCCAAAATGAAGACATTGGCACGCAAGTCACGCAAGCGTCTGATTGATATAGCCGAAGTGTTGACCGGAAAGCGATTTGACGACAATACGATGATTATTGCTACATCAGGTCGTTGCGAGTTCCGCAACAAAGGTCTTGATCTGTTTCTCGATACACTTGCGACGATGGGCTACGGCATGTCCGACGATGACCGCAGTATGCTGGCTTATGTACTTGTCCCTGCATGGTCACGTGGGCCGCGTGAAGATTTGAAGTCGGTTCTTGATAGCGGTGAAAAAGGTCATGGACTTGCAGCTCCGGTTATAACTCATGAGCTTAACAATCCCGGTGAGGACCCGATACTCAACCGTATACGCTCGTTTGGAGTGTCGCGCATCAATGACTCAAAAGTGCATGTGCATGTTGTGTATGTGCCGTGTTATCTTGACGGTAAAGATGGTATTGTAGATATGCCATACTATGACTTGCTCCCCGGACTTGATGCCACAGTGTTTGCAAGTTATTATGAGCCGTGGGGATATACTCCACTTGAAAGTGTGGCGTTTGGCGTTCCTACAGTTACAACATCACTTTCCGGTTTCGGGCAGTGGGTAGCTTCTACTCATCCCGGCGAAGGTCTGACGACAACAGGTGTCGAGGTGGTTGGCCGCACCGACGGCAACTATTCCCATGTTGTGAGTGAGATTGCATCTACACTGCGAAAGATAGCGTCATTCAGTAAGAAAGAAAAAGAGACTGTGGCTGCGGCTGCTATGGCCACATCCGATTGTGCCGCATGGAGCTATTTTATCGAATACTATGTCGAGGCCTACGGAATAGCTCTGAAAGCTGCTGAAAATCGGATAAAAAACAATTGAATAATAAGTAAGATTAATATAATATTATGAAACTTCAAGTAAGCAACACCAATGCGCCTGCGTGGCGGGAGATTACGGTGAAATCGGAGCTTCCGACCCCACTGAAGCCTCTTGAGGAAATTGCAAAGAACCTCTGGTGGGTATGGAACAGCGAAGGAAAAAGCCTTTTCCGTGACATAGATCACGATCTGTGGCGTATGACCGGCGAGAATCCGGTAATGCTGCTCCAGCAGCTGTCATTTGCCCGTCAGCAGGAAATTCTTGCCGATAAGGGACTTATGTCGCGCATAGAGAAAGTCTATGACTCTTTCAGAAAGTACATGTCGGTGCCCATGCGCAAAGACGTGCCGTCGATAGCCTATTTTTCGATGGAATACGGCCTGTGCAACGCGCTGAAGATCTATTCGGGCGGTTTGGGTGTACTTGCAGGTGACTATATCAAGGAAGCTTCCGACAGCTGCGTTGACATGACTGCGGTCGGTTTCCTTTATCGCTACGGATACTTTACACAGAGCCTTTCGGTCGACGGACAGCAGATCGCCAACTATGAGGCTCAGAACTTCAATCAGCTTCCTATCGAGCAGGTGATGGATGCCAACGGTCATCCGATGATCCTCGAGGTTCCATATCCCGGACGAATTGTCTACAGCCATATCTGGCGTGTCAATGTAGGCCGCATGAAGCTGTATCTCATGGACACCGACTTCGATATGAACTCCGAATTCGATCGTCCTATAACTCATCAGCTTTACGGTGGCGACTGGGAGAACCGCATTAAGCAGGAGTATCTCCTTGGTATCGGAGGTGTGCTCATGCTCAAAAAACTTGGTGTGAATGCTACTCTTTACCACTGTAACGAAGGACATGCCGCACTGCTCAATCTCCAGCGTCTGGTCGATTATGTGCAGGAGAAGCATCTTGGTTTCAACGAAGCTCTTGAGATGGTGCGCGCGTCAAGTCTCTACACGGTGCATACACCTGTGCCTGCCGGCCATGACTATTTCGATGAAGGCTTGTTTGGCAAATACATGGGAGAATACCCTGCCAAACTTGGTATAAGCTGGGATGATCTTATGAATATGGGCCGTGAGAACCCCAACACAAACGATCGTTTCTCGATGAGTGTGTTTGCGCTCAATACATGTCAGGAGGCCAATGGAGTGAGCTGGCTGCATGGTGAGGTTTCAAAAAAGATGTTTGCCGGAATCTGGAAAGGCTATTCATGGCAGGAGAGCCATGTAGGTTATGTGACTAATGGAGTGCACATGCCCACATGGGCTGCTTCGGAGTGGAAAGATTTTTATTCGAAGGTACTTGGCAAACAGGTGTTTGAACACCAGAGCGATCCTGAAGCATGGAAAGGAATCTTCGATGTTGCCGATGAGGATATCTGGGAGATGCGCCGCCTGATGAAAGAGAAGTTCGTCAACTTTGTGAAGCGCGATTTTAAAGAGAAATGGCTTGCCAACCAGGGGGATCCTTCGGCAATTATGAAGATTGTCGACAAGATAAATCCCAATGCTCTCATAATTGGTTTTGCCCGTCGTTTTGCCACATACAAGCGTGCGCATCTGCTTTTCACTGATCTGGAGCGTCTCGACAAGATTGTCAACAATGACAAATTCCCTGTTCAGTTTATATTCTCTGGTAAGGCTCATCCAGCCGACGGTGCCGGGCAGGGACTTATCAAACGCATTATGGAAATCTCGCGTATGCCGCAGTTCCTCGGAAAGATTATTTTCCTTGAGGATTACAACATGATCGTGGCAAAACGGTTGGTTACCGGTGTGGATATCTGGCTCAATACTCCGACACGTCCGCTTGAAGCATCCGGCACATCCGGTGAAAAGGCCGAGATGAACGGTGTGCTTAACTTTTCGGTGCTCGACGGATGGTGGTATGAGGGCTATAAGTTCGATGAAAAAGCTGGTTGGGCTCTCACCGACAAGCGCACATTCTCGCCCGAGCAGCAGGCTCAGCAGGACAAGCTCGATGCCGCTACAATTTATTCGATGCTCGAAAACGAGATCATACCTCTCTACTATGCCAAGAACTCTAAGGGCTATTCGCCGGAATGGATCCAGTATATCAAGCGTTCGATCGGACACATCGCTCCGCATTTCACAATGAAGCGCATGATTGACGATTACATTGACCGTTTCTATAACAAAGAGGGAGTGCGTACGGCAAGCCTTCAGGCCAATGATTATAAAGTCTGCCGCGAGATTGTCGCATGGAAGGAGAAAGTGGCAGCCGCATGGGATGGTATCAAGGTGCTTGATGTGCTTTCTCTTGATCATGGTAATGCTATGGCGGGAACCAATAGTGATACCACAATAGTTGTCGATACAAATGGCATAGGACAGAACCTTGGAGTCGAGATGGTTGTCTACAAAGTTGATGGCAACGAGGAGACTTTTGTAAAGCGTTTTGAATTTGATGTGGATAAGGTTGAAGGCGATGTCATAACCTATCACCTCAATGTGCCTATGAATGATGCCGGTGTTTACCGTTATGGTTTCCGCCTGTATCCTAAGAGCTCGCTTCTGCCTCATCGTATGGACTTCGCTTATACACGTTGGGCGTAAAATAGCATAGTTGTCCAAGCGATATTATGACGGCCTCCTCACTGTTTCGTGGGGAGGCCGTGTATATTGTCTGCGGTTAAAGATTGTGCTGCCATACGGCAGTGAACAAGGTATAAACTGATAACCTGCCTTGACTTGCAACCAGGGCAACTATTTGTACATCATGTAAAATAGAGTTATGAGAGATCTCACTGGCGCATAAGGAGTGTTGTCGTATCGGGGATGTATTTTATCTGGTAGAAAGCATTTGGTGTTTTTTGCTTGGTGACTGGTTGATAGCGGGTTATAGTAACGGGGGCTACATTGTCTGAAATATTTTCGGAATCCGGGTGATCGGCTGTTGCGATAATTGTCATGGCGAGAACGAACAGCAGAAAATAGAAAATATTAGTTTTCATTCAAGGTGATTAAAGGTGGTGGAGATACTTGGAGTATAACACTCCGAGGACTTTATATGTTCATGAAAAAATGAGGTTTGAATATAATAAAAGGGCGTGCTTTTGCACGCCCTTTTATTATATCATCAATCTAAACTGTAGTGTTGTGTGTCAGCTACAGTTTTGAAAATTCGTTTATTCGAATTCAATCAACAGGGCTTCAACGCCTATCACATCACCGGGATTGACAAATATGCGTTTTACCACGCAGTCTTTCTCAGCCTCGACATCATTCTCCATTTTCATTGCCTCATATACAAGAAGAATATCGCCTTTCTTGACTTGTTGGCCTGGTTTGACGTTTACAGAGATAACTGTACCGCCCATCGGAGCTGTGAGCGTAGGACCTGTCACGGGTTCTGACGGAGTCTGCGTAGCGGCTGTTTTTGCGGCCTCTTCGGCAGCTTTTGCAGCAGCGACAGCCATGACTTTTTCGTTTTCTTCGGCGCGACGGCGCTTGAGGAAACCATTGGCTACAGTTGGCAGAAGCTCAAGAAGGAGCTCTTCTTCTTTGTTGGAAGCGAGTTTTACTCCACCCATGTCATCAAGAGTTGGGTTGGATGGCTGCTTGTAAGATGAAACGTCGTATGGCTTTTCCTCTGCGCTGCCTGTGATCATTTCGCGGAAAGCCGGGTCGACTGGTACAGGAGTCTTGCCATATTCACCCTTGACAAGAGAAGTAAATTGGGTAGACGGGTTTGAATAGTCAGGATTTCCTTTCTTGCGATCTATGGCAAGACTCACTGCCTGAGCTCCTACGATCTGGCTTGTGGGGGTGACAAGAGGCACCAGGCCGGCGTCACGACGCACCTTGGGGATGAGCTTCATGGCATCGTCAAGGAGATCTTCCGCGCCGAGGCTTTTAAGCTGTGCGACCATGTTGCTGTACATGCCGCCAGGCACTTCGGCATCTTTTACAAGAAGATTGGGCTTGGGGAAGTTGAAATATTCCTCTATTCCGTGGCACGCTTCAAGCAGAGCTTCTTCGTCAAGATTGCGTGCAGCGGCGATAGCTGTATCAAACAAGGCATCGACTTGAGCGGTAAGCGTGTCATTTAGCGGATCGAATTCTTTGGGGAAATTGTCTTTGTGGAGATCAAATGCGGCAACACTGCGACGTACATCTTTAAGTTCTTTGCGTATTTTGCCTACAACCTCCATGTTGGCTTCCACCTCGACACCGAGTTTCTTACAGAAAATGTATATGAGTTCGATTGCTGGTGCTGCCGAGCCTCCGCCAAACCACCAGATGTTGGTGTCGAGGATATCTACTCCGTTCATGATAGCCATGAGTGACGAAGCGAGGCCGTAGCCTGGTGTACAGTGAGTGTGGAAGTCGATGGGAACTTTTACTTCCTGCTTGAGACGTGAGATTATAGAGGCTGCCTTGATCGGGTTTACAAGACCGGCCATATCTTTGAGGGTGATGATCTTCGCGCCGAGAGCCTCCATCTGTTTGGCTTTTGACACAAAGTAGTCGTCAGTAAAGATCTTTTCAGGCTCCTTCTCCTTTTTTCCGAATAATTTTGCGAAGAATCCTTTTGATTCCGGTGTTTCGGTTTTAGGATCTACGGTATAACAGACAGCACCGTCGGCAATACCTCCGAGATCATTGATTAGGCGTATTGACTCTTTCACGTTGTCAATATCGTTGAGTGCGTCAAAGATACGCATTACGTTAAGGCCATTTTCAATAGCCTCCTTGTAGAATCCCTCGAGTACCGAGTTGGGATAAGGCACATATCCAAAAAGGTTGCGGCCTCTTGAGAGAGCCGATAAAAGGGACTTGCCTTTCATGTATTTCGAGCAGATACGCAGACGGTCCCATGGAGATTCGTCGAGGTATCGCATAACAGAGTCGGGAACCGCTCCGCCCCATACTTCCATGATGTAGAATCCTGCATCCTGATAAAGAGGAAGAAGACGATCGATTTCTTTTTGAGGGAGACGGGTCGCAAACAATGATTGCTGTCCGTCGCGGAGAGTGAGGTCGCGAATGCGTAACTTTTTTGTCATATCATTAAAAAGTTGTAAATGTAGTCTTTAGACAAATAAGATTGTCATGGAAACATTCAGTAATTGTTTGACTATATATTATAACGCAAAATTAACATTGTCAGACAGATGTTTAATTATATTTATTTTAAAAAAACTTAATAGGGTTGTGGCGTAATTGCATCGTACAGGATGATTGTCGGTCCGATATATTATGCGTACAGTGTTGCTGGTTGTAAATCAGGTTCTTATAATCTAAAGGCCGGGCTTGGCAATATGGGAGGGTTTCAAAATATACCCAAGATCAATTTTGACACAGTCTTATTTAAGGAAGTATGTTTTCAGTAAAATGATAAATATCTGTTGGTATTGTGTCGGTAATGTTGACAATAAAACGATACATGTTGACGTTACCTTTAATAAGGGAGCATGGGAACCAATGCGAATCTGATTTCTTGCAACATATATACAACAGTCGGGTGAAGTGTGTGTTGGCCGGAGTGCTCGTTGGTATTCTGGCTTTGCTTCCGTTGTGTGTTTCGGCTCAGAATGTTGTTGAAATAAAAGATAGTGTGTTATCTGTTAAAGAGCCTGATGTAAGGCACACTGTGCCTTCTGGCTATGAGGAGTTGACGCGCAAGTCTCCGCCAATAGATCTGAGAACGCCTGAAAATATAGAGCGTATTGTAGATTACGATAATATACGCCAGGTCTATACTATATATACACGTCTTGCCGGAAAGGATATTGCTTTGCCTTTTATATTGTCCAAAGATGAATATGAGCGTTGGCAGACAAGAAAAACAATGGAAGCCTATTGGCGCACACGCAACCGTGCGCTGGCCGATGGCAGGGGAGCCGATGATCCGCTGAACCCAGGTGGATTTGTATATCGTACAAGTGCTCTCGATCGTATATTCGGTCCTGGAGGTCTGCGCCTTACAACAAGGGGAGCGGTGCATATAAAAACCGGTATAAGGAGCACGAAAACAGATAATCCGTCTCTCTCGCTGCAGTCGCGCCGAAAAACCTATCTCGACTTCGACCAGCGTATACAGGCCGATGTGACGGCTTTGCTTGGCGAGAGGATGTCGTTTAATCTCAGTTACAATACAAACGCAACATTTGACTTTGATTCAAAAAATCTTAAACTGGATTACGAGGGCGACGAGGATGATATTGTAAAGAGTATTGAGGCGGGAAATGTGTCGATGACTACAGGTTCGTCACTTATAAGAGGCAGTTCGTCGCTTTTTGGTGTAAAGGGGCGGTTGCAGTTCGGGCGTCTGACGGCCACTGCACTCGTCTCGCAGCAGAATTCATCTACAAAAAGTGTCTCGTCGAAGCGTGGGGCGCAGACGACTGAATTCTCGATACGTGCCGACAATTATGACCGTAACCGGCATTTCTTTCTGGCCCAGTATTTTTTGGAGAATTACGACAAGTTTGCATCGAGTCTGCCGGTTGTAGGCAGTGGCATACAGATATCGAGGATTGAAGTGTGGGTGACTAACAAAAGCGGTAGTTACGGTCAGTCGCGTAATATTGTCGCTTTTCAGGACCTTGGAGAAAACAAAGTGAGGGCAAATGATTATTGGATTCCTTCAGTAGATGCGTCTGTGCCGGCTAACAGTGCCAACAATTTGCTCTCGGTGATGCAGAACGAGTATGCGGGAGCAAGGTATATAAGTCAGACCACACAGGTGCTGGCTCCTTTGGTTGCTTATGGTATTGAAGGAGGGAGTGATTTTGAAAAAGTCGAGAGTGCCCGTCTTCTTACTGAAGGATCTGATTATACGCTTAATGCTACACTTGGTTATATTTCACTAAACTCGGCGCTGAGAAGTGATGAAGTGCTCGGAGTAGCTTTTGAGTATATTTATCAGGGACAGGTGTATCAGGTGGGTGAGTTTTCAGGAGATGTGACCGACAGCTCTCAGGCTGTTTATGTGAAAATGTTGAGAGCTACGACTATTTCGACGCATTTTCCTATGTGGCGTCTTATGATGAAAAATGTGTATTCTCTGGGCGCTTATCAGATGGAGCGCAGCAATTTCCGCCTCCAGGTCAAATATCTTAGTGATACTACGGGAATACTTATAAATTATCTTCCGGTAGCTGATATATCCGGTAAGACACTCCTCCAGGTTATGGGACTAGACCGTATAGACAACAATGGAATTGGCAACCCTGATGGAATGTTTGATTTTATCGAAGGATATACCGTGCAGCCATCGACAGGGCGTGTGATTTTTCCGGTTGTGGAGCCGTTTGGAAATCACCTTGCCGATGCTATAGGAAACGATGCGGTCGCCGCTCGATACACATATCGGGAACTCTATGATTCGACACAAGTTGTAGCTGCTCAGATCGCTGAAAAAAATAAGTTTTATCTTGTCGGAGAATATCAGGCCTCAAGTGGCGCCCAGATAAGGCTTGACGCTGTGAATGTGCCGCGTGGTTCTGTTGTGGTTACTGCCGGAGGGGCCGTGCTGACCGAGAATGCAGACTATACCGTGGATTATATGATGGGTGTTGTGACGATTACAAATCAGAGTATAATTGACTCCGGACAGAAAATCGACGTATCTCTCGAAAATCAGGCCATGTTCTCTACACAGAGAAAAACTCTTTTGGGACTCGACATGCAATATGAGGTCAACCGTAACCTTACTCTCGGAGGTACGTTGCTCCATTTCTCTGAAAAAGCGATAACCGAGAAAGTTTCTATTGGCGATGAGATTGTCAATAACACGATTCTCGGGTTGAATCTTAATTGGAAAACACAGTTCATGTGGCTGACAAACTGGCTTAACAAGATCCCGACAGTTAATGCCACGGCGCCGTCGAAGCTTAGCGTAAATGCAGAGTTCGCGCGTTTATTGCCACATTCTCAAAAGTCTGGATCGACGCAGGGCAGTTCTTATATAGATGATTTTGAAGAGAGTCAAACTGGCATAGATCTTCGCTCTCCCTATGCATGGTCACTTTCGTCCACACCCTATGATCCGTCGGGTAATGCTCTTTTCAAAGAAGGCGCGCTGAGCAACAACACAGCCTATGGCAAAAACCGGGCTCTGATATGCTGGAATCATATCGACAGGGTGTTCACTTCGCGTAATTCGACACTTTGTCCCTCCTACATAAAGAGTGACCTTGAGCAGCTGTCCCATCCTTATGTGCGTGAGGTCACTTCACGTGAGATTTTTCCCGGACGGGAATTGGATTATGGTGAATCGTCGACTATACAGACATTCAATCTCTCATTCTATCCTTCGGAGCGAGGTCCTTATAATGTGGATGCCACAGATATTGATTCTGACTTCAATCTGCTGTATCCTGAACGGCGTTGGGGCGGCATAATGCGCAGGATGGAGAATACCAATTTTGAGCAGGCCAATATCGGGTATCTTCAGTTTTGGATCATGTCGCCTTTCCTTGATCCTGAGAATCCCAATTCCGAAGGTGGGGATCTCTACATAAATTTCGGTGAGGTCAGCGAGGATATCCTGAAGGACGGAATGAAGAGCTATGAAAAAGGCATACCGATGGACGGTACTCATCTATATCTGGCTGAAACCGTATGGGGACGTGTGTCGACTCAGCCGTCGCTGACCTATTCATTCGACAATGCCTCTTCATCGCGTGCCATGCAGGATGTGGGGCTTGACGGACTTAAAAACGATGATGAGTTCACATTTCCGACTTATTCGGACTATATCGGCGATTTGCGACAGAAACTGCCTGCTGCGACGGTTGCAAGGCTTGAGGCTGATATGGCGTCGCCTTTCAATGATCCGGCAGGCGACAACTATCATTTCTTTCTTGGTAAGGACTATGATGAGCGACGTCTTTCTATACTGGAACGATATAAACGTTATAACGGGGTGGAGGGTAACTCACTCGACGCGCGTCAGGCGGTAGAACCGATGTATCAGTCGGCACGCAATACACCCGATGTAGAGGATATCAATCAGGATAATACTTTGAATGAGTATGAACGTTATTTTCAGTACAGGATTTCGATACGTCCCGAGGATTTTGTCGTCGGTAAGAATTATATAACCGACAGGCAGACCTCTCTTGTATTGCTCCGCGACGGATCAACGGCCGAGGCTGTATGGTATCAGTTCAAGATACCGTTGGGTGATTATGAGAAGATTGTGGGAGGTATATCGGATTTTACCACAATAAGGTTCATGCGGATGTTTATGACCGGATTCCGAAAACCGGTGCATCTGCGTTTCGCAACGCTTGAGTTGGTAAGAGGTGAATGGCGTGACTATGCTTTCAGTCTGGCAGCTACAGGAGGAATGCCGCCTCAGGGAGAACTGGATATGTCGGTCGTGAATATAGAGGAAAATTCAGGACGTGAGCCGGTCAGTTATGTCTTGCCACCTGATGTGTCACGTGTGGTGGATCCGGGGCAGGCCCAGATAACTCAGCTCAATGAGCAGTCGATGTCGTTGAAAGTAGTCGGATTGGATGCCGGTGAGACTCGTGCCGTCTATCGAAGCACTCAGCTTGATCTGCGTAACTATAATAAATTTCAGATGTGGGTTCACGCCGAAGCCTTGATTGATGACGTGACGAATCTTGCAAACGGTGATCTTGCATTGGTTATGCGGCTTGGAAGCGACGTGAAAGACAATTTTTATGAATACGAGATACCGTTGTCGCTCACTCGTCCTGGACGTTATAACAACAATGTGCCTGGTGACCGGCAGGAGGTGTGGCCCCTTTCCAATTATCTTGATTTGAAACTGCGGTCTTTTGTGAACCTGAAACGTCAGCGTAACCGAGAGTGTAGCGATAGCGACGTGGGGTATACCACAGTCTACACTAAACCTGATCCTGACGATGAGAGCCGAAGAATTAGTGTGCGCGGAAATCCGTCACTCAGCGATTTAAGGGTCATGGTTATAGGAGTCAGAAACAACTCTGGCATGATTAAAAGTGGGACCGTCTGGGTCAACGAGCTTAAAGTAACTGATTTTGATGAAAGCGGTGGATGGGCAGCTAAGCTGAATGCCAATCTTGCGGTGTCGGATCTTGCTACGCTTAACTTTTCGGGACATAAAGAGTCTGCAGGATTCGGTAATGTCGATCAGAGTCTGAATGAGCGGCGCATTGACGATTACACTCAATATAGTCTGATGTTGCAGACCGACATAGGACGTTTCCTGCCGGCCTCAGCAAAAATAAACGCTCCGATCTACTACTCTGTGTCGCATGAGCGTGTAATACCCAAATATAATCCTCTTGACCGGGATGTGAAACTTAGCGAGGCTCTTGACGATGTATCCACACAGGCCGGGCGTGATTCGATCAAAGCTTATGCTATTGATCGTGGCAAGGTGACAAGTTTCAGCATTTCAGGTCTTAAATCGAATATCGTTTCAGAAACGCCGAAACCATGGGATCCGGGAAACTTCACGTTTGATTTCTCAATGAACAAGCAGTATCTTGTAAACCCGACTACAGAATATGAGAACATAAATGACTATCGGGGATCCATACAGTATAGTTATACACCTGTGCGTCGCAGTGTCAGGCCGCTGGGACATATATCGAGACAGGGGGCCGGCTGGAAGTTTTTGCGTGACTGGGAGTTGAGTTATTTGCCATCCAATATCACTTTACATACTGTAATGTCGCGGTACTACTTTGAGCAGCAGACGCGCTCGGTGACCGATGACATGTTTCAGCTTCCAGTTTCGGTCTCAAAAAACTTTCTTTGGGACAGACAATTGATGTTGTCGTGGAATCTTACCCGGAATCTTTCAGTTAATTTTTCATCCAACACTTCGGCGAGAATAGAGGAGACGGTAGGTGCGGTAAACAAAAAATTGTTTCCCGACCGATATAAAGAGTGGAAGGACACTGTGTGGTCATCAATATTGAGGCTTGGCACTCCATGGGGGTATAATCAGAATTTCAGTGCGAGTTATACGGCTCCTTTTGCCCGTATTCCGGCACTTGATTTTATGTCGGCTACCGGAAGCTATAATTCAACTTATACATGGGATCGTGGCACACAGATAGGCGACGTGTCTACGGGCCATTCGATTTCAAGCCGTGGCACATGGACCGGAGAGGGAAGAATAAATCTTGAGGCTTTGTATAATAAAGTCGGATATCTTCGCAGTATTAATCAGAAATATTGGGGTGTATCACGCAATGCGGCTGTCGGACGTCGGCGGGCCAGGCGCATGGAACGTAGCCTCACTCTTGTTCCTGATTCAGCTACAGTTCTGAAACACGGACTTCGTAGCAGACATGTGAGGGTGACAGCTGTTGACGAAGAAGGTAAGATACTAAGGCTTAATGTCGGGCAGTGCGATCAGAACAGCGTGATTGTTACAATGCCGGGAATCAATCAGTCAGATACGGTGGGGCGCATCATAAAGATTGCTGTTACAGAGGTGATGAATGACGAACGGTCATTTATGCGTGCGGTTGCCGACTACACGGTGCGTGGTCTGATGAGTCTGCGCAGCATGTCGGTTCGTTACAAAAAAAATCAAACATTGTCGTTGCCTTTGTTCTATAACGAAATAGGTGATTTTTTTGGTCAGAGCGGAAGATATGGACCTTTGTCACCGGGTCTTGATTTTGCATTCGGTTTTGCAGGAGAAGAGTTTATCTCCCGTTCCAAAGAACGTGGATGGCTCATAACCGACAATGGTCAGACAAGCCCCGCGTTGTATTCACAAGGTACGGAAATCAATGCCGAGATATTGATTGAGCCGATCAAAGGTCTGAAAATATTGCTGTTGGCAAATCGTACTGACAACCGCACAAGTCAGGTACAGTTTATGTTTGACGATATGCCGGTGGTAAAAGGCGGATCGTTTACAATGACAACATGGGCGCTGTCGTCGGCATTGAAGACCTCATCGGCAAAAAACGGATACAGAAGCATGGCTTTTGAGTCATTTATCGACAACGTGGAACTGGTGTCTGATCGAATGCGCAACCGTTACATTGGGGTGGATTATCCCGATGCAGGATTTCTTGAAGGTTCTGTTTTGGCCGGTCGTCCATTTAATGTGAACAATGGCGATGTTCAGCAGAATAGTGGTGATGTGCTTATTCCGGCTTTTCTGTCGGCTTATACAGGCCGAGATGTGAAGCGTATATCACTCAGTCCTTTTCCTTCGCTGGCAGCCATGCTTCCTAACTGGCGTATTAGTTATGACGGTCTTGTAAATTATTTCGGATTACGGGATTACTTTAAATCAATAGTACTCAGTCACGCTTATCAGTGTGCCTATACTATCGGATCTTACACATCTTATCCCGGATGGGTTGAAATCTCGGACGGAGATCTTGGGTTTCGGCTTCAGGAGCGTAGCGGATGTCCTGTGCCGTCGTCACGGTTCAATATATCTTCAGTCGCAATTTCCGAGCGTTTTGCTCCGCTTATCGGAGTGTCGGTCTCGTTGAAAAATAATATTACAGTAAATGCGGAATACCGAGACCAGCGTACTCTTACCCTCAACACATCTGCCGCTCAGGTAGTTGAGGCCACTACACGTGCCATGACACTTGGTGCCGGTTATAAAATAGTAGGATTCAATACATTTCTTAAAATAAAAGGTCGGCAGACTGGCATTTCCAATGATTTGTCGCTTAATGCCGACTTTTCGGTACAGAATACCCAGGCGCTGATAAGGCGCATCGAGGGTCGATATACTCAGGCTACATCAGGCACGCGCACAATGGTGTTGAATTTTTCTGCAAATTATGTTTTGTCAAAGCGTTTTACGATTGGAGCTTATATGGATCATCAGGTAAATACGCCTATAGTGACGGCCTATGCCTATCCTACCGTCAGCACTTCGTATGGGCTTATGTTCAATCTGTCGCTTTCTCGTTGAAAAACTGCTTGACGGTTATGCCTGAGACAGATATTGTTAAGTTGTATTAAATTGGTATATGAAGGGTGGAAAAGAATTACTTTTGGATTTGGGACGGTGTGACACAATGCCGCCGCAATCTCTGATCTCCGCATTATGTACCGCTATGCCTTTGTGGCCCTGTTTCTGTTTTTTGTTGCCTCGGTCGTGAATGGGCAAGTACGCGACGCGGTTGTGGCGGATTCTGTCACGCGGATGCCGCTGTCCAACGCATCGGTTTTCGACAGGGAGGGTAAGTTTGCAGGCATAAGCAGGCCGGATGGGCGGATACCGTATATACCGGAAAAAGATTATCCGATAACGGTCAGATATATGGGATATGGCGAGGCGGTAGTGAAAGCGATCGGCACCGACACTATATTCATGCGGGAAATAGCGATGGATCTGCCGGAAGTGGTGGTGGAGTCGCGCGACCACAAGGTGCTTCACATGTTGGCCTATGTGAGAGAGTATTCGACTCTGACGACTTACACTGATACGATCTTTCTTTTCCGCGAGAAGATGGTTGACTATATGATGCCGCAGGGCAAGAAATCGGGATTTATAGGGTGGAATACTCCGAGGGTGCTGAAATCGAAGTCGTATTACCGGTACTCTAATGCGCATGGGCTCGACAGTGTGAGCGACCGGTGCAATTATCATTTTTCCTGGACCGACTGGGTGGGTGTTGTGCAAAAGACCGTAATTCCGCCGGAACTGTGCGGTATTGAGAATGGCAGCGACACTGTCATGGGGCGATACACTCCGACGGAAGTGTGGAGCCGAAACGGTAGCCGTGTGACAGTTGACGTGGATGTATTGGCCGACACGACGAGGAGGAAGTGGGTTGCCAATCTCTCTGGCTTTTTTCGCAATGATATTGATTTCGAGCGTTTCAATGTCAGATTCGGTTTCAATAATGTTGCCGGTGACTCGGTTTTACCAGATGATGTGACGGGGTATTCGTTCACAATAGAGTCAAGGGGCAGGGGGCACGGCATGTTTATGTTCAACCGTGTTGATGAACCGTATTTTGTAAGCACCTATGCCGAAGTGTATGTTGTCGACAAGGAATATATTACTGTAAAAGAGGCAAAGAAATGGGAGCGTGGGAGTGCGGCCGATTGGAATGATCTCGCTATATACGAGCCGGATGAGGCACCCGATCTTCAATCAGCTATCAAATTGCTGATCGATCGTGTGAACAGTGTCGACAGCGATGGCGTCAGGCTTACTATCGCCCCTGACCAAAGGATGATCGGACGAAATGTGGTCAGGCAGAAAAACAGTGTCGGGGAGCGTGCATTGCAGCTTCTTAAAATGGCTACTGGGATAAGCCGAAAGAAAGCAGAGCGGAACTGGAAACGGCAGTGGAGCGGTTTCAGCAGAAAACAGATCGATCGAAACAACCGAAAGCAGGCGGAATAGCGGGCTTGCTGATGTTTTATGGTGGCTTTTTTGTGCTCTGAAACGATGGCGCGCGGCGTGTGGTTGTCTGTTGTAATGATATAAAGATAAAAAAGAAGATAAAAATAATTGAACAGGGGGTGACAGATGCAAACTTTTCATATCTTTGCGTAAATGATAGGGTGAGTTACAGACATACATGTGCTGTGTTGTCTCACCACAATCAATACCCCAGGGAGTTAAAAGAAAAATCTCAAATAGCTTAAACCTAAATTATGAGCAAAGAAAAGAAGTTTCTGACTTGCGACGGCAATCAGGCAGCTGCTCACATCTCCTACATGTTCTCGGAGGTTGCGGCAATCTACCCGATTACCCCGTCGTCGACTATGGCAGAATATGTCGACGAATGGGCGGCAGCCGGCAGGAAAAACATTTTCGGCGAGACAGTTCTCGTGCAGGAAATGCAGAGTGAAGGAGGCGCTGCAGGCGCAGTGCATGGCTCTCTGATGGCCGGTGCGCTTACGACAACCTACACGGCATCGCAGGGTCTTCTGCTTATGATCCCTAACATGTACAAGATCGCCGGCGAGCAGCTGCCGAGCGTATTCCACGTATCGGCCCGCACGATCGCCAGCCACGCTTTGAGTATCTTCGGTGACCATCAGGATGTGATGGCCTGCCGTCAGACCGGTTTCGCCATGCTTGCCGAGGGATCGGTGCAGGAGGTTATGGATCTTTCGGCTGTGGCTCACCTTGCTTCAATCAAGTCAAGCATACCTTTCCTCAACTTCTTCGACGGATTCCGCACATCGCATGAGATCCAGAAGATTGAGATGATCGAGCAGGATCAGCTCGCTCCGCTCGTGGATCATGAGGCTATCGCCCGTTTCCGCAAGCGTGCGCTGACCCCCGACGCTCCTATATCCCGTGGCCTGGCCGAGAACAGCGACGTATTCTTCCAGCACCGCGAGGCCTGCAACCCTGTTTATGCCTCAGTGCCCGATGTTGTCGAGGAGTACATGAACAAGATCTCGGAGATCACCGGCCGCAAGTACGGTCTGTTCAATTACTACGGAGCTCCCGATGCCGATCGCGTGATCATCGCCATGGGCTCGGTATGTCAGGCTGCCGAAGAGGCTATCGACTATCTCGTAGAGAAAGGCGAGAAGGTAGGCCTCGTGGCAGTACACCTGTTCCGTCCGTTCTCGGTAAAGCATTTCATGGCTGCTGTGCCTGCTACCGCAAAGCGCATCGCCGTGCTCGACCGCACCAAGGAGCCAGGCGCCAACGGCGAGCCTCTGCTGCTTGATGTGAAGGAGTGTTTCTACGGCAATCCCGACGCTCCCATGATCGTGGGCGGCCGCTTCGGTCTTGCCTCGAAGGATACCACTCCTACCATGATCATCTCGGTATTTGACAACCTCGCACTCCCGCAGCCCAAGGATCACTTCACTGTGGGTATCGTGGATGATCTCAATTTCACCTCGCTTCCCCTTCTTCCTGAAAAGGCTCTCGGCGACAAGTCGACCTATGAGGCTAAATTCTACGGCCTGGGTGCCGACGGTACAGTCGGTGCCAACAAGAACTCGGTGAAGATCATCGGTGAGAACACCAACAAATACTGTCAGGCTTACTTCGCCTACGACTCGAAGAAGTCGGGCGGCTTCACTTGCTCGCACCTGCGTTTCGGTGACGCTCCTATCCGTTCGACCTATCTTGTAAATACTCCCAACTTCGTGGCATGTCACGTGCAGGCTTACCTGCATCTCTATGATGTGACCCGCGGTCTGCGCAAGGGCGGCACATTCCTCCTCAACACCATCTGGGAGGGTGAGGAACTTGCCAAGAACCTGCCTGTGCGCGTGAAGAAGTATCTTGCCAAGAACGACATCAAAGTCTACTATATCAACGCTACCCAGATCGCTCAGGAGATCGGTCTCGGCAACCGCACTAACACCATCCTGCAGAGCGCGTTCTTCCGTATTACCGAGGTTATTCCTGTAGATCTCGCTGTAGAGCAGATGAAGAAATTTATCGTTAAGAGCTACGGCAAGAAGGGTCAGGACGTTGTCGACAAGAACTATGCAGCTGTCGATCGTGGCGGCGAGTACAAGGAACTCACTGTCGATCCGGCATGGGCTGAGCTTCCCGACGAGGCTCCCGTGGCAAATGACGATCCTGCATTCATCAACGAGATCGTACGTCCGATCAACGCACAGGACGGAGACCTGCTCACAGTTAAGCAGTTTGCCGGAATGAGCGACGGCTACTGGCTCCAGGGCACTTCGGCCTACGAAAAGCGCGGAGTGGCTGCATTTGTGCCAGAGTGGAATTTTGAGAACTGCATACAGTGCAACAAGTGTGCATATGTCTGTCCTCACGCTGCTATCCGTCCGTTCGTCCTCGATGCCGAGGAGCTCAAGAACTCGCCTTACACTGAGGAGACTTCGCTCCCCGCAATCGGCAAGACGTTTGCCGGAATGCGTTTCGTGCAGACTGTCGATGTGCTTGACTGTCTCGGCTGCGGCAACTGTGTTGACGTATGTCCCGGCAAGAAGGGTGTGAAGGCTCTTAAGATGGAGCCGATCGAGACTCAGCTCGAGAAGCAGGCCGCATGGGATTACTGTGTGAAACATGTCGAATCCAAGCAGAATCTCGTTGATGTGAAAGCTAATCCGAAGAATAGCCAGTTTGCTATGCCTTACTTTGAATTCTCGGGTGCTTGTTCGGGCTGCGGTGAGACTCCTTATGTGAAACTCATTTCCCAGCTCTTCGGCGACCATGAGATGGTGGCAAATGCAACCGGTTGCTCGTCGATTTATTCAGGTTCTGTTCCCTCGACTCCCTATACTGTCAACTCTAAGGGTTACGGTCCAGCATGGGGTAACTCGCTCTTTGAGGACTTCGCTGAGTTTGGTCTTGGCATGAGTATTGCCGATGAGAAAATGAAGGCTCGTGTCGAGGCTCTGATGAAGAGTGCGACCGAGTGTGACAAGTGCTCGGACGAGATCAAGACTCTTGCACAGGCTTGGCTTGACAACAAGAATGATGCTGCCGAGACACGCCGTGTGGCAGAGGAGATTGTTCCTCTCTGCGAGGCTTGCGGCTGCGACATCTGCAAGGGTATCGTGGCAATGAAGCAGTACATCACCAAGCGTTCCCAGTGGATCATTGCCGGTGACGGTGCCGCTTACGACATAGGTTTCGGTGGCCTCGATCACGTGCTCGCATCTGGCAAGAATGTGAATGTGCTTGTTGTCGACACCGAGGTTTACTCCAATACCGGCGGTCAGGCATCTAAGGCTACTCCTCTCGGCGCTATCGCCAAATTCGCTGCATCGGGCAAGCGCATCCGCAAGAAGGATCTCGGCCTTATCGCTTCGACCTATGGCTATGTTTATGTGGCTCAGATCGCAATGGGCGCCGATAATGCGCAGACCCTCAAGGCTATCCGTGAGGCTGAGGCTTACGACGGTCCGTCGCTTATCATAGCTTACTCGCCTTGTATCAACCACGGTATCCGCTCCGGCATGGGGCACTCGCAAATGGAGGAGGCCAAGGCTGTAGAGTGTGGCTACTGGCACCTGTGGCGTTACAACCCCGCTCTTGAGATGGAAGGTAAAAATCCGTTTACTCTCGACAGCAAGACTCCCGACTGGGATAAGTTTGAGGACTTCCTTAAGGGAGAGGTGCGCTACATGTCGGTTGTGAAGCAGTATCCCAATGAAGCTGCCGAACTGTTTGCCGCAGCTAAGGCCAACGCACAGTGGCGTTATAACAACTACTTGCGCCTTTCGCAGCAGCAGTGGGGTGTAGAGCCCGAGCCTATCGTGAAATAAAGATAATTCACTGTTATATTTTTAAGAGAGGTCGAGCAAAACTGCTCGACCTCTCTTATTTATCCTGTGTATAAAGTGAAAAAGACATATTTGGATTGTGATATTGGGGCGATCGGAAAAATTTTATTAAATTTGCGCAACTATCATCGTTTTTTGTAAATGAGAGAAGTGTCTTATGACGGCCTGACGTTTGAGCCGTATATAACAAAAGAGCAAATTGAGAAACGCGTCGGAGAACTGGCGCGAGAGGTAGAGCGTGATTGTTGCGGCTCTATTCCGTTGTTTTTGTGTGTCCTGAACGGTGCCTTTCCATTCGCGTCAGACCTATTCAGGGCTGTGAATATTGATGCGGAAATTTCGTTCATACGTCTGAAAAGCTATGAGGGAACGGAAAGCAGTGGGAATGTTAAGGAGATAATCGGTCTTTCTGAAGATTTGCGCGGACGTAAAGTAATTGTGATTGAAGATATAGTCGATACCGGCAATACAATCTATAAGCTTCTTGACGATCTGAAGCAAAAAGGTGCTGATGATGTGAAAGTGGCGACGTTGCTTTTTAAGCCGGATTCTCTGCAGAAGCCGGTCAATCCTGACTATGTGGGTTTTGAAATACCGAAGAGATTTATCATCGGATATGGTCTTGACCTGGACGGGCTTGCGCGCAATCTTCGTGACATCTACATCCTTAAGGACTCGGATGTAGAGAAGTAGAGAAAAAGGATAAGAAAATAATCAAAGTATAACCACGGTATGCTTAACATCGTAATATTTGGCCCTCCGGGAAGTGGAAAGGGTACACAGAGCGAAAAAATTACTGACCGTTACGGTCTGTTTCATATCTCGACCGGTGACGTGCTCCGCAAACACATAAAAGATGGCACGGAACTCGGCAAGACAGCCGACAGTTACATCAGTAAGGGTCAGTTGATTCCCGATCAACTGATGATTGATATTCTGGATGCTTATCTTGATGCTAATCCGGAGTCGCAGAATGGTGTGATTTTCGATGGATTTCCACGTACAATTCCACAGGCTGAGGCTCTTGGAAAACTTCTTGAAAAGCGTGGAACCGCCATTGATGCAGTTGTCGGCCTCGAAGTCGATGATGAAGAACTGACTGACCGTCTGGTGAAGCGTGGTGCCATGTCGGGCCGTTCCGATGACAATCCTGAAACAATTAAGAAACGCCTTGATGTTTACCATTCTTCGACACAGCCTCTGAAGGAATATTACACCAAGACCGGACATTATCGCAGTATTAAGGGTATGGGCGGCATTGATGAGGTGTTTGGAGAAATCTGTTCGCACCTCGACCCGTTGAGCGACGCAAAGAAATGATAAATCGTACACTCATAAGGCTGAAGGTCGTTCAGCTACTTTACAGCTATCTCATTGCCAGAGTAGATTTCCGGTTGTTGCCAGAGCCTGCGCGACGCACTCGTGATGCAGTATGGAGCTATGCTGTCTATACCGATCTACTCATGTTTATTATTGAGCTGTCGGGACGCAGTGTCGACGGACGTGTGGCATTGACCGGGGTTCCGCGGCAGGATTCCAATGACCTGTATTCATTGCGCGTGCCTAAAGCATTGGCAGAGGATAGCGCGGTGCGTGAGTTGTTGGCCCGTGAGGGCGTTAGAATGGGCAGGCTGCGTGGTGCGCTTGCTCCGGTCTACAGACGCATTCTCAACTCGACTGTGTTCTGTGATTTTTCGCGTAAGCGCAAGCCCTCCTTGAAAGAGGAGACAACGATGTGGCAGGTGTTGCTTACAACCGTGATTGCGCGTTCGCCGGAATTGGTGGATGTGTTCAGGAATGACGAGCGGCACACTCTCGCCGGATTTGAGAAAGGGCTTGCTATGGTTGGTGAGACGCTCGAAGATTTCAATCAGGTAAGTTCAATGCTTATTGATGCTACAAACCAGCTTGAATCCGCATTGATGAAGTCATTTGAGCTTTACCATGCATTGCTTATGCTGCCGGTAGAGCTTACCCGTTTGCGCGAGGAGCAGCTTCTTGCCGCGAAAAACAAATACCTTCCGTCGCACGATGATCTTAACCCCAATACGCGTTTTATTGAAAATAAATTTGTCGCAGCTTTAAGGACTACACCTGAACTGGAGAAGTTCTGCAGTGACAATGGTGTGGGGTGGGGCAGTGAGTTCTATGGGATGAAGGATCTTCTTGACAGGGTTATGGCTTCTCCTGCCTATATTGATTATATGGCTAATGAGAGCGAGTCGACCTATGAGGAGGACTGCGATCTATGGCGTCGACTGCTCAGGGACATAGTGTTGCCGAGCGATGAGCTTGCCGAGATGCTTGAGGGTAAAAGTGTCTATTGGAACGATGATATGCAGGTAATGGGTACTTTTGTGCTCAAGACTGTCAAGCAGGCCGGACGCGATGACCGCACCGATGAGAAAGGCAACCGGATTGTGACGTTGCTGCCAATGTACAAGGATGACGAGGACCGTCGTTTTGGTCCGGAGCTTTTTGCTGCGGCAGTTGATCATCGTGTGGAATATAAAGCTCTTATAGACAAATATGTCAAGGCTGACTGGGATCCCGAGCGTATTGCGTTTATGGATGTCGTGGTGATGCTTACGGCAATCGCCGAACTCGTCAGATTCCCGCAGATACCGCTTCCGGTGACTATGAACGAATACACTGAAATTGCAGCAGACTACTCTATGCCTCGTAGCGGACAGTTTGTCAACGGACTTCTTTATTCGGCAGCCCAGCAGCTAAAATCAGAGGGTGTGATAAACAAGTAGGCTCCCGGTGGAGTTTACATATTAAAATTAAACAAGATAATAACAAGTAAAATACAATACAATGCTCAACACAATCTTGCTTCAGGATGCCTCTCCTATGGGAGGAGGTTTTCAGGGTATCATAATGATCGTAGCCATATTCGCTATTTTTTATTTCATGATGGTGCGTCCTCAGCAGAAGCGACAGAAAGAAATAAAGAAATTCCGTGAGAACCTTACTGTAGGCGACCGCGTTGTCACTGCCGGAGGAATACATGGAAAAATCTCAGGCATAAAGGATGATCATTTCCGTGTGAAGATCGCCGATGGTGTGGAGATCCGCGTGGACAAGGGTTCTGTTTATCCTGCCGGCACAAGCCAGGAGGAAGTTCAGCAGACATCCGAAAAAAAGTAATAATTTGTATAAATTAAAGCTCTGAGTCCGCATGAAAAAACGATTGCGTGAGACAGGGCAGCGATTGCGTGTCCTCGCGTCTTCAACGCGGGGGCGCAACGTTTGTACCTTTCTGGTTTTTCTTGTCGTTGCTGCGATTTTTTGGAATGTGGTTGCGCTCAACGACGAGATGCAGCAGGAATTTGAAGTGCCGCTGGAGCTTGTAGGTGTTCCGGCCGACATTGTGCTCATCTCGCTTCCGCCGTCGACGGTGAGCGTGAGTGTGCGTGACAAGGGAACATCGCTTCTCCGATATTCTTTTGGCGAGTTGCCGGTACTGAAAATACAGTATAAGGATTTTGTCAACAACGGGCGTAAGCTTTCGATGGGGGAGACGCAGTTTGTTGGTGCCGTAAGGAGCTTTTTTGGTCAGGGTGCTTCGGTTTCCGGGGTAAAACCCGATTCCTTGTCACTTCCTTATACCAAACATCAGGGAGTGGTGAAGCACATAAAAGTTGTATCAGATGTGACAACGGCTCCGCAGTATATTGTGAGCGGGCCGCTTGTTCCGGCTACCGATACTGTTAGAGTTTATTCTCAGCGTGCGATACCGAGAAGCATCACACATATCGAGACTGAGCCTGTTACGCTTAGCGCCCTTACCGATACGACTGAAGTGGAAGTGCGTCTGGTAGCTCCCGACGGTATGCGCGTCATACCTCCTACAGTGAAAGTGACTGTGCCTGTGGAGGCTCTTATTGCCAAAAAGCGGGAGATTCCGATTGAAGTGCGCAAGGTGCCAGCGGGGCATAGGGTCATCACATTCCCTTCGACAGTGGAGATATCTTATCTTGTGCCCATGAGTGTCTACAACAACGATAATCATGTGGTGAAGGCTTATGCCGATTATCGCAAATCGGCCAATAAACTGGCATTGTCTTTGTCGGCTGTTCCCGATGACTATACTGGAGCAGTCCTGCTTACCGACAGTGTTGAATATCTGCTTGAACATAAGTAAAAAGGGGAAGTCTGTAGTTTAGAATGCTCATTGCGATTACAGGAGGGATAGGAGCGGGGAAGTCTGTGGTCAGCCGTATACTTGCGGCTATGGGCTATAGTGTATATGATTGCGATAAGCGGGCACGGTCGATAATTGACAGTTCCCGTGATATACTTCGCCAGATATCAGATAATATTTCAGCCTCGGTTGTCAGTGACGACTGGAGGCTTGATCGCAGTGCTCTTGCCGGAATAGTGTTTTCAGACGGAGAGAAACTCAGAATCCTTAATTCCATTACTCATGGAGCAGTGCGTTCAGATCTGGCAAATTGGGTACGAGAGAGAGAATGCTTTGAAAAGCTGCTTTTCGTTGAGACTGCCATACTCTATCAGAGCGGACTTGACAGGATGGTCGATTGTGTCTGGGAGGTGACAGCACCCAAGGATGTAAGGATAATGCGCGTCATATCGCGTGATGGTGCCGACCAGACAAGTGTTGAGAGGCGTATCGTTTCGCAGAATATTTCCGGCTTTGAACCGCACCGAAATGTGAGGGAAATAATAAACGACGGTGTTACTCCGGTGCTCGTCCGTGTACTTGGTCTGCTTGAAGAAACCGATAGCGTGGTTTGAAATACCGGCTGTCGAATATATGGCTTGACAATACAGCATTGGTATCGTTCAAGTTTTTTGATCAATAACCTAAATTTAATTATCACATGAAATGCCTGTATAGGAGAGCTTTGACAGTAGTTCTCACTGCATTTGTAGTAATCGCTGCTTCGGCGCAGATGCGGTGGTATGATCCTATGAAGCCGGAAATCCCTTTTATAAGCGGAAGAGCATGGAACGCGGAAATCGGAAACAGCTCTTTCGGCCGGATGCCACAGCGTATGCAGACCAATCTTCCACAGGCTGTGTGGGAGTTGTCTAAAAATGCGGCCGGCTTGTCTGTCAGATTCCAGTCCAATACCAGGAATGTGACTGTGAAATACACTCTTGATAGAATGCCGGGTTATGTCAACATGTCAAAACTTGATTTTGCCGGTGTCGATCTTTATGCCAGAGATGCCAATGGGCGGCAGCATTGGATAGGCAATCACATGGGTTGGAATTTCGGTGATACGATTACGATCGGTTACAAGCATATCAGGACTCGTGATTTCGCTTCCCGGGGGCTTGAGTTTGAGTTGTTCCTTCCTCCTTACAGCACAGTGACGTCGTTGCAGGTCGGCGTGGACGACGGAAGCGATTTCAAATTTCTGCCGGAATCGGCAGAGAGGCCGATAGTGGTTTATGGCAGTTCGATTGTGCAGGGCGCTTCTCCGTCACGTCCTGGACTTATGTGGGTGACACAGGTAAAGCGTGATCTTGATTATCCGGTGGTCAATCTTGGTTTTTCTGGTTCGGCATACATGGAGCCATCGCTTTTTGAGGCGATGGGTGAGATTTCTGCGCGGGCTTATATTCTCGATCCTATGCCCAATAGTTATAATCTTGACGGTCCTGACATACAGAAACGCATGGTGGATGGAGTTAAATATCTCCGCACTAAAAATGACGCACCTATTTTGCTTGTCGAGTCACCGGGAGGTGTCGACAGTGTATTACGATACGATGCGTCTGATGCCTATAACTCCGGCAATGTATGGCTCCTAAAGGCTTATAATGAACTTGTCTCGCTTGGAGTCGATAATCTGTATTACCTGTCGGAAGGTGAGATCGGCATGGATGAGGATTCATATATAGAAGGAGTACATCCCAATGATATCGGTAACCGGCTGCAAGCTCAGGCTGTGGAGCGTAAATTGCGTGAGATGTTGGCTGAAGACACTCTCAATCGACGCTATGCACCCGTCAGGCAGCATCGTGACGGGCTGTACGTATGGATGGAGCGTCACAACGAGGTGATAGGTCTTAACCGCACGACTGATCCCGAAGTGTTGTGTATAGGCAACTCCATAACCCATTTCTGGGGAGGAGAGCCACTGTCGCACAACAATGGAGGTGGAACATGGAATAAACTATGGGGTAAACGGCGCGTTGTGAACATGGGATTTGGATGGGACAGAATTGAAAATGTTTTCTGGCGTATATATCACGGTGAATTGGAATGCTGTTCGCCGGAATATATTTTTCTGCTCATCGGAATCAATAATATCAATAACGGTGATAAGGAGGAGGATGTGGCGCGTGGTATAGTGGACTTGGCTTCGGCGATACATGCACGTCAGCCACAAGCTGTTCTGCATGTGGTTGAGATATATCCGGCAAAGGGCCTGGAAGCAAAGGTGGAGAGAACCAATGCCCTTGTGCGCGAATGGCTGCCTGTCGGTGACCATGTAAAACTTATCAGCCTGAATCGTGTACTTCTTATGGATGACGGTAGCGGAAATATCAATCCGGATATGTTTATTGAGGGGCTTCATCCCAATGAAAATGGATATGCAGCTCTTGCGAAAGAGCTTAAAAAGCAGGCAGGTCTATGATGGGATTTCAAAACACAACAGATTACTTGATATATGAAAATAAATATGTATATGAATGAAATGTAGTGCGTTTCGGATGAAAAAAATGAAATTTTTTTGAAAAAAATAGAGAAAAACTATTGCCGGTTTAAAAAATAGGCGTACATTTGCACTGTGTTTTTCATGGTATTAGATTTTAAGGTTATTAAAGGTTGGTTGTCGTGAGACAATCAATTTTTTTTTGTACCTACTTTGTAGTTTTCTGCAATATTAAAAATTATAAACCAAATATGTTATGAATTATCAAATTACCCCCCCCCATTTCGTCTAATACGATGTAAATCAATTAGATACATTGTTACATGTATATTGGTGGTATTCGCATTAGTATCCTGCTCGTATCAGGATGAGATTGATGCTGTAAATAATAGGGTAGATGCACTTGAAAGTTCGATTGCTCGTCTTCAGATGGCTTATGACAATGGGAAGATAATCTCGGATGTAAAAAGCATAGATGAGACTTCGACTGAACGTAGGGGATATCTGATCAGTTTCTCGGATGGTACAAATCTTTCACTATATCATGGTAAAGACGGACTTAATGGAAATGATGGTACGAATACCGATGGCTTGAATGGTGTCACGCCCTTGATAAAGGTAGACACAGAAGGATACTGGATTGTATCTTATGATGATGGGCTGACATTTGAAAAGGTCAAGACATCCGACGGAATACCTGTGTCGGCACTTGGGCAGAAAGGAGAACAAGGTGAAGGTTCTCCGGGATCTGACGGGCAAGATGGACAGAGTGTAAGGGTCGTTGTTTCAGATGAAGGGTGTTATGTATTTGAAGTATATAATCCTGCGGCTCCGGATAAAATTTTGGATAGAATTATAACTCCTTATAGTTCCAACAAAGGGAGTGTGATTAGCTCAATAGTAAAGAATGAACATAGTGGCGTTATAACGTTGACAATGGCCGATGGATCAAGGTTTGATTTTAATCTTGACGTTGCATATCCGACCGGAATTGTCGTTTTGAATGAATCTTTGATAATTAATTGGAATAAAAGCGATGAACTTGTATTCAGGCTCAATCCTTCCGATGCATTTATCAATTTCGATTCTTCGGAGGAAGATGCGAATATATTTATGGATGTAGTCTCTGCCTACTCAGGACGTGATATTAATGATGTAAGTTACGTCAACGGAGCAACGGGTTATAGAATTACAGAAGTAAAGAAGTACATGGCACCTGATGGAAAGAATATGCGTGGACAGTATGTCGCTACAATTGTATCTAACAACAATGGCGAAAATGCATCGGAACGAGTATGCCTTGTTGTCAGGACCAAGAACTCCAAAGGAGAAGTAATTAATATATCATCACTTCCATTCCGTGTGCAGAACGGTGAAGGTAATGAGATTACATCTTTGAGAATAGGAGAGGTGGATGCAGTAAAAGAAGGTAATGTTTTCATGGTAAAATTGGCGGCAACGTCAAATCTAAAAAAGCTCACACCGACCATTACAAGCAGTTGCACATCAATTCAGATCAAAGGCAGTGATGATGCTTACTCATCGGATGATGAGGTGGATTTTTCCAATCCGGTCACGTTTGTAGCCACAGGACCGGATGGTACTAAGCAGGAGTATACGGTAGTGGTTCATTTTTCAAATTTACCAGTGGTATATATGTCGACACCTTCGGCAATCACATCAAAAGAAATCTGGACAGCCGACTGCAAGATGCAGATATGGAATGCGGGAGAGGATAACATGGCTCTTGAAAAGGTTAATATCAAGGGACGTGGAAATTCAACATGGATGTATCCTAAGAAGCCGTATGCTATCAAACTTGATAAAAAAGCGGCTGTTTTAGGAATGCCCAAGCATAAAAGATGGTGTCTGCTTGCTAACTATAAGGATAGAACTATTCTTCGTAATGATGTGGTTAATGAAATATCCCATAGAATGTCTGGTTTTGATTGGGCGCCTCATGGCGAATATGTGGATGTGGTCTTTAATGGCAGTTTTGTAGGCAACTATTATTTGTGTGAACAGATAAAAATTGATGAAAATCGAGTGAATGTTTTTGAAATGACTACGGAAGATATTGGTGGTACTGCTGTTACTGGTGGATATCTTCTGGAGCTTGATACTAATTTCGATGAAATCAATAAATTTAGAACGAGCATAAGAAATCTGCCTGTAAATTTTAAAGAACCGGACGAAAAAGTCTTACAACCACAGCAGTTTGAGTATGTAAAAAATCTGTTTAATAATATTGAATCAATTTTATACGGTGAGGCAGTTTATGATTTTGATGAAATCGGGGATATTATAGATTATGATTCCTTTATCGATTACTGGATTTTGTATGAGCTTGTACAAAACGGAGAAATATATAATCCTAAAAGTTGTTATGCCTATAAGGATCGTAGTGGAAAACTGCATATGGGGCCTGCTTGGGACTTTGACATGTGTTTGCAGACTTTATATTATGAGAGAGGTCTGACGTTGAAAAATACAGTATGGTATGGAGGGCTATTTAAAAATCAAAGTTTTGTAGATCTTGTGAAGCGTCGATGGAACGAGCATAAATCAGTACTTCAGACGATTCCTGACTATATTGATACCCGTTTCTCGGAGATAGAGGAAAGCGCTGATATAAATTCGAAAATATGGCCAATTAATTTATGGTATATTGAAGCCCCTTTTAGAAATGGAGAAGAGGGTATGACGCATCGGGAAAGTGTTGAGGAGGTGAAGCGTAAATACAATGTGCGATTTAATATTGTGGATGCTGCTATAAATTCACTATAATATGTTGGTGACAAAAGAGGTCAATGTGTATTCTAAAAGAATATATTGCGGTTCCTCGTTTTTTGTTGCTGATAAGAATTAATAAATATAATGAAAAAAAGAACCGATAGACAAGTATTGGCTTGTCTATCGGTCTTCTTATCTGTCGTATGCAGAATCGGATTATTTGGCTTCCCAACCGAGGGCCGATGCTCCGAGTACGGCAGCATCGCTTTCCTTGAGTTCGGAGAGAAGGATCTTGATTTTGCCTTTGTGCATGGGCATGTTGTTGCGCTCAAATGCATCACGGAGGGGACGCATGATAAGTTCGCCGCTTTTTGCAAGACCGCCGAAGATCACAAATGCTTCTGGAGAGGTGAATGATGCAAAGTCGGCAAGAGCTTCGCCGAGGATGCGTCCGGTGAATTCAAACACATCTTTTGCGATTTTGTCGTTGGCGATTGCTGCGTCGTATACATCCTTGGATGTGATATCCTCCATAGGCATGTTGCGGAGCAGTGACGGCTCGTCCTTGCGTGCCTCCAGGAATTCACGTGCTGTGCGTGCGACACCGGTCGCCGAGCAATATGTTTCAAGGCATCCGCAGCGTGTGCATCCACACTGGCGTCCGTTGCGGCGTACGATCACATGACCGAGCTCTCCGGCCATGCCGTCGGCTCCGTATACCATGCTGCCGTTTACTACAACGCCAGATCCTACACCTGTGCCGAGAGTGATCATGATAAAGTCTTTCATGCCACGCGCTACACCGTAAGTCATCTCGCCGATGGCTGCTGCGTTTGCGTCGTTGGTTACAGCCGAAGGCACACCAAACTTTTCGGTTACAATCTTTGTGAGTTCGATGGGGCAGGGCCAGGGAAGATTGACCTGAGTCTCGATGCGGCCGGTATAGTAGTTGCCGTTTGGAGCGCCGATGCCTATGCCATAGATTTTGCCTTCTGCGTCGTGAGCTTTGATGAGAGCGGAGGCTTTCTCATGAAGTTCGTTGATATAATCTTCGAAGTTGTCGTGTTTGCCGGTCTTGATAGAGCTGGAAGCGATCACTGTGCCGCGTGCGTCAACGATGCCGAAAACGGTGTTTGTTCCACCTATATCAATACCCAGTACGTAGGGCTTTGTCACTGTTGTGGTAGTGTTGGGACTCATTTCAATGATATTATTTTTGGTTTATAAGTTATTTTTCAGAAGGTATTGAAGCTGTGAGGATTGTAGCATTGCCATCGAGCGCTACATGTTTTGTCTCTGCTGGCACGAGTATTGTCTCTCCCTGGCGTATGTCGATGGTGGCATCATCGGCAGTGAGTGTTGCCGCTCCGCCCACAACCGTGAGTGACAGGAATGATCCGGCAGGCATGTCTACATCAAGTTTGCCGTCGGGTTTGAGGAGATTGACAGTGAAGAAGTCGCAGTCGACAAGCGATGCGTGGGCTGCATTGTGGTCGTAGGATGACACATAGTTGTCAGACACACGATAGTCGATAGCCTCGCGGGCTTCCTCTGTGTGAAGTTGTCGCTGGTTTCCTTGAGCGTCGCGACGGTTGTAGTCATAGATGCGGTAGGTTATATCGCTGGTCTGCTGAATCTCGGCGATGAGGTTTCCGGCACCGATAGCGTGTACACGTCCGGCGGGAATGAAGAACACATCACCCGGATGCGACTCATGACAAGCTATGTCCTGCGTGAATGTGCCGTCGGCAACGTCTTTCACATACTGGTCAGGAGTAATTTCACGAGCCATTCCGGCATATATCTTAGCACCGGGGCGCACGTCGATCACATACCACATTTCGGTTTTACCCATGCAGTTGTGACGTTTTGCGGCGAGAGCATCGTCGGGATGCACCTGCACCGACAGGTCGTCATTGGCATCGATGAGTTTTATGAGGATCGGGAATTTTGTGCCGAATCTGCGCAGGGGAATCTCGCCTACGAGTTTCTCGCCGTACAGTGCGATGAGATCGTGTAGACTGCATCCTTGCAATTCGCCTTCGGCTACGATACTCTCGTGGCCGGTGACATCGGAAAGTTCCCAGCTTTCACCGACGCTGTCGGTCGCGGCTTCTGTGTTTTTGAATGTTGCAAGGCGGTTTCCGCCCCATATTACACTCTTGAATTGAGGTATGAATTTTAGCGGGTATAGTTTGGCAGACATGCCTCTATGTTGTTTGAATAAGTGATTATATTTGAATGTCGTGAACGACGCTCTTTGGCAAATGTAATGATTTTTATTTTATAATCTGTATTTTTGCAGCAAAATTACATAGTTTAACCGGAGTACCGGAAAATCTTATTATATATGAAAGAGTTTTTCCAGGTGATGCGCAGATTTGTGCCGCCCTATAAAAAATATCTTATACTGAATCTGCTGTTCAATCTATTATCAGCGGTGCTTACACTTTTTTCTTTTGCGCTCATAATTCCTATACTTGAGATGCTTTTCAAGGTGAAGGAAGCGGTCTATGTCTATATGGCTCCGGGTAGCGCATCGGTAAAAGAAGTGGTAATCAATAATTTTTATTATTACACACAGGAGGCGATAACCGATTGGGGTACTTCGGCGACACTTGCGGCGCTCGCGGCGTTGCTGGTGGTTATGACGGCCTTGAAGACCGGTGTACAGTATTTGAGTGCCTATTTCATTATTCCACTAAGGTCGGGTATTGTGCGTGACATACGCAATTATGTCTATGATAAGATCGTGTCGCTGCCGATAGGTTTCTTCACTGCTGAGCGTAAGGGCGACGTGATGGCCCGTATGAGCGGCGATGTAGCCGAGGTTGAGAATTCGATTATGTCATCGCTCGACATGATGTTCAAGAATCCTGTGATGATTATCGTGTGCCTGATTATGATGATTGTGATCAGCTGGCAGCTGACTGTGTTTGTGCTCTTGTTGCTTCCTGTTGTCGGGCTGATTATGGGTAAGGTTGGCAAGTCGCTCAAGCGCAAATCTCTTGCCGGACAGACCCAGTGGGGGGTGCTAATGTCAATGATCGAGGAGGTGCTCGGCGGACTGAGAGTTGTGAAAGCCTTTAATGCCGAGAAGATGGTTTCAGGACGCTTCCACGCTGAAAACAACGAGTTTTTCCATATATCCAACAAGGTAATGCGTCGACAGTCGCTCGCTCATCCGATGAGTGAGTTTCTCGGTACGGCAGCTATAGCGGTCGTACTGTGGTTTGGAGGTACATTGATATTGAGCGGCACGTCGTCGATGAATGCAGCCTCGTTCATCTATTACATGGTGATATTTTACAGCATCATCAATCCGGCCAAAGATCTTGCCAAAGGTGCTTATGCGATTCAGAAAGGACTTGCTTCGATGGAGCGAGTCGACCGTATTCTCAATGCTGAGAATCCTATTACCGATCCGGATCGTCCATTGTCGGCCGACGGGTTGAAAGGACACATAAAGTATGACAACGTGTCGTTTGGATACAACGATGAGCATGAGGTGCTTTCTGAAATAAATCTCGATATACCAGCCGGAACTACAGTCGCATTGGTAGGGCAGTCGGGGTCTGGAAAATCTACTCTTGCCGATCTGCTTCCGCGGTTTTACGATGTTGACAAGGGCTGTATCACTGTAGATGGAAAAGATGTGAGGGATCTTGCTGTGCATGATCTTCGCGGACTCATGGGCAATGTGAATCAGGAAGCGATCCTGTTCAACGACTCATTTTTCAACAATATAGCTTTCGGATTGCCCGACGCCACACAACAGCAGGTAGAGGCTGCGGCCCGCACTGCCAATGCTCATGATTTCATCATGGCCACCGAGCATGGTTACCAGACCAATGTTGGCGACCGAGGATGCCGGTTGTCGGGAGGCCAGCGGCAGCGTGTGTCGATTGCGCGTGCCATACTCAAGAATCCGCCGGTGCTTATTCTCGATGAGGCTACCTCAGCACTCGACAGCGAGAGTGAACATCTTGTACAGGAGGCACTTGACAAGCTCATGAAAGACCGCACGACATTAATAATAGCTCACCGCCTGTCCACGATTGCCAACGCCGATATGATCTGTGTTTTGCATGAAGGACGCATAGTCGAGCGCGGCACTCATGAAGAGCTCATGGGGCATAACGGATATTACCGTCGTCTTGTCGACATGCAGAAATTTTGAAAAAAGTGTGGTGAGGGATTTTGCAGAAACAGGGAAAAATGTAAATTTGCAAAACATTAATGGCCTTTAATGGCTGTCAAAAGAAATTAATTCGTTCTATAAATACCTAAAACTGAGTACATCATGGCATACGTTATCGATGACAATTGCGTGGCTTGCGGCACATGTCTGCCCGTTTGCCCCGTAGAAGCTATTTCTGAGGGTGACAAGTACAGCATCGACCCTGACACTTGCATTGAGTGTGGTTCTTGCGCAGAAGTTTGCCCCAGCGGTGCTATTTCGCTTCCCTGATAGGCTTTCCTGAAAGAACAGAAAACAGGCTGTGTCCAATGCGGACACAGCCTGTTTTTTAATACCCGATAATACGGTTATATCATTCTGCCGTTTCGGGTATGTGATTTACAGGCAGAGCATGGCGGATATTGAGATCAACGGCCGGCGGCTGAAGCTTCTGAACCGGAGAGGTCGCTCTCGAGCTTTCGTGAAGCCTGTCGTGGTTTGCGTCCCCATGATATATTATATGATACCTGCAGAAATGGCATACGGTTACATGCTGTTGTGCGTGTTACGGTCTGTTGTTTCACAAGATCGGATATTACGGAGATTTCCTGACTGTAACGGCCGAATGGGTTGAAAAGGCCGAATGCGAAGTGCCAGTCTTTCCATTTATATCCGGCCTGGAACATAGTGTATGCTTCACCTCGCTGGATTCTTTCTCCCAACAGATATGCTATGCCGCGTTCATATTGTAACAGTACGTCAAATCCCCAGTGATAGAATGAGGCGTTGGCTACACCCGACCAATTGGTGAGATTATGCCGGTAATTGTGTCCTTTGGTCCATGAGCGGCTAAGAGTTAGCGATCCGCTCAATGTGGCCCATCCGGGGATGTATTCCCACCGTGGAGAGAAAGTGGTCTCGAAATATGATGCATGGCCCTCGTTGTTCCAGGTGTGCATGATTTTGTTGCCGCTCCAGGTGTAGTATTCCTGAACCGGATCGGGGGAGTATTGGAAAGAAGTCGTGACGCTGCCAGAAAAACGTTGTCCAAGGGCGAAGCCGTAACGGAGTTGGGCCTTATATGATACATAGGATTTCAGATCGGGATTTCCTTGCTGGATGACGAATCCATCTATCTGTTGTACTATGGGCGAAGTTTCGCTCACAGTGGGCGAAAGCGTGTTGGAAGAGACCGTGAGTGCCCAGCGAGAGACGTCGCAGTAACGCCATGCGACCGACAACCGTGGCGTGAAATGGAGATTGGAGACATGATGTCCTTCGGTGGCGTTATCCTGCCATGTGCCTGCGGCCCCAGCTGTGATATTCCATTTCTCGATTTGTGTTGTGTATTCGCCGAAAAAGTAGATGCGGTCGGTTGTCTGTCTTACGGTTACTGTCGGATCGGTCTCATAGATATATCGTGCTCTGTTTGTCGATCCGGAGTAGCGCAATCCGGCAGTGAATATGTTTCTGTTCCATGATTTTGTATAGTCCGTTTCAGCTGACCACGAGGAGTTTTGGTTGCGTATATGATTGTCGATGTGTATTTCGTCACCGATTGCGCGTGAGTCCGGCTCCTCTGTATAGGTGCGACGACTGGTTCCGGTGCCGCGTCCCCATCCTATGTTGGCCATTATTGTCTGGTCGTGTGGAAGTTTCTGCTCGATATAGGCGTTGAGTCGCTGATTATTGTTCGGATCTCTCTGAAGGTCGGTCAGACGTGTGGTTCCGGAGATTCCTTTTGTTGAAAGGCTGCCTGAATATAATAACTCATTCTGCAGATTTACCGGAAACCAGGCGGACACATATAGATTGGTTTTGTCGGGCACGTAGTAATTGTAGCTGATGCCCGGATATATGCCGTCGTTTGTGAAGTGACCGTCGTCGGGCGTCTCAGTGCGTTCTACCACGCTTCCTCCGGGCATTAGGTAGCGGTCGTTGTAATCTCTGAACAAAGGCAAATCGTTGCGGAAATATCCTGATCCGTTTATGCTGAACTGGTGCTTTCCATGTTCAAGTGTAAGAGACGTGCTGGCATTGTTCCATTTATAATTTAACGCCTGCATGTCGGATAGCGACAGAGATCCGCCTCGTTCTGGATTGACCACGATGATGTTGATTACAGCTGTGGCTCCGTCGTATTTCAGTCCCGGATTGTCGATAAACTCGATGCGGCGGATATTGTCGACCGGTATTGCCTTAAACTGGTTGATGTCGGCTTTGCGACCATTTATACGGATTTCGGCATCTTTGCCGTTGACGGTAATTTTTTGCATTACATCATTTACCGAAATCGATGGAATACCGGTGTTGGTGAGTAGATTGAACGGAGATGAGGACCTTTTTTTCACCTCTTCGGAGATAGCGTAGACATCACGGTCAGTTTTGCGTATTACAGATGGGGCCTGCACGGTTATTTCATCAAGGGTTCTCTCGACAGTGGCTGAGTCGGGATATTCCTGTGAGAAAGACTGAATGCATATAGATGTTGAAAGGATAATGGTTGCGATTGCTCTCATTTTATTTTATCGTTTGTTTACGTTATTTTAGACGCAGTATCATAAAAACAGGTTACATCGGGTTCCTGAAAAATGGAAACTGTGTGTGGCGCATGTTGTAAATAAAATTGTAAATATTTGGTCGATAGAGTGACAGATGCTATATTTACCGACATAATTATTGTCACATTTATTTAAATCCTAAGGTCATGAGTACTGATAATGAAACTCCCGTTCATGATTTTTTGCCGGAATTGCCGCCACCGCCGGTCAATGTGCCTCCGGAAGTGAAGCCCCCGTTCATGGCATCCGACCGTAAGTCTGATGAAGGAAAACGCAATCAGCCTCTCGGAATGAAAATCCTGTTTATAGCTCTTATTTCACTTGGACTTCTTATTCCTGATCTTTTCATGATGTCGCTGATAAGCGACCGTGAACATGCCCAGAATACGACTGTTGCCGAGATATCGTCGTCATGGAGCGGAGAACAGCTGATATCCGGGCCGATCATCACTATCCCTTATGACAGTATATCACCGGACGACACGGGTGGAAAGGTGCGGCTTCTGCCGGAGTCACTGAACTTCGACGCCGATGTGAAGTCGCAGGCTCTTCACCGAGGTATTTATGAATCGGTCGTATATAATACCGATATCCGGCTTTCGGGTGATATAAGTCTGTCGCCGCTTGAGTCGTTGGGTATACCTATGTCGGCCTATAGGTTCAAGGACGCGACTGTGACGGTGGGTATAGGAGATCTGAAAGGTGTAGAGGATATTTCTGCGCTTGAGCTTGCCGGTCACAAGATAGAAATGGAGGGCGGACGTAATCTGCAGGTATATAGTTTCAGCAACATCGATGAGATGGAGTGGAATGACGATTATGTGTATGTGGCTGATAATTCGGCTGTCAGCCAGGGATCGGGTTGCATGGAAGCTCAGACCGGAGTTATAAAAAACGATAGTGTGAAATATCCTTACAGCCTGACGATGAAGTTGCGTGGGTCGCGCGTGCTTGGTGTGACGCCTATAGGCCGTCACAATGACATCGTGATTTCGGGTGACTGCAAATCGCCGTCGTTTAAGGGCATGTTTCTTCCAAGCGACCGTGAGGTTGCCGACGGAGACTTTAAGGCTACCTGGACGCTCAATTCTATAAACCGTGATTATCCGCAGGCATTTGTAGGCAACCGGGCCTCGTCGATCACCGCGTCGGCAGCAGTGGTCGACATGCTTGTGCCTGTCGACCGGTATCAGAAGACTGACCGCGCGATAAAATATGCCATAATTGTTGTGCTGCTGACTTTTATAGCAGTGCTTTTTGCAGAGATAATGATGCACCATCCTATTCACATATTCCAGTATCTGTTGGTGGGGCTGGCACTTATCCTGTTCTATTCTCTGTTGCTGTCGCTTGCTGAGCATATCTCATTCGGTCTTAGCTATCTTATCGCTTCAGTGATGACCATCGGCATGATATATCTTTATATGAAAGGTGTGCTGGGTTCGGGCAAGGTCGCCTTGGCAATAGGTGTATTATTGCTTATAATCTATGTGTTTATCTACATTTTGCTTTGTCTTGAGACATTTGCCTTGCTCACCGGCAGCATAGGTTTGTTTATCGCTCTTGCAGCAATAATGTATGCAACTCTTAAGCTGCGCATAGAAAACCGATAATTGTAATGACGATGGTGTGCCTTGGCATGCCGCAAAACTCATCAGAATTAGTAACCGGGTACGCTTTTAAAGTGTACCCGGTTATTTGTATAGTTAAATGTTGTTAAAAATATATTTTTATATTTTTTTTTGTATCAAAAAGTTAATTACTTTTACGCCGAAATCAATTACTGGGATGCGTAAATAATATAACGCACCCTTTTTAAACAAATTAAATTTATATCATGCAAAAACTGGCAAGTTTACTGCTTTGCATGTGCTGTGCACTGATCAGCCATGCGATTACAGTGAAAGGTCTCGTTGTCGACGAGTCCAATGAACCGATCATTGGAGCGAATGTCATTGAATTGGGAAATCCGTCCAATGGCACGGCAACAGACATCGACGGTGCTTTCACTATCAATGTTCCAGCCAATGCTACTTTGCAGGTATCCTATATCGGATATACTACTGAAAAAGTGGCTGTCGACGGACGCTCTTCAATTACCGTGACGCTTAAAGAAGAGACTGCATCTCTTGACGAGGTTGTGGTTGTGGCATTCGGTAAAATGAAAAAAGAGGCATTTGTAGGATCTGCTGCTGTTATGAAAAGTGATGATCTTGCAAAGTCACAGGTTACTAACGCGGCTCAGGCACTTGCCGGACGTGTGGCTGGCCTTCAGCTCAACAATGCCAGCTCACAGATGGGTGAATCTCCGTCAATCACGATTCGTGGCGTGGGGTCTATATCATCTGACACAGAGCCGCTGATTGTTGTTGACGGTATGCCCTACGACGGTAGCCTGAACCTTATAAACCCTACTGACATAGAGTCGATCACAGTGCTTAAGGACGCCTCGTCAAATGCTCTTTACGGTGCCCGAGGCGCTAATGGTGTGGTCATGATTACTACAAAACGCGCACAGGGAGAAGCAAAAGTAACTTTCAATGCCAAGTGGGGCGTGAATTCATCGGCTCTCCAGAACTACCGCACCCTCAATGCACAGCAGTTCTATGAGACTCTCTACACCACTATCTACAACTACGAGACCACTAAGGAAAATCCCCGTACTCCGGCCGATGCACATGCTTATATCAACAAGGCCTTTATGAATACGGCAGAGTCGGGTGTCGGCGCTGGATATATGGTATATAGTGTTCCTCAGGGGCAAGACTTCATAATGCAGGGTGGAAAGATGAATCCCGCCGCTACGCTCGGTACCAAGTACACTTATCAGGGAAAGGAACTGTGGCTTCAGCCTGATGACTGGTCGGAAATGGGTTTGCAGCACGGATTGCGTCAGGAGTACAATGCTACTATCAGTGGTGGTGTCGGTGGATTCAATTTCTATTCATCGCTCGGCTATCTTGATCAGGACGGCATCACACCCAACGCATGGGAGAAACGCCTGTCGGCACGACTCAAAGTCGATTATCAGGTAAAACCGTGGATGCGCGTCGGTGCCAATTTCAATTACACCAACTACAAGTACTCGCAGGTGTCGGAAGGACTCATGGCAAGCGCGAATGGTGCCGCTACAAGCACAATCGGAATCGGTACAATCTGGTCGGTGATCAAAAACTGGGCGCCGATTTATCCGGTGTATCTCCGCGACGGAAATGGCAACATCATGATCGACAAGTGGGGGCAGCCCACATTTGACTTCGGTGACAAATACGGCCTTCATCGTGGCGCTATCGGCAGCAATCCCACAAATGCTATTTTCAGCAATAAATACCGTCAGAGTACATCCAATGGAAATTCTCTTCAGGCAAACGGTTATGCAGAGTTCCAGATTCTGCCCGAACTTACCCTGACAGTAAACGGTAGCACCTATCTCTATGACCGAAAGGCTTTCTACGCCACTTCGCCGTTCCAGGACTACTACACAAGTTCGTCGGACAACGGATATTTGTCGCTGACCAAATATTCAACCCGCACCTACAACCTGCAGCAGCTCCTCAACTACAACAAGACATTTGGCCAGCATGGTCTTGAGGCTCTTCTCGGACATGAGTATTATAACTATACCTACAACTGGATAAGCGGCTCGGGAAACAACTTCGGTATCGACGGATCAACCGAGTTCGGCACTGTGCTTAACCGTAATCTCGTAAGTTCTTACTCTACAAAATACAACAACGAGGGCTATTTCATCCGTGCCATTTACAACTATGACCGCCGTTACTATGCCAATGCATCGTTCCGTCGTGATGCCTCATCGCGTTTTGCCAAAAGCCATCGTTGGGGTTCTTTCTGGTCAGCTGGTGCAGCGTGGGTGATCAGCAATGAAGAGTTTTTCAATATCGACAAAGTTGACAATCTGAAACTGAAAGTCAGCGTAGGTTCGCAAGGCAACGATAACATCGGCAACTATCTGTATGCCGATACCTATGATGTTGTGAATAATAATAACAATCCGGCTTTCCAGTGGAAGCAGAAGGGCACCAACAATATCACATGGGAGACCAACACCAACTGGAATGCCGGAGTTGAGTTCGAGCTTTTCAACCACCGTCTGTCAGGTAGTTTCGACTACTTCTACCGCAAGACGTCCGACATGCTGTTCTCAATCACTACACCTCCTTCGGCTGGTTACACAAGTTATTATGCCAATGTAGGCGACATGCGTAACGCCGGTTTTGAGATCGCCCTCGACGGTACGATCATGCAGACCAAAAATTTCAGTTGGAGCGCCAATTTCAATATCGGCTATGTGAAGAACAAAGTGCTCAAATTGCCTGATAACGTGAAGACTCAGTCATTTGACGGCCATGACGGTTATGTGAATCTCGACGGATCATTTGTATCGCTTTACCGTTTTGCGGTAGCTGAGGGACTGCCTCTCTACAGCTGGTACACAAAGCAGAGTGCTGGTGTGGATCCGGAGACAGGAGCAGCACTTTACTGGAAGAATACAAAGGATTCCAATGGCAATGTCATAGGCCGCGAGAAAGTTGAAAACAGCACTCAGGCCGACTACTACCTGAGCGGCGATGCAATGTCGCCCTGGAATGGCGGTTTCGGAACATCGCTCAATTATCGTGGATTTGATTTCTCCGTCAACATGAACTTCCAATTGGGAGGTCTTGTATATGACTATACTTATCAGGGTCTTATGGGGTCAGGAGGAATGGCCACATCGCAGAACTGGCATCAGGATATACTGAAACACTGGACTCCGGAGAACAAAAACAGCGACATACCGCGCCTGCGTGCCAACGAGCTCTACAGCCAGAACGCTATGACCGACCGCTTCCTTACAAGTGCGTCATATCTCAACCTGCAGAACATAAACTTCGGCTATACTCTGCCGAAGGATATGACTTCCAAATGGGGTGTCGAGAATATGCGCGTATATTTCACCGGAGAAAATCTGGCATATCTCTCGGCACGTCGAGGCCTCGACCCGCGTCAGAGCAATTTCGGCATCACTAACCCTGAGATGTATTCGCCGACGCGCACTCTTTCAGGCGGCGTACAGTTAACTTTCTAAATCAAATACAAATTCATATATGAACAAAATATATATGGTGGCAGCGGCCGGACTCCTTCTTTTAGGCGCAGGTAGCTGCATTCAGGAGACTTTGCCTACCGACTATGTCATCGATTCGCAGATCGAGGCTTCAGAGTCGGCGCTCGAGGGAATGGTAAACGGCATATATACCACAATGGTGGGATATAGCAACAGCGACGGCGGCATCGAGACGATATCCTATGGAGGGATGCGTGTGATGATGGAGCATGCCACAACCCCGATGATGTGCTCCGGATATACCGGCTTCAATACTATGGCTGCATGGGCTTATGGCGCTGTGAGCTCCATCGGCTCCAACCGAGGCATATACCCTTCCTATGTCTACTATGGCTGGATCAAGACTGTCAATGACATAATCGGAATGATCCCCGACGATACCACCGAGGAGGTCCGTCGTCATTATCTCGGAATCGCTTATGCTTTCCGTGCCCTTTATTACCATGAACTTGTGCAGGTGATGGAATATAAGACTCCCGGACGCGCAGGTGACGGCTACACTTATGTCAAGCCTGAAAACAATCTTGATAATCTGGGTGTGCCTATTGTTACTGAAAAGACCACTGCCGAGCAGGCGGCAAATAACCCGCGTGCGACTGTTGATGAAGTCTATGATCTGATTCTTGGCGATCTTGCCAAAGCGGAAAGTCTTTTATCTGATTTTAACCGTACTGATAAAATCGAGCCGAATCTGGCCTGTGTCTATGGCTCGCTGGCAAGAGTCTACACATGCCTGGCATCACGTACAGATATTTCAGTGAAGTATAAGGATGAGAACGCATATTGGCAGAAGGCTGCTCAGTATGCCGATCAGGCAATAAGCACCTCTGGCTGTACTCCTCTCACCAAGGAGCAGTGGACCGATCCAAGCACCGGTTTCAACGATCGTAATTCACAGAACTCGTGGCTGTGGGCGACTTCGATCTCCGAGGACAATACCACCGCAAGCACCGACGGCTCTTTTGTATTTGCCATGATCATGGGTAACGAGACCAATTTCTCGGCTTATGGCTGGCGTGTGGGACGTTCGATCAATCGTGCTATGTATGAGAAACTTCCGGATACCGACTGGCGCAAATTGTCGTGGCTCGATCCTACATTCTTCTATAAATCAAAGAATCAGGTCGATGGCGAGCCTTACCTTGTGGAAAAGGATGCCGACGGTCAGCTGATAAACAACAAGTGGCAGAATGAGGACGGATCTTATAGCAATGATTACGACGGCTTCGGTCCTGATAAAGAGCAGTACAGATTTGCTTCGTCTGCTTCATTTGTACGTGGACAGATCAATCCGGCAATGGGTTTCAGCGGTACACCTTGGAATTACGTCACAATCAAGTTCCGTCCTCACAACGGAGTGTATAATATCTATCGCACCGGTGGCGCTACCGATTATCCCATAATGCGCGTGGAGGAGATGTACTTTATCAAATCAGAGGCTACGCTCCACACATCGGGGGCAAGTGCCGCAGCCGCAGTCATAGAGCCGCTTATCCAGACTCGCGATAGCCAGTACAGATGGACTGCAAATGCATCGGCCGAGGACTTCATGAAAGAGCTTAACTTCCATAAGCAGATCGAGTTCTGGGGAGAGGGCATCAACTACTTCGACGCCAAACGTCTCGGCCTGGGTCTGCACCGTCGTTATCTTGGCGTGAACCTCACTGCTTACAGTTACTCTCAGGACGTTGACGGAGTATATCCCGGATGGACACCTCCGTTCAACCAGGCGGAACTTAATGCCAATCCCGCGGTATTCAACTACAACAATCCTTACACGACCCCGTCGCAGTTCTACAATGACATTACAAATACTTATCTTATCGACAATTTCGGTCACCCGTTGGCCCCTGATGCCTATAAGTAAGCAGTGTGATTTTACAGTAGAAAAGTGAATGGAATTAGAATCCGGGTAATTTTTGCCCGGATTCTTTTTTATTACACGTCGGAAAATTATATTTGTGAAAAATATTTACATTTTATTCATCGCAAATCTACATGAAGACATTAGCAGCAGTAATCTGCGGGTCGGCGCTTATTGCAGCGACCGGTTGTTCGGAGCAGAAACCCAATACCTTGTCACAGGCCGAAATCGCCGATGGGTGGGAATTGCTTTTTGATGGTAAAACCCTTGATGGCTGGCGTGATTACAATGGCGACTCTCTGACCCAGCCCTGGACAGTAGTCGACGGATGTATTCAGGCTGCAGGTGACGGTTCCGATCTTTCGGGATATATAGTGACCGATCGTGAGTTCGACAATTTTATACTTGACTGGGATTGGAAACTCGGTTATGGCGGAAACTCCGGTATGATCTACCATGTGGTGGAGGACCCTTATTTCAAAGTTCCTTATGTGACAGGCCCGGAGTATCAGCTTATCGACAATGAGGGCTGGGAAGAGGTAAACGCTCCTTCAAAACTCGAGGAATGGCAGAAGCTTGGAGTGGATTATGCTATGCATCTGCCTGATGCCGACTCTATGTTTGTAAATCCGCAGGGTGAGTGGAACAACTCGCGTATTGTATTTGACAACGGTCATGTCGAGCATTATCTCAACGGTCATAAGATCCTCGAATTTGATGCGTGGACCGATGACTGGTTCGAGCGTAAGAATGCCGGCAAATGGGAGATGGCTCCGGAATATGGCCTTGCCGAGCGTGGTGTGATCTGTCTGCAGGACCATGGTTCGCCGGCATCGTTCCGCAATATCAAGATAAAGCAGCTTCCCAAAAAAGTGAGTGGCGAGCCTAAAGACCTTTTCAATGGCAAGGATCTCACCGGCTGGGAGAACAACGGAACCGAGTTGTGGTATGTCAATGAGGATGGCCTCATGGTGTGTGAGAGTGGTCCGGACAAAGCCTATGGCTATCTGGCAACCCGCGAGTATTACAATGACTTTGATCTTACGGTGGAGTTCAAGCAGCTTGCCAATGGCAATTCGGGCATTTTCTTCCGTTCGTTTGTGGAACCTCCGGTAAAAGTTCATGGCTGGCAGTGTGAGGTCGCTCCCAAAGGCAATGACAGCGGAGGTATATATGAATCCTACGGTCGAGGCTGGCTTGCCCAGATTCCCGACGAGAAAGAGAATATTCTTAAAGAAGGAGAATGGAACACAATGCGTCTGCGTGTTGAAGGTGATCATGTGCAGACGTGGCTCAACGGTGAGCCTATGGTGGATCTGACCGATGAGAAGATCGGTGATGCACAGGGGCGCATCGCTCTCCAGATTCACGACGGAGGTGGCATAAAAGTGTTGTGGAAAAATCTTAAAATAACAAAACTTTAAGGCTTAAAATAGTTTCGATTTGGTATATTTGTAGTCGGGAGCAGAATTGCTTTCGACTACAATTGTATATGGCCGGTTCCTTGTTGAGGAATGACGGGCTGATGCATGTCACAGATATAAATAAACTAATCGATATACCAATGGCAAACATTAAAACTGATCGCCGCACGTTTTTGAAAACGGCGGGTTTACTCACCCTGTTTTCCATAGTACCACGCAGAGTGCTTGGCGGCCCGAACAACATCGCTCCGAGTGACCAGCTGTGCAAGGGAATTATAGGTACGGGTGGTATCGGGCGCAGTTCCTATCACTTTACCAACAATGACCTGTATAGGCTTGTGGCGATTTGTGATGTAGATAAGAATCATTTACAGAAAGGATTTGATCAGGCGAAATCAAAACTGAATGTCACCCCTAAGACATATCATGATTACCGCGATCTGATCGCTGATGCAGATGTCGACGTGGTGCACGTGGCCACGCCTCCTCACTGGCATGCAAAGATGGCTATAGATGCCGCTAATGCCGGTAAGGATGTGTGGTGTGAGAAACCCATGACCCGCACTATCGGCGAAGGAAAGCGTCTGCGTGAAGCCATAAAACGCAATAACCGTATTTTTCGATTGAATACATGGTTCCGCTTTACCGATAATTTCTATGGCCTCGGCACAACGGTCGAACCTCTGAAAAAACTTGTCGACAGTGGTGTGCTCGGATGGCCGCTCAAAGTGACAATTTCCGGTGCCAACGGTTTTGCTTGGAAATTCTTTTGGGTAGGTAAGGAAAATCTTGTTCCTGAACGGGTACCAGCTGAGCTTGACTATGACATGTGGCTTGGTCCGGCTCCATATAAACCTTACAATATTCACCGTACGCACCAGACATTCCGTGGTTACTGGGATTACGACGGCGGCGGACTTGCCGACATGGGACAGCACTACATCGACCCTGTGCAGTATATGCTCGGAAAGGACGATACGTCGCCTGTGAAAGTAGAGGTTGATGCCCCCCAGCAGCATCCCGACGCAGTAGGGACATGGCGGAAAATCATTTACACTTACGATGACGGTTGCCAGATCGTTCTTGAAGGCGAAGGCTACGAGTCGAAGGGCAAGGTGCCCTATATGGAAGGACCAAATGGTAAAGTCTATCAGGGTTTTGAGGTTGAGTTGAACGGTCAGCCGGCTCCTGATATAATGAACCTGATTGCCGAACTTCCGGATCCTGAGCCTCAGAACACCGATTTCATCAAATGTCTGAAAGACCGTCAGAAGTTTGCATTGAACGAGGACAATGGTTTCCGGAGCAGTACGATAGTGAATATGGGCGTGTGTGCGTTGCGTCTCAACCGCACTCTTGAGTTTGATCCCGTCTCGATGACATTTGTCAATGATGATGAGGCCAACCGCCTGATAGATCAGCCTTGCCGCGATGGCTGGAAAGTCTGAATCTGATCCATAAATCTCCAATCATCACGTTATTGACTAAGTAATCATGAGAAAACTATTTATATCGGCATTACTTGCGGCTTTCATGCTTCCCGGCTTCAATATGGGAGCGCAGGATTCTCGCAACCGTGTGGTTTCCACGATTGTGGCCGACGCTCTGGCTCAGCTTCCAGCTTCACGTCAGAATAATTATAACACCCTGATGGGTGAACTCGCCGGAACCGGTACAGATGGAGTGCTTCAGCTTGCATCAATGCTTGTACCGGCCGACAAGGGGCAGAACAATCTTGTTGAATATGCTCTTGATGGAGTGGTAAGCTACGTAGGTGCTGATGTCGCCAATCCTAATCGCGCGGCTGTGCGCAAAGGGCTTGTTGAGGCAGTGGCAAAATGCGGCGATGATGCCAATCGTGCGTTTCTGCTTTCTCTGCTTCAGCGTATCTCAGCAGCTGAAGATGCAGTGGTATTTTTCAAATACCTTTCCGACAAGTATCTCTGTCAGGTAGCCCTTAATGGTCTTGCTACAGTGCCTGACGGTGGTGCCGCTTTGCTTGATGTAATGAAAACTGATGCAGCTCCACGCGCCGACATGGCACGTGTGGCCGGTTATGTGGGTCTGAAGAACGCCGAGCCTGTTCTTCTCTCCTGGATAAAAGGTGCTGACGCCAAGACGCTTGATGCGATTTATTACGCACTTGGTCGTGTGGGCACTTCAAAATCGCTTCCATCGCTGATGAAGGCTGCCAAGGCGTCAAATTACGAGTGGGGTAAAGACAACTCGGCTACCGAGGGGCTTCTGACTCTTCTTAACACTATGGTTGACAATGGCGAAGGTGCGGCTGCTGCAAAAGCCGCCAAATCGCTTGTCAAAAACGACAAGGACTACGTGAGCAGTTCGGCAATGCGTGTCATATCAAAAGTGAACAAACGCGCGTCACTTCCGCAGCTTCTTGACGCGATGAAGAACCCGAGCCGTGCAACCCGATTCGACGCATTGCGCAACTGTGAGCCGTGGGCCGACGAGGTTGTATACGCCAAGCTCGCCGAAATCGTCAACAGCAAGAAAGCTTCTCCGGCCAAAGTAGATATTCTGAACTGGTTTGGTGCCAACCATGTGGCATCGCAGATGGGCACAATCAATGCCGCAATGACTGACGACAAGGAAGAAGGTCTGGCCGAGGCGGCTATACGTGCTGCCGGACGCATAGGTGGCGACGATGCTCTCATGGGGCTCGTCATTCAGCTTTCAGGAGATAATTCAAAAGCTGCTATGGCGGCTCTCCTTGCTTTTAAAGGAAAGGTTAACCCCGGTATCATGGAAGCTCTCGACAACGAGGCTTCACAAGTTGCCGCGTTGCATATTGCCTCTGTACGTCGCATGAGCGAGGCTGCTCCAAAGGTTTATTCACTTTTGTCATCAGAAAACAAGGAGGTCAGTGATGCTGCCTATTCTGCTCTTGCCGGAGTGGTTTCTGCTTCTGATTTCGATCGCTTAAGCCAGATCATAGAGAAAGACGGAGGTAAACACACAGCTGATCTGCAGGCTGCCATGAAGTCTTCATTGAGAAATCTTCCTGCCGCCGAACAGTACAGACGTGTGAACGCCAAGCTTGAGAAATCGTCAAATCCGGCACTTTATTATCCGTCACTTGCACAGGCAGGAAACTCATCAGCTATAGCAACTCTTACCGAGGGTTATGAAAAGGGAGACCGTCAGGCCGCTCTTGCCGCACTTCTTACTGTCGACAATCTGGAAATGCTCGATATACTTTATGATATCGCAGTGAAGGATATGACCAACTCAGCCGAGGCTCTGAATCGATATGCCACCCTTACAGGCAAATCTGATTATAATCCTGTTAGAAAATATCAGCTTTACCGCAAAGGTCTTGAGGTTGCCAAGGATGAGAAAGTACGGAACCGTATGATCAACGGCCTTGCCGGTACCTACACCTATCCGGCTGTACTTGTCGTCGACAGATATACAGGAATACCTGCAACCCGTGAGGCTGCAGCCGAGGCAATCCGCACAATCGCGTCGAAAAACACTATGGATCTTGGTGGAACATCAATGCGTGACGCTCTCAACCATGCTGCGGCTGCATTCAAAGCCATAGGTACTGCTGATGCGGGTTATGCAGTCGATGATGTTAACGGACTTCTGTCGCGTCTTCCCGAAGCTGATTTTATAGATGTGCTTGCGGCAAATCCTGTGCTGTCACCTGTAGCACTGAATCCCGAAGCTGTGAAAACATCAAAGGCTTCAGCAAGAAAAAAGTCTGAGGCCGCTGCAAAATCTGCCGCCAAATCCTGGACAAATAGCAATGGAGTTCTAAGTTACAATGGAACCGACCGTTCTGTGGTGGCTCTTCCTGAAACATACGAGAACTTCGATATGATGATGGAGTGGAAAGGCAACGGCGGTTTAGGTATACGCTCGATAGAGCAGATCAACCTCGGTGGCGAGGCTTCCGGAGTGCTTGACAGCAATACTGGCAACGGCATAGAGCACAAAAGTGCGGTCAATCCCGAAGGAGAATGGAACACAACCTACATAAAAGTCAATAATGACCGTATAACGGTAGTTGAGAACGGTGAGACCGTGATGAACAACGAGACAATGGTCAACCCTTACAAGAACGGTGAGCCTGTTTACTCTTCGGGAAATATCATGTTTGTTGGCGATGGTAAGCCTTTTGAGGTCCGTGAGGTCTATATCCGCAAGTTACCGTCGACTCCTATGACAGAGCTTTCTGCAGAGGAGGTTGCCGATGGGTTCGAACTTCTGTTCGACGGTCGTTCGATGCATAAATGGACTGGTAACAAGGTGAACTACACTCCGGTCGACGGTACTATCTATGTGAATGCAAGTTATGGCAGCGGAGGAAATCTTTATACTATTGACGAGTATAGTGATTTTATTCTGCGGTTTGAGTTCATGTTTGAGAAAGAAGGTGTCAACAACGGCATAGGTATCCGCACTCCTATGGGGGTCGACGCTGCCTATCATGGCATGGAGATTCAGGTGCTTGATCATGATGCCCCGATCTATAAGGGATTACGTCCGTATCAGGTACACGGCTCTGTATATGGTATCATTCCGGCAAAGCGGGTCGTGTTCCCTGGGCTGAATGTGTGGAATACCGAGGAGATTCGTGCTGTAGGTGACCGTATTACCGTTACTGTCAATGGCGAGGTGATTCTCGACGGCAATATCCGTGAGGCCACACAAGGACACAATGTGGCTCCCGATGGAGAAAAGAGAAATCCCTATACCGTCGATCACCTCAATCATCCCGGTCTGTTCAACAAAAGCGGACATGTGGGATTCCTCGGACACGGCTCTGGTATCAAGTTCCGTAATATCCGTATCAAAGATTTGAGCAAATAAGACGCATGAGCGCCAAAAATGTGGAAATAAATAACGGCATTAACCCCGCTCCACTGTCCATTGTGGCCATTGGAGCGGGTAACCGCACTGCCAAGTATCTTCATTACATACTGAATCATCCCGAAGAGGTGAGACTTGTGGGGGTGGTGGAGATCAATGGTCTCCGGCGGCAGAATGTGGCCAAGGCGGCAGGCCTGCGCCCATCGCAGTGTTTCAGTGATGTGGATTCATTTTTTCTGGATCCTGTGAAGGCTGATGCCGTGTTGATATGCACTCCTGAGAATGCGCATTTCCGCCCGGCGATGCTTGCTCTCGACCATGGCTATCATGTCTTGCTTGAAAAGCCGATTGCCCAGACATTGGAAGAATGTCGTGCTATAGCTGAAAAAGCCGATACCCGCGGTCTTACGGTAGGTATATGTCATGTGCTTCGTTATCATCCTTATTTTCAAAAGTTCAAAGAACTTGTGGATAATGGAGAACTGGGGCAGATAGTGTCTGTAGATCATCGCGCGTCGGTTGGACTCGACAGGGCTACTCACTCTTATGTCCGTGGCATCTTCAGCAGCGAGAAGAAAACCAATCCGGTTTTACTGTCAAAATGTTGTCATGATGTCGATTTCATAGTGTGGTTGATTGGCGCCAAATGCCGCAGATTATCATCCTTCGGATCGTTGCGTTGGTTTACATCGTCGGCGGCTCCCGAAGGGGCGGCTGACCGTTGCGTGAATTGCGGTATAGAAAGTGATTGTCCTTATTCGGCTGTAAACCTTTATAAACGTCGTGGAGCGTGGACAAAGAATTTCGATATACCTGAGGGCTGCACACTCGCCGATGTTGTCGATCGTGAGCTTGAGGAGGGAAAGTTTGGACGATGTGTATATCACTGCGACAATGATGTCGTTGATCATCAGGTGCTCTCGATGATTATGGAAAATGACGTGACAGTGAATATGTCTATGGACTTTTTTACCCTTGAAGATCATCGCATAACGCATGTGTGCCTGACCCACGGTGAGATCTACGGAGACGAAAGCCGGATAACCGTAAATGATTTCCGTACGCGCACCAGAAGGATATATGATTTCAGTGGTCTTGAAGGCAAGCCGTTTCATGCCGGTGCTGATATCGAGATTATCCGTGACTTTGTCAACACATTGCGCATGAATCGTCATAAATCCATTCTTACAGGTATCAATGATTCGATTGAAAGCCATCGCATTTGTTTCAACGCCGATGTATCGATGAAGCGCGATGTTTCTATCGGTTAAATTTGTTGGTCATTAAATGAAAAATACATAGCCCCGGACTTTTGGTCCGGGGCTATGTCGTTGTAGTATTTTTACGGCTATTTATATCTGGGAGCCGATTAAGGCCTCGACGTCAGCCTGTGTGCCGTCAAACGGACCTTTGCGTTCGAGCTTGAGGGTACACATTGCGGCTGCAAAAGTGCCGGAGTCCTGATAGGATGCACCTCGTGCACGCATATAAAGATATCCGGCCATATAAGTGTCACCGCAGCCGGTTGTGTCAACTACTTCTTTTGCTGTAATAGCCGGAATCTCATAGAAATTTCCGTCGGCATAGATCAATGAACCCTTGTCACCGAGAGTCAGCAGCACTTCGCGGCAACCCCAGTCGGCGAGTTTACGGGCTGCATCGTAGGGATCCGATATTCCGGTGAGGACCTCCATCTCCATTTCATTGGCTTTAAGGATATGGATATAAGGCATTGCTTCCCGTTTCAGATCGTAGTCTACGGGATAAACTTTATCGCCGATGACTTTGCGCAGATATCCCTGTATGTCAACCGATACAATACCAATCACTGACAGGTGTCTGATCACTTCAAATGAGAAATCGTCGGCCAGGAGTGTGCCGAGATGGAATATACGGGCTTTTGCACCGACAAGATTGCCGGTAGTGAATGGATCGGCCTTGGCAAGGACACGCTGGGTGCGGTCGGCCATGTTTTCGGCATATTTGTTTTCAAAAAACACTGAATGGCGGCTCGGAAGCACGGTTACATTCAGGCCGTCGGCACGTAGTTCGTCGATGACGGCATTGTTGTCGTCGCCCACGGCGGTGATGAGCTGAAAGGTGCTGTGATCAAATCTGGCAAGTGCTTTGGCGAAATAGTAGGCTGTGCCTCCCGGCATGTGAGCCTCAAACTTGGGTGTGATGACCTTGTCGTGGGTTATGTGGCCGATACAGCAGATATCGGGCATGGAGTATGTTTCAGTCATGCAGTTTTACGTGTGGCGCTGAGCCTGCTTAGTGAATAGAGAAAAACAAATATGTAGCCTGCGGCGGGAATGATAAATGATGTCGACATTGAAGTGGCGTCTGCCAAAATGCCCATGAGAAGAGTTCCGACGGCACCTCCGATAGGGGTCATCATCAGGAGCGACGAAGCAATTTTGACTGAGTTGTTGTCGACACGCGCGATTGTAATTGCGAAGATCGTCGGGAACATTATGGCTTCAAACGCATAGCAGGAAAAAAGGCCTATTTTAGAGATAGTGCCTAAATCCATAGCCACAAGAAGTGCGCTGACTACAGTCATAAATCCGCAGAATGCAAGTACTTTTTCGGCCTTGATGCGGCTCATGATCCAGCTGCCTCCGACTCTGGCGAACATGAAAAGGCCGAGGGCTCCGAAAGAGAGTACGGCCGAGGCCACGGTTTTATCCATCCAGCCTTCTGCCGTTGTGTAGTTGATAAACAGGCTGTTGATGGATATTTCTGAAATCTCATAGCAGAAGAGCGCTATAAGGCCGAACCTGAACACATGATCCGATAACAGCCGTTTTATAGTTGATGCTATTGATGTTGATTGGGTTTCGATTGCATTGTCGCTTGCATCTGTTGTGATTTCCGGCAGTTTTACGCGGGAGAATATCAGCGCGGCAACCAATACTATGATTCCCATTACTGCATAGGGGATATCAACTCCATTGTTCCCGTCACCCGAAAATAGGAATCCGCCTACCAGCACTGGAGCGATGATGCATCCAAGTCCGTTGAACGACTGTGCGAGATTAAGGCGGCTTGCAGCTGTGTCAGGCGAACCGAGTACCGATGCGTATGGATTTGCCGCAGTTTCGAGTATGACAAGGCCGCATCCAATCACAAACAGCGCGATCAGAAATATTGTAAATGACATGGCGGAGGAGCCTGGGATGAAAAGAAGTGATCCTGCGGCAAAGAGCAGTAATCCGATCACTACACCGCGTCGGTAACCGAGGCGCGTGATGATGATTCCTGCGGGTATTGCCATAAGGAAATATCCCAGATAGGTTGTGGCCTGAATCAAGGTTGACTGTGTGATTGAAATCGACAGTGATTCCTGAAAATGCTTGTTTAGTACATCAAGTATAGCTCTTGCAAAACCCCACATGAAAAAAAGTGAGGTTATAAGTGCGAACGGGAGTATATACTTTTTAGTTACAAGTTTACTCATTATTTGTTGTATTGGATTGCTTATTGTGGCAGCATACCGAGAAATGACTCTTCGTCGATCACCGGCACACCGAGTTTTGCCGCTTTTTCAAGTTTTGCAGGGCCCATGTTGTCGCCGGCAAGAATAAAGTCGGTCTTTTTAGAGACAGAACTGCCGTTTTTGCCGCCATGTGATTCAATGATAGCTTTGTATTCGTCGCGTGAATGATGAGTGAAAGTTCCGCTTATGACGATTGTTTTTCCTGCAAAAGTTTCCGACAGGGTTAAGTCGTGTCCGTCGGGCATCGCCATCTGCACGCCTGCTTCACGCAGCCGTTGCACTATTTCACGTTTTTTTTCGTTTTTGAAATAATTGATTATGCTCTCGGCTATTCTTGGACCTATGTCTTCGATTTCAACAAGTTTTTCGTAGGGAGTGGACGCGATTGTATCTATATCACCCAGTGCGCGTGCGAGTTTCTTCGACCCGGTTTCACCCACATATGGTATCGACAGAGCATATACTACACGTTCGAATGGCACCTGTTTGCTTTCCTCAATGCCTTTTATGATGCGGCGTGCTCCTTTGTCGGCAACCCCTTCGAGCGATGTAAGTCGCTCGACAGTGAGGTCGTAGATGTCCGCAATGTCTTTTACCAGACCGGAATCTACAAGCTGCTGAACCATCTCTTCGCCAATGCCTTCAATGTTCATCATGCGCCGGCCAACAAAGTGTTCTATGCGTCCTGCGATCTGAGGTGTGCAGCCGAATTTGTTGGGGCACACCCAGGCGGCTTCACCCTCGACACGCACAAGCGGCGTGCCGCAGGCCGGACAGTGTGTGACAAATTCAACCGGTTTTGTGCCGTTAAGTCGTTGACTTTCGTCTACACCGGTTATTTTGGGTATTATTTCTCCTCCTTTCTCAACCCACAGCATATCATGTTCGTGTAGATCGAGACGTTGCATTATATCCTGATTGTGCAGCGATGCACGTTTTACCACTGTACCCGACAGCAATACCGGTTCCAGGTTGGAAACGGGGGTGATCAGGCCCATGCGTCCGACTTCAAATGACACATAACGCAGACGTGTGAGAGCTCTTTCGGCAGGAAATTTATAGGCTATGGCCCAGCGAGGGGATTTGGCCGTAAATCCGAGATTAAGCTGTTGCTTGAGCGAGTTTACTTTCAATACAAGGCCGTCGGTGGCTACAGGCAATGCTTTGCGCTCTTTTTCCCAATATGAAATATATTCGTTGACTTGTTCGGTCGAATGCAACAGACGCACATGCTCGGAGATTTTGAATCCCCATGAGCGCGCGGCCATAAGATTATCATAGTGATTGTCGTAGGGGAGTGTGTCGCCGAGCACATAGTAGAAAATGACATCCAGGCCACGTTTGGCAACTTCTTTTGGAGCCATTAGCTTAAGGGTTCCTGAAGCTGCGTTGCGTGGGTTTGCAAACAGTGGCTCCTCGTTGAAAGCACGCTCACTGTTAAGCCGGTCAAACTCTTTCCATGGCAATAGCACTTCTCCTCTGATTTCCAGACTGTGTGGCCATCCCTCACCTTGAAGTGTGAGAGGAATACTGCGTATGGTTTTGATATTTTCAGTCACGACGTCGCCACGAGTTCCGTCGCCACGGGTTACGGCACGCACAAGTCGGCCGTCTTCATAAATTAGGGAGATTGATGTGCCGTCGAACTTCATTTCTCCGACGATTTCAAATTCTTCTCCCTCAAGACCATCTTTTACCCGTGCGAAAAATGCGTCGACTTCTTCGACGCTGTATGTATTTCCGAGCGATAGCATCGGTCTGATGTGCATCGCTTGTTCAAATCCTGTTGTCAAATCAGATCCGACTCTATGGGTCGGTGAAAGCGGGTCATCGAGTTCTGGGTGATCTTTCTCAATCTGCTCAAGTTCTTTGAGAAGATTATCGAAATCACGGTCGGATATTGATGGTTCGTTTAAGACGTAGTACCGGTAATTGTGAGCGTTGATGATTCTGCGGAGTTCATCGGCTCGCTGTTGGGGAGACATAGTCTATGGGAATCGTTGTTGAATTGCGGATTGTGTAAACAAAAACGCCGCTTGGCGCGGCTTTATTACATGGTGCCGATTACCCGGCGGGCGCCTATGTAGCGGCGCTTGTAGTATGGGGCGGATGTTGAATCAATCCTTACGCCTCCTGAAGTAGCTGAGTGGATGAATGTAACTTCATCGGTTTCAGGATCGTAGTCGACAGCTATGCCTACATGCCCGACTCTTTTGCCACCGGCTCTTCCTCCGAAAAACAGAAGATCTCCGGGGAGTATGTCGGATTTTTGATCGATTTCCTCGCCTTGTACGTATTGCGATCGTGATGAAGCGCCGAGTGAATATCCGAATTCCTTGAAAACGTGAATCGTGAATCCGGAGCAGTCGAATCCTTTGGTCGATCTGCCGCCGCGGCGATATCTTGTTCCGATAAATGTGTTGGCGTAATCAAGAAGGTCTTGTGCAAGCTGTGTATTCTGGTCTTCCTCTTCCATGAGCAGCTCCATGCCAGCGGCCGAAGAGATGGTCATGCTGTTGATGAGATCGGGTTTTATTATGCTTGCATCCGCGATAATGTCATAGTCGGGTTGCAGATAGGTTATCTGCGGATCATCGGCGTACATGGCGAAAGGACATGTCGCTGCAATGGCAAGAAATATCCGTATGATGAGATTGCGCATGGATTACTTTAATCAGCCGAATTCACTCCAATGGAAATATAATATACAAAGATAGCAAAAAATGGTGGAATTATGCAGGGCCGATCGGTTTCAAAATTTGTTAAATATTACTATTTTCGTATATGTTAATTCCAAATAAACGATCATGGGAAAAGAAATTGAACGGAAATTTCTGACAGTTGACGATAGTTGGCGTGAAATGGCTGAAAGTTCTGTCGACATGTGTCAAGGCTATCTTTGCAGACGTCCGGAGGCGACAGTGAGGGTGCGCGTTGCCGGAAAAAAAGCGTGGATCACGGTTAAGGGAAAGAACCATGGTGCGATGCGCAACGAGTGGGAGTATGATGTTCCTGTGGCCGATGCATTGGAGATGTTGTCATCTGCAGATATGATCGAAGGAAATGTTTTGAGTAAGACCCGGCATATTGTATGGCATGGCGGACGCAGGTGGGAGATAGATGAGTTTCATGGTATACATGAGGGACTTGTTGTTGCCGAGGTTGAGCTTGAGGCTGTCGACGCTGTTGTGGCTATGCCGCCTTTTATAGGTAGGGAAGTTACCGGTGATACGGCGTACTATAATTCTATATTGGCTCGATAGGATATACTGAAAGAGCGTTCCGTCAACTGAAATATCAGTTGCATGGGGAACGCTCTGTGTATCTGTTGTGAAAATCATAGAGCCTGAAAGGCTCCTGGATCGTCAGTATTGGCGATTATTACTTCACAGCGTCGGTAAGCTCTGAACCGGCTTTGAATTTAACGACTTTACGGGCAGGAATTTCGATCTTCTGCTTTGTTGCTGGGTTGACACCGGTGCGTGCGGCTTTCTCTGCTACAGAGAATGTTCCGAAACCGATGAGTGCTACTTTATCATTGGCAACGAGAGCCTCCGAGATGGATGCGATAACTGCGTCCAGTGCGTCTTTCGACTGAGCCTTTGTGAGCCCGGCTTTTTCCGAAATGGCGTTTACAAGTTCAGTTTTATTCATAATTGTTTGGGTGATAACATTAAAAAAGATTTTAATGCGTAAATATAATTCTTAATCTTGGTTCCATGCAAGAAAAATCATAAAAAATATTTCTAAAAAAGATGTCTGTTATTCTTTTTCTGACAATTCAAGCCATCTCAGCTCTTTTTCATCAAGTATTTCGGTGATTTCTTTGTAGCGCGCGGCAAGAGCCGAAATATCACGTTCATCGCTTTGTGTGCCGTTGAAAACAGCCTCGAGCGTCTTCTTTTCTATGGATAGGGCATCTATGTCAGTTGTGAGCTGCTCAAGTTCTTTGCGCTCCTTGAACGACAGTTTCGGTGGCCGGTTTGACTGTCGGGTTGCGGTGAAACTGTTTGTTTTGCTTTCGGTGTTATCAGCACTTTCTTGTTTTCGGCGGCTGTCTCGCATTTGCGCATATTCTGTATAGGTGCCGGGAAAATCAAGTACAGTGCCGTTGCCTTCCATCACAAAAAGGTGATCGACTGTCGTATCAAGGAAAAAGCGGTCGTGGCTGACGATAATAGCACATCCTTTGAATTCACTCAGATATTCTTCGAGTATGCCTAATGTAATTATGTCAAGATCATTGGTAGGCTCGTCAAGTATCAGGAAATTCGGCGATTGCATGAGCACTGTGGCAAGATGCAGACGACTGCGTTCGCCACCGCTGAGGGTTGATATTTTTTTGCGTTGGTCGGCAGGCGAAAACAGAAATTTCTGCAGAAACTGCATTGGCGAGAAATGCTGTCCGCCGTTTATGACTATATCTTCTGCCAACTCTGTGACTGCATCGGCTACGGTTTTATTCTGATCAAGCGACAGGCCTTCCTGACAATAATAGCCGAACCGTACCGTCTCTCCAAGATTCCATTCTCCGCTGTCAGGAGCGATGATGCCTTGCAGGAGTTTTATGAATGTTGATTTACCGGCTCCGTTTGGACCAATTATTCCTACTTTCTCATAGCGAGAGAAAGTGTATGTGAAGTCATCGAGTATGAGCTTTTCGCCAAAGCGTTTGGTCACACCTTTGGCCTCAAAAATCTTTGAGCCGATATAGGTTGATTTTACATTGAGCTCAACATTTTTCTCTCGCAGATCGATCGACCGTGTATGCGATTTCAGTTCATGAAAAGCGTCGATGCGGAATTTTGCCTTTCCGGCACGTGCCTGAGGTTGTCGGTTCATCCATTCCTGCTCACGCCGCAGAGTGTTGCGCGAGCGCGCGAGGTCGGCAGTCATGGCCTCGATGCGTTCGGCACGCCGACGCAGATAATAATCGAAATTGCCGTTATAGGTGTATAGTTGGGTACCGTCGATCTCTATTATTTGATTGGTCACACGGTCGAGAAAATACCGGTCGTGTGTGACCATGAGCAGTGCCGACCTTGTACGCCGCAGATATGACTCCAGCCATTCGACAGTGGGAATGTCGAGGTGGTTGGTAGGTTCGTCGAGTATTATCACCTGAGGGTTGGATGCAAGCACTGCGGCGAGTGCCACACGTTTGCGTTGTCCGCCCGACATCTTTTCAAGTGGAAAATCGCGACGGTTTTCTCCAAGTTGGTCTACAAGTCTTATAAATTGACCAGCAAGCTCCTGTGCGTCATCACTATGAGTTCCTTTTTCTATGGCTTCATCCGCGATACGGGCGGCCTCGGTTGTGATCGTGGCCCCATCGTCGAAGTGTGGTGCCTGTTCAAGAAATCCTATCGTAAGACCGTCACGTTTGACAACTGTACCGGAATCGGCACTTTCGATACCAGTTATACATCGGAGTAAAGTCGTTTTTCCGGTGCCGTTTTTGGCTATGAGACCGATTTTGTCACCTTCCGATATCCCGACAGTGACATCAGAGAACAGCATACGGTCGCCCACACTTTTGGTGAGGCGGTCAATCTGCATTAATATAGCCATGGAGTGTTGTTGCGATAGTTGGCCGGATCAGAGAGACTCAGCCTTTATGTTGTCATACGGCTGTTCTTCCATCAGTTCAAAACGCGTACCGTCGGGCAATGCGTAGTTGATCATTCTTATTTTGCTTTTTGTTAGCGATAGCTTTCCTGGAACAGGCACGTTGTCTGGAAATTCACGTTTTGACAGCGTCTCGAGAGTGTTTTCAAGGTTGATCACTTCCAGACATATATGATTGTCAAAAAGCAGTTCTTCTTTTGATGGAGTCTCATTGTCGCTTAGTATCAGTTCGATTGCATCATCACCCTCAGGAGTGCGCAGCAGTATCCATTGTACTTTGCCGGGTTCCGGTCCACCTTTCCATTCCGACAGGAATCCGAGGGTATTGCAGAAAAAATCTTCTGCCTTTTCTCTGTCAGGCACATAGAATCCGAGATGACTCATGTGGTTGGATACACGTGCATTCGACAGATACAATCCGCGCGTGCGGCCGAAATCACCGTCATCGGTGTATTGTACAAACTCAAGTAAATGGCCGGTAGGGTCAGTCATGAAGAAGTTTATGATTCCCATGTCGATCTTGTCCACTTTGTCCGGCACATCATAACCATTTGCTTTCAGGTAACGGCGCATTCCTTCGGCATCGGTGGTTTCTATTGCATAGTGGAGCAGTCGGTCGCTGTCGGCTTCTTTTTCAGGGAAAAGCTCGATGATCTGTCGCTCGTTGATTTTAAGTGCCGAAAGTTTTGTCGATCCGTCAGGGTTGTCGTATTTTATCGACTCGTCAAATCCGAAATAGTCTTTAAGATAGTTACGTGTGGCATCCACATCCGAGCAATATATCGCGGCATGTGCTATGCCGGTGATGGGCGGACGTTCTGGTGTAGTCTGTGCAGACAGCATGTTTGGTAAAAACGCTGCTGCAAGCAGAATCTGTTTTATTGACATGATGTAGGTTTGCTCTGATCGTGGGATTATTTCAGTGTGTCGAGCCAATAGGCGAGGTCTTCAGTCCATTGCTGGCGGAACGGGCGGTCAAGCCATCCGAAACCGTGGTTGCCGGTCGGATATATATGGATTGATGCGTTTATGTCTTTTTCCTGAAGTGCAAGATAGTATCTGATGCCATTTATTGGCTCAACTATGTCATCATCTCCACAGAGAACGATGAATGCCGGAGGTGTCACGGAGTCGACCCTGAGATCGGGAGAATAGTGGCGAAGTGTATTCTGATCGGCATTTTTGCCCAGAAGATTATCTCGTGAACCCTTATGTACGTTTTCATTGTCCCACATTGATATCACGGGGTACAGCAGTATTGTAAAAGCCGGTCGAGACTCCGGATCAGGTGCGATGGTTGAGACGGTAGCTGCGAGGTGCCCTCCGGCCGACGATCCCATGACGCCTACTTTTTTGGGGTCGATGTTGAGCTCTTTGGCTTGTGATTTGATGAGTCTGATGGCTTCCCATGCATCGTTTAGCGGCAGATTGCGGTTGCCGTCGGGAAGAGTGTAGTTCACTACAGCATAGGTTATATTGTGGTCAAGCATCCACTCTGTGGCATCAAAACCTTCATTGCCGAGCGAAACAAAAGCATAGCCACCTCCCGGATAAGCCACCACCACACGGCCATCGGGTTTCTCGGGAGAGAAAATTGTCATTTCGGCTCCTGATGAAAGATTGATTTTATGTCCTTCTTCAGGTTTGACAGCCTGTGCGCAGAGTGAGATCGCGCAGCAAAAGAGTGTAAGGATTTTTTTCATGGTTTATTCAAGGTTTATAAAAAGCATAGGATAAGCACCTGTGCAATGACTACTCGCATAAACATCGTGAGCGGATAAACCGTAGAATATGCCACGGCCGGAGCGTCATTGGCTGTTGAGTTTGTGCCGTAGGCAAGTGCCGGGGGATCGGTATAGCCGCCCGACATCAGACCCATTATCGATAGATAATTGATTTTGAAAACACCGCGTGCGATGCATCCGATGATGATCAGAGGCACTACTGTGATGATGAATCCCCATATTACCCACCACATGCCGGTCGGGTTGAACACGGTATCTACAAATCCTTGTCCTGCAGAAATGCCTACAGATGCAAGGAATAGACATATACCAAGTTCGCGCAGCATCATCGAGGCAGCCGACGAGGTATAGGTCACGAGCTTCAGGCGGTATCCGAAGCGGCTAAGCAGGATAGCGACAACAAGCGGGCCGCCGGCAAGACCGAGCTTCATGCCGTAGCCCATGTCGATAGAGCCGAGAATTATACCGAAAAGCACTCCGATAAAAATTGTGATGAGATTCGGATGATCAAGACGTTTCATCGAGTTGCCGAGTTTTACGGCAAGCCGTTCGATATCGTTGAGTGTGCCGACTACAGTTATGCGGTCACCCATTTGCAGGCGCAGGTTGGCAGATGCCAGCAGATCCACACCGGCGCGGTTAACACGCGTCGCATTCAGGTGATAGCCATTGTGTAGACGTAGCTGACCGAGCGATATTCCGTCGTATTTGCTTTTGGTGATCACAATGCGGCGGCTTACAACCGAGGCAGGCGAAGCCTGCTCCCAGTCCATCTCGATGATGCGTCCGAGAATGGCCTTGAATCGGTGCTCGTCGTTGGTCGACATCACGATGAAAACCTTGTCGCCAAGCGATAGCTTTGTCGTGGATACCGGAATTATTAGTTCGCCTGAAGTGGTCATTAGGCGAGAAATCACAAAGTTACATTGTATTATATCGTGCAGTTCGGCAAGTGATTTTCCGGCGACGAGCTGGTTTGTCACCTCCATTGTCACGAGGTGTGGCTTGAGTTGGGAATTGTCGCGTTCGGCTTCGATCTCGGCAATTTCATCTTCGATCTTTATGCGGAAGATACCTTTGATGATGAACATGGAAGCTATAATGCCTACGACGCCGAGCGGGTATGCTGCCGCATATCCCATGGCCATCAGGTTGGCGTCATCAACCGAGTTGACCGTCTGTTGTGCCGCAGCCAGCCCCGGAGTGTTTGTCACAGCTCCCGACATGATTCCCACAAGAGCCGAAATCGAAGTGTCTCCTCTTTCTATTAGGAAGATTACGATGACTATAGCCGCATTGAGGGCTATGCCAAGTACAGCAAGCAGATTGAGCCTGACACCTCCTTGTTTGAACGAAGAAAAAAAGCTTGGACCTACTTGCAGGCCAATAGCGAAAATGAAGATTATCAGACCAAATTCACGCACAAACTTCAGGACATTTCCGTCGACGGTATATCCGAAGTGCCCCATGATGATGCCTGCGAAAAGAACGAATGTAACTCCGAGTGATACACCTCCGATCTTGATCTTGCCAAGCCAGATACCTGCGGCTATTACAAACGAGTAAAGTGCAATGGTGCTGGCCAGTGAGACGTTGCCGGGCGCTAAAAGACTGATTATGTCCATCTAAGTTGCTGTATTTTAAAAAGCGTTGTGGCGACTATCGCACATTTGGCATAGCCGCCACCTGAATTGTGGTGCAAAGATAAATATTTTACAGCGAACGCCTGATGCGTTTTTTTGCTAAAATTCAAGAAATTTTTATCAATAATTTATAAGCATTGAAATGACGAAGCCGTAAACTGTAAAATCATTCTCCTGTCGTGATAAGACTCCCGGAAGACTGGAAGATTATGTCATTTTTGTCGGTGGCTCCGAAATCATGTAGCCAAGGGATCAAGACTTAGGCAATCGAAAAACGGGCTTATTCAGATCTTTATAATTCTGATTTATTTGAGGATTGCCGATCCTGCACCCTGGAGTTTTGATGCTTCGTTGCCACGTTCTACTTTTTTGCCGAACCCGAATGTGTAGGTAGCGGTGATCTGAAACAGTGCGTGGTTTGATGTAGTGAACTCGCGCCGCTGCATAGAGTAACTGGCGGTGTTGAGGACTTCGCGGTTGCCGCGCCATCCCCATCGGTCGAGGTTTTTCAGGAAAAGGCGGATGTTGAGATTGTTGTTGCCCCATCCGGCCTGAAGCCACCAAAAACCTTTTTGAGTCATCCAGATGCCCGACATGGAGCTTGGAGCACTTGAGGAATCGGAGGTGTAGCAGGCTCCGTAGTAGAAGTTGCCGTGGTAGTAGAAGGCTTCGAGCGAGCCCGATAGGCTGAAACGGGAGTAGTCGAAGGGGGCGGTGTCTTTCACATAGTTCTGCGAAAGACTGCCCGAGATCTGAAGGCTGGAGCCGAAAAGGGATAGCGAGGCGTTGACACCATAGTTGACCGATGTGAAACTGCCGATAGGCTGGCGTATGGTGCGCAGGATCGACTCGGGGCGTGCCTCATAGACATAGGCGTAGCGGTTGCCAACAATCCATGCATAGCCGAAAGCTGACAATTTAAGCTTTGACGTAGGCAGAAGAATGTATTGCCCCCATATATCATAGGATTTTTTAGGATTTAGCGCCGGATTGCCGGTGTAATACATCAGAGGTGATGACTGAAGTACGGTCTCGCTCTTGAGGTTGGCTTCGGCAGGCCATGTGGAGTAATGGAATGTGATGTTGGCCGAGCTTTTGCCGCTGAATGCGTAATTCAGACTCAGGTCTACCCACGGCTTTGACGATGTCTCCCTGATGTCGTTGAGTCCAAAACGGTTCCATATCCAGCCAATGCCGATGAGAGTGTATAGTTTCTTTGTCTTTAGCGAATAATTGATACCGGTGTTGAAGAGCGACGTGTTTGCGCGGTCATATTTGTCGACAGTACCGGAATAGCGTATGCGGTTGCCGGTGAAACGGTACATTGCCATAGGGGTGATACTACCGGCGCTGCCGAAGTCGTGGGTGTATTGTACGAGCATTTGTGCAAGGTTGGTCTTGTCGATAGCGGAGCTTGCGATCGGCGTAAAATCGCCCTCGCTGTACAGGAAGTTCTGGGTCGTATGTGTGTTGGCGTATCTTGGCGACAGAGATAGCGAGTTGCCGTGCGGCATAGTGAATACCATTTGACCGTTGTAGATGACAGACCGGTTGTCGTCGGAAGCGCGGTTGGTGTATCGTGATGTCTCCATGATTTCTGGCGAGTATGTCACGTTGCCCGTCTGGTTAGCCTCGGGATGGTTCCAACTGTCGACCGAAACCGTATTTGTGATCATGGCGTTTTGTGATTTATAGGTTGCCTTGGCTGTGGCCCAGAATGAGTTGGTCTTTTCGCGCGACGATAGTGTTTGCGAGTGACGCTCAAAGACTCTTACAGAGCCGTCGGGCTGTGGTAGACGGAATGTCTCTGTCTGGTCGGCCCCGACGGCGTGGTCGCAGTTGCTGTAGTATGCGCCTCCGCCGATGTCATAGGTCATGCGGCGGATCTGTAGCTTGCCGTTGAGTGAAGCCTGTCCGCTTGTGCCCTCGAAATAGTTTTCGATACCCATTGCCTTGATATATCCGCCGTGGCTGTACTGGACAGTGATGAAGTTTACTACGTGCGCGTTGCCGACGAAATGTGGATCGGAGGGGTAGTCGTAGTATTCGACGCGCAGCACGTCGGAAATGCGCATGTTTTTTATGTCGTTCGCCGAAGCGGGTACGGAGTCGATATAGACGGCCACATCCTGGCCGCTGACAGTTTTGACGGCATTGCCTTCGCCGTGTCTGAGTTGCGGGATGGCCATGCGGTTGAGCAGATCATAGCCTGTCTGTGAGGCGCTCTTATGGCGTTTTTGAGGGATGAATACGCTTTTGTCGGCAAATAGCAGCGATTCATCGGCTTTGACTGTGACAGATCCGATCATGACCGGATTGAGATGCATCTCTATGTCCCCAGTGTTGAATTGATGCAATTGACTGTAGGTAGTCATAAATCCGATGCAACTTAATTTGGCGATGACATCGCGGGTGTCGCATGGAATTTCAAATCGTCCGTCAACGCCTGTGATTCCGTAGGTTATGACGGTGGAATCTACGGGAGACAGTAGCATTACAGTAGCGTAGGGTACGGCTTCCGATTTGTCATCGACTGCACGGCCGCGATAGCAGAATTTACCTTCCTGTAATGCTTCAAAAACAAATCGCTGCCCGGATATGGTCATTGAGACAGGTATGCGGGCTATGATAGCGCGAAAAGCCTCGACGGCATTGTCGGTTTCGACAGTAGCGGTTACTTTATAGTCTTCAAGTTGGTTATATATAAAAGCAATATCGATTTCGGGGTGGTCGTCGCCGATTCTGACAAGAACTTCCGACAGAGGCTTAGATCTGAAATCATATTTGAATGTCGTTGCAGAGGCAACAATGGCAAGCATGACGACGCATGCAACTGATAGGGTTCTTTTCATTGTATTCCAACTGATAGTGAATCACCGAGGAGTCTGATCTCGATTTGCTCAAAAGAGTTCAGAGTGTTCACCACATCTTCGATTGGAGCGGTGGTGTTCCATTTGAGATACATGCGCAGATCTGCGCTTTTGGGAGAGTCGAGCCCGTATTTGAGCCCATAATTCGATGATATCTGACCAATTATGATGTTCAGTGGCTGGTTCTCGAATATGATTGTCTGAGGTCGCGGTCTTATTGAATCGGTATCAATAATTTCAGCGGTCATATTTCCGGCAGAGTCAGCTGTTTTATCTACAGTCACAGTGGAGACATCTGTTTTTGTGTTGTTGTTTTTGGTGATTACCAGACTTATTCCTAATCCGGCCGCAAAAGCCGTCATGGTTATAAGTGGGATCAGAATGGCCGCTACATTGCGGTGGGTCCGTTTGGGCTTATGATGCTTGAGCCGTCGACGGTTGAATATCAGCCACTCTTTGTTGATGTCGGGAGCGTCTGTGTCGGCATATAGAGCAGATGAGGTTTCTGCTATAGTATTGTACAGACTCCTTATTTCGGGATCGGCGAGTAGTCTGTCGGCTTCTTCCGCAGTGTACCGCTCGGGATTTTCTATGAAATCAAGCAGATGATCAAGTTTATCCATTGTAGGAGAGCTTTTTTCTAATTGTTAAGACCGCGTTGCGCAATGATTTGTACACGCTGTTTTCACTGATCGACAATTCTTTGGCAATCTCTTTGCATGAGTATCCTTCATAAAACCGCATCCTGACAATTTTTTGCGCAGATTCTGTGAGAACTTTGCCGACAGTCTCTCGTATGTCTGCAAATGTTTGCTCGTCAGGCCAGTCATCAGTTGTGTCATCACATTCGAGTCTGATCAGTTCCTCGATACGCTGATGTGTGTTGAACTCGCGCACTCTGTTGTAACATCGGTTTTTCACTGCATTGAGCAGATAGCCGACCGATACATCATTTATGCCACCTTTTATCAGAGCTTCGAATGTATCGTGCACTATGTCGCGGGCGCTCTCATGGTCATGTACAATCGCTATAGCAAGACGGTACATGGTTGCATAGTGGCGGCGGAATGCGGTTTCTATGTCGGATTTTTGAGTCATGCAATATAAAGACACCTGACTTTTGAAAAACTAACCCTAACCCTGAAAATTTTTATCCAAGATAAAGAAAATCCGGAAAACACATGTATCAGATTAACGCATACGGCACGGGCCGAGCCACACTATAGCGGCACGGCTCGTAATACATTCGACAGATGATATCAGATTCCGAAGCGCCCTATGTGCACATTGCAACACTGGGTACCGGTGTAGGGATGGCTTATATTTCTTTCATTTCCGGAAGATGCCAGTCATAGCGAAGAGCACCCCAGCGGAGCAGAAGGATAATCGCGGCGCAGATTGACTGACAAAGCCATTGTTCACATCCACATAATGCCGCAATCCAGTACGCCAGGCCACCGCCTATACAGGCTGTGGCATATATGTCTTTACGGAAGAACAACGGCTCCTCGTTGATAAGCACATCACGAAGCACTCCTCCGAACGATCCCGTGATCATGCCGAGCACCACAGCTACCCACATCGGATAGCCGCAGGAGAGGCTTTTCTGAAGCCCGGTTACGACAAAGAGAGCCAGACCGGTAGCGTCAAACATAAATAACAGTCGTGAGTCTGAAGTCAGAACTCTCTTGAACATCAGTACGATTATAAACCCTAACCCGGTGACGGCAAGATACATCCATGACTCCATCCAGAATGGCGAAGTATTTAGTAGAATATCTCGGATCGTACCGCCTCCGATAGCGGTTACGACACCGATCGTGTATGCTCCAAACCAGTCGAAATGCTTTCGGGCAGCCAGGCGTATACCGCTCACAGCAAAGGCCAATGTACCTATAACCTCTATAATGAAAAGTAGTGTATCTTGCACAATTGCTTCATTTTAGTCGTGCAAATTTAACGAAATTTTTTATTTGCCGAATCTTTTTAGCGCTGCGGTCGATCATCCTGTAACTTTAGACATAGTCACATGATACAAAATAAACCCTGAAAGATCACGTTCTTTCAGGGTATTATGGCAATATATAGAATATGCATTTATGCGATCTCGTCGGAAATCTGTTGAGTCCAGGCATGGAGGCGGGCATCGGTGAGCTCGGGGTGGTTGGTTTCATCGAGCACAAGACCATACATTTTGCCTGTCTCGGGGTCTGTAGCGTCCGATTCATCAAAATCATAAGATCCGGAGTAGTATTCTCCGATGAATTCAGCATGGGTTCCGGTAAGCCTGTGCCGTAGTTCGCCTACTGCGTTACAGAATGTGTCTGACATGGTTTCGTCACCACAGCCAAATAACGCTATCTTTTTCCCTTTCAGGTCAAGAACCTCCACTTCGTCAGCAAAGTCAAGCCAGTCATCCTGTATTTCTCCGCTACCCCATGTGCTTGTACCGAAGATGAGTACATCATAGTCACCGACTTTGCTTGGTGCCGTTTTTGCCACATCGTGAATATCATTGTCCGGTATATTGAGCAGCGTTCCTATTTTGCGTGCTATTCTGGCGGTCGTGCCGGTCGATGAACCGTAGAAAATCCCTGTTTTGTTTTTCATAAGACAATCATTGAAAACGTTAATTGAGATGCCTTGACAAAATGTGTCTCTGGCATCTCAATTATTAAAACAATTGTCTTTCTGCCGGGGTTCAGATTATGCCGCGTGCCTTGAGAGTCTCAGCCATCTGTTCGGCGAGGTTACGGGCTTCTATGGCGGCTACTGTGTCGAAATCGGTGCCTGTGGAGGCATAGATGATACCACGTGACGAATTTACAAGCAGGCCGCAGTCATCATTCATGGCGTATCTGGCTACTTCCTCGAGACTTCCGCCCTGAGCGCCTACACCAGGCACAAGAAGGAAGTTGTCGGGAGCTATTTTGCGTACATCGGCGAGAAGCGAGCCTTGGGTAGCTCCGGCAACAAACATAAGATTGTCCTTGTTTCCCCACTCCTGTGCTTTGGCAAGCACGTGCTCAAAGAGACGTTTGCCTCCGGTGTCGCTCACAAACTGGAAATCATGGCTGCCTTTGTTGGAAGTGAGAGCAAGAAGCACTGTCCATTTGCCGGGATATTCCATAAACGGAGTCACGCTGTCTTCTCCCATGTATGGTGCCACTGTAAGGGCATCTAAATCCATGTAGTCGAAAAACGCACGGGCATACATGCGTGCGGTGTTGCCTATGTCGCCACGCTTTGCATCGGCTATGATAAACTGGTCGGGATATGTGGCGCGTATATAGCGTATTGTTTTTTCAAGTGCGATCCAGCCCTGATAACCGAGTGTTTCATAGAAAGCGATGTTGGGTTTGTAAGCTACACAATAAGGTGCAGTGGCATCGATGATGGCTTTGTTGAAAGCAAAGACTGGATCATCGGGCGCTTCCTCGAATATGTGTTTGGGGATTTTGTTGAGGTCGGTGTCGAGACCCACGCAAAGATAGCTTTTCTTGCGTTTTATGTTGTCTATGAGTTCCTGACGGGTCATGATATGATATTGTTTGTGATGAATTAATTGTTACAGTTCTGCCGCTTTTAGCTTTTCGGCATTCTCCGCTACAGTGAGCCGGTCGATGCATTCCTGGATATCACCGCCGATAAAAGCCTGAAGATTATACATCGTATAGTTGATACGGTGGTCGGTCACACGTCCCTGAGGGAAGTTGTAGGTGCGTATTTTTGCAGAGCGGTCACCGGTCGACACAAGTGTTTTGCGTCGAGAAGCTATGTCATCGATATATTTCTGATGCTCGCGGTCGTATATGAAAGTGCGCAGACGCGACAGAGCACGCTCTTTGTTTTTAGGTTGGTCGCGTGTTTCGGTACACTCTATGAGTATCTCCTCGCTTTGGCCTGTCACTGGATTTTTCCAGATATACCGTAGTCTGACGCCCGATTCTACTTTATTGACATTCTGGCCACCGGCACCGCCTGATCTGAAAGTATCCCATTTTATCTCTCCCTCATTGATGTGTACGTCAAACTCGTCGGCCTCCGGAAGCACGGCTACTGTTGCGGCCGATGTGTGAATGCGGCCTTGGGTTTCGGTTGCCGGCACACGTTGCACCCGGTGCACTCCGCTTTCATATTTAAGTATGCCGTATACGCCATCGCCGGAGACTGCCACTACTATTTCCTTGAAACCGCCCGCGGCACCTTCGGTAAATGAGGTGACCGATGTTTTCCATCCTTTTGATTCGCAATATCGCACATACATCTTGTAGAGGTCGCCGGCAAATAGCGCGGCTTCGTCGCCTCCTGTTCCACCGCGTATTTCAAGCACGGCATTTTTGGAGTCTTCCGGATCGCCAGGGATTAGAAGAAGTTTTATTTCCTCTTCGAGAGGAGAGATGGTCTGCTGGGCCTGGTCAAGTTGTTCGCGGGCCATTTCTGCCAGATCGGCATCTGATGAAGATAATATCTCTCTGGCTTCGGCAATGTCGGCAAGCGCGCGACGATAGCGTTGTGTGGCATCGACAATTTTTCCGAGATCTTTGTACTCTTTGGTGAGTTTGCGATATCGGCTTTGGTCGGCGATCACATCAGGATCGGTGATGAGTGTCGCTGTTTCCTCATACCGGGCCTCTATGCCGTCGAGACGTTGAAGTAGCTGGTTGTCCTGATCCATTATTGTTATGGTGTCTCTCAGCAGAGTGACGCGACATATTTTTTTAGCTCCGGCATCTGTTCCATGACTTTCTCAAAAAGTCGCATCTGGGCTTTTGTGCGCACCAGATTATGTGTCGGATATGCGATTTTGTAGTAAGTGTCGCCGTTTATCCAGTCGGTGAGGAAACGCACGGCCTGCATGTAAGGGAAAAGTGCTACGGCAAACGGCAGCCAGTCTTTCTCCTCTTTGGTCAGGAATGAGTTGGCCGAGCTGAGATAACCCTGAGTGAATGCCTCAAAGATGTCGTTGCGGAAGCTGATCTTGTCTACTTCCGGCTCATCCTCAGGTGTAGAGCAGGCTGCGGTGCGCAGGAAGTCTCCATAGTCAGAAAACACCATGGAAGGCATTACCGTGTCGAGGTCGATGACACAGAGAACATCTCCTGTTACGGCATCATAAAGCATATTGTTGACTTTGGTGTCGCAGTGGCAGATGCGTGTAGGCATTTTTCCTTCACGGCGCAACCTGTCGGCTTCGGTCATTGTATCGGCATATCGGTCTATTTCCGAAAGTATGTCGGCAACACCTTCGACACGCCCTTGTGGGTCGGCTTTTACAGCGTCTTTGAGCTGGCGAAGACGGAACTCCATGTCATGGAATCCGGGGATAATTTCGACAAGCTGTGTGGTATTGTCGGCAAGATCGCTCTGAAAGCGTCCGAAAGCTTTGCCTGCCTGTCTTGCTGTTTCAGGAGTGACTTCCGACAGAGTCTTTGAGCTGGGTATAAAGCGCATTAGACGCCACACCTTTCCATCTTCAGTATCGGTGTAATAGGTCTTGTTTCCGTTTTCCCCGCCAAGAGGCAGGAAGTGCAGTACTTTACGGTCTATGTCGGTTTCTCCCGCTTTTTCAAGTTTGTCTCTTAGATGTGATGTGACTGCCTGAATATTATTCTGCAGTCCGTCTACATCCGGAAAGATGGCTGTGTTAATACTCTGGAGCACATATTTTGGCTCTCCGTCGACTGCCACTGCATAGGTGGTGTTGATAAGACCGTTGCCGAGCGGACGCACCTGCGCGTCGGGCAACGACGGGAGGAATTCCCTGACTATAGACAATAATTTTTTCATGTTGACTACAAATTTATAGAAATTGCACTATATTTGAAAAAATATTGGTTGTCAATCTGATCAATAAAACCATAAAATTATAAACCGCTAATATACAAAGAAATGTTTAAAGCTTCATTACTCCCTGCAATGGCATTGGCTTTGCTTGCAAGTTGTGCGGGAGCTCCTCAGGAGCAGTCTCTGGTGATAAAGACCGATGTTCCTGAGCGTCCTGCCGGCCAGGAAGATATGGTCGCATTCGCCGCTGAGCCTATCGACACGGTAAGAGTCGGCATTGTGGGTCTCGGTATGCGTGGTCCTGGGGCCGTAGAGCGTATGGCAAATATTCCTACAGCCAAAGTCGTAGCCCTTTGTGACATTGATTCGTCGCGTGTGGCGAAGTCTCAGGCTATACTGGCGAAAAACGGTGCTGCGCCGGCCAAGGAATTCTGGGGATCCGACACTGCATATATCGAGATGGTAAAAGATCCTGATATTGATCTTATATATGTGGTTACCGACTGGAAACATCATGTGCCTGTGTCGTTGGCAGCGATGGAAAACGGCAAGCATGTTGCATGTGAGGTTCCGGCCGCTCACTCGATGGAGGATATATGGGCTCTCATCAATACCTCGGAGCGTACCCGCAAGCACATGATGATGCTCGAGAACTGCTGCTACGACGATTTTGAACTTACTGCCCTCAATATGGCCCAGCAGGGGCTTTTCGGTGAGGTTCTGCACGCCGAAGGCAGTTATATCCATAATCTTGCGGAATATTGGCCCTACTATTGGGATAACTGGCGCATGAAGTTCAACGAAGAACACGCAGGAGACATCTATGCCACTCATGGTGTCGGTCCGGCAGCGCAGCTTCTCGATCTTCATCGCGGCGACATGCTTACTACTCTTGTGGCTATGGACACCAAATCGGTAAGTGGCCCTGATTTTGTCGAGAAGACAACCGGCAAGCGTCCTGAACCTTGGAAGAATGGCGACCACACCATGACCATCCTCAAGACTGCCAACGGCAAGACTCTCAACATTCAGCACAATGTAGTGACTCCTCGTCCCTACTCGCGCATGTACCAGATCACCGGAACAAAGGGGTTTGCCAATAAATACATGAAGAGCGGTATTGTGCTTGATACCGAAGTTATCGCTTCGGAGGTGCCCGACCATGAGAATCTGTCGAGTCACTCGTTCCTTCCCGAAGAGCAGTATCAGGCTCTGATGGAGAAGTACAAACATCCGATACTTAAGGAGATCGGTGAAAAGGCCAAACAGGTCGGTGGCCACGGCGGCATGGACTTCGTGATGGACTACCGTCTTATTTACTGTCTGAATCACGGCCTGCCTCTCGATATCGACGTTTACGACATGGCTGAATGGTGCTGTCTTGCTCCTCTTGGCGAGCTCTCCATTGAGAATGGATCAGCTCCAGTAGAGGTGCCTGATTTCACCCGTGGTGCCTCAAACAAGGTTAAAGGCTATCGTCACGCTTACGCTGACAAGGCTGAGTGAAATTAAATATATCCAATAATATATCTGTCCCTGTCGGGCTGCATCGCATATTGCTGATGCTGGTCCGGCAGGGCTTGTTTTTGCTTTTGTGTGCCGCCTGCACATGCGGCGTTTATGCTCAGGACAATTGCGATACTCTGAGTAATGGAGTGGAGCTTGATGAAATTGTAATAAAGCCGAAACGGGAGAAATATAGCAAGAAAAATAATCCGGCAGTGGATTTTGTAAATCGCCTCCGCCGGCACTCAGGAGACAGTGATCCGCTTAGAAACCGGTATTATGGCTATAGGCGTTATGGCCGTGTCTCGCTTGCTATATGCCCGTTTGACACAGTTGGATTTGCCGGGGAAGGAAGTAGGTGGAAATTCCTCAAAGAGCATGTTGTTGCCTCCCCGTTGTCCGATACGGTAATGCTTCCTGTATCGGTGAAGGAGAAGTCTTCAAGAGTGTTTTATGAAGAAGGCCGGCGTCGTGAAATTGTAGATGCTGTATATCGTCGTGGTATCGATGAGTTTGTCGATCAGGCGGGCACTGAGATGTATCTTGAGGATGTGATGCGTGATATAGATATTTTTCAGAATGATATCACGTTGTTTCAGAACCGGTTTGTAAGTCCTGTAGGTAAGCTAGCACCTGATTTCTATAGGTTTTATCTTACTGATACAATTGATTCGCCAGATGGGTCGGAGCAATGGATAGAACTTGGTTTTACGCCTATGGTGAACACTACATTTGGGTTTCATGGGCGTTTATATGTCGCAGAGGGTGACTCCACTATGTTTGTCCGAAAAGTCAGGATGGGTGTTCCGGCCAACATAAACCTGAATTTTGTAGAACGGTTTGATGTCGAACTGGAGTTTGACCGTGCTCCCGACGGATCAAGACTGAAAACTCTCGACGATTTCAGGGCCGAGCTGAAGCTTATACCGTCGCTTCCGGGAATTTATGCGCGTAGGCTCACACGTTTCAGCGATCACAGTTTTGATGAGCCGTTACAGGAGTTTCGTGATATAATGGCCGATGCCGAGGGTGAGACCATTACTTTGCCGGAAGCTGATAAAATAGCAGGAGATTCTGTTTATTGGGCGCAGTTCAGAGAGCCGGAGATGGAAAGTGCGGAAATGCATGTTTCGCAGCTTATGGCACGATTGCGCGCTGTTCCGCTTTATAAGTATGGAGAGAAGGCATTGAGGATTCTTTCGTCAGGTTATGTCGCTACGTCGTCGCGTGCCGGAGCGTCGAAGTTTGACTTTGGACCGGTCTACACGTTTTTCTCTTACAATGATCTTGAGGGGATGCGTCTGAAAGTGGGAGGCATGACGATGCCGGCGTTCAGCAAAAGATGGTTTGCCGGCGGTTATGTGGCTTATGGCACTAAAGACCGTCGCATGAAATACAATGGATGGATAGAGTATTCATTGATCGACAAAACCAAGTTTGCTACAGAGTTTCCTGTCAAATCGCTGAGGCTGGAATATCTCGATGATGTGAGTTATATAAGCCGTACACTCCTATATACAGAGGACGATAATATGTTTATGTCATTCAGCCGCGCTCCGAACTGTATGATACTTTATGAGCGCAGAGGCTCTGCAAAATTTACTTTTGAGCGCCGCGATCACCTTTCATTTGAGGTCAGTGGCTCACTGGCAAGGAAAGAGAGTTCTCCTTATATCGGGTTTGTAGATGGGGCCGGACGCACTGCCTCGCATTATTGGCTTGGTGCTGTCGAAGCGACTGTGCGATGGGCGCCTGGAGAAAAATTTTATGAATCGCGGCGTCATCGCATTCCTATAAACCTCGATAATTTTGAGATGTTTCTCACCCAACGTAGCGGTGTGTCGCGTATGTGGGGTGTAAACCGGATGCTTAACAGCACTGAGTTTGGAGTGCGTAAGCGTTTTTGGTTATCGGCTTTCGGCTTTATAGATCTTCTTGCCAAAGGAGGACACATCTGGAATACCGTGCCTTATCCTGAACTTGCCATGCCATCGGCAAATCTGTCGTATGTCATTCAGCCGGAAACATTCGCGCTTGTCAATCCAATGGAGTTCGTTGGTGACACCTATGGTCAGATAGATTTTTATTATCGGGCCAACGGAGCATTGCTTAACCGCATACCGCTCATCAACCGGCTGCGGCTCCGTGAGGTCATAGGTATAAAAGGGTGGTGGGGAACACTGTCCGGTAGAAATAACCCTGAGTTTAATGAGTCGCTTTTCCGTTTTCCCGATAGGGTGGAGGTGCGGAAAATGTCTTGCCCTTATTTTGAGGCGAGCGTCGGGCTTGATAATATATTGCGGTTATTCAGGGTTGATTATGTGTGGCGTCTCAATTATCGCCACAGACATTCCATTCGAGGAGTACGCATTGCAGCGCGTGTCCAGTTCTGAATCAAGAAATTAATTATAGGAACTGTCATCTGCAAAAATTGACGTGAATAAAATACATCGGGACGCACGATCAGTGCGTCCAGATTATTGCGCGGAATATGATTTGCGTGTTGTCAGTATATAAGCTGGATGTCGTCAAGCCACATTATAGAAGGACCACCTGCGAAAAAGTCTCCTCCTTTCGAAGCCGATGCTGTAAATATGATGTAGCTTGGGGTTTCTCCACGACGGTAGTAGTCCAGATCTATAGTAAACTCAATAAGTCCCGTGCCTTCGGTGGCCTTGTCAAATATAAGTTCGCCGTAGGCTATTACGTTTCTGGCGTTCTTGTCGAATAAATGGGCATCTTCGGTTCTGACAACCACAGGATATCCCGGATAATTCTTATCGCCTTGTGTCACCATGTCGTCATCAAGAAGCGCCACATAGATTATGCCCTTGTCCGGTTGTCCTTCTATGATGTCAGGCGCTCCACTGTTGGTGTATTTGACAATTCCGGGGGTATATTTCACATATCCTTTGATCTGTTTTGGTGTGTCTTTAAACGGACGTCCCCATCCAAGCACCCCATTGGTTCCTTTTGTGTCAAGATATTCTCCGATGAACACATTGCCTGCGGCGAATTTTCCTAATGACCCGATTCCGACAAACTGTGATTCAAGTTTGATCGAGTAGTTGCCAGAATGTTTTATGTTTGATTCAGGTACTGTAACGTTTTTCTTCATTGTAGAAGATCCGTGATTTCCGCTGTCCCAGAACATTTCCTGGCCGGATCCATATATGAGGTAGGGCGTTGACAGTTGCCAGTCTTCAAAGCCGGCGTTAGGCAGTGTCCATGTCATAGGCGAACGTTGTGTCACTGTCGCTACAGTTACACCGGGCTTTTGGTTATAGCTTGTGACGTATTCATAGGTTTTACCGATTGTGCGTCCTCCCACAACTGCCTTAAATCGCGTTCCGTTGGCTATGGCGCGGCTTTGGAGTTCCGAGGCATCCACATCAATGTATTCCGCCTGGTCCCAAGGTGTGCCTGACCCCTGTTCACGCACGTAAAATCCTACTTTATCAGTCTCGTCGTTTACAACCTGACCGACAAGAAGTATCTCGTCGTAGTGGAGACGGGCCAATTCATGCTTTTCCTCTTCATTTGGTTTGACGGCAATCGCACCTTCCGAAGTGATGTTGAGTATGAATGTTTCTGTGCGTTCCTTTGTGTTTCGATCAGTTTCGGCATCATTCAGTCCGTAATTTTCATCGGTAACCGAAACGGTGAAACGGAATTCACCATCATCAAGCGCATCGATAAGTTTTGATGATATGGTTATCGGAAAATTTGTGATACGTCGTATCGGATTGTCGTTCAGTGATCCGGATATGCCAAGAGCCGAGACTGCATCTGGATCTGCGTCTTTTCCATACATAATGATGTCTGTAGGCACGCTTTCCGGTAATCCGTCCATCTGAAGTCTTACACCGGTTATTTTTCCGGAGGATCTTGCCATTAGACATATATCGCCTATTTTGTTTTTAATGCCTGGCAGCGGATTTGCTTCTCCTATTTCAAAGTGTGTGGGTTCCTGAGTGTCGGGCTGCTCTATGTAGCGTGTTATTACAGGGCGCATGCGCAATCTCACATGCTCTTCTACGTCGAGCGTGCTTTCATCGACATCTATGGTGATTGCTCCACCTCCGTAATTTATGCCCGGATCTTCATAATTGATCAGGAAACGATATTTGGTAGAGGCTTTTGCGTCTTCAATTGTGCCGTGCATGTGTATCGCCGTGCCGTCCTTGCGTATGCCGTTGAACACCCATGTCATGTCATGGCTTTTGGTAGGGAGCATGAAGTATCCTGTCCGTTCCTCACGTCCCTCGTAGTTGAGGGATGTTGCTGCGGTCGATACAACAAGTGTATAATGCGAGAGCACATCATCTATCTGGTCGGAGTATTTTACATCGACAGCTGTGTTGACAATCTTGCATGTGAGTTGAACGGCTGTGTGCTCATCGGGTTTCAGCGACACTACTTCTTTTCCCTTGAAATATTTTCGGGTCCACGATGCTGCTATACTGTCACCCGTCCAGCCCTCAATAGTGTAGGTTCCTGAATTGAGGGTGAAATCGATCGACGAGCCTGCTCCATTGTTCCACGGAATGCCAGAAGCGCTATTCCAGTATCTTATTGCGTTTCCCCTTGCAGTGGAAATTACAATATTAAGCTTCTGCAGCAGATAGTCGGCATCACTTGGCGCCTCATCGGCACGGCTGATTGGTGTGACCGGAACCAAAGAGCTGACTTCGGGGATGATGGAAATCGTGCCTGCACCTTCACCATAATCTTTGTATGTGTCATCGGTGCAGGATGTGATCCCTGTCATTGCAAGTGCTACAAGAGGCAGGATTATCTTTCTCGTTATCATAATAGGCAAGTATGGGCCTTATCAGCTTTCGATGGTTAGAATCTTTGAGACCGTGTAGCCTTTCTCGTCGGTTACCGTAAGGGTAAACGTGTGGTTGCCTGGGAATGCGGCAAGCAACGGTACAAATGCTGTAATGTCGAAATCGAGATTTTTAGCGCCAATGACTTCATTCTCCACGGGGAAACCAAGGCTTGAGAAGTCATTTTTCTCCTTGTCGTCGCGTGGGTGGGCAAGGTCAAAGTCGAGGGGCAGCAGTTCGCCGGCTGAAAGAATGAAGTTTTCGTTGTCCGACTCGATTTTTACATGAAGGTTGGTCAGGCCGAGCTTTGACGAGATCACTACAATTGCCGGAGCTATGTCGGTGGAGTTGGGCTTGTCAAAAGACAGTGTCTCGCTTGTGAAGTCGATCTGTGAGACCGGTTCGACAGGTTTGCCGGGCTCCTCAGGTTTTGGATCGGGTTTGTCAGGTTCTTCCGGATCAACCGGTTCGGTCGGCTTTTCTGCATCATCGGTCATGTCTACCGGCGGCTTTTTAGGATCCTCAGGCTCAGTTGTCGGAGGGGTATAGTCTGGATCATCGTCGCCCGGACGGATGATACCATCGATAGTCTCATAGTATTCGCCAGGATATTTCATGTTAAGATCGATGATCTTCACTGTCACATCAAGTCCATAGCCATTGGAGATCTCAATTTTTCCGTTGGACGGCTGTTCCGGGTCGGTAGGTTCCTCCGGCTTATTAGGGTTGTCCGGATCATCAGGATCGGTCGGCTCTATCGGCCTTCCCGGATTCTCAGGGTCTTCTCCCTCAACGGTTTTGATCGAATAGTATATGATGCGGTGTTGTCCCGGTGCAAGATCGGTGTAGATAGTCTGGAGTGATAGCGGTTTTCCGTCGACAGTTCCTGTAAGAGTCGCTATCAGTGTGTTGCTGGCAGTGGTATATTCAAAATATCCTGCTGTGGCATTGTCTATTTCTTTAAGACCGTACACAAGCTCGCCTACGTTGTTGGCAAGTACTGTCAGCTTGCAGTCATCCGACATGAGTTGCCGAAGGTCGTCGGAAACCTTGATAGAGACCTTTATATTCGACAGTTTGCACACAACGGTCTCTACTTCTGTGACAAGATTTTCTTTGATTACAAACTCTTGAGCACCGGTGTAATATGGATCTTCCCATGCAGCCTCTTTCACATCGGTGTTGCGCACTTTTACCGAGTATGGCCCGACAGGAAGAGATATGGCTTCCGGAAGATCTTTATAGGAATAGCGCTCGATGACGGTGCTGCCGTCAAGAATTTCAACGATAAATTCCGAGAGGTCGTGCTCTCCGTTGTCATCGGAGCGACCTATTTCATTTTCTTCTCCGGAGATCTTCAGGGCTATTGATTTTGTTGAGAGTGTGCCGTATTTTTCGCCAGGTCCGTCATGGTGCCACGATTCGTCACGGCACGATGTTGCAATCATGACAAATAGCGACAGGAGAGCTATAATATATTTATTCATCATTTTCATGATTTTGTATGTTGTTGTCTCGTTGCTGTATCTGATGTGATTCGGTAGGTCTGCTATATTGTGTCGCTGGAGCAGCTGTTTGGATCACATTATGTCAATAGTTGAGTCTTATTTCGTCGATATAGAGTTGCGACCCCATATACTGCCCGTTACTTCTGTCCATTGGGGGGGGGGGAGTCATATAAGTGCTGTTTGCTGTACATGCGGCAGGATTGCCTGATGACTTGAACCTTATCATTATATTGGAAGCTTTTGGAGCTTCTTCTGGATAGTTGATATTGACAGTCACCGGGGTATAAGAATCAGCACGCTCTAATTTCTTGTATTCTTTTGCGATTTCATCACCTGAAATGTCGTATAGTACGATCTCGACTTCTGCAAAATCGTCGTTTTCAGTGACGGTTTGATATTTGTAGTAGAACTCCAGATTTGATGGTCGTGATGTGAAATCAAGTCCGCTATAGACAGGCTGTAAAAGTACCGGGTTTAGAGTTCCCAAGAATAGCTCTCCGGCAGTGACATTCTTGCATGTGCCAAAGCCTGACCCCCAAGATGAAACTGCGGCCGAATTACCCGCTCCCCATCCTACAGTGCGGATAAGAGCCGCTTTTTCGCCGGAGTAGCAGTCATCAGTCGATATTGTTCCTGAAATCGCATTATAGGCAAAAGCGTTTCGGTTACCTGACAAAGCATTATCGTTATCGCCGCCTTCGCTTGTAGTAATGATGTTTACGGTTGCCCATTCATGGTAATCAAGAGGGCCTGGATATACTCTTTTCCAATATTTATGGACTTCATTTTCCGACCAGATTTCCATGTCTGGGTTAGGAAGCTGGAGTGCTTGTTCGGTGGTGAAAGTGCTCGACTGTATGTTCAGATTATTGAGCGATGACTGGATCGTGTGTTGTTTGCCGGGTTCGAGTCCGGAAATCTCAAACACAAAAGGATTATCTGTAGGGCTGATCTGGCCACTGCCTGAAAGCCGGATATTTTTTCCGATTATTTCTCCGTATTTGGCAGTGCTGTCAGGCATGATCGTGAGTGTGGCGTGGGTAGCCCATTTATCACGGTCGGGTATCGACGGCTGGAATTGAGGAACAAAGATTTCATCCGAAGCATAGATGTTGTCAATGTTTCCGTATATGTTGAAATAAGGAGTGAGTCTTGGGGTAGAGAACGTCAGGAGATATTCTCCCTCATTGTCGCTTTTTGTGATTTCAGAGGGATTGACAGAGACGGTCTGGCCGTTCTTGTTGACAGTCTGGAATTTTATTTTGTTTTCGAAATCACGTCCATTGTAGTTGGCTATGATCTGATAAGTAGGGTTGACAACGATATCGTCGGTTGCTTTTAGTGATATTTTCAGAGGAGTGAGGTTTACAGCGAGTGTATTGTTGTCGGCGAGCGATAGATCGGTGCTGCGGCCAAGACGGTCGATTATCGATAATGTTATTTTTTTTGATGAAATGTTGTCGCGGTCTTCACAACGCAGAGAGGCAAGAAAGTCATCGAGAATGACTTTGGAGAATTCCGCATTTTCTTTCATATTGATAGTGCGTAGACCGAGCTGTTCGATTGTTTCAAGATCACGTCTGTTGAGAAGATCATACATTTCCGGGATGCTTTCGTCGCTGTCTATCATCAGTCTTGCCATTCTGAGTCCTGCGCGTGTGGCGATATTGAAGGCATAATCTCCATCTACGTATGTTTCCAATAGTTCGATTGTCTCTCCGCCGATGAATCCTTCGGGGGTCACTACCGGAGCCGGAGAGGTGAAAAGTGCCTCCGAAAGTTCGATTTTTATGGGTTCCGCATCGGTGAGCGACTCATCAAACGTGATTGTAAGTGTCGCAGTGCCGGTTTTTGCCTCTACATCAAGCCCTATGCGGTGCAATATTGCTTTTTTTGCTGTGAATGAGCCTATTGAGATAAGCGCGTCGGTGCCCGACGGTAAAATTACTCTGGCATCGATTGAAGCATCTCCAGGATTGATGTAGACGGGACGGGTTTCACCCGGATTTACCACGATTGAGTTTCCTGCGGCAGAATTCAGTACAAACCTGACTGACTGGAAATAGTCTAAAAACTCTTCAGTCGGGTCAAACATCACAAGCGAATTGGCAACCGTGGCAGTCAGTTCAACCGATGTTGTCTTATCTGCAATTACCGGAAACGTTGCTTCGCCGTAGAGTTGAGGAGACTCAAAGCCTTCGGCATCGGTGTTTCCGAATGTGGCTCTCATTGTATAGGTGTCGGCCGGAAAATCCTTTTCAGCCGGAAACTCACTGCGGGTCTGCCATGTGGCGGAATATGAGCCTGATTTATTGGTTAGTGAAATCGCCAGTTTATCGGCAGTAAGCGATTCCAATACAGGCATGTATGGCTTGGTTGAGCGTGTTGTGATTTGAGAGATGGTTATGTCGGATTGCAGTGACAAACCGATGTGTCCGGAATTGGCCAGACTGTCACCGTCGCCCGACGCGCAGCTGCAAAGCGATAGTATTGCTGTGGCACAAGAAATAATGGCCTTGTTACAATATAGCATTGTCATAAATGATTGGTTTGTGGAAATACAGATTTTCCACGATGCAAATATATAACAATAAGCCTAATGTGCCAAATAAACGATTGGCGCTTTTACCAGATGAATTTGCCGGAATGTATAGTCGTATTGCCGCAGTCGTCGGTTACTGTGATTTCGACTGTATGTGTTTTCCCACTTTTAAACCGTGTCCTGTCCATGGAAAATGACAATGTCGATGTCTTGCCGTCAAGTTCAAATAAAGCGAAATTTCCGTCTATTTTACCCCTGAAAGTTTTAATGCCACTGAGATCATCCGTTATGCGGAATTTTACAGTTCCTTTTCTCCATGATTTTGGGTTGATCGGTGTGATTTTGGGAGGTGTTGTGTCGGTTGTGACGGTAAATGTGCCGAACGCGTCGGGTGATGCATATAGCCATCCGTCGGCATAGGAAGAGGCTATAGCTGATCGGCGCTTGCCGTTGGTGCGTATAAGGCAATACTTGTTTTTATCAGATATGGTATCGGATAATAGCTTTATTGATAGCTCGAAGTTTCTATCAAGCGGTATGCTTTGGTTGCCGACTGTGATTGACCGTGATATCCCGTCGGTTGAAGTTGTTGCGTCAATGTCTATAAATGCATTGTCGTATAGAGCGTTTTCAGGGATTGTGACAGAGTAGTCTTCGGCATCGAAGCTGTTGTCGGTGTCCCAATAAGCAAGTTGTCCGGATGCTATTTCGGCCGGGATTATTGTGCGTTTTCCGATGATAGTCATTGATTGCCGTTCGACGTTTCCATGTTCGTCGCGCATGATCCACTCCAGATTATATGGGCGTTCTTCGTTGATGTCGATTATGCCGTTGTTGTGCGCTTTTACAATATCGGGGAGGGGATTGGAGGCTGGTATGCGTGTGGTCATTATCCATGATCCGGAGGTTACTGTTTCGGGATAATGGACAAGTGTATTTATGGCTTTGGTGGTGTCGAAACTGAAGCGGTCTATGACGCGGTTATATATGGTGTCTCCGTCGACAGTGAGTGTGAGATATTTTATTCCGTAGATATTTGATGTGCCTGTCATGCGGTCGTAGGCTTTTATGCCAGGATAGACACGGCCCCATGCATGTATAGGTGTTGAAAAGGTTTCAGGTGAAAGTAGCTTCGGTGCGGATGTGGAGTTTTCCACCACGCCGCCTTCTGCCGGAAAAAGTGCCAGCTGACGCACTTGTGGTGCTATATTGTCACTAATGCGGTCGCGATAGTATTCAAGCGGATCGAGTGGATTTTCGGTCGCGGTGTCGCGCACGTCCATGTGTAGATGCGGTCCTCCCGAAGATCCTGCATTGCCGCTTATGCCTATGATTTCACCGCGGTTAACGGGGATTTCGTCGGGTGCGAAGTTTAGATCGATGGAAAATGTTTCGCGTGAGTATTGTTCGTCTCTCACACGTTTGTCTATGGTCGGAGAAAAAGCTTGAAGATGGCCGTAGACAGTTGTCAGTCCAAGTGCAGGGTGTGTGACGTAGACGGCTCGGCCAAATCCCCATGGTGAGACTGATATTCGGCTTACATAGCCTTCGGCTGCCGAGCGGACTGAAAAACCGGTGCGCCCCTGTGTTTTGAAATCTATGCCGCTGTGGAAATGGTTTCGCCTTAGTTCGGCGAAGTTTCCGGCAAGATAAAACGGAATATCAAGAGGCGACGCGAGCCTGACGGTGTCTGACCGCCGCGGCTCGCGTGCAAAAACTGAAGACGCTGCTATTGATAGCGTCAGAAGTGTCAGGATGAGTTTCATTAACGGATGGCTACAGGCGCGTGTTGCGTCATAGCGATCTGGCGATATGCGATAAGGCCGCTTTGGGAGATCTCGACAATGGTTGACTCACCGGTCGGGGTAGGCATTGCTACATGTGAGTCGTCAATGAACGTGATGAGAGGCCATTCTTTACCTTCATGATCGACATAGTTCCACGTCTGTGTGTCCACGCAGAAGTCAAGGCGCATTGATGTGCCGTCGGTTTCCGAAATAATGTCGTAGCCTTTTCCGTCACATTTGACAAGGTATGTGCCATTGTCGCCCTTGATGCGTTTTGTGCCTTTGGCTACGGGATTTGTACCGCTCCAGAATTCAATGCTGTTGAGAACAAGCAGGTCTGCCGCTAGTGCGACCTCGTAAACCGGAATTACCCAGAATGCAAAGAATACAAGTTCGTTTACAGCTTTTTGGCCGATGTTGTTGTTCCAGTCCGATAGTTTGTGAAACATTGAGAAACTGCCGATGCAGCTTGAGCAGGAGAGTGAAAGTGCTATCGCGGCGACAACACCGACATTGAAGAACCTTTTTTTCATAAATTTATAAGGCGTTTGATTTAGTCCATCTGTGATGAAATCAAGATGAATGGCTATTGCAAAAATAAGAAAATCAATTTTAGCGCATATAATGCAGAGGAAAAAAATCACATAAAAGAGTACTGTGGGGATATAAAAATGTCCGCTACCTTTGACAGTGGATGCAGAGGTAGCGGACAATCCTTTTCTGAGCCGGAGGCCTTAGGCCATACTCAGGGGATGTGTGTTTTTCACTAAGTTCCTGTTATTATCTGGTTGATGAGTTGGGAGCAGAGAGCGGTTGCGGGGATTTTCCGGTTTGGTGCCGTGTGGTCGGCAACCGTATATTTCCAGAGACAATGGATCAGGAGTTCCAGTAAGTAGATCAGTCTCTGTAGTCTTTTAGCATTTCCTGAAGTCTCTGACGTGCGAAGAAGATGCGTGACTTGACTGTGCCAAGCGGAAGATTCATCTTCTCGGCTATTTCGTTGTACTTGTAGCCCGCTACATGCATCGAAAACGGAATGCGGTAGTCGTCAGAGAAGGAGTTGATGGCAGCTGTGATTTCTTTGGCGGCGATAGCGCTACCCGGGGAGTCGAATCCCGATTCCTGCGGAAGGTTGAGATGGTAGAGGTCTTCTGTCTGATCAATGACAGTTGCCGAGCGTACGACCTTGCGGTAATTATTGATAAAGATGTTGCGCATGATCGTGAATACCCATCCCTTGAAGTTTACATTGTCTACATATTTGTCTTCGTTGTCAAGGGCTTTGAGGGTTGTGTCCTGAAGAAGGTCGTAGGCGTCGTCGCGGTTGCTTGTGAGAAGGTATGCAAAGTTAAGAAGGTTGCTCTGAAGGTCGAGAAGCTTGGTCTGGAAGTTTTTGGAGCTCATAATGTAGAATTTTTGATAGGAACTTAGTTTTTTGTGATGAACCTGTCGTCTTTGGCGACATCAATGTTACAATCACATTGCAAATATAGTAATAATTTTAAATACCAAGAAATTTTTGTAAAAATTTTTACAAAAATTTCGTAGCCCGTTCTTCAATTTAATACACTGTTTTATAATGATATAATCATGTAATATTTGATTGTGTGACAAAAATAAATGCAAAAATGTAACATCAATGTGCTAAAAAGGAGGTTTTTATAGTGTGTTTTAGTGTTGGAATGCTGTGTGACAAATGGGTTGTTTTTGTAACGTGAGATGTTGTCGCAGACTTTATATAGATAAAAAAGGTGTTGAGACTTTTTGGGGTCTCAACACCTTTAAATTTGAGTTTGTAATATTCCGGTGGCTTTGCTTAGATGCTTGCTGGGGTTATCTTAAATCGGAATTCGCGGTCGGCAGATTTAAGACGGTATTGCTCGATAGGCAGGCTGTGGCCTCCCCAGCTGGTGATTCCGCCGAGTCCCATGTGGGCGCCGTCAATATTAAGAACAGTAGCGTCTATCGGATCAATTTCCTGGAAGTGCAGATTTCTTTTGTTTTTGCCTTCGTCGAGTGATGCCACAGTGTAGTGTGTGGCTCCGGCATAGAAAGGTGTGTCAGATGTTATGCAGATACCTCGGCCGCCGGCATCGGTCTGGCTCCAGTGGCGCATGTCGCTCTTGGTGCCGGTTTCTTGTGGACGTATGTAGGGATAGGCCTGTTCTGCGGCGGTCTGGGTGTAAAGACCTATAAATTCTGAACTGCGGCGGTCTATGTAGTTCTCAAGCGGGCCACGACCGTAGTAATGGCTTATGTCCATGTCACGTGGCATTGTAATTGTAATGCCGAATCGTGGCATAAGTGAATTAGGGTCGGCGCCTGTCATGTGTTGGCCTATGAGAATTTCACCGTCACCTCCTATATTATATGTGATGGTTAGAGTGGCATCTGTTCCTGAGATATGGTGGGTTGTTGACACCAGCACACTGCCGTCATTGTCATGCCTGACATTCATTTCCTTTTGCTCGAGGGCAGGATTTGACCATTGGCTGAACGAATTGGCGAAGTCTCCTCCCATGTCATTATCGGTCATCGCACGCCAGAAGTTGGGGGTAATTGCGGTGCCGTTTTCAAGCATGTTTACACCGTTTACATTATATGAGCATATCAGTCCGGTGTTTTTGTCAAATTCGATGATAAACTTGTCACCATATATTTTAAGCCGGTTTGAGTTGTCATTGTCATATAAAGCTCCGGAGGCATTTGACAGAGCAAGTGCCGGAGCTTTCCATGATGTGACCGGAAGTTGCTGTCGTGCTACTGTATATCCGGCATCAAGGAGAGGGGTGGCTTTGCGGAGTCTGTATGCTACATTGAGCAGACACTCTTTCGAAGGGTCAATGCTAGAGGCGTAGGGTAGTGTTAGAGTCGTTTTCTCTCCGGGTGCGACTGTCGGAATCTCTGCAGTTCCGGTTGCGACGGCTTTGCCGTCGGCAAGAAGCGTCCACTCGAGCGTGTAGTCGTCCAGTCCGGTAAAGAAGTTCTCGTTGGTGATTTCGATCTTTCCTGATGCTATATCAACCGGATTGGTCCATATGTTCTGGTAATGGTAGCGCACCTCTGCCATGTGTGGGTTGGGGACACGGTCGGGGCTGATCAGGCCATTGGCACAGAAATTGACATCGCTTGCGTCATAGTTGTTGAAGTCGCCGCCATAGCCGTATATCATTTGGCCGTTGCGTCCTGTGGTGCGTATGCCTTGGTCTACGAAATCCCAGATGTAGCCACCTTGATAGATCGGATATTTACGCACAAGATCCCAGTACTCTTTAAATGCTCCGCCGCTGTTGCCCATGGCATGGGCATATTCACACTGGATGAGCGGGTGTGGTGAATCGGTGTTAAGCGCATATTTTTCACAGGATGTGTGTGAAGCGTACATAGGACAATATATGTCGGAATTTTTCTGCGATTTACCGTCGCGGTTCATTGATTGTTCATACTGTACAGGACGGTCTGGCTCTTCTGCTTTGATCCATTCGTAAGCGCGGGTAAAGTTGGGGCCGTCACCGGCTTCGTTGCCAAGTGACCACACTATTACCGACGGGTGATTGTAATTGGCCTGCACATTGCGCTGGTTTCTTTCAAGATGGGCCTGGGCGAAGAGAGGATTTTTTGCGAGAGTGCGCTCGTCATATCCCATGCCGTGGCTTTCTATGTTTGCTTCAGCGGTAAGATATATGCCGTATTGGTCGCATAGGTCATACCAGCGTGGATCATCGGGATAATGACATGTGCGTACGGCATTGATGTTGTTTTCTTTCATTATGCGTATGTCCTGGATCATACGGTCCACTGATACGACGTAGCCTCCGTCGGGATCAAGCTCGTGGCGGTTTACTCCTTTGACGAGGATTGGCTTGCCGTTGACAAGCAGCTGCTTGTTTTTGATTTCGACAGAGCGGAAACCTACACGTACAGGCACCGACTCGATCAGACGCCCGGATTTGGACAGTTCTGCGACGAGTGTATAGAGATTCGGAGTTTCTGCACTCCATAGGTGTGGCGCTTTTAGTGCGATAGTCGTCTTGCCTGATTTTTCAGCTTTGGTTTCATTTACTTTCTTACCCTCGGGATCATACAGTGTCAGCGTTACGTCAGGATTGCCTTTGGTCGATAATGAAACTTCGAGAGTTCCGTCTGTATAGTTGTTGTCGAGAGTCGGGCGGACACGTATGTCGGAAAGTGATGCCGCTTTCTCGCGTGTGTAGAGGTAGGACTGGCGAGCGAGGCCCGATAGGCGGAAGAAATCCTGATCCTCAAGGTATGAACCATTGCACCAGCGGTAGATCTGCATGGCAAAGAGGTTTTCTCCTTTTTTCAGATATGGTGTGACATCAAACTCTGCGGCAAGTTTGGAGTCCTCGCTGTAACCTACAAATTTGCCGTTGACCCATAGATAGATGCATGAGGTCGCTGAGCCGAAATGAGCTATTACAGTTTTACCGTTCCAGTCATCGGGAATTTCGATAGTGCGGCGGTATGAACCTACGTGGTTGTTTTTTGAGGGTACTTCCGGTGGGTTGGATTCAAAATCGTTTCTCCAGGCATAGCCTACATTGACATAAATAGGGTCGCCATAACCGTTTACTTCCCATATTCCGGGAACAGGCATAGTCCCCCAGGATGCATCATTGAAATCGGTCCGGAAAAAATCGTTGGGACGTTGATCGGCATTCTGCACCCAATTGAATTTCCAGATTCCGTCAAGTGAAAGAAAACGTCCCTTCGGCTGTCCCGAAAAATCGAGTGCTTCGTCTGTTGAGCCGTAGGCGTGCCAGGCCGAGTGCATCGGCAATCTGTTGATTGATGTCACGGCAGGGTCTTTCCACTCGTTGAGAGTCTGTGACTTGGCTGGAATTATCGCCATTCCGCCAGCCAAAGCACACAGTAGGATGTGCTTAAAAGTTTTCATGGTGAAATTTAAGATGTGATTGATTAGTTTCTAAATTTTTTTCAAAGATATAGAAAATGGTCGGGTCGGCAAATTTATCATGTACATGGAGCCTGTTTTGATGCCTCGGCTGTTAATAATTGTTTCTTATGGTATGAATTTGTCATAAGCCTGATTATTAAGTTAAAAAACGTATAACAATTAAACCTGTGCCTGGTAAGATCGTCTAATAAACAAAGACGGACTGGAAGTTTCATTCTCCTCTCTTCTCTCTCTCTTTGAGTTGAATATATAGGGGCTCTTTATTTAAGATGTCGCGTTGATGATACAGAATAGGTTTAGGGTAAAAATAGGATTGTTTATTGTTTTTATTAAATTTTCTATTTAGAGAAAATAATTGGTTGAATAAGAAGTGAGTGGGCAATTTGACGTTGATGTCAGGTTGCTCATTCTTTTATCGTGTGGCACCTGGACCCCATATATGGTTTGCTATGAAAGATCTGCTTTTTGTCGGAGAGTGATTGCTGTTTGAAGTTCGCTTGTTAATTGAAGATTCTCTTTTTTGATGCAAAGAATTGGTTTTTCCACCGCGCACCATGTTTTGCATAACAATCGCTATTCTTCCCATCGAATATTCTACTTATATTTGTGAATGGATCAATATTATACCTGATTGTATTTATGGATAGAAGAGATTTTTTAAAGAAAGCAGCGCTCGTCGGTGCCGCTTGTTTTATAGACTTCCGTCTGGCTTTCGCTCAAGGAACTGAAGACAACGAAGTAGGAAAAGCATGGAAGGGTTGGAAAAAAGGGCAGTTTCAGATTCATTTGATTTTCACTGGTGTGGCCGAGTCGATGTTCCTTATTTTTCCTGATGGGACAACAATGCTGATCGACTGTGGTGACTTTGACGCCCTTGCACGTGGAAAACTTGCCGTACCGTTGCTGCCGAGTCCTGAACGTCATTCCGGAGAATGGATCTCTCGATATGTTCAGAGAGTGAATCCTCAGAAAAACTACGTGGATTACATGATGTTGTCTCATTATCATGCCGATCATGGAGGATGTGATAAATTTTATGCTAAAAAAGAAATAAGAGACGGTAAGGACTATTACATAGGTGGTTTTTCTCATGCCGCCGAGTTTCTTACTTTGGGAAAGGCCATTGACCGCTGTTGGCCTGATTATAATGACCCGATCCCACTTACTCAGGAGGCAGCTGACGCCTTCGATCACATGAAGAGCTTTTATGATTATATGTCGGCTCATAAGAAATTGGAGATAGAGAAGTTTCGTATTGGAGAAACTGATCAGATAGCCATGAAGAAAGATGTTGATGCGTTTCCCGATTTTTCCGTGAGAAATATCTGTGCCAACGGACGCATTGCCGACAGGAATGGAAACATACGTGACCTGTATGAAGAGCGTAAGAAGTCAAACCCAGTTAAGCTTAACGAAAACGGCATGAGTATGGGCATGATCTTCACGTATGGTAATTTTAAGTTCTATACGGCCGGCGATTTTTCCGATAGCTGGAAACTGCCGAATGGAGAGAGATTTGAGATTGAAAATGCGTTGGCTGAAGTGGTTGAACCGGTGACCGTGGCAAAAATCAATCATCATGGTCACCATTCAATGCCCGCCAAACTTGTTTCTGCGTTAAGACCGAGAGTTTTTGTAAATAATGTATGGGATCAGCTTCATACTGTGGCTCCTGTGATGGAACGCCTGTACAGCCGAGATCTCTATCCGGGTGACCGCATAGTTTGTCCGACTGTGTTTCCGGCTGAACGACGTGCGGAAGATGCAGGAAAACCATGGCTTGATATTTTGAATCCGGCTTCATTTGATGCCGGTCATGTGATAGTAAATGTCGAGGAAGGAGGCCGTGACTATTCAGTGACTTATCTTACCGCCGACGATGAGTCCATGATCGTGAAGAGTGTGATGCGCTTTGATAATTGATGGATTGTTTGAATAACCTCGCGGATAATATGCTTATTCTTAGTATAATATGAAAATATGAATAAAAAGTAAAGATATAATTTGGAATAATGGAAATGACGTTGTAACTTTGTGACCGCAAATGAGAAATGCAGCTTGATGTTGTTTTCGCGCAAAGGGCGGGATAGCTCAGTTGGTTAGAGCGTCGGATTCATAACCCGGAGGTCTCGAGTTCAATTCTCGATCCCGCTACTTAAAAGAGAGTCAGATTCTGACTCTCTTTTTATTTTGATACTTGATTCGCTTTATTAATTCATTATCAACAAAATCAAAATGTTATGTTTGATTATAAAGAAATAGAACGAACAGTCAAAGATAATCATCTTCCATTTCAGAAAATAGGGGATGTCGATAAAGGTATTTTAATACAACGTTTATATGACACATTTGTAATTGGAAATCCTCGTGCATTATGGCTGAACTTTAAGTATGTGCCATATAGTATAGATTGTAACATGGAAGACCCTTATTTTCATCTATTGGATATAATTGACAAAGATATCGTTCTTTATTTCTTTATTGATTATTGGAACAGGGATTTCGTCGTTTACAAAGCAAAAATGTCTGATATACACAAATTTATCGGAGACTGTGAAGGGCTTGATGAATATTACTTGGTAACAGAAGATTTTATGGAACTATATAGTATAACAGACCATGATGACCTGCTTTATATTGACGTGAGGAAAAATGAAATAAAAGGTGAAAAGAAGCGTGATAACGCCTGACAGCGTTCCACGCGCTTATTGACATTGGACCTGAAAACAGTTTGAGATTACAGCTTTAAATACGCTGTAATATTTAATAGTGTTTGTGTTGGATGTCGATGTTTCCAACAGAGTTGTCGAAAATGCCTTTATGTTATTGTGATATTGATTTCAGATCAGTGCCGGAAGGAGCCTGATACATCAATAGGCCGAATTCTTTTACAACAGCATAGACATGGTTGAATATCGATGACTGGATATGCTCGTAGTGCTTCCACTCGGTGTTATTGACAAAGAAATAAAGTTCGAGTGGCAATCCTTGTGGCGTTGGTGGTTGTTGACGCACCATGTAGATCATGTCGGTTCTGACATGAGGACTTACGGAAAGATATCGTTCGAGATAACGTCGTAGCAATTCAATGTTGACAGTGTGTGAGGCTTCTGCATTGTCGTTATCTTCAATCCAGCCGTTTTCCTTCAGGCGTATGATTTGTTGTGGTGTACAGAAGCTGATTGTATTTATGTCAATGTATATGGCACGCATCACTCGTCGTCCTCCTGAATCCTGCATCGGCTTATAATTCTGAAAAGACTCGCTGACAAGAGAATACGGTGGCACTGTTGTTACAGAATTATCCCAGTTGCGCACCTTGACGGTTGTGAGTGACACATCGGTCACTTCGCCGTTGGCTCCGGATTTCGGTACGATTATCCAGTCTCCCTTTTTGAGCATATCGTTGGCTGTGAGCTGAACTCCGGCTACAAGGCCGAGAATGGTATCTTTGAAAACAAGCATGAGCACAGCGGCAGAGGCTCCGGCAGCGGTCAGAATAGCAAGCGGACTTTTATCAAAAAGAATACTTAGTCCGATAATTACTCCGATGCACACAAAAAGCAGTTTCAGTATCTGGAATACGCCTCGTAAGGTATGTATTTTATACTTTTGGCGCTTGTCAAAGGCATCATATAGGTTTTGTAGCAGCTGATTGGCAAGATGAACGAACGCCCAGACGATGTAGAATTCGGTCAGCTTCGTGAGCCACACATACATCTTGCTTTCATTGTCGAATGCATCAGGTAGAAGATAGGCGACTACTATTGCGGGTGCCAGTTGGGAGAATGCTTTGAGGAATCGCTCGTTAAGTATATCGTCATCCCAGTCGCTTTTCGTACGCCTCGTAGCAGTCTTTACTATGACCGATATTACGCTGTGGCAAAACAGGTAAGCAAGAATTGCTGTTAAGGTGATTATTATCAGTGTGATCGGCAGGAGTGATGCGTCAACCCAATTTTCCGACAAAAGTGATGATAGGAAATCTCGTAGTATGGTTTTCATGGTAGTGTCATAGATCAAGATCTGTTCTGGAACGTTTTTTGCCGGAGATATGGCGATAGCGTGCAATAGCGACTTTGATCCATTGAGGTATCTTGCTCCACAACGATGGTGATCCGACGGCGAAGTCCACTGCGAGCGGATCGGCGAATGTCTGTACGCGCAACCCGTCTGCACTGATTTCGGGGTATATTACAATGAGATTGTTGCGCGAAAAATAACGGGATATAAATGCTGGAAGTTCTGATGTCTCTGTGGACCAGGAGACAGAACCGGGGCGTGACGATATCCAGATGAATATATCGTCATCGTTGATTTTGTTGGCTATAAGAGGGAAGTCATCACTGTCGGCAACTTCCCGGAAATGGGCACGTATAGCGTATTTTTCACGTCGCAATACACTGCGTATGGCCGGATGCATGTCAGGATGGCAGCAGAATATTGTGCGGCATCCAAGTTCATGGGCGAGATTGCCTACTGTCATGACCCATTGACGAAACCCGGCCTCAAACTGGGCGTTGGCTTGTGCATAAACTATAAGACGTGATACCGTGTTTATGGGCGTGTAACATCTTGAGATCACAAGCATACGGCGGGTGAGCGATAGAAGCTGCTCTATCTTTGGACCGAGGAAAGAGTCAACGACAGTCGACTTCCGGTGCATGCCCATGACTATCGTGTTTATGTCGCGCTCTTCAGTAACATTTACAACACCTGTGATTGTGTTGAGGTCGAAACGCTCTATCGGTGTGACAGGCAGATCGGCTGCTGATGCGACTTGACGGGCAAGATCGAGTGATACCCGGCCTATTGCCCGGCTTTTGGGCGTGTTATCGTTACGTACATGAAGAGTGTAGACCGACAGATCGTGACGTGGACGATGCAGACCGCTGATCATGATGGCGAGTTCCATTAGACCGGGTGCCGTAACCGGATTTGAAACAGGTACAAGCATGTTTGTGACACTGCGTCCTGATGATACAGATGAAGAGTCCGGTTCTTCTCCTTTTTCTTCCTCTTCAAGCATTCGGAGTTTTATTGACGCGGCAGCCTTGGCTGTGACAATCGGTGCAATGGCGCAGGTGATGAGTATGACGAGAACAGTGCTGTTGAGTATTGTTTCTCCCATCATGCGGCTTCCATCGGGCATTACAGTATTGTAGCCGATTGTGACTACGGCGAGTGCTACGGCTGTATGGGCGGTTGTGAGTCCGAAAAACATGCGTCGGTCACTGCCGCTCATGCGATAGCAAAGCTGGGCTATCCAAGCCGCTATCCATTTTGAGGATAGTGCTACAGCAAGCATGATGGCCGATACCGTGATGGTGGCCCAGTTGGCGACAAGACTGAGATTGATCATCATGCCTACTCCAATGAGGAAATAGGGGATGAATATCGCATTTCCTACAAACTCGATGCGGGCCATCAGTGGTGATGCGGGTGGAACGTAGCGGTTAAGTACAAGACCTGCTAAAAATGCTCCGAGGACTCCTTCAAGGCCTATAAGTTTGGCTATCCATGCCGACAAAAATACGAGTGCAAGTATGAAGACATACTGGGTGACTCTGTCACTGAATCTTTTGAAGAAAAACCGTGTTAAACGTGGATAGATCCATGCGATCGATAAGCAATATATAATCATCTCGCCAAGCAGCATAAACGTTGAAGTGGGATCGAAACTTCCTTCGTTGTTGATGTTGACAACTGTGGCAAGAGCAAGAAGGGCACCTACAACCGCAAAAATAGTACCCACGACGGAAATCAGTACCGATGGTGTTTTGGTTACACCATAGCGTGCTGCGACGGGATAGGAAATTAGTGTATGAGAGGCAAACATCGACGCAAGCAACACCGATGTCGGCAGATTCAAATGAAGTGTATAGTAACTGACTGCGGTACCCATAGCCATTGGTATGACAAAAGTGAGAATGCCGAAAAGGATACCCTTGCGGAAATTGAGCTTGAGATGATACATGTCGATCTCAATTCCGGCCAGAAACATGAGATAAAGTATTCCTACTTCACCGAAAATCTGAAAGCTGCTGTCGCGGTCGAGGATGTGAAACCCATAAGGACCGACAACCACACCGGCGACAATCATGCCCACGATGTGCGGAATCCTGAGCCTGTTCAGTAAAATGGGAGCAAGCAGGATTATCGCAAGGACGATAAAGAATATCGTTATCGGGGATGTTGCGAGTGGTGTGGTTGTCAATACGCTTTATGAGTGGGGACAGATGATTCTATTTCGTGATATTATTTGGCGTGAGCGATCATATATTGGGCGATCTGAACAGCGTTCAGTGCTGCACCTTTTTTTATCTGGTCACCTACGATCCAGAATGAAAGGCCGTTGGGATTGGCAAGATCTTCGCGTATACGACCTACATAAACAGGATCTTTGTGCGCTATATCGAGAGGCATGGGATAGACTTTCTCGGCTGGATTGTCAAGCACTACAATACCCTCGGCTTTAGAGAATGCCTCACGTGCCATGGTAGGGGTAACCGGCGAAGCTGTCTCTACCCATATAGCCTCGCTGTGGGCACGCATGACTGGCACTCGCACGCACATAGCGCTGACACTGATCGATGACGAGTGCATGATTTTGCGAGTCTCGTTAAACATTTTCATCTCCTCTTTGGTGTAATCGTTTTCCTGGAAAACATCGATATGGGGGATGACGTTGTAGGCGAGCTGATAGGCAAATTTTTCAACAGTCGGTTTCTCTCTGCGTGAGATTTGCGAGTATTGTTCGACAAGCTCATCCATAGCAGCAGCACCGGCACCGCTTGCTGCCTGATATGTCGCAACATGCACACGTGAGATTGGAGAAATGTCGTTGATCGGCTTGAGTGCCACAACCATCTGGATTGTAGTGCAGTTGGGGTTGGCGATAATTCGACGGGGAGTGTTGAATGCATCTTCTCCGTTGACTTCGGGCACGACCAGAGGTACATCGTCGTCCATGCGGAATGCACTGGAGTTGTCGATCATGATAGCTTTGCCTGATGTTATGACATCGGCAAACTGTTTTGAAGTGCCGGCACCGGCCGAGGTGAATGCGAAATCTACATCAGCGAAATCGGTTGCCGACTCGCGAGTGAGTTCCTTTACGATATACTCTTTTCCGCGGAAGGTGTAGGAGCGTCCTGCGCTACGGCTTGAACCGAAAAGAAGAAGCTCGTCGATTGGGAAGTTCTGCTCGTCGAGAACGCGGAGGAACTCCTGTCCGACAGCTCCGCTTGCACCTACAATTGCTACTTTCATTGTTTTGATAGAAGGTTGCTTGTTGTTGAAATTGTATAGTCTTGATCGTGTATTACACAATTGTTGTACCGGCTCCTGGTGTGGAGATGCGGCTATAGTGAATTATCTTCACTTGTCTTACACCTCGATCGATCGCTTTGAAAGCATTGTCGAGTTTGGGAATCATGCCGCCTTCGACTACTTTTTCTTCTCGGAGCCGGGCAAACAGTTGCCGGTCGATCAGCGGTATGACACTATCGTCATTGGCGGAGTCGGAGAGTACACCGTTTTTTTCAAAACAGAAAGTGAGAGTGACATCAAATATTTCTGCAAGTCCCGAAGCGATCTCTCCTGCCATTGTGTCGGCGTTGGTGTTTAGGAGGTGCCCGTTCATGTCATGGGTGAGTGGCGCTATAACGGGAACGGCACCTATAGAGAGAAGATCTTTGAAAGCCTTGGAATTGATGGAAACGACATCTCCTACATTTCCGTAGTCGATACCGTCGACAGGTGGACGGCGGCGTGATGTGACGAGGTTAAGATCGGCGCCGGTAAGTCCTATGGCATTGCATGATAAAGACTGAAGTGACGCTACAAGCCGGCGGTTGACATCTCCTCCATAAACCATAGTGACCACTTCAAGCATGGCATCGTCTGTGATTCGTCGTCCGTTGACCATGGTAGTCTCAATGCCGAGACGCGATGCAAAGCGCGTGGCAGAGCGGCCGCCGCCATGTATGAGCAATTTTGCGCCTTTTATTTCGGCAAATGCATCGGTGAATGCTTTTAATGAATCATTATCTTCAAGAATCGCACCTCCGACTTTTACAATATTCAGAGATTGTTTCATCAGTCTTCTTTTTCTGCAAACTCCATGAGGTAAGCCTTGATAAAACCGTCGAGTTCACCATCCATGACACCACCTACATCCGAGGTCTGAAAGCCTGTACGGTGATCTTTGACGCGTCGGTCGTCAAAAACGTAACTGCGTATCTGTGACCCCCATTCGATTTTCATTTTTCCCGCCTCGATTTTGGCCTGCTCTTCCAGACGATGTTTCATCTCTTTCTCGTAAAGGATAGAGCGGAGGTGACGCATGGCGTTCTCTTTGTTTTTTGGCTGGTCGCGCGTCTCGGTATTCTCAATAAGGATCTCCTCTTTTTCACCGGTATAAGGGTCGGTATACTGATATCTGAGTCTGACACCCGATTCCACTTTGTTGACGTTCTGTCCGCCGGCACCGCCCGAACGGAAAGTGTCCCACGATAAAAGTGCCTGTTCGACTTTTACCTCAATGGTATCGTCGACAAGAGGAGTTACAAATACAGACGCAAATGAGGTCATGCGTTTTCCCTGAGCATTATAGGGTGACACACGTACAAGACGGTGCACACCATTCTCGCTTTTCAGATAACCGTAGGCAAAATCGCCTTCGACTTCTATAGTGCAGGATTTTATTCCAGCCTCATCACCTTCAAGAATGTTGGAAATGGATGTCTTGTACCCGTTCTTCTCGCACCAACGCAGATACATGCGCATAAGCATCTGGGCCCAGTCCTGACTTTCAGTGCCTCCAGCTCCGGAGTTGATTTTTAAAACGACTCCAAGTTTGTCTTCTTCTCGGCGGAGCATGTTACGGAACTCAAGATTCTCGATTTTTGATATTGCATCGGTATACAGAACATCGATTTCCGATTCTTCCATCAGGCCTTCTTTTACAAAATCCCAGGCTATGGTAAGTTCTTCGGCCGCTTTTTGCACTTCGGCATATCCCGTTATCCATTGCTGCAGATCTTTGATTTTTTTCATCTGGACCTGAGCTTCTTTTGGATGCTCCCAAAAATCTGGTACGTGGGTACGTAGTTCTTCTTCCTCAACCTGGATTTTCTTACCGTCAATGTCGAGATATTTTTTCAGCGAAGCAGAGCGCTCCTGCACTTCTTTAAGCTGGTCGGGAGTAATCATGTGATTTCAGATAGCAATTATGGTCACAAAGATACTGATTTTTCCACCTTTTTCGCAAAAAAATCCCATTGCGGGGCTGTCCGTTGATATATATCCATTGGATATTTTGACTATATTTGACTCAAAGAACTGGCTTCGCCACCGCGAACCACGCTTTGCATGACGATCGCTATTCTTTTCATCGGATATTCTACGTATATTTGCGTGTGTATTAAAGCGACTCATTAGTCTGCCCCAAAAGATCAGTAAACTTAATAAATCAATAAACCTGAATTTGAAAGTGAGAAAATTTTTTATAGGTCTGGCAGCGGTCGCTATGATTGCGCCGGTTTCGGCATTTGGAAAAGCTCCAAAACTTCGCGTCGATAATATTGACGAAGTTATCAAGTCCATGACAATCGAGGAGAAGGTGGATTTGATTGTGGGTTCACGTATGTATTACAAGGATGACGCTGCTCCTCAACATATAAAGGAGTCGTGGAAGATTGTTCCCGGAGCGGCTGGACGTATAAATCCCGTGCCTCGCGTAGGCATTCCCGCAGTAGTGCTTTCCGACGGTCCTGCCGGTTGCGGTATTATGCCCGTTGACGGTCAGGACAGCTTGTTCTGTACACATTTCCCGATAGAAAGTCTGTTATCTTCGACATGGGATGTCGATCTTGTGAGAAGTGTTGGAGAGGTGATTGGAAATGAAGCTAAGGAATATGGTACTGATGTGCTTCTTGCTCCGGCGATAAATATTCACCGTCATCCGCTCTGTGGCCGCAATTTTGAGTATTTTTCAGAAGATCCTGTGCTCGCAGGTAAAATGGCAGTGGCTTATGTGGACGGAGTACAGAGTAATGGTATCGGTACCTCTGTCAAGCATTTTGCGGTTAACAACCAGGAAACAAACCGCATGAATAACAATGCGGTGGTCTCACCGCGAGCTCTTCGTGAAATATACCTTAAAGCGTTTGAGATCGTAGTACGTGAAAGCCAGCCATGGACTATCATGAGTTCATATAATCGTATCAACGATGTGTATGCCTCGGAGAGTCATGAATTGATTACCACTATTCTTCGTGACGAGTGGGGCTATAAAGGCACTGTTATGACTGACTGGTGGGGCGGTGCCGATGGTGCGGCTCAGATGGTTGCCGGTAACGACATGATTGAGCCTGGAACAAAGGAGCAGGCCCAGGATATCATTGACGGAGTGAAAAACGGTACGCTTGATGAGAAAATAGTAGACCGCAATGTGAGGCGCATACTTGAACTGATTGTGAAGACTCCTGTATTTAAGGGTTATAAATATAGCAACAGTCCTGATATGATCTCTCATGCCGCAGTAACACGCCAATCGGCTACCGAGGGTATGGTGCTTCTCAAAAACGACAATAGCACTCTTCCGCTTAAGTCTGGTGACCGAAAGGTCGCACTTTTTGGCAATGTATCTTATAATTTCTTCTCAGGCGGTACTGGATCTGGTGATATAAATCGCCCGTATGTGGTTTCTCTGCTCGATGGTCTGAAGAATCAGAATATTGTTGTAGACGATAATCTCAAGGCTATTTATTCGGGTTACAGCAAGCCGCAGGAGCAAGGTGAGCAGGTGCGTATTGGTGAAATGCCTGTTGATACGGCTATAATCAAATATGCAGCAGAGAATAATGATATGGCTATTGTGACAATCGGACGTATATCCGGAGAATATGTCGACCGGGTCTCGTCGGATTTCTTCTTGTCGGATGTCGAGTATCAGTTGATGAAGGATGTAACCCGCATTTTTCATGAGGCTGGGAAAAAAGTCGCTGTAGTATTGAATGTAGGAGGTGTTATCGAGACAAAAAGCTGGAAAAACATGCCTGATGCTATCCTGCTTTCATGGCAAGCCGGGCAGGAAGGTGGAAACTCTGTAGCCGACATACTTGTGGGTAATGCAAATCCGTCTGGAAAACTTCCAAATACGTGGCCTGTGACACTTAGTGACCATAAAAGTTCGCTTAACTTCCCGATAGATCAGAAAATCGATCGCCGATGGTCTGTTAAAACCGGATTGAAGCATGATGTGAAGAATGTGGATTACACAGTATATGACGAAGGTGTGTATGTGGGTTACCGATGGTTTGATACTGAGGGTATTGATGTTAGCTATCCGTTTGGTTACGGACTGAGCTATACCACATTTGAATATGGCGCTCCTGTTGTCAGACGGGATGGAGAAAATGTGGTTGTCGAGGTAAATGTGAAGAATACCGGAAAAGTTGCAGGAAAAGAGTCTGTTCAACTTTATGTGAAAGCGCCAAAAGGTAAACTTGACAAACCTGTGCATGAGCTCAAGGCATTTGCAAAAACCGGGCTTCTTCAGCCTGGAGCATCGCAGACTCTTACAATGTCAGTTAATCCGGCGGATCTCGCATCGTATGACGAGGATGAGGTTGCGTGGGTGACAGATGGTGGAGTCTATAAGTTTGTCGTTGCCGCTTCGTCACGTGATCCACGGGGTGAGGTGTCTGTTGATATTGATCCACTTGTGCGTAAGACCCATGACGTGCTTAAAAGAAAGGATATAGCAAAATAAGTAATTAAATGAAAACATCTCCGTTACTGACGTGGTCACGCCGCTATCTGAAGTGGCCGTTCATAACAGCCATTGGAGTGATGGTGTTTCTGACCTGTTTCAACGACAATAATGCTGCTAAGTATTATGAGTATGACATAGAGATAGAACGCCTGCACGCCGAGATATCGATGCATGAGGATACTTTGGCTCATTATCGCAGTCTGAACGAGCGCCTGGGGTCGGATCCTGCCACATTGGAACGTATAGTGCGAGAGAAATATCATATGCAGCGTCCGAATGAGGATGTGTATGTGTTCACAAGATGAAAGATAATCATGAATAATAACGAAAAAAGAGGTGTTGATCCTGTGACAGGAAAGCAGCCGGGACGTCTTGCTTTATTGGGGCTGACTGTCGGTATGCTTCTCATTGTAGCCGGTACGCTTTCACCGCTTATGGGCGGTCATGTGACGCTTTACCGTTGGATCTATGGCTGTGGAGCTCTGCTATTGCTGGTAATCAGGATTTTTACGCCATACACCGGAAAGGCTTTAAGACTAAAAAGACTTTATCGAATAGAGTCATGGGCTGCATTGTTTTTCTGTGTGGCTACATTTTTCATGTTCTATCAGCCCAGTATCATGCGTGACTGGCTTGTGTTTACGCTCGCAGGAGGTGCGATACAGATCTATACCTCGATTATGATACCTCTTGTTGTCAAAAAAGAGTCAGCAAAAAATTGATATCAAACGAAACATTCCAGACACTTACAGCCAAGTATGTGACACTTGGCTGTAAGCTTAATTTCGCCGAGACTTCAACAATAGCCACAGAGCTTGAAAGACTTGGAGTAAGAAGAGCCTGTGAAGACGAAACACCGGATGTCGTTGTCGTTAACACATGCAGTGTCACTGCTGTAGCCGATAAAAAAGGACGACAGATGATAAGGTCTATGGCTCGTCGTTGGCCTGATGCTGTGATTGTGGCTACCGGATGTTATGCACAGCTGAAACCGGAAGAGGTGGCCGGAATAGAAGGTGTGCACATTGTGGCCGGAAATGATCACAAGGGAGAACTTCCGTTGATGCTTCTGAATTGGATTGCTGACAGGAAAGACAGGCTTGTTGTGACACCTGCAAAAGATATAAGGAGTTTCGTACCATCATGTTCAAGAGGCGACAGAACACGCTGGATGCTTAAAGTGCAGGACGGATGCAATTGTTTCTGCAGTTATTGTACGATACCTATGGCGCGTGGACGTAGCAGGTCTGGTACGATAGAGTCACTTGTGGCGCAGGCCGGAGAAGCGGCTTTGGCAGGAGCCAAGGAAATAGTGCTGACCGGAGTGAATATAGGAGACTTCGGATGGGGAAGAAATGACAGGTTTATCGATCTGATCAAAGCACTTGACGAAGTCGACGGCATTGAAAGATATCGTATTTCATCGATAGAGCCTGATCTTCTTACTGATGAAATAATAGAATTTACGGCCGGATCACGACGTTTTATGCCTCATTTTCACATCCCGCTGCAGTGTGGCGATGACGAGATGCTAAAACTGATGCGACGTCGTTATGACAGGGCGTTGTTCGCTGACAGGATCGCACATATAAGGCGCGTCATGCCACAGGCGTTTATCGGTGTCGATCTCATAGTGGGTATGCGTGGTGAGACTGATGCCCGTTTTGAAAGCTCAAAAGAATTCATATCATCGCTCGACATAACGAGACTTCATGTGTTTCCCTATAGTGAGCGTCCGGGGACAAAGGCTCTGGAAATTCTGCCTGTTGTCGGACCGGATGAATTGCGTCGACGCACACGTGATATGATAGCAATCTCTGACAGGCGTCATCTTGATTTTGCACAACGGTGCACAGGAAAGACTCGGAAGGTCCTGCTCGAACAGCCTACGGCCGACGAGAGTGGAATGGTGGGATACACAGATAATTACCTTCGTGTAGAGGTTGCCGGCGCCGATGCATCTATGGCAAATACAATAGTCGATGTACGACTTGGAGAGGTGAGATGGGATGATGACAGCCCCATAGTAAAAGGAAAAACTGAATGGTGAATACTGATTGCGGTGTTATAATACTCAATTGGAATGGTGTGGATCTTCTACGCCGTTTTCTTCCGAGAGTTGTCGGACATACTTCAAATGAAGAGGCGGAGGTTGTTGTGGCTGACAATGGCTCGACTGATGAATCGCTCGCATGGGTAAGAGAAAATTATCCTACAGTCAGGATAATGGCTTTTGAAAAAAATCTCGGTTTTGCGGCAGGATACAATCGTGCTCTTAAGGAAGGGGGATACCGGATAAGTATTCTATTGAATTCAGATGCAGCTCCGATGGACGACGGATGGGTCGAGCCGTTGAAAAAAGCGCTGTCGGATGACAGGATAGTTGCCGCGCAACCCAAGATACGGTCGGAGCGCAATTATGGAATGTTTGAATACGCCGGAGCTGCCGGTGGCTGTATGGACCGTAATGGTTATCCATATTGCCGTGGGCGTGTGATGGGGTGTGTAGAGGAGGATAAGGGGCAGTATGACTCTAAAGATCCTGTGGATGTGGATTGGGCATCAGGCGCCTGTCTTGCGGTAAATACAGACGCTTATTTGAAAACAGGCGGTCTTGATGAATCTTTCTTTGCCCACATGGAGGAAATTGACCTGTGTTGGCGTTTAAGGCTAACAGGGCGTAGGGTTGTGTGTGTGACCGATTCGGTTGTGTTTCATCTTGGAGGTGCAAGTCTCGACGCATCATCTCCCAAGAAAACATATTTGAATTTCCGCAACAATCTGCTTATGTTGCATAAAAATCTGCCTTCTGGCGGATGGAAGACACGTTTTTTGCTCAAACGCCGTATGCTCGACACATTGGCATGGGGACAATATATATTTATGGGAAAATGGGAACATGCATCGGCAGTCATGAAAGCTCATTGCGATTACCGACGCATGAAAAACGCTTATAAGGATTTCCCTGTTGAAAATCTATTGAGGAAATCTGGTGTGCCGAATATATTGACGGAGTATTATCTGCATGGACACCGCACTTATCTTATGATGGGTAAGTGAGGTTGTCGTGATTGGGGCTGGAGAGTATTTCGGTCAGGTAAATTCTGGCAGCTTTACGAGCCTCTTCAAGATCCATGAATGTGTAGTTTCCGCAGTCGCGTGGTGTAGCTCCGGGGATTTCTCCTTCAAAATTTGCTACAAAGTGCATGGTGTCATGCATCAGCTCGATAATATCAACTGGCTCGAGTTCGCCTTGTAAAATCAGATAGTTTCCGGTACAGCAACCCATAGGTCCCCAATATACGATACGATCGCTCCAGTCGGGACGGTTGCGCAGATATGTCGCGGCAAGATGTTCCATAGCATGAAGAGCCTGTGGTGAAAGGGCCTGCTGTCGATTTGGCTCGGTCATGCGTATGTCAAAAGTGGTAATTATGTCGCCAGATGCAGTTTTGTCGCGTCGACTGACATAAATGCCTCGTAGAAGACGGTTATGGTCGATTGTGAAGCTTGCGATTTTTTTCATAATATTGTCGTGTATGGTGTCATTTGTAAATATTTTTTGTGTCTCGCAATCTTGTAGGTGTTTTTGTACTGTTATGACTGAAAATAAGTCGTGTCAGGTATGATACTGTAGCAACAGTGGCTGCCGGAAGAAAGAGAGACGGAACGCATATTGTCTCGACTGTAAGAAACATTGCCATAAGAGGTGCTTTTATGGCGCCTGCCATCACACCGGTCATGCCTAAGAACACAAAGTCGGTAACCGGAATCTGGAAACCGGTAAATGCATTGATTGCTGTAGCGAATAAAAATCCGGCGATACTGCCGACCATGAGTAATGGAGTGTAGTCACCGGCCACTCCGCCTCCATTGATCGTAGATGCTGTGGCAAAAGGTTTTATTATCAATATGGCTAATGCGAAAATCAGAATGGTTCCTATAGAAGAATTATAGGTGCTGAAAAGAGGCGACAACCAGGAATACTGGGTCATTTTCTGTGGAAGATCGGCAAGTAGTCGCTCTATGGATTCATACCCTTCTCCATAGAGTGATGGAAATAAAAAAATCAGGATTCCTACTGATATTCCGGAACAGATACATTTAATCCAACGGTTTTTAATGTAGCCGTACAATTTGCCTATGCGACGCATTACGAAGGCATAATATGTGGAGTAGAGACCCAGAAATAAGCCGGCAGCGACAGTGATCCAGATGTCACCGAGATGTAGTGTAGAGGCTGTGTTGAATGAGATATCGGGAGTACACCCTGATAGAATAAATGCGGTGAGGGCTGCTGCTGTTGTCGCTGAAAACAATGCTATAAAGCCTATTGCATCAAAAGAAATCGCGAAAATTTCAAGAATGAAGAGTGCGCCTCCTATGGGAGCCTTGAAAATAGCTGAGATTCCTGCACCGGCACCGCATGCCACCAATATCCTCATGCGCTCCGGAGTGAAACGAAAAAGTTGTGCGATATTGCTTCCGATAGCAGCTCCGGAACTGGCGATCGGCCCTTCGGATCCAGCTGATCCTCCCAAGCCGATAGTGGTCGAGCATGTAATGATAGGAGCGAGGATGAGTCCGGGTGAATATTTGTAGTTGTGTGATGAAAGTCTGTTTGACAATCGTTGTAATCCGTTATAGATATCTTGGCCTACAATGTATTTCTGATATAAGACCGCTAAAATAGTTCCTGTAAGAGGCAGCAGAATGAAGATATAATTGGGGGTATCGGGTTTTACGGCAGTTGTAATCGGTTGTGAAATCCAATATATAAGGTGTTTTAGCAGCCATGCGCAGCAGCCTGAGACAATCCCCGTGACAAAGGCGGCAATTATCAATGAGATATTGTTGTAGAAAAAATTAGTTTTCCAGTTATGCAAATGAAATCTCAATAAGGTCATGCACATTGCGCTATGCGTTGTTTAATTGCGTCCAAAGTTAGACAAAAACGATGATATGCCGTATCAGGAAAGTAAAAAAGGCAATCGGATGTAGTAAAGATTCGTGACAAAGAATTGTAATATGTTGGTTGGAAAAAAGATTTTTTCTACATTTGCAAGCTGAAAATCATGCGTTGCCGTAAACAATGTTTTGTGGCTCCGAAAAAGTGTAATTGCAAGAAATAAAATAAAAATCATTACCACATGCAAAACAAAGGAACGTTAGGAAGCCTTATCGCCGGTATCATAGCGGTGTTCCTGGTACTTGTGTGTGCGTTCTATCTTTCGTTCTCGGCTGTGAGCAATCACTACGAGGGGAAGGCCAAGGACCACGCCGCGCAGGTAGCCGGAGAAGCAGGCACAGGCTCCGAGCAGTATGCGAAGGCCTACAAAGCCTACATTGACTCTATCTCCAAAGAACCCATTTACATGGGTTACAACTACCAGCAGGTGCAAAAGTGGGGTGTCGGACTCGGTCTTGACCTCAAGGGAGGAATGAACGTGATACTTCAGGTTTCGATGCCTGAGATTCTTCGTTCGATGAAAAACGCCGACCCTGATCCTGCATTTGATGCGGCAATCGCAGCAACCGATTCGATAATCGGTTCGCACCAGAGCGATGATTATGTCGGTACATTTACCAAGCAGTATCGTGCTCTGAATCCTGGTGCAGACTACTCGGTTGTGTTCAATGGCATTGTCAAGCGTGGTGCCGATGACGAAGCAGTGGCATCTACACTGAAAGATGAGGTGAAAGACCGTGTCAACAACTCGGCCACCAATGTCCTCCGTAGCCGTATCGATGCTTATGGTGTGGTTTCTCCCAATATCCAGGTTCTTCAAGGCAAGGACGGTCAGATTCTTCTTGAGCTTCCCGGTGTGAAGGAACATCAGCGTGTGCGTGAGCTTCTGCAGCGTTCGGCCAACCTCGAGTTCTTCGAGACCTACAAGGCCAACGAGATTATCGGAGCTTTGTCGCAGCTAAGCAACACAGTTGCCCAGGATTCGACAATGAATATGCCCGAAGGACTGATCGCACAGTTTGACGGTGGTATTGAAAGTCAGGCCACACCGATTGTCGGTTATGCTACCGCGGCACGCCGTGATGCAATTGATCGTGTGCTCGCATCGACATCTGCAAAACAGATTCTTCCGAGTAACCTGAAATTGCTCTGGAGTGTCAAGCCGCAGGTTGTGACAGCAGAGAACGGCCGTAATATAGAGCTTTATCAGCTCATAGCCCTAAAAACCAATAACGGCAAACCTGCACTTGACGGATCATGTGTTATCGCTGCATCCAGCGATTTTGACAATATGCGTGGCAACATTGTCTCAATGACAATGAACAACGAGGGTACCAAGCAATGGGCACGTGTGACCGGTGCAAATATCGGTAATGCTATCGCTATCGTACTTGACGACAAGGTATATTCGTTCCCCAATGTTAGTACGGCAATTGAAGACGGTCATTCACAGATCACCGGCAGTTTCACGGTGGAGGAGGCTCAGGACCTTGCTAACGTGCTTAAGAGCGGTAAGATGACAGCCAAGGTGGATATAATCTCAGATATGGTCATCGGTCCCTCGCTCGGCGAGCAGGCAATCAAGGCTGGTTTCTTGTCGTTTATTCTGTCGCTTGTGCTTCTCATGATCTTCATGGGGCTTATATATGGCATCATTCCCGGTCTTATCGCTGACCTCGGTCTGGTGTTCAACCTGTTCTTCACATTCGGTATCCTTGCATCGTTCCAGGCAGTGCTGACGTTGTCGGGTATTGCCGGTATTGTGCTTGCTCTCGGTATGGCAGTTGACGCCAATGTGCTCATCTTCGAGCGTACAAAAGAGGAGCTTCGTGCCGGAAAGAGCCTCCGCAATGCTATTGCCGATGGCTACAGCAATGCATTCTCGGCAATCTTTGACTCTAACCTCACATCTATTATCACAGGTGTAATCCTGCTTCTTTATGGAACAGGTCCGATCAAAGGCTTTGCAACCACTCTTATCATCGGTATCGTCTGCTCGTTCTTTACTGCGGTTTATCTGACACGAATTGTGTTTATAATGGGTGGCCGCAAAAAGGCATTCGAAAAGCTTACATTTGATACAAAAATCTCCCGCAATTGGTTTATCAACGCCAAGTTCGACTTCCTCGGCAAGCGCAGGATCTCGTTTGCAGTTGTCGGTGTTTTTGTCGCAATTGTGCTTGTATCACTCTTTGTCCGCGGATTGAATCAGGGTATTGATTTTTCCGGTGGCCGTAACTATGTGGTCAAGCTTGACAAGCCTGTAAATACACAGGATCTTCAGGCTCGTCTGGCTCCTGAGTTCCCAGATGCTTCTGTATCGGTGATCACAATCGAGAACTCAAATCAGGTTCGTGTTTCGACCAACTACAAGATCACTGATGACAGTGAGGGCGTAGAGGAGGAGATCGTAGGCAAGCTCTACAATGTGCTCAAGCCGGAGCTTCGCGAGGGCATGACTACTGAGGAATTCAGCACAACAGACGAAACGCAGGGTATAGTGTCGTCGCAGAAAGTCGGCCCGACAGTGGCAGATGATATGCGTAGCGATGCATATGTAGCAGTTGTACTGTCGCTTATCGCAATGTTCCTGTATATTCTCTTGCGATTCCGAAATGTGGCATTCTCTGTCGGCGCGCTTGCGGCAGTTGCGTTCACTGCATTCACTATTATCGGTTTTTACTCGCTCTTCTGGGGAGTTCTGCCGTTTGCGATGGAGATAGACCAGACATTTATCGCTGCGATACTGACTGTGATAGGTTATCAGATCAATGATACAGTGGTCGTATTTGACCGTGTACGAGAGAATATCGGCCTCTATCCCAAGCAGGATCTGTTTACAACGATCAATAATTCGATCAACCAGACTCTGAGCCGTACGCTTATGACATCCGGTTCGACACTTCTGGTGCTTATCTGTATCTTTGTGCTTGGCGGCGATAGCCTGCGCAGCTTTATCTTTGCAATGCTGTTCGGTGTCATCACTGGTACACTGGCAACCATATATATCGCGTCGCCTGTCGCTTATCTGACAGACCGTCGTCGTAATGGTGGAAAGGCAAAGGCCGCAGTTAGCGCGCCTAAAAAGGAGAAGCGCAGCTCGCGCACTCCTGCACGGGAAGCTTGATAGAATAACGTAACATATAGTTGCGGGCGGCTGATGTGATATCAATGCCGCCCGCAATTTTTTGTTATTTTAAGGGGGTATGGATGTTTCCGCTGGTGTAGTGTGGGGCGTAAGGTACGGCAAAAATGTAGAGATGATGCAATAATGCCGTGGAACAGCGCGTTTATTCATGTGAAATGGATAACCTGAAACCTGACTATATCCGCATTATTGGAGCCGAAGGAAATACAGTGCTTGAATTTCTGATATGCCGTGCTACAATAATAAGCGTGCGTAGTGTGGCTGTATCTCCTTCGGCCGCCGCGATGAATGCGATCAGAAGGTTTGCACGGCTTTACCGTCCGTGCATTAATTGAATCAGACAGTTTTATTTAGTGTTTGGTTTCGGTTAACCGGCAGAGAGGAAACGGTGTTGTGTAAAAATCGATTTTTTCGTATATTTGAGTTTTGATACAAAGGAGTTTTGACAGTGATGGCAGAAGATGAAATAGAAGCAGGGTTGTCGACCGATGAATTAGAGGCGATGACTGATGACCTTAATGTACCGGCCGTTGAGTATACAGAAGATGATATAGTAACTCTCGACTGGAAGGAGCATATAAGGTTACGTCCCGGCATGTACATAGGCAAGCTTGGCGACGGCAGCAACTATGACGACGGTATCTATGTATTGCTCAAGGAGGTGCTTGATAACTCCATTGATGAGTTCATGATGGGTAACGGTAAGCAGATTATTGTCGATATTGATGATGGGGAAGTCAGGGTGAGAGACTTCGGACGCGGTGTGCCATTAGGCAAAGTCGTGGATGTTGCATCGAAAATGAATACCGGAGCGAAGTATACGTCCAAGTCTTTTAAGAAGTCGGTAGGTCTTAATGGAGTCGGTATAAAAGCCGTGAACGCTCTAAGTGCGACGTTCGCCATTGAAAGTGTAGTGAACGGCAAGATGCGTCGTGCGGTTTTCAGCCATGGAGAGATAGTTTCTGACACCGGCATAGAGGATAGTCCGGAGCAAAACGGCACCATGGTTACTTTCAAGCCGGATGGAACGATATTCAAGGAGTATCTGTACAGAGATGAATTTGTGCTCCCGTTACTGAAAAATTATACTTTTCTGAATACCGGTCTGACAATCCTCTACAATGGCCAGCGTTATGTATCGCGCCAGGGACTTCTGGATCTTTTGCGTGAGAATATGACAAAGGATCCGCTTTATGCGCCAATACATCTGAGAGGTGAGGATATTGAAATAGCGCTTACTCATGCAAACCAGTACGGAGAGGAGTACTACTCATTTGTCAACGGACAACACACAACACAGGGCGGTACTCATCTTACAGCTTACAAGGAGGCTGTGTCGAGGACTCTGAAGGATTATTTCGGACGTAACTTTGAGTACAGCGACATACGTAACGGAATGATAGCGGCTGTTTCGGTCAAAGTCGAGGAACCGGTATTCGAGTCGCAGACAAAGACCAAGCTCGGATCCCGTGACATGGCGCCCGACGGGCCGACAGTTGCGAAGTTTGTTGGAGACTTCATAAAGCGTGAGCTTGACAATTATCTGCACAAGAATCTTGATGTAGCCGAGGTGATATTGAAAAAGGTGCAGGAGAGCGAGCGTGACCGCAAGTCAATGGCCGGTATCACCAAACTTGCGCGCGAGCGGGCCAAGAAAGTGAACCTGCACAACCGCAAGCTGCTTGATTGCCGTGTGCATCTGAATGACGCAAGGGGAGACGAGAGTAAAAAGCAGGCGTCATCGATTTTTATTACCGAGGGAGACTCGGCTGCCGGTTCGATCACCAAGATACGAGATGTGGAGACACAGGCTGTTTTTTCACTACGAGGCAAGCCTCTTAACAGCTATGGCCTTACGCAAAAGGTGGTATATGAAAACGAAGAGTTTAATCTTCTGCAGGCTGCATTGAATATAGAGGACGGTATTGACGGGCTGCGTTACAATAATGTGGTTATCGCTACAGATGCCGATGTGGACGGAATGCATATCCGACTGCTGTTGCTCACATTTTTTCTACAGTTCTTTCCTGATCTGGTGAAGAAAGGTCATGTATATGTGTTGCAGACACCGCTTTTCAGGGTCAGGAACAAGAAGACATCGCGCCGCAGTGGTAAATCGAAGGGAGTTGCAGAGGATACCTATTACTGTTATACCGATGAGGAACGTGTCACTGCAATAAAGAAACTTGGTGCGAATGCCGAGATAACCCGATTCAAGGGACTTGGCGAGATTTCTCCAGAGGAGTTCAGAGGGTTTATCGGAGAGGATATGCGTGTGGACCGTGTGACTTTACGCAAGGGTGACGGGGTCGGCCAGCTTCTGGAGTTCTATATGGGTAAAAACACATCGGAACGTCAGAATTTTATCATCGACAATCTTGTCATAGAGGATGATTCTGAAATAAGTTAATCTGATGAGTACAGCTTTTTATGCAGGATCGTTTGATCCGTTTACGTTGGGGCACCTCTCGATTGTTGAACGCGGACTGCATATTTTTGACAGAATTTATATCGGGATTGGTGTCAACATCAACAAGCCGGGAGCCGAAAGAGATGCTCTGGCGCGTCTCGACGCAATCAGAAAGGCGGTATCGCATTTCGGCGAAAAGGTGCAGGTTATCAGCTATTGCGGACTTACCTATGTAAAGGCCAAAGAGCTTGGCGCCGATTGCTTGTTGCGTGGATTAAGAAACAGTGGAGATTTTCTATATGAGCAGCAGATAGCTGATGTGAACCGCCAGATGTCGGGTATCGAGACTGTATTTATGATATCACTGCCAGAGTATGCTTCGGTGAGCTCGTCGGTCGTGAGGGAACTTGAACGGTATGGTGCGGATGTCAGCCGCTTTGTGCCAACAAAATGATGTCAATGTCAAAGTCAAAGATGATGAAAAGAATACTGGGTGCGTTGATAGTGGTAGTGATTGCCGTCGTGGCAGTGTGCGCCCGTGGCCGCCAACAGCAGGAAAAAACACAGGAGTTTTCACCTCTGCAAAAACTCGGTTATACCGAGCGCCTGATAGAAAGTTTTTATGTGGATACAGTGGATTCGCCTAAAATGGTCGAAGCGGCTATAATCGCGATGCTGAAAACCCTTGATCCTCATTCAGTATATACCGATGCAGAGGAAACCAAGGAACTGACTACTCCTTTGGCAGGTAATTTCAGCGGTATAGGCATTCAGTTCAACATGAACAATGATTCGCTTTATGTGATACAGACAACTGCAGGAGGGCCATCGGAAGCCGTCGGTATACAACCCGGCGACAGGATTTTGTCGGCTAATGACACAATAATTTCGGGGGCAGGAAGATCCAACAGTGAAATTCTGAACATACTGCGAGGTCCAAAGGGGACTGAAGTGCTTGTGAAGGTGCTCCGCCGCGGTGTGACAGAACCGATTACGTTCAGAATAATACGTGACGATATTCCTCTCTACAGTGTAGATGCAGCCTATATGGAAAGTCCGACAACAGGCTATATACGTGTAAGCCGTTTTGCCGAGGATACAGGCAATGAGGTCGCCGAGGCAGTCAAAAAATTGAAAAAGGAGGGGATGAAGGATCTTATCATTGACCTTGAGGACAATGGCGGCGGTTATCTGAATCCTGCATTTGATATGGCTTCGCTGTTTTTGCAGCCTGGTGATCTTGTAGTATACACTGACGGTGCCCGTGTGCCGCGCCAGGACTATAAAGTCAAGGGGAAACCACTCATGCCTGAGGGCCGGCTTGTGGTCATGGTGAATCAAAACTCTGCATCGGCGAGTGAGATTTTTGCCGGGGCAATACAGGATAATGACCGAGGACTTATCGTAGGCCGGAGGACATTCGGCAAAGGACTTGTACAGCGGCCATTCCCGTTTCCCGACGGGTCGATGGTGCGTCTTACAGTGTCACGTTACCACACTCCTACAGGACGGTCAATCCAGAAACCTTATGTGAAGGGTGAGGGAGATGATTATCACATGGATCTTTACAACCGATATATGTCGGGTGAATTCATGAGTGCCGATAGTATTCACTTTGCAGATTCGCTTAAAGTGGAGACTCTTAAGAATCACCGTGTGGTGTATGGCGGCGGTGGCATCATGCCTGATCTGTTTGTTCCGATAGACACAACGATGTATTCCGATTACTATCGAGATCTCATGGCCAACGGCATATTCAACCGCTATGCGGTGGAATATGTGGATCAGCATCGCGATGAGATAAAGCGGAACTACCAGACAGAGTCGGATTTTGTCAAGAATTTCAGTTTTACTCCGGAAATGGTGGATGCTCTTGTCGCTCTCGGTGAGAAAAACGGTGTGAAGCTTAATGAGAAAGGCCTCGAAAGAAGCCGTGATATAATCTGTGCGGTTACTAAAGGGCTTATTGCCCGTGATGTATGGGATATGAACGGATATTTCCGAAGTGTGAATCCGGTAAGCCGAGGCACTTATGAGAAGGCGCTTGAGCTTGTCAACGACAAGGAGCTATATGACAGACTGATAACCGGAAGTGGAAAGGTTTAAACATTTTATAGCAGGAATTATGGCCGGGGCGGTGTTCATCGCTTCGGCTGTGTCGTGCATAAATGGGGATATAAACAAGAAAACGGAGGATGCGATACAGGGGTGGGGACAACCTTTGATTTCGGTCGCATGTATGCGCTATGAGCCTCGGCATGGATCGGAGCTTGTTTCCCAGTGTTTGCTCGGTGTGCCTGTGGCAATTATGGCTCACGACGGAGAGTGGCTTGATGTGATGACTCCTGAGGGATATCGCGGATGGGTCAATCAGTCGTCGATAGTTGAAAAAAGTGATAGTGAAATGGCGAGATGGCGAACTGCGGAGCGCTTTGTGGTTGACTCGCCCAAGGAGATACTGGTTTATGACAGCATGAGCCTTGATGCGAAACATGGAGTCGTGACGGATCTTGTGGACGGATGTCTGGTGGAGGGAAAGATGATTTCAGATAAAGTGCTGTCCATTCAGCTTCCTGATGGCCGGAAGGGATATGCCGACCGTAACTCGTTCACAGAGATAGGTGAATGGAGCAATCAAAGTTACGATGCCGAGAAAATAATAGCAAGGGCAAACGCATTGTCGGGAGTGCCATATCTTTGGGGCGGACTTTCCACAAAGTCAATGGATTGTTCGGGTCTTGTGAAGTTGTGCTATTGGTCTAATGGGATTATAGTGCCGCGTGACGCATCGCAGCAGGCTTGTTGTGGAACGGTTGTAGAAAAGACTGATCTTGAGAGGGGGGATCTGCTGTTTTTCGGTAATGAGGAAACGGGTCGTGTGACGCATGTAGGAATCTATGAGGGTGAAGGAATGTATGTGCACAGTTCGGGCCGGGTGCGTCGCAACAGCCTTGATTTCGGATCGCCTGAATATATTGAAAAACACTACCTGTTGGGCAGACGGCTGCGTGACATCACAGGACGCGACGGAGTGACAAGAGTAAAGGATCACCATTGGTTTTTTTGAAAGAGTCGGGAACAATAATCGGATAGCTGATGGACAGGAGAACTTTTTTGCGAAACAGTGTATTGGGGGCTGCGGCTGTAACACTGGTTCCGTTAGGTTTGAGAGGTCAGATTGCGAAAAGGGCCATGAAGCCCGGTCGTTTGAATCTGTCGTTTACACCTCATGAACTTCATCTGCGTCATGCGTTCAATCTTGCTAAGTCGAGCCGCACTGTGACTCCTGATGTGCTTGTCAGAATAGAGTTTGACGGTATTATCGGTTATGGAGAGGCCTCTATGCCGCCATACCTCGGCGAGAGTGAGAAATCGGTGTGCAATTTTCTATCGCAACTTGATCTCACGCAATTCAACGACCCGTTCAGAATAGGGGAGATCCACCGGTACATGGATATTGTATCCAATGGCAATTATGCGGCTAAATGTGCCGTAGATATAGCTTTGCACGATATTGTCGGGAAGATTACCGGACAACCGTGGCATAGAATGTGGGGACTGAGCGCTGCTGATGCGCCATGCACGTCGTTTACGATAGGAATTGACACTCCGGAGGTTGTAAGGCAGAAGGTCCAAGAGGCTTCGCCCTATCGTGTCCTGAAAGTGAAGATGGGTCTTGACCGGGATAAGGAAACCGTCGAACTGATAAGATCGATGACCGATGTGCCTATATGCGCTGATGTGAATCAGGGATGGACTGACAGGAAGATGGCTTTGGATATGTGCCATTGGCTTGCCGACAGAGGCTGTCTGTTTGTCGAACAACCTTTTGACAAGACCGATGTGAAGAACACAATGTGGTTGCGTGAGCATTCGCCGCTTCCGATTATTGCAGACGAGGCTGTACAGTTGGTAGATGATGTTCGACGCATAGCTGACGTGTATGACGGCATCAATATAAAACTGATGAAATGTGGCGGCATGCATCAGGCCCATGAGATGGCGGTTGTGGCTAAGGCCCTTGGCCTGAAGGTAATGCTTGGCTGCATGACGGAGACGTCATGTGCTGTAACAGCAGCCGCCCAGCTGGCACCAATGGCCGACTGGGCGGATTTGGACGGTAATCTGTTGATAACCAATGATCCGTTTGACGGGCTTAAGATTGTAGACGGGAAAATTACTTTGCCATCGGATCGCCCGGGAATCGGAGTCGTTGAGATTTAGATGTTTCAGGGAACGTATTTTCTTACGACGGGAAGTATTGTTTTTTCCATGACATCGTAGCCTTCGGCGGTCGGGTGCACGCCGTCTGTTGAGTAAGCTGGATTAAGCGCTTTGTTTTCGCCATGCACGAGTTTGGCATAGTAGTCGACATAGGGTATGTCATTTTGTTCGGCATACTGTTTTATGCGTGCGTTCAGCGATTGAATTTTCTCGGAAGAATCAGTTATAGATGTTCTCCAGCCGAATTTGGCTGCCGGCAGCACAGATGTCAGAATGATCTTGATACCATTTGCCTGTGCCATCTCAGCCATGGAAATGATGTTTTGAAGGGTGCGTTCTTCGTTGTAGGGGCAAGTGTTTTCCGCTATGTCATTGGTGGCAGCATTAAGGACAATCAGCGCGGGTTTCAGGTTTATGGCATCTTCGCGGAAACGGAGTAGAAACTGATAGGTTGTCTGACCGGAAATGCCTCGTCCGACAAAGTCGTTTTTTTTAAAAAATTCAGGCTTTATTCTTGCCCATCCTTCTGTAATTGAATTTCCGAAGAAAACGACACGTCGCGGATCTTCAGGGACATTCTGCATAAGTTCGGCATTCTGAGCGGCGTATCGCCTGTAGTTGGGCCAGTCCCAGTTGTCGTCGGCATTAACCGACAGTGCGACGGTGAAGAGTGCGACGGCAGAAAGCAGAAATTTTTTCATTGTAAGAGAATATTTAAGTGAAATCTTAATCAGGGAACATACTTGCGGATGACAGGGAGAACGATTTTCTCCATGATCTTATAGCCTTCGGCGTTGGGGTGGACTCCGTCGCCCGACAGTTCGGCCTTGAAAGCGCGGTCGGGCTGTCCGTTGACAAGTGATGAATAGTAATCGACGTAGGGTATGTCGTGCGTGTCGGCATACTCCTTGAGCCTGACATTCATCGAAGCGATCTTGTCGGATGAGCCAGTGATCTCGGGCGCCCAGCTGAATTTCGCAGCTGGGAGGACTGATGTGAGTATGACCTTGATACCGTGGGCCTGTGCCATGTCGATGAGTCCGACGATGTTGTTGAACGAGCGTTCCTCTTTATAGGGGCATGTGTTCTCGGCGACATCGTTTCCGGCAGCGCATATGACTACAGCAGCAGGTTTCAGTTTGATTACATCCTCGATGAAGCGGAGCAGGAAGTGATAGGTCGTCTGGCCGGAGATTCCGCGTCCGATGAATCCGTTTTCGGTGAAGAACTCAGGGCGGTGTATCGGCCATCCTTCAGTGATGGAGTTGCCGAAGAAGATAACGCGGCGTGGATCGTCGGGCTTATTTTTTAGGAGCTCGGCGTTGGCGTCGGCATAGTAGTTGTAGTTGGGCCAGTCCCAATCTTCATCGGCTGATGCAGTGACAGCGCCGATGAAAAGGATTGCAGCAGAAAGCAGAAATTTTTTCATGGTTTATTGATCTGTTAAAAACTTATAGGTTTATTGAGCCGTGTCGAAATGTTTTTCAATTTACAAAAATAACAAATTGTGAAATAAAAGCGGCCATTTAACACTTGATAATACAAGTGCGTGGAGTTATCTTTGCATATCGAAGCGATTATGGCTTATTACTGACAGTCGCGGGCCCCAATCACTCCATCAATGGAAAAAAACAATACAAAGACAGAACATAAATGAAAAAATTACGATTAGCACTTGCTGTGCTGGCGCTTGCGGCTTTTGTAGCCGTAGGGCGGGCGGGAGACAGACTCCCGGGGTATATCCAGGCAGAAAAGTTTACAGCCGACAAGCTCGGTACGATGTTGTTTTCAACGCAGGTTACTCCGCGATGGTTTCCTGAGGGAAACAAGTTCTGGTTTACTTATAAAACCAGTGACGGGGATTTCTGGTATGTGGTCGATCCTGTCGCCCGTACCCGCACTCCGCTTTTTGACCGTGATGACATGGCCTCGCAACTGACAGAGATTGTGGGAGACCCGTTTGAAGGACGCCACATGCCGATCAGAAATCTCAAGATAGGCAAAGATAACCGTACGTTCACTTTTGAGGTAACCTCGACAATAGACGAAGAGGTGAATAAGGATGGTGAAAACGGCAAAAAGGACGGCAAAGGAAAGAAGGAGAAAAAGATTTTCTATTTCTCATATGATTATCCGACAAAAAAGCTTACACATCTTACTGATAAGGAGAAAGATCCAAAACGTCTGGGCTGGGGATCGGTTTCGCCTGACGGCAAGACTGTCGTATATGCCAAGGATCTTAATCTGTACAAGATGAGTATCGAGGATTACGAGAAGGCCCGTAAAGATGAAAATGACTCGACTATTGTGGACATTCAGTTGACGTTTGACGGAGAGCCTGATTTCGGTTATGGAATACCTTACAGCACTCTTAACACCGACACTCTCTGCAACGGCAAGCGCAAAGCCGCTTATGGTGCCTGGTCGCCTGATTCAAAGCATTTTGCAACTGTGCTCGACGATCAGCGGGATGTGAAGCCTTTGTGGGTGATAAACTCGGTGGCTCAGCCGCGTCCTACGCTGGAAACCTACAAATATCATATGCCTGGTGAAAAAGAGGCACCCCAGTACCATCTTTATGTGTTCGACATGACCAACAACACACGCAAGGAGGTCGATGCCAGCGCATTCAAGGACCAGACTATAGATATTGAAACAGAAAGTCCCACACACCGTCAGGCTAACGACGAGTACATGAAGAGTGTGTGGACGGGTGACAATAACAAGTTTTATCTGACCCGCACAAGCCGTGACCTGCATCGTGTTGATGTGTGTAGCTATACAATAGGGCAGGATTCTGTTGTTCCGGTGATAAAGGAGCGTCTTAACACTTATGTAGACATGCAGCCGGTGAAGCTTGCTTCAGACGGCAAAGAGATTGTTTACTGGAGCGAGCGTGACGGATGGGCTCATCTTTATCTATATGACGACGAGGGCAATCTTAAGAACCGTATAACCAAGGGGCCGTGGCATGTCTCGCGTGTTTTAAAAGTGGACAGTCCTGCCCGTACTGTCTATTTCATGGCTAACGGTATGGATGAGAAAGAAAATCCATATTACGAGCATCTTTATCGTGTGAATTTTGATGGCAGTGGTTTGAAACTTGTCACAAAAGGGGATTATTTCCATCGTGCGGAGATAGATGACGACTGCCGCTTTGTAGTTGACAACTATTCGCGAGTGAATACAGTGCCGAATGCTGTGCTTCTCGACAATCAGGGCAATAAGGTGATGGATCTGCATGAAGCTGATTTCAGCCAGCTTTTTGCCGCAGGGTATAAGTTCCCCGAAGTGTTCAAGGTGAAGGCTGCTGACGGAGTCACCGATCTCTGGGGCACGATGTTCAAGCCATTTGATTTTGATTCTACAAAGGTTTATCCGATCATCGATTATGTTTACCCTGGTCCTCAGACAGAATCGACCACCTATCCGTTCTCGCGTATGAGTGTGAGAAACGACCGTCTGGCTCAGGCTGGCTTTATTGTGATAAATGTAGGACAACGCGGAGGTCACCCATCGCGCTCGAAGTGGTACCATAATTATGGCTACGGCAATATGCGCGATTATCCTTTGGCCGATCATAAATATGCTATCGAGCAGCTTGCGCGTGAATATCCGTTTATCGATATCGAGCGGGTCGGTATGCACGGACATTCAGGCGGTGGATTTATGACCGCAGCCGCGATGTTCTCTTATCCTGATTTCTTCAAGGCAGGTGTTTCCTGTGCCGGCAACCATGACAACAGTATCTATAACCGCTGGTGGAGCGAGAAGCATCATGGAGTCAAAGAGGAAGTGACAGAGGAGGGCGACACTACATTTGTGTATAAGATTGCCACCAACCCGGAAATCGCCAGAAATCTTAAGGGACACCTGATGCTCGTGACCGGAGAGATTGACAATAATGTGCACCCTGCCAATACTATACGTGTGGTGAACGCTTTGATACGCGCCGGCAAACGTTTTGATCTGGTCATGCTTCCTGAGCAGCGCCATAGCTTCGGATCGATGGACGAGTATTTTTATTGGCGTATGGTTGATTTCTTCTCGCAGCATCTGCTTGGCGAGAAGGAAACTTCGGTAGACATACCTAAGAGATAGAGTATTATTGATATATTGCAGGCGGGCGCATCCATTGAGGGTGCGCCCGTGGTATCCGATAGGTTTTCTGGTTTATCTGGAGTAGAGTGTGTAGGTCGTCTGCGGGGCAAGTTTGGCGGTGATCGTTCCGTCGGCTACAGTGAAATGGGTATTGTGGACAGGATCGATGTAATTGCCATCGGGTATGGCGGTCGCCATCTTGATTTCGGTTGCTTTGGTGGAGAGGTTGATTAGGGCCGTGCCGCGTGTGCCGCGTGATATCTGTATGACAGTGCCTTTGCCGTTTGTGCTGATTGCTTCAGGCTGTCCGGCCATTTTGTGACGGAAGGTGTTGGCCGCAATGACTTCTGGATGGAAGAATTCGTCGTTTCCACGTGGACCGACGCGGTTGTCACCCCAATAGTTGTCGCGTGTTGATCCTGCAGGACGAGAGAAGAACAGTGGCGTTCCTCCGGCCCGGGAGGTAAGATAAACCCATCCGAGACGTATCTGATCGTCGGTGAGATCTGCCGATTCATGTTGATTGCAGTATGTGTCGTGGCTTTCAACCCATGTCACAAGTGTCGATGGAGAGGCCGGATGGTGATAGCTTATTATGTCGGTTGCATTGAAGTTGCGTTTTTCAAGTACCTGACGCAAAGCATGGCCGAGGTTGGATGCTGTCTGTCCGATGTATTGGGAATACTCAAGTTCTTTGACATTGCGTCCCTGAAGGACCTCTCCATAGATGAAGAGTGAGTCTGGCATAAGGAGCGAAAGGCCTTTGACTCCTTCACGACCTGTGGCAACAGGCCAGAAGTTGTTTTTATCGGCTTTGGGATCGACTGGGTCGGATGGCAATCCTATGTGTTTGGCCGTATCATATCGGAATCCTCGTGCTCCGAGGTTGATGAGGTCGTTGACGTACTGGAGATAATAGTACTGAAAATCGGGATTTTCAGTGTTGACATCGGGGAGTCCGCCCATTTTGCCTGTTGTGCATTCTTCACGGTCATCCCATTGTGTAATGTCTTTGAAGCCGTTGGCATGGAAGAGGTTTTCGTGACCTCCTACGGCGTGGTCAAGAGCAGGGAGGACCGCGTTGTGTTCGATAGCGGTGTGGTTGGGAAGCACATCGACGATAATGCGCACGTTGTATTTCATGGCGCTGTCGGCCATGGCTTTGAAGTCGTCACGTGATCCAAGAAGGTAGTTTCCTATTGTCCAGTCGGTGGGCTGGTAATAATAGTACCATTTTCCTTTTACGGGATCACCCGGCTTGCTGAACAGAGCAAGTCCGCCTTCTTCTCCGACATAGCAGGCCTGTGCGGGGGATGTCTGAACATAGTCGTAGCCGGCATCTGCGATCTTTTTCATATTGTCGGCTATGGTGTTGAAGGACCAGCTCCAGGCGTGTAGTATCACATCGTTTGGAGCGGATTTTCTTGACACTCCGGCAGAAGCGGTTGCCGGCAAGATGATTGCAGCGGCAATTGCTATGGATGATAATTTCATAAATATTTTAGGTATTGGTTATTGAATGGCTGTATAACGACTTTTATTATTTTCATGGATTGAACAGATCGGGATTAAAAAAATCGGCGATATCCCCGGCGTATTGCAGGGCAATGGCAGCCGGACTGTCGGGATCTATGTCGACCGCTGTTCGGTAGGCCGATGTCGCTTCTGAACGTCTGTCGAGACGCCATAGAATTTTACCGAGTGTAAACCATGAGACAGAGCTGTCGGGATTGTCACGCACTGTTTCACGGGCGAGCTCAAGGGCCTGCTGAAAATCTCCGGCATCGGCAAGTCTATAAATGCGTTCTTGTATGGCGGTCAGGCTTTCCACAGGCTTACTGCTGTTATCACGATAATTGTTGTAATACCTGCGAGTATGATCAGTGCGGCAGGTTTAAAGCGCATAAACCTACGTCTGGCCGGTCGCGTGTGTGCAGGCATAAGCAACCGTGAGGATATACCAGTTGCCACATAATAGACAAGCAATGCACAAAGCCATCCGATGATTCCGCCGAAAATTAGATCTCCGGGGTAATGGACTCCGAGATATACTCTGGAATAGCATGTTATCAGGGCCCAGAGAAACATGAATATTGTGAGCCCACGTTGCCGTGCAATGAGCGAGACTATGGTTGCAAGAGCAAATGTGTTGGCAGCATGGCACGACGGAAAACCGTAGGAGCCGCTACGGTAATTGTTGACTATCGTTACCATTGCCGAGAGTGGGTTTTCAGGGTTTGAAGGCCTGAATCGTGCAAAGAACGGGCGTAGGTGTGAAGCACAAAGCTGATCGGCAAGAGTGATCGTGAGTATTACCGCCAGAGTGAAAATGAGAGCCTGACGCCAGTTGTAACGCCGGAAGAGAAAAATGAGTATCGTGGCGTACATCGGCGCCCAGATAAGGCGCTTGGAGAACATCCACATGAATGAGTCAAGAAATGGAGCTCTTATGTTGTGAAAAAACAGAAAGAGCTGGGTGTCTAAGTCTATAAGGTAGTCTATCATTTGACAAATATAGCAAGAATATTCGATGAGAAGAATAGCGATTGTCATGCAAAACATGGCTTGCGGTGGCGAAGCCAATTCTTTGAATCAAATATACGAAACAGAGTGCTATTGCGGGTTTATCGCAATGAAAAAAGTTAAAGAGAATAAGCCAATATGTTTTTTTGGCTTAGATTGTGAAAAAATCTTTGTAATTTTACATTGTGGAAATGCAGTATTTCACAAAGATCATGTTCAGCGGCATACTTATAGGTGTGCTGATATCGGCTCCTATGGGGCCGATAGGAATGCTGTGTATACAACGGACACTGAACAAGGGCCGTTGGCCTGCATTTTTTACCGGAATCGGAGCTGCGCTTTCCGACCTGTTTTATTGCCTGCTCGCCGGTCTCGGGCTTGCTTTGATAACCGATTTTATAGAGTCGCACCGTAATCTTCTACAGTTTCTCGGAAGTCTCGTTCTACTTGCTTTCGGTTACTATCTGTTCAGGAGCAATCCAGCCAAAGGTCTTAAAAAGCCAGAAGATAAGCATGAAACGCATTGGATTGATTTCATTACAGGATTTCTTTTTACGTTTTCCAATCCGCTGATACTTTTCTTTATTATCGGATTGTTCACTCAATTTGATTTTCTGTCACCTGACTATCTGTTTTATCATTATATCACAGGATATCTTGCCATATTTCTTGGAGCGATATTGTGGTGGTATGCTATCACCTATTTTGTGAATAAGGTGAGAACGCATATCAATGTGCGTTCATTGTGGCTGATAAACAAGGTGATTGGTTCTCTGCTCATGATCATGGCATGTGCCGGGATATATTTCAGTGTCAAGGGCTGGATCTGTTAAAAAAAAAGTTATATGCCGAAGACAGATCTTCGGATATATTTGTTATACATTTATTATATATAATCAAACGTAACAACTATGAATGCAAGAATAGGAAAATGGATAAGTAGCGTTCTGGCACTTGCTGTCGGTGTGACATTGTGTGTGATGTGGAAAAGGCAGGATATATTGAGTCTTATAATCTATCTGATAGGCGGGCTGTTTCTGCTTACGGGACTCATAAATCTGCTTGTGGCCACTCGTCGCCGCCGAAAAAAAGTGGCCGGCAGCGGTTCGACTTTTATCGGAACTACGTCGGGAATCGGAGGTATGTGTATAGGCGCCGCAATGCTTCTTTTGCCCGCTTTTTTTGAGGGAGTGATAGTTTACGCACTGGCTGTTGTGCTGATTCTTGCCGGCCTTTGGCATATATATATTCTCGGTTATGGTTTTTCTCCAATAAAATTTCCGGGATGGTTTTATATACTTCCGATTGTGGTTATAGTTGAAGGGGTGGTTATACTTTGTGCCGGAAACGTAAGGTCGTCCGCTGATATTGTGGTGCTTATGACAGGAATCGGTATTGCTATCCACGGGGTGAACTCAATGCTTGAGCTTGGTGCTGCCAAAATATTGAACAAAAAAATGATAACTGTTTCTTCTTCATCTCCTGATTATGAAGAAGAGGCTCAGGAGGTCAAAGCCGAAGAGATGTGATTGTCTCCGCGATTTTTGCGAAGATAACATAAAAGGGATTTCGTCCAAGACGAAATCCCTTTTATTATTGAACAGTGGTATTTATCAGGCAAGGAATCCGAGGAGCACACCTGCAGCAACAGCCGATCCTATGACACCTGCAACGTTCGGGCCCATGGCGTGCATGAGCAGATAGTTGGAGGGATCGTATTCAAGACCGAGGTTGTTGGATATGCGGGCCGACATCGGTACTGCTGAGACTCCGGCATTGCCGATGAGCGGATTGAGTTTTTTGGACTTCGGCAGGAACAGATTGAACAGTTTGACGAAAAGCACTCCTGAAGCCGATGCGATGATGAATGCCATGAAACCGAGGAAGAATATGAAGATAGTCTTTTCGGTTAGGAATGTAGTCGCCTGGGTAGAGGCACCCACAGTCATGCCAAGCAGAATTGTGACAATGTCGGTGAGGGCATTTGACGCAGTTTTGGCAAGTCTTGTGGTGACGCCGCACTCACGGAGCAGATTGCCGAAGAAGAGCATACCGAGCAGAGGTATGCCGGTCGGCACAACAAAGCATGTGAGTATAAGGCCTACGATCGGGAAGATTATCTTTTCGGACTGTGCGACCTGACGGGCAGGCTTCATCTTGATCACGCGTTCCTTTTTAGTGGTAAGGAGTCTCATGATCGGAGGCTGGATCACTGGTACAAGTGCCATGTAGGAGTAGGCCGATACCGCGATAGCACCCATGAGGTTTGGCGCGAGCTTTGATGAAAGGAAGATTGCCGTCGGACCATCGGCGCCGCCGATTATGGCGATAGCGCCGGCCTGATCAGGCGCAAACCCGAGGGCGAGCGACACCATATAGGCTCCGAAGATGCCGAATTGTGCGGCTGCGCCTACAAGCATGAGCTTGGGGTTGGCGATAAGAGCAGTGAAGTCGGTCATGGCACCGATACCGAGGAAAATGAGCGGTGGGTACCATCCTGCCGATACACCGTTGTAAAGGATGTTTAGTACCGATCCTTCGTCGTAGATGCCTATTTCGAGTCCGGCTGTGGTGTTGAACGGAATGTTGCCAATGAGCATACCGAATCCGATCGGAACCAGAAGCATGGGCTCAAAGTTCTTTTTAATGGCGAGCCATATAAAGAACAGACCTACCGCCAGCATGACAAGATGCTGCCAGGTGCAGTTGTAGAAGCCTGTGAACTCCCAGAACTGCTGTAGGTTGCTCAAAAGGAAATCGCCGAATGAAACGTCAGTCATTTTGAATGATGTTTATTGGTTTATATTCGGAGATAACCTTATTCGAGGGTTACAATCACGGTGTTTTCAAGCACAGATTCGCCGTCTTTAACGTTGATGGAAGCGATTTTGCCATCACGTCCGGCACGGATTGCGTTCTCCATTTTCATTGCCTCAAGCACCGCTACAGTGTCGGATGCTTTTACAGTATCGCCAACTTTGACGTTGACCGAGAGGACTACACCGGGGAGGGGAGCTTTGATGGCATAGCCGCCTGTCGGTCCGGTCACCGGCTTGGCAATGATCTTTTCGCCCTCGTTTGTGCGCGGGGCTTTTGCCGCTTTCGGGGAGTTTACGACTTTTACAGGTGCCGGGCTCTTATGCTCGATTTCGACCTGATAGGGTGTGCCGTTGACTTCCACCGTGACAATGCCATGGTCGATGTCGCCCACACCAACTTTATAGTCGGTTCCGTTGATTTTGTATTTATATTCTTTCATTTCAGTGTTCGTTAAAAGAAAAAATAGAATGTGGGTTTTAGATCCCGTGAGCCAGGATCATTTGTGCGGAGTTTGCCGCATGTTGTAGATCTTGGAGCTCCAGGGAGAGTAGGCGCGTTTGACTTTGTTGATTGTCAGCACAGCAGACTCGCGGTCGTGAGCGTCGAAGTGGTCGTGGAGAGCCATTGCAATCGCAGCCGCGATTTCCTCATTGGCGTCTTTTCCGAGAGCGGGAGTATTGACAGCCTCGGTTTCTTCTGCCGCCGAAGCTTCAGCCTTAGCTTTTTTCCTGGCGGCACGCTGATTGAGTGCGCTTATTGCCATGAAGCAGATGCATAGGAGAGCAAGGGCAGAGAAAACGACACACATTGCCATGATTGTCATGGCGAACCCGTTGGAGTCGCGCTGGGCGAATGTCTCGATCTTGGGGTTTGTATCGCGGATGATGTTGCTTGAACTCGGGGTGATGTAGTCACCGTCGGCACCTGAGTCGGTGCGCACCGACCATGAACCTGCGGCATCGGCAGTGCGTGCATAGGATGCTCCGGCAGGCAGTGATGCAGGTATGAGCACAGAGTCGATGAGAGTCTGTTTGTCGGAGTCGTAGAGACCGATCCAGTTATCTTTGCCTGGCTCGAGCTTGAATGAAGTGTGGAACGTGCCACGCGACGGCATGTTGTCGGCGAAGAACACCACATGCTGTCTCTTTGGGATTTTTGTGTTGATGTCACCTAAAGGAATAGCATATTTTGTGGGGTTGTTGCGGTCGTTGGTGATGTAGACGCTCGAGATCTCAAGCGGAGCAAACTTGGCGTTGTAAAGCTCGATCCATCCCGAACGCTGCCCGAAATCGTCGACCAAGTTGCTGTCGTTCTGTACCATCACCTCGTTGATGAACAGTGAGCCTGTGCGTCCCTGCGCATTGCAGAGAGAGGCTCCGGCAGCAACGACGGCGAGGGCGAGAACCAATAGCTTTCTTTTCATGATTCTTGGCTTGTTGCGTGTAAAGTGAGATGAATGAATTACAAAGGAATGTTGCCGTGTTTCTTGGCAGGATTTGTGACCTTCTTTGTTGCAAGCTGCTGGAGGGCACGGATGATGCGGAAACGTGTGTTTCGGGGCTCGATGACGTCGTCGATGTAGCCGTACTTTGCAGCGTTGTAGGGGTTGCAGAAGAGTTTGTTGTACTCTTTTTCTTTTTCAGCGAGAACTGCCTTGGGATCTTCTGAGTCTTTAGCCTCCTTGGCATAAAGGACTTCGACGGCACCTGCGCCACCCATAACGGCGATCTCGGCTGTAGGCCAAGCATAGTTCATGTCGCCTCGTAGCTGCTTGCAGCTCATCACGATATGGCTGCCTCCGTAGCTCTTGCGGAGTGTGACAGTGATCTTGGGCACTGTAGCCTCGCCATAGGCATAGAGAAGCTTCGCTCCGTGGAGGATAACGCCATTGTATTCTTGTCCGGTTCCGGGCAGGAATCCCGGAACATCGACGAGCGAGACAATGGGGATGTTGAATGCGTCGCAGAAACGCACAAAGCGGGCCGCTTTGCGTGATGCATTGGAGTCGAGCACGCCTGCGAGATATTTGGGCTGGTTGGCGACAATGCCTACTGCCTGACCGTTGAAACGTGCGAAACCGATGATGATGTTCTTGGCATAGTCGCGCTGGATCTCAAGAAATTCACCATTGTCGATGATCGCGCCGATAACCTCATACATGTCGTAGGGACGGTTGGCTGCATCGGGGATGATTTCGTTGAGTGAGTCCTCGAGACGGTCAATCGGATCAGTGCATACTGCCAACGGCGGTTCTTCGAGGTTGTTCTGCGGTATATAGCTGAATAGTTTGCGGATAATGTGGAGCGCATCCTCGCCATCTTCGGCAGCAAAGTGTGCCACGCCGCTTTTCGACGAGTGGACTTCGGCACCACCGAGAGCATCCTGGGTCACGTCTTCTCCGGTCACAGTCTTGACAACCTTGGGGCCGGTGAGGAACATGTAGGAAATGCCTTTGGTCATTACAGTGAAGTCGGTGAGTGCGGGAGAATATACCGCGCCACCGGCACATGGACCGAGGATACCTGAGATCTGTGGTATCACTCCTGATGCAAGAATGTTGCGCTGGAAGATTTCCGCATAGCCGGCGAGAGCGTTGATGCCTTCCTGGATGCGTGCGCCACCCGAGTCGTTGAGACCGATGACTGGAGCTCCCATTTTCATGGCCATATCCATGACCTTGCAGATCTTGAGAGCCATGGTCTCGGATAGCGAACCTCCAAACACGGTGAAGTCCTGAGCGAAGACGTAGACGAGACGTCCGTCGATTGTACCGTAGCCGGTTACAACGCCGTCGCCGAGGAATGACTTTTTGTCCATTCCGAAGTTGGTGGAACGATGACGCACAAACATGTCGATCTCCTCGAATGAACCTTCGTCGAGGAGCTGTGCGATGCGCTCACGGGCGGTGTATTTGCCGCGCTCGTGCTGCTTGTCGATGGCTTTCTGGCCACCTCCGAGCCGGGCTTGGTTGCGGAGTTCGATAAGCTCCTGTACCTTTTCAAGCTGACTGCTCATATATGGATGTTTTAGAAAATTTTTCGTGGGTGAATCTAGATAATTATTTGTTGGGATCTTCGCAGAGCTCAACGAGTGTTCCTATGGTCGATTTGGGATGCAGGAAAGCGATGTTGAGTCCCTCGGCACCTTTGCGGGGCGCTTTATCGATAAGTCGGCCACCTTTGCCTTCGATTTCGGCAAGGGCGTTTGCAACACCGTCCTCTACAGCGAATGCGATGTGCTGTATGCCTCCGCGGCCGCCGTTGTTTGCGATGAACTTTGCAATCGCGCTGTCTTCGGCGGTGGGCTCAAGGAGTTCTATTTTGGTCTGTCCGACTTTGAAAAATGCTGTACGCACTTTCTGGTCAGCGACTTCTTCAATAGCAAAACACTTGAATCCAAGCATGTTCTCGTAGAAAGGGATAGCCTCTTCCAGACTTGGAACGGCGATGCCGATGTGCTCGATGTGGGAAATGTCCATGGGTTAAATTGATATATTTTTATTTATGTTTCAGTCTTTGATTTTTTAGGTAACGTACTTTCGGAGTGTCGGTGAATGCAATAGGGGCAATTGCGCTTCGAAAGCACCTATTTTTTCCAATTGCAAAAATAAAAAATTAATTCTTAACGCAAACGATAAATGTAACTGATTTAAATCGGGATACTTTTTGATTGAAACATTGCTCGTGGTTGTGTTGGCGGCAGATGATTTAAAATCTTTTTTATCATAATGCAACTTCTTTTATTAAAATTTATATCTTTGCTCAAAAGAAGCTGATAATTTATACGCCAATGAATATCACAGAGCAATATAAGGCCGACGGAAGGAGATATGATAACGCTGCGACGATGTACAGGCGTTGTGGATGCAGCGGAGTGCTTCTGCCTCGGGTCAGTCTGGGGCTGTGGCATAATTTCGGTGGTGTTGACCCGTTTGAACGCAGCCGCGATATGATGCGTTGTGCGTTTGACCGCGGAGTCACTCATTTTGATCTGGCGAATAATTACGGACCTCCCTACGGCTCGGCAGAGGAAACATTCGGCCGACTCATGCAAAGTGATTTCAGGCCCTATCGCGATGAAATGTTCATATCGACAAAGGCCGGATATGATATGTGGCCGGGACCTTATGGAAACTGGGGGTCAAGGAAATATCTTATGGCAAGTCTTGATCAGAGTCTGAAGCGGATGAATCTCGATTATGTGGATCTATTCTACAGTCACCGTTATGATCCTGAAACTCCTGTCGAAGAGACTCTGCAGGCGCTTGTCGATATTGTGAAGGCGGGCAAGGCATTGTATGTGGGTGTTTCCCGATGGCCTCTTGAAGCATTGAAATTCGCCGACAAGTATCTTAGAGACCGTGATGTGCCTTTGCTTATATATCAGGGACGGCTGAATCTGCTTGACCGCGAGCCTCAGGCTGACGGGGTGCTTAATTATTGTGCCGGTCATGGAATAGGCTTTATATCTTTCTCTCCTCTGGCACAGGGATTGCTTACCGACAAGTACCTGAATGAAATACCTTCAGGATCGCGCATGTGGCGTAACGGGTCGCTCAAGTCACAGGTGCTGACTCCTGCACTGCATGATTATCTTGCAGGGCTTAATGATATGGCTGCTGATAAGGGCATGTCGCTTGCCGAGATGGCTTTGTCGTGGGTGCAGGCTCAGAAAGGAGTCACTTCGGTGATTGTCGGGGCGAGTTCGGTAGAACAGCTTGTGAGGAATCTGCAAAGCCGGGGAGATATATCTTTTGATGATATTCCTGAGTTTGTATCTTGAATGCAATGAGATGAATCGACGTGTGCCTTTGTGGTTTCTGGTGGTGATAATTGCTGTTGTCCTGCCTGTAGCGGTATTTCCGAAGTTGTTGTCGATGTGGCCGACGTCCGACGGATATGAAATGAAGTTGCTCCTGTGGCTTTATCCGGGATATGTGGTGGCTTCAGGCTTTTTTGCTTACCTGTGCTGGCCCAGCCGCAGGCTTGAGTCGTGGATACTCATTGTGTTTATGTTGCTGTCGCATGTGGCTATGTGGAGTCTTGTGATTATATGATATCGGTAAATAATTTATAGAGAAATGGATACATCTTTACTGCCGTTTGCATTTATATGCATAACGTCGTTTTTTACTCTGACAAATCCACTTGGCACGATGCCGGTGTTTCTGACGATGACCAAAGGAATGTCGGAACAGGAGCGTTCGCAGATAGTGAAACGTGCCACGATCATATCATTTATAACTTTGATGGGATTCACGCTGCTGGGGCAGTTCCTGTTTAAGTTTTTTGGTATTTCGACCAACGGATTTCGCATTGCGGCCGGTTTCATAATATTGAAAATCGGCTATGATATGCTTCAGGCGAGGTTTACCAATACCAAATTGAAAGATGAGGAGATAAAAACGTATGCTGATGATATTTCAATCACACCGCTCTCCATACCGCTTCTCTGTGGTCCGGGGGCTATTGCAAACGGTATCATACTCATGGATGATGCCAATACATTGCAGCTGAAAGTTACATTGATAGCATCGATCGCACTGATCTATTTTATAACGTATCTCATACTTAGGGCTTCGACCCGGTTGGTTGTACTTATCGGAGAGACCGGTAACAATGTGATGATGCGTCTGATGGGATTGCTGCTGATGGTGATCGCCGTAGAGTGCTTTGTGGCCGGAGTAAAGCCGATACTGACCGAAATAATCAAGGCAGGAACTGTTCTTTAGAAAATATCGAATAAAAAAATAAGTTTGAGAAATGGTAAAGCATATTGTTACTTTCAAGTTAAAAGGCTCAGACGAGGAGCGGATGCAGGCTGCAAAAGACTTCAAGGATGCGCTGATGGCTCTTCCGGCACAGATAGATGTGCTTAAGTCGATGGAGGTCGGTATAAACTCAAATCCTGCAGAGTCGTGGGATTTGGTTCTGACAGCTGTTGTGCCGACTATGGCCGATGTGGATGTGTATGCCAGACATCCGGCTCATGTGGCTGCTGCGGCTATTATAAGTAATGTTAAGGATTCGCGGGCTTGTGTGGACTATGAGTTCTGATTAAAAGCCGGTGTATATAATAAAAAAAACAGGAGTTTTCTCCTGTTTTTTTTATTATATACATAATGTTTATTTTTGTAAAAAACTAAAATTCAGATATGCATGAAAACATTTAGAATTATTGCTGTGATGTTTATCGCAGCTTTTGGGTTGTTGATGAAAAATGAGTCTTGGGCTCAGGGCAATGAACCTTTGCGTCTTGCTGTTGCAGGGGTGGCACATGGTCATCTTAACGATGTGATTTCGCGGGTGAATCGCGGAGATTTCAAGATCGTAGGAGTTTATGAGAAAGATGATCGTATGCGCGAACATAACGGATTGAGCAAACATGTGGACAAGTCGTTGTTTTTCTCAGACCTTGGCGTCATGCTGGATGAGACAAATCCGGAAGTAGTCGTTGATTATGGATCAATTTATGATCATTTGGCAACAGTTGAAGCTTGTGCGCCACGAGGAATACATGTAATGGTGGAAAAGCCGCTTGCCATGAACATGAAGCATGCCAGGAGGATGGAAAAGCTCGCAAAAGAAAATGGAATTTTGTTGCTGACAAATTATGAGACGAGCTGGTATGACACAAATCATGAGGCTTACCGTATGGTGAATAATGGTGAAATCGGTGACATAACCAGAATGATGGTTTACGACGGACATCAGGGGCCGTTTGAAATAAAGTGCGGAAAAGATTTTACAGATTGGCTTACTGATCCGGAGAAGAATGGAGGAGGAGCAATCATAGATTTCGGATGCTATGGTGCCAATCTGGCGACATGGCTGCTTGATGGCAGGCGTCCGGTAAGTGTATATGCAGTGTCTAACAGGCAGAAGCCTGACAAATATAGCAAGGTCGAGGACGATGCTACGATAATAGTGCAATACCCTTCAATGACTCTTCAGCTTATGCCGTCATGGAACTGGCCGATGAACAGAAAGGACATGCACATATATGGCAGCAAGGGGTATATCTATCAGAAAAACGGCAAACAAATGACTCTTTACAATAATGGTAAAGAGGGCAATGTGGTTCCTGCCAGGCTGAAAGTTCCATATAATGATTCGTTTTATTATCTGAAAGGCGCTGTGCGTGGTGAAATAGAAGTCAAGCCATTTGATCTTGCTTCACTGGAAAACAATATGCTGGTTGTCGAAATACTTGATGCGGCAATAAAGAGTGCGAAGAATGGAAAACCTGTGAAATTTTAATTTTAAAGTCTGAAAACAGATGGGGCTGTGTCGTAATCATGATTTACGGGGCAGCCTCTCTATTTTATTGTTGCGTTGTTAAAAATGTCGGACGCTGTTTTTTAAGAACGTTTCAATGTATTAATTTACAATATTAATACGATGAAAATCAGTTGGATTATACGCTGTAGCCGAGTAGGGCAAGAATCAGTGGTGACAGCAATGCTGTCAGAAGGCCGTTCAGTATCAGTCCGAGCGACGAGAAAGCACCGTAGCGCTCTCCGCGTTCCATTACGGCAGCAGTGCCTACTGCATGTGCAGCGGTGCCGATAGACAATCCTGTGGCGATAGGGCTTTTTATGCGGCTTATTTTTACCATGTGGAATCCTGCCATACCACCGAAGATACCGGTGCATACAACAACAGCGGCGGTAAGCGGCGGTAGTCCGCCGACAGCCGAGGATATTTCCATTGCTATAGGCGTTGTTACAGCTTTGGGGGCCAGCGAAAGCACTACTTCTTTTGTCGCACCGAGAAGCTCTGCGATAACAACAACCGACACTATGCCGGTCACGCATCCTGCAAGCTCGGCAAGAATAAGCGGGAGAATCTGTTTTTTTATATTTTCAAGTTGTCGATATAGAGGAACTCCGAGGGCGACTACTGCCGGCTTAAGCCAGAACTCAATGTAATCGCCTCCTTCTTTATATGTCTCATAATCCACACCGCAGCACATAAGTATCGTGATAAGTGTGATTATTGAGACCAGAATAGGATTGAGCATCGATATTCCTGTGCGACGTTGCAGAAGTCTTGATGCAAGAAACACTGTAAATGTCAGTGCTATCAGAAATATTTTATTTGATAGAAATTCCATTGAGGCAGGTCTATTGGTAAGATTTATCCTTTTATCTGCCGGTTGTGTGACGGTGACAGACTGCGTCTCACAACCTGATGCATCCATCCGGTGACTGCGATTATCAGAAACGTACTTATTACTGAAGCTGCAACAATTGGAAGCCACTGTTCGGAAATCAGCCCGAGGCATCGCATCAGTCCCACTCCGGCTGGAACAAAGAAGAATCCCAGATTCTTTACAAGAAAATCGGCCATTTTGTCAACCCAGAAAAGCCGGATAATTCTCAATTTTAGAGAAACCGTAAGCAACAACATGCCTATTATGCTCGACGGTATGGGAATGTCGGTGCAGTAGACGATGAATTCTCCTATTGCAAGAAACGCGAATAGGACTGCGCATTGAAGTATCATTGTAGACAATCGTTTTTACCGCTGTAAAAATACCCAATGTTTCTTTACGTTGTATCTCTTGGACTGTTAAAATTGCAATCCGGCATCCGTAGAGGTGGGGAGCATTAAATAATGCTCTCGCTTTTATACTTTATGACTTGCAAGCCAGTCGAGAGGCATATCTCTGTCGGCGTTTATGAGCAGCGGGTGGTGGGCGTCACTGTTTACCACTACGGGGATTCCGCTCTCTATGACTTTTTGCCAATGCCGCTGGTCGGGGAAAAAACGATTGTGTAATTTTTTTGCCTTGGTGTTTATCTCTGCTATTATGCCGGCTGATGCAATATGGGCTATTACACCATCGATCAGGTCGGTGTACCAGTCATTATGGTCGAGCCCTTCGGCATAATGAGAGCCATTGTGTCCGATTTTGTCAAAGTGGCCTATGATGTCAAAGCCACCCGCATCAATCATCTCATGTATCTGTTCAAAATATTTTTCTACGACATAGCGTATGTCGTCGGAAAAGTAATCATGCATCTTTTTTATAAAGTCGCTTGCCGCTCCGTCGATATCGATGTATGTCCCTTTTTGGTTGGGTATGAAATGAACCGACCCGATGCGGTAGTCGAGAGGCATATCTTGGAAATATGGTATTGCAGGCCCCCAGTGATTGCCGAGATAATCAATCTCCATCGATGCATGAAATTTAACCTTTTCTCCATAAGGGCCTCTTTTTATACGTTCGACTTCATTGAGAAAAGCAGGCACGTCGGTTTCCGACATGTTGCAGTCGCTGGTTAAGCAGATGGGAGAGTGTGGTGAATAACCGTAGTGGGTGAATCCGGCATTGCAGGCAGCCTGAGCAAACTCTTCCATAGTGGCTTTGCCGTCGCAATATTGGGTGTGTGAGTGCAGATTATATAGACGGCTGTCGCCAAGAGTATCTACTATGTTCATTTTATCAGGTTGTATTGATTCAGATGTCGTATGAAAATAAAGAGAAGTATGGCGGCGACACCGGTTCCTATACAGGTAGCAAGAGCCTGTGACAAACCGAAGCCTTCGGGACGTGGAGCATAGATTATGTAGGTAACGCATACCACTGTCATAAACAGAGCCGGGATAAGTGATATGATATATGGTTTCCCGCGCTTGGCCAGCCAGACTGTTATCGCCCATAGTGTGAACATGGCAAGAGTCTGGTTGATCCATGCGAAATATCGCCACATCACGTTGTAGTCTATGCACATTATGAGGTATGTAAGTATAAAGAGCGGAATTGAGACAACCAGACGTCGCCATACTTTAGTCTGGTCAAATCTGAAAATGTCGGCAGCTATAAGTCGGGCACTTCTCAAAGCTGTGTCTCCCGAGGTTATAGGAGCGGCAACCACACCGAGAAGAGCGAGGAGCCCTCCTATTGTTCCAAGCCAGCTTACCGAAATCTCTTTCACGAGCACTCCTGCTGTCTTCCCGCCAGACATGTACTCGCCCAGTTCCTCATATCCGCCGGTAAATGCGATGGCTGCCGCAGCCCATATCAGAGCCACGACGCCTTCTGCGACCATTGCACCGTAAAAAACAGGCTGAGCCAGTTTTTCATTTTTCAGGCACCGCGCCATCATAGGTGATTGTGTGGCATGAAAGCCCGAGATCGCGCCGCAGGCGATCGACACAAACATCATCGGAAATATAGGGTGGGTATCGCGTCCTGCTTCTGTGTAGCGGTTTCCGAGGCCTTCCTCCCATCCGGCGGTAAGATTATAGTCGCCGAATATAAGAACACCGAGAATTCCGGCTGCCATAAAAAGCAGCGCAAAACCAAACACCGGATATAGATTGCCTATGAGCTTGTCGATTGGCAGTAATGTCGCAAGCATGTAGTAGATAAAAATGGCTGCGATCCAGATTGTCCGGTCCAGATAATCGGGTGTCATTCCTGCTATGATGTCGGCGGGATTCAGCACAAACACTGCCGCGACAAGTATCATAAGCAGAATTGTGAGCAAATTCATAACCCGTTTTATTGTGTTGCCAAGCTGATCTCCTATGATTTGGGGCAGGGATATTCCGTCGGACCGCAGCGAGATGAATGCAGAACAGAAATCATGTACTGCGCCGGCGAAGATTGTGCCAAGCACGATCCAGAGAAATGCAGCCGGTCCAAACATTATGCCCATGATGGCACCGAAAATAGGCCCGAGTCCGGCGATATTCAGAAACTGTATCAGAAAAACTTTCCATGTCGGCATCGGCAGATAGTCGACATTGTCACGTCGCGTATAGGCTGGAGTGCGGCGAGTCGGGTCAATTCCGAGAACATGGGCGACAAATGTCCCGTAAAAGAGATAGCCGGCTACGAGTGCGACAAGAGCGATGATAAGAGTCTGCACAGAAACAGAAAGAGTGTGGTTTGAAAAAAATTATGGTTTTGTGTGATAATATCGGGATATACCGGTAGTTATTTCTCTGCTTCGGCGACTTGTGAAGCGATGATATTAAGTTGGTTGCGCATGGCGGCTACGACAGTCTCTCCGTCAAGAATCTTTCCTGAAACCGACTGGTCGCCTTTGCGGTATCGCTCTCTGAGTGCCGCAAGTTCTGTTTTCTTGCGGTCGAGCTGTGAGCGTAGGTCGAGCCATTGCTTTGCAAGTCCGCGGGCGCGGGTGTTGCGGAAATCCTGAAGTGACGTCAGAGTGCCGCGGCCCGGAACAGATAGTGCGAACTGTGGTGTGGCCTGTAGGTCTCCGTTGTCAGAAGCCGATCCTTTTCTGGCCAAAGCTATAAGACCTGAATAATCTTTTCCATCCTCCCATGTGTCGCGATACGATGTGATGAGTGCGCGTTCTGCCAGATTCTCACTGTCGACCGGATAGTTGACACGCATGTCCGACGGAATGAACACATATACGGTAACCATGTCAGGGATGCGGTTGCGGTCGGTTGCCCACCAGCCGATTCCCTTTTCTTCATCTATTGCCAGAAGATAATCATTGTAAGGAGAGTTATAGGGTAACCCTATGTTGGTCGGCTGAAGAAATCCGTCTCCGTCACGGCGTGTGATAAAAATATCCAGTCCGCCTATTGAGTTTTCGCCGTCGTTGGCAAAATAAAGCGTCATGCCATCACTCATCAGGAATGGGTAATTGGCATCGCCTCCTTCGTTCAGATGACTTCCGAGAGTGCTTGGCTCATCCCATTTCCCTCCCGATAGAGGGCCGGCGCTTACAAGCTCGAAATTGTTGTCGGCATTTTGTACTGCCCATATTCGCTCGCGTCCGTCACCGGTCTCAAACACAACAGTAGGCTCTGCTGCCTGATGTGTGCCGTTGAAAGCTTCTGACGGCAACATGAAGCGTCCGGTACTTTTGGCAAGGCCGTACTGACGGAAAAAAATTTCGGAATCGACATTGATGCTGTCTATTATCACAAGTTTCTCAACCCGGTCAAGCATAGCCGATACTCGGCTTATGCGGTCGTCGATGTCGCCCGATTCATCAGGACCGAGCACTTTCCGCCCTCTTTTGAGTCCGTTTCTGTAGGTTTCAACAAACTCTTCGGCATCGTCTGTACGGTACTGCATCAGCGCAAGCTCTGCCAGCTTCAGATTGGCGGCATTCACTTTTTTAGAGAGAGCGGCTTCCCATTGTTGTTTGGCGCCAGTATGATCGCCTGCATAGTATAGCGCTGTACCCAATAGAAGATTTATATCTCCTTTTTTCGGTGAGGCGGCCGCAAGTTCCTCAAGCATTGGTATCGCTGTTTCGAGATCTCCGCTTTCAACAAGCTGTTTGGCTTCTTCGAGGGTAGATTGGGCTGTGATTGTAAACCAAGAGGTTATTACGGTTATAAGTATGATGAGACGTCGTGTCATTTTAATGCGGTTTTTAGTCTGATCGCAAATTTATAAAAAAATCTGCCCCTTACAATGTCGTTTTTGGCCAACATATAGCAAAAATCCTATCTTTGTAAAGATTAACGATTCATGTTTCGACCAATGGAAATTAAGCGTATAGCGTTTCTTGACTACCTGCGTATTTTTGCATGCTTCCTGGTGATGCTTGTGCATGCGAGTGAAAACTTCTATGGAGCCTCTTCGGGCGAGATGGCCGGTCCGGTGTCTATGCTTGCCGATGCGACCGACAGGCTTTGGGTTTCGGTCTACGACGGCTTTTCACGCATGTCGGTGCCGTTATTCATGATGGTGTCGGCATTTCTTTTGGTGCCAATGCGCGAAGGGCAGTCGGCGTTCAGTTTCTATAAGCGGCGTGCGGTGAGGATAATTCCGGCACTTGTCATTTTCATGATTCTTTACTCAACACTTCCTATGTTGTGGGGGCAGATGGACGGCGATGCTTCGGCTACCGATCTAAGCCGAATACTGCTTAATTTTCCATCACTTGCCGGACATTTCTGGTTTATGTATCCTCTGATAGGCCTATATCTGTTTATACCGATTATATCACCCTGGCTCACAAAGGTCTCACCACGTGAGGAGCGCTTTTTTATATGGCTGTTTGTATTGTCCACATGCATTCCATATCTTAATCGTTTTTTCGGTGAAGTATGGGGGCAATGTTTTTGGAACGAATATCACATGCTTTGGTATTTCTCCGGTTATCTCGGCTATCTGATATTGGCTCATTACATACGTGTGCATCTCACATGGTCGGCTCATAGGCGTCTGGCTGTCGGCATTCCATTGACGATTGCCGGTGCGGTCGCTACAATTCTCTCGTTCTACGTCCAGGCAGAGCCGGGGGTAACACTTGTTACGCCTGAACTTGAGATCGGATGGGCGTTCTGTACTGTTAATGTCGTAGCCCTTACAGCAGGCATGTTTTTGATATTTACGGCTATACCTCAGCATGAAGTCCCTGCATCCGTAGTAGAGGTCTCGAACCTCTCCTATGGCATGTTCCTTATGCATATCTTTTGGCTTTATCTTTGGGTTATAGTGTTTAAAAACACATTGGCACTTCCTACAGTGGCCGCTATTCCTGTGATTGCGGTTGCTACATTTGTGTCATCTCTGTTCGCATCGAAAATACTTTCAATGATTCCTGGTGGTGGATGGTTACTTGGCACAGCTGCTCCACGTAAAAAATAAACTTTTTCCAATTGCCATAATCACATGTGTTTTATTGGAAAAAAGGTTTAAACGCTTTATTTCTCAACAATATCATAAAATGAAAAAGCGCACTGATTTTCAGTGCGCTTTTTGCTAAATATTCCTTTTGATGGAATTTATTGGTGGTTAATTTGTCTGATACAGAATTTACTGTTGGGCTTATGATGGTTCAGTAGTTGGTTCATACTGAAAATCGATCTCATACCAGCAGGTCGCAAATCCTTCCTTTAACCTGTTTGAAAATACCAGTCTGAACGGATGCATGCCTTTTTCAAGTGCGATCTGCGTCTTTTTCTCATAGAATCGCGATGAAGTCGGGTTATATATCACACGTTTGTCTCCGACCCAAAGCTCGTCGGCAAGTGACTTGAACGTGTATATGCCTGATTCTGGCACTTCAAAATATCCTGTATAGACAGCCAGACCGGGCTTTTTGAAATCAAATTTGTCTTTGCCGTAGTCTGCTATCGCGGTGATCATCGTGTCGGTGTGGAATTTGGCTTTTTCATAATCATTTTCATTGAAGAAAAGACCGTCGGCCAATTTCAGATGTACCTTGTCGGTGATCTTGTTTTTGACAGCAGGTAAAAACTTCTGTTTCTCGACAGCAAGTGTTCTCACGTTGCTCAGACGGCCTCCGGCTGTAAGAGATGCCACTTTCAGTGTGCAAGGTTCATGAAGGACAAGAAGGCTGGGCAGTATAGATGATTTTGCGTCTGGCTCAGATCCGTCAGTTGTATATACCATGGGGAGTGAGCGGCTGTTGGTGAAGGCCAGCACTACAGAATCTTCTGTAAACACTTTGTTGGTTGTCAGCTCGCCTTCGGGAATCGGGATATGATATCCTATTCCTTTCTCATCCAGTCGCACCTGCATGTTGTCGAGACGTCGAAGAAAATCGGCCCAGTCTTTCTTTTCAGGTAGTGTCCAGGCGACTTCGGCTATGGCCATCAGACGAGGATATAGAAGAAACTCAAGCATGTCTACATCAGGAGTCCATTCGCTCCACAGGCATGCCTGCGTGCCTATGACATGTTTGTGCATGTCAGGGGCAAGTTCGGCCGGAACAGGCTCAAATGCATATACATCCTTCAGATATGACTGTCCGCCCATTGCAGCCGGTTCAACCTCGTCGGCACCCTGGGCCGAGCATAGGTAAAGGCCGTCGGCCATAGACGCCATAACAACATCGTGGCCAGTAGAAGCTGCTTTTGCTCCACATTCTGTACCTTTCCAACTCATCACGGTAGCTTCGTCTGGCAAGCCGCCCTCCAGTATTTCCTCCCATCCGATCATGCGCTTGCCAAGCTCCCCGGAAATAAAACGTTCCATGCGCTTTATACCATAGCTTTGCAACTGTTCTTCCACTGAATGTCCGTCTTTCGGTTTAAGATTCAGCCGTTTTGCCAAAGCCTGACAGCGCTGGCACTCTCTCCATCGGTTCTTGACACACTCATCGCCTCCGATGTGCAGATATTTAGAGGGGAACATCGCTGCTACCTCCCTCAAAATATCCTCCATGAGCGTGAAGACTGAATCGTTGCCGATGCAGAACACATTTTCCTCGTAGCCGAACACCTGTTCGCTCTCAAAGGGACCTCCTGTACAGGACAGTTCCGGAAACGCTACGAGTGCGGATAGGCTGTGTCCCGGAAACTCGATTTCAGGAATAACATCGATGTGAAGCCTGTCGGCATAGTCTACGAGATCTTTTATGTCTTCTTTCGTGTAGTAGTACGGGCCGTATTTCTTACCGTTGTATGTTTCCTGTACGGCCGAGCATTCCACAAGTTGCGGGTACTTGTCTATGGCGATGCGCCAACCCTGGTTGTCGGTCAGGTGCAGATGCAGACGGTTCATTTTAAGCATTGCCATGACATCGAGTTGCCTTTTCAGATCGTCTACACTGAAGAAATGTCGGCAAGGGTCGATCATCAGTCCGCGATAGCGGAACCGCGGGCTGTCGGAAATATTTACGCATGGAACCGATAGAATGAATCTTGAGGGATGGCCGATTTCGACTTCGGCAGGAAGCAGTTGTAGAAGAGTCTGAACGGCGTAGAACATACCTTGTCCGTTTGACGCTATCAGCTCTATGCTGTCCTCGCACACATTGACTTTGTACTCCTCTCTACCAAGACTTTTATCCTTTTTCAGGAGGATACTGTTGCCTGAAGCCTTGTCTGACAGTTTTATATCATATCCGCTTGCGTTTGTCAGTCGTCCTTTTAGCAATTCAGTCTCGCTATTCCATTCATCAGTTTCGGTATAGATGGTTGTGGAGCCGTCGATTGTGAAAACGCCTTGTCCGATCGCCATTTCGTTAGGCTCAGGTATGACATGTATGCCCGAATTGTATATTTTGTCGTCTACCGGAACCCGGCAAGAAAGTAATGTGCACAAGATCAGGGCAATCAAATATCTGATCATCATTAGTGTAGTGTTAGCTGTTGTTGTTTGGTGTGATCATTGTTCGTCGGGGCACCCCATCGATTCCCAGAATTTAGCTCTCATTTTAGGGGCGTCGATAGAGGTATATAGGTCTATTTCACGCTGAGTGCACCAGTCGGGAGTCATCACCTTGGTTTGTGTCGCCAATTCCGGGTTGGTGATGGCATATATCATTGCCAGATCCCATATAATGCGGCCCGAGCTTTTGTCGCCTCCCATCCATTGCAGCCATCGGTCGGCGGTGAATTTTCCGGCACTGCCAAGAGTCTCAAGCTGATCAACCGAGTGTGCGGTCTTGAACCACAGCACGTAGCTCACATTGGTCGGCATGATGTGAAACTCCAGGTCTTCGGTGTCGCATAGCAGATCAAAAGCGTCGAGGTCATTCGACACGTTGAACTCATACTCGCCTATCCAGCGGTTCTCGTTTTCGGCGTCGTAGGTCTGGCCAAGCCAGTACACCGCTATTCGGTCGGCAATGGTGCTGTCTTGCATCAGGGCCGCCGCCACGTTGGTCAGTGCTCCGGTGCTTATGATGGTCAGTTTCTCTCCATCGGGCAGTTCCTTGGCTTTGGCGATGATGAAGTCTGCCGCCTCACATGGTCGGCCCTCGTTGTCGTTGCTTCCTTTTTTGTAGACAATCTTTTTGTCGCTGCCTTTCAGGAGAGGCAGATCGGGGCGGCCGAGCATCTGTGCCATGATGTTGTTCATCAGCCAGCTTGTATATGCCGAACGGCTGTTCCAGCCGCTTGGCTTCCCTTCGGGCAGGGTGTCGTTGCGGCCGTCCCATTGCACGGCCGTCAGTCCTATTATGTCGAGTTCGCCAGCTTCGTCGGCTTTCATGGCGCCCATTATTGCTATAAGGTCATCAACCTCATTATCGGTGTCGGCGTCGATGATCACATTCTTCACTGTGGGTCTTGCTGTCGTGTCACCGGAGTTGGGGCTACTGTTCCCGCAGGCCCACATGATCGTGGCGGCTGCCACTGCAAGGCATATGTAAAGTCCTTTCATAGGATCTGGAGTTATCACAGTTTAGCTTTCTTGATGAGCCAGCTGTCCATCTCGTGGTTGTAGTATTCGCGGTCTCCTTCGAGCGGATAAATCGTGAAGTGGCGTCCGTTTTCATTGTCGGTCCACTGGTTATCGCCGGTTGCAACGTCGATTTCCAGGTTGCCGCGACGGAATCCCAGCTTTGTAGCTTCGCCGCAGGCCAGAGCGCCGGCCCACACGCCGAACGGATCCCATGCCGCGCGGCCGTCGTGAGTGCCGAAAGCAAGGAGCGAACGTGTCACTATGTCCTTTTTCTCTTTGTCGACAGCCTGCAGTCCGCCGCCACACATAAGTCGGCCACCTACTTCGTTGGTGAAGAACAGTATCGGAAGCGGCCAGTGTCTGTTGATATAGTCGGCTGCTTTGCGTGCGGCAAATGTCACATGGACATTATTGCAGTGTCCGCGCGGATATGTAGTGGCTACAACATATAACTGTCCGCATTTCTGTCTGACAAGTTCAGTTCCTGTAAGCGACGAATATTCGTCGGGACCGCTTTTGAGCAGGTGTTCGAGATTGGTGGTATAACCGGTGGTTACAATATCCACCGGGCTGTCGGTTTGGGCAAGCACTTTTCGGTAGAGTCTTACTGCGTCATATACATCGCCGTTTCCGTCGTCATATTCGGCCATAAGGTCCCAGTAGGGCGACTCATGCGGTTCGTTGTCGACGACGCTGCGTCCGATAGGTATGTCAGGTTTCCCATCATACAGCAGAAACCCGCGCACTGCTTCAAGATTGTTAGGTCCGGTCACCGACAATGTCACCGCCTGCAGGTCTATGACGCTGTCATCGTCGAGAGCTGTGGCGATGCGTAGCGCGCAGGCATCGTCTACGTCGGTGCACATGTCGAGGTCCACAATCATTTTCTTGCCGGTACTGGAGTTGAGGAAGAGTTTGTTTTCATCTCGGTCAACTATCAGGCCGCCGTTGTCAGGCCGGCATCCTGAAAGCAACAGAATGCTGGCAATCAGCAATAATGAGCGTGTCATTTCTTTAAAGGATCTATTTCGACGATTGTGCCGCCAATGTAGCGGAGCCCATCCTCGCGGGTGATATAATAGACTACCAGAACATGATTTTCATCCATTACTACAGGCCATGAATAGCCTACGTCGGTACCGGGGCCATTGTCGTCACGGAGGATGATTTCCTCAGCGGTAGCAAAGTCCGTACATTCAGGATTCAAGATGCGTGCACGCACGCCACACGGTTTCTCGCGATAGCCGTAGGTAAGAAACACCCGATTGTCTGGCAGACGTGTAGCAGCTAAGGGATGACCGTAGAAACCTGTCGGTTGCCAGTTGAAAGTTTTTCCTCCATCGGTCGATCGTGCAATGACTGCCCGTGTTTCCGGATTTTCGGTGCGTATGAACGCTACGATATCTCCTTTGGGTGTCTCGTAGACAGATGCCTCGTTAAAGATAAATTTGTCATGTGTGGCCACGATGCCTGAATAATTCCATGTCTCCCCCTTGTCATCCGAATAGATCAGGTGGTTTGAGGTCTTTGTCAGCGGATAGTCGTCCATAGCTGCCACGACCCAGAAAATTCGTCCGCTCTTACCCTCCCATAGGGCACCGCGGTTGTAGGCCGGCATAGGTTTTCCGAACGGATCTTTATATACAGCGTCCTTAACCGGAATCGGGGTGATAGGTCCTTCCCATGTCTTGCCGTTGTCGTGGGAACGTAGAAGATAACCGCCGGTCGACACCCAGTTGCCCTCGTGAAATACCGGTTGCACGAGTTTTTCGATCGCGTTTTCCTGCAGGTTCATCCATCCGTAGCTTGTGCAAAGCAGAGTGCCGTCACGCAAGGCCAGAAGGCATGGATCCTGCGAGCCACCGAATGGGTTGGCATAGATCAGCTCAGGGGTTTTCGTCCAGTTTTCCCCGTCTTTTGAACGTAACATTACAAGGTAGCTGTTTTCGTCGGTGTGTGTCGGGAACGGTTCCTTGAAGAACACCCGGTTTTTGGCACGCCTGAAAGCCACAAGGTACTCATCGCCGCTTTTTACCACAGATGGGAATGCCACATAAAACATTGAATCGGCGTAGATCACGACATCTTTTATTTTATGTGCCCCCGGTGTAGTTTTCGTGTCTTTTGCCGATATGCCACCGGCAATAACCGACAACATAAGAAGTGTCGTCAGAAATAATTTTTTCATTATGAATTTGCCTGGATCGGGTTGTACAATGAAATAAAGGGGATCCCCGGAAAACCGTCTTTCTCAAAGGATCCCCCTTACCTATTTACCAATCATTAACCGGTCAATTGTTGCCCCAGCCGGGATTCTGTTCTACCAGATGCTCTACGCTGATGGTGCCGAGGCTGATGGGGAACCACTTGAGGTAATCCTGCCCTTTCTTGTCCTTGAGCGAGGGTACCTTGTCGAATACCTTGTCGAAGCGCACGAGGTCAAACCAGCGCTTGCACTCGAAGGAGAACTCCTTGAGACGCTCCTCGAGAATAACCTCGTCGTTGTACTCCTTGGAGCCGGCCGTGAACTTGTGTTCCTCGAATTTGTCGCCGTAGGCGCGCTCACGTATCATGTTGATCTCCTCGGTCGGATCCATGCCGAGAGCGTTCTTGGCTTCAGCGCGCATCAGTATCACGTCGGCGTAGCGGTAGAGGATCACATGGTTCATGTAGTAGCGCTTGCCGTTCTCCACCATGCCTTTGCCCTTGAGCACGATGCTGGTGTTGTAGGTCCTGCTGCCGTCCTCCTCGATTGCATAAACCTCAAAGAGTGTGCCGGCCTTGCGGGTGTCGTCGGCATCAAAGGCGTTGCGGAGTTCAGGCGTCGGGGTAGCTATGCCCTGGCCGCTGCAGGGATTCAGGATGGCATCGGTCTCCTCGTCAATGTGCAGGGGAACATCGCCCTGGTGGCACCAGCAATTGGAGTAGAAGTTATTTTCGGCCTCATTCTTCTGGTAGTTGAGACAGAAGAGCAGCTCGCCGTTAAATTTGTTGTTGTAGTCGAAAATCTTTGCGTAGTCGCTTGTCAGCTCAATGTAGTCGTCGGCTGTCATGCTTGTAATTTGCTCGGTTGCTGCAAGGGCAGTACGCAGGTCGGATTCGCCGCCGCCGAGTACCTTGGCACTCCACAGATATGCATCGGCCTTAAGGGCAAGAGCAGCGGGCTTGTTCCAGTAGATGCGGCCGCTTGCAGCTGCACCCGAGCTCTCGTGTGTGCCGAAAAGTTCGATGGCCTTGTCGATATCGCTCTTGATGAGAGCCATCACCTCTTCTTTGGGTGAACGCTTCTTGTAGATAAGATCGGGAGCGTTACCCTCAACCGGTTCGGTGCGGATGATCAGGTCTCCCCATGCACGGGTCATCACGAAGTAAGCCCATGCACGTGAGATGTAGGCCTGTGCAAGATAGTAGTTCTTGTTGGCCTCAACTTCAAACTTCACATTCCCACCATATTTGATTATGCAGTTGGCGAAGTTGACAAGCTGATAGAACACATGCCAGTTCGCCTCTATGGTCGCTGGTGTCAGCGTGTTACGGTAATACATCTCCAAGCCGCCTCCTGCTCCGCGTGAGTTGGGGCCGGCTGTTTCCGAGCGTAGCTCGCCGAGTACAAACAATGTGCCGTCGCATGAACGCAGGTAGGTGTAGAGACCCTGAGTTGCCGACTTTACATCCTCTTCGGTTTTCCAGAAAGAGGATCCGCCGATGATACTCTCGTCGGTAATATCGAACACGCTATCGCAACCGGCCATTGAAGAGGCAATCAGTAGGCCGAGCACAGCTTTCTTTATGATATTGAAATTATATTTCATTTTTCTTAATTTTTAGAATGTTAGACCTACTGAACATGTCACGTTGCGCGGCAGCGAGTAGCGGCCGTCGTCCACACCGCCCTCCTCGGGGTTCAGACCCTTGTAGCCGGTGATGTAGAAGAGGTTGCTTCCTGTTACTGCCACGCGGACGTTGCTCAGACGCGCTTTTTTGAAGATCTCGGGGCAGAAGTTGTATGACAGGGTGATTTCACGCATGCACAGGAAGTCTCCCTTCTCAAGGTAGAGTGTGCTCTGGTAGGTACCGTCGGAGCTGCATGAGCACTCGTTGCCCACATTGTAGCGAGGCATCTTGGCATTGTCGCCCTGCTTTTGCCATGAATACTTCACGATATCTGTTGTGAAGTTGCTGTCGTGCGACATACTGTAGTCCATGAAGTTCTTGGCCCAGTTGAAGATAGAGTGACCAAGTGTATAGTCGGCGCGCATATAAAGCTCGAGACCTTTCCATGAGAGCGAGGTGTTGATACCGCCGGTCCAGTCGGGAAGCGAGTTACCTGCGTAAATGCGGTCATACTCATCAAGGACACCGTCGCCATTAGTATCGTTGAAAATTGCGTCGCCACCATATTGTGTTTTGTTGGGGTCCGAGGAAAGACACAGTTTGTGGAATGGTGCTTTGGCAGCCTCTTCGTCGGTCTTGTAAACGCCCTTGAAATCATATAAAATCAGGTGGTTACCGATTCCGCCTCCCTCTTGTAGGCCGCCTACCCATACGTTTTTACCCTTCTTCGGGTCGTAGATGAGTGCACCGCCCTGACGGTTGTTTTCCACGCCGTTTGCAGGGAGCGCGAGGATTTTATTGGTCACCTTCGATGCGTTGAAACCGATGCGCCACACGCCGTCTTTGTCGAAGTTGAGCACGCGTGCGTTTACTTCGATCTCAAGACCCTTGTTCTCAAGGCTGCCGTTGTTGGTGTAGACGCTACCCAGACCGGTTGAATAAGGCATCGTGAACATGGTAATGAGGTCGTCGGTTCTTCTGCGGAACCAGTCGATGGTCAGGTCGATGCGGTTGTCCCAGATCTTGAAGTCAGCGCCGATGTCAAATGTCTTTGAGCGCTCCCACTTCACATCGTCGTTGGCTGGGAACCCCATGCGTATTGCAGCGTTACCGAAGTGGGTCGCGCCGCCGCTGTAGTAACCGTAGGAGGTCCAGTCGGCGAGACCGTTGATATTACCGTTCACACCATAGCTCGCACGTATCTTGGCCTGAAGATTGCGCTTCAGATCCTCGGGATAGAAGTCCTCCTGGTCGATACGCCAGCCCACCGATGCGCCCGGGAAGAAACCGTAGCGGTTGTTCTTACCGAGGTTCGATGCACCGTCGTAGCGAGCGGTGAGTGTGAGCAGATACTTGTTCTTATAGTTGTAGTTGATACGGCCGAAGTAACCCATCATCTTGTGGGTTGAGGTCGAGCTGGATGCTGTTGTCTTTTCTGCGATACCATTCACAGTAGTGATGTTGTTGGTGCTTCCACCCTTACCTGCTGCCCACACATCGTCGTAGTCACGCTGGGTGTAGTTGAGACCGAGCATCACGTTGAGGTTGTGGTCCTCCTTGAAGGTCTTAATGTAGTTCAGCACTGCATCTACCTGATAGTGCGTCTCTATGTGTCGTTCAGCAGATGCTTCGCGTGTGTTGTCGATCCATCGGCCGTTGTAATGGCTCGGAGTAAATTTGTCTAACATCGTCAGAGCGCGGTACATCGAAACCGTCGGCTTAAACGAAAGCTCCGGGAGGATGTTCCAGTTACCTCCGAAAGTGTAGGTCTGGTTCTGGGTTCTTGTCTTGTTTTTGGGTTTGACAATGTTGAGTGCGTAAAGCGGGTTGGCCTCACCCCAGCTTGTGCCGTAAGTTAGCGAGCCGTCCTCATTATAAATCTTGGTTGTCGGTGCTGTACCGGGAATGCGATAGAAAGCTCCCGCCAAGGAGAACGGAGAGTCATTTTTGGTCGTCTGGGTGAAGTACATTCTGGCGTTGATACTCAGGTTTTTCAGAATGTTCACCTCGCCGTTCAAGTTGAACGACAGACGGTCATAATCCGTCCCTTTCAGAGTTCCCTCAGTGGTCATGTAGCCGATACCGGCGAGGAATTTCGCGCGATCCGAGCTGCCGCCCACCTCCATGTGGTGATTGTGCGAGATACCGGTGCGGAGAGCAAGGTTCTGCCAGTTGTTTTCCTGGAAAATAAGGGTCTTTGAGGGATCCTCGGGGTCAGGCATCGACTTCCAGCCCTCCTGAAGCTTGTGCTTGTTGGCGTCAGTGAGGTATTGGGTGGTGTACCAGCAGTCGTTTGATAGGTTGTTGCCGGTGCCGAAGGGTGTCGACTGTGACGACCACCAGTGCTGGCTATCGGTTATAGCGGGGCTGGTTGATGGATTGCGGTTGACACGCTGGAATGTGATATACTCCTCGGCGCTGGCAAAATCATATGTCTTGCCGATCTTGGAGAAAGTCAGGTCGTAGGTGTAATTCACTGTAGCCTTGCCATCTTTGGCCGACTTGGTAGTTATGATCACAACGCCGTTGGAACCCTTGGCACCGTAGATTGAAGTCGAAGCGGCATCTTTAAGCACCTGAATCGATTCGATATCGTTGGCCGAGATGTGGTTGATGTTGTCGCGGGTTATGCCGTCGACAACATAGAGAGGCTCTGCTGTGTCGGGGTTCTGGATCGAAGTGCCGCCACGCACGATGATACGTGATTTTTCGCCTGGTTGACCCGTGGTGCTCTGCACGCGCACACCCGAAACCGAGCCCTGAAGAGCCTGCGTGAGGTTGGTGTAGGGCACGTTTTCGAGCACTTTGTTGTCGACCTTGGAGATAGATGTTGTCAACATTTCGCGCGACTGACTGCCGTAACCCACGACCACAACGTCGTCGAGCTCGGTGGCCATGCTCGTCATGGTCACGTTGATCACATTACGTCCGTTTACTTTCTCTTCGGCAGGTTTCATGCCGATGTAGCTGAATTTAAGAGTGCTGTTCTTGCCGGGAACCGAGATTCTGTAATTTCCGTTGATATCAGAGGCAACTGCGATCGACGGTTGCTCTTTTACTGATACTGTCACACCTGCAAGTGGCTCACCATCGGAGTCGCTTACATTACCGGTTACTTGGAATTTGCCTCCCGATTGAGCGTAAAGGCTCACTGAGAAAACAAAAGAAAGCAACACAGCTACATGCTTTCTGATACTCATGTTTTAGATTTTTGGGGTTATTATATAATTGGTTTATTGGGTTTATTCTATACCTCACGGTATGGGTTCTCATTTTAAGGTCTAAAAAAGTTCCGGTTCACGATATCAGCGGCAATAGGGCCAGGTTATGCCCTATCTTGTTTCTCATGGGTTGTCGGCCGATTTTCAGCTCATTAAAAGAGTTGTTACAAAAATATACAATTTTTAAAATTTTACCCCCCCAATAGTTAACTGTTGTTAAAATATTGACGATTGTATGAAAAAGTAAAGATAAATGCCGTAAGTCATGAATTCCCGGAGTTTTTCACGTGGAAAAAGTTTGAAAATGTCGTTCTTGTTTTTGCTGCGATATGATAAAAAGTGACCGCGCCAATATTTTATTGACGCGGCCTCAGAACTATGGAGAACAAAAAAGAAAGAAGAAAAGAAACTGTGTGTATATTATTTGGAGGAGGTGTATTCACGTATTTTTGTTTCAAGGACGTCCTGTGTCTGGACGCCGACCGTACGCCACAGCGGCTCACCGTCTTTGAACAGGATGAGTGTCGGCACTGACCGGACATGATACAGGGCTGCAAGCCGTTGGTTGTTGTCGATATCTATTTTTATTACATTTGCCGACTCTCCCATGCTTTCCTTGACTTTGTCGATAATAGGAGACTGCATTTTGCATGGACCGCACCATGTGGCAAAGAAATCGACAAGGGTAGGTTTGGAGCTCTTTATAATATCGTTAAAATTATCCATCTGGTTAGTAGTTTTTGTGTTTTTCAATTATATTTTACAGTATAACGCGGCAACAACATATAATGTTGGGAAGATGGAGGTGAAATTTATCAAATTAAAGGTCGGGAGGGAGTGTAAGTCACTATAAATTTCTATCTTTGCACACCGATTATGGAGGGTGTGGCAGGTTGGTTGCACCAAGTAAAGTTTAATATAGGGAGTACAAACAAAAAACATAAATATCTCAAATCGCAAGATGAAGGTAATGAAGTTTGGCGGAACCTCGGTTGGTACGCCTGAGCGCATCAAAGATGTCGCACGTCTTGTAATGGGACGCGGTAAAAAGAATATAGTAGTGTTGTCGGCGATGTCCGGTACGACCAACACGCTTGTCGAGATATGCGATTACCTTCATAAACGTAATCCTGACGGAGCAAAGGAGGTTATCAATACATTGGAGCGCAAGTATGCCGGTGTGATAGAAGACCTGTTCGGCGATAACGGTGCAATTAAGGCTGAGGCGGAAAAGGAGATACAGGGTTGTTTTAACTACATACGCACGTTTATCAGGGAGATTTTTACTGTCTTTGAGGAGAAGGAAATCCTTGCTCAGGGAGAGATAATGTCGACTGCTCTGATGAATCTGTGGCTTCGGGTGTGCGGTGTCAATGTCGTGATGCTTCCGGCACTTGATTTCATGAAGACCGATAAGAATGCGGAACCTGACACAGCCTATATCGAGAAGAATCTGCGCATGTTGCTCGAAAAATATGCCGATGCCGATCTATATCTGACTCAGGGATATATCTGCCGTAATTTCTACGGAGAGGTCGACAATCTGCAGCGTGGCGGCAGTGACTTGACGGCTTCGCTCATAGGTGCGGCTGTAAACGCGGAAGAGATCGAGATATGGACCGATATTGACGGAATGCATAACAACGATCCGAGATTTGTAGAGAATACGACCCCGGTCGAGGAGCTGCATTTTGAGGAGGCTGCAGAGCTTGCCTATTTCGGTGCCAAGATACTGCATCCTACATGCGTGCTTCCTGCCAAGCTTAACAATATCCCTGTGAGACTGCTCAACACCATGCAGCCTGATGCAAAGGGTACACTGATCTACAACTCGGCTCCGTCACGCACGATAAAGGCTATAGCAGCCAAGGACAATATTACTGCGATCAAGATCAAGAGTGGCCGTATGCTGCTTGCCTATGGCTTTTTGCGCAAGGTGTTCGAGATTTTCGAAACATACCGCACGCCTATCGACATGATCGCGACATCGGAGGTAGGTGTGTCGGTAACTATCGACAATGAGCGTGATCTGACCCGCATTGTCGATGATCTGAAGAAATTTGGAACGGTGACCATTGACCATGATATGGTCATTATCTGTGTAGTCGGCGACATGGACTGGCAGAATATGGGATTTGAGGCCCGTGCTCTTGATGCCCTGAAAGATATACCTGTGCGTATGATCAGTTACGGCGGTTCTAATTTCAATATCTCTTTCCTTGTCAGAAAGCAGGACAAGGTTGCTGCACTCCAGGCATTGTCAAGCCATCTTTTCAAGCATTGAATTTTTAAGACTTTCATTTTTAAGAATGTTTCCGATAGAAGATTTCTCAGGGGTAAAGACTCCGTTTTATTATTATGACATGAAGCTGCTCGGGGAAACTCTTGCAGCAATAAAAAAATCTCTTGCTTCGCGTCCATCCTATAAGGTTCATTATGCTCTGAAAGCCAATGCTAACGGGGCTATACTGGATGAGATTGCAGGTGTCGGTTTCGGTGCCGACTGTGTGAGTGGAGGCGAGGTGCGTGCAGCACTGGATGCCGGAATACCGGCGGAGAAAGTGGTGTTTGCCGGTGTAGGAAAAACCGATGACGAAATACGCCTCGGTCTTGAGAACGGGATAGCCTGTTTTAATGTGGAGTCTATACCGGAGCTTGAGGTAATCAATGAGCTTGCCTGTGAAATGGGTAAGAAAGCTCCAGTGGCATTCCGCGTGAATCCCAATATCGACGCCCATACCCATAAATATATCACTACCGGTACATCGGAAAACAAATTCGGTATTCCGATGACGCAGATCGGCGAGGTGATCTCTCTTGCACAGACTCTCGGTAATGTGGAGATCAAGGGGCTCCATTTCCATATAGGATCGCAGCTTACCGACATGACTCCTTATGCCATGCTTGCCGAAACTGTAAACCGTATGCTTGACGAATGGGAGGCGAAGGGTGTTACGTTCCCGACAATAAATGTAGGCGGTGGACTCGGCATTGATTATAATGATCCCGATGGCAACCCGATACCTGATTTTGAAGGGTATTTCAAAATGTTTGACGCAATAAAGCTGCGTGATGGCCAGGAACTTCATTTTGAGCTTGGCCGCTCAGTGGTTGCCCAATGTGGATCGCTGATCACGCGCGTGATCTACGTCAAGCAAGGCGTGAACCGCAAGTTTGCAATTGTGGATGCAGGCTTTACTGATCTGATACGTCCGGCTCTTTATCAGGCTCATCACAATATTGAGAATCTGACGGCAGAAAATGATGCACCTGTTGATGTGTATGATGTAGTCGGACCGATATGTGAGTCGACTGATTGCTTCGCGCGTGATGAAAAGCTTGCCGAGGTGAAGCGTGGCGATCTGCTTGCATTACGTTCGGCAGGAGCTTACGGTCAGATAATGGCCTCACAGTACAATCTGCGAGAGCTTCCGGCATCGTTTTATGATCTCCCCGGAGAAAAAAATTAATAATCAGGTAAAGAGGACAGATCTGTGATAACAGTAAACAATCTTGGCATACAGTTTGGAAAACGGGTGCTTTTTCAGGATGTAAACCTGAAATTCACTCCTGGCAACTGCTACGGTGTGATCGGAGCTAACGGTGCCGGCAAGTCTACGCTGATGAGAATTCTGAGCGGAGAACTTTCGCCGACACACGGCACGGTAACACTTGGTCCCGGAGAGAGGTTGAGTGTGCTCGAGCAGGATCACTTTAAATTTGACGATTATACAGTGCTCGATACCGTGATGATGGGTCACACGGTGCTTTGGGACATCATACAGGAGAAGAATGCGTTATACTCAAAAGGAGATTTTACCGACGAGGATGGAATACGCGCTTCGGAACTGGAGGAAAAATTTGCAGAGCTTGAGGGCTGGAATGCCGAGAGCGATGCGGCGGCACTTCTGTCGGGTCTCGGTATAAAGGAAGAAAGCCACTACACACTCATGCGTGACATGAGTGCCAACGAGAAAGTGCGCGTGCTTCTGGCCAAAGCTCTTTTTGGTAATCCTGACAACCTTTTGCTCGACGAGCCGACCAATGACCTCGATCTTGAGACTGTGGCCTGGCTGGAGGACTATCTGTCGAAGTTTGAGAATACAGTGCTGATTGTGTCGCATGACCGACATTTCCTCGACTCGGTTTCGACACACACACTCGATATCGACTATAGCAAGGTTTCGCTTTTTGCCGGTAACTACAGTTTTTGGTATCAGTCGAGCCAGCTCGCTTTGCGTCAGCAGCAACAGGCCAACAAGAAAGCCGAGGAGAAGCGTAAGGAACTCATGGAATTTATCCAGCGCTTCAGCGCCAATGTGTCGAAGAGCAAACAGACAACATCACGCAAGAAGATGCTTGAGAAGCTTAATGTGGAGGAAATACAGCCTTCTTCGCGCCGCTATCCGGGTATCATATTCACTCCTAACCGTGAACCTGGCAACAAAATCCTTGAGGTCAAGGGGCTAACAGCGAGCATTGACGGCGAAGTCCTGTTCAAGGATGTGAATTTCCAGATCGAGAAGGGCGACAAGGTGACATTCCTGTCGCATGACCCGAGAGCGATGACGGCTCTTTTTGAAATCGTGAGCGGTAACCGGAAGGCAGATGAAGGAACCTACGAGTGGGGGCAGACGATCACTACGGCGTATCTTCCTCTGGATAATTCAATGTTCTTCAATACTGACCTGAATCTTGTCGACTGGTTGTGTCAGTTCAGCAACGATTCAAGTGAGATTTATCTTAAGGGTTTTCTCGGTAAGATGCTTTTTTCGGGTGAAGAGGTGTTGAAAAAGTCTTCGGTGCTTTCAGGTGGTGAGAAAATGCGCTGCATGATCGCCCGTATGATGATGAGTGACGCCAACACTCTGATACTTGACTCTCCGACCAACCATCTTGATCTTGAGTCGATCCAGGCTTTCAACAATACATTGCAGGGTTTCAAGGGCAATATACTCATGGCATCGCATGACCATGAGTTTATCCAGACGATATCGAACCGTATCATAGAACTGACTCCAAACGGTATCATCGACAAGATGACGGAATATGACGATTATATCACCGACGAACGGGTACAGGCGGCAAGAGAGCGTCTTTATGGCGTAAGCGCGAAGCGATAAGTCTGTCCTGGTGTCAGAATTATAGATCGAGCGGGTTGTGAACACTGGTTCAAGGTGTTTGTAGCCTGCTCGATCTTTTGTTATAATATCCATGTATTACAACATATTTTGCCACATTTTTGGGACATTAAAAGTGAAAGATCACTGAGGTAGTGGCATGAGAAAGAAATAAGAATTACATTTGCATGTGCGGTCGGCAACGCTAAGACTGCATACAACAAGCATATCAATCATACAACATCATAAATCGCAATGAGACTGCTATCATTATTATGTTGCTCTATAGGTCTGCCGCTGTCGGTGATGGCACAGGACTGGAGAGCCCAACAAGTCGAAGCCGCAGCCAACGGAGCTTTTGCCAATGGTCAGCAGACAGTTCTTCTGGACAGTACGAGTGTCGAGGTTTCGGAGCTTGGTTCCGGCAAGTTTGTCATACGCCGTGTTATTCAAATCAACAACGAGGATGGCGCTCTGGCCAACCGTGTCATAAAATACGATTACGATCCACTGACGGCATTTGCCGAATTTGCCGAAATGAAAGTGTATCATCCGGATGGTTCTGCCACGGCTCTGGATGTAGACAAAGTCTGTGATTACGCTGCTCCAGCTCGTTCGATATACTGGGGAGCCCGTCAGATCATGATGGAGCCGGGTATGCTACAGCCAGGCGACATCATTGACTATACGATACATAAAAAAGGATTCACTTATGCGTTGCTTGCTTCAGGCGAAAGTGACGAGGAGCGTTTTGTGCCCCCAATGCGAGGTGAATTCTACGATATAGTACCATTCTGGGTCAGCAGCCCTACGGTACGTAAGGTATATCGTGTGAGTGTCCCGCGTGACAAGGAGGTGCAGTATGAGTTTTTTCAGGGAGATTGTTCGAGCTCGGTCAAATTCGACGGAGACCGTAGGGTCTATACTTTTGCTGTGAACGGAGCAATGCCGTTTTCTAAGGAGCCCAATATGGTCGACCTATACGATGTGGCTCCTAAGCTGATGATGTCATCAACTTCAGACTGGAAAGAGAAATCGCTCTGGTTTTATAATGTCAATGAGGATTATGGCAGTTTTGATCCTACTCCTGAGGCTCAGAAAAAGGTTGATGAACTTCTCCGTGGCAAGACTGACGAGATGGAGCGTATCGCGATACTTACACACTGGGTGGCCGACAATATGCGTTATTCAGGTATCCCGATGGGCAAGGGAGAGGGATATACCCTGCACAATACACATACTAATTTTACCGATAGGGCAGGAGTGTGCAAGGATAAGGCAGCTCTGCTTATCTCGATGCTGAGAATGGCCGGCTTCGAGGCTTATCCGGCCATGACTATGGCTGGATCGCGTATCGAGCAGATTCCGGCAGACCACTTCAACCACTGCGTGGCTGTGGTAAAACTAAGCAATGGACAGTATATGCCTCTTGACCCGACATGGGTACCATTTAACCGAGAGCTATGGTCAAGCGCCGAGCAGCAGCAGAATTATCTTCCGGGTGTTCCAGAGGGAAGCGATCTTCTGCTTACTCCGGTTTCCGCTCCCGAGAATCATTTTTTGATACTTACAGCAAATACACATGTGCTGTCAGACGGAACTCTTGAAGGAGAGGTTACGGTAAATGCTGAAGGACAATCGGATGCCGCTGTCAGACGCCCGTTCCTTCAGAGTTTTGCCGATCGTGTCAGCCGTGCGCTTGAAGCAGAACTCCAGCGTGTCTCGCCGCAGGCAAAACTTGTAAGTTACTCTTGCCCTGATGCGAAGAATTATCAGAAAGGTCCGGTGGTGCTCAAAATGAAATTCAGGATTCCCGACTATGCCATCACAGGTGATGGTGTGATGATATGCCGACCTTTTGTGCTGAGCAATCTATACAGCGGAATAAAATCGTTTATGCGTGTAGATACTGACAAGGAATCACGTGATTATGGATTCAAGGATTCATGCTCGCGTCTTGTCGAGCTAAAGGAAACCATGACGTTGCCTAAGGGATATCAGAAAGACGGTGTATCAACCACCGACAGCAGTACGGACATAAACTCTGACATTGCTTCTTTCAGCAGTAAGATCAGTAGTTCCGGCAATACTGTGACAGTAGACACAAAACTTTCGCTTGGCAAACGAGTGTATGAGGCCGGGGATTGGACGGATTTCCGCAATGCTGTAAAGGCATATAAAGATCTGGCTGATTCGGAATTTGTTTTCGTAAAGAAATAATCGCAAGGACATGAAGAAGATTATCATATCGGCATTTGCTATTTTTGCCGTCACTGCCGCTGTCGCACAGAACAGCGACGCAACGCTGAACAGTGTCACGGAGACATATACGCTCAATTCCGATGGCTCTATAGACTACGATTATTTCAAGTCTCTGACTTACAATACACAGTTTGCTTTCAACTCGCTTTTCGGTGAGACTTTCATAGTCTATAATCCGGAATTTCAGACGTTGAAGATCAACGAGTGTTATACGATTCAAAGCGATGGAACTCGTATTGATGCTCCTGCCAACGCTTTTAATGAGGTACTGCCGTCGGCCGCAGCCAATTCGTCAGCTTACAATGGTCTGCGCGAGATGGTAGTCACGCACACAGGTCTTGAGACCGGCGCTACCGCCTCTCTATCTTACAGCATAAAGGGTAAACCTGAAGGTGCTCCAACTCTCGACATTGACCGTATCATTCCGGTCCAGGGCGCCAATATAAAGGAATATAAGATCATTATCAATCTCCCAGACGGCAGCAACAAGCTTAACTGGAGTCTGGACGGGGTGAAGTTGGAACCCGTGATCAGGGGAAACACATATATCTGGACTTTCCGTAATATTCCCGCTGCTTCGGGTGACCCGCACAGTCCTGTCAATCATACGGGTACCATACGTTTCACGGCTACAAATTCAGCCTCGCTTGCCGAGAATCTGCGACCTCTGACGGTAGAGACATTCGATATCTGCCGTTTGCCTGATGTGGTGACGGATACTATGTCGGTTGACGAAAAAATTGCCGCCGTACAGAAATTTATGCGCAGCCGTATCGCTACCGGCAGTGTTACTCCAGATCTTACCGGTTACAACCTGCGCCAGTGCTCGGAGGTGGTCGGAAGCGCATACGGAACCCCTGCAGAAAAAGCAGCCGCTATGGCAAAGATACTTCGAGGAGAAGGTATTGACGCTCAAATGGTAGTTGTATTCCCTAAAGAGATTACAGCCAGAAATATAAGTAATATATCCAGTTATCTGGTTATGGTCGGCGGCAAGTTTTATGATCCGAACCGTGACGGAGAGTATAATGCAGCCCTTCGTGCTGACCGCGATGTTATCTTTGACCTGGCAGGCAACGAGATTGCCGTTAATCCGTCAGTTGTGAAAATGGATTGTACTGCCACTATATCTCTCTGTGCCGACTCGGTTACTGTGATTAAAGATAATTGCTCTCTTGCCGGTATTGCCGGCGATTGTTCAATCAAGGCTGGTTCTATCGCAAAGAGATCACCTTATGCAATATATACTGTCGCATCTCCTTCCAAGGGAGTCGATAGCTGGGGACTTCAGTTACTTCCTTCTACACGTAAGGATCTTTTTGAGATTCCATATGCTATTGACGAGAATTGTGTCTACACTATCAATCTCAACGGTGTTTCTTCGTCAACAAAGGATAAGAGCGAAAGAATTGAAAATTCGGCAGGTTGTGTTGAACTGAAGATCGCCAATGATGGAGATTCTGTTTCGATCAGCAGGCATATCAACCTTAAGAAGAGTGTATACAGTCCGGCGGAATATGATGATGTGCGCCAGCTTCTGCTAAAGTGGCAGTCACCGGCATTCAGATCTGTTATCGTACGTTGATACAATATACTAAAAGAAACAATACGGTTTAAAAGAAGCTGCACCACAAAGGCTCATCAAGAGCTCTGCGGTGCAGCTTTTTTGTTATGAGACGGAACAGTTGTCAGATGGAGATATAGCCGTAAGAAATCAGTATGTTTTCTCGTTAGCGAGGTTCCATAGGTTGAGGTAGGCTGCGCGTGTTATGTCGACGGTTTTTTCCCAGTTGATTTTATCGGTGTGGTCAGATGGCAGGTGATAGTCAGGATGTCCGTCGGTGTGATACCATATTATGGGTATGTTGTGTTTAGCAAAGGACCGATTGTCACTTCCACTCAGAAGTTGTTTCCAGGCACTGAAATGCGGTTTGAGTTTCAGACCGCGTTGTGCGATATCGTTTTTCAGCCAAGTCTCAAACATCGGATTTCCGGCTGTGTAAAGATATACTACATGTTCAGGCTCGTTTTCTTTGTTGTTTCGGCCGATCATGTCGAAGTTGAGGTAGCCTTTTATTTTTTTTGGATCGGAAAATGTCTGCATGAAATATTCTGAGCCAAGCAGACCCTTTTCTTCTCCGTCCCAAAGCGCGAAAATGACAGTTCGTTCAGGTTGTACGCCGCTTGTGACAAATGCACGTGCGATCTGGAGCACTGCAGCGACGCCGGAAGCGTTGTCATCTGCGCCGTTATATATTTTGTCGGTGTCGAGCAGCGGGTCTAAACCGAGGTGGTCGTAGTGTGCGCCGATAACTACAATTTCATCAGGGTTTTTGCCTGTGATTTTCCCCATCACGTTACGCAAGGATAATTTCTGATGATGAGTGTCGGCGATGATTTTTGCCACAGAGTCAGGATGAACAGTGTATTGTCCTTTTTTCTGACGTTCGACGCGGTAAGCTTCAAAAGGCTGGAAGAAATTTTTGTCATCCCAGGGGGTGAGTCCGAGAGCCTTTAACTGTGCTTCGACATAATTTCCAGCAATTCTTCCACTTTTGTATCCGGCCTCCCGTCCTTCGAGTTCATCAGCAGCTAAAAAGGATATGTGTGCTTCGGCTGTTGGACGGTTGATCGTGTTGTAGCCTATCTCTTTAGGCTCTATACATTTTGCCGTGAATTTGATGGATGCCGCAGCAATGACAGTGATAATTATCGGTAAATTTTTCATATATGGTTTAGGGATTGAGCCGTCGGGGTCATGCCACAAAACCCAGCTTGTCTTTTATACGGCTCCATATTGAGTCTTTCATCGGTTTGATGTGTACACGGACATCGTTGCCGACTTTGCTGAGAAACAGGATGGATGAGTGCATAACGAGTGCGACGGATTCTTCAAATTCCACGATTGCATGTATGTGGCAGAGCTTTACTTCGTGAAAAGGGGAGTCGGCCGGAATGCTGTTTATGTAGAGAGTGCCGTCGTCGATGACGATGTTGTTGGCAGGATTTACAGATTCAAATAGAAGGTGTATGTCAAGCGCATCGACAGATGATGGACGACGGTTGAATTTGCGGTAGAGAGACTGTATAACGCTTGCAGTAATCATGTTCTGAAATGTTTGTCGCTTTGTAAGCTCGTTTGTGAAATCAAATTTTCTTTATCGTTTCCACTTGAACAAACACTTGCAGACTTGTTAAGGTTTATGAATTCAGAGATGTTTAATATTCCTTAATTGTTGTAATTGTAATGCAACAAATAATTTGTCATAAGTCGCAATTTTGTAACATAAACGTTACTTTAACTGATCTATCGCTTTGAAGAAATCGTATTGTGGCAGGAATCCGACCCACGAGTAGAGCTTGCCGTCTGCCCTAATGAACAGAAGCGTGGGTACTGATGTGATACCGATGTTTTGTGCAAGATTCTGATGCTTGTCGATGTCGACTGAAATAAATTCAACCTGACCTTTGTATTTCTCAGCAGCAGCTTTGAAAATGGGAGCGAATCTGCGGCATGGTCCACACCAGGTGGCATTGAAATCGATTATCACAAGATGTCCGGGAGCTTTGTCGACGTCGATGGTCGCATCGGGTTTCAGGACCTGCACTCCTGCCGGAATATCTTTGTTTTCAGATGCGAAAGAAGTGGCCGGGATAACAGCAGCAATTGCGATGGCAGCTGTCATGAGGATTTTACGTAGTGTCATAGTATTTGATTTAAAAAGAACTCCGGGAGGGGAGGTATAATACCATCCTCCCGGAGTGTATAACGAATTAAGAATGGTTCAGGATCAGAGGGCACCTGCCAAAGCAGCGTTTGTTTTGTGAACAGCCTCTGCGCTCTTGTGGAAGAGGTCTTTTTCTTCGTCGTTGAGGGGGAATTCAACGATCTTCTCGATACCGTTTTTGCCAAGGATGCAGGGTACGCCGATGCAGAGATCGCTTTCACCGTACTCACCGTCGAGAAGAGCCGAGCAGGAGATGAGTTTTTTCTCATCATGGAGAACTGCCGATACTACCTGGGCGGCAGCGGCGCCGGGAGCATACCAGGCAGAAGTGCCGAGCAGTTTTGTGAGAGTAGCACCTCCGACCATTGTGTCGGCAGCCACTGTAGCAAGACGGTCAGCGTCGATGTAGTTTGTAGCAGGCACACCGCGGTAAGCAGCGAAACGCACAAGCGGAATCATAGTGGTGTCACCATGTCCTCCGATTACGATGCCTTCGATTTCTTTGGGGTTTGCATTGAGCGCTATTGAGAGGAAGTATTTGAAACGTGCGCTGTCGAGTGCACCTCCCATACCGATGATGCGGTTTTTTGGAAGTCCCGAAGTTTTGTGGATGAGATAGGTCATTGTGTCCATGGGGTTTGACACGCAGACGATAACAGCGTTGGGAGAGTATTTGAGAATGCTGTCGGTCACAGACTTAACGATTTTTGCGTTTGTGCCGATGAGCTCTTCACGGGTCATACCGGGTTTACGGGGAATGCCTGAAGTGATCACAACAACATCGCTGCCAGCAGTTTTCTCATAGTCGTTTGTCACGCCAGTGAGACGTGTCTCAAGACCGAGGATGTTGACAGTCTGGTTGATGTCCATAGCTTTGCCCTCAGAAAGGCCTTCTTTGATGTCGATGAGAACTACCTCGTCGGCAACGCCGGTCGTGACGAGTACATTAGCGCAAGTGGCACCTACGTTACCGGCACCAACCACTGTTACTTTTGACATAATTTCTTTATTTATAAAAGTTAGGATTTTGATTCTATCGGTTATAAGCAAGATCGTCCATATTGAGCGCATCCTCTATTACCTTTTAACAATGCAAAAATAGAAAAATCTATTAATTAGTTGTTTAAATTTAATTAAAAAGATTTGTGACGAGATAGTGTGCTGAGAATTTGGCGCAGGTTTTTTGGCAGTTTGATGTAAAATAATCATCTTTGCAATGATTCCTGACAAAATATTGTCGAATCTACATTTTTTTGATAAATAGAGTGCAATTTAAAGGATAAAATGAAAGAATTGAAGCCGCTTACGCTTGGCGGGCAACTGCTTGAGCGCCCTATAATAATATCAGGACCCTGTAGCGCCGAGACCGAGGAGCAGACACTTGAAACTGCCAAAGGGCTTTGTGCCAACGGTATAAAGATCTTTAGAGCCGGTATATGGAAGCCACGCACAAAGCCGGGAGGCTTTGAAGGGGTGGGAGAGGAAGGACTGGCCTGGTTGAAAAAGGTCAAGAAGGAGACCGGCATGTACACCTCAACAGAAGTTGCTACCCGTGCGCATGTCGATGCAGCTCTTGATGCCGGTGTTGACATGCTTTGGATCGGAGCCCGCACGTCGGCCAATCCTTTTGCAATGCAGGAAATAGCCGATGCATTGAGTGAGCGTGGAGCAGATATACCGGTTCTGGTCAAGAATCCGGTGAATCCTGACCTTGAATTGTGGATTGGAGCTCTTGAGCGTCTTTACAATGCCGGCATCAGGCAACTCGGCGCAATCCATCGCGGTTTCAGCGCTTATGGAAAGCATCTGTACCGGAATCTGCCTCAGTGGCATATACCTATCGAGCTTCGTCGCCGTCTGCCGAATCTGCCTATAATACATGATCCGAGCCATATCGGCGGTAAGCGCGAGTTGGTCGCACCGTTGTCTCAGCAGGCTATTGACATGGGCTTTGACGGACTGATCATAGAGAGTCACTGTGATCCTGACTGTGCGTGGAGCGATAAAGCTCAGCAGGTAACTCCTGAGGTGCTTAATTACATACTCAACACTCTGGTATATCGTGATGAAAAGCAGTCGACTGAAAACCTGAAGATACTGCGTCAGCAAATCGATGCTCTCGATAACGAGCTTCTTGAGACTCTGAACAAGCGTATGCGTGTCAGCCGTGAGATCGGACAGTACAAGAAGGAACATCATATGCCTGTCATACAGGCTGCACGATATGATGATATCATGCAGTCGCGTGTAGGACTGGCAAAAGAAATGGGTATGAGCGGAGAGTTTATGCAGACTGTGCTTCAGGCGATTCACGAGGAGTCGGTGCGTCAGCAGATAGATATATTTAATAAGCGCTGATCTACAAGGGAATGAGAATACTGATACTCGGCGCCGGAAAAATGGGGACATTTTTCTGTGATCTCCTGTCGTTTGAACATGAGGTCGGTGTTTTCGATCCTGATCCTAAACGTCTGAGGTTTACTTACAACACACAGCGTTTTTCAAAGCTTGAAGAGATACAGGATTTTATGCCGGCACTGGTTATCAATGCCGCTACAGTGAAGTATACGCTTGACGCATTCAAGTCAGTATTGCCTTATCTGCCGGAGACTGCGATATTGAGTGACATAGCATCGGTAAAGACCGGTCTTCCGGAATTTTATGCTTCGTGCGGCCACCCGTTTGTGTCAACACATCCGATGTTTGGCCCTACGTTTGCATCGCTTAGCAATCTTGCGAATGAGAATGCTGTGATCATTTCGGAGGGGGATCATCTTGGAAAAGTGTTTTTCAAGGATCTTTACAATGGTCTCGGACTTCACATAGAGGAATACACATTTGCGGAGCATGACGAAACGATTGCCTACTCTCTTTCGATACCGTTTGCGTCAACTCTTGTATTTGCGTCGGTCATGAAGCATCAGGATGCTCCAGGCACGACTTTCAAGCGCCACATGGGTATAGCCAAGGGGCTGATGGGAGAGGATGACTATCTGCTGAGCGAGATATTGTTTAATCCTCACACTACTGAACAGCTCGGACGGATAATGGAACAGCTTTCGGAGCTTCGCGACATAGTGAGGGATCATGACAGCGAAGGTATGAAACATTATCTGGAACGTGTGAGAAGGAATCTTAAATGAGTAACCGGGGCGTGCGTAAGTCATGCCCCGAGTTTTTATATGTCGATAGCTGAATCTTTAGACCAGGGGCACGTCTGGGACTGATGGTCATTTAACACTTTCACGGGGGCAAAGAGACGGTAATTTTGCAGATACCAGTGCCAAGATGCACGAACAGGAGACGGATGTTATTCAAAAAGTAAAACTTGACAATCGTTATTTTATGTGTATCTTTGTAAATGCGGCCTAATACCATAACCAAGCCGGAAAAGGATTCAAGTTACATAACCAATCATAATATCAAATTCAGCATGAAAAAAATTGGCGCAGTCGCTCTTGCCATGCTTGCCCTTGGCTCGTATGAGATGAGAGGAGACGAACAGACGGTATATGCTGTCTCCAATGCCCATTTGGATACCCAGTGGAACTGGGATGTCCAGACTACTATCCGCGATTATGTGCGGAAGACTCTTACCCAGAATCTGTTTTTGCTCAGTCAGTATCCCGACTATGTATTCAACTTCGAGGGTGGTGTGAAGTATGCGTGGATGAAGGAGTACTATCCCGCAGAATATGAGCAGGTAAAGAATTATATCAAGGATGGCCGATGGCATATCACCGGTGCAAGCTGGGATGCCAATGATGTGATTGTTCCGTCGATTGAATCTCAGATCCGCAATATCATGCTGGGTCAGAACTTTTATCGTGACGAGTTTGGAGTTGAGAGTACAGATATTTTCCTTCCCGACTGCTTCGGTTTCGGCTGGACACTTCCGACTGTAGCCAATCATTGTGGTCTTCTTGGTTTCTCGTCACAGAAGCTCGGCTGGCGTAACAATCCGTTTTACGGAGACAAGAAATATCCGTTTACAATCGGTTTATGGCAGGGTGTAGATGGAGAGCGCATCATGATGGCGCATGGCTTCAACTACAATTTCCGCTGGCGTGGAGATGATATCTCAAACGACAAGCAACTTAAAAAACATGCTGACGAAAGTCCGCTTAACAAGGTCTACCATTATTATGGCACTGGTGACACCGGTGGCGCTCCGTCGGTGAATTCGGTAATATCGGTAGAGAAGGGTGTTAACGGGAATGGACCGCTGAAGATCATAAGTGCAACGAGCGATCAGCTTTACAAGGATTATCTACCTTATTCGTCGCATCCGGAGCTTGAAGTGTTTGACGGTGAACTTCTGATGGATGTACATGGTACAGGCTGTTATACATCACAGGCAGCCATGAAGCTTTATAATCGCCAGAACGAACTGCTTGGCGACGCTGCTGAGCGTGCGGCTACTGTGGCGGCCCTCTATGCCGGACACCCTTATCCGACTGAGTCGTTTACAGAGGCATGGAAGCGCTTTATATTCCATCAGTTTCATGATGACCTCACAGGTACCAGTATACCGCGCGCATATGAGTTTTCATGGAATGACGAGCTTCTCTCACTCAAGCAATTCTCTGATCTGATGACAGACGCTGTGTCGAGTGTGGCTTCGACTCTCAACACCAAGGTCGGCGGTATCCCTGTTCTTATGTTCAATCCTCTGGGTTATGAGACAACTGATGTTGTGGAACTTCAGATTCCGGCAAAGAACCGTCCGTCGGGTGTGGTTGTGAAAGATCACAATGGCAAGCAGGTGAAGGCTCAGGTGACCGGTTATGCCGATGGCAAGGCAACAGTACTTGCAGAGGCAACAGTACCTGCTATCGGCTATGCTGTTTATGATGTGGCTCTGAAAGGAAAGAATGTCAAGGAAGAAACAAGAAGAGTCAATAGTGTAGAAAATAGTGTCTACAGCCTCAAGTTTGACAAGAACGGCGACATCATTTCGCTTGTCGACAAGCGTAACGGCAAGGAGATGGTTGAGAAAGGCAAGGCGATACGTCTGGCCATGTTTACGGACAACAAATCATATGCGTGGCCTGCGTGGGAAATCACAAAGAAAACAATTGATTCGGAGCCCGTTTCGTTTGGTGAAGATGTGTCGATCACACTTGTCGAGGATGGCAACCTGATGAAGAGTGTCAAGGTTTCGAAGAAGTATGGCGACTCGGAGTTCACGCAGTATATAAATCTTTATGAGGGTGCCATGGCTCCCCGTATCGACTTTGTGAATGAGGTGGATTGGGCTACCACAAATGCACTTGTGAAGGCAGAGTTCCCTCTTTCGGTATCGAACGATAAGGCAACATACGATCTCGGTATCGGTGTGATCGAGCGCGGCAATAATGTGCTTACCGCATATGAGGTGCCTGCAAGAGAATGGGCCGACCTTAGTGACCGTGACGGCAGTTATGGTGTGACGGTGCTCAATAACTCGAAGTATGGCTGGGACAAGCCGAAAGACAATACGATACGCCTGACTCTGCTTCACACCCCCGAAACAAAGAACGGCTACACATATCAGGATCATCAGGATTTCGGACACCATAAGTTCACTTATTCTATCATAGGTCATGAGGGAGGTCTCGACCGAGCAGAGGCGGTCAAAGCCGGTGAACGTCTGAACCAGCGTGTAAAGGCTTTCATTGTTCCGAAGAGCAAGGGAGAGGGCCGCAGTCTGTCGCTTGCATCAACCGATGCTTCAAATGTTGTGATCAAGGCGCTTAAACGAGCTGAGGACGGCAATGGTTACGTTGTACGTGTTTATGAAACTTCAGGAAAACCGACCAATGCCAATGTGGTGTTCTCCCGTACGATAAAAAGTGCAAACACGGCAGACGGAACAGAGAAAGTTACCGGTAATGCGGCGGTACAGGGCAATAAGATGCCTGTTAGCCTTAAGGGCAACGGTATCGGCACATATCGTGTATACTTTGATGAAACTGATGAGATGAGGCCTGAGATGGCGTCGGTGGTTCTGCCTTACAACAGGAGTGTGATGACGTGGAACGGATATCGTCAGAATGGTGGTCTGTCGGGCGGCTACAGCTATGCTGCGGAGATCATGCCGGAGGAAATTGTGGCGAATGCCGTTTCGTTTGCAATCAACAAGACTCCCGGCAACAATGCAGTAGTATGCAACGGTGATACAATATCCCTTCCAGCCGGCAAATGGAGCAAGCTGCATCTGCTCATGGCTGCAGACGGTGACAATAATGACGTAAAGGCTGTTGTGAAGGTAGGCAATGATACAGATACCCTTATGGTACCTTCATATTCAGGTTTTATAGGCCAGTGGGGACATGACGGCCATACAGAAGGTTACATGAAGGAACAGCGTGTAGCTTATACAGGCACTCACCGACACTCACCTTCAAACGACGAGCCGCATGAATTCACCTATATGTATCACTATACGGTTGATGTTCCTGCAGGTGCAACGTCAGTCATTCTGCCCAAAGACCGCCAGCTTATTCTCTTCTCAGCTACTGTAACCAATGGCGAGAATGAGCGGGCTGTGGCTGCGACACCTTTATTTACCACGGCAAATCGCGAGAATGCCGTAACGGAAGAGGTCGCAACGGTCAATCTCCTTTCTCCGGAGATGATTGTATCGTCGACAGGGTTTGTAAATGAACGTGAGACTCCGGCAAAGATGCTTGATGGCAATCCGATGACTAAATGGTGTGATGTCACCGGCAATCCTCCGACTGTTGTGTTTGATCTTGGCAAGCCGACTGAAATCAAGGGCTGGAAGCTATTGAATGCAGGAGGAGAGGATCCTTCATATGTTACTTCGGGCTGTTATCTAATGGGGCGTAATTCCACGAACGAGGACTGGCATACAATCGACGGATTTGCCGGTAACCGCCACAATGTAGTAAACCGCAAACTCAAAACTCCTGAGACAGTGCGTTATGTGAAGCTGATGATCACTGCGCCAACGCAAGAGGCAGGTGTGATGACTACCCGCATCAACGAGTTTGAAGTGTATTGATATTATTATATCAACATAAGCAACCAGAGGGGCGTCGGACAAAACCGACGCCCCTCTGTCGTTCAGCTGTGTCGGGTTGAATTAGGCCGATTTTTTGTTGTTTAATGAAAATATGTTAATTTTGTCATCGCATAGGTTCACGCTTATTGTCTGTCTAAGAGGTTGTCTAAATTTTATTGATTAGGATTTTTATGGCGGCAAAATCAATCA